>LNDZ01000022.1 GCA_001464495.1 Betaproteobacteria bacterium Ga0074130
CATCATCTCGCGTTACACGCTGAGCCGTGAGCAAAACCCGCACCCCCTGACTATCCTAGATGTCGAGGGTTTGCCGGTTGAACATCACTGGGTATTTGCTTACCCGGTCGGCAAACAACTGGCGCTGATGGCTGACCAGTTCATGAGCTTTGCGCGTCAGGAGAGCAAGACACTGGCGTTGAGCTATCGCGGCTAATGCTGAGCGCGGCGCGCTCAGCAAGCTCAAGACTTAGTAGGAGCCGGGCGCAGCAAAATTGACGAACTTGGTGTATTCGCCAAGGAAGGTGAGCATCACGGGGCCGGTTGGGCCATTACGGTGTTTGCCGACAATCGCCTCGGCCATGCCCTTGTTGTCGGGCTTGTCCTTGTTGTAGTACTCATCGCGGTACATCATGATGATGATGTCGGCATCCTGCTCAATAGCGCCAGATTCACGCAAGTCACTCATCAGCGGACGCTTGTCGTTGCGCTCTTCCACCTTACGCGAGAGCTGCGACAGTGCAATCACTGGCACCTGCAGCTCCTTGGCCAACGACTTGATCGAGCGCGAGATTTCGGAGATTTCCGTGGCACGGTTTTCGTTTTCGCGTGCCGACGTCATGAGCTGCAAATAGTCGATCACGATCAAGCCCAGCTTGCCATACTGGCGATGCAGGCGACGAGCGCGAGCGCGCAGATCGTTCGAGTTAATTGCGCCGGTATCATCGATATGGATATTCGCCTCATGCAGCTTGCCCAGCGCCATGGTCATCTTGTCCCAGTCGTCATCCGTCAGACGGGCGCTGCGTAACTTAGTCTGATCAATACGACCGACTGAAGAGAGCAGACGCAGGGCCAGCTGAGGCCCGGACATTTCCAGACTGAAAATCGCAACGGGCAGCTTCATTTCCACGCCCACATATTCGGCAATATTCAGCGCGAATGCAGTCTTGCCCATGGAAGGACGGCCTGCGACGACCACCATATCGCCTGGCTGTAGGCCCGACGTCATTTTGTCGAGGTCGGTAAACCCAGTCGGTGTGCCCGTAATGTCGCTGCTATCACGGCCGTAGAGTTCTTCGATCTTCTCGACCACCTGCGCCATCAGGGGCTGAATCGCTACAAAACCAGCCGTAGAACGGGCGCCGGCTTCGGCAATTTCCAGCACTTTGACTTCAGCCTCATCGAGGATCTGCTTAACGTCACGGCCGGCCGGGTTGAGCGCCGATGCGGCGATCTCATCACCCGCGGAGACCAGCTTACGCAGCACCGAGCGCTCGCGCACGATTTCCGCATAGCGGCGGATATTGGCCGCAGAGGGCGTGTTGTTGGCAATCTCGGCGAGGTAGCCCAGACCGCCTGTCTGATCCGTCTCGTTCGACTTTTCGATTGACTCGAATACCGTCACCACGTCCGCAGGACGACCGACCTCAATCAAACGAGAAATGTGGCGGAAGATGCGGCGATGGTCGTCACGGTAAAAATCACCATCCGCGACCACATCACCAATCCGATCCCAGGCGGTGTTATCGAGGAGCAAGCCACCAATCAGCGATTGTTCAGCCTCAATCGAATGAGGCGGCAACTTCAGGCTCGCGAGCTGAGCATCACTGGTGTATGCCGATGCTGAATTGTTGTTTGGAAATGCGCGCGCTTGTGCCATGACTACCCCTCGAGACGATTAGCCAGAGTTTACTCGCATCCCTCTCTCAAGGCTGTGCATAACTCTGTGACCAAGCTGTTGGTATCCATGTATAGCGTGTGAATACATCTGCGCTCGGAAAATGCTTGTGGATGAGTTGTGAATAGCCTGTGGACAACCCGTTAACGCTTTACTGGACGGGGTCAAGCGTGTCCTTAAACAACCCGCCAGCAACGACGCCTAATACCCCAACAAAGGTCTTGGCACCATCACGTAGAAAAGCGGCACTGTCCTCACTAAGTCCGCTGACGGGCACCACTGTCGCCAGATCAAGCATAGGCTCATCACCATATTTAGCAGCGTAATGTGCAGCTTGCATCGCAAGAATACGAGCGGTTTTGGCCAGGGCTTCCTTGCTGCTGATCGCGATCATGTGATCAGACAGCGCCAGATAGCGTTTGAACTCATCGAATATGTGCTCACTGTTATCGCTGGTCTGAGTATCGGTTTGCATGGCGAAATCCGGCTGATATAGATGCAGCAGACCTTACTGCTTTTTCTATCAACGGCTGATTGCCAGCTTAGATGGTTTGATAACCCAAACGCATCAAGGCCCCTGCCAGTCTGGGGCTATAGTCCGTTTCGGTTTATATCTCTACCGAGGACATACATGCAGCATCTGACACAAATCGAGAGTCTGATCAAAATGGCCAACCAGATTGGCGGCTTCTTCAATAGCTACAACGACCGTGATCTCGCCCGGCGCGAAGTTGCCAACCATCTGGACAAGTTTTGGGAGCCCCGCATGCGTCACATGATCCTGGAATACAACGACAAGCACCGCACGCTGAATAACGACCTGCTGCCACTGGTCCGTGAAGCACTCAAAATCCTGCCACCTCCACCGCTCCCCAACATCATCCGCGTGGCCCGTACCGCAAGCCCGCAGCACTAAGCTTTCCTCTACCCTTGCTCTGCCCTCTTAGCCGCCTTCGTTTAACAAGGCGGCTTTTTCTTGTCCGATAGGGACGGATCATTTTCGGGCAAGGACACTCACACCACCTGAATCAGACGGTCAAAGCGACTCTGCAGATCAATCCCACGTGACAGCTCAAGCATGGCAGCGGTCATCGGCGGATAGGAATTCTGCTTACGCACCACCAAACCAATCTGGCGGGAGAGTTCGGGCACGATCTGTACGACACAAATCTCTTGGCGCAGCTCAATCAGACTGAGCACGCTGTGCGGCACAACAGCGCTTAAGTTACTGCAGCGAATTTGCGAATACAGCCCAAAGATGGAGTCCGTCTCCATCTTCACACGCGGCATCACCCCCGCCTGACGAAACGCTGTATCAATGATGCGGCGGCTTTGCATATTGCTAGTCAGCAGACACAAGGGCAACTCAGCCACTTCAGCCCAGTCCAGATGCGTACGCCCTTTCAGCATCGTGTCGTCGCGCGTCATCAGCACATAACGTTCGACGTAGAGCGGATGAACGGTAAAACCTGCCAGTGCTGTATCCGAGAGATACGTAATTCCAAAATCGAGCTCGCAGCTGTCGAGGCGCCGTGCAATTTCCTGCGATGGCAGCGAAAGGATGGAGAAATCAATGCCTTCGTACTGCTCCTGACAGGGCGTAGACAGCAAGGGTACAACCGGCATGGTGGTCGGAATTGCGCCAATACTCAGTGAACCTTTCAGATTACTGTGCGCGCTCATGGCCTCTTGGCGCATTGCCTCATAGCTGGCGAGCAAATGTTGCGCCCAACCAACCACCTTCTCCCCTTCATCAGTCAGCCCCTCGTAGCGACGTCCGCGCCTGACGAGATGGAGATCTAGCTCCTT
Organism: Betaproteobacteria bacterium Ga0074130; assembly: GCA_001464495.1. Taxonomy (GTDB): domain Bacteria; phylum Pseudomonadota; class Gammaproteobacteria; order Burkholderiales; family Rhodocyclaceae. Next base: position 3,470 of record LNDZ01000022.1, read on the forward strand.
TTCCAGATTACGAATGGCCGTGGATAAAGCAGGCTGAGACACGTGGCAGCGCTCGGCTGCGCGCGCAAAATGGCGTACCTCAGCAAGCGTGACCAGATATTTGAGCTGACGAATAAACATGTGAACAAAGAGAGTCGGCGTGAGTTAAGAGCATACGTCAGATGATGCAAGATTAGCTCTTTGCCATTACGGCCTTGTCAGCTTTTTCTAAATTACGTATAGTCACCGTTATTCCCTTTTAGATATACCGAGCCGGATGATCGCGCCCATAAAGTGATTTGTGGAAAATCCAAAATAAACATATACAGACAAGGCATTGACATAAGTAGCCCCTACCTCGCTATATCCCAAAAGATACAATTAGCCTTCATAACAACCACTGTGATTTCACACGGGAAACCGCATGAAAACTTTACTGACGACCTTGGTACTGGCTGCTTACATAACGCACGCGAATGCTGACGAAACCTATGTTGCAGTTGCTGCCAACTTTGCGGCACCAGCACACAAAATCGCTGCTGAATTCGAAAAGCGGACCGGACACAAAGCTATCATCGCCACAGGTGCAACTGGCAAGTTCTACGCACAGATCGTGAACGGTGCACCGTTCGACATCCTGCTTTCTGCGGATGATGAAACCCCAGCCAAGCTGGAAAAAGAAGCACAGTCAGTCACTGGCAAACGCTTTACGTATGCAATCGGCAAGCTGGTGTTGTGGTCACCTAAGCCGGCCATCGTAGATGCCAATGGTGATGTGCTTAAGCGCGGTGGCTTTGACCATCTCTCAATTGCCAACCCGAAGGTTGCGCCCTATGGTGCCGCCGCTGTGGAAACGCTGAAGGCATTGGGTGCCTATGAGGTAGTGCAACCCAAGCTGGTGGTGGGCGAAAACATTGCACAGACACACCAGTTTGTTGCCACAGGCAATGCCCTGCTCGGCTTTGTTGCGCTGTCGCAGGTGCTTAAGGATGGGAAGATTGAAGGCTCTTCATGGATTGTGCCGGAGAAGCTGTACTCCCCTATCCGTCAGGATGCCGTGCTGCTCAACAAGGGTAAGGACAACAAGGCTGCAGCTGCCTTCCTTGAGTTCCTGAGGAGCAACAAGACGGCCAAGGACATTATCCTGAGCTACGGTTATAGCCTTTGAGCCCCTCTCGGCGACCGGTATCGTACGGTCGTCGACTGACTTACAGTCGGCGCTGAAAGCCTTTTAAGTTCCACACGCTGTCTGTCGCTACAATTGCGCCATGAACTTCACCCCCCAGGACTGGTCGGCCATTCGCCTCACCCTTGAGCTAGCCAGCCTCACAACCCTGTTGCTTATCCTGTTCGGCACACCCGTTGCTTGGTGGTTGTCGCGCACAACATCGCGCACCAAGCCGTTGTTCGTTTCGCTGGTGGCAATGCCGCTCGTACTACCACCGAGTGTGATCGGCTTTTATCTTTTGGTTTTCATGGGCCCCAACGGACCGCTGGGCCAGCTGATGGATCAACTGGGGATCGGCCGCCTACCCTTCTCCTTTGGTGGCTTGCTATTAGCTTCCTGTATTTACTCACTACCATTCGTCGTTCAGCCATTGCAGAACGCGTTTGAAGCCATCGACGAGCGCATGTATGAAGCCGCTGCAACGCTCAGAGCAAGCCCGCTAGACCGTTTTTTTACCGTTGCCGTGCCGCTAGCCAAGCCGGGCTTCCTCACCGCAGCGGTGCTCGGCTTTGCGCATACGGTCGGCGAGTTTGGTGTCGTTCTCATGATCGGCGGCAACATCCCCGACAAGACACGCGTCGTGTCGGTGCAGATTTATGACTATGTAGAAGCGCTTGAGTACAGCGAGGCCCATCGTCTGGCCGCGCTCATGCTGGTATTCTCATTTATCGTCCTCTTCCTGCTCTACACGCTTAACCCGACCAAGAAGAAAGCCCCGGCAGCATGATTGAGGCCGACTTCCACCTCGCATTACCGGGCTTCTCGCTTGAAACACACATTGTGCTCCCAAGTCGTGGCGTCACTGCCTTATTCGGCCCCTCAGGCTCGGGTAAAAGCACTCTGCTGCGCTGCATTGCCGGATTGCTCAAACCACAGTACGGCAAGCTGATCGTTAATGGTGAGGTCTGGCAGGACGCATCACACTTTATGCCGCCGCATCGGCGCCCTGTTGGTATGGTGTTTCAGGATGCCGCACTGTTTCCCCACCTAAGCGTGCAACAGAACCTTGACTATGGCGCAAAGCGCAGCCGCAGCAAGGCCAGTGGTACGGATAATCTGATTGAACTGCTCGGAATAAGTCATCTGCTACAACGAAGGACGGACGCGCTGTCTGGCGGGGAAAAGCAACGTGTCGGCATCGCGCGTGCATTGTTTTCAGCCCCCAAGATGTTGCTGCTCGATGAGCCGCTTGCTGCTTTGGATGCGCAACGCAAAGCCGAGCTTTTGCCCTATCTCGATCAGCTGCACCAGCAGCTTGATATCCCCGTTGTCTATGTAAGCCACGCCCCAGAAGAAGTGGCGCGGCTTGCAGATTACATCGTGCAACTTGGCGAAGGCCGTGTCATCCGATCAGGCGGCGCCATCGATATCTTCCCTGCGCTGCTGCATCCATTGAGCCAAGAGGAAGGCGTATTTACGCTGCTCGTTGGCACAATCGAGTTGCACGACACCAATGACTACCTGACGCAAGTCAGCATCGGTGCGCATCGACTGTGGGTGCGTTACATCAATCGTCCGATTGGTAGCCAGGTAAGACTACGACTGCTGGCACGTGACGTTAGCCTGAGTCTCGATCCAGGGGTGCGTGAAAGCAGCATACTAAACACACTGCAAACGGAAATTGCCACCTTAGAAGAAACGGCGCCCGGACGAACGCTGGTGCGCCTGACGCTGAACGAAGGGCCCGCGCTGCTCTCGCGCATCACCACCCGCTCTGCTCGCGCCCTGCGTTTGCAACCGGGGCAACAGGTCTATGCGCAGATCAAGGGCGTTGCGCCCATGGAGTAAGCCTACGCCGAGGCGTCAGAAATAATATCTGCGGGTGGCTGCATGTAACGACTGAACTCAGCAAAGTCTGCCGACAAGGCCTGCGCCGCCTTCAACTCCATAGCGCGATAGCGTGCCAGCATGTTCATGCCAAACTCGGTGAGTTGGGCTCCACCGCCGCGACTCCCCCCCGTATTGGTGGTCACCAAGGGTTCGACAAAGGCAGCATTGGTTGCCTCCACCAGCAGCCAAGCACGCCGATATGACATGCCCATTTCACGCGCGGCAGCAGAGATCGACCCCGTCCGTGCAATACGCTCCAGCAGCTCGGCACGGCCCGGGCCCAACGCGGTCATTTCGCTGAACAGAATACGCAGCCGAGGGCCATTACGGCTGGGCAGTGAGGGAGCTTTCTTTCTAGACATAGTGCAGATGATGCCACAAGGGTATTGGCTTCAAAATCGAAAACAAACAATCGAAGCCGCGATCCACAAAACCGAATCCACAAAAGAAAAGAGCCGCTCAAGGCGGCTCTTTTCAACTACAGCTTAGGCAGATTACTGCTCGGCCACCACAGTCACGGTCACGCTCACCAACACATCGGTGTGCAGCGCGATTTCAACAGCGGTTTCGCCGATGGTCTTCAGCGGACCATTCGGCAGGCGAACTGCAGCCTTGTCGATCTTGGTGCCCTTGGCGCTCAGCGCTTCAGCCACGTCAGCAGTGCTGACGGAACCGAACAGGCGGCCATCAACACCGGCCTTACGAGCGATTGTGACAACCTGACCTTCAACCTTGGCGGCTTCAGCTTGAGCAGCGGCCAGCTTTTCAGCAGCCAGCTTTTCCAGCTCGGCACGACGGGCTTCGAAGTGAGCCAGATTTTCCGGAGTAACACGCTTAGCCTTGCCTTGCGGGATCAAGAAGTTACGAGCGTAGCCATCCTTGACCTTAACCACATCGCCCAAGCCGCCAAGGTTAACCACTTTTTCCATCAGAATAATTTGCATGGTTCAGTCCTCCGCTTATTGGTGCAGGTCGGTGTACGGCATCAGGGCCAGGAAACGGGCGCGCTTGATGGCGGTCGACAGTTGACGTTGATAGCCAGTCTTGGTGCCGGTGATACGTGCCGGCATGATCTTGGCGTTTTCGGTGATGAAGTCTTTCAGGATGTCCACATCCTTGTAATCGACTTGTTCAATCTTTTCTGCGGTGAAGCGGCAGAACTTGCGGCGCTTGAACATGCTGCGACCTTTGTCGTCCTTACGCTTGTTTGCGCCATTCTTCGGCTTAAATGCCATGATTAATTCCTTCCTTGAATTCGATCGAGGTTACGTGCAGTACCAGGCTTCTGTTCTTGAGGCTTTTGGCGGCGAGAAATCCCGTTGCGCTACACAAGCTGCCGGCATTCATGCCAGAGAGTAGAGTTGCCAGCGACCCAAGTGCAACACAGGCCATTTCACAATCCACTTTACGCTTGCTCCCCGCTTCGATTTGTTCAGACTCATGTTGCAGCTTGAACTCAATCACTGGCACGCCAGCCGGGGTGTAGCGAACGGCACCTCTTTCAATGACCTGCCCATCGAGGATAAGCAGATTACGAGGCGTCCCGTCCGTCATTGCTTCATTCTGCAGTAGCGGCTGCCTCCGGCTTGGTTTCAGCAGCAGGTGTCAGCGACTTGGACTTTTCTTCCTTCATCATCGGCGACGGAACGGTAACAGCCTTGTCCATCTTGATGGTGAGGTGACGCAGCACTGCATCGTTAAACTTGAATGCGGTCTCAAGCTCAACCAGCGTAGCGCCGTCGACTTCGATGTTCATCAGCACGTAGTGAGCCTTGTGCACCTTCTGGATCGGGTAAGCCAGTTGACGACGGCCCCAGTCTTCCAGACGGTGGATTTGACCTGCATGGGAGGTCACGAGCGTCTTGTAACGCTCAATCATCGCCGGGACCTGTTCGGACTGGTCCGGGTGGACGATGAATACAACTTCATAATGGCGCATGAAAACTCCTTTTGGATAGTGAGCCCCCCCGCATGCGTACGGGTAGAGCAAGGTGGAAAGCCCGCGATTATAACCAGATATGCCCGGCAGCACAAGGATTTAGGCGCTTTCGCCAGCAAGAGGGCAACCAATCGGCACAATTAGGCTGGGGATGCAGCTCTGCATTGCAACATGTATCGACAATTTTTCTGTCAAACTTCAAAAACACGTGCAAAATCAATGCACATAACCGATAAATCCTTTATTAATCAAGACAAGATGATCAAATCGCCTTTTCCTGATCTAGACAGCTGGGTAATGTACTTCGGCGAGGCCGACATCCCAGTACTGCGACATACCGTCCAGGAGCTCGACAAACTGCGCGAACGTGCCTCGAGTATCAACGCGCGCACGCTGTCGACCATCATCCTCGGCGACCCGCTGATGGCCCTTCGCGTACTTGCATACATTGAAAGCAAGCGCAGCAAGCGGCAGGCGACCGACATCACGACCATCGAACGTGCGCTCGTCATGATCGGCATGGAGCCATTTTTCCGCGACTTCGAGCACATTCCGCTGGTTGAAGATCAGTTAAAGGAACACCCCAAAGCCCTCCTATGGCTGCTCCGCGTGATCAAGCGCTCACGCCAGGCCGCCGGCTGGGCACGTGACTGGGGCTTGATGCGCAAGGATCTGGACGTCGATGAGATCACTGTCGCTGCCCTGCTCCACGACACGGCCGAACTGCTGATGTGGAGCTTTGCCCCGACCTTGGCACTGCAAGTACGAGAAAAGCAGAACGCCGACAAGCACTTGCGCAGCATCAACGCGCAGCATGAGGTTTATGGCATTGCTCTGCATGACCTGCAGATCGATCTGGCTCGGACTTGGCATTTGCCAACGCTGTTGATCAGCATGATGAATCATGGCGACGAAGAGGAAACCCAACGTGAATTGAATGTGCGTTTGGCCGTCGATTTGGCTCGCCACTCGGCCAACGGTTGGGATGATGCTGCCCTACCCGACGACTACAAGGCCATTACCGAGCTCCTGCACATCAACCATGAGACCTTGTTCAAAAAGCTTGGCATCGAAGGCCCACCCAAAAGCTAGGACAAAACCAAGCAGGATAGGATCTCGCTTGCTATAGTGTTATGACGAACTAACCCATTGATCCAGAACGCCCCTTGAATATTAGCGACCTTGCGAGTTCACTAAGCGCCTATACCTCTGCCGATGCCATCGGTCAGACGGCCCGAACGCGCGCGGCCAGCGGCAGCGATGCGATCAGCAAGGCGCTTGGTCAGGCCACTGAGCGACTTAGCCAGCAGCGTGAATCAGCGCAAGTACGTTTGTCAGCCTTCGGACAAATCAAGTCAGCGGTCGCTGAACTGCAAAGCAGTAGCAAGGCACTGACTGACGCGACCAATACGGATACAGCAGAAGAGGCCACAAAAGCAGCGCAAAACTTTGTCTCTGCCTTCAACTCGTCACGCACTGTTGCCAACCGCGCGATCAATGGCGATGGCGAAACGGAAGGTGCATTAGCCACGGATAGCCGTGCGCGAATTGCCGCCAACGAAGTCACTCGCTCGCTTGATCGTAGCAACAGCAAAGCGCTGAGTGCGATTGGGATCACCACCAATCAGGACGGCACGCTGAGCCTAGACAAGCAGAAATTTGAGCAAGCACTGCAAAGTGCCCCGCAACAGGTCAGCGACACCTTGTCAGCGGCTGGCCAACAGGTAGAGCAATCAACATCACGCCAGCTGCAAAACACCAGCAACGTGAACCGCTCCATTGGTACGCTGAACACCCAGGTACGAAATCTGGAAAGCCAGCAGGCGAATCAGCAAAACCTTATTGAGATTATGCGGCGCTCTACGGAGCAGGCCAATAACCGGCTCAACGCGATCAGTGCCAGCGGGATCGCTTCTTACCAGAAGATTTTCAACCTCTGAAGCCTCCGCAACGCTTAGACGTTGCGGGCTTCCAGCACTTCCCAGCGCTCCAAGGCTTCCAGCAATTCGGCTTCCGCGCCTTCCAGTAAGCCCTGAATCTTGGTTGCTTCCCCACCACTTTGATAGATGGCGGGATCAGCCAACTTGGTTTGATAGCCTGCAATCGATGTTTCTAGGCCTGCAATCTTTTCCGGCAGTTCGCTCAGCTCCTTTTGCTCCTTGAAACTCAGCTTGCTCTTTCCCTGCTTAGCTGCTGGCTTGGCAGCGGCATCAGACACCGCCTTAACTGACTGTTCGGCTGCCAGTGGCTTTTCAATTTCAACGTTCGCATTCAGGCCGCCTTCCGGACGCTGGCGCAACCAGTCTTCATAACCGCCAACGTATTCAGCCCAGCGCCCATTACCCTCAGCCACAATGGTTTGCGTGACAACGTTGTCTAGGAAACGGCGGTCATGGCTGACGAGGAAGAGTGTGCCGGTGTATTCCTGCAACAGCTCTTCAAGTAGCTCGAGCGTCTCGATATCCAAGTCGTTGGTCGGCTCATCCAGCACCAGTACATTCGCTGGCTTGGCAAACAAGCGGGCCAGTAAGAGACGATTGCGCTCCCCCCCCGACAAGGTACGTACCGGTGAACGGGCACGTTGCGGGGCGAACAAGAAGTCTTCCAGATAACTGATGACGTGCTTTTTCTTGCCGTTAATTTCAACGTAATCCGAGCCTGGCGAAATCACATCAACAATCGCAGCTTCGGGGTCGAGCTGATCACGGAACTGGTCAAAATACGCAACCTCAACCTTGGTCCCCATCTGAACCCGGCCTGAATCCGCGTCCAACTGACCCAGCACAAGCTTAAGCAGCGTTGTCTTACCAGCACCGTTATGACCGATCAAACCAATCTTGTCGCCTCGCTGTATGCGTGTGCTGAAGTTGCGCACGATAAAGCGGTCGCCATAGGACTTGTTGACGTTCTCAAGCTCAGCTACCAATTTGCCTGACTGATCACCACGGGCCAGCTCTAGATTGACCTTGCCCTGACGTTCGCGGCGCTCGCTACGCTCACGGCGCAGCTGCTCTAATCGCAATACGCGCCCTTCGTTACGCGTACGACGTGCTTTAACGCCCTGGCGTATCCACACCTCTTCTGCCGCCAGCATCTTGTCGAACTTGGCATTTGCCACCGACTCATCGGCCAGCATTTGCTCCTTGCGTACCAGATACTCGGCAAAGCTACCGGGGAAGCTGGCCAGTTTGCCGCGATCCAGCTCGACAATCCTTGTCGCCACACTGTCTAGGAAGCTGCGGTCATGGGTGATCACCATCACTGCGCCCGAGAAGTTCTTAATTAGCTCTTCCAGCCACAAAATCCCAGCCAGGTCGAGGTGATTAGTTGGCTCATCAAGCAGCAGTAAATCAGGATCACCCACCAGCGCACGCGCCAATGCCACACGCTTGATGCCACCACCAGAGAGCGTACCCACGGCCACATCGCCATCCAGCTCTAGCAGGCCCAGCATCTGCTCGACCTTGGTATTCATATTCCAGCCATCCACCGCTTCCAACTGCGATTGCAGTTCCATCATGTGCTCGATGGCCTCCATCGAGTCGTCATGGGCCACACGATGTGTGGCGGCGTGGTAATCAACCAGCAGACGTGCGGCCTCCCCCATGCCTGATGCGACCACATCAAACAGTTTGGCTTCTGGCTCGAACAATGGCTCTTGCGGCACATACGCCACACCCAGCGAATTTGCACGCCAGACCTGGCCATCATCCAGCGCGGACTCACCGAGCAGAGAACGCAGCAAGCTGGACTTGCCGCTACCATTGCGCCCGATCAGGGCGATCTTCTCGCCGTCATCAATCTGCAGATCGGCGTGGTCAAGCAGTGCAACGTGCCCGAAGGCGAGACAAGCATTAGAGAGCGAGAGAAGAGGCATTTAGTTCTTTTGCAATTGTTTCAGGTCCGCAATGATGTCGGCGGAATGTTTCGAGGTATCAACCTTCAGATAGCGCTTGGCGATCAAGCCCTTTGGGTCAATCAAAAAGGTATAACGCTTGGCGTAGGTAAAAACGCCCCAGTCAGAAAATGCACCATATGACTTCGCCACTACACCGCCCTCATCCGCCAATAACGGGAAAGGCAGGTTGTACTTGGCCGCAAACTTGGCATGCGAGGCAGAGTCATCTACGCTGATACCCAGCACTTGAGCGCCCAGTTGTGTCAGTTGCGCTAAGTCATCGCGGAACTTGCAGGCCTGCTCGGTACAGCCCGGCGTATCGTCCTTAGGGTAGAAATACAGCACCACCCATTTGCCACGATAGTCGGCCAAAGTCTGCACTTTGGTGTTTTGGTCCTTCAACGTGAATCCCGGCGCAGCCGTGCCAACTGTAGGCACCTCACCCGCATGTGCCGAAGCAACCACAGCCGACATTGTGACCGTCAATAACTGCAGGATAAATTGAGCGAGTTTGCGCATGGCGTTGGGCTTGCAGCAAGAAGAAGGCTCCAATTATACGGGGCCGTGCTGGATAAGCAGGCAAGGCAACGGGATATAATGCGCGCCGGGCCAGTGCAAAGCTGGCCTTATGCATGAGGAAGCACGCCAAGATGTAGCGCGTTACTCAGGTCCCGTTAGTTAAATGGATATAACCGGCCCCTCCTAAGGGTCAATTGGTGGTTCGATTCCACCACGGGACGCCAAGCCAGTCGAAACACTCAATATCCAGGTTAACTCACTCCAGCGGTTTACGCTTCGATGCGGCTGGATTATGGTGGGCAATGGCCCAAGTACCGATACCAAAGCAGAACGTCATGAATAGGCCGACGATGCATAACCTGCCAGCGATTGCAGGAGTCATCCAGACCCAGGGAAGCAGCCAATCTTCATGCTTGCCAATGCTAAAGCGATAGAGCAATGGAGAAAGCACGATGAGGCATAACAGCACTTGTGTCGAGGTCAGTGCTGCATTGACTAGATGAGCACTTAACCCGCTGCCCAGATGGCGGGCGATAAAAGGACTCATCTCGCGGGCTGCAACCGACTTACTTCACCACCGTAAAACGCGGGCGCGATCCGCCACTTGGCGGTGTGGGCTCGTCATCCGGCGACTGCGTATCGGTTGAGACCGAGGATAAGCGAGGCTCGCTTGGCGTTTCGGCACTACTCACATCATCCGCATTCGCGGACTCAACCTCAGTCACCTCAAAGCCCATACCTTCGTTGCTTTCGCGTGCATAAATAGCGGCCACGCGCTCGATGGGCACGAATATCTGTTGGGCAACCCCGCCAAAACGGGCCTGAAAGGCAATGAACTCATTCCCAATATCAAGCTGATGGCTGGCATCCACACCGATATTGAGGGTGATCTGACCATCTTTGACATAGCCGGCAGGCACTTGGGTGTGCTCATCCACATCAACAACAATATGCGGGGTCTGCCCTTGGTCGATGCACCATTGCCAAAGGGCACGGATGAGATAAGGCTTGGTGGAGATCATAACTGTCTGTCTTCAAAGCAGGTGGGAAGTTCAATCATAGGGATTGAATGCAAAACGGCTGCCGAAGCAGCCGTTTTGTTTTGCCTTAGCGGCGCATGACCTTTTCGGAGGGCGTCAGTGCGTCAATGAAACCTTGGCGACTGAAAATACGCTCAGCGTATTTTTGCAGTGGCGCAGCCGTCTTTGGCAGCTCCACACCGTAATGATCAAGACGCCAGAGCAGCGGAGCCACAGCAACGTCGAGCATGGAGAAATCCTCACCCAGCATGTGCTTTTGCTTATTGAACAGCGGAGCCAGTTCAGTCAGGCGTTCGCGAATGTGCTGGCGTGCCTTGTCAGCGGTCTTGAGGTTCTTTTCAAGTGCATCAATATGGCTGAACAGTTCCTGCTCCATGGTGAACAGGAGCTGGCGGGCACGGGCACGCATGATGGGATCTGGCGGCATCAACTGCGGATGAGGGAAACGCTCGTCGATGTACTCGTTGATGATGTTGGCCTCATACAGGATGAGATCGCGATCGACGAGCACCGGCACCCGGTTGTACGGGTTAATGACGGCGATGTCTTCCGGCTTGTTGAACAAGTCAACGTCGATGACCTGGAAGTCCATCTGCTTTTCGAAGAGGACGATACGGCAGCGATGGCTGAACGGGTCAGTGGTACCCGAATACAGATTCATCATGGCGCTGGTACCCCAGGAATAATCGGCGTCGCGAACAACACGACGGACAGATGATGCGCTAACTTCGCGATGCCCCATAGTTTCTCTGATGAAATTCCGTTGATTAGTGGATGTCTTTCCAGAATTCGCGCTTCAAGGCGTAGGCGAAAACTAGCAGAACAGCCAGAAAAGCAATAACCATGGCGCCGAGACTCTTGCGGAACTCGCTAACCGGCTCACCCATGTATTGCATATAAGCGACCAGATCAGCGATGGCGGTATCGTATTCTTCTGCCGTCATCTTGCCCGGGGTCGCCAAGCTCAGCTTGCCGTGTTCGTCCTTGACCTGAATGCCCTGAAGCTCATACAGGGCGTGCGGCATGCCGACATTTTCAAACACGGTGTTATTCCAACCCGTTGGTCGACTTTCGTCGCGGTAGAAGGAACGAAGGTAAGTATACAGCCAGTCGGGCCCGCTGCCAAACGCCGATGCACGGGAGCGGGCAACGATGGTCAGATCAGGAGGGGCAGCACCGAACCAGACCTTGGCATCACCCTGCTGCATGGCGATACGCATGGGCTCACCCACTTTTTCCGCTGTAAACAATAGGTTATCCTTGATCTGCTGGTCATTCAGACCGATATCCTGCAGGCGGTTATAGCGCATGTAGGAGGCCGAATGGCAGTTCAAACAGTAGTTCACAAAGAGCTTTGCACCATGCTGCAGCGCAGCAACGTCATTACGCTTGTTTGGCGCACGATCCAGATGCAGCTCGGCACCACCCGCAAAAGCGAGGACCGGCACGAACAGCAGTGTGGTCAGAATCTTTTTCATTATCCAGTCACCCTTTCCGGTTCAGGCTTGCATTTATCGATCTTGCTATACCAAGGCATCAGCAGGAAGAACGCGAAATAAATCAGCGAGCAAATCTGCGAGACAAGGGTACGCATTGGGGTTGGTGCGAGCACACCGAGATAGCCCAAGATAAAGAAAGCAACTACGAACACTGTAAGGATGGCTTTATAAAGCGAACCTTTGTAGCGGATGGACTTGACCGGGCTGTGATCCAGCCAAGGCAAGGCACCGATAATCACGACAGAACCACCCATCGCGACTACGCCCCAGAACTTGGCTTCTAGGCCGACAAAGAGGATCGACGTAAGCTTGATGCCCACCCAGCTAGCCAGCACAGCTGGAACACCGAGAAGGATGAACATAGCACCAACAAAGCCGAGATAACCCAGCTTAACGATCAAGGGCAGACGTGAAGGACGCACGCACAACCAACCCACCAAGGCTAGGAAGAGCCACAGGAACGGAACGAAGTCCGATGTCACTGCACGTAGAATCGAATAGAACGGTGTGAAATACCAGACCGGTGCAATGTGCGGCGGGGTCTTCAGCGGATCAGCCGGGACGAAGTTGTTGTATTCAAGGAAGTAGCCCCCGAACTCCGGCATGAAGAACACGATTGCAGAGAACACAATCAGGAAGACGACCACGCCTACGATGTCCTTGACGGTGTAGTACGGGTGGAACGGAATGCCGTCGAGCGGAATGCCGTTGCTGTCCTTGTGCTTCTTGATCTCAACGCCGTCCGGATTATTGGAGCCGACTTCGTGAAGGGCGATGATGTGCGCAGCCACCAGACCGAGCAACACCAGCGGCATGGCAATGACGTGGAAGGAGAAGAAGCGATTGAGCGTTGCATCGCCAACCACAAAGTCACCACGCAGCCAGATTGACAGATCAGGGCCGATCACTGGAATCGCAGAGAAGAGATTCACGATTACCTGCGCACCCCAGAAGGACATTTGCCCCCATGGCAGCAGATAGCCGAAGAAAGCTTCACCCATGAGACACAGGAAGATCAAAAGACCAAAGATCCAGATCAGTTCGCGTGGTTTACGGTAAGAACCGTACAAAAGACCGCGGAACATATGCAGATAAACGACGACAAAGAATGCCGAAGCACCCGTCGAATGCATGTAACGGACCAGCCAACCCCACGGCACGTCACGCATGATGTATTCAACCGAGGCAAATGCCACCGGTACACCAGAAGCATTTAGCGATGCATCCGGCTTGAAGTGCATGACAAGGAAAATACCGGTCACGATCTGCAGCACTAGCACCAATAGTGCGAGCGAACCGAAGAAGTACCAGAAATTGAAATTCTTTGGGGCGTAATACTCGGAGAGGTGTTCCTTCCACAACGACGTGGCGGGGAAACGGGCATCTACCCATTCCAGCGCAGCGCCCGCCAAGGAACCATCCGACTTATATTTATTCTCGCTTCCAGCCATTGCTTAGGCTCCCTTCTTTTCTTCGCCGATGACGATCTTGCTGTCACTCACGTACATATGCGGCGGAACTTCGAGGTTGTCAGGGGCGGGCTTGCTCTTGTAGACCCGACCAGCCATATCGAACGTGGAACCATGGCACGGACAGATAAAGCCACCGGGCCACGTTGCGCCAAGACCACTTTCGTCTCCGGTCTTGAACTTGTCAGTGGGTGAACATCCAAGATGGGTGCAGATACCAACCGCCACCAGCACATTTGGCTTGATCGAACGGGTTTCGTTCTGGCAGTACTTGGGCTGCATGTTCTTTTCGGACTTAGGATCACTGACCTCGCCTTCAACCTTCTTCAGCGACGCGAGTTGCTCGTCGGTACGGTTGATGATCCAGACAGGCTTCCCACGCCACTCGACAGTCATCATCTGACCAGGCTCAAGCTTGGAAATATCGACCTCAACTGGCGCGCCTGCGGCCTTGGCACGCTCTGACGGCAGCATGCTGGACACAAACGGCGTTGCTACAACTGCACCGCCCACACCCCCGATGGCGGCAGTCGCCACCAGCAGACGGCGCCGACCGCAATCTACTTTCTCGTCACAACTCATGGAGTCACCCCTGAAATGAAGAACAGAAACTTGGTCTTGCGCAAAAATCAAACCATAACCTTAGTGCGCTATCTTAACCTATGCCACCTCAGGATTAAAGTCTTCAATAGGGGAATGTATGAACTAAATGATGCCTTTTTGACGCAGATCAGCAACATCTTCCGTGCTGTAGCCCAAACTGGTGAGAATAGCTTCAGTATCGGCACCCAAGGCAGGGCCGATATGAAGCACTTCACCAGGTGTCTCAGTCAGCTTAGGCACAATGCCGGGCATGCGGAACGGCTTGCCATCTGGCAATTGCGCTGACTTCAACATTTCGCGCGCCAAAAACTGGGGATCGCCAAACATATCCTCGACCGAGTAGATACGACTGGCAGGGACACCTGCATCCCCCAGCAACTTGAGCACATCAACTTCATCGTGACGCGCCACCCAGTCGTCAATGACCCCATACAGTTCTGTTGCACGGGTATCTCGGCCAGCATTGGTCTGTAGCACTGGATCAGCCGCGAGATCCGAACGCCCCATGACCTCCATGCAGCGGCGGAAGATGGCATCACCGTTAGCGCCAACGATCAAATGCTTGCCGTCTTTGGTTGTATGCGTATTGGATGGAGTGATACCAGGCATGACATTGCCGGTGCGCTCCCGGACAAAACCAAACACATCAAACTCTGGGACCAGACTTTCCATCATGGCAAACACGGCCTCATACAAGGCCACATCCACCACCTGCCCCTTGCCGCCATTCACCTCTTTGTGACGCAGCGCCATCAGTGCACCAATAGCAGCCCACAAGGCGGCGATCGAATCGCCGATGGACACACCGGTCTTGACTGGTGGTCGATCTGCAAATCCGGTGACATAGCGCAAGCCGCCCATAGACTCACCAATGGCTCCAAAGCCTGGCTGCTGCGCCATCGGGCCAGTCTGCCCAAAGCCGGACAACCGCACCATGACCAGTCCCGGATTAATCGCTGACAACACATCCCAGCCAACACCCAGTTTTTCGAGCACACCGGGGCGGAAATTTTCGACCACGATACTGGCCTCTGCGACCAGCTTTTTCAGGATTTCAACCGCTTCAGGCTGCTTGAGGTTGAGCGTCAGTGATTGTTTATTGCGTGCCTGCAGATACCACCAAAGCGATGTTCCCTCATACACCTTGCGCCAACTGCGCAGTGGATCGCCCTCACCCGGCGTTTCGATCTTGATGACTTCGGCACCGAACTCGGCGAGGATGCGGGAGCAGAAAGGGCCGGCAATCAGAGTACCGAGCTCAATCACCTTTACGCCCTGCAAAGGCTTGTGTGTAGAGGCCGTATTCGACATAGCGAGTAACTAGACGATTCCCAGTTTGGCGAAGCGGCGCTTAAGTGCACCTTGGAGTTGCTCGATGATGTCAGGCCTCAAACGATCCAAAACCTGAGGGCGCAAGTTATTTTTCGACACAGTAGTGATGCCATAAGCGGATGCATCAATCGTACGCGCATCGTCAGCGGCAGCTGATCGTACCAACAGCGCACCTTTAACATCGATCACGCTGACAGCAATATTGGCGTGAACATAGGCTTTCTTATCACTAGCACTCCCAGTCGAGCGCATCCATACACCCACACCATCAGGCTGAAAGTGATTAGAGGCCATCAACAATAAGGGAAAGGTCAGCGGCAAGGCCGAATCACCATCGTTCTGCAAGCGATCATTGCGTGCCGTAGTAATAACGATGCAGGCGTCCAGACCATTGGCTTTTGCTAACTCGGCAATCGGCTTTTTGAGTCGCTCTTCATGGTAGACGGCAACCACCCCGCCCTCCACCACACCTGCAGTAAGCAGGTTATACAGTTGGGCACGATCATAGGTAATCGATTTCAACTGCCACGGCAAATGAGACTTCTCGATCAGTCGGGGAACGAACGTATTGATGGTGTCGCCAATACGTCCATCCATATTGATCGTCTCGCGCTCGTTCTGAAGCGCTGTCAATCCAATCAGGTCGAAAGTTGCCTGCTCAGGCACCAGATTGATCACCGCCACATTGCGGATGCGCATTTCCTGAGCAAATGTCATTCGCTTCGCAGCACAGCCACCTAAGGAGACAAGGGCTATCAAACAAAAAGCCAGCACTCCATGCCGACGCATCAAAACAATGACTTGCGATAATCGTGGCATGTCGGTGCGCCTTGTCAGTATTCCCTGCGTTCGATAAAGGCCTGGGCAACCGTCCCTGCATCGGTAAACTCAAGCTCGCCACCGACCGGCACACCGCGGGCAATCCGGCTGACCTTGAGGCCACGGGCGCGCATCAGTTCTGAAACGTAATGCGCGGTAGCCTCGCCTTCGTTGGTGAAATTAGTGGCCATGATGACTTCCTGTACTTGCCCATCACTGGCACGCGCAATCAACTGTTCAAGCTTCAACTCACGCGGCCCGATACCATCCAATGGGGATAGACGTCCCATCAGCACATAGTAAAGGCCATTGTAGGCGTGGGTCTGCTCCATCACATTCATATCGATGGGCATTTCGACAACACACAGTTGAGCAGGATTGCGCTTGGGCGAAGCGCAGCGCGCGCAAACTTCTTCTTCGGTGAAAGTATTGCAGCGTGAACAACGACGCAAATTAGTCAGCGCGCCGGACAGCGCACCGGACAGACGCTCAGCGCCGCGCGGGTCCCGCTGCAACAGGTGATACGCCATGCGCTGCGCCGACTTGGGCCCAACGCCCGGTAGGCAACGCAATGCCTCGATCAGTTCTTCGAGGCTATTCGGCTCTTTCATCAGAACGGCAGCTTCATGCCCGGCGGCAGATTCATGCCAGCGGTAAAGCCACTCATCTTGGCCTGCGTTGTTGCTTCGATCTTGCGAACAGCATCATTGACGGCCGCTGCGATGAGGTCTTCCAACATATCCTTATCGTCGAGTACGGACGGATCAATGAAGACCCGACGCATATCGTGCTTGCAGGTCATGGTGACTTTGACCATACCAGCACCAGACTCGCCTTGTACTTCGATGGATGCCAGCTCTTCCTGCGCCTTGGCCATCTTTTCCTGCATCTGTTGGGCTTGCTTCATCAGCCCGGCAATGCCGCCCTTCATCATAATCGTGACTCCGCTTATTCTAGGGGTTTAATCGACGCTTCATTGATGGTGGCATCAAAGATGTCCACCACTTGGCGCACAAAAGGATCTTCTTCAATCGCAGCGACGGCACGCTCTTGCCGTTCGCGCTTGATGTTGTTGCTGCGTGCAACCGGCGTTTCGCCGGCCGGGTCAGCGAGTTGCACTGTGAGGCGCAAACTACGACCAAAGTGTCGCTCCAGCTCTGCTTGCAGCTTGGCCTGCGGTGCAGGCCCCAGCAGATGCTTGTGCAGAGGCGGCAGGCGCAACGTCACGGCAGCATCGTCAATCACCACCAGCTCGCAATACTGCGCCAACTGACGCGCCATCCCGACGAGGTTCAGGCGGGCCGAAATCTCATGCCAGTCGTGAGGCGGCGTATTCACTGGGACGGCCGAAACGCGCGGCATGGCGGGTGCTGCAGCAACCGATGATGGTTCGGTAGGTGGCACATCAACCCATGGCTTTTCAACCTTTGGCGCCTCTGCTCGCAGCGGGTCAGCGGCGGGCACAGCAATGCTCTTACGAACAGCTGGGGCGAGATTGGGTGCCTTCAGCGGTGCAGCACGACGCGGGGTATCGCCAGACTCGGGGCGAAAAGCCACCAGACGCATCAGCGCCATGGTGAATCCTGCATATTCATCCGGAGCAAGGCGCAGATCGTCTCGACCGTGAATGGCGATCTGGTAGCAGAGCTGCAAAAACTCCGGATCAAACGCGCTGGCATACTTTTCCAAGCGAGCACGCTCAGCGGGATCGGTCAACGCATCCGGCGCCATCTGCGCCAGCGCGATGCGATGGAATAGCGTCGCCAGCTCTTGCAACGCTGCTTCAAAAGATAGGCTGCGTGTAGCCATCTGATCAGCCACGCCGATCAGCGCATGAATGTCGAAGGCGGCCAGTCCATCGAGCAGGGCATACAAGTAATCGTCACCGACCGTGCCGAGCATATCGCGCACGCCGGCTTCGAGCACCTGCCCTGCGCCGTGCGCAATGGCCTGATCCAGCAAGGACAGCGCATCACGCATCGAGCCATTCGCAGCACGGGCCAACTGACGCAGCGCTGGCGCTTCGAAGGTGATGTTTTCTTGCGTCAGCACATTCGTGAGGTGGTCGACGATGTGGTGCTGCGGCATCTGCTTAAGATTGAACTGCAGGCAGCGGGACAGCACAGTGACCGGAATCTTCTGCGGATCGGTCGTGGCAAGAATAAATTTGACGTGTTCTGGCGGCTCTTCGAGCGTCTTCAGCATCGCGTTGAAGGCGTGACCGGAGAGCTGATGGACTTCATCGATCACATAGACCTTGTAGCGGCCGCGCGTCGGCGCATAAGTCGCGCGCTCCAGCAGCTGGGTCATATCCTCGACACCGCGATTGGAAGCAGCATCCAGTTCGATGTAGTCAATAAAGCGGCCACTGTCGATCTCGGTACAGCTGGAACATACGCCGCAGGGCGTAGCCGTCAGGCCGGTTTCGCAATTCAAGGCCTTGGCCATGATGCGCGCGATGGTGGTCTTGCCCACACCGCGTGTGCCAGTAAAGAGATAAGCGTGATGGAGACGTTGCTCGGTCAGCGCGTGGCTCAGCGCCTTGACCACATGTTCCTGCCCCACCAGCGTGGCAAACGATTTGGGGCGCCACTTGCGCGCCAAAACTTGATAGCTCATAAGGGCGATTTTAGCGGTGAATGGCTGATGTGCGAAACCTGACTAATCGCCTCCCCCGCTCGGCGGGGAAGGATGGGAGGGGGTGTTTCCACCAGCCACCCCAATGTACTTTCGGCAGGAAAATACATTGGGGTGGCGAGCCTGACCCCCGGCACTTGCAGGAAATGGCTGTGGCTGCTTCCTTCCGGACCTGACCAGGTTGACCACCCCACAATGCGGGGAGACCCGCCACGCCGAATTCTAACAGAGAAAGCCGCTCGCCCTCACGCTGCTGCATCAAGCAGAAAGTGGCGCACAAGCTCGATTTGCTCAGCTGCCATCAGGGCTGGCGCGTGTCCGATACCTGCAATTTCAATCAGTTGCGCACGCGGGCCGCGCTGGGTCATGGCCTCAGCTGTGACACGGGTAAGCAAGTCGGATTCTGCCCCCCGCAACAGCAAAGTGGGGCATGCAATCATGTCGTAGAGCGGCCACAGCTCAATATCCAGCCCACCACTTGCCACCACGGCCTGCTGATAAGCCGCTGCGATCGATGGATCGTAGCGAAATTCAACCTTAGCGTCGGCAGCGCGATGCGTCACATGCGTAGTCAGGTGCTGCCATTGCGCATCCGTCAGTGGCCCGAAACCGGGGCTGACCATACGCACATACGCCTCGGCGGCCGCCTCATTGTCAAAACGCGGCGGCTTGCCCAAATACTGGCCGATTCGTTGCAAGGAGGCTGCCGTAATGACCGGACCAACATCGTTGAGCACCAGCTTGCGGATCGGATTGCCAGGCTGGGCGGCAATACCCATACCAATCAGCCCGCCCATCGACGTACCCACCCAATGCAGGGTCTGTGGTGCCAGCCAAGCAACCAAGGTCATCATATCGGCAGCATATTGCGGGATGGAATACAGTGCAGGATCGGGCAACCACTCGCTCTGGCCACGGCCGGCCACGTCAGGGCAAACCACCCGATAGTCAGTCGCCAGTGCCTGCGCCAGATCGTCAAAATCGCGCCCGCAACGCGTCA
Organism: Betaproteobacteria bacterium Ga0074130; assembly: GCA_001464495.1. Classification (GTDB taxonomy): domain Bacteria; phylum Pseudomonadota; class Gammaproteobacteria; order Burkholderiales; family Rhodocyclaceae. Next base: position 23,262 of record LNDZ01000022.1, read on the forward strand.
GCCCATGTACGCACAACAGCACATTAGGATTGGTGGGATCGCCCCACTCCACAAACGCCATCCGGTGCATACCGCCCGGATGCGCACATTGCACACTGCCCTGCCGCATAGCCAATCTCCAGTTATGGACTTGCATGCCAGTAGCGTCGGCGCTGTTCGCGCGCACTGGCAATTTGTATTCCCTGCCCACTGTAACTCAGGCGTAGCGCACCGTCGTGATCGGTACGATGAATCTCCCTACTGTCATAGCGCGCTAAGACGCTGGGATGAGGATGACGAAATCGGTTGAGATAACCGACAGGAAAAATGACTGCTCGCGGATCAACAGCCCCGATGAACTCAGGCAAGGAAGATGTCTTGCTGCCGTGATGCGGTACCAACATGACATCGACCTTGAGTCTCTCTGGTACACGCTGCAGCAACGCCCGTTCCGAACGCGCCTCGATGTCAGCGGTCAGGAGTGCGCTGCCGTGGCTGCTATCAATACGCAGCACGCAGCTCATGTCGTTACTCTTGCCGCCTTCGCGTGCGTAATCGCTTGCCATGGGGTGCAAAAGCTCAAAGCGCACCTCATCCCAGGTCCACGTCTGCCCCGCTTCACAGGGGGCTTGCGCGACGGGCAATGCCGCCAGCCGATGTTCAAAAGGCGCCGAGGTCAGCATCTGTGTCACGGAAACTCCGTCGACGACAGACTCGGCACCACCCGAATGATCGTTGTCCGCATGGGTGACCACCAACATATCAAGCTGGCCGACACCCAGCGCACGCAGGTAGGGCAGGATGATGCGATTGCCGCTATCTGATTCCTCAGAGTAGGAAGGGCCCGTGTCAAATAGCAGATCATGCGTAGCAGTTTGCACATGCACGGCCAAACCCTGCCCCACATCGAGCGTCGTCACCTGAAGCTCGCCCGGTGCCGGCCGTGGTGGCGACCATGACAGCAAGACCAGCACAGGCAGCACACCCAGCCAGCGGGCAGGCACGCCTTTGGGGAGCAGGAGCCAGACAGCCCCGCCTAGCGCCAGCAGAATCAGCGGCAAGGGTGCGGCCGCCTGCTGCCAGCTACTGTAGGGCAAGGCGGCCAGCCAGCTCATCAAAGCCATCATGCCACTCAACAAGGCATGCGCCGGGTGCAGCAGAAAAGCCAAGCCGGGCAGTGTAGCCAGCAAGGCCAATGGCGTAATGACAAAGCTCATCAGTGGAATCGCAATGGCATTAGCGATAGGCGAGACCAAGGAAAACTGCTGAAATAGCGCGAGCAACACAGGCAGTAGCCCCAAGCTCATGGCCCATTGTGCACGGCCCCAGCGCTGCAGCCAATGCCCCTCCTGCAAACGCCCTGCGCCGATATAGAACAGCATCGCCACGGCACCGAAGGACAACCAAAAGCCGGGCGCCAAAACCGCCCAGGGGTCGAAAAACAGCACCACAAACAAGGCCAGCGCCAGTACATGGCGAGATGCGAGGTTGCGGCGAGTCCACAAAGCAATGGCCACTACCGCCAACATGTAGAGCGTGCGCTGCGCTGGTACAGCGAAGCCGGACAGTAGCCCATAAGCAAAGGCCGTCAGCACGCCGCCAATCACGGCGGCCTTCTGCGCCGGCAAATGCAGCATCAACCAGCGCGAGCGACGCCACAGGAAATTGACGAGCGCATAGGCCAGCCCAGCCAACATGGTGATGTGCAAGCCAGAAATTGAAACGAGATGGGTAATCCCAGTACGTGCAAACAAGTCCCACTGGCTGCGTGGCACAGCCTGCTGATCACCCACTGCCAACGCCACCAGCACACCGGCGTATGGCGCCTCACCCAGCGTCTGTTTAAAGCGGCTGCGCACCTGCTCACGCAATGTTTCAATACCCAAACCCGCTGTTTCCAATCGTTGCTGCTCCCCCTTTGGGCGGATATAACCAGTCGCACGAATGCCCCGCTCAAACAGAAAGGCCTCGTAGTCAAAACCATAGGGATTGAGATTGCCATGCGGCCGCTTAAGCCGGACTGTCAGCTGCCAACGCTCGCCGGCATGCAGGACTGGCACGCGCAGATCAACACCATCACGGAAGCCTTGGTTGTACCAAGCCAATGAAATACGCCGAGGAATCTGCGCCGGCGACTCCACCGCAAACTCGAAGCGCCAGCCCCGCTCAATCTGCTGCGGCATGCTGGCAATCCGTCCGGTGATCACCACATCCTCACCTTCGAGCTCAGGCGGTAGCTGATCCAGCAAACGGGCTTGGGCCAGCCAACTTGCCCATCCGAGCCCAAAAATGAAAGCCGCCACAGGTAGCAACACAAAGGCACGCTGCCAACGTGATCGCATCAAAAAGTACAAGCCGAGCAGCCCACCAGCGCTGATGGCGACCAGCCATAGCGCTGGTGGCGCAAGCAAACTTGATTGGCACTGCAGCCATACGATGCCGAGTGCGAATGCGATGACGGACAGAATCATGTGGGCAGTCTAATTCATGGGCCTAACCATTCCCATAACCATGGGCATAATGGCTGCTGAATCCAACCCAGTCATCCCCATGAGTACTGACCCCACGACACTACGCTCCCTCTGCGCCAACTTTCCTGATCATGGCCGCCTTGATGCAATTTATCTGCGTCCTGAACGACGTGTCGATGTGGTCTCTGCGGACGTTGCAACCGCACTGGTTGCGCGCGGCCTAGAGGGGGATCGCAGCGCCGAACGAACACCAAGCAAGCCCGAAGGCAGCAAACGGCAAGTCACGCTAATCCAGGCCGAGCATCTGCCAGCAGTCGCGGCCTTTCTCAAGCAAGCCAGCGTCAACCCTGCCCTGCTGCGACGTAATCTGGTGATTTCTGGACTTAACCTGCTCGCCGCTAAGTCCCTGTTCAAGGATCAGCCGCTGTATCTGCGGTTGGGTGCAGAAGTTGTGCTGGAAATCACCGGGCCATGCGAACCCTGCTCGCGCATGGAAGAAGTGCTGGGGCCTGGTGGCTATAACGCCATGCGCGGCCACGGTGGCATGACGGCCCGTGTGCTGCAGGGTGGCAGCTTCAGTGTGGGAGACCCGGTTCGCGCCGGAATCGCCACGGTCTAATACCCCGCGCTATTGCGGCATCACCCGTAACCACACCTGCTGACCGCTGCTACTCTCGCCACTGCGCGCGCCAATACCAACGCCACCGCCCGATCCATCCAAACCAGCACCGGTGCGATTGCTGCCTCCGCTGCCACTGCGCTGGTCATCACCCACCATGATCCATTCACCCATGCGGCCGCTGATCTGTGTGGAAAGCTGCAAGACATCAGTGGCGGTCGGATGACCCGGTACAGGACGCGCCTCTTCGGCACCCACCTCGATCTCCACAAAATCGCCACGGCTACGCGGGGTCACGCGAATACCACCGCCCAGACTGCGGAACACAACAATGTCCGAAACAATCTGACCATAGGCATTGCGAATCACCTGACGCAAACGCAAGGGCTGCGTCTGCACCGAACTCAAGGTTGCGGTACCGCCATCCATGACCAGCAGCCGCTGCTGATTGCTCTCTCGACGCGTCACCGTACGGCGCGTGCCCTGCATCCCGAAAATGCCGTTCTGAACCCCCAGCCCTACATCCTGCCCATCGCTGGCACTTTGACCATCAATGCGAACTTCAACCAGCAAGTTGCCGGCATGCGCCGCAGACCATGCGCTTAACGCCAGCACCGACAACATCACTTTTATCTTCATGGTTTTGTACCCCAGCTCCAATCACTGATTTCCGGATTATCCACGCCATGCAGCAAGGCGTAGTCCATGCACTGCTGGCGCTGCGTTTCCAGCGCAGTTACGGCATGCTGACTGCGCCCTGCCAGCCTCGGCACGCGACGAATTGCATCCAGCGCCAGTCCAAAGCGGTCGATACGATTGCGGATCGCCAACACCAGCGGCGTATCAATACTGCCTTTTTCCATATAGCCACGCACATGCAAGTTGTCGTGATTGGCTCGGCGGTATGCCAGCCGATGGATCAGATAAGGATAGCCATGGAAATTGAAGATCACCGGCCGATTGCGGGTAAAGAGGCGGTCAAAGGTCTCGTCATCCAGCCCTTGCGGATGTTCGCTGGCCGGCGTCATGGCAAACAGGTTCACCACATTGACAAAGCGAATCTTGAGATCGGGGAAGTGGCCGCGTAACAGCTCGACCGCGGCGAGCGACTCCTGAGTTGGCACATCACCCGCGCTAGCCATCACAACGTCTGGCTCGCCACCCTCATCATTGCTGGCCCAGTCCCACACCCCAGCGCCTGCGGCACAGTGGGCTTGCGCCGCAGCCATGTCGAGAAACTGCAGGTGTTTCTGCTTGTCGGCCACAATCACATTGATGTGTTGACGCGAGCGCAAACAATGATCAGCGGTAACAAGCAGGCAATTCGCATCGGGCGGTAGATAGATGCGTGTGACAGCAGGGTCCTTGTTCACGGCCACATCCAAAAAACCCGGATCCTGATGGGTGAAGCCGTTGTGATCCTGCCGCCAGACAGTTGAGGTAATCAGCAGGTTGAGCGAAGCAATCGGTGCCCGCCATTCGACCTGACGAGCCATCGCCAGCCACTTGGCATGCTGGTTGTACATCGAGTCGATGACATGGGCAAAAGCTTCATAGGTCGATAAAAACCCGTGCCGCCCGGTGAGTAGATAACCCTCCAGCCAGCCTTCCAGCGTATGTTCGGAAAGCATTTCCATGACGCGACCGTCTGCGGCCAGATGGGTGCCATCCGCATCTTCCGGATACACATCGGCCAGCCAAGTCTTACCGGTCACGGTGTAAAGATCGTCCAGCTTGTTTGAGCTATTCTCATCCGGGCTGAACACGCGGAAGGTGTGCGGGTTGGCCTGCATCACATCGCGGAGAAAGCGCCCGAGCGGGCGGGTGTTTTCGGCCCTGTCACCGGCCGGCGTCTTGATAGGCACGCCATAGTCCTGGACCACTGGTAGCTTGAGATCTTGACGTAACAGCCCACCGTTCGCATGCGGGTTCGCACTCATGCGGCGTTGCCCTTGCGGCAACAGCGCACGCAACTCAGGTCGTAAGGTACCGTGTGCATCAAACAAGGTGTCCGGCTCATAGCTACGCAGCCATGCCTCCAGCTGCACCAAATGCTCCGGCTTTTCATGCAACTGCCCAAGCGGCACCTGATGCGCGCGCCAGAAGCCCTCGACCTTGTGGCCATCCACTTCTACCGGCCCGGTCCAGCCCTTGGGCGAGCGCAGCACGATCATGGGCCAATGCGGCCGCGTTGCCACCCCGCTGGTCCGCGCCTCACGCTGCAATGCCTGAATATCTGCCACGCATTGCGCCATGGTCTCGGCCATCAGCGCATGCATAGTCATGGGGTCATCGCCTTCGACAAAGTGCGGCGTCCAGCCATAGCCGCGCAGCAGGCTGTCCAGCTCGGCATAGCTGATACGCGCCAGCAGCGTTGGATTGTTGATCTTGTAACCGTTGAGGTGAAGGATGGGCAGTACCGCGCCATCGCGGATCGGGTTGAGGAACTTATTCCCATGCCAGCTGGTTGCGAGTGGCCCAGTCTCAGCCTCGCCGTCGCCGACCACCACGCTGACGATCAGATCCGGGTTATCGAATGCCGCACCAAAGGCATGCGACAGGCTGTAACCGAGCTCCCCTCCTTCATGCATCGAACCCGGCATCTCTGGCGTGCAATGACTGCCAATCCCACCAGGGAAGGAAAAGTCGCGCAGAAAATGCCGCAGTCCTGCTAGCCCTGCCTTTTCAACTGACTTGTCCGGATATACCTCGCCATAGGTGCCTTCCAGCCACATCGGTCCGAGTACGCCCGGTGCACCATGCCCCGGCCCAGCCAAGAAAATAGCATTGAGATCATGTTGCTTGATCAGGCGCGAAAGGTGCAAATAGCAGAAAGACAAACCGGGACTGGAGCCCCAATGTCCGAGCAAGCGCTGCTTGATGTGGGCAAGTTGAAGCGGCTCATGCAGAAGGGGGTTGTCCTGCAGGTAGATCATGGAAGCCGCCAGATAATTGCTGGCGCGCCATAGCGCATGCAAATCTGTGAGCTCTTTGCTGGATGGCGTCGTTGGCGATGGTGCAATTTGCGTCATGTCGCTGCTACCTGGTTGAGTGATCCGCTTTGGGTTCGGATCATTGTAGGCGCAGCGAATAACAAGACTCTGTTCGGGATCAAACAGAGTGCATTCAAATGGCAAAGACCGAAAGGACTATAAGGACTAAAAGAACCCCTCATCAAGCTCGAGCGCGCTCGCGCCGCCATTCACAACCGTACGCGCCAAGCCCATGGCAGTGGATAACACATGATCGGCATAGAAGCGCGCGGACACCAGCTTAGCCGGGCAAAACGTAACGTCTCCCTCAAAGGGCTGATCTGCATCTATTCTCAGTTGCGCTGCATGTGCTGCCCGCGCCATCATCCAGCCACCGGCGACTAAGCCAAACAGACGGAGAAACGGTACGGAACCGACCATGACACCGCGCACATCGGTGCCGTAATGGTTGACGATGTATTCGGCTGCCTGCGCCAAGGCATCAATCGCCCGGCCGAGGGGCTTGGCAATATGTGCCAAGTCCTCACTGCCGTGTTCCTCCAGCGTGACGCAGGTCTGCTGCATCACATGCATGAGGCCTAACAGCGCCGCGCCGCCATCCCGCGCAACCTTGCGCCCCACCAGATCATTGGCCTGAATGCCAGTCGTGCCTTCGTAGATGGTGGTAATGCGGGCATCGCGGAGCAACTGCGCCACCCCGGTTTCCTCGACATAGCCAGCACCACCATGGACTTGCAGGCATAGATTGGCGAGCTCGTTGGCCGTCTCCGTACACCAGCCCTTGATCACCGGCGTAAGTAAATCCACAAAAGCCGCACTGCGGTCACGCTCGGCCGGATCGACCTCATGACTCGCTGCATCTTGCGCTGCCGCGACGGTGTAGGCCAAGGCACGCATGGCCTCGGTCTGGGTACGCATCAGCATCAACATACGACGTACATCAGGGTGGCGAATAATCGGCACCGAATCTGTAGAGCCTTCGATGGCGCGCCCCTGTACGCGGCTCTTGGCATACGCAACGGCCTTTTGATACGCCAGCTCGGATAATGCCAGTCCCTCAAGGCCCACAGCAAAGCGCGCCGCGTTCATCATGATGAACATGGTGGCAAGGCCCTGATGCGGCGCACCCAGCAGATAACCTTCGGCACCGCGGCCAGACTCGCCGTAGAGCATTACGCAGGTTGGGCTGGCGTGAATGCCCAGCTTGTTTTCAATCGATGTGCACAGCACATCGTTTTGTGCGCCCAAACTGCCATCGTCATTCACCAGACGTTTGGGGACGAGAAATAAGGAGATGCCCTTCACGCCGGCAGGTGCATTCGGCAGGCGTGCCAGCACGAGATGTACGGTGTTAGCGGCCAGATCGTGCTCGCCGTAGGTGATGAAGATTTTCTGGCCGAACAGACGATACGTGCCATCGGTCTGCGGTTCGGCACGGGCGCGAATGGCCGCCAGATCGGAGCCGGCCTGTGGCTCGGTCAAATTCATGGTGCCCGTCCACTCGCCACTTACGAGTAGCGGCAGGTAGCGCGCCTTGAGCTCATCGCTGGCCACCAGCTCAATGGTTTCAGCGGCACCGATGGTCAGCATGGGGCACAGCGAAAATGCCATGTTCGCCGACTTCCACATTTCCTGAACTGCCGCTGACAACAGTAGCGGCAAGCCCTGTCCACCGTACTCGGGATTGGCGGCCAGACCGGTCCAGCCATTGGCGACGAACTGTTGATAGGCTTCGCGGAAACCGGGCGGCATGGTCACGCCCTGCTTGTCCCAATGGGCGCCGGTGCGATCACCGCTAGCGTTCAGCGGTGCCAGTACCCCGCCGGCAAAGCGGGCTGCCTCCTCAAGGATGGCATCGACCATATCGGGCGTTGCATCCTCATAACCCGGCAAACGAGCAACCTGCTCAAGCCCGGATAGCTCCTTGAGGACAAAACGCATATCACGCAGCGGTGCGGTGTAACTGTGCATGGACTTCCTCCGGCTAACACTGGGTGGGCTGGGAAGCGAGCATGAAACAGAACTGAAACAATGCTGCAGGGACTATACCGTTTGCATAAATCAGATGCAACAACTGTGATATTTACACCGTCTGCAAGCTCAACCTGTTGTACTGAACCAAATCGGATACAGCGTTTTGCAAAAACCCCTTATTGCATTATTGCGCCTTGGCAGCAGCGACCGGCTGAACACACTCACGCTGTACCCAGACATGCAATTCGCGGGCAAGTTCCGCGGTCAAGGCACCACTGGCGGCAACACCGCTCTGCGCATCTGCACCGGCAGGCTGGCTGATTGCCAGCGTGCGACGTGCCAATACGCGCTGCTGCACGCCATACAACGTGGCACGCGCCTCTAGGACCAGCCGGCTACTACGTTCGCTGTCGAACACTTGCGACAGGTCATCAAGATCCACACGCAGGCGACAGAAGGGCACACTGCCCTGCGATGCCGATAATAGGCTGCGTTGCAGACGGGTAGAGATCAACTCGGCGGGCTGCGCGCTCCAGCGGCTGTTCACAAAACTTTCGCGGCGGTTACTGTCCGCATAGGCCAGACGGTAATACATGGCATTTCCGGACAACCATGTGCTGGGGACCACATCCAGTGTTCGCAACGCTGTTCCCGTGGAAACGCTGGCATTAACAGGCTCAGCGGACAAGTCGTAGTAAGCCACATTAGCCTTCGGTGACCCTCCGCCGACACAAGCGGCTAGCAGCAGGGGCATCAATACAGCAGCGAGTGGTGCAAGACGTAGCTTCATCTCGATCTCTTTCATGGCTTGGTCGTACTCGATGTAGCACTGAATCCCGCCTCACCCGGGCCCGGCCGCACTTGGGGGCGGCCGAACAGCAAGGACTGTGGGTTGTCATCCAACGTTTCCAGTAGGCGCGAAAGCTGGCGGGTGGTATCCGTCAGCTCCTTCATCAGCGCGTTGGCACGAGGTAGTGTTGCATGGGCAGATTCGGTACTGCCGAGCAAGACCTCGACCCGTTCGCTGACTTGATTCAGGTTTGCTACCAGTTGCCGCACATCACGCGCCAATGCCGGTGTTTCGCCTGCAGCCTGCTCAAGATGCACCAGTGTCGCATTGAGCTTCTTCATGTTCTCGGGCGACAGCGCACTACGCAAACCGGCGAGGACCTGCGGCAGCTCACGCAGCCCGTCGGAAGCGGTAGAGACATTGTCAATGGTGCGCTCTAGATTGGCGGCATTCTTCTCGCTGAACACCACTTCCAGACGCTCACTCATGGCGGCCAGCCGATTGACCATGCGAACTGCATTGTCGGCCATGGCATCAAACAAAGTCGGGCGCAGCGCTATACGCGGCAACTCGCCCTCGGGTGCCGTGAGCAGCGCTGGGTCGCGACCGTTATCATCGAGCGAAATATAGGTGAGGCCGGTAATTCCCTGCATGGTCAGGGTAGCCGTGGTGCCACGTGTTAGCTTGAAATCATCCTTGAGGCTGATGCGCACAATGATGAAGCGCGGGTCCTTTGGGTCCACCCCTACTGACTCGACCTTACCTGCGCGAATGCCGCGATAGCGCACCACTGCCTCGTTGTTGAGGCCGCCCACGCCCTGTTTGGTTTCCAATAGGTAGTAAGAGAGCTCATCTCTATCCTGACGGAACCACCAGATACAGGCAGCCGTAGCGAGCCCTAGAATCAGGACAAACAGACCGGCAGCAAGTGCGTGAGCGCGATTTTCCATGGTCAGATGCCTACATTCTGCAGCGCACGCATGCTGCGTTCGGAATGAAAAAAGTTCTGGATAAAGGGGTGATCGATTTTCATAATGTCTTGCATGCTGCCATAAGCGAGTATGCGTTGCTCGGCCAGCACCGCAATGCGTGTGGACAAGGCGGCAAGGGTGTCGAGATCGTGCGTCACCAGCACTACTGTCAGTCCCAGTTCAGCACTGAGACTGCGGATCAGACGTACAAAACTATCAGAGCGATCCGGATCCAGCCCGGCAGTTGGTTCATCGAGCAGCAGCAGCTCGGGCTCCAGCGCCAATGCGCGGGCCAGTGCCACGCGCTTGACCATGCCACCGGAGAGTTCTGCCGGCATTAGCTCGCCATGTCGCGGCAGCAGCTCAACCATGGACAATTTGAGCATGACCAGATCGCGAATCGTCGCCTCATCAAGCCGCTTGAGTTCGCGCAGCGGAAAGGCGACGTTATCGAACACACTGAAGGCAGAAAACAGGGCCCCCTGCTGGAACAGAACCCCAAAGCGCTGGCGCAGCAAGCGTTCACGCAACACACCACCGCCAAAAAGCGGCTCGCCAAAGACGCGGATTTCACCCTCGGTCGGCGTCAGCAGACCGATGATTTGGCGCAACAGGGTGGTCTTACCGCTACCTGAACCTCCCACCAATGCCACCAGCTCGCCTGCCTGAATTTCCAGATTCAGATTGCGGTGCACCCAGACCTTGCCGAAGCGGGTAGACAAGCCACGGGCCGAGATCACCGGCGGACAAGCCGGGATGGGCTCAACACTGCCTAGCACTGGGGAAGCCGCTTTAGCGGCTGAACCGTGGTTGCCCCCCTTCTGGAAAGGGAGATTGGGAGGGTTGTTCACACTTGCTGTGGAAGCCGCCTCAGCGGCCGAACCGAGGTCGCCTCCCTTCTCGGAAGGGAGGTTGGGAGGGTTGTATTGACTCATACCCCGATCCCCCGCGTGCTCATGGCAAACACCGCATCAATCAGGATCACCACCGTAATCGCCGTCACCACTGATGCGGTTGTATTGGCCGACAAACTCTCAGTGTTCGGGCGGACCCGCAGGCCGAAGTGACAAGCAACCAAGGCAATCGCGGCACCAAACACCACGCCCTTGCACAAGGCGATCCAGAGGTTCGCCACTGGCACTACCTTGGGGAGCGTCTCGAGAAAAAATCCGTAGGAAATATCGAGCTGTATCTCGGCTGAGATCATGCCGCCGATCAGCGCCGCCGCGGTGGTCCACAGCACAAGCAAGGGCATGACTGCCGCCAATGCCACCACCTTGGGAAACACCAGCCGCAAGGAGCGCTGTACACCCATGGCGATGAGTGCATCGATCTCTTCGGTCACACGCATCACGCCCAATTGAGCGGTCATCGATGAGCCGGAACGCCCCGCCACCAGCACGGCCACCAACAAAGGGCCAAGTTCGCGGATGATGCCCAGACCCAAAATATTGATGATGAAAACCTCGGCACCAAACTGACGCAGCTGCAGCGAGGAAAGGTAAGACAGCACAATGCCAATCAGAAAGCCCACCAGCGCCGTCACAGGCATGGCCTTCACACCCGCCTTGAACACGTTGGCGCCAATTTCCCGCGCGGGCAGTTCAGCCGGGTAACGGCACAAGTGCAGCACATTCATGACCATCTGCCCAACTAGCGTGATCAGGTCAATGCAATGCTGGTGGGCCTCAAGCACACGATTACCGATGGCTTGTACGCGTGCAAAAGGCAGATTCAGTGGCGTTGGTGCAGCTGGACATGCATCGGCAGTGGTGAGCCGTGCAAAGACTTTTGAATGCTCAGGGCGAATCAGCAATAGCTCCGGCAGTTCACGCCCCCAACTGTTCCATAGCAACATGGCCCCGGCGCTGTCCAGTGCTTCGATACCTTCGCAATCCCAATTCACATTCGGTTTGGCAGCATGCTGCGTTAGCGCCTGCTGCAGGGCGAGCAATTCTTGTCCTACAGTTGCCAACGACCACGTTCCACTCAACGTAACCGTTGTCCCACCGTTCTGATCGGTACAGGCAAGGCCGGCACGTCGCTCAGAAGGTGGGCTGAATTTCATCCCTGTTCCCGAATCTTTAAATTCACGCCAAGGCCACTCCACTGGCGCGCTTCCTCCTCTAGCGCTGCCGCAGTCAGCGGCACATCAAGCAACCAACCTTCAGGCACATGCAGCTGATAGCTCTTTGGTGTGGCATTCGCTGTCAGGGGGGGCAAAGGCTGACTGTCGCGCGCACGGTGTAGAACCACGGCGGTACGCAGACAGAAAATCAGCAGCCATTCGACCGGATCACGCGCTAAAGGCTGTACGCGCTCCAACTTACCGCGATGGCCGAGAACCAAATGTGCCAAACGCGCCTGATCACGCTTGGAGAAGCCTGGCATATCCGCGTTTTCGAGAATGTAAGCGCTGTGCTTGTGATAGCTGGAGTGGGCGACGGATATACCAACCTCATGCAAACGCGCAGCCCAAGACAGGAACTGCGCATCTGTATTTTCCGGATCGTTCGCTGCCGGCATGATCTGACGCAGCAAGCCGAGTGCAGTTGCCTCGATACGTTGCGCCTGTGCCTGATCAACGTCGTAACGACGGGTGAAGTGCTTAACCGTGGCCTCGCGCAGATCATCATGATGGCTACGACCAAGCAAGTCATACAGAACGCCGAGGCGCAAAGCACCATCGGAAAACTCCATGTGCTCCAGCTCAAAAGCGTTGAAAACCGCCGACATGATGGCCAGACCACCGCACAAGACCGGCATGCGATCCGCGCGTAAACCGTCAATGCGCAGGTGATGCACATTGCCGACGTTCTCAAGCATTTCGATCAGGCGATCCAGCCCAGTGCGGGTGATACCCTGCTCAGAGAGGCCATTCAACTCAAGCAAATCGGCGATAGCACGAGCGGTGCCGGATGAACCTACCGCCGTCTGCCAGCCAGTCTCGCGGTAGGCCTGCACAATGGTTTGCAGCTCGTTCCCGGCGGCAATTTCGGCCTCGCGAAAAGCCTTTCTGTCCACGTGCCCATTCGGGAAGAAACGCAGGCTGTAGCTAACACAGCCCATATAAAGCGACTCCAGCCTGAGTGGCTTGAAATTACGACCAATGATGAATTCGGTGGAGCCGCCGCCAATATCGACAATCAGCTGCTGCTTGCGTGGATTAGGCAGTGAATGCGCCACACCCAGATAAATCAGGCGAGCCTCTTCACGGCCAGCGATCACTTCAATGGGGAAGCCCAACGCAGCCTCAGCCTGGACCAAAAAAGAGGCACCGTTCTTTGCCACACGTAGCGCGTTGGTGGCTACAGCACGCACAGCTTCGGGTGGAAAGCCGCGCAAACGCTCACCAAACCTCGACAACGCGGTCAGCGCCCGCAGTTGCGAGGCACCATCCAGCTGCTTATCCGGCCCAAGCCCGGCACCGAGCCGAACGGCCTCCTTGATCCCATCGAGTTCGTAAATCTGGTTGCCACGCACCTGCCCGACCTGCAGCCGGAAACTGTTTGACCCCAAATCAACTGCCGCAATCAGCTCGTGTTCCAATCTCAACCCCACTCGGAAAGTGCATTGATTCTAGCATTCCACTGGCATGCCCTGCTGCGATGCAACACCTTGGCGGACAGCACTGGGACTGGAAAAGCATCATCAAACCACAGCACCACCGTCATCTTAATGCAACAAAAGTGACACATAATTGGTCAAACGACCTCAACTGTACTGTTCCCTTATGAACTCACCCGTCACTCAAGCCCGCCCTGCGTCACCTGAACGCTTCCTCAACCGGGAGCTTTCATTACTCGCTTTCAATCGGCGCGTCTTGGCACAGGCGGCCGATCCTAACGTCCCGCTACTGGAACGACTGCGCTTCATCTGTATCGTGTCCTCGAATATGGACGAATTTTTCGAAGTTCGTGTCGCGGGTATCAAGGAGCAACTCAAACTTGGTAGCGCTCTACCGGGTAATGACGGACTGTTGCCGCAGGAAGCGTTCAGACGTATTGGTGTGTTAGCCCACAGCATCATTGCCGAGCAATATGCCTTACTCAACGATGTCATCCTACCCGCCCTTGCCACCGAGGGGATTGAATTTCTACGCCGCGCGCAATGGACACCAGAGCAGCAGGAATGGATTCATGCCTACTTCCTCAATGAAGTCATGCCACTGCTCACACCGATCGGGCTGGATCCTTCGCACCCCTTCCCACGCGTGCTCAACAAGAGTCTCAACTTTGCTGTAGAGCTAGACGGAAACGACGCCTTCGGCCGCAGCTCTGGCGCGGCGATTGTGCAAGCGCCGCGTGCGCTGCCGCGTGTGATCCAGCTGCCACGCGAACTGACCGGGGTTGATTACGGGTTTGTGTTCCTTTCATCCGTACTGCATCAGCATGTAGGCGAATTGTTTACCGGCATGGATGTACTGGGTTGCTACCAGTTCCGCGTCACCCGTAATTCGGACTTGTTCGTTGATGACGAAGAAGTGAAAAACCTGCGCACTGCGCTCCAAGGCGAATTGCCACAGCGTCACTTTGGTGATGCCGTACGTCTCGAGGTTGCAGATAACTGTTCGGCCATCATGGCCAATTTCCTGCTGCAGCAATTTGGACTAAGCCCCGAAGACTTGTACCGTGCGCCGGGCATCGTCAATCTGGTCCGCCTGATGTCGGTGCCTGATCTGATTGATCGTCCTGATCTGCAATATCGCCCCTTCCAACCAGCACTGCCCAAGGTGCTGACCAAGCGTTTCGATATTTTCGACAGCATCCAGAAACAAGACATTCTGCTGCACCACCCCTTCCAGTCATTCGCGCCGGTGATCCAGCTGCTTGAGCAGGCAGCGGACGATCCGCAAGTCGTCGCCATCAAGATGACGGTCTACCGCACCGGCACTGATTCAGTGCTGATGGAGCATCTGCTCCGCGCTGCCCAAAAGGGCAAGGAAGTGACAGTGGTGGTCGAACTGATGGCGCGCTTCGATGAAGAGGCTAATCTGAGCATTGCTGCACGCCTTGAGGAAGTTGGCGCGCATGTGGTCTATGGTGTGGTCGGTTACAAGACGCACGCCAAGATGCTGATGGTGCTGCGCCGCGAAGTCATCAATAAGCGCAGTGGCTTCCGCCGCTATGTGCACCTCGGTACCGGCAATTACCATCCGCGCACCACGCGCTTCTACACCGACTTTGGCCTGCTCACCTGTAATGACGAAATCAGTGATGACGTCAATGAAGTGTTCAAGCAGCTCACCGGCTTGGGCAAGGCACGTAAGCTCAAGCACCTGTGGCAGGCGCCCTTCACGCTGCATGCCAATATGGTGGCGGCGATCCGTCAAGAAATCGAAAACGCTAAGGCAGGTCGCAAGGGACGCATCATCGCCAAGATGAACTCGCTGCTTGAGCGTCAAATCATCGAGACACTTTACGAGGCCAGCAGCGCCGGCGTTGAGATTGACCTATTGGTGCGCGGGGTATGTGCACTGCGGCCAGGCGTACCGGGGATGTCGGAAAACATCAAGGTGCGTTCCGTGGTTGGGCGCTTCCTTGAGCACCACCGAATTTTCTACTTCCATGCCGATGGTGAAGAAAAGGTCTACCTGTCGAGCGCCGACTGGATGGAGCGTAACTTCTTCCGCCGCATCGAAGTGTGCTTCCCGATTCTCGACCCACGCCTCAAGCGCCGCGTCATCAAGGAAGGCTTGCGCACCTATCTATCCGACAATGCCCAAGCATGGGAAATGGATAGCAACGGGGAATACAACGTGCGCAGCTCACGCCGCAGCCGCACCGTGGCGCAAGAAATCTTGCTGGCAGATCTGACCGGTTTGATTACTGAAAGCAACGATACGCTGCCTGAAGGCAACAGCTAAAAGGCACCACCTTTAATAGCCACGGGCCTGCACCACACGGTTACGGCCACTGGCCTTGGCATCGTACAAGGCATGATCGGCCGCATTCATCAGCGTGCGGTCATTCATGCCGGGTTGCCAACCAGCGACGCCTGCACTAAACGTCATACGTAGCGGTGGCAGCTCTCCCGGCAGCTCACGCTGAGCAAGCGAATCACGCATCCGGTCGATCACCTGCACGGCCTCATGGAGGGGCGTGTTCGGCATAAGCAGTGCAAACTCCTCACCGCCCAGACGGGCCATCACGTCGGTGCGACGCAGCTGTGTCCGCACATTTTCAGTCAGGAATTGCAGCGCAAGATCACCCACCGCATGACCACGTGTGTCATTGATGCGCTTGAAATAGTCAATATCAATCACGCCTAGCGTCAAATCTCCGCCATAGCGTTTAACGCGCTCCAGCTCGTTATTCAGCAAGGCAGAAAAGGCACGGCGATTGAGGCAGCCTGTCAGGTAGTCGTGCGTTGCCTGCTCGTGCAGTTCATCGTTGAGTTTAGATAATTGCGAATTCAAGATTTCAAGACGCCGCCGATAGTCACGTGCGCGCAGGAAGAAAATAACTGCTGCCCACAAACCCCACACCACCAACGCCCCACCCGCCACACTCACCATAAAGATAAAGCGCGTCTGCTTCTGCGCATCCAGCAGCGCCTCCATGTCTGCAACGATGTGAAGGTTGAGATTCTCGTTACTCAGAATGCGGCTGCCAATCAAAACAGGCTGACCATCGAGCAGCATGATGTTTGGATAGCCCGCCATCTTCGCCGGACGGAAATCAAGGACATCAAATTGCTTTTGTGCATACCGATTCAGCTGCATAACCTCGGGCAGATTGCTAACAGTGGAGGTTGGCAACATACGAAATACATACGCTGGATTGTCGGCCATGACTACCACACCGTAACTGTCGGTAAGCAATCCATTCGGAATACGCGCCTGCAGCTGAAGATGCTGCTGATTGAGCTTCACCGCAATCGTGCCAATGATTTTTCCGCCTTGGCGCACAGGCATGGAAAAGAAAAAACCTGGCACTTTGGTCGTACGCCCCACTGCAAACTGACGTCCGGCATAGCCCTGAATGGCCGCTAGAAAATGCTCTCGGTCGCTGTAATCCATACCAACCGTTGAGGCTGCGGTATCTGCATTGCTGGATGCAACTGAGATACCGTTGGCATCCATCACGTAGACCAGATCAACCGAGAAGGTGCTAACCAACTCTTTGAGATAACGATTGGTCTTCTGCGCCGCAGCTGGGCTCAGAATCGCCTGAACGACATTCTCATCACGCGCCAGCCAGTTGGTGACATTGGTGACTTGGCTGAAAACCAGCTCGATATCGGCCTCAACTTCATTGAGCTGACGCGCAATATGCTGCGACTCACGCTCAATAGCCACATTGAAGCGCTCAGACTGCCAGCGCTCGGAAAATGTCCAGGACAAGGCCACCACGGCAGGCAGGCATAGCAAAGCCAACCCGCTGGCCAAGACCAGTGGGGAATCATCCAAAAAACGGCTGATCCGGCGCCACACCCACATCTGCATCCCGATTACATCCCCCTTCCCGAGTGCTGCCGTGTCTCAGGATTCCTCTATTATTGACCTCGACGTACAGATATCACACCGGGCACTTCGTGTAACAGCGTCAGTATGCGCTTGAGTTTGTCGAGCCCAGGCAACTCGACGGTAAAGGACATATTTGCCCCACCTTGTTGTGACAAGGTCGAAACTGCCGTGACATTGACTTTCTCGCGCGACAGCACTTCAGAGATATCACGCAGCAGTCCTTGCCTGTCACTTGCCTCGACTTTGAGATCAACGGCATATACGCCTTCTACCCGGCCGTCGCCCCAAGTCGCCTCGATGCGGCGCTCTGGGTTGCGTTTGACCATATTGCGGAAATTCGCACACTCCTTGCGATGGATCGATACGCCTCGCCCGCGTGTGACAAAGCCCGCAATATCATCCGGCGGAACCGGCTTGCAGCAACGTCCGAGCTGGGTAAGTAATTTGTCCACGCCAAGAATCAGGACTTCGCCACCACCCGCCTTGCTACGCTTGGTCTGAATTTCAGGTTGCGCCGCCTGCGCCTCGGCCTCGTCGCTGTGTAAGGCCTGATGCAAAGCCCGCGAGCCAACTTCGCCGCGGGCAGCCTCTATGTAAAGCTCATTGCTGCTCTTCAGTCCTAGCTTTTGCGCAAGCTCTTCGATATTGATCTGCGTCTGGCCTTCACGCTGCAACTCGCGCGTCACGAGCGCACGTCCCTGCGTCAGCAGCTCGGCCTCCTCTTGTGCAGAGAACCATTGGCGCACCTTCTGGCGGGCACGATGCGTGGCGAGATAACCTTGTGTGGGTGACAACCAGTCCCGTGACGGCGCACCGCTCTTAGCTGCAATGATCTCGACACTCTGACCGTTCGCCAGCGGCGTATTCAACGGAACCAACTGCCCATCCACACGTGCGCCGCGGCAGCGATGCCCCAGATCCGTGTGCAGGCGATAAGCAAAGTCGACCGGGGTTGCACCTTGAGCAAGATCGATCACCTTGCCTTGGGGCGTCATGACGTAAATGGTGTCGTCGAGCGAGGCACGCTTGAATTCAGCTACCCACTCGGCGCTATCAGTGATTTCATCTCGCCACGACAAGAGTTGACGCAACCATGCAATCTTGTCCTCGTACTCACCCTCAGCCTTGGCAGAGCTACCTGCCTCCTTGTAGCGCCAATGCGCGGCAACGCCGAGCTCGGCATGCTGATGCATTTCATGTGTGCGAATCTGTACCTCCAGCGCACGCCCATCCTGCGCGAGCACTGCGGTATGCAGGGATCGATAGAAATTGCCTTTGGGGTTGGCGATGTAGTCGTCAAACTCCTTAGCAATTGGCTGCCACTGCTGATGCACCAGACTCAGCGCTGTGTAGCAATCCTTGACCTCATCAACGATGATGCGCACCGCACGTACGTCATAGACCTCGGAGAAGGACAAATCCTTGCCGCGCATCTTGTTCCAGATGCTGTAGATATGCTTGGGGCGGCCATAGACCTCAGCCTGAATACCTTGGGCGGCAAGCTCACGGCGGAGCAAAGCGACGGCATTCTCAATAAAATTCTCGCGCTCCAACCGACGCTCATCGAGCATCTTGGCAATGCGCTTATAGGTTGCAGGCTCAAGAAAGCGGAAGGATAAATCCTCAAGCTCCCACTTGAGTTGCCAGACGCCCAGACGATTCGCCAAGGGTGCGTACAACTCCAGCCCCTCGCGCGCATGCGCTTCGCGCTCAGGAGCGAGCGCCGGGTCCTTAAACTCCGTGAGGTACCGTAGGGTCTGGGTGCGGCTGGCCAAGCGCATCATCACTACGCGCACATCCTCGGCCATGGCCAGCAGCATCTTGCGCAGGACTTCGGTTTGCTCCTTCATTTCGGCAGCCGATGTCTCTTCGTTCAAGCTGGCCAGTCGCAGCCCCTTGAGTCGATGCAGCCCAATGACTAGATCAGCCACTGGCGCACCAAACTTCTCGCTGAGCATGTCGCGCGGATCAGCCAGCATGTCTGCCGATGCAAACAGAAGCGATGCAGTACGGGTATCCACATCCACCCCGATGCTCGCCACAATCGACGTCATGCCAATTGCATGCGCCAGAACATCTTCACCCGTGGGGAGCTTTTTCCCGGCATACAACTCACGGGACAACGCCAATGCAGCCATCACCGACGCACAAGCAGACGGCTCCAATCCCATCGTCAGGGTAACCAGCGTATCTTCTGAAGTATCTTGAGTAACAGCAACCATGTTCACATTATCCCATGCCACACCCTGTCACCGGCGGCATAATGACGCCATGCTGAAGCGACTGAAAAGCCTGTGGGAACACCTGACGGGCTGTACTCAACAGACAGCGGGGACGCTCGTTAGTTCCGATCAATGGATGGCGGCAGAGGTACGGCTGCCCTTTCTAAACCACCTGTCTGCCAATGAGCGGATGCGGTTGCGTGAACTGTCCCTACACTTTATCCAGAGCAAGGCATGGCAAGGCGCGCAGGGGCTGGAAGTTAGCCTCGAAATGCAGCTGGACATCGCATTGCAAGCCTGCCTCCTGATCCTGCACCGGGACCTGCGTGAATATGCTGACTGGGTCGAGATCATCATCTATCCCGGTGACTTCATCATCCCCAGACAGGAGATCGACGACGCCGGGGTGGTGCATGAATATGACGACCACGTCATGGGAGAAGCATGGGATCACGGCCCCGTCCTGATATCGTGGTTCGATGACAGCATCAAGAGCGGCCATGATGGCGTGAATGTCGTAATCCATGAGTTCGCACACAAGCTAGACATGACGAATGGCGGCGCCAATGGTCTGCCATCCATGCCTGCAGCAGCACGTGCGCAATGGATAAACACCTTCGAAACCGCTTACGCCGATTTCTGCCAACGCGTTGATGCGGCTGAAGAAACCTGTATTGATCCCTATGCCGCAACGGACCCCGCCGAATTCTTTGCCGTCGTGAGCGAAGTCTTTTTCGAGACGCCAGCCCTTCTCATACAGCACTACCCAGTGGTGCACTCTGAGCTCGTGACGTTCTACGGACAAACGCCCCGCTAACCCCAAGTCCAGCATTGCTGGCAGACAGCACATACAGCTCGTTACAAATTAGCGTGCGGGTCTTCACTACCGCACACTAGAATCAGGCACCCACTACAGGAGGCATCATGCCAAAAACTGTTCTGTCGAAAATCATTTCAGCGCTTGTCATTGTGATCCTAGCCCTAGCCTTGAACCCCTCCGGGGAGAAGCATCGCAATGCGATCAGCTCTGCCATCGCCGAACGCAGCCCGATTGCTGGAGCCTTGGGGTTGGGTACGCTTGCTTCGTTGGTCGTCGACTATCACTCACTGGGCGTCGCTTCCTACACCGTCTCCGATGACCGCAAGGTGTCAATTGGCGCCTTCGGTTATGTGCATGTCATGTTGGATGGACCGGAGAAAAAGTAACGCACTTTCACGAAACATCGCGGTGGACAGGTTCATCGTGTTAACTCTGTACGGAGAACATGATCATGTCTGACCACCACAATCATCGCTACACAACGCCGCTGATCTTTTTGCACTGGCTCATGCTGCTTGTCATCATCCTTGCCTATGCAAGCATCGAGCTTGAGGACATTTTCCCGCGTGGTTCGGTGCTGCGAGCCGATATGCGACTTTGGCACTACGTCACGGGTATCAGCGTGCTGTGGTTGTTGGTAGTGCGTTTGCCGTTCGGTCTCATGGTCAGCCACCTTTACGCTGCAAAGCCAGCCATTGAATCGTCATTCATGCGATGGCAGAAGCGCTTGGCGAAAACTATGCACATCGCGCTCTATGTCTGGATGTTCGCATTACCAATCATGGGTTGGCTTCTTGTGAATGCACATGGGCACGGCGTTGCCTATTTCGGCGTTGAGCTACCCATCCTGATTACGCAAAATTTCGAGCTAGCCGCCGCACTTGAAGAAATTCACGATGCGATTGCCGGCTTAGGCTATGTGCTCATCGGCCTACACACAGTAGCAGCCCTCATTCATCACTATGTCGTCGGCGACAATACGCTGGTACGCATGCTGCCATTTCTCGCCGCACATGAAAAAAAGTAAGGCGTACTGACAAATCAGGTATCTCAGGCCCTGGTTTCCTCAACCCGAAAGCGACCGACAATCTGCGCCATGCTTTCTGAAATGGCGCGTACCTGTGAAGCAGCATGCTCACTGATCTGTGCTGATTGATTGGCGCTTGCCATCTGTTCATTGATTTCCAGCACCTGGGCGACGATCTCCTGACTGGATGACTGGCCCGATTCAACCATGCCTTGAATCCCATCCACCATCTCCAGCACGGCCTGTGCGGAACCCTCAATCTCACCCATGCTTGCTCCTGCTCGTGCCACGCTTTGAGAGGCATTTTGCACACCAATGACCACATCGTTCATCAAGGCATTCGATGTATCTGAGAGCACCCTCACTTCCTCAAGCTTTGACTCGATCAGGCTGGTTGCACTGGTTGTTCTTGCGGCGAGCTTGCGCACCTCATCAGCAACAACGGCAAACCCCCGACCACTTTCACCCGCACGCGCAGCCTCAATAGCTGCATTGAGTGCCAACAAATTGGTCTGCCCAGCAATGTCGTAAATTTCACTGACAATTGCAGCTACGGTTGTCCCCACTTCAGACAATGCATATACATTCTGCGCCGTCGTATTGACCTTGCTGCTCAACTCTCCCATCTGGTCAACCCCGCTCTGGATGCCCTCGGCATTGATTGTTGCCACCTCACCAGACACACGAGTTGCCTGAGCAGCCGAGGTAGTAGTTGCGGAGATCTCCTCTATCTGATCACTAATACGCTTCACCGAAAACTGAATCTGCTGCGTAGATGCAGAGCCTGAAGCTGCGATCGTAGACAATACTATCGAGGCTTTATGCATCTCTACAGCCGCATGCTCGTTCTCATTGATGATACGGTGCATTTCAGACAAAGCTTGGTGAAGACTTTCAACCAACATATTGAATGCGGAAATTGCACGGCCAACCTCGTCATGATGGGTCAAAGGAACCCGCCGGGTCAGGTCAAGTGAGGCAGCAATCTGCTCCATTGTTGTACTCATTTCCTGCAAAGGCCCCGTCACTCGGCGATACAACACAGTCCCGGCCATCGTCATAAGCAACACAATTACAAGAGTTACACCTGCAAGAACGTAACTAGAGCTTGTGAATCGTGCATTGAGCTCGGCGATCGATGCATCTTTACTACGTTGTTTCTCAACACGTAGCGCTTGCAGCACCTGCTCGATCTCTTTCAATGCAGGTTCGACATTGCCGAACAAAATGGGATCGGCCAATCCACGCTGACTACCATTCAGCGCAATGATGCTTTGCACGGCTGCCTGATACGTCTCAAACGCATCTCCAGCTTGTTTGGTTACAGCAGCTTCAGTCTCGTTGCTGCTGTACGCCATCTGCTCGCCGAGCCGCAACTTCAGCTCAGCCATGCGCGCTGGTAAGGTTTCCTTGATTTGTAGGAAGAGTGCATCGTCCGGCGCATAGACGACAGAGAGCAGCTGCAATTGAAATGCCTTGAGCTCGGCGTTCAAGTCGGAAGCTGCCAATGCGCCGGGGACCGAGCGTGTAGTCAGCACCTCAACATCTTGGGCAATTGAGCGTGCCTGATACTGAGCAAAGCCGCCAATGGAAATCATGGCGAACAAGCAAAGACAGAGCAGGAGAAGAATTCGATGTTTGATACTCATGAGCGATGCACCTCCGCAAAGCTGGGAAGCCCCGGCATATGCTCACGAGTAAAACAGGCTTGTATTACAAGCGGATTAAATGTCTTGGCTTTGCAACAAAACTGACAAGCACAAGCGCACCCAGTGGCGGGCACTCAGTCTTACGCCGCTGCATCTATTGCTGCTGCTGTTGTTCCTGTTGCTCAACATGATGCGTTGCCATGTCCTGCTCGCCCTCCACCCACGCTTCTGCTGCACGACGCAAGTCCAACGTCAGCGGATAGTCGGGGTTAAGGCCTTCGCGACGCACATGCAGCGGGCCCGGCGTGTGACCGTGCCCCCAGAAACGCGCGAGACGGCGTGACTCGGCTTCATTCGCATTGATTGGGAAGGTATCGTAGCTACGTCCTCCCGGATGTGAGACATGGTAGGTACAGCCGCCAATGGCACGGCCACTCCAGCTATCAACCAGATCAAACACGAGCGGGCTATGTACACCGATGGTTGGATGCAGTGCCGACGGCGGCGCCCATGCGCGATAACGCACACCGGCGACAAACTCGCCACGCACACCAGTGGGTGTCAGCGGCAAGGGGCGACCGTTACACGTCAGGATGTGGCGCTTATCATTCATGCCACGCACCCGCACCTGCATCCGCTCGACGGAGGAATCAACATAGCGGGCAGTCGCGCCTGCGGTGACTTCCTCGCCGAGCACATGCCAGGGCTCGATGGCCTGACGCAACTCGATCTCGATGCCGTGATACACCACAGTGCCGTAGCGCGGAAAACGGAACTCGACAAACGGGGCAAACCATTCGTGCTCGAAGGCGTAACCGGCATGCTGTAGATCGCTGATGACATCGCGCAGATCCGCTGCCACAAACTGCGGCAGCATGAAACGGTCATGGAGCTCTGTACCCCAGCGGATCAGACGGCCCTGATAAGGCTGCTGCCAGAAGCGCGCAACCAGTGCACGTAGTAGCAGCATCTGCAGCAAGCTCATGCGCGCATGCGGCGGCATTTCAAACGCTCGAAACTCGACCAAGCCCAATCGGCCGGTCGTGCTATCGGGGGAATACAGCTTATCGATACAGAACTCAGCGCGGTGCGTGTTGCCAGACAGATCGACCAACAGGTTGCGCAGCAGGCGATCTACCAGCCAAGGTTGCAGCGACTCGCTACCCGGCTTCAGCCGTTCGCGCATCTGCTGGAAGGCAATCTCCAGCTCATACAAACTTTCATGGCGTGCCTCATCGACGCGCGGCGCCTGACTGGTCGGGCCAATGAACATGCCCGAGAACAGATAGGACAGCGAGGGATGATTCTGCCAATAAGTGATCAGGCTCATCAGCACATCTGGCCGGCGCAACATTGGAGAATCTGCTGGTGTGGCACCACCCAATGTGACGTGATTGCCGCCGCCAGTGCCGGTATGACGACCATCCAGCATGAACTTGTCGGTACCGAGTCGCGACAAGCGCGCCTCCTCGTACAGCGTCTCAACGTTATGCACCAGCTCCGGCCAAGTACGCGCTGGCATGATGTTGACTTCGATCACGCCCGGATCAGGGGTGACCTTGAAGTCGCGCAGACGCGGATCGTTCGGTGGCGGATAGCCCTCAATACGTACCGGCATAGCGAGTTCAGCCGCGCTGGCCTCAACCGCAGCCAGCAACTCCAGATAGTCCTCAAGCAACACCAGCGGCGGCATGAACACATGCAGCACGCCCTTGCCTGCCTCGCCGCGAACCTCGCAACACAACGCGGTGTGAATGATCTCGCGTGGGTCGTAGGTCGGTTCGAGTTCGGGCTCGCTACCCTTTGCTTTCTTGCGCTTGGCATCAGATGCAGGCAGCTCGCCCTGTGCAGCAAACGGATCGCGCGGATATTCAATCTCGGCATCTTCGGGTGCGACCCAAGGCAATGACGCCAAAGGTAAACGCAAGCCCATCGGTGAGTCACCGCCGAGCAAAAACACATGCTTTCGACGCAATGGCCAAATACTGGAGCGCCAACCGGGCAAAGGCCCCGGCACCTGCGTCTTGCCCTTCTTTACCTGCGCACGCTCATGTGGCTTCAGCGGCAGGATGTAACCCACTGCCTCGCCTAAGCCGCGGGCCATGACCTCGGCGATACGCCGACGCTCATCATGACGGGTCAGACCAGCGCTGAGTGGGTCGAAATTCTCCGGCCAACGGGCTTCTTCTTCCACTGCCTTGAGTGGGTCTTCATAGGCAGGCAGAACATAGCGGGAAGAGATCCCTAGATGGCTCGCCAGCGTATTGAGAAATTGGCCAGCATCCGCAGGCTTGCGGACGTCCGTCAGGTCGCCCTGATCAAGCAAGGCCGTGTTGCGCCACAAAGGCACACCGTCCTCACGCCAGTAACAGCCAAGTGCCCAACGTGGCAACGGCTCACCCGGATACCATTTCCCTTGGCCAAAATGCAGCAATGCGCCCGGCGCAAAACAACTCTGCAGCCGTTTGATCAAACTTCCCGCAAGCTCCCGCTTGGTATCGGACAAGGCGGTGTAATTCCACTCCGGCCCTTCCATGTCATCAATCGACACAAAGGTTGGTTCACCGCCTTGGGTGAGACGCACATCGTGTTTCTTCAACTCGGCATCAACGGTATGGCCAAGATTGACGATGGCGCTCCATTGCGCGTCGGTGTACGGCTTTGTGACACGTGGGTCCTCATGAATACGCGTGAGGTTCATGGAGAAATCCATGTGCGCTTCACATACCCCGGTCGCACCAATCACTGGCGCTGCCGACGACGGCATGGCGGTACAGGCCAGCGGAATATGTCCTTCGCCGGCGAAAAGACCGGATGTGGGGTCGAGGCCAATCCACCCAGCACCCGGCACATACACCTCACACCACGCATGCAGATCCGTAAAGTCGGTTTCGGGGCCTGACGGGCCATCGAGGACCTTGACGTCGGCCACTAGCTGCAACAAGTAGCCAGACGCAAACCGTGCCGCGAGGCCCAAATGACGGAAGGCCTGCACCAGCAACCAAGCCGAATCACGGCAAGAACCACGCGTCAGCTCAAGCGTCTGCTCGAGTGTTTGAATACCCGGCTCCATGCGCACGATGTAGCTCACATCCTGCTGGACCTGTGCATTCACGCCGACCAGAAAATCGACGATACGCAATTCCGGACGGAGGACGGCAGCCTTGACCTTGTCCAGCCAAGCGGCAAATAGCGGCCCCGGCGTGTCGCACTCCAGATACGGGGTCAGTTCGCGCAGTAATAGCGGCGGATAGGCGAATGGGAAATGCTCGGCATACTCCTCGACGAAAAAGTCGAAGGGGTTGATCACCGTCATGTCGGCAACCAAATCGACCGTCACATCAATGTGATCAGATGGCTCCGGAAACACCAGACGAGCCACCCAATTGCCATATACATCCTGCTGCCAATTGATGAAGTGGTTGGCCGGGCTGATGGTCAGCGAATAGCCACTGACCGGGGTGCGCGCATGTGCCGCCGGACGCAAACGGATTTCGTGTGGCCACAACCGTACCGGGCGATCAAATCGATACGAAGTGCGGTGATTCAGTGCAACGCGGATGGTCATTGTGTGTGCTGAGGCTTGAGGCGTGTGCGTTGAAAAATCCGGCGTTCAGACACCTGCTTATTCATAACAAAGGCGACTGCGATACAGACTGCTAGAAAAACCCTGCTTACCTGTCGCTGATAGATCTATCCCTGCGCTTACTGCCAATCGAAATTAGGTAGCTGTGCAAAAGCTTTGCGTAGACCGTCACTCCAAGTTTCACGCAAGCCGCGCATGTAGTCGTCACGCTCATCAAAGCGCCGCGTCTTCGTCACGCGTAGGCTGTCACGTTCGTAGCAAAGCAAATCAATCGGCATACCCACAGACAGATTCGAACGCATGGTCGAATCAAATGACACCAGCACGCACTTGGTGGCGTCATCCATATTGGTATTGGCCTTGATGACGCGATCCAGAATCGGCTTGCCATACTTGACCTCGCCAATTTGGAAATACGGTGTCTCAGTCATGGCCTCGATGAAGTTACCTTCGGAATACACCATGAACAAGCGCGGTTGCTCCCCTGCGATTTGACCACCCACAATAAAATTGGCGCTGCTATCGACATTGTTCTGCGTCAGGTAAGGGGCATCATGCTGACGCACCTCGCGCAGGGCGTCGCCCACCAAATAGGCGATATCAAACATGGTGTTGGCATTCATCAGATTGGGCGTGCCGTCATTGCGACGGATCACTTGATCCAGATGGTTCAACGTGGCTTGCGTGACGGCCAAATTGCCGGAACACAGGGTCACGATGACGCGGTTGCCCGGCGCCTCGAAGACACGCATCTTCTTGAACGTAGAAACATTATCGATCCCAGCATTGGTGCGGGAGTCAGAGGCAAACACGATGCCGGCATCCAACATCGTGGCAGCACAGTAGGTCATTGCAGCATTCTCAAAGTGTGGAAGCGCCTACCTTAGCGGAAGCGCCGATTCCAGACAAGGACAATCAGCCCGCACTTGCCGGGTGCGGGCAAGACTGTCGCCTTCACTTCTCAGCCTCAGCCCAGAAGTAGGTGGTACTGATACATTCGCCCAGAGTACGCAGGCGCAGCAGGCAGCGGGTCAGGTATTCATGCAGACCTTCGGCCATGATTTCCTCGATGCGGCCAAACTTCAGCTCGGCGTACAAACGACCGGACAAGCGCTGTAACTCCTCGGAACGAGGCCCATCCAGCACACGAATCTGCGTATCAAGCTCTTCCACACAGGCATGCAGCGAGCGTGGCATGTCTGCACGCAGGATCATGAGCTGAGCGACCCGACGTGGGGTAATCACATCGCGATACACCTTGCGATATGTCTCGAAGGCCGACACTGAGCGTAGCAGCGCACTCCACTGATAGTAGTCAGCTGCCCCGCCCACATCCTGCAGGCTGGGCAGGAGAATGTGGTATTTCACATCCAGAATGCGCATGGTGTTTTCCGCGCGCTCTAGGAAGGTGCCGAGACGAATGAAACGGAAGCCATCGTCGCGCAGCATGGTGCCGTAGGTAATCCCGCGTGAGAGATGCGACCGCTCCTTGACCCATTCGAAGAAACTGGACACGCCATCTGACGGAATACCACGATCAGCGATAGCCTTCATCTCTATCCAGGTTGCATTCAGGGTTTCCCACATCTCCGACGTAATCGAGCCACGCACCGCACGCGCATTGTCACGCGCCGCCTTGAGGCTGGAATAGATGCTGGCGGGGTTGTCTTCATCCAAAGCCATGAAGCGAATCACATTCGCCGCATTGATGTCCTTGTACTTTTCCGTGAACTCGTAATGCAAGCCACTGATGGAGAGCATCGCGCTCCACTCCTGAAACGGCTCAAGTGTGGCGTGCTTGAGCAACGACATCTTGTAGGTGATGTCGAGCATGCGGGCAGTGTTCTCGGCGCGCTCGATACTGCGCGCCATCCAAAAGAGGTGGTCAGCTGTACTTGAAAGCATGCTTAATACTCCAGAACCCAGGTGTCCTTGGTGCCGCCACCTTGGGACGAATTCACCACCAAAGAGCCCTCTTTCAAGGCTACCCGCGTCAAACCACCAGGCACCGTGGTGATTTCCTCACCACACAAGATGAAGGGGCGCAGATCAATATGGCGCGGTGCAATCCCCTGCGCCACAAAGGTCGGGCACGTCGACAACGCCAAGGTTGGTTGGGCGATGTAGTTGGAGGGATGCGCGAGAATCTTGTCGCGGAAAATGCGGCGCTCATCCTCGGTCGACGTTGGGCCAACCAGCATGCCGTAGCCACCGGAACCGGCCACCTCCTTGACCACCAGTTCTGCAAGATGATCGAGCACGTACTTGAGATCGTCGGGCTTCGACAGCTCCCAGGTCGGCACATTGGAGAGGATAGGTTCTTCGCCAAGATAGAAACGGATCATCTCCGGCACATGCACATACATGGACTTGTCATCCGCAATGCCTGTACCGACGGCATTCGCTAAGGTCACATTGCCTTTGCAGTAAGCGCTAAACAAGCCGGGGACGCCCAAGACTGAATCCTTGCGGAAGGCCTCTGGATCAAGGAAGTCATCGTCGAGACGGCGGTAAATCACATCCACGCGCTGTGGGCCATGCGTGGTACGCATATAGACCACATCGTCTTTCACAAATAGATCCGGCCCCTCGACCAACTCCACGCCCATCTGTTGCGCGAGGAAGGCATGCTCAAAATAAGCACTGTTGAATTGCCCCGGCGTGAGCACCACCACCGTCGGCTCAATGACGCCCTTGGCGGCAACTGCGCGCAAGTTTTCCAGCAGGAGATCGGGATAGTGCTCAACGGGTGCTATCGGCTGACGCGAGAACAGCTCTGGCAGCAAGCGCATCATCATCTTGCGGTCTTCAAGCATGTAGGACACGCCCGACGGGGTGCGCAAATTGTCCTCCAGCACGTAATACTCGCCCTCGCCAGCCCGCACCAAATCAATCCCGGCGACGTGAACATAAATCTGACCGGGCAGATCAACACCCACCATTTCCTTGCGGAACAAGGGGTTCTGCAACACCTGCGCGGAAGGAATACGGCCCGCCTTCAGAATATTCTGATCGTGATAAACGTCATGAAGGAAAGCGTTCAGTGCTTTCACACGCTGACGCAACCCCGACTCCATGATTTTCCACTCATGGGCAGGAATAATGCGCGGCAACAAATCAAAAGGGATCAGGCGCTCTTCGCCAGCATCTTCACCATACACAGTGAAGGTGATACCGACACGGTGAAAAGCCAGATCGGCTTCCTCGCGCTTGCGTGCCACCACGTCGGGTGGCGTCTCCTTGAGCCAGCGGGCTAGGCTCTCATAGTGTGGGCGGACATCCTTGTCAGCACCATACATCTCGTCGTAGGCAGGTTTCATAAACGGTCACTTTCAAGAAAACACCGGCCAACCCGCTTGACCTGTCCCGACGAGAGGGCAGAAGTCGAAACAAGGCGCCCGGATGGGCTTGTCAGGTGAAGCTACTGCGTGACATCGAATAGGCTTGTAGCCCATTCACTATGAATCTCAGCACGAAACGTGCCCGCAAACTAATTCATTGGATTCAATAAATTAAAAGTATGTTCTACCAAAAAGCCCCGATAAGGGGCGCGAGAACCGGCTTGGTGCATGGCCTTGGTGCATGCGCTAAGGCTTGTCCCATCAGTCTGGCTGGACAATTTTTAGCAGTGACGATGAGAAGTCACGACGGTAGAGCACCACAACGACCAAAGTCGTTGCACCAATGAAGAGCCATGGCTGGATAAACCAGGCCAGCGCCGCCAGACCAAAGTAGTAAGACCTGACACCACGATTGAATTCTTCGCCGGCCAATGAGTTAACCGCCGCCATGCGATTTGCATAGCTTTCACAACCATCCTCTGCGGCCATTACAAATTTGGCATCAGGTGCACCGCCAATCATGATGGAGAGAAGATTGAACTCGCGCAGTGCCCAGGTGAATTTGAAGTAGGCAAAGACGAAGACAAAAATTAACAGGATCAGCCGCAGCTCCCACAGATCTTTGCCACTCTGCTTAGCAAAAGGCAGATCGGCTACAAAGCCCATGGTCTGATCCAGTGTGCCCCATAAGGCCATCAAACCGGCAATCACATAGATTGTCGTGTTGGCGTAAAAGGACACGCTGTTCATCAGGTTGCCGACCAGTGAGGAATCAACCATACGGACATCGCGCTTGAGAAGCTGCCGTGCCCACTGCAGCCGATAGGTATGCGATACGCCAACCAATGAACGACGCGCATGCTCACCATGACTGGCATACCAGTTATAGCCACCCCAGCAGATCAAAAACCAGATCAGGGCTGAAATTTCAGTGAAGGAAAGCTGGGCGTCGAAGAAACTTTTCATGGTTTAGGGAAAGTATTTTTCCAGCCATTGTGCCACTGGCAAGGGCTTGTCATACAGATAGCCTTGGTGAATCACATTGCCATGCGCATTCAGGAAGTCGGCCTGCGCCTGCGTTTCCACACCTTCAGCGACCACACGCAGACGTAGTGTGCGTGCCACACCAAGAATGGTTTCCACCAGTGCTGCATCATTCATGTCATGCGGAGCGTCAGTAATGAAGCTGCGATCAATCTTAAGCTCGTGAATCGGCAGTCGCTTGAGATAAGACAGGCTGGAGTAACCCGTCCCAAAATCATCCAGCGAAAACTGAATACCAAGCATGCCAAGATTCAGCATCTTCTCAGTCACGTCACCAATGTTTTCAATGACCACGCTCTCGGTGATTTCAAATACAAGCAAAGATGGATTGACGCCACTTTGCGCGATCTGGCGACGCACCTCATCGACAAAATCCTCACGCTCAAAATGATGTGCACTGATGTTCAGTGACACCTTGATGCCACGTCCATCTGCTTCAAGGCGAACCAGTAGCTGGCAGATTTCGCGGAACATCCAATGCTCAAGCACTGAAATGAAACCGGCCTCTTCGGCCAAGGTAATAAACATACCGGGTGGCATCAGGCCGCGCTGTGGGTGTTGCCAGCGAATTAACGCTTCAGCACTCACCTGCTTACCCTCGGCATTCACCTGCGGTTGCAGGAACAGGCGCAGCTCGTGGCGCTCTGCCGCTTGACGCAACTCCTGTTCAAGCCGATAGCGCTCACGAATCTCCTGCCCCATAACCGAGGCAAAGAATACGGCCTTGCCGCCCCCCTGACTCTTGGCCTGACTGGCTGCCCAATCGGCCGCTTGCAATATATCCGCCGTCTGCTGATCGTCTTCACCCGGCAGAAGCACAATGCCCGCACTGATTTCTACCTGCCCAATACTGCCCACCGGTGGCATGCCAGACAAGATGCCGCTTCTCGCTTGCTCAAAAATGTCGAGCGCCATGCGCCCGGCCTCCTCATGCGTTGCGAGTTGGCGATAAACAAGTACGGCAAACTCATCTGCACCTACACGCGCTACTAGATGCTCACCACCAAAGCGCTGCTGCAGGGTGTCGGCAACAGCTTTCAAAACCGCATCACCACGGTCCAAACCTTCGCTCTGATTGATTTCCTTGAAACGATCAAGATCGAATAAGACCATCACAGAATGACGCTTAGCCGCACGTAGCTCACCAAGGAAACGATCCATACGCAGCACAAAAGCGGAGCGATTCGCAAGTCCGGTCAGGACATCTTCCATGGCCATGCGCTCAGCCAGATTCTGGGCACGCCGAATTTCGCTCAAGTCAGAGAATACGGCTACGTAATATTGAACATGGTCTTGATCGTTCTTAACCACACTCATGGTCAGCCATTCCGGATAGATCTCGCCACTCTTTCGCCGATTCCAGATATCACCCGCCCAGGTCCCTGTCGCGGCCAGTGTTACCCACATGCTGCGATAAAAACTCTCATCGTGGCGACCAGAGCTGAGAATCGACGGCTTTTGTCCAAGCACATCCTCCTCTGAATAACCGGTGACGCGACTGAAGGCCGTATTCACTGCGATGATATTCTGCTGCGCATCGGTAATCAGCACGCCTTCACCCGCCGCGTCAAACACGCGCGAAGTCAGGCGCAGCCGCTCTTCAATCCGCTTGCTATCGGTGATGTCATGCACATAGCCATGCCAAAGGATGCTGCCATCTTCAAGCTGGCGAGGCTGAGCAATGCCAGATAACCAACGTACCTGACCATCCGCTCGCGTCACACGGAACTGACACTGCCAAGTTGAAAAAGTACGTGCTGACTCCTCAATCGTTCGTTCAACCTCCAAACGATCTTCAGGAAGAATGCGTTCAAAAACCTGTGTTGCATCCTCAGCCACCATTTCGGGGGACAGACCGAATAAATGCTCGATGGCAAGCGTCACAAATGGCACCGACATGTGGCCATCTGGATAGCGCCTGAACTGATAAAGCATTCCCGGTACTTGGTCCGTGAGATTCTTAAGCAGGCTATGGCTTTGCAGCAGTTTCGCTTGTGCCTTCAGATTCTCCGTCAGATCTAATGTGGTTGTGATGACTCGATCCCAGGTTGCTTCATGCCCCGGAATGACAAAGCGACAAACTTCCACATACCGCGTATCACCTTGCAGGGTATGCATGCTGCTGAGAATGCGTGTACGGGAAACGCCATGCCACATCTCAATCAATTGCTTAACAAAATTCTCGGCTGACTGTTGGTTGAACACACGGTCAGGTGAGAATGTCACCTCACTCATCGACCTTGCACCAACCTGCTCCAAAGCCTCGTCATTGACATCACAAATCCTTACCAAACTGGCAAGTCGCCATGACTCATCTGGATAGGCTTGGAAATACGCCACAAAATCCTTGTGTCCCTCATCCTCAATTTTTTTCAGTGCTTGACGGACAAGCGAGAAGTCTTCCTTACAAATGGGAATCGGCACGTTGCGATACAGGGCATCCAAATGACTGAGCGTGTCCTCTTGTGTTTTCTGTGCCAAATTTTGCTTCAGACGATTCACAATCAGGACACCGACTAACGTACCTGCCACTGGAAAGACCAGTAGTACCGGTGTGATGATGATGGGAATGATGTAGCTTGCACGGCCCTCAGGCAGCGTGAACTGCAGCAGCAGCATGATGATGGAACAGACCAGCCCGAAGAACAGTAGCTGATGCCAGCGGAGCTGAGCGAGACGATGCTCCCATGCACGCTTGGTCAGCAAACCGAACAGGCCACATGCAACGATCACCAAGCTGCCAGTCAACATGCCAAGGCCGCCTAGGTGAAGGCGATAGGCAACCATCATCAAGCCCGCGATCAACAGCTCAAGTGGGCTGAAGAAGAGGCCGACCAGACCAATGAAGACGGAGCGGGTGTCGTAGACAATCCCCTCTCCCATATCCAGGGGTGTCATCATCAGACCCAAGCCACATATACCTAGCAACAAGCCGGTCAAAACGTGCGAGCCGTGAACTTTGCGCCAACTGAATCTGGCCAAGTCAAACAGATAAACGCAGATCAGCAATAGCGCTGCGTTGTGGATGATGTCTTCAAGGATTTTGCTGATTAGCATGCTGCAACCACCTTTTTAGGTTGTTGGATGTTAAACGGCGACCACCATCCACTGCATGAGCTAGATCAAGCTTTATATGTATCCATACACGGAGCACCCACGAGTCTGGAGACCAAGCCTGAATGCCGGACAATGCGCCGCAAGGAAGCGGAGCGCAAGCTGTTTTCAGCTGCCCACAGCATGACTGATTGGCGGGCACGCGTCACAGCGGTGTACACCAGCTCACGTGTCACCAATTCAGAAGGCTCGTCCGGCAAGACCAAGGCCACGTGGTCGAACTCCGAACCCTGGCTCTTGTGCACGGTCATCGCCCAGGCGGTTTCATGCGCGGGCAAGCGGGCTGGCGCAAGCAGCCGCACGCCGCCTTGTTCCATCTCAGCGGGAAAGGCAATGCGTAATTCGCCGCTAGTCGGGTCGCTTACGCAAATACCAATGTCGCCGTTAAATAAGCGCAAGGCGTAGTCATTCGCCGTGATCATCACGGGCTTGCCAACATACCAATGGCTGCGCGGCGGGATCGCTGCCAGCGTGACCAACTGCTTTTCAATCTCGCTATTCAGACTTGTTACACCCAGTGGCCCCTGCCGCATGGGGGTGAGCAGACGGAAGGCCGCAAAGCAATCGAACACCGCTGGCAATGCCGTCGATTTCAGCTGGGCAATGAAAGTGGCATACGCGGCGGCGGCATGCTTCACCACGGCATAACGACTCGCCGTGGCTGACCAGCGCAGATCGGCGGGTGGCGCGGCGAGTAGCTGCATGGCCGCATCTGCCTGACCTTCGCGCAATAAGGCGGCCAAGCGCGCAATGCCACTGCCGGCATCGAAACGGAAACTCACATTCAAGGTTGCCGCACCCGCGGCGCACAGATCGGCAAACACGGCCCCCGCATCCACTGACGCTAACTGGTCACGATCACCCAGCAGGATCAAGCGCGCATCCGGTGGAATAGCCGCAAGCAGCCGCGCCATTTGCGCCAAGTCGATCATCGATGCTTCATCCACGACCAACACATCACAAGCCAGCGGATTGTCGGCATGGTGACGCCACACCGTGCCACCACCCTGCGGCCGCGCACCCAGCAAGCGGTGCAGGGTCTGGGCGGTTTCGGGGATGGCGGCCTTGATGCTCTCGCTTAACGGCAAGCGTGCCTTGGCGCCACGAATGGCATCCTGCATCCGTGCAGCGGCTTTGCCAGTCGGCGCCGCAAGGAGAATACGGAGTGGTTGGGTTTGCTGGTCAAATAAGCAAGGCTGCTTAGCCAAGGCTGCCTGTGCCTGCCCGATCAGCAAGGCGAGAATGCTCGCGAGTGTCGTCGTCTTCCCCGTACCCGGCCCACCTGAAATCAGCACCCGTGGATGCATCAGGGCAGCGCGCGCCGCTGCCCGTTGGTCGCGCATAGGGTCATCCGTCGTGCGCGGGAACAGCGCTTCCAACTGCGCTTCAAGCGCTGGATTGAGCGGAATTTCGGCATGACCTAGCCAAGCATTCGCGACGGCACATTCGTAATCAAAATAGCGGCGCAAATAGAGTCGCGTGCCATCCAGCACCAATGGCGTATAAGCCAATGCATCGCCACACGCAGGATGGGTGCGCAAAGCGGCTTGCCATTCAGCTAGTGGCGGCGCGCTGATGCTGCCATCCAGCACGGGCTGTTCTGCCAACGAATCGAGATCAAGACACACATGGCCATTGCTGGTGAGCTGGCTCAATAATGCAGCTGCCAGCGTGACGGGTGGATTTTCACTGTACTGATCGCCCTCAGCGCCCTGCTCGGCAATGAAGCGCGCAAAGTGCGCATCAAGATCACCCAGCACGCCTTGTCGGCGTGCACTCTCCAATCGCTTCAGCATGCTGCGCGGGCTATCCTGACTCATTGCAGCACCCGCGATTTAGTGTGCAGACACGCAGCGACACGTTCTACCATCTCGCGTGATGGACGCCAGGCAAAGACACCACTGCCAGCAACATCAGGCTGCATACCGCGCAGGAAGAGATACAGACTACCGCCACAATGACGCTCGTAGTCATAGTCGGGCAGGCGTTGCTGCAAGGCTAGATGCAAGGCAACCGCATACAACAAGGCCTGCAGGTCGTACATCGCATCCGCCATGGCAGCCGCAAGTTGTGGCGGGGTGTAATCGTTCAGGTGGGGGCCTAGATAGTTGGACTTGTAGTCGAGCACGTAATAGCGATCTTCATGCGCAAATACCAGATCGATAAAGCCCTTGAGAAAGCCCGCCAGATGCGCGGCATTCAGGCTGCGGATGCGTTGATCAAGTTTGCCGTCAGCTCCCGCCCCCTTTCCCACGGCAGCAGCCAACGCGGTCATGTCCGGCGCAGCCACAGGCAGCATGAATTCCATTTCACGAATCTGCTGCGCCCGTGGAATCTCGCGCAATGGCGGCAAGGCCTCGCTCATCGGCGTATGCAGTGCATCGCTGAGTAAGCGCATGGCAACCGGCTGCAGTTCAGGGGCGAATCCGAATTGCTCAAGGCTGTCGGCCACGATCTCCACTTCTGGCACCATGAAATCTGCACGTTCGAACATGTCGTGCAGGCAAGTGCCGGCATTCGCACCACAGGGGAAAGCGCTAACCGGTGCGCTGGCTATAGTGGCGGCCGCCTCCGGCGCCTGCACGTCCGGCAGCGGCACCGGCACAATGGCATCGTGATCCGGCAACTCATCTGTATCCGGCACGCGCTCGCCGGGGCTGACTAGCCAGGCAGTGAAGCTGTGCACGCGCCAAGGCAGCAGTGCACGCGCCGGATAAGGACGTGCCTGCAAGGATTGAACCGTCTTGCGCTCAGCTACAACCGGCTCACCCGCGTTGGGCAGCGGCAACAGTTGAATATGCGGGCAGGCTTCCTGCCACTGGCGCAGCTGCGTGCAAATCTCATCGTCGCTCGCTGCACCGAAATCAAACTGTTCGCTACCATGCAGCAGCCAGGCCAGCGGCGACACATCGGCATCCGTCATGGCACCCCACACCAGTACACAATGCTGGCGTGCACGGGTCAGAGCAACATAAGCGAGACGCAGCGCTTCGGCGCGCGCCTCATGATCGGCCTGCGCCTGATGTTCGTCACGTTCCTGCGAACCGAAGTCCAGTGCGGCACGATGATCCTGCGCCGGGTCGTGATAGCGCACAGGGCCAGTGTTCTCACGCAGCCCACCATCCCACAGGAAGGGGCAATACGTGACGGGATACTCCAGCCCCTTTGATGTATGGATGGTGACAATGCGCACCAAATTTTCATCACTCTCCAAGCGCAGCAAACGGCCCTCGCCAGTGTTGCTCTCGCTCTTATCGTCGTTGCGCGCATCTGCCAAATGCTTTGCCAGCGCTTCAATGCCCAGCTTATCGTCATGCGCCAGCGTGGCGAGCAGATCGGACAAGTGCAGCAGATTGGTCATCAGCCGCTCGCCATCCGGCAGCGCCAGCAGGCGTGGCGCCACATCCGCCTCCAGCTGCCATGTGCGCCACATGCGAATAAAGCCATGGTCGCGCGCCAGCACATGCCAGCGATGAAAGTCTTCCAACCGTTGTAGCCAGGCATCACCATCAAGCGCAGCGAGGGCATCGCCGCGCACACCCATCAGCCGTGTGGCTAGGGCCGAACGCACCAACCCTTCACGTCCGGGATGGGCAATCGCGAGCAACACGCGCTCCAGCTCCAGCGCATCCTGCGTTTCGAAAATACTGTCCTGCCCATAACGCACACTGGCGACACCTAAGTCCTGCAGGCACTCGCGCATCAAATGGCCTTGATGATGTGACTTCACCAGCACGGCAATGTCCTGCCCCTGCAAGCGACGTGTTGTGCCCTTGTCATCCACCGTTACGCGCCCAGCTTGCGTTGCCGTCAGCAGTTCAGCAATGGAGGCTGCCACCGCTTCGGCAATGGTTGGGTTGGCGCGGTTCTTGGGAATCAGCCCGAGCTTGCCCGCGTTCTTGCCGGATTTGCGCGGCTCAAGCTCGCGGCCCGAGCGTGGCATGAACCACAGTGCCAACGCCAGCAGCGGCTCGCCATCCAACAAAATGGGCGAAGGCGCATTTGGCGGTGCCAGCACAGGCTCGAACTGCAATTCCTCATCCAAAAAGGGACGGGGGTTGCCTGCGAACACGGCATTCACCGCCGCGATCAACTCGCGCGTTGAGCGGCGGTTGGTGTCCAGCACCAGCGGCTCGCCCGCCTGCGTCTTAGCATCCAGATAGGCGCGTAGATCCGCACCGCGGAAACTGTAAATCGCCTGTTTGGGATCGCCGACAAAAAATAGCGGTTGATCCCCCCCCGCAAACACTCGGGCAAAAATCCCGTACTGCAACGGATCGGTATCCTGGAATTCGTCAATCAATGCGGCGGTATAACGATGACGCAGCGCCGCCGTCAGCATCTCGCCACCCTCGCCCATGAGCGCGGCATGCAAATCCAGCAGCAAATCATCAAAAGAGCGCGTCGCCAGTCGCTGGCGCGCTTCACGAATATTGGCCTCGCATTCGACAAGCGCGCGCTGCAACAGATAAGCCAGCTGTGCAGAAAAAGCAGCTTCAGCGTCGGCAGCGGCATCGAGCAATTCATCAATCGCTTCGAACACGATGTGCGCTGGCGGCGTGTTGCCCTTCTTGGTCTTATCGGTCAGGGTGCGCGCGCCCAGCTTGGCGGCCAGCGCCGGTGCAGGCAATGTGGTTCCGGATACTAGCCAGCTATCAAGGGCATCCAGCGCCAGCTGAATCTGCGCCGGCTTATGGCTAGTCTGATTCAAACCGGGATGCGCGCGTAATAGCTCACTCGCGGCAACCCCTTCGCGCTTCCATAGCGCCTGAACGCGTAAGGCCGTTGCCTGATAGCGGGCAGCCGCCGACATGTCCGGCTGTGCCGGAAGCACATGCTGCAAATAGGGCTTGCCGAAGTGCGCAGAGAGCAATTGCAGCAGCGCATCCGGGCCGGGCACATGGCCGAGAAGCCAGCCTAGCCAGAGCGCATCCTCATGGCCCACCACTTCGCGACGCCAGAAATCATCCATCGCCTCATGCAGCACACGCCGATCATCGCTCGCCAGCTCACTCTCAAAGGGCAAGCCGGACTCAAAGGCGCGCTCGGCCAAGGCACGCTGGCAGAAACCGTGGATAGTATGAATCGCAGCAAGATCAAAACTTTCAAGCGCCAGCGTAAGCAGCACGTGGGCGCGCGCCATATCCACGCGACTGAAAATGTCCTGCAGCACCAGGTCGTCACCAGCGCTCCCCGCGACACAGGCCTGTTGCGTTTCAAGCAACCGCTGGCGAATACGTGCGCGCAGCTCGGCGGTGGCGGCATTGGTATAGGTGACAACCAGAATCTTCTCGACCGGGAGTGCGCGCTCCAGCAAGAGGCGCAGATACAGCGCGGCAATCGTCCAAGTCTTGCCCGTGCCGGCGCTGGCCTCGATCATCTGCAAGCCGTTCAGCCTGACTTCGGGAATATGCAAGACGCGACTCATGCCTCGTCCCCCACATCATCATCGGCATGCTCGAGCATGGGCCCATAAATTTGCCCAGCCAGAATCTCGAAGCGGTGATTGAAGGGATCACAATCGCGCCACGCCAGATCGACATAGGCATTCAGACTTTCTGCGCCGGGATTGCGCCCACTGTCTTCCCAGTCTTTGTGCCAGTTACTGTCTTTTCCCTCACGCTGAGTCTTGAGCCAGAGCAGCGAGGTTGCGGGGAAGAACGGCAGCAGCTCGCGACAACCCGCGGCGTAGATTGAGAAAAGCGATTCGATCAAGGCCTCAACATTCACGCCGACCAGCGGCGGCAGGCTCCAGTTTTCCTTAGGCGTGAGCAAACGGCTGGTGCAAGCTTGCCCAGCCGCATGAAGGAGCAGATGGTGTAGCCACAGATTGAGGCGATCAATCGCACGTACATCCCCCACCCGCCAATCAATCAACAATGTCTCGCCTGTTTCGTTCATCTGCAGACCAGCAATGCTGCCCTGCACGGTGACACCGGCAGCGGAAAGATCAATACGACAGGGGGGCAAGACCGTGCCACGATGCGCCGCAACCTGCTCAGCGAAGGGCGCAAAGTCACTCCACAACTGATCGAACCACACCGCACCCGCCGCGCCGTGCGGCAAAGTGCCACGCGCACGTGCCAAGGCCAATGCCTGGGCGTGATCGCGCACACCCGTTTGCCAGTCATCGACCAGCTGAGTACGCAAGCTAAAGCGCTCCAACCCGCTCGGCACAAAAGGCTCAACGGTGGCGAGCAGCCCTTCGCTCTCCTCCAGCTGAATACCGAGGCGATGGCGCAGCAGATATTCCGCCGGGTTGCGAAAGAAGCGGATCAACTGTTGCGGCGTAATGGTCAGCAGCTCTGGCGATGCCTCGCTAAGCGGCTGCGTTAGGAAAGGTTGCGCAGCCTGACGCGCGCCCAGCGCAGCAGTGCTGGCGCGCGCATAGTGGGCGGCATGGCTGTAGAGGCGCGCATCACTGCCATCGAAATAACGGGGCGAGAACGGTTGCAGGCGATGCTGCACGGTCAGCGCCGCACTAGCCGAACCTGCTTCATCACCTGCGACAAAGGCGGTCTGGTCCACGGCATCACGCAACTCGGCAACAAGCATGGACGGCGGCAACGGTGCGTTGTCGCGGATACCGCGGCCAACATAGCTCACATGCAAATACTCGCGTGCTGACAACAGCGCCTCAAAGAAGGCATGCCTGTCTTCAGCCCGCAGCTCGCGGTCACCCAATTGCGGATGTTTGGCGAGCAGATCAAAACCGGGGATCGCAGGGTTGCGTGGGAACAGGCCATCGTTCATGCCAATCAGGCAGACCACCCGCGCGGGCATGCCGCGATAGGCGCGCAGCGCAGCAAAGGTAATACCACCACCTAAGAACGCCCACCCCGGCGGCATGGCATCCAGTCGTGCATCCAGCTCGCGGCGGATGACAGACAGCGGCACCAGCTCCTCGCTGCGCGCACGCGCAGCCGACTTGGCAAGTTGCTGCAACGTTGTGCGCAGCGTTTGTAATGCGCGTTGATCGCTAGCACTCGCAAAATCGATCTTCTTTTCGTCGAGACAGAAACGCAGACACAGTTGCGGCAGCAGTTCTGTCCATGCCGCTACGCTGCGTTCGATCGACAGTTGCTGCATCGTGGCTTCAAGCGCATCCATGAAACCCAGCAGCTTGCCCAGCACCTGCGTGCGTACACCCTCAATGGCATCGAATGGCAGCGTATCCATGAACAGATTGCCCTCGCGCTGCGGCAAGGCCACGCCCAGCAGCATGCGCCGCAGGCCGAAGGCCCAGCTATGCGTGTCCTCTTCGGGCAGCCCTCGTTCAGCGCGGGCCGCCGCCGACAAGCCCCAGCGGATACCGCTCTCGCCCACCCAGGCACGCGCCAGTGTCAGCGCCTCTTCATCAAAGCCAAAGCGGTTGGCAATACAGGGCTGCTCCAACACACTGAGTACGCGCTCCGCATCGAAACGGCTATGCACCAGATCGAGCAACGCATTGAAGGCGCGCAATAAGGGAGCCTCGAGTTCCAGGGGCCGATCCGCAATGGTGAACGGCAGACTGCCACGGCCTTGCCCAGGCATCATCGATGTAGCAAATACGGCTTCAATCAGTGGCGCGAGCGTGACGATATCCGGCGCCAGCACCAACACATCGTGGGGTTGCAGGCTAGGGTCAGCAGCGAACATAGCGAGTAAGCGGTCTTGCAGCACCTCGATCTCACGCGTGGCGCTATGGCAGACATGAAACTGAATAGAGGCGTCTGCTGCATCCAGCGCCACGCGCTCGGCGGGAGCACGCTGACGCATGTCGAGTAGATCAGTCTGCAACACATCGAGCACGCTGCTCTCGCCCGGCTCGACGAAAAGCGCTATATCGTTTTCACCCGCCAGCCGTTCAAAGCTGGCACGCGTTACCTGACCTAGCGAGCCAAGCAGGGGATGGCCGACTTCGAGCAGTGGCAGCGCATCCGGGGTCTCCAATGCCGCCCGCGCCAATGCACGCTTGCTGACCAGATCACCCCAGTACTCACGACAGGGATTAACCAGATAGAAAGCTACATCGATGTGCTGGCCGAGACGCTTGAAAATGTCGAGATACGGCGGCGGCATCGCGCCGATGCCAAAGACGGTAATGCGCGACGGCAAGGTTGCGCACAGCGACGCATCCTTCTCCAACGCACGAAAAAACAACTCCGCCGGGTGCGCCTCGGGCAGATCGCCAGCCTCTTCGCCAATGCGCTGCCACAGCCAGGCTTGCCAGGCTTCATGCTCACCCAGACCGATGTGCTTACCGCCCAGCCAACGCCCCACCCAGTCCGGGCGATAGGCAAGGTAGGAATCGAAGCACTCGGCCAGCCGGCGCGCTAAACCGTGGCGCTTGTCCACATCGCCATCAGCCAGATAGTGATGCAGCGGCGCAAAGGCCTCAGACTCCGGCGCGGTCGGCATTAGACGCAACAGCTGCCAGATCAGGATGTCACTGGCGAAAGGCGTTTCCTTTGGCACGTCGGGCAGCACGCTGCCAAACAGCTCCCACAAATAACCGGCGGGGAAGGTAAAGCGCAGCTGTGTTGCCAGCCCCATGTCCTCGGCAAGATACATCTGCAGCCAGCGGGCCATGCCACCGCTCTGCACCACCACGACTTCGCGCTCGAAAATGCTGAGTGGCTGGGCCTGCATCTGTGCGGCCAGATGACGCGCAAGCAGTTCCTGCCGGTTGCCGTGGATGAGAGTGAACATATGGGCCGGATATTAACCGAGAGCCAGTAACAATCTGCTGAATCAACTGACGATAAGCGCCACTACCCACAGCACCAGCGTGGAACGAAAGACAAAGGTGTCGGACAGATGCGGCAGGCGGGAAATTAGCTTGTTCATGATGGGTTCCT
Source organism: Betaproteobacteria bacterium Ga0074130 (assembly GCA_001464495.1). GTDB lineage: Bacteria > Pseudomonadota > Gammaproteobacteria > Burkholderiales > Rhodocyclaceae. Next base: position 66,173 of record LNDZ01000022.1, read on the forward strand.
TGGTGAGTCGTTCGTGAGTGACAGGAGACATCATGACCAACTACAGGCTCAGCAAATGAGCCTCCGAGTTGTCGCCGCTAAGCGACATTTTTTATTCATCAAAAACAATGCCTTACCAAATTCAACCAAACAATTGTCGGCCACAACCAACACAATCCATTCCCCTAAAATTTACAAGCCACTGATTTTAAGTAACAAAATAGCTGGCACAGGCATTGCAATACAGAGGACATGGCACACGCCCACAACAAGAAAGGAGTCCTCCATGCAACTGCGCCATATTGATACCGCTCTGCTACTGCTCGTCGGCTTGCTTGCCATCCCGTTGTCCCATGCGAGCGAAAGCCAAATCTCTGGCACTGCCGAGCGCACCGGTCAAACCGCAGGCAAGTACATTGACGACGCCACCTTGACCACCAAGGTCAAAGTCGCCCTGCTCTCCGACAACCTGCTCTCCGCTTTTGCAGTCAAGGTCACCACCGACCACGGCATCGTCAACCTAAGTGGCGAAGTGGATAAGCCTGAAACGATTCAGCGCGCGATCAAGCTTGCTTCGGCCGTCCCCGGCGTTAAGGCCATCAATACCCACCTGATGGTAAAGGTCGCCAGCTTCACCTGGAACGGTCGCTTGGGTTAATCACCCTAGGTTAATCACCCCGACTGAATTTTCCTCAATGCAAAAGGAGATACCCATGCAATTCCGACATAAGGATATTGGCCTGATGCTGGCCGCAATAGCCGCGGCCGCTGCTACCGCGCCCCTTGCGCATGCTGCTGACGCACCCAAGGGTACTGTTGCCCAAGCGGGTCAAACCGCTGGGCAATACATTGACGATGCCACTTTAACCACCAAGGTCAAAACCGCACTTATCAGTGACAGCATTGTTTCGCTATTCGTAATCAGCGTCGATAGCAACAAAGGTACCGTTACCCTGAGTGGCACGGTGGATAAAGTAGAAACCATCGAGCGTGCTATCCGCCTTGCCATGGCGGTTCCCGGCGTCAAGACGGTCAATCCGCAGTTTGTGCTGAAAGCCAGCAACTAGAACTTACCTCTCTCGAACTAAACAAAAAAATCCCGCTCAACTTACGATGGGCGGGATTTTTTGCGTGTCACAGGTGGAGCGATAACGGATATCAGCCATCTGCTTTTTCGATGCGGATACTGCGTTCTCTGCGCTTCTGCTCGTACATCAAGACATCAGAACGCACCATCAAAGCCTCTATTGTCAAACCATCTTCCGGGTAAGCAGCACAGCCAATACTGCACGAAACGGTCACTTCACCATGTTTGAGCACGACTGGATGAGCCACCCCTGCAGTCAAACGCTCGATGACACGACTTATTTCACCCGATGCGATATCGCCGCGTAGGACAGCAATAAACTCATCTCCACCCACGCGAGCCAGTGTGTCGGATTCACGAATGCAAGCCAACATTCTCCGCGCCAGTACTTGCAGCAGCTCGTCCCCGGCGGCATGGCCCAAAGTGTCATTCACTTCTTTGAATCGATCGAGGTCGATAAAGCACACAACAAAGCGGGAGCTATCTCGCCTCGCATGAGCGAGCATTTGCTCAATTCGATCATGCATGAGTTTTCGATTGGGCAGCCCAGTCAGGCCATCATGCAGCGCCTCATACTCGGCCCTCTCGCGTGCGTCACGGTCGAGCTTTGCCTGCTTTACATCTTCTAGACTTTGCACAAGAGCACACAACGCACTGATCTCACCCGTGGATTCACGTACGGGGAAGAGACAAAGAAGGTAAGGCACAACTTTGCCCTGAATAACAATTTCGCTTTCAGCCACAAGGGGGGAGCCACTCGAAATGACATAGCCGTGACTCTGGCGAATCTCCGATTCTGATAGCTGCGGTATTACCTGCCAAACATACTTTCCAATTGCCTCCGCTTGCGCAACGCCGTGGACCTGACTGAACAAACCGTTGCATGAAATAATTCTTGATTCAAGATCCGTAAGCACCGCAAGCAGCGGCATGTTTTCAAAAACCGCCTGCATCATATTTTGATAACGAAAGAGCTCTGATTCGACCTTTTTCTGAGCAGTAATGTCCACAACAATGCCAGCTAAGCCGATCGGCTGATGATTAGCATCGTTCAAAGGCCACTTCGTCGTCCTGAAATAAAAAAACTCCTCTGACTGTGGGTATTGGATGAACTCCTCGTACTGCTCTGGCCTACCCTTTTTTAGAATCCTCTGACGATCAGCCGCAACCCGCTTAGCGGATTCGTACTCCATGTAGTCAAACTCGGTCTTCCCCATCAAGCCGCCAAAGCGCTTACCTTTAGCTTGTGCAGCAGCATTGAGGTACACAAACTTTCCTTCCAAATCCTGAACGAACATCAAGGCCGGGGCACGCTCAACCATCTCGGCGAGCATATCGCGCTCACTTTCAAGGTGACGGACGTTACGCAGATCCAGCACAAACGAAATGCCGGAACACTCATCGTCACTCAACCTCACTCCATTCACCAGCACTGGAATGCGTTCGCCTGACCTGCTCAAATATTCTTTTTGCACGGGTACACCGCGACCATGCGTGAGGATGTGCTCTACGTGCTCAGCGCAGATATCGTGATACTCAGGCGGCGTAATTGACTTCCATTGGAGTCCCTCACCGGCAAAATCAGCATCTGTCAGCTGAAGCATCTGCCTCAATACCGGATTGGCTTCGTGAATGATGCCGCTGTCATCCCAACAGAAAATGCCGATTACATTGCCGCCAAACAACGCCTGTATTTTGCTATCTCGCTCACTGATCCGCTGCTCTGCTTCTACCTGTTCAGTGACATCGATCAACACGCCAACCACAACCGGCTGATCGTTATAGCTTGACGATTTCCCATGGACTTCGACATGAAAATGCGAGCCGTCTTTGCGCTTGGCCATAAAGCGGTAGCGCATATCCTTAACTTGGCCTAAGGTCCTGCGCCGCACGTTCTCGGTCACCATGGCTACATCACGATCTGCAATGAGCTGAGTCATCGGAACCTTGTTGATGATGTCCTCAGGCGACGCGAATCCGAACATGGCCGCGAACTGCGGATTTACATACTGGAACTGCCCGTTCTGAACAATGTAGATGCCAGCCAGCGTTTGCTCGACCAGCGCCTGAAACATGGGCTCAGACATGCCCGCACTTGGTATTTGCATAATCCCCCTACCTTTCCTGCAGGCGGTGCCTCTGTAAATAGTTTTTTGGCAACCGCAGGACAAAGGCTACTCTTTAATAAGCCTTTTAAATGCTTACATAAGCAATTCAACAATATGGTTCTTGGAAAGCTTACTGAGAAGCCTTAAAAACACCTGAATGCCTACTCTCACAAGGCTTGTAAATAGCAAACCCACAATCACAGACTGCTATTAGGATGACCAATATCACTTGAGGATCACCGACAACTTCAAGAAGAATTCCTATTTATTGGGACCCCATAAAATCGCAAAAATGAAAACTGATGAAAGCCTATCGCCGCCACCAAGACCGCTAAATAATTGTTGCTTGAGCGCCACACCACACTGCCTGACGAGCCGAAATCTAGGCATGCAAACAACAAAGTTACGTAACGGGTAAGGCGTATAGCCGACCGAGTCCGGCACGATTACACTCACCGACTCACCCTATGAATCCCCGCAATGCCCGCCCCACCCCTGCGCCCGACGCCACGTATCGCCCACCTCGACATGGATGCTTTTTATGCATCCGTCGAGCTGTTGCGCTACCCGGAGCTGAAAGGCCAAGCGGTAGTGATTGGGGGCGGGCGAGATGCACAGCCTGAAGTACTACCGGATGGCACTCGGCGCTATGCACGCCTGCGTGACTACGTGGGGCGCGGCGTGATCACGACGTCGACCTATGAAGCACGCGCGCTGGGTGTGTTTTCCGCCATGGGCATGATGAAGGCATCGAAACTCGCACCGGATGCGGTGCTGCTCCCCGTAGATTTCCCGGCCTATCGCCATTACTCGCGCTTGTTCAAAGAGGCCGTCGCTGCCATTGCGCCTGTCATCGAAAACCGCGGTATCGATGAAATCTACATTGACTTAACCGAGATTCCAGAGGCCAGCGAGCCGCTGGCCATGCGCCTGAAGCAGGCGGTTCAAGCGGCCACCGGGCTGAGCTGTTCGATCGGCATTAGCCATTGCAAATTGATTGCCAAAATCGCCTCCGACTTGCAAAAACCAAATGGCATGAGCATCGTGATGCAAGACGACATTCCTGCACGCATCTGGCCGCTGGCTGTCAGCAAGATCAATGGCGTTGGCCCCAAGGCAACGGAAAGACTGACCCGGCTTGGGATTCACACCATCGGCGAACTTGCAGCGCAACCACGCGAATTACTCATCCGCCGATTCGGCAATAGCTATGGCGCATGGTTAGCAGACGCTGCGCAAGGCATTGATGAACGCCCTGTTGTCACCGAATCCGAGCCAAAATCGATCAGCCGCGAGACAACTTTCGAACGAGACCTACATCCACGTGGAGACCGCGCACAGCTCTCAGACATCCTCGTACAACTGTGCACTCGCCTAGCCGATGATCTTCAGCGCAAGCGCTACGCCAGCCGTACCATCGGGATCAAGCTACGCTACGACAACTTCGACGCTGTCACGCGCGACCACACGATCACAGCCCCAACCACGCAAGCGGATGACATCCTGCGCGCCGCGCGCGAATGCCTGAAGCGGGTACCGCTTGACCGCAAGCTGCGTTTGCTTGGGGTACGTGCGGGCAAGCTGAGCCCAATGGATGCCATGCCTGAGCAACCCATCAAGATTCAGCCTGAGCTTCCCTTCGAGTAAGGCCAGCCAGAAGGTAAAATGGCGGCCACTCTCTTTTTGTGTTCGCACTACGCCTGTCGCAGTGCGCTGAATTGATTCCCATGCTGCGTCTGACTGAAATCAAGCTCCCGCTCGACCATCCTGAACCCGCCTTGCTCGCAGCGGTGCTGGATCGTCTCAAGATCAGCGAGAGCGAGCTGATCCGTTTCACGGTCTTTAAGCGCAGCCCGGATGCGAGGAAGAAGCACAACATTCTGTTGATCTACTCGGTGGATGTCGAGCTGCGTGACGAAGCTGGGGTGATGAAAAAACTCCAGGGCGTGCCGCACATTGGCCCCACGCCGGACATGGACTACAAGTTCGTCACCACGGCACCCGCAGGTCAAAAAGAGCGCCCCATCATCATTGGCTTTGGCCCCTGCGGCATTCTGGCCGCGCTGACATTGGCCCAGATGGGTTTCAAGCCCATCGTGCTGGAGCGCGGCAAGGCTGTACGCGAACGCACGCAGGACACCTGGGGCTTGTGGCGCAAGAGCACGCTCAACCCCGAATCGAATGTCCAATTTGGTGAAGGCGGTGCTGGCACCTTCTCGGACGGCAAGCTCTACAGCCAGATTAAGGACCCGCGCTTTCTCGGACGGCGCGTGCTCACCGAGTTCGTGAAGGCCGGCGCGCCACCCGAAATCCTGTGGGTCAATCGTCCCCACATTGGCACGTTCAAACTGGTGGGCATGGTCGAGCGCATCCGCGCCGAGATTGAATCTCTAGGTGGCGAAATCCGCTTTCAGAGCAAGGTGGATGAACTGGTGATTGAAGATCATCAAGTCCGCGGCGTGGTTGTGAATGGCGAACTCCTGCCGAGCAACCACGTCATCCTCGCCGTTGGTCATAGCGCCCGCGACACCTTCCAGATGCTCCACAACAAGGGTGTGTACATTGAAGCCAAACCCTTCTCCATGGGCTTCCGCATCGAGCATCCACAAAGCCTGATTGACACCTGCCGCTACGGCCCAGCAGCGGGCAACCCGATTCTTGGTGCCGCTGACTACAAGCTGGTTCACCACTGCAAGAACGGCCGCTCGGTATATAGCTTCTGCATGTGCCCCGGCGGCACCGTCGTAGCAGCAACCTCTGAAGAAGGCCGCGTCGTCACCAACGGCATGAGCCAATACTCGCGTAACGAACGCAATGCCAATGCTGGCATCGTGGTGGGCATTGAGCCCAAGGACTATCCCGGCTATCCAGAAAACCCACTCGCTGGGATGGAGTTTCAGCGCATCTGGGAAACCCGTGCGTTCGAACTGGGTGGTCGTAACTACAATGCCCCGGCACAGCTGGTCGGTGACTTCGTCGCTGGTAAACCGAGCACGGAGCTCGGTAGTGTCATCCCCTCGTACAAGCCGGGCGTCACCCCCACCGACCTATCCACCGCCCTGCCCGATTACGCCATCGAGGCGCTGCGCGAGGCCATCCCGGCACTCAGCCGCCAGATCCGCGGCTACGCCATGCACGATGCCGTGCTAACGGGTGTAGAAACCCGCACCTCATCGCCCATCCGCATCAAGCGCGGCCCCGACTACCAAAGCCTCAACACCCGCGGCCTCTACCCCGCCGGCGAAGGTGCAAGCTACGCCGGCGGCATCCTGTCAGCCGGTGTGGATGGGATTGAAGTTGCAGAGGCGGTGGCGTTGAGTATGGTCAGTAAGTAAGTCGCTCGTTTAGACTTCACCACGCAGGAGAAATAGCGAATCTTAGGCGAGTAAGCCGGGGGAAGTCATGATGGCTGCGGATAGCCCAGAATCCAGCCTTCCATTGCCACTCGCTCCGCCTCGTCAGACGACAACACTGGCGCAAAGACAGTGTGCAACGACCCCTCCTGATCTGCCTCTGCCAACCAGCGACACAAGGCGTAGGCATCATGCTGATCCTGCTTTGCGAAGGTGTTTGGATAGCGATGACTGACCAAGGCTGGGTAGGCCTCGCAGATCACCGAACGGCCGACCGGGATTGCCCAGCCATCAAACGGCCAACAATGTAACTCCGGGACTTGCTGTAGTAGCCAGCGTAGCCACGGCAGGCCGGCATGAGTAGAGCTGGCCACGCTGCCCGGCACATCAAAATGGAATACCGACTTGGCGGCGCAACGTTGCTCAATTGTACGTCGCCAGCGCGAATCACCTCCACGCGCGGCAGCTGCGCCGACACGGCCGGCGCGCACATCACGCACACTCACGCCCGGCGCATCAGTTGGCCAGTGCTGGCAAAAGTCATCCAGAAAAACGTGCCAGTTAGTGGGCACACCATGGAGATCAAAATAGGCCTGCGGAAATGCAAAGCCGTGATCCACCCCCACCACCGTTGCCACTGGCTCACGCAAGCGATCGCGCACCCAATGCGCTAGTGCTTCGCGGCTCCAGTGTCCGGAAGGCCGCGAAGGGTTACGTATCTCTTGAGGCGCATCACTGCCTACCGCCACAAACACTCGCAAGCCACTTAAGCCGGTTTGCGATGTGGCAGCGCCGGAGTAGTCGATGCCGATGTAGCGTTGAAACAAAGTGCTCACAGCAACTCAACCCAGTCGGAAAGTCAGGCCAGTAGCCATGCGCCGGCAAGGAGAGAGAGTACAGCCAGCGTCGTCAGGCGAAAGCGCAAACGGAGATACCACGCTGGCACGCCACCGCAACGCATCTGATAAACATCACAAGCGTACTGAACCAACAACCCAAAGGACAGCAGCAGCGAGCCTTCCATACCGCCAAGCAAGCAGGCCAGCCAGCCGATCAGCGAGGGCACCACGCTCCAGATGAACAATACACGCTGGCGCCCGGACTCTATCTCAGGCATGACCATCGCCAGCCCCCAGTGGATCGCGCCGAGAAAACTCAGAATCACTGCGCCATACAGCTGCTGCGCGTGAAGTAAACGCGGTGTTAGCGTTGGCTCAAATAAGCCAAGCAACAACGGTGCAGCAAAAGGGATTAGCCCGGCAAACCCCAGCCAAGAGACCACAGCGGGCGGCGGGAGCGCATTCAGACTCAGGGGGGAGGCAGCATTGCGGGTATGGGCGTGCATGATCATTCTCTATGCAAAGAAACACCCTTCCCCGTCTGTATTCTACCCACAGATATAGGGCCACGGTACAGTCAGCGTGGCTTGATGCGGGTACTTTTTGCCACGCGCTCGTAAAAGCCGGGCGGCTTGTTGCTCACCCAAGCGATGAACTTTTGCATCAGCGGATGTGCGCGGAGTGCCTCGGCCGTATTCAGCGTCCGCGCAAGCTCTGTCTCAGTGAACAAACCGTGAATTTGGCGATGGCAAATGCGATGCAAATACTCAGTCGCGCGGCCGCCCTTGGACTTGGGCACCAGATGATGGGCATCCTTCTGTGCATCGGGAATTTCACGCTCGCAGATGGGGCAGATCAAGGGTGCAGGTGGCGCCTGCTTCAACGGTGCATTGGCTAGCTGATTTTTACGTGCCTTGCCCAGCATGCTGCTTAGCTTTTGTCGAAACGCCGTACCAAAGCCTGCACAGACGGGCGCACCTTTAGGAACAGGCGGTACAAGCCTTCCATCAGCCACGGCATACCGGGAATACGGAACAACAGGGCCAGATAACGCCACCCCGGCAACTGCGACCAGACATGGGCAAACGCACGCGCACCGCTGAGCATTTCACCGTCTTCCGTGCGCACATGAAAGCGCCGCATCAGCTGCGCCTGCGACACACCATGTAAGCCCTCTGGCGCAGCGCTGCTCACATCCTGCCAATCAATCGGTGCATCTGCCGGCAACGAACGATACAGGCCGACCTCGCGGCGACACAGCGGGCACGAGTTGTCGAAATAGACCGTAGTGCAGGCAGACGGGGCCTCTACAGGAGTCGCGCCCTGCTTGCTGGTATCACTGGTTTCGCCACGCATCGGAATTCCTTTTAGCCTGGAGGCCCAAGCCATTTGCCTACAGACTACATGGATTCAAACGTCGCAACCAAGTTCCGCCACGTCAGGCAAACAAGTCACCATCAAGCATGAATCGCCTGCTTCAAATTAATGCGCGCTTGCATTTCGAGTCGCTCATTAAAAAAGTCTGTCATATATAGACGTGGCCGTTCAAGAAACGACGCCAGAATCTGGCGTCGCTTGAAGCGAAAAACCGGCCCAGGGATATGCGCGTACTCATCCCGGATCTGCTGTTCATACTCGGCGAAACGCAGTGGTATCGCACCCAGAATCGACAAGTCAATATCCACCAACAACTGCGTGTCTGGCAAAACCGGCACATGAGCATGTTGCGTCGCTAACACCAACTGCACCACACGCTCGACGACCTGACATGAAACCCCAGCCTTCACCAACACAAGCCGCGCCAGATCAGCGCTACGGGCTTCGTTATCAGCGCCGTGGAGATCATAGATAGCATCATGGAACCACAATGCTGCCTCTATTTCAGCTGGCCGCTCAGCAAGTGTAGAGGCCAACTCAAACCAGCGCAGACACTCCTCTAAGTGCTGAATTGAGTGGTATTTGCGATGTGACTCGGCATAGCACTGCAGCAGTAGCTCGCCTTCACCAGTCAAGCCATTTGCGCCAAGCGCAAGCGTAATTCGATCCCAGGAGCGTTGAAAAATATCAGGCATTTTGAAGTTGTCTGAATTCAAACTGCATAGCGCTCCAACACATCTAACGCCCCACCGTCATGCGGCGAAGTACATCGTCCTTGGTGATGAAATGATGCTTAAGTGCTGCGCCAATGTGCGCTGCTAGAACGGCAATCAACCCGTAAGCGATGTAGCTATGCGTAGCGGCATAGAACTCCAGCAGCACTTCGTCCTTGTCAAAGATCATCGGCACATCGAACAGGCCGAAGAAGCTGAGGTGATAACCTCCATAGGAGGAGTCGAGGTAGCCAGTGACTGGCAGCGCCAGCATCATGAGATACAACATGGCATGGCCAGCATGGGCAGCCAGTTGCTCAAGGCGACCCATGGTCACGGGCATGCCGGGCGGCGGCGAGATTTTGCGCCACACCACACGCACAACCAGCAATACAAATACGCCACTGCCGATGGTCTTGTGCAGATCATAGAGTGCCCACTTGGGGTCGCCATCGGGCTCACTGGTCATATAGAGACCCAAGCAGATCAAACCCAGAATCATCATGGCCATGACCCAGTGCAACAGCTTGGCCACAGCACCGTAGGTGTTATGTGTATTACGCAGCGACATGGCGTTCCCCCCTTGAAAACAGCTTCCAGGCGACAGTAGCCGCCACGATCCAGAAAACCAGCGCCACCGTTTCAAGCACCAGGGCATCAACCTTCAACAACTTATCCAACGTGATACGCCCTGCGGCGGCGAGCGACAGCATGCAGAACCAGCCACCCATCGCGAGGCCATTGCCCATACGCGTTGGCCATACCCTGACGAGGCGCAAAGCTGAGAGAAAGAAAGCGCCCCAAGACGCACCTAAAAGCGCCTGCCCAGCAACCAGCACAGGCAAGCTCGGCGCACTCAGGCACACCAACAAAGCACCACTGCCTAGCCACGTTGCATTGCGCAACACTAGGCCGGCGCCATGTTGATGCACCCAGCGTGGCACCACGATCATTGCCAAGCTAAACCCCACCCAAAATACAGGTAACAGCCATGGCAAGGTCTCAGCACCCACAAACTGTCGATACAACACGACTGAAGCGACAAAGGCGTGAAACTGGAAACCACAGGCCAACAACAAAGTCAGCCCGAATACCCAAGCAATCGGGCGTGACGGTAGCGCGCCAGCAGCATCAGGTGTTGGCGTCGTTCGGGCAGGCAAAGGCGGTATCGATGGCAGGCTAAAGCCTGCGATGGCGAGCGCAGCAGACGACAACAAGAAAGGTAGCAAAGGGTTCACCCCTTTTAACCACAGGCCGATGAAAGGAGCGATCGCAGCACCAAGGGCAATCCCTGCCGCAACCTGGGCAAGACGCGTGGTCTGATGTGGTGCGCCCGGCAAACGATCCAACAGCACAAACAAGGGCGCACGCAACACTGAAGCACTCACCACCCATACCGCTGTCGCCAATAACAGCAGCTCAGGCGTGCCGGGCACATAAGCGGCGACCAAGGGCAGCGCCACAAAAGCGGCGGCAGCAAGCAGATTGAATGCAATCACCAACGGCGCCAAGTGACGCGTCTGTGCCTCGATGCGATCAGCCCATACGCCCATCAAGGGGTCCATCACGGCAAACACGAGTTGATCAAACAGAAAAATCGCCGCCAGCCAGCTCCGGTCCAACCCCACCGACACGAGCAGATCACCAAAGTAGATGCCGTAGACAACCCAAGTGATCATGAACAAAAACTGAATCGCGGCGATCCGCAAAGTTGCCGCTTGCGCGCTGCTGTCTGCTGTCTGCATTTAACAATCCAAAACTAGATTAATTGAGCCGCAGCATGAAGCCTGATTCACAAGCAAAACCCAAAAGTGAAACCATCAAAGGTTGGCACTGTAACGCAAGTCGTGCTGGCATATGAAATAGGCGACTACCCACATCGCAACCTGTGCTCACATGCAAAGGTGGCTTGTGAATCAGTTTCGGGTCTGCATCGCTACCGGTGCATGACCATGGTTCACAGGGCCTTGCCCCTGCCCTGTCTGTACGGTGGCCCCTGCAGCAATCGCCTTGAGAATGTAATCACGCCCGGCACCCACAGCCTGCGGCAGTGACAGCCCCAAGGCAAGATGCGCCGCGATGGCGGATGACAAGGTGCAACCACTGCCGTGAATATTCCGGCTCGCAATGCGCGCCCCTTCCATCCTCAGCCAGCGGTTGGCGTCGTCGCCCTGTGCGGCGAAGATATCGAGAATGTGCTCGCCCGGCAGATGAGCCCCTTTGAGCAACACTGCTGGTGCGCCGAGCGCGAGCAGATCACGCGTTGCCGCTTCAAGCGCCGGACGGTCGCTCAATGGCCGCTGCAACAGCAATGCGGCTTCATCAAGGTTTGGCGTAATGACAGTGGCCAACGGAAACAGCTCGCGCACCAATACATCCACGGTCTCAGGCGTAATCAAAGGGTCGCCGTTAGCCGACACCATGACCGGATCAAGCACGACCTTCTTAATTTCGAAGTGGCGAATCGCCCACGTGACAACCTCAACCACTTCAGGCGAATGCAGCATACCGATCTTCAGCGCATCGGTGCCAATGTCACTGAGCACGGCTTCGATCTGCGCTTTCAACACATCCACCGGCACCGCATGAATGGCTGTCACGCCACAGGTGTTCTGCGCCGTGATGGCGGTAATGGCAGTGGTGCCGTAACACCCCAGCGCGCTGAAAGTCTTGAGGTCGGCCTGAATGCCAGCACCGCCGCCGCTATCTGAACCGGCAATCGAGAGGACGCGTGGATATCGCATGGTGTGAATCCGTTCTGTTCGTGAGTTGCTGTGTCTGAAATGACGACGGGGACCGAAGTCCCCGCCGATAGCCATTCTGTTTATTGGACGGCTATGTCCTCAGCAGGCCTTAAGCGGCCAGTGCGAAACGCTCATCGTTTGCGTTTGTGGTTTTGCGCGGATTACGTCCGTCGCCTATCGGATCGCCTGCTCACCTTTAGCACCCTGTCGAAACCAGTACACCCCCTCAGTGGTGGAGGTGGCGGGAATCGAACCCGCGTCCAAAATACCGCCAGATTGCCGGAATTACGATCATGGCTAGGATTATGGGGGCGAGCGCCCGGTTTTACAAGGGTTTAACCGCGTTGCTACTGATGTGTGGCGATCAGAGCGCGCGAGCGCGCTCTCTGCGTCGCCAAGCTTGCACTGCCGGCGCCGCAGCTAACGCGCAGATGGTGATGACCAACAGTAGCGGCCAGAGTAAGGGGCGGTTCCACTCGGCACGCTTAGCCGCGCGCATGTCGGCATCCAGACGCTGATACTTCAATGTGTTGTGCCCAACCTTGCTTGGCTTACGGTTGGTCAGCCACGCATGGCCCAAGGTGTAGTCCTTGGGATGGAAGCCCCAGACCCAAGGCGCATCGTGGCGCAGGATGGCAACCATTTCGTCGATGATGTGTTGGCGTTCTGGCGTGTTGTCCATGGCGCGCATTTGTTCGAACAGGCGGTCATACACCGGGTTCGAATAGTTGGAGGCATTCTCACCGCTATGCTTGACGCGGCTCTGCGAACCATAGAACAGAAACAGAAAATTCTCTGGGTCCGGATAGTCGGCATTCCAACCGAAGTAAAACAGCTGACTCGCACCCTTGCGAATTTTTTCTTGGAAGCGATTCCAATCGGTACTGCGTACCACCAGCTGGATGTCAATTTTCTGGAACTGCTTGGTTAGCCAATCCATGCGCGACTTGGCACCGACGCCGGTACCGGTGGTATCGAGATTAATGATCAAGGGCTCACCAGTGCGAGCATGACGACCGTTTGGATAACCTGCCTCGACCAGCAGACGCTTGGCCTCTTCAATGCTGCGCCGGCGCGGCTTGCCATCCTCAGTGGTGTACATCAGTGGGTTGATGCCTTCGGGCTCGGGACGGAAACCAAAGATGCCCGGCGGTATGGGGCCTTGCGCGGCCACGCCACGGCCATTGGTGAAGATGGAAATGAACTCTTCTTGGTCGAGGGCAATCGAGATAGCCTGACGCAGCTTGCGCGCGGATTCACTGCTGCCACCAAAGAGCGGATCGAGCATATTGAAGCCCATGAACATGTCGCTGATGGCAACCGAGGTGATGAGGCGAATCCCCTGCGCCTGCATGTCGTCGGTGAGCGTTACATCACCGCCACCACCGACTTGTACGGCTTGATCAAATGAGTCGGAAGAAATACCGGAGGCGTCGTAATAGCCTTGGAGGAACTTGTTCCAATACGGAATCTGTTCCTTCTCGCGGGTGAATACAATCTTGTCGATAAAGGGCAAGGGCTTGCCACAATCCTTGAGTAGCCCTGCCACTTGATCATCCGGCTCGCCCTCGCAGGGGTAGTTTTCGCCGTGATAGTTTGGATTGCGCTCCAGCACCATGCGCGCATTCGGATTGTTCTCGGTCAGCATGTAAGGCCCCGTGCCCACTGGATACCAGTCGAGGACGAGGTTCTTCTCAGCCATGCCCGGCTGGCTGTGGAAACGGTCAGCCTCCCAAGGCATAGGCGCAAAGAAATTCATCGCCAACCAGTACTGGAACTGCGGGTATTTGCCTTTGATACGAATGCGGTAGCGATAGCGGTCCAGCACTTCTACGCCGCTAATCTTGTAGGCGCGCAGATCCAGCCACGCATTGCGATCCTGATCATCCTTCTTCAAGGTCTTGGCGAGATCGCCCAAGCCCGGAATGTATTCGCTCATCAGCCCGAGAATGGGGGAGTGCAGGCGCGGATGTGCCAAACGCTTGATGTTGTAGACGTAATCCTCAGCAGTCAGTTCACGACTTCCGGTTTCTGTGAAGTCACGTAGCTCACGTGCGCGGGCCAAGGCTGCTGTGTCCAGCGGAAAGTAGCGGTAGCTGCCATCACTGCGCTGCGCAAAGGCCGGATGCGGCTGAAAGCGGATGCCCGGCTTGAGCTCGATCACATAGTCGCTCCAGGCAACTTGTGCAGCTGGCGCATTGGCAGGCAAAGGCCGCCCAGCAGCATCACTGTAGCGCGGATGGGGAACCTGCTTGGCTGTCAGCGGGATCAGCTCGTAGGGCCGCTTTAGGTAGTGATATTGCAGCGGTGGTTCATAGATCTGACCGAGAAAAGTCGCCTCATCTTCCGCATACGATTGCACTGGATCAAGATGCTTGGGGCGCTCGGTAAAGGCGCTGTAGAGCGTATTAGCGGTGCGATCAGCCGCAGGATAGGGATTGTTCCATTCGCTCCCGCAGGCGCTCAGCAACGCCAATAGCGGCAGGATCAGCCAAGAGCGAGCATGAGAACGTGGGGACGAAGCAGACATGGGCATGAGTTTAGCCCAAGGCAGCGGCTTGCGGCGCACGAGGCGATTCGGCCGGCATCCGCTGTGGGCTGGACTATCCGTTATAATTCGGCCCACCAATCAGGGAACACAGGGGAAAACAATAATGGGCTTTCTAGCCGGCAAACGCATCCTGCTCACAGGTTTGCTCAGCAATCGTTCCATCTCTTATGGCATCGCCAAGGCGTGCCACCGTGAAGGCGCTGAACTGGCCTTCACCTACCAGAACGAACGCTTCCTTGATCGCATCACCAAGTTTGCGGCCGAATTCGATAGCAAGTTGGTCTACCAGTGTGATGTCGCCGAAGATGCACAGATTGATGCGCTGTACGCCGACCTCGGCAAGCAATGGGACAGCATCGATGGCCTAGTTCACTCCATCGCTTTCGCGCCTAGCGAAGCAATTGAAGGCGACTTCCTCAACGGCATCTCGCGTGAGTCTTTCCGCATTGCCCACGACATTTCCTCCTACAGCTTTGCTGCACTGGCCAAGGGTGCTCGCCCGCTGATGCAGGGTCGTAACGGCTCGCTGCTGTGCCTGTCGTATCTAGGTGCCGAACGCACCATGCCGAACTACAACACCATGGGTCTGGCCAAAGCCAGCTTGGAAGCAGCCACGCGCTACCTGGCCTTCTCCCTCGGCCCAGAAGGTATTCGTGCCAACGCCCTGTCGGCTGGCCCGATCAAGACACTCGCGGCTTCGGGTATCGGTAACTTTGGCAAGCTACTGGCTTACAACTCGCACCACGCCCCGCTGCGCCGCAACGTGACCATCGAAGAAGTCGGCAACGCTGCGGCCTTCCTGCTGTCTGATCTGGCCTCCGGGATCACCGGCGAAGTCGTCTATGTGGATGGTGGCATGCACTCTACCGCGCTGGGCAATCCGGATCCGCTACCAGACTAAGCACATAACTAAGCGCAGGTCTTAGTGCCAGACTGAGATCCAGCTGCCAATAAAAAAGCCCGACTCAGGTCGGGCTTTTTTATTGTGCGCGTTTTTTGCTGGAAAACTTGCGCAACGGCGCAATTACTCCATGCTGCTTACTCCTTGCTTTCCTTTGCCAGCAGGGCCTTCTCATTGATCACCACCTTATAGCGATCACGCAGATTGCTCATCCACGCGATGAAATCAGCCTCGCTCGCCAATTGCTCATATTGCTGACGCAGCTGCGCAGCGCGGGGATCATCCTTCTCGCCTGGCACATAAGCTTTGACCTTGTTGATGCGGTAGATGACGGTGCTACCATCGGCACCCGTCGCAGAAACATAGGCCGGGAGCTTTGCCGAGCTGACGGAAAAAATGGCACGCAGCGATTGTGGCGCAAAACCTTCAGCACCCGCACGCACCACGCCACGGCTGGCGCTCCAATTGGCGCTGACAGACTCACCGGCATTCAGCTTGGCCAAACGTGCTTCGCCATCCTTTGCGGCAAGCTTGACCGACTCATCTCGCTTGAGGCGCTTTTCAATCTCTGCCTGCACTTGCGCGAACGGCACCAGCGCTGCCGGCTTATGCTCAATCACGCGTGCGGCCATCAAGGTCTTGGGGGCAACTTCTACCGCCTCGGTGTTGCGCTTGTTCTTGATTGCATCGTCACTGAACAATGAAGCCAACAGTTTCTCGCTCAAACCGGGCACTTGGCGACCCTTGGCCAGCCAAGGACTTTGTTGCGTCTGCAAACCAAACTGGTCGATGACCGGCTTGAGGCTGTCAGATTGCTCATAGACCATGTTCGTGAAAGTCTCGGCAGCCTCAGCGTATTTCTTCGCTGCTGACTGTGACTTAAGTTCAGCCGTGATTTGCGCCTTCACATCGGCCAGTGGCTTGATGCGGGCCGGCTTAAGGCTGCTCAAGCGAATGATGTGAAAGCCATAGTCGGTACGCACCAGCTCGCTGATCTCACCATCCTTGAGCGAAAAAACTGAATCTTCGAACTGCTTGACCATTGCGCCACGCGTCACGACCCCAAGATCACCTCCGTCCCTAGCTGAGCCCGGGTCTTGCGAATGCTGACGTGCCAGCTTGGCAAAGTCTGACGGGTTGCGCTTGATTTGTGCAAGCAGCTCAGTCGCCTTGGCTTCTGCTGCCTTGACGACTTCCGGCTTGGCATCCTTCTCGGCCAGAATCAGGATGTGGCTGGCGCGGCGCTCTTCTGGCTGCTTATAGCTGTCTTGATGGCTGTCATACCAAGCTTTGACTTCAGCGTCGCTGATTTGTGCCTTTTGCTCAAACTCCTTCTGGCTCAGAACAACAAACTCGAAGCGGATTTGTTCAGGCAACTCGAACTTGGTGGGATTGCTATCGTAGAAGTTCTTGGCTGCATCGGCCGGTACTTGCACCTGCGAGAGATAAGCCTCCGGCTTGAGTGCCAACTCGCTGACCTCACGTTCTTCAAGCGCAGCGGCCAGCCAAGTGTTGCCGCCAGTACGCGAGACTAGTGAGGCCTCAGCCACTGGTAATACGGCCATGCGCGTCGCCAAATCTTGGCGGAGACGCGACTCCAGGCCCACCTTGGTCAGGCCTTGTGCAGAGGCAATTGCTTCAAAGCGCTCAACCGAGAACTTGCCATCCACTTGCAAAGCGGGAATCGTCGAAATCATTGCAATCAACTGTTCGTTGCTTACGCTCAGATGCGCTTCCTGTGCATGTACTGCGAGCAGGCGTTGATTGATCAAGGTGTCGAGAACGGCCATGCGTACTTCTGGGCGCGCCATGGTCTCTTGATTGAACTGAGGCCCCATTGCATTACGCATGCGATCGCCTTGTTCGCGTAGTGCTTGCTGAAATTGCTGCTGGGTGATCTTGTTATTACCGACGGTCGCCACTTCATCCGTGCCACTGGCGTCGCTTATGTATGACTCAACGCCCCAGAAGGCGAATGGCAGGGTGATCAGGAGCAGGAAAATCTGAACCAGTCTCTTGTTGTTGCGAACGGAATCGAACATAGGTGGCAATCAGTCAGAAGGACATGTAAAAAAGGCGAACCAACCGGTGGCCGGGTTCGCCTTGCTCACGTATTGCTAAAAAGAATCTGGTGGGTGCTGACGGGCTCGAACCGCCGACATTCTGCGTGTAAGGCAGACGCTCTACCAACTGAGCTAAGCACCCGGAATAGGCAACATTATAGCCGTTTTGCCATTGCCGCGGCAGGCTTTGGCGAAGAAAAAGGCCACCCGGATCAAAGATCGGAGTGGCCTTTTTATTACTGCTTTTGGCTGAAGGACTTAATGCGCAATCAACCCAGGTGTGGCCGATGCTTCTGGGCTTGCAGCCACTGCGGCCGCCGGCTCATCTGGCAGAGGGACAGGGGCATGTTCAAGCGCAAGCTCGAGCACATTGTCGATCCACTTGACCGGCCGGATTTCGATCTTGTTTTTGATCGTATCCGGAATTTCGGTCAGATCCTTAACGTTTTCCTGTGGGATCAGCGCCAGACGGATGCCACCACGCACTGCTGCGAGTAGTTTTTCCTTCAGACCACCAATTGGCAGTACCTCACCACGCAGGGTGATTTCACCCGTCATGGCGACGTCTGCGCGAACTGGAATGCCGGTCAGCGAAGAAACGAGTGCCGTGGTGATAGCGATACCTGCCGATGGTCCGTCCTTTGGCGTTGCACCTTCGGGGAAGTGGATGTGCACATCCTGCTTCTCAAAAGCCTCATCCTTAATGCCCAGCCGCTTGGCGCGGCTACGCACCACGGTGCGGGCAGCCTCGACCGACTCCTTCATCACGTCGCCAATGGAACCCGTGCGCTGTACTGCGCCCTTGCCCGGCATGACGGCAGATTCGATTGTCAGCAATTCGCCACCAACTTCGGTCCAGGCCAGACCGGTCACTTGGCCAACCTGATTTTCCTTTTCGGCAACACCGTAGGAGAAGATGCGCACGCCCAGATACTTGTCGAGATTCTTAGCATTGACAATAATCTTAGTCGTGCGCTTGCGCACCACTAGTGTCTTTACGACTTTACGCGCGATCTTGGAGATTTCACGCTCCAGCGCCCGTACGCCCGCTTCACGTGTGTAGTAGCGCACGATGTCGCGAATGGCATCTTCCGTCACAGTCACTTCGGTCTTCTTAAGCCCATTGTTCTTCATCTGCTTTGGCAGCAGATAACGCATGGCAATATTGACCTTTTCGTCCTCGGTGTAACCGGACAAGCGGATGACTTCCATCCGATCAAGCAGCGGACCGGGGATATTCAGTGTGTTGGCGGTTGCCACAAACATCACATCGGACAGATCGAAATCGACCTCGATGTAGTGATCTTGAAAGGTATGGTTCTGTTCCGGATCGAGCACCTCAAGCAGCGCCGACGAAGGATCACCACGGAAGTCCTGCCCCATCTTGTCGACTTCGTCGAGCAAGAAGAGCGGATTCTTCACGCCAACCTTGGTCATGCTTTGCAGAATCTTGCCCGGCATCGAACCGATGTAGGTACGGCGGTGACCACGAATCTCAGCTTCATCACGCACGCCGCCCAGCGCCATGCGAATGAACTTACGATTCGTCGCTTTGGCAATGGACTGCCCAAGCGAGGTCTTGCCTACGCCGGGCGGCCCGACTAGGCAGAGGATCGGTGCCTTAACCTTGTCCACGCGTTGCTGGACGGCCAAATATTCGACGATGCGTTCCTTGACCTTTTCCAGACCATAGTGATCCTTGTCTAGGACCTTTTCGGCCATGGACAGATCCTTGGAGATACGCGACTTCTTCTTCCACGGCAGACCGACCAGTGTCTCGATGAAGTTACGCACCACGGTCGCTTCCGCAGACATCGGCGACATCAGCTTGAGCTTCTTCATTTCGGCATTGGCCTTGGCCAGTGCCTCCTTGCTCAGACCGGCTTCGCGGATCTTCTTTTCCATCTCCTCGATGTCGGCACCCTCTTCGCCTTCACCAAGTTCTTTCTGGATCGCCTTGACCTGCTCGTTCAAGTAGTACTCGCGCTGACTCTTCTCCATCTGGCGCTTGACGCGGCCACGGATGCGCTTTTCCACTTGCAGGATGTCGAGTTCAGACTCGAGCTGCGACAGCAGCTTTTCGAGACGCTCGCCCACGTCCAGTGTTTCCAGCACTTCCTGCTTTTGCTCAAGCTTGAGCGGCAGATGTGCGGCGATGGTGTCGGCCAGACGGCCCGGTTCTTCGATGCCACCGAGGGATGTGAGGATTTCCGGCGGGATCTTTTTGTTCAGCTTTACGTACTGATCAAACTGCGTGAGGATGGCGCGACGCATCGCCTCAATCTCATGATTGGTGCGCTCGTCGGCAGCCAGCAGATTAATCTCGGAAACGAACAGGGTCTTCTGGTCTTCAACCTTGTTGACGCGGGCGCGCTGAGCGCCTTCGACCAGCACCTTAACGGTGCCATCAGGCAGCTTGAGCATCTGAAGGATGCTAGCCACGCAGCCGATACCATACAGATCATCAATTTCAGGTTCGTCCTTGGCGGCAGACTTCTGCGCGACCAGCAGGATGCTCTTGTTGGCATCCATCGCCGCTTCAAGTGCCTTGATGGACTTGGGGCGACCGACGAACAAAGGAATCACCATGTGCGGGAATACGACAACATCGCGTAGCGCCAGCAGCGGGAGTTCCAGCGTTTCTTGGGGAAGGTCAAGCTCGCTTGACATGGTTTTATCCTTTTTCAGTTACCGCCTCAATCAGTATTGAGGCAGACATGGATCACACTTGCGGGCACCCTATCGGATTTCAAGAGCGGGGCCCACTTCCCCTGCAACAGACGACTTACTACCTACTTTCTCAGTTGGATCCGGACACCTTAGGCTGATCCTCATAAATCAGGATCGGCGCCGAAGTCCCTTCGATCGTGCCTTCATCGATCACCACCTTGCTGACATTCTCCATGGTGGGGATGTCATACATGGTATCTAGCAGTGCCTGTTCAAGAATCGAACGCAGACCACGCGCACCAGTCTTGCGCTTAATCGCGCGCTTGACCACCGCTTGCAGCGCTGCCGGACGAATCTCAAGTTCGACACCTTCCATCGCAAAGAGTTTCGAGTACTGTTTGATGAGGGCGTTCTTTGGCTCAATCAGGATCTGGATTAGCGCTTCCTCATCCAGCTCCTGCAAAGTGGCGATGACCGGCAGACGACCGACGAACTCTGGGATCAGACCAAACTTGACAAGATCTTCAGGCTCAACACCCTTCAGTGCCTCGGTGACATTACGCGAATCGCGGCTCTTTACCTCAGCACCAAAGCCAATGCCAGCCTTGTCTGAACGATTGCGAATCACCTTGTCGAGGCCATCAAACGCACCGCCACAGATGAACAAAATGTTAGTGGTGTCGACTTGTACAAAGTCTTGGTTCGGATGCTTGCGGCCGCCCTGCGGCGGAACGGAGGCAATGGTGCCTTCGACCAGCTTCAACAAAGCCTGCTGCACGCCTTCGCCCGACACATCGCGGGTGATCGACGGGTTATCGCTCTTACGTGAAATCTTGTCGATTTCATCAATGTAGACGATGCCCTGCTGTGCCTTGTCGACATCGTAGTCGCACTTTTGCAGCAGCTTCTGGATGATGTTCTCGACGTCTTCACCGACATAACCGGCTTCGGTCAGGGTGGTGGCGTCAGCCATCACGAACGGCACATTCAGCATGCGTGCGAGCGTTTGGGCCAACAGCGTCTTGCCGGAACCGGTTGGGCCGATCAGCAGGATGTTGCTCTTGGCCAGCTCGACTTCTTCACCACCAACCGCCTTGTTCTGGTGACGCAAGCGCTTGTAGTGGTTGTAAACAGCCACGGCAAGCACACGCTTGGCAGCTGGCTGGCCAATCACATACTGGTTCAGCAGCTCTGCAATCTCGTGCGGGGTCGGTAGATCGCGTGATTCCTTACCCGGCGTTTCGGCCGCGGCTTCATCGCGGATGATGTCATTGCAGAGGTCAATACACTCATCGCAGATGAACACCGACGGCCCGGCAATCAGCTTTTTGACTTCATGCTGGCTCTTGCCGCAGAAAGAGCAATAGAGGAGCTTTTCGGGGCCGGATTTTTTTTCCGTCATGTTCGTCTCCGCAAACGGTTTCTTACTCGGTAGCTTCGGTACGGCTGTTCAGCACCTTGTCGATCAGGCCATATTCAGCAGCGGCTTCGGCCGACAAGAAATTGTCGCGATCCGTATCGTTCTCGATCTTTTCGATCGACTGACCCGTGTGATGCGCGAGCATACGATTGAGCTTGTCCTTGAGGTACAGGATTTCCTTGGCGTGGATTTCGATGTCCGATGCTTGACCTTGGAAGCCACCCAGCGGCTGGTGGATCATGACGCGCGAGTTCGGCAGCGCAAAGCGCTTACCCTTCTCACCGGCGGCCAAGAGGAACGCGCCCATGCTGGCGGCTTGACCCATGCACAGCGTGGATACGTTTGGCTTGATGAACTGCATGGTGTCATAAATCGACATACCGGCCGTCACCGAACCGCCCGGGGAATTAATGTAGAAATGAATGTCCTTGTCCGGATTTTCCGACTCAAGAAAAAGCATCTGGGCAACCACTAGGTTGGCAGTGGCGTCATTGACCGGGCCGACCAGAAAAATGACGCGTTCGCGCAGCAGACGCGAGTAGATGTCATAGGCACGCTCGCCGCGGCCACTGGTCTCGATGACCATAGGTACCATGCCGAGCATGGAGGGATCCCAGGAAGAGTGTGCTGTCGTATTCAATTCAGAACCCCAATATCTTGTTGATTCAGACAGTTGGCGCAGGCTTTGCACTGCGCCAACTGCGGCGTTTTCACAGAGGCATCATGCCACTGTCAGAACGCTGTAAGGCATCATGCCGCATTACCCATCAGTTCGTCAAAGCCAATCGACTTATCCACAACCTTGGCATTGGCCAGCATCCATTCCACCACGTTGTTTTCGACGGCCAGTGCTTCGGCTTCGGCCAGACGTTGTGGCTGCGAGTAATACCAGTGAACCACTTGCTCAGGCTGCTCGAACGTGGAGGCAAAATCTTCAACCACGGCACGCACTTGATCCGGCTTGGCGCGCAGTTCTTTGGCCTTGACCAGCTCGGCCAGAATCAGACCCAGCTTGACGCGGCGAACGGCCTGCTCGCTGAACCAGTCTGGGTTGAACGGAATGTTCTTGGTGTCCATGCCACGCGACTGCATGTCTTGCAGTGCCGCTTGTGCCATCTGCTGCGACTCAGCCTCGATCAGCGACTTCGGTACGTCGACAGGGTTCGCAGCCAGCAGCGCATCCAGCACTTGATTCTTGATGCGGGACTGCAGGCGCTTCTTTACTTCGCGCTCAAGATTGCTCTTCACTTCTTCACGCATCTTGACTAGATCGCCATCGGCAATGCCGATGCTCTTAGCAAACTCAGCATCCAGCGCCGGCAGTTGAGCCGCTTCGACCTTATTAACGACGATATCGAACTCAACCTTTTGACCAGCCAGATCGGCGGCTTGGTAGTCAGCCGGGAAAGTCATGTCAAAGGTCTTCTTTTCGCCTGCCTTGAGGCCGGTTGCAGCAGCTTCGAAATCAGCCAGCATTTGACCTTGGCCGATCACGAATGGGAAATCGCTGGCCTTACCACCATCGAACTCAACACCATCCTTGCGGCCGGTGAAATCGACAGTAACGCGATCATCTGCAGCTGCAGCGCGGTCGGTAGCGACAAACTCGGTACGTTGCTTACGCAGCACATCGAGGGTCTTATCGACTTCAGCATCGGTTACTTCAAAGCCGACGCGCTCGATTTCCTTGCCCGACACATCGGCCAAAGTGATTTCTGGGTAAACCTCGAACACAGCCGAGAATTCGATTTGTGCTTCGCTGTTCGCGGCAGGCTTGGGCTCAATCTTAGGGTAACCCGCTACACGCAGCTTCTGCTCTTGAACCTTTTCGGAAAAACTCTTTTCCACGGCAGCACCAATGGCTTCGGAACGTGCTTGCGGGCCATAGTTTTGCTCAACCAGCTTGAACGGCACCTTGCCCGGACGGAAACCGGCCATCTTGACGGTGCGTGCGAGCTTTTGCAGACGCTGATTCACGTCTGACTCAATGTCAGCCAGCACTACGGTCAAGTCGATGCGACGTTCCAGCGAGTTGCTCGCTGCGTTTTCCTGAATGCTCATTCTAAATCCTTGATAATTCGATTGAAAATTGGTATCCCCGGAGAGCCTTGGTACAGAAGCAGCAAGGCTAGCCTAGTTTGGGTGCGGGAGGCGCTGTGCTGGAAACCGGGTTTACCGGCCAGCGGTGGGCATCAATACCTTGATTTTACCACCGGGAGCCATCGAGTGGCATCCCGCGGCAGAGGGTCTATAGCGCGGCGAGCGGGAGGCCTTGCCGGTCCTTCTCAGACAGCAGTGGCTGACGGCCGGCCAGCGGCCAGGCGACACCTACCGTCGGATCATCCCAGCGCAAGCAGCGCTCCAGCTCTGGGGCATAATAATCGGTTGTCTTGTAGAGAAACTCGGCACTTTCAGAGAGCACCAAAAAACCATGCGCCAACCCCGGTGGAACCCATATTTGCTTGCGATCCTCAGCTGACAGAACTTCACCGTGCCATTTGCCATACGTTGGGGAATCTCGACGTATATCCACAACCACATCAAATACCTCACCCTGAACTATCCGAATCAGCTTTCCCTGAGCCTTAGGGGCTAGTTGAAAGTGGAGCCCACGCAAGACACCGCGTGTCGACGTACTGTGGTTATCCTGAACGAAGCGAGTCTTAAGACCCGTAGCGACCTCAAGCGCCGCTTGATTAAAACTTTCGTAGAAACAACCCCGTGCATCGCTAAATACTTGTGGTGTCAGTACCAACACACCCGACAACGAGGTTGTATTTACCTGCATCAAACAGTCCGCTCTTTCAATATTTTCATCAAATACTGCCCATAGGGATTGTTGAGCATAGGTTGGGCAAGTGCCGCCAATCTCTCTGCATCAATGTAGCGCATCGAATAGGCAATCTCTTCCGGGCAGGCAATCTTAAGGCCCTGCCGACGCTCGATGGTGGCAATGAACTGACCCGCTTCAAGTAGTGACTCATGCGTCCCTGTATCCAGCCACGCATGACCACGTCCCATGGCAATCACCTTGAGTCGTCCTCTCTCGAGATAGGTACGGTTAATGTCAGTGATCTCTAGCTCGCCACGTGCCGAAGGCTGCAAATCGCGCGCAATATCGACCACCTGATTGTCATAAAAGTAGAGCCCTGTCACAGCGTAATTTGATTTGGGCTGGCGAGGCTTTTCCTCAAGGCTGAGTGCTTGCCAGTTGGCATCAAGCTCAACAACGCCATAGCGTTCTGGATCATTCACATGAAAGGCAAAAACCGTTGCACCATCACTCTGCCGTGCAGCAGCACGAAGATTGTTTCCGAACTCGTGTCCATAAAAAATGTTATCGCCGAGAATCAGTGCCGTCGAATCACTACCGATGAAATCGCGACCGATAATAAATGCCTGTGCAACCCCATCAGGATGGGCTTGCACCGCATAGCTGAGATTAAGCCCCCATTGATGACCATCGCCGAGCAACTGCTCAAACCGCGGAGTGTCTTGTGGGGTAGAGATGATCAATACATCGCGAATACCTGCCAGCATAAGGGTGCTAAGCGGGTAGTAAATCATCGGCTTGTCATAAATAGGCAGCAACTGCTTGGAGACAGCCAATGTCACTGGGTACAAACGGCTGCCACTACCGCCCGCCAGAATGATGCCCTTTCTCATGCTTGGCCTCGCTGAATCATAAAGATTTGCTGTAAAACCCGATCAACCTCCGACTGCCAATGAGGCAACGGCAATCCAAATGTACTGCAAAACTTGTCAGTGCTAAGGCGAGAATTGGAGGGGCGAACAGCAGGCGAAAGATAGTCCTTGCTCTTTACAGCCTGAATGTCATCCGGTTCCAACAAGAGAGGCACCTTCTCTGCCCGTGCAGCGGCAATGATGTAACGCGCATACTCATACCAATTGGTCTCACCTGCGGCGACAAGATGATAAAGGCCAAAAGGAAAGTCCTCGCTCCCTTCCGTCTGCTCCTGACGGATCAGATGAGCTGACATATCGGCCACCAACTGTGCTGATGTCGGAGCGCCGAACTGATCGACAACCACATTCAGCTGTGTCTGTTCGACGGCCAAACGCAATATGGTTTTCGCAAAGTTTTGCGCATGGGAACTTAGCACCCAACCTGTACGCAAAATCACATGTTGAGCGCCGCTAGCCTGCAGTGCCAACTCCCCAGCCCTCTTGCTTTTTGCATAGACGTTCAGAGGATTAGGAGTATCCGTTTCGGAATATGGTCTTTCTGCAGTGCCATCGAAAACATAATCAGTCGAGTAATGCACCACCCAGGCACCGATACTTGCAGCTTCCTCGCCAAATACGCCGGGGGCAAGCGCATTAATCGCCATTGCCAGCGCCGGCTCGGTTTCCGCATCATCTACCGCGGTATAGGCGGCAGCATTGACAATAATTCGCGGTCTCAGCGTGCGGACAAAGCTACGTACCGTATCTATCTCTGCGAGATCAAAATCCTCGACATCCACCGCCACCAGCTCACCGAGCGGGGCCAGACTGCGTTGCAACTCACGCCCGAGCTGCCCATTCTTTCCAGTCAGAAGAATGCGTTCCTTCATCGTGCGGCGTAGTTCTGATCCAGCCATTGACGATATGCACCTGAACTGACGTTGCTCACCCAGTCGCCATGATCCAGATACCACTGGACGGTCTTGCGTATGCCGGTCTCAAACGTTTCCGCAGGCGTCCAGCCGAGCTCTCGTTCCAGCTTGCTTGCATCAATCGCGTAACGTCGGTCATGGCCGGGCCGATCCGTCACATAGGTGATCTGACTGGTATATGAGGCGCCATCAGGCCGTGGCCGCAGGGCGTCGAGGATGTGACACAGCGTATGCACCACCTCAAGATTTGGCTTCTCGTTCCAGCCACCAACGTTATAGTTCTCACCCGGCTGCCCGGCCTCAAGCACACGTCGAAGGGCGCTACAGTGATCCTTGACATACAACCAGTCGCGCACCTGCTGGCCATCGCCATATATCGGCAAAGACTTGCCAGACAAGGCATTGAGGATGCACAGCGGGATCAGCTTTTCAGGAAAATGGTAGGGGCCGTAATTGTTGGAACAATTAGTGGTCAGCACCGGTAAGCCATACGTGTGGTGATAGGCGCGTACAAGGTGATCAGACGACGCCTTAGAAGCCGAATAAGGGCTGTTCGGCTCATAGCGCCGCGTCTCCGCAAATGGCGGCTCGCCCGGCTGCAAGGAGCCATACACCTCATCCGTCGATACGTGCAGAAAACGGAAAGCAGCCTTACCTTCAGAATCAAGACCATTCAAATAGGCGCGTACCGACTCCAGCAAATTGAATGTGCCAACGATATTGGTCTGAATGAAATCTGCCGGCCCATGAATCGAGCGATCCACATGCGACTCAGCGGCAAAGTTCAGGATTGCGCGGGGACGATGCTCTGCAAGCAGCTGGGCAACCAACGTTGGGTTGCCGATATCGCCGTGAATAAAGATGTGGCGTGGGTCTTTGGCGATACTGGAAAGGCTTTCCAGATTGCCGGCATACGTCAGCTTGTCGAGATTGAGCACAGGCTCATCATGCAGGGCAAGCCAGTCGAGGACGAAATTGCTACCGATAAAACCGGCACCACCCGTGACGAGAATCATCTGACTACCCTGTCAGGTCAATTACTTACTGACGCACCCGCGTACCGGCATGACCGTCATAGCACCGCCGGGGGATTAATTTACTGTGTTTGACTGGTGCCCAGGGTCGGACTCGAACCGACACGTCTCACAACGCCAGAACCTAAATCTGGTGCGTCTACCAATTTCGCCACCTGGGCACTACAGGGCGGCATTCTACCTCAGCCAGCTGCTTGACTCCATGCTAATCATGCAAAGACAGTAGAAGAAAGGAAAGCACGTATACTCCGGCGCCATGGCCGTAGACCACTACGAAAACTTCCCTGTCGCCTCTTTTCTACTCCCCGCGCACCTGCGCGAGGCAGTAGCCGCCATTTATTACTTTGCTCGTACTGCCGACGATATTGCTGATGAAGGCCAGCGAAATCCTGAAGATAGACTCGCTGAACTAGCGCGCTATCAAGCTGGATTAGACAATATCGAGAACGGAAAGACTGACCCGGACCCGATCTTTCAGCGCCTCGGCCGTGCCGTAGCGGCGCATGACCTGTCGGTCAGTTTATTGCGTGACCTCCTTGATGCCTTTGCTCAGGATGTGCATCAGCAACGTTACGCCACCTTCGCCGAACTGATGGATTACTGCCGTCGCTCGGCCAACCCGGTGGGGCGGCTGCTCCTGCGTTTGTACCGCGCCGAGTCGGCGCAGCAGCTTGAATGGTCGGATGCCGTTTGCAGCAGCCTGCAACTCATCAACCACTGGCAGGACATCGGGATCGACTGGTTCAAGCCCCGTGTCTATCTCCCTCAAGAAGACCTAACGCACTTTTGCGTGACCGAACAGCACTTGTGCGATGAGCGCGTCGACGCCAACTGGATCGCGATGATGCATTTCCAAGTCGATCGCGCACGCAAGATGATGCTGTATGGCGCGCCGTTGGCACGCACTCTGCCCGGCCGCATTGGCTTTGAGCTCCGGCTCATGGTTTGCGGCGGACTGCGAATTCTTGAGAAAATAGAAGCTGTAAATTACGACGTGTTCCGCCGCCGCCCACAGCTCACGTCTTCCGACTGGCCCCTACTGGTGGCACGAGCCCTCTTTAACTACCCCAGATCATGAACGCAGACCAATACTGCCAGGACAAGGCAGCCGCCAGCGGCTCCAGCTTTTATTACAGCTTCCTCTTTCTGGAGCCACAGCGTCGGCAGGCCATTACTGCCCTCTACGCCCTGTGCCGCGAAGTCGACGATGTCGTCGATGAAACCAGTGATCCACAAGTTGCCCGCGCCAAGCTAGCGTGGTGGCGTACCGAAGTCGCCGCCATGTATGAAGGGCGTCCCAGCCATCCAGTCACGCAATCGCTGGCGACTTCCATCAAGCACTTCAACCTGCCACTCGAAAAACTGCTCGAGATCATCGATGGCATGGAGATGGACCTGGACCAGAATCGCTATCTGGACTTCAAGGCCCTGCATCTTTACTGCTATCGCGTTGCCAGCGTGGTGGGACTACTTGCCGCGGAAATTTTCGGCTACCAGAACCCGGATACACTCAAATACGCACACGACCTCGGCCTCGCCTTCCAGCTCACCAACATCATTCGCGACGTGGGCGAAGATGCGCGACGCGGTCGGGTATACCTGCCGCTCGACGACCTCAAGCAATTCGACGTCAGCGTGGCCGACATTCTGAATGCCCGACACAGCGACAAGTTTGTCGCACTCATGCGCTTTCAAGCCGACCGTGCCGAGCAGTATTACGAGCAAGCCTTGGCCCAACTGCCCAAGATCGACCGCAAGTCGCAGCGCACGGGCCTGATCATGGCCGCCATCTACCGCACCCTGCTCAAGGAAATTCGCAACGATGGCTTCCTCGTCCTCGATCGGCGCACCTCGCTGACACCGCTGCGCAAGCTCTGGATCGCTTGGTGGACAGCCGTCCGCAACTGACGTGACACGCATTGCCATCATCGGTGCTGGCTATGCTGGCATGGCGGCGGCTGTCACACTCAGCGCCGCCGGTCATACCGTCTCGGTGTTCGAAAGCTCGCGCGTACTCGGCGGGCGTGCACGCAAGGTTGAGTTCGGTGGCGCCCATATCGACAACGGCCAGCACATCCTGATTGGCGCCTATCGCGATACGTTGCAACTCATGCAGCAGGTAGGTATTAACCCAGACCAAGCCCTGCTACGGCTGCCGCTAACCCTGCACTACCCCGAGTTCAAGCTGCATGCGCCAAAGCTGCCCACACCCCTGCATCTGGCGCTGGCTTTACTCACAGCCCATGGCCTTAATTGGTCAGAAAAATGGGCAGCCATTCGCTTCATGCAGTGGTTAAAGCAACAGCGTTTTACGCTCCCCGCGGATTCCACGGTCACCGCGCTGCTCGATGCACACGCGCAACCCCAGCAGTTACGCCGCTACCTGTGGGAACCCTTGTGCATTTCTGCCCTCAACACCCCCGCTGACCAAGCATCTGCGCAGGTCTTTGCCAATGTGCTACGGGACAGTCTTGCCGCCGCCCGCGAGGCCAGTGATCTGCTGATTCCGCGCATCAACCTGTCTGCCTTGTTTCCTGAAGCTGCGGCAAATTTTGTCCAGACACACGGTGGCGCGCTGCACATGCGCACCGCCATCAGCCAGATTCAACACTACAACCAAGGCTTTGTCCTTGAGGCAGATGCTGAGGGCGACACTGATGACAATACCGCTGCCGAACAGCGCTACAGCCACGTGATTGCAGCTGTCGGCCCGCATCACCTGCCCCGCCTGCTGACGGCGCTACCCTCACTCGCGCCTGTCTGCGCGCAGGTCGAAGCCCTCCACTGGGAGCCCATCGTCACCTGCTATCTGCGCTATTCAGCTGGCACGCGCCTGCCGCAGCCGATGCTGGGGCTGTGCAATGGCTATGTGCATTGGGTATTTGATCGCGGCCAGCTGGATGGCAATGACGGATTATTTGCCGCCGTCATCAGTGCGCGTGGCGCACATTCCGACCTGACGCGTGAAGCGTTGGCAAATGCCGTGCATCTTGAGTTGAAGGCCCTACTCCCCGCGCTGCCAGAACCGCTGGACAGCCAGGTCATCACTGAAAAGCGCGCCACCTTTGCCTGCACACCAAATCTAAGCCGGCCAACGTCAAGAACGCCACTGCCCGGCTTACTCCTCGCCGGCGACTACGTAGCGTCGGACTATCCTGCCACGATTGAAAGTGCCGTGCGCAGCGGTATTGCCGCCGCACAGGCCGTCATCAACGGCTAAAACAGCTAATCGAGCAAATGGCCTGAGGCGAGCCGCAAGATGCGGCCGCAACGATTGGCCAGCCCGTTGTCATGCGTCACCAGAATCAGCGTGGCGCCCTGCTCGGCATTCATCTCGAACATCAAGTCGATGATCTGCATGCCCGTCGCGGCATCTAGATTACCGGTCGGTTCATCCGCCAACAGAATCTGCGGTTGCACCACAAATGCCCGCGCCAAGGCCACGCGCTGCTGCTCGCCGCCTGACAGATGCTTGGGGTAATGATTGAGCCGATGGCCCAGCCCTACCCGCTCCAGCATCGCCGTCGCCTGCGTACGGGCGGTCGCGCGGCGCTCCGGGGCGCCCAGCTCAAGCGGCAACATCACATTTTCCAGCGCGGTCAGGGCGGGCAGTAGCTGAAAAGACTGGAATACAAAACCGAGCAAACGCCCACGCAGCGCGGCGCGGCCATCCTCATTCAAGTTCGCCAGATTGTGCCCATCCAGCTTCACAAAGCCAGTGGATGGCTCATCAAGGCCGGCCAGCAAGCCCAACAAGGTGGATTTGCCCGAACCGGATGCGCCGACAATCGCCATCGACTCGCCGCGCTGCACCCGGAACGAAATGTCGTGCAGAATCGTCAAAGCACTATCGCCACTCGCGACGGACTTGCTCAGCGCCTCAACTTCAATGACGACCTTATCGCTTTCACTCATGCGCACCATCCTGCTCTTTCTTTCCAGCCTGCTGATTTCGGCATCCGCCATTGCGGCGCCGACCATACTTGTCTACGGGGACAGCCTCTCGGCGGGTTACGGGCTCGCCAGACAAGACGCCTGGCCCAGCCTGCTTGAAACCCGCCTCAAGGATAGCGGCTATCCACACCGCGTGGTCAATGCCAGCATCAGTGGCGAAACCACGGCAGGAGGCTTGAGTCGCCTACCCGAGACACTCAAACGACAGCAGCCCCAGATCGTCATCCTCGAACTGGGTGCCAATGATGGGCTTCGTGGGCTGCCGGTCAACGTCATGCAAGACAATCTGGATGCCATGATTCGCAGCAGCCAGAAAGCGGGTGCCAAGGTGCTGCTCGTTGGTATGCAAATGCCGCCCAACTATGGCCCGGATTACGGCAAAAAGTTCGCCGGCGTCTTCCCCGCACTCGCCAAGCAACACAAAACTGCGCTAGTGCCTTTCTTGTTCGAAGGCTTTGGCGACAAGGTTGAAGCCTTCCAAGCTGACCGTCTGCACCCTAACGCCGCCTCGCAGCCGCTGATGCTGGATACCGTCTGGAAGCAGCTCAAGCCACTTCTGCGTTAAACGGCACCGGCAACATCAAGCTTCATCGTCACGCCGCGGGTCGCGCACAGCCGCTGCACAATCGCCGGGTGCGGTAAGGCGATCTCGCCTTCTTCAAAGGCCGCCACATGCAAACGCCGGCGCACCACCTCCAGCAACTCACCCGGCCGCAGCAAAAAATTCGGATTGGACGGTTTGCCGAAACGCTCGTTACCGAGCATGAAGGTTTCGTAGATCAGCACACCACCTTCGCCCAAGGCATTGATCAGCAAGGGCAACAGCGGCCGGTGCAGGTAGTTGGTCACGATGATGCCGTCAAACTGGCGCGCGTGATACGGCCACGGGCCACCCTCCACATCCGCCAGCGTGGTGGTGATGCCGGGAATATCAGCCAGCCCGGCCAGTGCATTTTCGTCGCGATCGAGCGCCTCGACTTGATAGCCGAGTTCGACCAGATAGCGCGCATGACGGCCCTGACCACAGGCCAGATCGAGAATGTCACCGCCGGTGGCGATTTGCGCAGCAAAGCGCTGCACCCAAGGTGAAGGTGTTGTCTGCATATGTGAGTTCATGGGGTATGATTTTCCCTTACTCTACACCGCCTGCCAAATCATCTTGAGCGAACTGTCGCCGAGCGCCGATAACGCTACAGAGCTTGCCCACTTGCGTGGCGAGGTTGCCCGCCTGCGCGAGCAGCTGGCCACCACCGAACGCATCTACGCGCACTTCGTGCCACAGCAGCTGCTGCAGTTCCTCTCAATCAAAAATATCCGCGACATCCGCCTCGGCCTGCAAACCGAACGGCGCATGACCATCCTGTTTTCCGACATTCGCGACTTCACGAGTCTGTCGGAATCAATGAACCCGGAAGAAAATTTTAACTTTCTAAATTCCTATCTGTCGCAGATGGAGCCGGTGATTTCGCTGCACCGTGGCGTGATAGACAAATACATCGGCGACGCCATCATGGCGCTGTTCCCGAAATCCCCCGATGACGCCGTGCTTGGTGCGCTCGCTATGTTGGAGCGACTCGATGCCTACAACTATGGACGCACCCGCGCCGGCTATCTACCCACTCGCATTGGCATCGGCATCAACACCGGCGTCGTCATGCTCGGCACCATTGGCGGCAGCGGGCGCATGGATGGCACAGTCATTAGCGATGCCGTCAACGTCTCCTCACGACTCGAAGACCTGACCAAGACCTATGGCGTGCCGCTACTGATCAGCGAGCACACCTTGCATAGTCTAGAAAATCCAGAGCGCTACCATATTCGCTTTATTGATCGCCTCCGCCTCAAGGGCAAGCACGAGCCTCAATCGGTGTATGAGGTGTATGACAACGATCTTGCGCCGCTGCGCCAAGCCAAAGCCCGCACCCAGCGGCAGTTTGAGGAAGCCTTGGCCTACTACCATTTGCGCGACATTCCTCAGGCACGCACGCGGCTGCTCGACTGTCTGGCCGAGGTGCCGGGCGACATGCCTGCCCGCATTTATCTAGAGCGTTGCGACGACTACCTGCGTACCGGCCACTACGAAGGCGCGGGCGACAGCGTGCTTAATCCCGCTTGGTCAGACGACCTCAATGTTGGCATCACTGATATCGACGGCCCACATCGCAACATGCTCGGCCAATTAGGCAACCTCGCCATCTCGATCCGCGACGGACGCAGGGAAGATGCCGACATGGCGCTGGCCCATGTCCGCGAGCATGCGGTTGAACACTTCGACAACGAAGAATCGGTCATGCACGACGTCGGCTACCCCTTCCTGCCGGAGCATGTGCAGCAGCACCGGCGCTTTGTCGAGAACATTGATGCGCTGCGTGAGCAACTCACGCTTGGCAACCACGATCCTTTGCACAGCGCCTTTCAAACCAAGCTGCTCTTGAGCGACTGGCTGATTAACCACAGCCTCAAGTTTGACCGCCACCTTGCTCAGTTCATGCGCCAGCGCGAATTGCATCCACCCCCTGAGCAATAACGCACCCGCCTACCCGGTTGAGCTGGTCACGACACAGAGCATCCGTGGTGAATCGGTTTGCCTGCGGCCGATACGGCCGGAGGATGCCGAGATCGAACAGGCCTTTGTGCGCGGGCTCACGCCAGAAGCGCGCCACTTCCGCTTTTTCGACACCATCAAGGAGCTCAGCCCAACCGATCTGCGGCGGCTAATCAGCATTGATTACGACCGCTGCATGGCCATCATTGCGGTGATCGGCACAGGGGAGGATGAAACAGAAATCGGCGTGGCGCGCTACGCCGCCGATACTGAGAGCGAACATGTCTGCGAATTCGCCATCGTGATTGCCGACGACTGGGAAGGTAGTGGGCTAGCCGCTGCGCTCATGGAGCAATTGATCACGGCGGCCCGCGCCCGCAGCTTTGTGCTCATGTACGGCGACATCCTGCACTACAACATGCGCATGCTGCGCTTTGTCGACAAGCTGGGGTTCCGGCTGGAGCCCCACCCCGACGAAGCCAGCCTCTACCGTGCCGTGCTCAAGCTCTGAGCTGGAGCTGGCCCTGTCGGTATCAGCACGAACACTGACACAGACAGGGCAACAGGCTAAAGACCTGCCTAGCCCAGCTTGTTGAAGGTAAACCCACCACCCAGCGTTACCGAAACCACCACCGTATCCTTGGCGCCAAAACGGCCTTCGAGGATAGCCTTCGCCAGCGGATTCTCGATGCGCTCTTGAATCGCCCGTTTGAGTGGCCGCGCACCAAACACGGGGTCGAAACCGGCCTTGGCGAGCTCCAACAGGGCCGATTCTTCCACCTCCAATTGCATGTCCATACGCGTCATCCGCTTACGCAGATGTTCGAGCTGAATCTTCGCAATCGACGCGATGTTCTTCTCGTCGAGGCTGTGGAACACCACAATCTCGTCGATACGGTTCACAAACTCCGGACGGAAATGCGTCTTCACCTCGGCCATCACCGCCAGCTTGATCACACCATACTCGTCGCCGCTCATGCTCTGGATCAGGTGCGAGCCCAGGTTCGACGTCATCACAATCACTGTGTTCTTGAAGTCCACCGTGCGCCCTTGGCCATCCGTCATGCGGCCATCGTCCAGCACCTGCAGCAGCACGTTGAACACATCCGGGTGCGCCTTTTCGACTTCGTCGAACAGAATCACTGAGTACGGCTTACGACGCACCTGCTCGGTCAGATAGCCGCCCTCTTCGTAGCCCACATAGCCCGGTGGCGCGCCGATCAGGCGGGCGACCGAATGCTTCTCCATGAACTCGCTCATGTCGATGCGGATCAGGTGGTCCTGCGAATCAAACAGAAACTCGGCCAGCGTCTTGCACAGCTCGGTCTTGCCCACACCCGTCGGGCCGAGGAACAGGAAAGAGCCGTAGGGCTTACCTTCATCAGAGAGCCCGGCACGCGAGCGACGGATCGCATCCGCCACCAAACGCACAGCTTCGTCCTGACCAATCACACGCTCGTGCAACTTGTCTTCCATCTTGAGCAGCTTCTCGCGCTCGCCTTGCATCATGCGCGACACAGGAATGCCGGTCGCACGCGACACCACTTCGGCAATTTCCTCAGCACCCACCTGCGTGCGCAGCAGCTTGTTAGGCTGCGCATTGTCGTTGTTCTTTTCTGCCGCCTTGAGCTGCTCTTCCAGCTTAGGCAGCTGGCCGTACTGCAGCTCGGCCACCTTATCGAGCTGGCCCTTGCGCTGCAAATCGGCCATCTGAATCTTCAGCTTCTCGATGGCTTCCTTGATGTGCGCTGCGCCTTGCACCTGTGCCTTCTCGGCCTTCCAGATCTCTTCAAGGTCGGAATACTCTTTTTGCAGGCGCCCAATCTCCTCCTCAATCAGCGCCAAGCGCTTCTTCGAGGCATCGTCTTTTTCGCGCTTCACCGCTTCGCGTTCGATCTTCAGCTGAATCAAACGACGATCCAGCTTGTCCATCACCTCCGGCTTGGAGTCGATTTCCATCTTGATGCGTGATGCGGCTTCATCGATCAAGTCGATGGCCTTGTCCGGCAAGAAGCGATCCGTGATGTAGCGGTGTGAGAGCTCTGCCGCCGCCACAATGGCTGGGTCGGTAATGTCCACGCCGTGATGCAGCTCGTACTTTTCCTGCAAGCCACGCAGGATGGCGATGGTCGATTCCACGCTCGGCTCATCCACCAGCACCTTCTGGAAGCGGCGCTCCAGCGCAGCATCCTTCTCGATGTACTTGCGGTATTCGTCCAGCGTCGTCGCGCCAATGCAATGCAGCTCGCCGCGCGCAAGCGCGGGCTTCAGCATATTGCCGGCGTCCATCGCACCCTCGGCCTTGCCTGCGCCGACCATGGTGTGAATTTCATCGATGAACAGAATGATGCGACCTTCCTCTTTGGCGATGTCGTTCAACACAGCCTTCAGGCGCTCTTCAAATTCACCACGATATTTCGTGCCCGCCAGCAGTGCGGCCATATCCAGGCTCATGACACGCTTGCCCTTCAGGGTTTCCGGCACCTCGTCATTGATGATGCGCTGGGCCAAGCCTTCCACAATCGCGGTCTTGCCCACGCCCGGCTCACCGATCAGCACCGGATTGTTCTTGGTGCGTCGTTGCAGAATTTGGATCGCACGGCGAATCTCGTCATCGCGGCCAATCACCGGGTCGAGCTTGCCTTGGCGCGCCCGGTCGGTCAGGTCCATGCAGTACTTCTTCAGCGCCTCGCGGTTGGCATCGCCTTCCTGATCGTTCACGCTTTGCCCACCACGCACCGCGGCGATTGCCTCTTCCAGCGCCTTCTTCTGCAGGCCATGCGTCTTGAGCAAGCGCCCTGTCTCGCTCTTGTCGTCTGCAAGGGCAAGCAGGAACATTTCACTGGCAATGAACTGGTCGCCGGCTTTGCTAGCGGCCTTGTCGGTCAGGTTAAGCAGGCTGTTGAGATCGCGGCCCACCGTCACGTCGCCGCCATGCCCTTCCACCTTGGGCAAGCGCCCAATCGCTGCGCCGAGATCGGTACGCAGCGGGCCTACATTCACGCCAGCACGTGCCAGCAGCGAACGCACGCCGCCATCGTCCTGATCAATCAGGGCCAGCAGCAAGTGCTGCGGCTCGATGAATTGCTGGTCGTTATTGAGCGCCAGACTCTGAGCATCGCCCAAAGCCTGCTGAAATTTGGTCGTCAGTTTGTCGAAACGCATTCGATTCTCCAGAGAGAAATTGGTATGACACTCAAGTGGGGCCCGGGGTTATCATTTCAAGGGCAGTCAGGCATTGAGTTGACCCAGCGCAAAAGAACACCAAGGAAAACCAAATGCAGGCGTATGACTTACTGATCGTCGGTGGCGGCATCAACGGCGCCGCCGTGGCACGCGATGCCGCCGGGCGCGGGCTCTCCGTATGCCTGCTCGACGCAGGTGATCCGGGTGGCGCCACCTCTTGGGCCAGCAGCAAGCTCATTCACGGCGGGCTGCGTTATCTGGAGCAATACGCCTTTGGGCTGGTGCGCGAATCGCTGCAAGAGCGCGCCACGCTAATGCGCATTGCCCCGCACCTCACCCGCCCCTGCCGCTTTGTGCTGCCCCACACGCCCGAACAACGCCCCGCCTGGATGATTCAGCTCGGGCTGTGGCTGTACGACCATATCGGCGGCAGCGGCGCCCTGCCCGCCGCCACGCGCATTCGCCTTGACGATGGTTCCGAGTGGGCCGCGCCGCTCAAGCCCGGCTATCAACAAGGCTTTGTCTATTTCGATGTACAAGTGGACGACGCCCGGCTGGTGATCCTCACCCTGCGCGATGCCGAAGCACGCGGGGCCGACATTCTCACCCATGCGCGCTTTGTCGGCGCGCAGCGTGAAGTGGATGGCGACTGGGTCTGTCGCGTGCAAAGCAATGGTAGCAATGGCAACGACACACAAGTACGCGCCAAAGCTATCGTCAATGCCGCCGGCCCGTGGGTAGCCAAGGTGCTCGATACCTTGGATGGCGGGCACAACAGCAGCCACCCACAAGTCCAGCTCGTGCGCGGCAGCCATATCGTCGTGCCGCGTTGTCATGCGGGCGATCACGCCTACACCCTGCAAAACGACGATGGCCGCGTGATCTTTCTGCTGCCCTTCCACACGCACTGGACGCTCATTGGCACCACCGATGTCCGCGCCGACGCCCCCAGCCCCAGCCCCGAAGCCAGCGAGGCCGAGGTTGCCTATCTGCTGCGCGCCGCCAACCGCTATCTGGCACAGCCGCTCAGCGAAGCCGATATCGTCTGGCGCTTTGCCGGCCTGCGCCCGCTGTATGACGACGGCAAAGCCAACCCCTCGCGCGTCACGCGCGACTACAAGCTGGTGCTCGATGCCGCCCAAGACACACCGCTGCTGTCCATCTTCGGCGGCAAGCTCACCACCCACCGCCATCTGGCGGAGGAAGTACTGCACACCCTCAGCCAGTGGTTCCCTCACCTCGGCACGCCATGGACGGCCGGCACCCCGCTGCCCGGTGGCGATGGCGACTTCACCGCGGCAACGGCTGAGTTCTTTCAAGCATTCCACCATCTGCCGGGAATCATCGTAGAAGGCCTGTGGGCGCGCCACGGCACACTGGCCTTTGGTCTGTTGGAGAACGTAAACAGCAGCGCCGATCTGGGCCGTGACTTTGGCGCGGGACTGTGTGAGCTCGAAGCCATCCACTTCATCCGCAACGAATGGGCGCACAGCGCCGACGACATTCTGTGGCGCCGAACCAAAGCGGGGTTGGCCATGAGCGCGCAACAACAGCAAGACTTTGCTCAATGGTTTGCCGAGAACCACCCGCAACATCAACAACATCGCAACACAGAGAACAAGGCGTCCGCATGAGCTTCATCCTCGCCCTCGATCAAGGCACAACCAGTTCACGCGCCTTAGTGTTTGATGCCAACGGCACCATCCACGGTCAGGCGCAGCGCGAGTTTGCGCAGCACTTTCCGCAGCCTGGCTGGGTCGAGCATGACGCCATGGAAATCTGGCAGACCCAGCTCACCACCGCGCGCGAAGCCCTGCATAACGCCCAACTCAACGCCACCGATATTGCCGCCATCGGCATCACCAACCAGCGCGAAACCACGGTGCTGTGGGACCGCAGCACAGGTCTGCCGCTCGCCCCAGCCATCGTTTGGCAAGACAGACGTACCGCCGCCGTGTGCGACACCCTGCGTGCGGAAGGCCTAGAGCCACTGGTGCAGGCCAAGACCGGCCTGCGTCTTGACCCCTACTTTTCTGCCACCAAGCTCGCGTGGCTGCTCGACCACACACCCGGCGCACGCGAACGCGCTGAGCGTGGCGAGCTGGCCTTTGGCACCATCGACAGCTGGCTGACATGGCGCCTCACTGATGGCCGCCTGCATGTCACCGATGCCAGCAACGCCTCGCGCACCCTACTGTGCAATCTGCACACCGGCGATTGGGATAACGAGCTGCTGGCGCTGTTCCGCATCCCGCCGTCTGTCCTGCCGCGCATTGTGGATAGCAGCGGCGTACTGGGCGAAACCGATGCCGACGTGTTTGGCAGCCCCATCCCCATTGCGGCATTAGCGGGCGACCAGCAGGCCGCCACCTTCGGCCAAGCCTGCCTCACGCCCGGCATGGCTAAGAACACCTATGGCACCGGATGCTTCATGTTAATGAACACCGGCAGCCAGATCGTCGCCTCGCAGCAGCGCCTGCTCAGCACCATTGCCTGGCAGATTGGCGGCTCACGCCAGTACGCGCTGGAAGGCAGCGTGTTCATGGGCGGAGCGATTGTTCAGTGGCTGCGCGATGGGCTGGGCCTGATCGGCAGCGCCGCCGAGATCGAACACCTCGCACGCAGCGTGCCGGACAGTGGCGGCGTCATGCTCATTCCTGCCTTCACTGGCTTGGGTGCACCGTGGTGGGAGGCCGATGCCCGCGGCACGCTGTTTGGCATGACACGCGGCACCAACCGCGCCCACATTGCCCACGCTGCGCTAGATGCCATTGCCCTGCAATGCGCCGATGTGCTGGGTGCCATGCAGCAAGATGCCCCCGTACCATTGACCGAGCTACGCGTCGATGGCGGCGCCGCCCGCAACAATCTGCTCATGCAACGGCAGGCTGATCTACTCGGCGTACCCGTCGTGCGCCCACGCCAGACCGAAACTACTGCGCTCGGCGCGGCCTATCTCGCCGGGCTCGGCTGCGGCCTGTGGGCCAATCAAGACGTCATAGCCAGCCACTGGAAAGAAGACCAGCGCTTCGAACCGCAATTGGACAGCAGCACTCGAGCCGCCATCCTCGACCGCTGGCAAGCCGCGGTGCAACACGTCATCGCGTGGGGCCAGCAGCCCTAACCCACGCCAATTCACACCAATCCACGCCGTAAAAATCAAATACCGCCGACTTGTGCAAGATCAAGTCGGCGCCACTCTGCCGCGCCTACAGTACAAAAAAGTTAGCAAGCACTCGAATCAGAGTACGCTGCAATACACAGTCAGCCGCAAAGCAGTACTGGCCGCTGTGAACGATCCTGCAATCGCAATTGTTGTAGCCGTTTCGTAACACTATGTTCGTAACCAGGAGATAACAATGAGCATCAAGCAAGGATGGATTTCAAAGCGTATCGGCGTCGCAATGCTGGCCAGCACACTCTATGCAGCCCCTGCACTGGCACTGGTCTGCCCCATGGGTGAAGTGCCGTCAGGCAAGACACCCGAGCAATGCGTCAAGCGCGACGCCCCCAAGCCACAACTGGATGTCGAAAAATACAGTGGCGCACAGAAGGCACAAGCAACCGCCTGCAACAAGGTGAATGCGGCACATGCCGTCATCATCGACTCGTCCACTGAAATTGCCCGCATCAACGCCAGCCTCAACGATGCCCACCATCATCAGAAGACGCTGCCGAAGGATGGCAACAAGGACACCGCCACTGCCGACATCGCCAAGTGGAAAGACCTGCGCAAGGCTGAAGAAACCAAGCTCAAGCAAGCACAGACTGACGAAAACGCAGGCAAGAAGGAACAACGCGTAGCACTGAGTCAGCTCAAGAAAGACGGCGGCACCTCGCTGGCCTGTATCTAAGTCACACGCCAGCGATAGTCCGGCATAGCCCGGAAATAAAAAGGCGAACCCTCGGGTTCGCCTTTTTGCTGCTGCGCTGGCAAGCAAAGCCGCTACTGTTACTTGATATGATCCGCTCTTACAGCACACCTACCGCAGCCCGGCATTATCGTTAGGGCGCTCTAAGCAACGTCTCACACAAGCCCGTGACCACCACCGCCAGCTTTCATCCACGCAACCGCCATCAGGGGCGCTACGACTTTCCCCAGCTACTGGCGGCCTACCCCGCATTGCAGGCCTTTGTGCGCCCCAATGCCTATGCGGATGTGAGCATCGACTTTGCCGACCCACAGGCCGTGCGTGCGCTCAATGCCGCCCTGCTGGCGCAGCACTACGGCATTCGCGATTGGCAGATTCCACCGCAGTACCTGTGCCCGCCCATCCCCAGCCGCGCCGACTATGTGCACCATCTGGCCGATCTGCTGGCAGCAGGCAACAACGGCACCATCCCCACCGGCAACAACGTGCGCCTGCTCGATATTGGCACCGGCGCCAACATCATCTACCCGCTGATAGCCCAGCGCGAGTACGGCTGGCAAGTGGTTGGCAGTGATATCGATGCAGACGCTATCGCAAGTGCCCAAACCATCCTCGACGCGAATGAAATAACACCCGCGCAGATCGAGCTGCGTTTGCAACGCGACCGCAATGCCATTTTCAAAGGCGTGGTGCAGAGCGGCGAGCGCTTTCACCTCAGCCTGTGCAACCCGCCCTTCCATGCCTCCATGGCCGAAGCGCAAGCTGGTTCAAAACGTAAGGTCAGTAACTTGGGCAAAGCGGTGCCACGCAAAGGGGTACTTAAAGAATCGGCCCCACTCAACTTTGGCGGCCAGCCCAACGAGCTGTGCTGCCCCGGCGGTGAAGAGGGTTTCATCCTCCGCATGATTGAAGAAAGCGCCAGCATCCCACAGCAATGCCTGTGGTTCACCTCGCTGGTATCCAAGGCAGCCACGCTGCCGGCGCTCTCACGCGCGCTGCACCGTGTAGGCGTGGCACAAAGTCAGGTGATTAAGATGAAGCACGGGCAGAAGGAAAGTCGTGTATTGGCGTGGTCGTTTCTGAATATGCAAGAGCGCAGTGCCCAACGGGACTTTTAATCACAGAACGAAGGGAAGCAGCTCCGGTCGGCCGAAGTTACTTCACCGCACTCAATTCAGTGGGGGTCATTACCTTTTCCATCTCCCTGAGCACATCCCTAGCGTCTTTGTCCTTGGCCGCAGCCTTTTTCACAAATGAGTAGCCGACTACTCGATTTGCCTTAATGCCATTTCCGTTAAACAGGAAATCACCGTACAGTAACTGCCCGTTGGGGCTCCCTGCTTGGGCAGATTTTTGCGCCCAATACACCGCGCGTTGCTGATTCTTTGGTAGCCCCTCGAGCCCTGTCGAGTTCATGTACCCGAACGTTGCTTGGTCGAGTGGGGCACCAGCTACAGCCCCTGAGTAAAACTTGTAAAAATTAGCAGCCGCTCCCGTTGGCGCAGGCGCCCCTCTTTTGGCAGCGACCAAATCCTCGTGCGCTGTCATTAGTGCCAAAGGGCCAGCAACGCCTGCTGCCAAATACTTACGAACCTGCGAGTCGAAAGAATCCAATTTTGCGCCGAATCGGTAGTCGGGGAAGAACCAGAGAAACTCATTCATATCGGCGTACCACTCAGACTCGGGAGTCGGGTAAATACTAGCGATATCGGTTGTCAAAGCAGGTGCCGTTGAATTATGGGGGAGTGCTGATGCGGGGACACTCGTAGTGCCCCCGGCATTGATGGCGGTCCCCGATGGAACAGAGTTCCAGCCCTTCTTCACCATGCAGGTTTTCTTGACTAAATCCTGGGTCTGAGCCGCAGCTATCGCGGCACCCATGCTCATTCCCGATGCCATGCCGCTGGCCATGCCCCCCCCGAAACCTCCTGAGGCACCAGTGGTTGCTGTCCCTGTGTAGGTGCCGTAGCTGGTCTGCCCAGTAGTCGTGTTATAGGTCCTTACTTGTCCATTTACATAAGTAGTTGTCGGCTGAGGTGCCGCTACTATGTCTGGCATCGGGGCAGCCCCGTATCCGAGCAACGTGCAGTAGGCGTCATCCGCAGTCAACTGCTTAGTCGCCTGAGCCGGGTCTGTAATTAATGAGTGCTGCCAGCTTTGTGAGGCGCATCCTGAAAGAAGCGTAAATGCTGCAACACCAACCTTGTAAGGAAGTCGCATGGTCAATCA
This sequence comes from Betaproteobacteria bacterium Ga0074130, assembly GCA_001464495.1. Taxonomy (GTDB): domain Bacteria; phylum Pseudomonadota; class Gammaproteobacteria; order Burkholderiales; family Rhodocyclaceae. The sequence goes on from LNDZ01000022.1 coordinate 109,417, forward strand.
GGCAAAAGAAGTAAGGATGAACAATAGTATCAGCCAGCAGCAGTAACTAAAGAGGTCCAAGTCCGGGAATAAACTGAAACTGAGTCCTTTAGCTCCCGTGGTTTGATTACAGGCTTAATTGCATAACGCTCAAGCTACATAATCGAGCACAACCTTACCGCCACCACGAGACGCGATTATTTTTGCATCATCTGGAGTAATTCGACCTGCGTTGCGAAGGATTACTAATCCCCCTCCATCTGCTGCACGACTAGCAATTACCATCAGATCGTCCGGGGTGAATTTCGTTGCATCTAGTATTAATCCACCGCCTCTTGAAGCAATTATTTTTGCATCGTCTGGTGTTATCACTGCTTCTCCTATTACGTAATTAATTGACAACTACGAGGATCGATAAGTTAGCTCACAACAAAACTCTAGCATCCTATTCCATATAAGCATCATCTTGTCAGCTCGCAGTCGGTCAAACTATTGCAGAAACGTCCTTAGACTGTTTCGAACACGTTTCGCCATGCCCAGCCCCCGCAACTTATAATCACGTTTCTGCAGCAAACCCAGTAACCACGGAGACGAAGGACCATGAGCGACGCAAAGATCATTTATACCCTCACCGACGAGGCCCCTGCGCTCGCCACCCGCTCGCTCCTGCCGATCATTCAGGCCTTCACCAAGGGTTCTGGCATTGCCGTTGAAACCCGCGACATTTCGTTGTCTGGCCGCGTGATTGCCTCCTTCCCCGAGCGCCTGAAGCCTGAGCAACGCATTGGCGACCACCTGAAGGAACTGGGCGAACTGGCGACCAAGCCAGAAGCCAACATTATCAAGCTGCCGAACATCAGCGCGTCGATTCCTCAGCTCAAGGCCACGATCAAGGAGCTGCAAAGCAAGGGCTACGATCTCCCGGACTATCCGGAAAACCCGGCCAACGATGCCGAGAAGGACGTGAAGGCGCGCTATGACAAGGTCAAGGGCAGCGCCGTGAACCCGGTGCTGCGCGAAGGCAACTCCGACCGCCGCGCGCCGCTATCTGTCAAAGGCTTTGCACGCAAGAACCCCCACAGCATGGGGGCGTGGAGCGCTGATTCGAAGTCGCATGTGTCGCACATGGAGACGGGCGACTTTTACGGCACCGAGAAATCCGCACTGATCGACAAGGCCGGTAGCGTGAAGATCGAGCACATTGCCGCTGATGGCAGCGTGACCGTACTCAAGGCCAAGACGCCAGTGCTGGCGGGTGAAATTATCGATGCATCGGTGCTGAGCAAGGCTGCCCTGCGCAGTTTTATTGACGCTGCGATTGCGGATGCCAAGCAAAAGGGGGTGCTGTTCTCGGTGCACCTGAAGGCCACGATGATGAAGGTGTCGGACCCGATCATCTTCGGTCACTTTGTGTCGGTGTTCTATGCGCCGGTGTTGGAGAAGCATGCTGCGGTGCTGGCTGAGATTGGCTTTGATACCAACAATGGTCTCGGCGACCTGTACGCCAAGATTGCCAGCCTGCCCGAGGCACAACGTGCCGCCATCGAAGCTGACATTCAGGCGCTGTACGCCGACCGCCCTGCCCTCGCCATGGTCAATTCGGACAAGGGCATTACCAATTTGCATGTGCCGAGCGATGTGATTGTGGATGCGTCCATGCCGGCGATGATTCGCGATTCCGGCAAGATGTGGAACGCCGAAGGCAAGCTGCAAGACACCAAGGCCGTGATCCCCGACCGTTGCTATGCCGGTATTTACCAAGTTGTGATCGACGACTGCAAGCAGCACGGCGCCTACGACCCCACGACCATGGGTAGCGTACCGAACGTGGGCCTGATGGCGCAGCAAGCCGAGGAATACGGCTCGCACGATAAGACTTTCCAAATCCCTGCCGATGGCACCGTGCGCGTGAGCGACGAAGCCGGTCAGGTGATCTTTGAACATCAGGTGGGTGCAGGTGACATCTGGCGCATGTGCCAGGTGAAGGACGCGCCGATTCAAGATTGGGTCAAGCTGGCTGTGAACCGCGCCCGTTTGTCGAACACGCCCGCCGTTTTCTGGCTGGACGAAAACCGCGCCCATGATCGCCAACTGATCACCAAGGTAAAAAAGTATCTGGCCGACCACGACACAAGCGGCCTGACGCTGAAAATTCTGTCGCCGGTCGAGGCCATCAAGTTCTCGATTGATCGCATCCGCAAGGGCCAAGACACCATCTCGGTCACCGGCAATGTGCTGCGTGATTACCTGACCGATCTGTTCCCCATCATGGAGCTGGGCACCAGCGCCAAGATGCTGTCCATCGTGCCGCTGATGAACGGTGGTGGTTTGTTCGAAACCGGCGCGGGCGGCTCAGCCCCCAAGCACGTGCAGCAGTTTGTGGAAGACAGCCATTTGCGTTGGGATTCGCTCGGCGAGTTCCTTGCGCTGGCGGCGTCGTTTGAACACTTGGGCAACACAGCGAACCACGGCAAGGCCAAAGTGTTTGCCAAGACGCTGGACCAAGCCAATGCGCGCTTCCTCGACGACAACCGCTCCCCCGGCCGCAAGCCCGGCGAGTTTGACGTGCGCGGCAGCCACTTCTACCTCGCCCTCTACTGGGCCGAGGCACTGGCCGCACAAACCGAAGACACGGCACTGCAAGCCCACTTTGCGCCGCTGGCCAAGGAACTGCGCGCCAACGAAGTGACCATCATCAGCGAGATCATCGCCGCGGGTGGCAAGCCCGTTGATCTGGGCGGCTACTACCGCACCGACGATGCCAAAACCATTGCCGCCCTGCGCCCAAGCAAGACCTTCAACGGTTTGCTAGCGACGCTCTAAACAGATCTTCTAGCTGCACAAAAAAGAACGGCGAACCTTTGGACGGGTTCGCCGTTTTGCATGGTGCAGCAACGACAGGGATTTCAACAACAGAGGGATTTATTTCGTCGCGGGTGGGGCGGTTTTTTGTGCGCTATCGGGTAGAGACTTGCCAGTGGTGGCGCCACCCGGTGCAATTGAAGGCGGTGTCCCCGGCGCTGCAGCGGGGGCTGCGGCTGCCGTTGTCGCCGGCGCTGGCGCAGCTTCTGGCGGGACAAATACGAAGGGGCCGGGGTCTTCGCACTTTGGCGTGGCGACAACCGCGCCTGCATCCTTGTTGCCCTTGCGGTAGCGCTCGGCAACTTTGTCCTGCGCCTTGCACAGTTGGAAAGCCGAGACTTTGTCGGTGTGCGCAGTTTTCTGTTTGGTTTCCAGCGCCTTGAGCTTGGCCTCGTCAGACGGTGGCGGCAGCTTGGCCATGACGCTGCTGCTGATCAGCAGGGCAAGACAGATGCTCAGTCGTTTCATGATTGCTCTCCTCGCCTCAATTGACGCGCTTGTATTCGTTCTGGTTTTGGCCACGGCCGCGGATGTCGTTCTCCCACGCAGCCTTGTCGCCATTCCATGGCGGGTTGTCATAGGGGCGCGTGTCGGTCTTGCCTTGATATTCGCCTTGTTTGTAGACCACGGTCTGCGGGTATTCGCCGCAGGCCGTCAGCAGTAGCGCAACTGCGCTGGAGATGAGCAACGTCTTCATCACTTGGCCTCCTTCTTCTTGGCCTCCGGCGGGGGCGGCATGTCGCCCTTGCCATAGGCAGTGCTCCAGCCCCACAGCTCGCCGCCCTTGCCACGGGTGAGCGCACGTTCGCGGAACACATCGGCCAGCACGTCGGCATCGCCAGCGAGCAGCGCCTTGGTGGAACACATCTCGGCACACAGCGGCAGCTTGCCCTCTGCAAGGCGGTTGCGGCCGTAGTGTTCAAACTCCTCTTGCGAGTTGTCGGCTTCGGGACCACCGGCGCAGAAGGTGCACTTGTCCATCTTGCCGCGCTGACCGAAGGCACCGTTTTGCGGATACTGCGGTGCGCCAAACGGACAGGCGTAGAAGCAGTAGCCACAGCCGATACACATGTCCTTGTCGTGCAGCACCACGCCTTCGTCGGTGTGATAGAAGCAATCGACCGGACAAACCGCCATGCACGGGGCATCGCTGCAGTGCATACACGCCACCGAGACTGATTTCTCGCCGGGCTGGCCGTCGCCGAGTGTCACCACGCGGCGGCGGTTGATGCCCCAGGGCACTTCATGCTCGTTCTTACAGGCAGTGACGCATCCGTTGCACTCGATACAGCGCTCGGAATCACACAGGAATTTCATGCGGGCCATGATTTGTCTCCTCGTTTCTTCTCGTTATGCCTGCGGTTACGCTTTAACGACTTGGCAAACAGTCGTCTTGGTTTCCTGCATCATCGTCACGCTGTCGTAGCCGTAGGTGGTTGCGGTATTGGCCGCCTCACCACGCACAATCGGATGTGCACCATCGGGGTAGTACTTGAGCATGTCCTCGCCCATCCAGTGACCAGAGAAGTGGTACGGCATGAAGCAGGTGTCTCTGCCCACACGCTCGGTCACTTGTGCACGCACCTTGATCTGCGCACCGGTCGGTGACTTGACCCACACCCAGTCGTGATTGCGGATGCCGCGATCGTTGGCAGTGGCCGGGTTGATCTCGATGAACATTTCCTGCTGCAGCTCAGCCAGCCATGGGTTGGAACGAGTTTCCTCGCCGCCACCTTCGTACTCGACCAGACGGCCAGAGGTGAGGATGAGCGGGAAGTTATCTGCCACCTTGTCGGCAACGTTCTTTTGCTGCACCGACTTGTAGAGCGTGGGCAAGCGCCAGAAGGCTTTCTTGTCATCGTGCGTCGGATACTTGGCAACGAGATCGGGACGGGTGGAGTACAGCGGCTCACGGTGCTGCGGCACTGGGTCGGGGAAGTTCCACACCACAGCGCGCGCCTTGGCGTTGCCAAAAGGATGGCAACCGTGGTTCTTCATGACCACACGGATGATGCCGCCGGACAAGTCGGTCTTCCAGTTCTTGCCTTCGGCCTTCTTCTTTTCCTCATCGGTCAGCTCGTCCCACCAGCCCAACTTCTTGAGCAGCAGATGATCAAACTCGGGGTAGCCAAATTGCAGATCGGCTCCTTTGGAGGCCGAGCCGTCGCCAGCGAGCAGGCTCACGCCCTCGCGCTCGACACCAAAGTTGGCGCGGAAGTTACCGCCGCCATCCATCACATGCTTGCTGGTGTCGTACAGGTTTGGCGACCCCGGATGCTTCATTTCCGGCGTACCCCAGCACGGCCACGGCAAGCCGAAGAACTCGCCATCGCATGGCCCGCCCTTCGCACGCAGGGTCTTGGGATCAAAGGTCTGCATGTTCTTCATGTGCAGCTTGAGCCGCTCTGGTGACTGGCCGCTATAGCCAATGGTCCACGTGCCCTTGTTGATTTCGCGCAGGGTGTCTTCCATGCTTGGTTCGTCGTTCTCGACCTTGATGTTCTTGACCAGCTCTTTTTCAAAGCCGAACACGCGGGCCAGCTGATACATGATCACGTGATCAGGACGCGATTCGAACAGCGGCTTGATCACCTGTTCGCGCCACTGCAGCGAGCGGTTTGAAGCGGTGCAAGAACCGGTGGTTTCAAACTGCGTTGCGGCGGGCAGCAGATACACACCGTCCTTGCGCGCCATGGCCGCCATCGCGGCAGTGGCGGATGGATACGGATCGATCACGACGAGCGTATCGAGCTGTTTCATGGCGTCGATCATTTCCTTGCCGCGCGTTTGCGAGTTGGGTGCCATGCCCCAATACACCACCGCCTTGAGGTTGCTGTCTTGATCGATGTTCTCGTTCTTTTCGAGTACACCGTCGATCCAGCGCGAGACGGTCATGCCGGGCTTGGTCATCATGGCTTCGGAGGCGTAGCGCCCCTTGATCCAGTCGTAATCCACGCCCCACACCGCCGCCCAGTGCTTCCATGCGCCGGCTGCAATGCCGTAGTAGCCGGGCAGTGAGTCTGGGTTAGGGCCAACGTCGGTGGCGCCTTGCACGTTGTCATGGCCGCGGAAGATATTGGCACCGCCACCCGACACACCGATGTTGCCGAGCGCCAGCTGCAAGCAGCAGAACGCACGCACCATGGCGTTACCCGTGGTGTGCTGGGTTTGGCCCATACACCAGACAATGGTGCTGGGCTTGTTCTTGGCCATGGTCTCGGCGATCTTGTAGAGCTGGTCTTCCGGTACGCCAGTGGCTTCCAGCACCTTGTCGGGGGTCCAAGTCATCACCTCGGCCTTGACCTTGTCCATGCCGTAGACGCGGTCGTCGATGTAACGCTGGTCTTCCCAGCCGTTCTTGAAGACGTGATACAGAATGCCCCAGATCACCGCAATGTCGCTGCCGGAACGAATGCGTACGTATTGGTCAGCGCGGGCTGCGGTGCGCGTAAAGCGCGGGTCGATGACCATGAGCTTGGAGCCCGCTTCCTTGGCATGCAGCACATGCAGCATGGCGACCGGGTGGGCCTCGGCGGCGTTCGAGCCCATGAACAGCATGGCCTTCGAATTTTGCATGTCGTTGTAGGAGTTGGTCATGGCGCCGTAACCCCAGGTGTTCGCAACGCCAGCCACCGTGGTGGAGTGGCAGATGCGCGCCTGGTGGTCGCAGTTATTGGTGCCCCAGAAGGACACGAACTTGCGCAGCAGATAAGACTGTTCGTTGTTGTGCTTGGACGAGCCGATCCAGTACACCGAATCTGGCCCGTGGTCCTTGCGCAGCCTGAGCAGACGGTCGCCGACTTCCTTGTAGGCGTCGTCCCAGCTCATGCGCACATACTTGCCGTCGACCAGCTTCATCGGATACTTGAGGCGCATTTCACCGTGGCCGTGTTCGCGTACCGATGCGCCCTTAGCGCAGTGCGCGCCAAGGTTGATGGGCGAATCGAACACGGGCTCTTGGCCAATCCACACCCCGTTCTTGACCTCGGCATCGACGGCACAGCCGACCGAGCAGTGCGTACAGACGGTGCGCTTCACTTCGATCTTGCCGTCTGGCGGGGCTTCGCCCTTGGCCTCGGCTTTGTCGATCAGATTGAACGGCAGTTGCGTGGCGAAAGCCCCCGCACCGGCGGCGAGGCCGGAGCGCTTCATGAAGGTTCGGCGATCAATGGCCTCGGGCAGACTTTGGCGGAGGCCACCCTGCGTCGGAGAGGCTTGCATGTCAGCGTGTTGAACTGGAGCAGCCGAAGATGATTTTCTGGTGAGCATGATGTTCTCCGATCAGATACGCGTGGTGCCGTAATAACGACGGACATGTTCGGTTTCCCGATAGCCCTTGCCCTCAACTTCCTTCTCTGCTGTTGGCTCAGCCGTGGGCTTGATGGCCCCTGCGCTAACCAGTGCGGCCGCGGCACCGACACTGCCCAGCCCCGCGCCGATGAGGAAGTTGCGGCGCTTGCTGTCTGGCTTTGTGTTCGGCTTGCTGTTGGGCTGCACTGCCGCCTTTTCAGTCACGGTTTCAGTGATGGGTTTGGATTGCTTGCTCATCTCACACCTCCAGCGGCGGCTTGCAGGGAAAAGTAATCACGTTCCATGTTGAGGAACACACGCATGAAATCAGCCAGTACCCGGTAGAAACGCGCACCGGGGGCTTGTGTCAGGGCAGCGCATAGATCGGCATACCAAGGCTGCAGATGGCGCTTGAAGAAATTCGCCTGGTCGCCGTTCTGACGCATGATCAGATGGCGCATGACATCCAGCTCGCCGGCGATGTGATCTTCGGGATCGTTCTGCCCGGCGCTGCGGCTCAGGCCGAGCGCTGCGAGATCATCACGCAACAACGCTAGCGGCTTTTCCATCAGGAAACCCGTCAGGTACCAAGAGGCGTACAGCGCCACTGGAGGCTTGGAGATGCTGATGAAGAGATGGTCGTATTCATCGCCAATAGCCTTGGCATCATCAGCCGCGGCACATAGCGCATTCCAGGCCGTGGTGAGCTCGCCCTCGCCGTCGCGCACAGAGTGGCGGAGCGTGGAGAGTAAGTCGGCATCCGGTGCGACAAACAGCAGACGGGCCAGCACAGCGTAGGCATCCGCCCGCGCCAGATCTTCGTCGGCCAGCATGGCATGCAGGGGCGCATTCATCGCGGCAGATCCTCCACGGTCATTTCATTCTTGCTTTCCAGCATGTCGACGACACGACAGTCGCCGCACATTTGCAGACGCTTCAGTGCCGCGCCATCAGCAAACAAGCTGTGACCACTGAGGCGCTTCAACATGCCGTCCACCATGGCTTGCGTACCGAAAGGCTTAGCACAGCGGATGCAATGGAAGGGCTTGGCTTCGTTGAGGACAACCGCCTTCTTGGCCTCCGGCGTGAGCAGCAGGCGTGCGGTTTTAGTGAGCGCCTTTTCCGGACAGGTATCGACGCAGATGCCGCACTGCACGCAGTTGTGTTCGATAAAACGCAGCTGCGGTAGCTCTGGGTTGTCCTGCAGCGCCTTGGCAGGACAAGCGCCCACACAGGCCATACACAGCGTGCAGCTGTTGGTATTGATGCCCAGCGTGCCGAAAGGCGCATCAGCCGGCAGCACAATCAGCTCAACGGGTTGGGTAGCGTTGGCGACTTGGGCTTGCAGATGATCAATGCAGAATTCAAGCGTACGGCGCTTGTCGGCAAACAGATTAAAGCTGGCTGGTGACAGGCACACCGCCTGCCCGTCTGGAATAGCAAAACCATCGGCCCCCTCCCTTCCGTCAACAAGACGACAGGAAGACTCTGGGTAGCCAAAGCCGCTGACGATGGTTTTCACCAGCATCATCTGTCGCTGCAGATTGGCGGTGTATGCCTCAGGCATCTCATCGACCTGCAGTACCACCACATGCGCAGCGCCGTAGCACAGCGCACCCAGCAACAAATCCGGGCCTAGGCTGGCAATGTCATGCACACCGACCGGCAACAGATTGCCCGGCAAGCCCAGTCGGTGCGCCCGGCGCAGCAACCAGTCTTCGCCCTTGCGGTCGTGGAAGACGATGACCGCGTCTTCACCACCGGCGTTTTGATACGCGGACAGCATGGTCTTGAGACGCAGGCCTAGCTCAGGTACTGAGGGATAGGCGTAGCGCATGGCGCCGCTTGGACAGGCGCTGGCGCAAGCGCCACAGCCCATGCACAGATGCGGCTCGATGCTTACGCCATCATCCTTGGCGGTAATTGCGCCGGTTGAGCAGATGTCGATGCACTTGTTACAGCCTTCAATGCGATTGCGCGCATGGGCGCACTGCTCGGCCTTGTAATCAAAGAAGCGTGGCTTTTCAAACTCGCCCACCATGGTGGTGAGTTTGAGTACCGCATCAAATTGCTCGACCGGATCACGCCCAGCGGCAAAGTAACCTTGTGGCGGATGCGGCAGGCGAATCAGCGCTTCACGCGAGAGATCAAACACCAGATCGTATTTTTCGCTGCGCGCTTCGGTGCGGCTGAAGTCGAGCGCGCCCATTTCGCCGTGCGGCGGAATGGGGGCCTCTTGCCAGCTCACGCTGAAGTTGCCTAGCCAGCCTTTAACGCTGACATCACAGCCGCCGCACAGCGGATAGGTGTTCAGCGGTGGCAGCTCCTCATTGCCACGGGCCTCGGTCATCAGCACGCTGATGTCCAGCCGGTCTTTCAGGCGCTCGGCCCAGTCCAGCGCAATGTCAGCCGGCCCAATGATCAGGGTGCGGCCAGACGAGTGGTAATCCACGGCCTGAACCGCCGCCACGGCAGGCAAGCCCATCGCCGCGCGGAATGCCGCCACCACGGGCGCATGTTCGGCGCTCACATCCAGAAAGAAACTCTCGTTGGTGCTCATGGGGTGGGCTCTGCCTCTGCCGGTTTAACTTCTTCAGTGGTTTCAGCATGATCCGCAACGTCAGTCTGATTGGCCTCTGCTGCTACCGTGGCCTGCGCTTCCGGTTCCGGGAACAGCATGCTGCGGGCATGTGCCAGACCCGGCAGTTCGGATGCCAGCAAGGGTTCGTAGACGTTGAAGTCTTCGATGTACACATCCAGCCCATCCATCACATTGAAGATGGGTTGGCTAAACAATTGCTGGACGGCGGCACGCCGCACACCCGACTCCACACCGGCTTGCAGGAAAACGGTGTAATCCGCCTCCAGCCCTTGTGCAGCAATCGCTTCCAGCGACGGCAATACGGGCGCTTCGGCCGCAGCCGGCGCGACGGTGCCAGGTGGCACGGCGCCACCGGCGATCTCGCGCTTGATGCGTGACCAGCGCGAGACAAAGTTTTCTTTGTGCAGGGTTTCGCTCATGAGCGCACCTCGGGCTGCGGGGCGCGGGCATAGCGCTTTGGCAATTTGGGTTCCGGTTCGCGGAAATGTTGGCGCGAAAAATCCGCGGCCCAGTTCCACAACTCTTCCGGCAGCGGAATGCCATCAACGGTTTCGCCGGCATCCAGCATGCGCGCGGCTTCGCCGTAGCTGACCGACAGAAATGCCGGCTCAGGGCGTGTTTCCTGCATGCGCGTGATCACGAACAAGCGCGGCTCTGGCGCCGACAAATTGAGCAGGTAGTCATCCACTTCGTCGGCATGCAGGGTCAAGGTGAGCGCGGGGAAAAGCCACTGCTCGCTTTGTGCATCGCTCAGCAGACGCAAGGGTGCGGATTCGCCTCGTTCAGGCAGCACGGCAACGGCCTCCCACTGGTGATCGACCCAGCGGTTATTGCTCAACGTGCGTCGTTCCATGACGATGCACAGATGCCGGACGTTTTGCTCGCTCACGAGCCGCCTCCGTTGCGCTTGGCCAGCTCTTCCTGATACCAAATCTCGTGGTGTTCCTTGGCCCAGGCCTCATCGACCTTACCGGTCTTCATGGCATCAAAGGCACCTTCCATACCGACGGTGCCCATGTAGATATGGCCCAGCGACATGGCAATCACCAGACAGGCGGAGATGGCATGCACGATCTCGGCGTACTGCATGGCGGCCCGGGTGTCGAAGAGATTCGGGAAGGTCAGCACCAAACCCGAGACGATCATGATTAGGCCGAAAAAGGAGAGCCCGAGCCAGAACCAGACCTTTTCACCAAAGTTGAATCGGCGTGACGGCACATGCTCTTTGGTCGCCAAACCGCCGCCCTTGCGTATCCACTCGGCATCGGATTTGTCCCACAGGTTGTCGCGCCAAAATATCTTGAAGAGGATGGCGACACCAAATACGAAGATAAAGCCGGCGGCGATGTGCAGGTTCTTGGACAGCCAGCCCAGCCAAGAGAACAGATCATGGCCCAGCAGCCAGAGGAAGATGTGCTTACCAAACAGCAGGATGATGCCGCTGAGCGCCAGACAGACAAAGCTGATCGCCACCAGCCAGTGGGCGCGCCGCTCGTTGAGCGTAAAGCGCTCCATGCTGCGACCCGTCTTGGGGGTGTGCAGCTTGATCGTGCCGGATTTCTTATAAAACAGCAGAATCAGCCCAGCCACTGTGAGCAGCAAGGCGCCACCGTAGGGCGTGATCAACCCATTGCGGATTGCCCGCCAGGTGTTGCCTTGAGCAGAGATGAGCACACCCGTTTCGGTCCCGCGCACCGTGGTAACGCCGGCGATACCGCCACGGGCATCTCGCCAAGTGGCTGCGGCATTGTGGGGAACTGAGGCCGCTGCCGGAGCAGCTTGGGCTGACGCTGCCGGCGCTTCAGCCACAGCAGGCGCCTTGATTGGTGGATCAGCAGCTTGTGCAGACAGGGGCAACAGGAGCGTTGCGACGGTCAGACCAGTCAGTACAGCACCGGTCATGCGTGTGAAAAACCCGAACTTTCGAAGCATTTCATGTCCCTTCAGGCCGCTTGGGCCAAATTCGTCATGCAGGCATGACGAAGAATCTACTTATGAAGGTATCAATAAATTCTTACTGCTTCCTTAATATAGGTCAATGAATATGAAATTTCATGCACAAAGTTTACTGAGGCCATTCCATCTGCATAAGGCGCTGAGCAATAAGGAAAAAGTGCATGGCTATACTGGGAACAGTCGCATCATGTGCTGATTAGCTCTGTTCGCCAGCCCACATTGCGCCGGGAAAACTAGCCTATTCAATAGGTTAGATCACGCCCTTTGTTCAACCCAACTGGAATACCGCCCTCATGTCCGCACATTCACGTACCGAATCCGACTCGTTCGGGGAAATTGACGTTCCAGCGGCAGCGCTATGGGGTGCGCAGACGCAGCGTTCGCTGCAGTATTTCGCTATCTCCACTGAGCAGGTGCCGGCGGCACTGATCCACGCCTTGGCGTTGGTCAAACACAGCTGCGCAGCCGTTAATGCCGAGCTGGGGCTGTTGGACCGCGCACTTGCAACGGCGATCATGACCGCGGCCGATGAGGTGATTGCCGGACAGCATGCAGACGCATTCCCGCTCGCGGTGTGGCAAACCGGCTCGGGCACGCAGACCAACATGAACATGAATGAGGTGCTGGCCAACCGCGCCTCGGAACTGCTGGGTGGCGAGCGCGGGCAGCAACGGCGCGTGCATCCCAACGACCATGTGAATCTGGGGCAATCGACCAACGATATTTTCCCGACGGCCATGCATGTGGCGGCGGCGATTGCGTTGAGCGCACACGTGCTACCTGCTTTGCGCGAGTTGAGGCAGCAAATCGCGTTGAAGTCCGACGCGTTTTCTACGGTGGTGAAGATCGGGCGCACCCATCTGCAGGACGCCACACCACTGACGCTGGGGCAGGAGTTTTCAGGCTGGGCAGCGCAACTCGATCTGGCCGAGCAAGCGCTCGATGCGAGCCTGCATGGCATTTGGGCACTTGCCGCTGGCGGGACTGCGGTTGGCACGGGGCTGAATACGCACGCGGAATTTGGGGTGCGTGTGGCAGCGGCATTGTCACTGCGCACCGGCCTACCCTTCCGTACGGCGGAGAACAAGTTTGCGGCGCTGGGTGGGCATGAGGCGCTGGTGACTGCACATGGTGCCCTCAAGACACTGGCCACGGCATTGATGAAAATTGCCAATGACATTCGCTGGCTGGCATCAGGCCCACGCTCTGGGCTAGGCGAAATCAGCATTCCGGAAAACGAACCCGGCAGTTCAATCATGCCGGGCAAGGTAAACCCAACCCAATGCGAAGCGGTGACGATGCTGTGTTGTCAGGTGATGGGCAACGACGTTGCCATTGGGATAGGCGCGGCCTCAGGCAACTTTGAGCTGAATGTATTCAAACCGATGATTGCCTATAACTTCTTGCAGAGTACGCGCCTGCTGGCGGATGGCATGCGCAGCCTTGATGTGCATTGCGTGCGTGGCATCGAGGCAAATCAGGAACGTATCAGCGAACTGCTGGGTCGCTCGCTCATGCTAGTCACCGCACTCAGCCCACATATCGGTTACGACAAGGCTGCAGCGATTGCCAAGAAAGCGCACAAGGAAGGGACAACGTTAAAAGAGGCCGCTGTCGCATTGGGTTACGTCAGCGCTGCAGACTTTGATGCGTGGGTACAGGCCGAACGGATGGTGTAGTGGCAATGCTCTGCCGGAGTGGTCGAATTTAGATCAGCTTACAGCCCGATTTGATCACGCCACTTCGCCATCGCATCATCATCACTCACTCGCGCATCGACCCAGCGACTACCCACATCGGTGGTTTCCTTCTTCCAAAAAGGCGCTTGGGTCTTGAGGTAATCCATGATGAATTCGCAGGCAGAAAACGCATTGCCGCGGTGTGGGCTGCTGACTACCACCAGCACGATCTGATCACCGGGCATGAGATGGCCGATGCGGTGAATGACGCGCACGCCGAGTAACTCCCAGCGCTCGCCAGCCTTGAGCACAATCTCCTCCAGCGCCTTTTCGGTCATGCCGGGATAGTGCTCTAGCGTCATGTCGGCTACGCCGGTGCCATCGTTGTTGTCGCGCACCAGACCGACAAAGCTGGCGACCGCACCTGCCGCATGATCGGCGGCGGTAAGCGCGCGGACTTCGGCACTCAGATCAAAGTCGGCTGCCTGAACGGCGACGGAATACTTGAACGTGCTCACTGCATTCACCTCTGTATTGACCTTAACCGCCAGTCACGGGTGGGAAGAAGGCCACTTCGTCGCCATCCTTGATGGCGGTCGTCAGCGGCACCATGTCCTGATTGACGGCAGCCCGGAGATTCTTGGCAGTCGCCAAGGCTTGCCACTGCTCACCACGCGCAATGAGATGGTCACGCAAACCCGCGACGGTATCAACGCCCGCTGGCAGCGCCAGCTCCTCGATACCTGTGCCGACGGCCTCGCGCAGGCCGGCAAAGAAAAGTACGGTCACCATGTCAGTTCAACAGTTCGGAAAAGGGAAGAAAGCGGACGCTGTCGCCACGCTTGATGGCATTGCCAGCCGGATTATCGATCAGGCCATCGGCCCACGCCGCCGAGGTCAACACACCGGAGCTTTGATTGGGGAAGAGTTCGAGCAAGCCATCGGCACCAACGCGTGCACGTAGGAACTCGCGGCGGCGATCCGCCTTGGCTTGATCAAAGCCGGCCTGAAGTTTGAGCCCCACGGGCAGTGCTGACGCAACGTCCATCGGCATGCCTTGCAGCTTGCGAATAAATGGCCCCACCAAGAGCAAGAAGGTGACAAAGCTGGACACCGGATTGCCGGGCAGGCCGATAAAGGCGGACTCTTTGCCTGCGGTGATGACACGACCAAATGCAAAAGGGCGACCGGGCTTGCTGTTTACCAGCCAGTGGTCCAATGAACCTTCTGCCTCGACTGCGGGCTTAATGTGATCTTCCTCGCCCATAGACACACCGCCGCTAGTGAGGATGAGGTCGGCATGGTCTTCACCCGCGGCCTTACGCAAAGCTTGGCGTGTGGCTTCCAACTTGTCCGGCACGATGCCGAAATCGATGACGGTGCAGCCCAGTTGCTCCAGCAGCCCTTTGAGCAGGAAGCGATTGGAGTTGTAGATCGCGCCGGGCGGCAAGGGATTGCCGGGCATGACCAGTTCATCACCGGTCGAAAACAGCGCAACGCGAATACGGCGGAATACCGGCAATGCAGCCAATCCAACTGATGCGGCCAGACCGATTTCCTGCGGACGCAAACGTGTTCCACGCGAAAGCACTTCGCCCCCCGTGGCAATGTCTTCGCCGGCGCGACGTATCCATTCGCCGGGCTTGGGCAGCGCGTTGAAGGTGGCCTGGCCATCAGAAAAGCTCACGTATTCCTGCATCACAATCGCATCCGCACCCGGCGGGATGGGTGCACCGGTGAAGATACGCGCGGCGGTACCGGCGGCCAGTGGGTTACCCACAGCGCCTGCAGGAATACGCTGACTCACCGGCAAGGTGGTCCCAACAGCTGTCACATCGGCACAGCGCACCGCGTAACCATCCATCGAGGAGTTGTCGAGCGGCGGCACATTGATTGAGGAGTATTGCGGTTCGGCAAGCACACGACCAACAGCATCAAAGGTCGAGACCATCTCACTGTCATTGACGGGATGGGCGCCCGCGAGCAAGAGCTCAAGCGCCTGATCCAGCTCCATCAAGGGTTTTTGCGGTGCGGTTTTTACATCGACACTCATGCATTCAATCCTGTGTAATTCAGCACAAACTCGACAATCGCCGGTGGCGAGTTGAGGTCCAGCACCGGAACGTCCAGCTCAAGCGGCACATCGCTGGCCACGGCCACCACGTTGTGGCCGGGATAGAGCATGTCTTCCACATGGTCGGGACGATGGATCTCGATCTTGGGCAGATCACTGTTCTTGTAGCCTTCGATCAGCAAGAGATCACAGGGCGACATGCGCGCAATTTGCTCTTCCAGCGTGGGCTCGGCATCGCCGCGCAGCTCGTGCATCAGCGCCCAGCGATTGCTCGATACCAACATCACTTCCGT
This sequence comes from Betaproteobacteria bacterium Ga0074130, assembly GCA_001464495.1. Lineage (GTDB taxonomy): Bacteria > Pseudomonadota > Gammaproteobacteria > Burkholderiales > Rhodocyclaceae. Next base: position 125,152 of record LNDZ01000022.1, read on the forward strand.
GCAGCCGGCCTCGCGATGGCGATACGAGTCCTTGCCCGGATGATCAACATCAAAGCGATGGTGGGCGTGCTTGATCAACGACACGCGCAGGCCTTTTTGCACAAACAGGGGAATCATTTGTTCCAGCAGCGTGGTCTTGCCTGAGCCGCTGAAACCGGTAAAGCCGAAAACTTTCACAATGCGCTCCGCATAGCGAGAAAGTCGCTATTGTACCGCGCTGATTACGGCCGAATATAGCGAAAGCGCTCTCGCTATCCCGCCATCACTCCGCGCGCGTTTCGGCCTCTAGTCGCTCGAAGAATGCTTCGACTTCGCCAATCTCGCGCGTCCGCTTCATGGGTGGCAACGATTGCCAGATGCGGCGCCCGTAAGGCTTGCTGATCATGCGCGGGTCGCAGACCATCAACACCCCACGATCGCGTTCATCGCGAATCAGCCGGCCAGCACCCTGCTTCATGCTGATCACCGCATGCGGGAGCTGATAGTCGAAGAAGGGATTGCCGCCCTGCTTGCGCAGATGCTCAATGCGCGCTGCCAGCACCGGATCGTCCGGTGGCGCAAACGGCAGCTTGTCGATAACCACGAGGGACAGTGCTTCACCACGCACATCCACGCCTTCCCAGAAGCTCTGGCTGGCCACGAGGATGGCATTGCCGAGGCGGCGGAAACGATCCAATAGTTCAGTACGCGAGCTTTGGCCTTGCAGCAGCAGCGGGTAATCCAGATTGGCGCGGCTCAGCCGCTCCTCGATCAGCTCGTGAATGCGGCGCATGGCGCGCAGCGATGTACACAACACAAAGGCGCGTCCACCCGAGGCTACCAGCGCGGGCCAGCAGGCTTCAACCACCGCCTCGCTGTAAAACTGCGAATTCGGCTCCGGCATGTCTGGCGGGCAGTACAACAGGCTGTTAGCCGCATAGTCAAAGGGACTGCCCCACTGCGCGGTTTCAGCCTCCATGAGGCCCAGCTCGCTGCAGTAATGGCCAAAGTCCTTGCCAATCGCCAGCGTAGCCGAGGTGAAAATCCACGCACGCGGATGCCCCGCCATCTGACGCTGAAAAATATCGGCCACATGCAGCGGCGTCATGTTCAAAGCCATGGTCTGACTGAACACTTCCAACCAGCGCACGTATTCGGTCTTTTCGCCTTCGGCACTGGCATTGCTCCGCCAACGGCGCAACCTCAGCTGCATTTCATGCGTGCGATTGACGCAGTTCTCCAGCCCTTCGCTACGCTCGGCTTGCGCCTCAAGATGTTTGGCGAGATCAACCAAGGTGGCCTCGACCGTGTTCAATGCTTGCTGAAAATCAGTGTCGCCGGCCACCTGCAACATGGGTAGGCGCAGGTTTTCGCCGCTCACGGCGAGGCGCAGATCACGCGTGGCCTTGTCCACCCCGCGGATTGCATCCTGCAGGGGCATGTAATCCTTGGCCGCTGCCAGCGCCTCGGTGCGGGCATCACGCGCAAGCTCCAGCAGTTGCGCGGTGCTGACGGATTCGCCGAAGAACAAGCCAGCGACCTCGGGTAGCTGATGCGCTTCATCGAAGATCACCGCATTGCAGGCAGGCAGCAACTCCCCAAGACCGTCGTCACGCAGCATCACGTCGGCAAAGAACAAATGGTGATTGACCACCACCACATCGGCCACAAGCGCCTCGCGCCGGGCTGCCATAACAAAGCATTCCTTGGCATTCGGGCACTCCTGCCCAAGACAATTATCACGCGTCGAGGTGGCCTGCTGCCAGGCAGCGGAATCTTCCGGCACCGCGACGAGCTCGGACTTATCGCCACTCTTAGTGGTTTTGGCAAAACGCATGATGGTGCGAATGTGCTCAGCCTCGGCACGCGTAGCAAAACGCCCTTCGCTCTGCGCGCGCTCTAGGTGGTAGTGACAGATGTAGTTGGCGCGCCCTTTGAGCAACGCAATGCTGGCACCGACCTTGAGCGCATCTCGCACCGTCGGCAAATCACGCTGGAACAGCTGATCCTGCAGCGTTTTGGTGCCCGTCGAGATAATGACTTTGCCGCCCGACTGGAGGGCAGGCACTAGATACGCGTAGGTCTTACCCGTGCCCGTACCGGCTTCAGCGACAAACGCCTGATTGCCGCGAATGGCAGCGGCGATGCGCTGCGCCATTTCAACCTGCTGCAGCCGAGCCCGATAACCCGGAATCGAAGTCGCCAGAGGGCCATCGTCCGCAAACAAGGGACTGATATCGGGGGCAGTGAGGGGGGATGCGGTTTCGTCAGACATGGCGGGCGCTGCATTGTACAGCGATCCCCCACCCTCCTTCGTGAGGAAAGCGGTGACGATGGTGGGTGGGCATTACGTGATCTGCGCGGGAAGCACAAAGACAAATCGTCGCGTTCGCGGAGCGATCATCCGCACAAGCCCATTCGATGAAGCCTCTCACTATTAGGCAACCGGCAAGGCTGGCAAATGCAGCTCCCCCGGGAAAGGGCGGTGAATTGCTACCCCTTCGGCTCCTCAATCATGTAACCAAAACCACGCAAGGTACGAATCGTAACGCCGCTGCCCTGCAGTTTAGAACGCAGGCGAGACACATATACCTCGATGGCATTGTCGCTGAGCAGCTCATCCCAGTTCTGGATGGCATTTTGCAATTGCTGCTTGCTCACCACCAGCCCAACGCGACGCAGCAACTGAACCAATACACCCCACTCGCGTGCGGTCAGATCCAGCGTTTCTTCGCCAATCCAGGCACGCTTGCCGACAATGTCGACACACAGCTTGCCGACCTGAACTCGGCTGTCATCGCCTGCCTCAACCCGACGCAGCAAGGCACGCACACGCGCCTCCAGCTCAGCCAAGGCAAAGGGTTTGATCATGTAATCATCGGCGCCCAGATCGAGCCCACGCACGCGCTCATCCACACCATCGAGCGCAGTGAGGATCAAGACACCACCCTGACGCGAACGCTCGATCTTGCTCAACACATCAAAGCCGCTGATATCCGGCAAACCGAGATCCAGAACAATCAAGGAGAAAGAACGCGCCTTGCAGACGGCCAGTGCATCACTGCCCGTCGCTACATGCTCCACCTCATAGCCAGCGGTACGCAGCGCACCGGATAATCCCTCAGCCAGAGGTAGGTCGTCTTCAACAATCAATATTTTCATACTGACAGATTATCGGAAAAACCTTGCTTGAAGCTGATGCAAGTAGATGCGATTGCGCAAAAGAAAAACGCCGTTACGTTTTCACGTAACGGCGTTTGATGTTGGCGGAGTGGACGGGACTCGAACCCGCGACCCCCGGCGTGACAGGCCGGTATTCTAACCAACTGAACTACCACTCCAGTACTGCTGAGGTTGTTGTCTTACGCAACAACCTCTTTAAATCTGGCGTCCCCACGGGGATTCGAACCCCGGTTCATACCGTGAAAGGGTATTGTCCTAGGCCTCTAGACGATAGGGACAACGCACTAATTTTAACTACTTCTCTTGATCGACTCCACCTACAACCACTACGTTGGTGGAGGTACGCGGGATCGAACCGCGGACCTCTTGCATGCCATGCAAGCGCTCTCCCAGCTGAGCTATACCCCCGTTCAAGAGAAGCAAGATTGTAGTTAAGAACTTTGGTTTTGTAAAGACCAGAATACAAAAAATCACTAAGAAAATATCTTGCCCGGATTCATCACATGCGCTGGGTCGAGAGCGTCCTTGATTGCACGCATTAAATTCAGCTCAAGTGCATTTTTGTAGCGCTCAAGTTCATGTACCTTCAACTGCCCGATTCCGTGCTCAGCCGAGATGCTGCCATTAAAGCCATGGACAAGATCATGCACGATACGGTTGATGGCATCGGTGTGCTGCAAAAACTCGGTGGCATCGCCCGCCTGTGGTGACAAGTTGTAATGCAGATTGCCATCGCCGACATGGCCGAAGCACACCACACGGACTTGCGGAAATGCTGCCTGTAACGCCGCCTCCGCCTGCGTAATGAATTCGGGAATCGCCGATACCGGCATAGCAATATCGTGCTTGATGCTGTAGCCCTCGCGCTTCTGCGCTTCCGGAATACTCTCGCGCACTTGCCATAACGCTTGGGACTGTGCCTCGCTTTGCGCCAACACCGCATCCAGCACATCGCCGCTTTCCAGCAATGGGGCGATGGCCTGCGCGAGCATGTCAGCAAGGGGTGAACCCGCCCAAGCATCACTCATCTCGAGCAAGACTTGCCAAGCATGGGGCTGTGCCAGTGGCAGCGTCACCTGCGGCAGATGTTGTTGAACCATGCGCAATGGCGCTTCGCCCATCAATTCAAATGCCGTCACGCGCTCGCCGCAATGGGCGCGTAATCTGCTCAGCAACTTCACTGCAGAAGCAGGTGAAGCAACAGGCAACCAAGCCGTCAATTGCGCCTGCGGCTTAGGGAATAGCTTAAGTACAGCGGCTGTCACAAGACCCAGTGTGCCCTCCGCACCTATGAACAGATGCTTGAGGTCGTAACCGGTGTTGTCCTTGCGCAAGGCGCGCAATCCATCCCAGACCTGTCCATCAGGCAACACGACTTCTAATCCGAGCACCAGCTCGCGTGTATTGCCATAGCGCAGCACCTGAACACCACCTGCATTCGTGGCGATGTTGCCGCCGATGCTGGCGGAACCTTCTGCGGCGAGAGACAAGGGGAACAAACGATTGGCAGTACTAGCGGCTTCTTGCACGGTCTGCAGAATGCAGCCAGCCTCAACCGTCATGGTGTTGTTATCGGCATCGACATGACGAATCTGATTCAGGCGCGCCAGACTGATGACGACCTCATCGCCCTTGGGAATCCCCCCCCCCACCAATCCGGTGTTGCCGCCTTGCGGCACGATGCCAACACCAACATCGACACAAGCAGCAACAACCGCAGAGACCTCTGCAGTATTGGCCGGCCGCACCACGCACTGCGCACTGCCGTGATAACGGCGGCGCCAGTCGTGCAGGTATGGTTCGATGTCCGCTGTAGCCGTCAGAACGTACTCAGGCCCAACGATTGAAGACAGTGTCTCGATGAGCGGGCGCATGTCAGTCTCTCAGGGCAAACTCAATGGCCGGAAGCATGCGCTCAACAGCAGCACGACCTTCAGCAATCGCTTCATCAGCACGGTGATAGTCCATGAGGGTCAAATCGCTGAGATGCGGTGTCAGCAAAACATCTGCTGGATCACCGGCCAAGCGGCTCCGTGCGATACGACTTTGCATAATATTGATGCTGCTCGTGAGCACTGTTGCCATCGAGGGCAAATCACTCGCATCGTCGCCCAGTCCGAATGAGCTACGCAGGCGCTGCAGCCAACTGTTGTCTTGTGCGCGCATTTCTTCTCGCCGCAGCGCACGGCCGGTCTGGTCGGCGCCTAGATCGACAGCGATCACCACGTCGGCGCCCATAGAGCGACACAGCGAGACTGGCACAGGATTCACCAGCGCACCATCCACCAGCAAGCGCCCCTCGCGCTCTACTGGGGTGAACAAACCCGGCATGGCCAGCGAAGCGCGCACGGCCGCGGCAACTGATCCTTCTTTCAGCCAGACTTCATGGCCATTCGCCAAGTCAGTCGCCACACAGGCAAACGGCATCGGCAACGCAGAAAAGTCATGATCGATAAAGTGGCGTTGGAAAAAGTCGATCAGCTTTTCGCCCTTGATCAAACCACCTGACAGGCTTGGGTCAAGCAGCTTGATGACATCCTGCCAGGTGAGTCCCGAGACCCAGCTTTCCAGCTTGTCGAGATCACCGTTGGCGCACGCTGCACCGACGAATGCACCAATCGAACAACCAGCAATCAGATCGGGCTTGTAGCCAGCATCGGCCAACGCGCGAATGACGCCAATATGCGCCCAGCCACGGGCGGAACCACTGCCCAGAGCTAGGCCCAGTTTCATGACGTCAGCGCGCGGGTTGCGTAGAGGTCATGCACATCGCAGTCGGTGATGGTCACGGTAGCGAAATCGCCAACCTCTAAGTCCTCACCATCGGTGATGTAAACCAGACCATCGATTTCCGGTGCATCACCGGGGCTACGCGCAATTGCCATCTCTTCATCGATCTCATCGACCAGTACTTGCATGGTCTTGCCGATCTTGGTTTCGAGGCGACGCGTGCTGATGTCTTCTTGGAACTCCATGAGGCGCATCTTGCGCTCTTCGCGCACTTCTTCCGGTACCGCGCCTTCCAACTCATTCGCCTTGGCGCCCTCGACTGGCGAGTAGGCAAATGCGCCCACGCGGTCGAGTTCGGCTTGCTCGAGGAACTGCAGCAGCTCCTCAAAATCCGCATCGGTCTCGCCAGGGAAGCCGGTGATGAAGGTACTGCGGATCGTCAGCTCAGGGCAGATCGAACGCCACTTCTTGATGCGCTCCAAATTGTTCTCGCTGCTGGCCGGACGCTTCATCGCCTTGAGGATGCGTGGGCTGGCGTGTTGGAATGGGACATCCAGATACGGCAGGATTTTGCCTTCGGCCATCAGCGGGATCAGATCGTCCACGCTCGGATAAGGATAGACGTAATGCAGGCGCACCCAGATGCCCAGCTTGGCCAGCCCTTCGCACAGCTCCTTCAAGCGCGTCTTGACTGGTTGACCGCCCCAGAAACCGGTGCGGTATTTGACATCAACACCATAGGCGCTGGTATCTTGCGAGATCACCAACAGTTCTTTCACGCCAGATTCGGCCAGCAACTCAGCCTCACGCAGCACATCACCAATCGGGCGCGACACCAGATCACCACGCATCGACGGGATGATGCAGAAGGTACAGCGGTGGTTACAGCCTTCGGAAATCTTGAGGTAGGCGTAGTGCGGCGGTGTCAGGCGGATGCCCTGCGGCGGCACCAGATCGACAAAGGGATCATGCAGCGGCGGCAGATAGTTATGCACCGCGTCCATCACCTCTTGTGTGGCGTGCGGGCCGGTCACGGCGAGTACTGATGGATGCGCGGTCTGCACGATGTCGCGACCCTGCGCGTCCTTCTTGGCGCCCAGACAGCCCGTCACAATGACCTTGCCGTTTTCGGCGAGCGCTTCGCCGATTGCATCCAGCGACTCTTCGACGGCAGCGTCGATAAAGCCACAGGTATTCACAACCACCAGATCAGCGCCGTCGTAGCTGCCAGAGATTTCGTAACCTTCAGCGCGCAGGCGCGTGAGGATCGCTTCAGCGTCGGAAGAAGCCTTGGGGCAACCCAGAGAGACAAAGCCAACGGTGGGGATATGTTTCTTGTTCATGTGGAGTACTTATTTCTTGTTGGTATCGTTAGAGGCGCTGCCACCGGGGAAAGGAAAGCCGCCAAACATAGTGCGCGTCTGTTCCTGCATCTGCTGGAACATCTTCTGGCTTTGCTCAACATACGCACCCATCATGTTCTGCATGGCCGGCCCTTGGAAGCTGAGGAACTGCGCCCACAGGTCTTGGCTGCGATCAGGTGCTGCATCACCGTACAGCGCCTTGGCATGCTCGGCAAAGCGTGCATGCATGTCGGAGAAGGCCTTGATATTGGTGTCTAGATATTTGCCCATCATGCCTTGGGTGGCATTGCCGTAGAAACGGATCATGGTGGCCAGCACTTCGGTCGAGAACATGGGCGCACCGCCGCTCTCCTCCTCAAGAATGATCTGCAGCAAGATGCTGCGCGTGAGGTCTTCATTGGTCTTGGCATCAACGACCGCGAAATCAGCGCCCGACAGAACCAGCGCCTTGACGTCAGCCAGGGTGATGTAGGCGCTGGTCTGCGTGTCGTAGAGGCGACGGTTCGGGTATTTCTTAATCAGGCGGCGCGTTTCAGCCATGGGCAACTCCATCAATCAGTTCGGCTATGCCGCAGTGCAGCAAGGGGGCGCCATTATAGTCTGGAAGAGCGATTTTCCGCTCATAAATCAATACTTAGCGATTACGTGGCAAACGCTAGGCAAGCCCTTATCCCATGTGCATACCGCCGTTGATATTCAAGGTGGCGCCAGTCATGTAGCCCGCCAGCTCAGAAGCCAAATAGGCACACAGCGCACCAATCTCCTCCGGCTTGCCCAAACGCTTCATCGGCACGCTATCGATGATGCCCTGCACAATGTCCGGGCGCATGCTCATAACCATATCGGTACCGATATAGCCCGGCGCAATCGCGTTCACCGTCACACCTTTGGCACACAGCTCTTGCGCCAGTGCCTTGGTGAAGCCCAAACAACCGGCCTTCGCGGCGGAGTAATTGGTCTGGCCGGCCTGGCCTTTGACCCCATTCACTGATGAAATATTGATAATGCGGCCCCAGCCACGCTCGACCATGCGCGGAGAGATGTGATGGGTGACATTGAACAGGCTGTCGAGATTGGTGGAGAGCACGGCATCCCACTGCGCCTTTTCCATCTTGGGGAAATACTTGTCGCGGATGATCCCGGCGTTATTCACCAGCACGGCAATCGGCCCAATCTCACGCTCGATCTGCTCGACCATGGCCGCACATGCATCGTAATCGGTGACATCCGCCTCGGCAGCGTGCATAGCGTGGCCCTCAGCCTGCCGTGCTTTCAGCCAGTCAGCCCTTCCAGCATCGCCGGGCAGACAATTCGCCACCACGGTGAACCCATCCGCCGAGAGCGCCTTGCAAATGGCGGTGCCTAAGCCCCCCATGCCACCAGTTATCAATGCCACGCGCGTTTCCATTACGGCTCCCCAACTTAAGGTCAAAACATGTGTTGCCCGCCGTTGATGGCGATATTCGCACCGGTGACAAAAGCAGCCTCTTCAGAGGCGAGATACGCCACCAACCCGGCGACTTCTTCCGGCTTGCCAAGGCGTCCCAGCGGAATCTGCGGCAGGATTTTGCTGTCCAGCACGTCCTGCGGAATCGCAGAGACCATGCGGGTACCGACATAACCCGGCGAAATCGTATTCACGGTCACGCCTTTCTTGGCTACCTCTAGCGCCAGCGCCTTGGTAAAGCCATGCATACCGGCCTTGGCCGCCGCATAGTTGGTTTGTCCAAAAGCGCCCTTCTGTGCATTCACCGACGAGATGTTGATGATGCGGCCCCAGCCACGTTCAGTCATGCCATCCATCACTTGCTTAGTCATGTTGAACACTGAATCCAGATTGGTGTGGATCACCGTATCCCAGTCGGCTTTGGTCATCTTGCGGAAGGTCACATCGCGCGTGATGCCGGCGTTGTTGACCAATACATCGACCACGCCCACATCTGCCACCACCTGCGTCACACAGGCTGCGCAGTCGTCATAGTCACCCACATCGCAGGCATAGGCAGCGAAGTTGAAGCCTTTCTCCTGCATAGCTTCCAGCCAGCCTTCCGCCTTACCGTTCTTGGGGCTATAGGTTGTCACCACGCGATATCCCATCTGCGCCAGCTTGCAGCAAATCACCTCGCCAATACCGCCCATGCCGCCCGTCACCAAGGCAACGCGCTGTCTGTTGTTACGCTCCTCTGCCATGCTTATCTCCAACGCTCCGATGTTTTTTTGATATGTTTATTGTTTCACGTATCGGCCTGGCGCCGCCTCAATCTCTTTGTATTTGGCATTCCCTAATTTCTTGCGCGCTGGCACCTGCTTCCCCCCTTGTTCTGCCAGCCATGCAGCCCAGCATGTCCACCAACTACCAGGCACTTCCTCTGCCTGTTGTAGCCACGCATCGGCATCCAACGCACGGTCATCTTCGGCCACGCGCCAATGGCAACGGCGCTGCTTTGCAGGCGGGTTGATCACGCCGGCCACATGCCCAGAGGCACCCAGCACAAAGGTGCTGTCGCCACCGATCAGGCCGCGCGAGGCATAGGCGCTATGCCAAGGCACGATGTGATCCTCACGCGAGGCATAGATGAAGGTGGGCATATCGAGATAGCGCAGATCAATCGGCGTATCCAAAATCGTTAACGCATCGGGCTCGCGTAGCTTGTTTTCGAGATACAGATGGCGCAGATACCAGGCCGCAAACGGACCCGGCAAATTGGTGCTGTCGGCATTCCAGTAAAGCAGATCAAACGCAGGCGGCGTGTGGCCCTTGAGGTAATTACCGACCACATAATTCCAGATCAAATCATTGGGGCGCAGACTGGCAAAGGCTGTAGCCAGCTCAGGCCCACGTAACAGCCCGCCCTTGCCGATACTGGCTTCACGCGCTGCCACGCTGCTCTGATCGATAAAGCAGCCCAGCTCGCCAGCATCAGCAAAATCCAGCGGTGTTGTCAGCAGCGTAAGCGAATGCACCGGGTCTTCACCACGTCTGCGTGCAGCTGCCAATGCGGCAGCGAGCAAGGTGCCGCCGATACAGAAACCCAGCGCATTGACCTGATCGACCTTGCCTACCTCGGCAGCAATGCGACAAGCGATTAATGGCTGCGCCGCAAAGTCATCCCAAGTGAGGGTGCTGTCGCTGTCCTGCGGGTTGCGCCAACTGATCAGAAATACCGTGTGACCCTGCGCTACGGCGTGACGCACAAAGGAATTCTCAGGCTGCAGATCGAGGATGTAATAGCGATTGATGCACGGCGGCACGATCACGAAGGGGCGCGCCGCCACCTTAGCCGTCAGCGGGGCATACTGAATCAGCTGCATAACGTCGTTCTCGAACACGACGGCGCCGGGGGTGATAGCGAGATTACGGCCGACCTCAAAGGCGGACTCGTCGCTCATGGAGATACGGCCCTTGTGCAGGTCGGCGAGTAAATTCTGTATGCCTTGGGTGATGCTCTGCCCGCCCGTGTTGATGGCGTGCTTAATGAACTCGGGATTGGTCGCGGCAAAGTTGGACGGCGCCAGCGCATCCACATACTGACGGGTCATGAACTTCAGACGGCGCCGTTCTTTCTCGTCTGCGACCGGCGCCAGATCGGCGGTGCGTTGCAGATAATCAGCATTGATCAGATAAGCCTGACGCAGATAGTCGTAGATTGGGCTCTCGGCCCATTCCGGTGCGGCAAAGCGCAAATCTCCGCGTGGCGCCTCCATGACTGATGGCACAGTAGTGCCCGGCGCGTGTTGCAACTGGCTCTGCCACAGTTGTGCATGAAGCCTCATCGCTTCTTGCTGCAGTTCGGCAAGGCGTGCGGTGCGTTCGGCTGCATCAGCAGTCACTTCAGGAGTCGCTTCAGCCCCGTCCGCTGCTTGGCCGGACACACCAAACCACTGCGACCAACTTTCAAAAAGCGGCCCAAAGGGATTGTTGCTGTTGTCTTGTGCACTCATGTCGTAGCGGCGATTGATAGGCTGAAGTGAGAGCCTGCGTTTGGATTGTGCGGCGCAGCAAAATGGATGTCAATTCAGGCAACAACGGCAGCGGTGTGAAACCTATAATCGCGACATGTACATCATCGTCATCGGCTGGCTTTACATCACGGTGCTCATGGCCGCCACCGAAACCAGCATCACCGCGGGCATTCTTTCCCTAGTCTTCTATGGGCTATTGCCAGTGGGATTGTTTCTGTGGGTGTTCGGTACGCCTAGTCGCCGACGTGCGCAAATTGCGGCAGCCCGTCGACGGCTCCCTGAACAATCAACCGAGGAAGTCGTGTGCGAGGTGGTGCGTGAGGAAGATCGTGCCAACGCCAAGCAGGATCAGTGAGATCTGCTGCAGCGTTGCACGCAACTCGGTGCGCTTGTGCAGGCCAGGAATCAAGTCGGCGACCGCCACATAGATCATGCTCGCAGCGGCGAGGGCCAACAGATAAGGCACCGCCTCCTGCACGGACGACAAGCCGAAGTAGGCAAGCAACCCACCGGCCAGCGTCGCAAAACTGGATAGCAAGTTGAGCATGAAGGCGCGCAGCTTGGTGTAGCCAGAATGCAGCAGGATCAGAAAGTCGCCAACCTCCTGTGGAATCTCGTGAGCAATCATTGCCAGTGCAGTAACGATGCCCAGCTGGATGTCCTGCATAAAGGCGGCAGCGATCAGAATGCCATCGACAAAGTTATGGAATGTGTCACCCACGATGATGAACATGCCACTACGGCCATGATCACTGACTTGAGGCGCAGGGCGCGCATAGGCCAGCGGTGCAGGTGCGGCCGGACGATAGGCGCCCGCAGGTAAGGCACTGGGGGCTTCCTGTACGAGCTTTGGCAACTCGTGTCCTTCGCAATGATCGTGATGGCAATGCCGCCACAGCACCAGCTTTTCCAGCACGAAGAACAACAGGATGCCGCCAAGCACTACCGCACATGCCTGCTCGGCATCGCCGCTCGCCTCCACCGCATGCGGCAAGACCTCCAGAAAGGCTGCGCCCAGCAAGGCACCGATGGCGTAACTGACCAGCATGGGTACCCAATTGGCGCGCGCTGAGAGCGCAAAGCCAGAGGCTGCCAGCACGCTAATCGCACCGCCAGCAAAAGACATCAGGACAATCCACGCCAATACAGACATAGTCAAATCACAGTGAGGGCAAAAAAAAGCCCCGTCGATATACTCGAAGGGGCTCGATTATCCCTGAATCCGCCACGAAACGGATACAGGCTAAAGAAGACTCAATGCAGAACATTCCCACCCGGAACCATTTTGACCGTGCGCTGCTTCCAGAAGCCGGCCAGTTGAGAAGCACATTGGCGCAATTCATCTGAGAAGCGCTCATCCTCGGCCACTGCGCGCAGCTGACTCACCGCAGCATCCGCCAAAGTGGGTGATTGGCAGCAAGAGTAACGGCTGATCAGGGTCAATGCTGCCACCAGCGCAAGCTCCGGCTGGTCCGGGTAGTCAGGTAACGCTTCATGGGCCATGAGTCGCACTCCTTGAATGGTGAGAGAACTATTTAAAGACGTACTGCGTAGTATTCGACGACGTGCTGAATATCGATCGGGAAAGGCACTTCGTTGGCGTCCGGCACGCGGATGATGGTTGCGACATTCGTTGCCGCATCGCGCTTGACCCACTCAGCCGCTTCCAATACCGGCGTGGCAATCGTCTCGACGACGCACGGAATCTTCAAGCCTTTGACGGTCAATTGCAGGGTATCGCCCGGCTTCACGCGGATCGACGGAATGTTCACGGACTTGCCGTTCAGGAGCACATGACGATGGCTCACCAGCTGGCGCGCTGCCACGATGGTGGGCGCAAAGCCGGCACGAAATACGGCGTTATCGATACGCCGCTCCAGAAACTCCAGCAACTTCTTGCCAGCCTGTTCACGGCTGGCCTTGGCCTCCGCCATCAGGCGACGAATCTGGGTTTCGGTCACGCCATAGTTAAAGCGCAACTTTTGCTTCTCCATCAGCTTGATACCGTAGTCCGACTTCTTGCGCTGACGCTGCCCATGCTGGCCCGGCGGATACTCCCGCGAGGTGGTCTTGGCGGTCAGGCCAGGCAAGGCAGTGCCCAAGGCACGGATTTTCTTCAGACGCGGGCCGGTATAGCGGGACATCGATCATGCTCCTATGTATTCAGTGTTCGGTCTGCCTAGTCACCACGACAGGCACCAGGGTGTTCATCAGAAAGAAACCCGGCGTCTGGTGAGGACAGACGCCGGGTTGAAATTCGCATTGCTGCGAGAACTACCCCTAACGCAACTGGTATTGCGTTGATGTAATGATAACGGTTATCAATTACTTTGCAAGTGGTTTTACGAAAAAATTTCTGTGCGGGGAAAGTTTCATTGTTGGCTGGCCTGAAGCCTTCTCACCCCACAGCCACAATCTTTCCCCCGCTGCAACGAAGTTAAAGACCCGTACATTCCCCGCTCTTAATGGTGTACGATTGAGCACCATGAAACATGCAACATTATTCCGCCACCCAACCCTTCCCACCCACTTACCTCGGCCACTGGCACCCGATGGAGTGAAAGCCGGCTTTCCTTCGCCGGCACAGGACTACGAGGAAGAAACCCTGGATATCAACGATTATCTGGTGCGTAACCCGACAGCAACTTTCTATGTGCGGGTCGAGGGTGACTCGATGGATGGTGCCGGCATTCATCACGGCGATATTCTGGTCGTAGACCGCTCTATCACGGCGCGGCACGGTCATATTGTGGTGGCCTTTGTTGGTAGCGAACGCCTGGTCAAACGGCTTTCGCTCAGTGGCGGCAAAGGCATGCTGGTGGCAGCTAATCCACGCTACCCAACGATTGATATCAACCCCGAAGATCCCGCCACTATCTGGGGCGTAGTCACGGGAAAGTTTGCGCGAATCGCGGTGTGATCATGCTGGCACTGGTTGACTGCAACAACTTCTATGCAAGTTGCGAGAAGTTATTTAATCCGGCCTTCAAAGATAAGCCGCTCATTGTGCTCAGCAATAACGACGGCTGCGCAGTATCGCGAAGCGCTGAAGCCAAGGCATTAGGGATCAAGATGGCTGGCGCTTGGCACAAGATGCGCGACTTTGCGCGACAGCATGGCGTGATAGCCTGTAGCTCAAACTATCCCCTCTACGCCAACATGAGCGACCGTGTAGTCAATGTTTTGCGTGACTACTCACCGAGCATTGAGGTGTACTCAATTGACGAGTCGTTCGTCGATCTGCATGGGTTCACCCATCTCAACCTCACGGACTATGGCCAGCACATGCGCCAGCGTATCGCCCGATGGGTGGGTCTGCCTGTGTGCGTGGGCATTGCGCCGACCAAGACATTAGCCAAGCTAAGCAACCACATCGCTAAGAAGCAAATGCAGTACAACGGTGTACTCAATCTGGCTGATCACTCACCCGCCGAGATCGAACGTATTTTCAGGAATATTGAGGTAGGGGAGGTATGGGGCGTAGGTCGTTGCTTGAGGGAGAAGCTACAGATCATCGGAATCTCCACCGTTGCTGCGCTACGATCGTCGGACCCGACCGCCATCCGTCGCCGCTTCGGCGTAGTACTCGAGCGTACCGTGCGCGAACTGCAGGGCATGGTCTGCATGACACTGGAAGATGCACCTGCCGACAAGCAGCAGATCATCAGCAGCCGCTCGTTTGGCCGCCCGGTGACCGAACTGTCCGATATCAACGAGGCCCTTGCCAGCTACATCACCCTCGCCTGTGAAAAACTCCGTCAGCAGCAAACCGTTGCAGGATCCATCGCCATCTGGTTGGAAACTAACCCCTTTAATCCCAAGGCCGCTCAATATAGCCGCTCCATCACGATTCCACTTCCCGCCTACAGCGATGACACCCGCCAACTGATTCGCGTCGGCTTGTGGGGACTCATGCAGCTATACCGCGAAGGCTTTGAGTACAAAAAATGTGGCTGCATGCTCGGCACAATCACGCCAAAACTCGGTCTGGACGACACACTCGTTCCCAGCAACAATACTCAGAACGAACGCACAATCGCAATCATGGACCGCATCAACCGCAAGTACGGACGTGGCACACTCAAATCCGCTGCGGAAGGGAGCAATCCGACCTGGCGTATGCGCCGTGGCAACGTGTCTCCGGCGTACACCACAAAGTGGGAGGAGTTGATGGTGGTGAAGTAACGATACCCTAGGTTTTTTTAAGCTCCGCTGAGCTCGTAATACAGACCTGCGCATCTAACCTGCGCCCAGATTACCTATCCGTCTGTCAGCGCCCAGCGCGATTTTAAAAGCCAACGATGTAGTTGGCTTTTTGCATTCTTGTATGGTGTCGTGGAGCTTGAGAAGCAAGAGGAAACAAGTGAGAGTCTACTGTGCTCCAGTTCTGTACTCCCGTAGTACCTCGCTAGCTAAATCAACCCGGAGTTGAGGCCGCTCGCAATCGGTTGCGGCCAGACGTCGCTTGAAATTGATTAAGCACGACCAAGAATTGCCGAAGCACAAAGTAAAAAAGCCCCAGTTCGATAAGAACTGAGGCTTTTTTGGAATGGGGACTCTGGCGCTGACCTACTTTCTCACAGGCAATCTGCAATATCATCGGCGCGGAGGTGTTTCACGGTCC
>LNDZ01000023.1 GCA_001464495.1 Betaproteobacteria bacterium Ga0074130
ATAGCGCCATAGGCTATCAAACCCCTGACCAGTTCGCAGACAGTTTTTTTAACCGCAAACTCTAAATGTATTTCGGACTAAATCGGGGAGCAGGTCAAACACGCCACAAAACCTTTGCCAGTACAGCGGCAAGGTCATCTTGGTGGTGAACAGTGCTAGTTACTGTGGCTACACCAATCAGTACGATGGTCTTGAGGCCTTGCATGCCCGCTTGCAGTCGCGCGGGCTTGTTGTGCTTGGTTTTCCGTCAAATGATTTTGGTGGTCAGGAGCCCGGTACCAACAAGGAGATTGCCGACTTCTGTCGCATGACCTATGGTGTGCGTTATCCGATGATGGCGAAGACCGAGGTCAGCGGACGCAAAGCGAACGCATTCTATGTGGCGCTGTTGAAAAAGACAGGTGCAAGCCCGCAATGGAATTTCCACAAATATTTGATTGATCGCAGCGGTGACAAGGTGCTCAGCTTCGGCAGCAGTACCAAGCCAGATGACAAGCAGCTGCTGGAGAAAATCGAAGTGTTTCTGAAGCAGTAGCCCCTGTAACGGTTCGCGCCGTCAATTACCCCACGGAGAATCCGCATGAACGCCCCTGAAAAATTTCTGCTCCCCGATGTTCAGTCCAGCCCTGATTTGCGCCATATGGCCATTCAGCATGTGGGGGTACGCGACATGCGTTATCCGCTCAGCCTGGTGGGCAAGGATGGCCAAGTGCAGGCCACCATTGCCACCGTCGAGATGACCGTCGCGCTACCGCCTGAAGTGAAGGGCACACACATGTCGCGCTTTGTTGAAATTCTTGAAGCTCAGACCACTGCACTGAGCATCGCCGAACTGCCACAACTTATGCAGAGCATGCTGACGCGTCTGGAAGCTGAGCGTGGTCGTTTCGAGCTGCGTTTTCCTTGGTTCATTCGCAAGAGTGCGCCGGTATCGGGTGTGTCCAGCTTGCTCGACTACGATGTCGTACTGACCTGCGAACGTGTCGAAGGTGGCCGTGATCGTGTGGATATGCAAGTGACCACCGCTGTGACCAGCCTGTGCCCATGCTCCAAGCAAATTTCTGAATATGGCGCGCACAACCAGCGCTCGCACATCAGCATTCGCGCTGAACTGTTGGGCGAGCTGGATATTGAATCGCTGGTGCGTATGGCTGAAGAAGAAGCCTCATGCGAAGTTTTCGGCCTGCTCAAGCGCCCGGATGAAAAGTGGGTGACGGAGCGCGCGTATGACAACCCCAAGTTCGTCGAGGATCTGGTGCGTGATATCGCCCTGCGCCTGCAGTCTGATTCGCGTATTGGTCAGTGGCGTGTGAGCTCGGAGAACTTCGAGTCCATTCACAATCACTCGGCCTATGCCGTGATTGAAGGTAGCAACCTGCGCACATGAAGCCCGGCGAACTCGAACTCAACAATGCCGTTCGCCCCGGCCGCAAGCATGTCGCGGTCATCGGCAGCGGCATCTCCGGCCTCGCGACCGCATGGATTTTGCGTGATACGCATAATGTGACGCTGTATGAGGCAGAGCCCCGTCTCGGTGGTCACACGCATACGGTCGAGGTCAATGTTGAGGGTTTGACGTTCCCGGTCGACACGGGCTTCTTGGTGTTCAACCGCCGCACCTATCCAAACCTTTGCGCCTTGTTCGAGCAGATTGGGATTGAGGCCGATGCTAGCGATATGAGCTTTTCGGCGCGTATTGATGGCGAAAATCTGGAGTGGGCCGGTAGTGACCTGAATACGGTGTTCGGCCAACGGCGCAATCTGTTGCGTCCGGCGTTTATCGGCATGGTGCGCGACATCCTGCGCTTCAATCGCGAAACCACGGCGCTCTCTAATAGCATTAGCGCAGGCGGGGAGTCGCTGGGCGAATTTCTGGAGCGGCGCAAGTTCGGCCGCGCTTTTCGCGATTGGTATCTCTTACCGATGGCCGCCGCAATTTGGTCATGCCCAACCGCCACCATGCTGGCGTACCCACTGGCGACCTTTGTGCGCTTCTGCCACAACCATGGCCTGCAATGGCTGTCGGTCAAGGGCGGTGGGCGCGAATATGTGCGACGACTGGCCGGTGATCTGAGCGACATTCGCTTGTCTTCGCCGGTGCTGGCGGTACAGCGTGCTGAAGATGGTGTGTATGTGCGAACCGCGACGGGTGTTGATCGCTACGATGAAGTTGTCATGGCTAGCCATAGCGATCAATCCTTGCGCATATTGGGTAACTCGGCGACGCCAGCAGAGCGCGCCGTCTTGTCTGCCGTAAGTTATCAACCCAACCGCGCGGTGCTGCACACGGACGCCAGCTTGTTGCCGCAGCGCCGTCGTTTATGGTCGGCATGGAACTACGCAGCAGGGCCGCAGACGGCGGAAACCGCGCCGGTCGCGGTGTCTTACCTAATTAATATGCTGCAGCCCTTGCCGGTGCAAACCCCGGTGATTGTTTCTCTCAACCCTTACCAAGCACCCGCCGCCGATAAGGTGATTGCCGAGTTTGATTACGCCCACCCAGTGTTTGATCAGGCCGCGATTACGGCGCAGAGCATGTTGCCCGGTATTCAGGGGCGCGAGACGCTACGGTTTCCATGAAGATGGTTTGCGTTCGGCGATTGCCGTGGCCGAAGGCATGGGCATCAGTGTGCCTTGGCATACGCGTGAGGCGGTGGCGCACTCGTGATTACGCTCACCACGCCTTGGCCGCAAATTGAATCGCAGCTTGCTTGGTGCGAAGGGCGTGTCATGCATGCGCGCAGCGAAACCGCCTTGCATCGCTTTGTCTATCCCATCGGCTTTATGCGGGTACCGCTCAGCCAATGGACCAGCGCGCGGCGCTGGGGTGGCGTATTCGGCATCAACCGGGCAGCCTTGTTCTCGCTGCATGCCTGTGATCACGGCGCACGGGATGGCTCGCCATTGATGCCCTGGCTACAAGCGCAACTTGAGCGCCAAGGCGTACGGTTTGCACTGGGTGAAGTGATATTGCAGACATTTCCGCGCCTGTTTGGTTATGTCTTCAATCCGGTCAGCTTCTGGTTTTGTCATGACATTGACGGGCAGCTGCGCGCAGTCTTGTGCGAGGTGAACAACACCTTTGGTGAGTCGCACAACTATTTGGTGTGCCATGCGGATGGACGCCCGATTGCGTCGGGTGATCTATTGCGGACCGAGAAAGTGTTTCACGTCTCGCCCTTTTTTCCGGTCGCTGGTGAATATCACTTCCGCTTTCTGGCCCAGAGCGGCCAAGTTGGCGCGCATATCGAATATCTGCAGCACGGCAAGACCACGCTGATTGCACATGTGGGTGGTCGCGCGCAGCCCTTATCGGCGCGTTCCCTGTTGTCTGCTTTAGTGCGTTTCCCTTTCATGACACTCGGCGTCATGCTGAAAATTCACTGGCAAGCGGTGCATCTATGGCGTAAAGGCGCCCGGTTTCATCGCAAGCCAGCCCCACCTCTGGAGAGCATTACATGAATAGTCGTACTGCCTTATGTGGCCAACTCTCGTCCTCATCCTGTTCAACATCACGTTCGCGCACCGAGGCGGCCGAGATGGTCCTCGCTATGGCGGAAGGCTTGCGCGGTGGCATGGTCGTGATGCACTTCCCAAATGGGGATGCGGTCGAGCTGGGTGAGGCGGGCACCACCGATCATCCGCTACCCCGCTATCACTGCAGCGTGCATGACGAAAACGTGTTTGAGCGTGTGATCGCCCATGGCGATATCGGCTTTGCAGAAGGCTATTTGGCCGGAGAGTGGGACAGTGATCATCTGGGTGATCTGCTTACGCTGTTGGCAAGCAATCGCGATGTGCTTGCGCGAGCTGTGTATGGCTCCTTCTGGCGTCTGATCGGTCACCGCATCCTGCATCTACTGCGCAGCAATACTCGCCGTGGTAGCCGTCGCAATATTGAAGCCCATTACGATCTGGGCAATAACTTCTATACGGAATGGCTTGATCCAAGCATGACGTATTCAAGTGCACTGTTTGCGCACCCAGATCAGCCGCTGCAAGCCGCTCAACTCAACAAATACCGCAGTCTCTTGCGTGACATGGGCGTGCAGCCGGGCCAGCATATTCTCGAAATCGGTTGTGGCTGGGGTGGTTTGGCGGAAGTTGCCACCATTGAATTTGGTTGCCGTGTCACCGGCCTTACCCTCTCGCCCTCCCAGCTGGCTTTCGCACAAGCGCGGGCACAGGCCAAGGGCTTTGCCGATCGCGCTGAATTTTTGCTGCAGGATTATCGCGATGAACGCGGCAGCTACGATCACATCATCTCGATTGAAATGATCGAGGCGGTGGGCGAGCGCTACTGGCCTAGCTACTTCGGCCAACTCTCTGCCCGGTTGAAGCCGGGTGGTCGCGTCGGCATTCAGGCCATCACCATTCGTAACGACTTGTTTGCCCGTTACCGTCGTGGTACGGATTTCATTCAGCGCTACATTTTCCCCGGCGGTATGTTGCCATCACCTGAAAAGGTGCAAGGACAAGCCGCTCGCGCTGGTTTGCAGCTCGTGGGCGAACACGCCTTTGGTCTCGACTACGCGCGCACCTTGGTGCGCTGGCGCGAGGTGTTCGAGCAAAAGCTAGACCGTGTGCGCGAGCTGGGCTTTGACGAGCGTTTTATCCGCATGTGGCGTTTTTATTTGACCTACTGCGAGGCTGGCTTCCGCGCAGGTTCGACCAATGTGCACCACTACGTGCTAGCCCATACATCCGAGCAATGAAGACACTCTTAATTACAGCACTGCTGGCTTTTTCTGTCGCTGCCCATGCCCGCTTGCCGGTGCCGGTGAGTGATGCTGATCAATGGCGGGTGCAAGGCAGCGGTGAAATGCGCTGGTTCGGCTTTTCCATTTATGGCGCCAAGCTGTGGCGCAGTGGTGAGCGCTGGCAGCAAGATGCGCCGTATGCACTAGAGCTGACTTATCGCCGCACCATCAGTGCCGAGCAGCTGGTGAACACCAGCATCGATGAGATGGAGCGTCTGGGTGAGAAGGACGAAAAGCGTTTGCAGCAGTGGCGTGTAGCGTTGGAGAAAGTGTTTCCTTCAGTGCGCGAAGGCGATGTGATTGTCGGCCTGCATGAGCCGGGGAAGGGCGCGCGCTTTTTCTTCAATGGCGCGCCCACGGGCAGCCTCAATGATGCGCGTCTTGCCGCCGCTTTCTTCGCCATCTGGCTAGACCCTCGCACCAAGGCACCGGAGCTGCGTACCCGTTTGCTGGCTGAGGCCGAGAGCGCCCGGCCTTAGTGCCACGATGACACGCGCTATCCTCGCCCGCGTCCCAGTTAATCTCGCCTATGCCCTGTTGGGCATGCCGCTGGCCTTCTTCGCCTTGCCGCTGTATGTGCATGTGCCGAAGCTGTACGCAGATAATTTAGGTATATCGCTGGCCAGTGTGGGGACAGTGTTGCTGGGTGCGCGCTTGCTGGATGCGCTACTTGATCCCTTGATCGGACGCTGGTGCGATCAGCACCGTCTGCGCAAGCAGATGCTATTGCTCGCCCTGCCACTCTTGCTGCTGGGATGGTTGGTTCTGTTTCTGCCACCGGCTGCCGCGGGGCCGCTGTGGTTAGCGGGGGGGCTGGTGCTTGCCTATGCCGGCTATTCGCTCGCCACCATCAATCATCACGCTTGGGGCGCCGAGTTTCCGAGCGATGACGAGGGCCGTTTGCAAGCCACGGCCTGGCGCGAAGGTGCGGGTCTGTGCGGCATCATGCTCGCGGCAGCCTTGCCCGCCGTGCTCGCGCCGACCTTGCCTGAAGGCCTGGTGTTGCTTGGCTGGCTGTTTGTGCCATTGATATTGATAGCGACCGCCCTGATTGTCTGGCGTGTGCCATCAGTCAATGTCCGGACAACCGTCGCCGATGTTGCCAGCGCAACGACTGCGGTGCCCTCCAGCCGGTCGCTATGGCAATCACGCCCGTTTGTTTATTTGCTGATGATCTATGCCGTGAACGGTATCGCCGCCGCCGTGCCTGCGACCTTGGTACTGTTTTATGTGGCGGATGTGCTGCAGGCCGAGGCATGGAGTGGCGTGTTTCTGCTGCTCTACTTTCTGGCTGGCGCGCTCGCCTTGCCATTCTGGGTCGGGTTGGCCAATCGCATCGGCCGTTTATCCAGTTGGTTGGTGGCCATGTTGCTGGCGATTGCCAGCTTTGCTGTAACGCCTTGGTTGGCTGCCGGTGATGTGGGCTGGTTTGCGCTGGTGTGTTTGGCTTCGGGGATTGCGCTGGGTGCCGATCTAGCCTTGCCACCATCGCTGCTGGCGGAACATGTGGCCTTGCATGGACAGGCGGCGACGAGTTACGGCTGGTGGGCCGCTGTGACGAAATTTAATCTTGCGCTGGCGGCAGGTGTGGCTCTGCCCTTGGTTGCGGCCCTCGGCTATGTGCCGGGGGAGGGCGGCGTTGGCACTACTGGGCTGACGTGGGTGTATGGCGGTTTGCCACTGCTGTTGAAACTCGGTGCCGTACTGCTGTTGCTGTATGCGCGGCCCGTGCTTGCGCCACTGGAACAAGGAGCTGTCAAATGAAAAACTCTCTGAAGCGTTTGTGTTGTCTGCTGTTCGGCTGGATTGGTCTGGCCGGTTGTGCGTCGGTTGATATCGACAAGTACCGCGCAGCCCAGCCGGTGCTGGATCTGAAAACGTATTTCAACGGCACGCTTGATGCCTGGGGCATGTTTCAGGATCGCTCCGGCGAGGTGATCAAGCGTTTCCATGTGGTCATTGATGCCAGCTGGAAGGGCGATGTCGGAACCCTCGATGAGCGCTTCACCTACAGCGATGGCAGTACGCAGCGACGCGTGTGGACCCTCACGCGTCAGCCCGACGGCCGCTACATTGGACGTGCGGATGATGTGGTGGGCGAGGCGATTGGCGAAGTTGCAGGCAATGCATTGCGCTGGCGCTATGTGATGGCCCTGCCCGTGGATGGCAAGGTGTACAACGTGGACTTCGATGACTGGATGTTCCTGATGGACGACAAGGTCATGCTCAATCGTTCAGCCATGAGCAAGTTTGGTTTCCATCTCGGTGATGTGACGCTGAGCTTCACCAAGCGTTGATATGTCGCTCAACCCGAAAATCACCGACTGGCGCGGCCAACGTGTCTGGTTGTTGGGCGCTTCCAGTGGCATTGGTGCAGAGCTGGCGCAGCAGTTGGCGGCCTTGGGTGCGCATGTGGTGCTGTCTGCACGGCGTGCCGAAGTGCTCGACAGTCTGCTGCAATCTCTGCCGGGCGATGGGCATGTGGCGCTGGTGTGTGATGCCTCGGATCAGGCCGCATTGCTAGCCACAGCGGCACAGATTCAAGCTGAATTGGGCGGGCTTGATCTTGCCGTGTATCTGGCGGGTGATTATGTGCCGCTGCGTGCGTGGGACTTTACGCCACAGCAAGTGCGCCAGCTGTGTGAAGTGAATTATCTGGGCGCTGTTAATTTCACGCATGCCGCCTTGCCGTTGCTACGGCGTGCACCACCCGGCAAGTCCGGTGGCTTGGTACTGGTCTCTAGCGTAGCTGGGTATCGCGGTTTGCCCAAAGCGCTGGGGTATGGTCCGGCCAAGGCTGCACTGATCCATTTTGCCGAGGATATTTATCTAGATTTGCATCCGCAGGGCATGGGCGTGTGGGTGGTGAACCCCGGCTTTGTTGCGACGCGCCTCACCGCGCAGAATGACTTCCACATGCCAGCGCTGATTACGCCGGAGGTAGCGGTAAAGTCGCTACTGGCGGGACTTGCCAGCGGCCGCTTTGATATTCATTTCCCCAAACGCTTCACGCGTTTCATGAAGTTCTTGCGCCTCTTGCCGTATCGCGCATACTTTGCGCTCGTGGGCCGTACTGCCGGCGACAAGGAATAAACATGTCTGTGACTTTGGATGCATTGATTCACTTTTACGAGAACCTGACGCCCGCGAGCGCGGAGCGCTTTGCTGAGTTCTATACCGAAGATGCTTGGTTCAAGGACCCGTTCAATGAGGTGCAAGGCATCCCCGGCATACAACGCATCTTCCGCCACATGTTCACGCAGGTGGATGCGCCCCGCTTCCGCGTGAGCGAACGTGTTGTCGATGAGGGCGGCGCCATGCTGGTGTGGACGCTAAGCTTCCATGCGCCCAAGCTCGGCAAGGGCGAGCAGGTGATTCGCGGCGTGAGCCATCTGCGCTTCGCGGCCGATGGTCATGTGAGTTACCACCGCGATTACTGGGACGCAGCCGAGGAGCTGTATGCCAAGGCGCCTGTGTTGGGTGGGCTGATGCGCTTGCTCAAACGTACATTCGCTGCATAACTTTTGCGGAAGCGATGCTAATCGCTACGCCGGATTACCTGTCGCGGTTAATGCTGCCAGTCTATGCACCGAAGACTAAAAGGCGCGTTATCGCATTAGCCTAGCCATAGCTTTGCCACAACAAGACACAGTAGCGAAGTCACAACGGCGAGCGCCAGCACGCGCCGTCGATTCAGCTCTGCACGACGGATGACCTCAGTGTTTTGCTCGGCCAATGCAGAGATGAGCTCTGAAGACGCAAGCATTTGCGCCTGTAGTGCCACTACCGCTGCTTCAAGCTCGGCAATGCGGGCCTGTTCAGACGTGTTGTGGGTGTTGCCGGGTGTTACTTGAGGGGCTGTAGGTTTGCGCCCCACACTCCCCCACAGTTTCTTTGCCCCATCTGCCACTTTGGGTGCGTTCTCAATCACCTTGCCCCACGGTACAGCTTGCAGAACGGTAAGCCATGGAATTGCCATAACAGCCCCTAGTAAGACTACGCAAGTCGGACAGCGTAGCTGATGATTAATTCAATCACTACGCCATCGCGCGGATGCTCTGTGTGAACTTGGGTGGCTTAGATTCTTTTGTATAGCCGTGGAAGCAGAGGCCGTAGCCCGATCCTTTGTGCTTCTAAGGGGTGGTGTTTAACCATCCCATCAGTTCATCTTGCGCTGCTTGACCCGCTGCTGCATTGGGGTGGTTGATCAGGAAGACCACGATTTGCCAGCGGCCTTTGCGATCGCGGACATAACCCGCAATCGTTTTGACGCCCTCCAGCGTCCCAGTCTTGAGGTGCCCTTGGCCGAGGCTAGGGTTGTCGCGCAGACGCTTCCTCATCGTACCGTCTACCCCAGTAATGGGGAGCGAGGCAATGAACTCAGGCATGAAGGGGCTTTGCCATGCGCTGTTGAGCAGGGCGGCCAGACTCTGTGCGCTGAGTCGTTCGCTACGCGACAGGCCCGAGCCATTGTCGAGGACCAATTCAGGGAAACGCAGCGATTTCTGGTTGAGCCAGCCTTGGACTGCCGTGGCTGAGCTGCTTTGGCTGCCTTCGCCGAGACTCAGGTAGAGCTGACGTGCCATGACGTTATTGCTGAACTTGTTGATGTCGCGAATCAGCTCGGCCAGCGGGGGTGATTCGATCTGACCAAGCTGTGTGGCAGTGGGGGGGACGCGGCCGTCACTCCAGTTGCCATTGATGGAGCCGCCTAGCTCTTCCCACAGTTGTGTTCCAGCACGCCGAGATGCCAACGCTGCGCTCCGCAGCTGCGCGGATAGGTTCCGGTGATGACCAAGTGGAAGCGGTCTGGGTGGGTGCTGACATCGGTGCGCAAGCGGCTCTTCCAGTCGCCGCATTCACCTTCCGTCAGCGTGACCTGGCTGATCAGGTAAAGATTGGCTGGGTGCGGCTCGGCCTGGATTTGCAGCTTGTCTTCGGCAATGCCTAGTTGAAGGCGAATGCTCTTCCAATTGAGCAGCAAGGCATCTGGCTTTACGTTGTAGGGGCGTAGCGGCTGGTCGTCAAACGCGACACCTTGCCCATTAATTGCAAAGGCGCTGCGATCCAGCACCAGATTGCCTCGGATCTGTCGCAGACCCTGTGCGCGCAATTGGCGCAAAAGTAGCCAGAACTGTTCAAAACTGAGTCGCGGGTCGCCACTGCCTTTCAAGTACAAGTCACCGTTGAGTACGCCATCCACGGGTGGCGTTAGGCTGTATGCCGTGGTTTGCCAGCTGTAGGCGGGGCCGAGGATTTCCAGCCCGGCATAGGTAGTGAGCAGTTTCATCACCGACGCAGGGTTCATGGCGGCATCGGCATTGTGTTGCAGCCAAGGCCGGCGGGCACCTGCTTCCTGCACAACCACAGCGACACTCGTTTGCGGAATGCCCGCATTTTTGAGTTGCTGCGCCACGCCACGCGGAAGCCCTTCACTCGCGTGGGTGGGAAGGGCGATTGCTAGGGCGATGAGTAGTGCGGAAGTGAGTGCTTTCATTGGAGGCGGAAGGTAAAAGGAACTAGCTTTTCGGTTTGTCCACCGCTGTCGTAGCGGCCTGCCCGCAGGAGCCCTTGTACGGCAGCA
This sequence comes from Betaproteobacteria bacterium Ga0074130, assembly GCA_001464495.1. GTDB lineage: Bacteria > Pseudomonadota > Gammaproteobacteria > Burkholderiales > Rhodocyclaceae. Next base: position 10,345 of record LNDZ01000023.1, read on the forward strand.
TGATCAAGTTCAGGGTGGCCACTTGTCGCGGCAACGCTAACGTGCAGGATTGTGCCTTTTGCATCGAGCTTCAGAAACAGCGTGACGGTGCCTTCAAGCCCCGCCTCCCTTGCTGCAGGGGTGTAAAAATCGTATTTGGACTCACGTCGCGACGCCTTCTCTTCCTGCGCTACCTTGAGACGGCTAGGTTTGAGGTTAGGGTCGGGGGGCGGTTTGATGGCGGGTGTTTCGCTATTCGTGGCGATCGTGTTTTTCAGCAATATGTCCGGGTCTGCTGGGCTAACCACCGGGGGGGGCTCTTCTGGCACTGAGGCAGGAATCACAAGCCGCACATCCAGCCGTGCGGGTTTTACGGGCGCAGGCGTAAACGGCTGCACCGCCATGAGAGCGAGATGCAGCAGAATAGAGGTGGCGAGTGCCAAGAGTAAGCGGTAGGCAGGTCTCATCAATAGGCTTTTGCTTGTTGCCTGCATTCTGCTATAAGGCGCATCTGGCTATTGGGAGTTGGAAGTGAAGAACACTTGGCGTACTCGTCTTTTTATTCTGGGTTTGTTTGGCACCGTTATCGTGTCGCCGGCCTTGGCTGCCCCGGATGTATCCCCCGGCACTTTCGGTGTGGCGATTGAGCGGGGCGACTTGGAGCTAGCCAAACGCTGGCTTAACGAAGGCTTGTCACCTGACTTTGTCGGCGATCGTGTCGGTACTGGGCTCATGATTGCCGCCTGGGAGGGCAATGTGCCCATGATGGAGCTGTTTTACCAACGTGGCGCACGCATCGATGCGGTCAACAAAAATGGCGAGCAGGCCTTACAGCTGGCCGCATTCAAGGGGCATCTCCCCGCCGTCAAATGGCTGCTGGATCGCGGTGCTGCCATTAATCGACGTGGCAATGAATGGGGGGCCTTGCACTATGCCGTCTTCAACGGCCACCGTGAGTTGGCGCAATTTCTCCTGAGCCGTGGGGCTAACGTCAACGCGCGCGCGCCCAATGAGGCAACGTCGCTGATGCTGGCTGCCCGCGAGGGGCGAACCGACCTTGCTGAAGATCTTGTTAAAGCAGGGGCTGACCCCCGTCTGACTAATGATCTTGGTGAAACAGCCTTGGATTGGGCCATGCGTCACGGCAACATTAGTATTGCCAAGCTGGTCAGTTCGCCTGAGGCATTTGCCAATGTGGCGCGCAATCAGCCTGCCGTTCGGCCTCCGCCTGTGCGCTCTATCGCTGCGCCCGACCAAATAGAAGATTTGCTTCGCCGGATTCGCAATGCCGAAATGCAAAACCTGCCGACGGCTGGACTACGCAAGCAGTTGGCAACAACACTGGAGCGTTTGCGTGAGGAAAACAAGCGCGCCTTAGCGGAAAAAGAGCGTGCAGAGACAGGCGCCGTCAAGGGCATTGTGGTCACAGCCCAGCGTCAGGGCGGCGGCGAGAAAGTCGAGCTCATCCGCACCCAGCCCCCTATTTCTTACGCGCCACCGCCATTACCCGCAGCTAATGCAGCCACTGGAGTGAGTGGCTCAGCCACCTCGGCAGCCGCAACCGGGCGGCAAAATACAATTTCCATGCTGCTCGCCCGCATCCGTGCCGCCAAGGCCAACGGTGAGCCAACGGATGAGCTGCGCAAGCAATTGATGGATGCTGTGGCGGGGTATCGCGAATAGTCCGGTTTAGACCGTACAGCGTCCAGCGGTAGTACTTAAATAGCCCGGCCCACTGCGTGGTACCGGGCTATTTTTATCGAACGCAGTTCAGCTTGAAAGTAAGAGTCCAATACTTTCAAATGTTTAGGGTGATTTGCGCAATCTTAAAAGTGAGCCTCAGCGCAATTGAAATTGCCAGTTCTTCGACTTGGCGCAGCTAGCGTTGGCAGTATGGAGGCCGCATACTTCTTTTGAACTTGCCCCAAGGAGTTCCCGTTGTCGTTCGCTTGGGAAAAACGACTAATATCAAACAAAAAAGGGGACCTCGTGGTCCCCTTTTTAATTGCACTACACCACTAATTACAGCGCGGCATCCTTCAGCTTCTTGAGCGGGCGAATCCTGATACGTGTGGTCGCCGGCTTGGCCGCAAAAATCTGTTCTTCTTTGGTGAACGGGTTGATACCTTTGCGCTTTGGCTTTGCCGGAATCTTCACGGTCACGACCTTCATCAGACCAGGAATCGTAAATTGACCCAGTCCCTTCTTATTGATTGAGGCCAGGGTGACTGCCTCGAAAGCGGCCATCACCTTTTTGACATCCTTTGCTTCGACACCCGATTGTTCAGCAAGCTTGGTGAGCAACGCCGTCTTGGTCAGCACTTCCTTGATCGGCTTCAGTTCGGCCGGAGCGGCTTTGGCAACCGGCTTCTTGGCGACGGGCTTTTTGGTGGGCGGTACCTTCTTGGCAACAGGCTTGGCGGCAGGTTTCTTTGCGGGCATGGGAATAGCCTTAAACGTGATGAATAGGAACTCCTACTGTAGTGACGGCCTCGCCACGTGAAGGCTGGAGCGAGAGGCTAAAACCGTTGCTATTCCTACTTACCTCTAGGCCGCCACTTGCGGCTGAGTTTGTCCTCAGCGGAGTAATGGCAAAAGAGTAGGGGGCCACGAGTGTCCCCGCTTTTATTGGCGGAGTGGTGTCTCACCACGCTAAGTGGTTGCCGTACGCCGCTGTCAATGAGTAATCAAAAAACTCTGGATAACTATGAGTGCTGTGGCGAAGGGGCGCCAGGGCGGATTTGTCACCGGCGCCACTCGCCTCTTCAGAGACGCTTGAACGTCTCAGTGTTCCCTTTGAGTCTAAATGTGCCATCCGCCTGGGGCTCAGCAACGTGATCCGTATATTTGACCCTGAACCCTTTGAAATCGCGGGGTAGGTGAGTCATGCCGAAGTCCAGATAAGTAATTCCATCGGCAATTTCTTGCAGTATGAGTGTTTTGCCGGAGACACCTTGAATTGCAAACTCTTCCGTGATTCTCATAAGACCTCCTGTACGTATGGACTGCTCGGAATTCCCCGCAATGAAAGTCTCTCCAATGCAAGGCGGTTATTAAACTTTGCTGCTTGTGGTGCCGAATTGCGTTAGTTGCCAATCTCCCTGTTCAGTCCAGTCTTTGCCCAACCACTCGACTGGATGCTGCGTACGTCCACAACCATTGCCGCAGTCGAGATCGTTAGCAGGGCAATATTTATTGCAGCCCCAGCAAATGCGCTCAGGGTGCGCGGGATATAGGGGGAATTTTTTGATCACGGATTAATCATGCGCTGGATGTGCTGCGCCTGTATTTGACCTAGATCATTTAAATCAAGCATTCTTAATGCAACAATAATGACGGGACTCATTATCAATTTCAGGAGCGAACCATGAGCATGCTTTCCGTTTCCATCGAGCTTGAGCATCCGTTGGAGCTGCTGCTTGCCTGTCACGATAAAGTCCGCTATTTCAGCGCGCTGACGGATCGCTTGGCCGACCATGTGCGGCAGCATGGCGTTGATGCCGAGGCTAGTCAGGCGGCGGTGAACATCCTGCGCTACTTCGAACTAGCCCTGCCCAATCATCATGCCGATGAAGAGAAGGATGTATTCCCCGCGCTTGGCACTCTCAACGATGCCGCGGTCAATAGTGCCATTGCGACGCTGCTGGCTGAACATGTGCGTTTGGACAAGGAATGGTGCGAACTGCACCCTTGGCTACGTCGTGTCGCGCAAGGTGTGGCACAGCAGGATGAAGTGCCCTCCGGTACTGCGAGTTTTGCATGGTCTTACATGGCCCATGCAGAACACGAAGAGCACATGGTTTTCCCCGCCATCGAACGTCTGCCGCCCGAAACCGTAGCGTCGCTAGCGCACAGCATGCGCGCACGAAGAGGGGGCTGAAATGCTAAAGCCATCAGGGTCTTCCGCGTCCGCCGGCATTCTTCGCCCTGTCAGACTACCCACGCCGTGGGAACTGCTGACTCAAGTGCCTCACCGCGCCTACTTCAGCGCAGGCGTCGGCGCCTTCGTATTGCTAGCCTTGTGGTGGAGCGTGGCATTGCCATTTGCCGGCATGACCGCTCAACCCTCTGTGCTGGTGCACGGATTGATGATGCCTCTGGGCATCTTCCCGTCTTTCATGCTGGGCTTTGTGTTCACTGCCGGGCCGCGCTGGATCGGTGTGCAGGCGCCCAAGGGGCATCTGCCGCTGGCTATCGGACAGCTTGTTGGCTTGGGACTGATGCTGATCGGCTTCATGCTCGGTGACGCCTGGCCTCTAGTGGGTCTGTCGGTGCTGTTCGTCGTCTGGTGGTGGGCAACCTGGTTGTGGTTCGACTGTATTGCACGCGCCCGATCAACTGACAACAAGGGCGACCATAGGCATGCCTGGTGCATCCTGCTCGCCATGCTGGTCGGAAACTTTGCGCTGCTGGCGGTGATGGCCTGGGTGCTGAGCAATGACGGGGTGTTCTGGCTGCTGGCGCGCAATATGATTTTGTGGGGTTGGATCGTGCCGATTTTCCTTGTCGTTGCGCACCGCATGATTCCCTTCTTCACGCAGTCGGTCTTGCCGCAGCGCGTGCTGTGGCGCCCGGTTTCCATGCTGCAGTCATGGCTGACTGGCTGCGCCGTGCTGGTGGTAGCGCTGACGATGGCTTATACCCAAATGGCCGCACTGACAGCGCTCGCGCTGGCTATTGCGACTGGCTATACCAGTCTGCAATGGGCCGGCAAGCAGCTGCGCGGTGCCTGCGGCGGCAACCGTCTGCTGGCGATGCTGCATCTTTCCTTTGCCTGGCTGCCCGCCGCCTTCCTGCTGCTTGCGCTTGAGCAGGCCGGCTTCGCTGTGGGCACCGCCGCTACGCACGCGATCGGCATGGGTTTTTGCAGCACCATGATGGTCGGTTTTGTTACCCGTGTAACTCTGGGTCACAGCGGGCGTGCGCTACAGGCGAGCGATATGCACTGGCGCCTGTATCTCGGCCTGCATGCGGCAGCAGTGCTGCGTGTTGTACTCGCCATCAGCGGTGGCGCACCGTGGTTGCTGCACGCAACGGCGGCATTGTGGCTGCTGCTGATCGTGGTGTGGGCAGCGCGCATGCTGCCGCTCTATCTTCAGCCGCGCGCCGATGGTCAGCCTGGCTGAGCAATTGTTCAACGGTACGGTTGACCGCGGTCAAGCAAATCAAAAACTACCGTCGGATCGGGTGGTTACCTACTAGATGTAGTGCTAGCCTCAAAGCTCACCACTAGATATGGGAGTGAGTAATGGTTCCGCAGCATGTCATCAAGCGCGACGGCCGGGTCGTCGATTTCGACTTCGAGAAAATTCATCAAGCCATGGTGGCTGCCGGCACGGCGAGCGGCGAGTTCGATGCGGCTGCTGCGTCAGGGCTTGCCGATCTGGTGTCCGCATCCCTGTGGGGCCAGCCCTGTCCCGGCATCGAGTCCATCCAGAATCGCGTCGAGGAAGTGCTGGTCGCTTCCGGCTATTGGGCCACGGCGCGTGCCTACATCGTCTATCGCGAACAGCATGCACGCCTGCGATCCTTGCGTCACACCATCGTTGATGTCGAGAGTGCGATGGGGGAATATCTCGACCAGCGCGACTGGCGTGTCAATGCCAATGCCAATCAGGGCTACAGCCTCGGTGGCCTGATTCTCAATGTGGCGGGCAAGGTCACGGCCAATTACTGGCTGAGCCATGTTTACTCGCACGAAATCGGCACCGCGCACCGCGAGGGCGATTTGCACATCCACGACCTTGACATGCTGTCCGGCTATTGCGCCGGCTGGTCGCTGCGCCAGCTCCTGAGCGAGGGCTTCAACGGCGTGCCGGGCAAGGTCGAGTCGGCGCCGCCTAAGCACATGTCGGCGGCCATCGGCCAGATCGTCAACTTCCTTGGCACCCTGCAAAACGAATGGGCGGGCGCCCAAGCCTTCAGTTCCTTCGACACATACATGGCCGCTTTCATCCGACGCGACGGCATGAGCTATGTCGAGGTCAAGCAATGCATGCAGGAGCTGATTTACAACCTCAATGTGCCAAGTCGCTGGGGCACACAGACGCCCTTTACCAACCTGACTTTTGACTGGACTTGCCCGGCCGATCTGAAGGAGCAGATTCCTTATGTTGGCGGTGAGGAGATGCCTTTCTGTTACGGCGACTTGCAGGTCGAGATGGACATGATCAACCGTGCCTACATCGAAGTCATGATGACAGGCGATGCCAAGGGTAGGGCCTTCACTTTCCCGATTCCGACCTACAACATCACGCCCGATTTCCAGTGGGAGCATCCGAACACCGAACTGCTGTTCGAGATGACGGCCAAGTATGGCTTACCTTACTTCCAGAACTTCCTGAACTCGGATCTTGAACCGCACATGGTGCGCTCCATGTGCTGCCGCCTGCAACTGGACCTGCGAGAGCTGCTCAAGCGCGGCAATGGGCTTTTCGGTTCGGCCGAGCAAACCGGCAGTGTCGGTGTGGTCACCGTCAATTGTGCGCGTCTCGGCTACCTCTATCGCGGCGACGAAGCCGGTCTGATTGCACGTCTGGACTATCTGCTTGATCTTGGCCGCGATGCGCTGGAAGTGAAGAGGAAACTTGTTCAGCGCTATATCGACCAGGGCCTCTATCCCTACACCAAGCGCTATCTCGGCACTCTGCGCAATCATTTCAGCACCCTGGGCGTGAACGGCATCAACGAGATGATCCGCAACTTCACCAGCGATGCACATGACATTACCGGGCCCGAAGGCCATGGGCTGGCGGTGCGCTTACTCGACCATGTACGAGCCCGCATGACCGAGTTCCAGAATCAGACCGGCCATCTCTACAACCTCGAGGCGACGCCGGCCGAGGGCACGACGTATCGTTTTGCCCGCGAGGACAGGAAGCGTTGGCCCAATATCCTGCAGGCCGGAACCAGCGAGCAGCCTTACTACACCAACTCCAGTCAGCTCCCGGTCGGCTACACCGACGATCCTTTCGAGGCGCTGATGTTGCAGGAGGAGTTGCAGGGCAAGTATACCGGCGGCACGGTACTGCATCTGTACATGACCGAAGCTGTGTCATCGGCGCAATCCTGCCGGCAGCTGGTGGAACGCGCACTGCGCAACTTCCGCTTGCCCTACATCACGATTACACCGACCTTCTCGATTTGCCCCAAGCACGGCTATCTGTCCGGTCGCCATGAGTTCTGTCCGACATGTGACAGCGAAGTACTGGCACAGAAAACCGCAGCTTGCTGTCACTGATTTTTTTCAACGCAAGGAGAGCACCATGCAAACATTAGCAACACAAGCCCAATCCGTCGCCCGTCCGATCCTCGACGAAAGCGAGCGTACGCGCTGCGAAATATGGACGCGGGTGATGGGCTATCACCGCCCCGTCAGTTCCTTCAACACAGGCAAGCAGGGCGAGTTCAAGGAACGCCGTTTCTTTGTCGAGTCGCAACATGCCTGAGTCAGCGGCACCGGCTCCCTGTCTTGGCGGGCTGGTGCCGTTTTCCACGGTGGACTGGCCGGGCAAGCTCGCGGCTGTGGTCTTTGTCGCCGGCTGCCCTTGGCGTTGCCACTATTGCCATAACCCGGTGCTGCAGGAGCGCAGCCCCGTGATTGAATGGGAGCAGGTCTATGGCCTGCTGTCGCGGCGCAGGGGCTTGCTCGACGGCGTGGTCTTCTCGGGCGGAGAGCCCTGCAGCGATGCGACGCTGCCATGGATGATAGACGCCGTGCGTGCCCTCGGCTACAAGGTCGGGCTGCATACCGCCGGTATCTACCCGCGTCAGCTGCAGGGGCTGCTGGATCGCCTTGACTGGGTGGGCCTGGATGTTAAATCCCTGCCGGCCGGCTATGCTGCGCTGACCGGGCGCCGCTACAGCTCGGCACCGGTGTGGACCAGCCTGGAGCTGCTGCTCAACTGGGGTGGCGATTTCGAGTGCCGCACCACCTGGAGCCCGAATTGGCTTAAGGAATCAGAACTCCTTGATCTGGCGCAAGAACTTGCCCATCGCGGAGTGCAGAATTACGCTGTGCAAGGCTATCGTGAGGCCGCCGTTGCGGTGACCGACATGCCCAGCACGGCGACGCAGGAGGCTTTGCGATGCCTGTTCCCCACCTGGCAATGGCGGTGAAATCATGCGTCCGAAAACCGATCTGGGTGCGCTGTTGTCGCACCAGCCCCTGTTTCGCAATCTCGACGCCGACCAGCTTGCGCTGATGACGGCGGCCTGTCATCAGGTCAATATCGAGAAACACCAGTTTGTGTTCCATCGCGGCGATCCGGCCAACGGCCTCTACGTTGTTGCGGTCGGGAGCATCAAGCTGGCAGTGCCGGCGGCCAACGGCCAAGAAAAGGTAATTGAGTTCTTCGGCCCCGGCGATGCTTTCGGCGAAGCCTTCATGTTTCTCGACAAGCCTTATATGGTCGAGGCCCAGGCGCTCGATGATTCATTGCTGATCTGGATAGACAAACGGGATCTCGATGCCGCCATCGACCGCGATCCCTCATTAGCCAAGCGCATGCTGGCCGGATTGTCCGTTCGCCTGCATACCCTGGTCAAGGACATCGAGACGGTCAATCTGCAGAATGCCATGCAGCGCGTGGTCATGTATCTCCTGAGCCAGCCACGCGAAGATGGAGAAATGCACTTCCCCTTCAACAAGGGCATCATCGCCTCCAAGCTGGGTCTTACGCCCGAGACCCTGTCGCGCCTGCTGCACCAGCTGACAGACGCCGGTCTAATCAGCGTGGATGGCAAGCGTGTGCTGATTCCCGATGTCGCTGCGCTGGAACATCGCATGTACGCAGAGACGGCGCGAATTTCTTGACTGCGCTCAAGGCGTGCAGACGTCGACAAGCCTAGGATGAAGACGCATATATCCGAGGAGCCAGACCATGCAAGCAGCACAGCAATCCCATTACTTTGATGCACGCGGCGTTGCCAAGCGTTTTCGCCATGCGGCTATCTTTGGTGCTCTGGAGTCTTTGGGAGATGGCGAAACCATGCGCTTCATCAACGACCATGACCCCCTGCCACTGCTCGATCAGATCATCAAGCGTTACCAGGGGCAGGTACGCATCAACTATCAGCAGCGCAGCGATGACGCAGTGATCATCGATTTCACCATCGATGTCGATGCACGCGGAACACCGGTTGAGCTGCCGGAAGCGGCCACGGCCGGCGGTGGTTGCGGAGGCGGCGGTAGCGGGTGCGGGTGCAGCGGCGGGTGAAAAGAGCATCCCTCCCTGCCTGGCAGGGAGGGGACTCTGATCCGCCTTACTTTCTAGCAAGGCGCCCATTTGATTATCCGGGGCGGTTTACCAGTAGTCCGTCGGCAGCAGCTTCAATTCGCTGCCACACCGCCTGTTCCTCATCGGCATCGCAATCAGCATGAAAGCGCTTCTTCGCGCCTTCCCGATTGAGGATCAGGTGCACATTTGGCCTCACCTCGGCCTTAGCCAGGCAAGCTTTGACGCAGGCTAGGGGGCAACCATCGAGGGCAAGGATAGGCCTGCCGGAGCGCGCCACCTTGAGCAGTGCCGGCACGCCGCCGCCCACGCCGCTGATGCAGGACATTTCTGCCTTACACAGGCGATCCAGACGCAAGGCCATGTCGTTCGCCAACTGAGCCACGCTGGAACACCCGGAGCAGGCATAGACCAGGGGCAGGGGGCGCTCTTGCCTTTCCATGATCAGTCTTGTGTGCTGAGGCGCTGCAGCCAGGCAGGACGCTCGCTCGCATCCAGCCAGTTCTTGACGATCAGCCCCAGCTCGGTGTCGCCGCGTATCCCCAGCTTGCGCTGGAAAAACAGCGTATCGGCATCGGCCGTGCCGCGCAGTAAGGCGATGAAGTCGGCCAACGCGGCACTCAACTCCAGCTCTTCCTTCTCGCCCAGCAATGGTCGAAAACCCCGCGCCGTATAAGCAAAGCGCACACACAGACCGAGGTCGGTAATGCGCAGCGCAAAGCGCCGTCCCTGCAACTCATCTGGCGGTTGCAACCAGCGCTGGCGGCGCGCCAGTTCAAGGCCGAGAGAAAAGGGTAAGGAGGGTAGAGGCACGGGAATGTGCGGGCCTATGCGCCGCAGCAGAACGAGCGGTTTCATGTGGGGTTCTCGATCAACTCTATGCCCGGACGGGCATGCCAGTAACCGTTGCAGCGCGGTATGTCCGGCGGCGGTACTACGTCGACATGGCTTGCACCGTTGCGCAGGGCATGCAGGGCGGCGATGGCTTCCAGCGTGCCGGATGAATGCGGGCTGACGCGTAGTACCGCCACGCCCATGGCCGCAAGCTCGGTCGCCTTGGCGATTAGATCAAGGCAATGCGACGATTGAGTCTGGATCCCGTTGATGGCGAGAAAGTCCTCGCCATCGCGCGTGCGCATAGTCAGCCCATCTGTATGTTCTATGCAGCGAAACTCGCAGTGGTCCTTGTCCAGACGATAGTGTCGCGCCGTAAAGCAGCGCGACGAAAAGGCCAGGGGCATGCGTCCCCACACCATGACTTCGGCCTGCATACCATCGGGCTTGTCGAGCAGTAATTGGGCCAGGTCGGCACGCGACATTTCCAGTGGCGCGACAAAGCGTTTTGCGCCCAGGCCGTGCAGCCAGCGCAGCGTGTCGCCGTGATAAGCGTTGAGATGCGGACCGGCGACAAAAGGGCGCCCTTGCAACAGGCGCACCGCACCGAGATCCCCAGCTTCCAGCATGTAATCGGTCCGGTCGCATAGCCGGCGCAAGGTGGTGGCTTCGCTCTGACTTTCGATCAGTGTCTGTGTAGACAGCACCACTTGCTTGCCGGCAGCACCCAGCATATCAGCCAGGCCCAGCCAGTCGGCATTGCGCAACTCATGGCGGCGGCTACATACCGTCTCGCCGACATAGACGATGTCTACGGGGCTAGCGGCGACCTGATCGTAATAGTCGAAGACAGTCTGGCGCGGCCAGTAATAGAGTGGAGGGCCGAGGGAGATTCGGTAATGATTTACTTCCATGATCTTTCCAGTGCGCCCTGCGTGACCTGCGTGCCTTCAGCATGCCGGGCGAGTGCACTCAGCCATTCGGGCTTGGCGGCATAGCGTTGCGGGTTGGCTTCAGCGGCATCGAGTGCCTTACGCAGTACTTTGATCACTTCCTCGACATAACGCGGGCTGCGTTGTCGTCCTTCGACCTTGAGCGCCGCGACGCCCATCTCCACCAGACGCGGCAGCATGGGTACGGCATTCAGGCTGGTCGGCTCCTCCAGCACGTAATCGATGTCACCTTCCACGTCGAAGCGGCCCTTGCACAGTGTGGGATAGGAGGCAGATTCGCCCGCCGCATAACGGTCGATAAGAATGCCATTAAGGCGCGCATCCATAATTTGTTCACGTTCCTCCCAGCGCACCGCATGCGCGGGTGAGCACACGCCCTTGTTGTTCGGTGAGTCGCCGGTGGCGAAGGATGACAGCAGGCAGCGCCCTTCGGCCATGACGCAGAGGCTGCCGAAGCCGAACACCTCGATCTCCACCGTGGTCTGGCGTATGAGTTTCTCGATCTCCGTCAGCGTCAGCACCCGCGGCAACACGGCACGCTGAATATTGAACTGCTCGCGCATCAGCTCAATGGCATCCACATGCGTGGCCGAGCCCTGCACGGAGAGGTGAAGGCGCAGATCCGGATGACGGTCGCACGCATAAGCCATGAGGCCCGGGTCGGCAAGAATCACCGCATCGGCGTCGAGTCGTGCGGCGGCATCCACGGCGGCGCGCCACTCGGCACTGCGGCCAGCCTGCGGGAATGTGTTGATGGCGAACAGCACCTTCTTGCCCTGCGAGTGAGCAAGCTCTACACCGCTACGAATGTCGGCTTCGCTGAAATTCAGCCCGGCGAAGTTGCGCGCATTGGTGGCGTTCTTGAGGCCGAGGTACACGGCATCAGCGCCGGACTTGAGCGCGGCTTTCAGCGCCGCCAGGCTGCCGGCGGGGGCAATGAGTTCCATCCCTGCATCTCTTTGGTGATGATGGAGGGAGTCTAGGGAGCAGGGGGTGGGGTGTCCTTGTTTTGGGTCAAGGAATGGGTGCCCGAACGCTTCTTTACTGTGAGCGTCGGCAAGGTAGACCGTAAAGACCCGTTCGGGCTGAGCGAAGTCGAAGCCGCCCGGGGCGCGGTGTTCACTAGCCGCCAATGTCCGGAGTTCGTCCGGACGGCCGAGGTACTTTCTTTTGCTTCGCCAAAAGAAAGTACCCAAAGAAAAGGCGACCCTCTGCCCCGGCCCTACGGGCTACCTTCGCTCCAGACAATCGAATCGGCCGGCCCGGATCGAGAAAGCCGGGCCGGACATCCCCGATCCGATTGCCTTCCACTCAGCGAGCCAGAAGGGGATGGAAAGCACACCATCGTCTGCAACGGGTGGTGGCATCTGTTACCGTAATGTCAATTACATACTTACTCACGTTAGATTTCATGTCCTCTCGAGCTCATGACCGCAGCCATTTCTACAAATACGCCTCGTTAGATACAGCGCTTCGAATTATTTCTACTAAGAGCTTTCGCTGGAGTTCACCACTCAAGTTCAACGATCCGTTTGATCATCAAACAGGCTTTGTTCTTAATTATGTGCCTGATGAGCTTGCCAACCATCTCACCGCCGCAATTGAAAGAATAGTGTTTTCTGAGGAAGATCCAAAGATCGACCCTAGGTCGCTTTTCTCCGCTGCCACGTTAAAGTTAAGAGAGATGCGCCATAAATTGCCTCGAGCAAAAGTTTTAGAGTCAATTCATGAAACATCTATTGAGTGTGCTCAACGACAACAAAATATAATTCAACAATTGAATGATGAAACGCAAAAGCACCTATGCCATTCTCGTGTCTTTTGTGTCTCGGAGTTGTTAGATAACGTTGTCATGTGGTCTCACTATGCCGATGATCACAGAGGGGTCGCCTTTAAACTTAAGTGCATTGATGAAATCGACAACACATTACTAGCCGCCAGAAAAGTTAATTACCAAAACGAATTTCTTCCATTCCCAGCTGCTGAAATATATGTGAAGCACTTAACGGGAGAATGCTGCTTTGATTGGGCCGATCTGATGTGGGAGATGGCTTATATAAAGCATCAAGACTGGGCGTACGAGAGGGAGTGGAGAGTCCATGACCTGCTCCCCGAGAATAGTCCGGAATTGAATTAGAGTTTGCCTCAACGGAGGCAACATGAAGAAGCGATTCACGGAAGAACAAATCATTGGCA
>LNDZ01000024.1 GCA_001464495.1 Betaproteobacteria bacterium Ga0074130
GCACCTTCCCAGGCGCTGGGCTGGGTTGCATCAACGTAGATCACCAGCGTCAAGGTGCCGGCGAGGTTATCGACAATCGCGATTTCGTCCGACAACATCAGCGAAATATCCGGCGTGCCCAGCGTATCTGGCTTGGCCGCGTTCGCGAGCTTGTGCTCAACATAGCGCACCGTGTCGTAGCCAAAGCTGCCGACCAGACCACCGCAGGAACGGGGCAGATCAGGCAGGTCAGGCACCTTGAACTGCGCCATGTACTGGCTGATGAAGTCCAGCGGCGGCGTGCTGTTGTCTTCCTGAACCACCTCACGGCCATCAAACACGCGGATGGTCTTGCCCCGCACTTCTATGCGGGTTTTAGCGGCAAGGCCGATGAATGAGTAGCGGCCAAAGCGCTCCCCACCTTGCACGGATTCAAGCAGGTAGGTGTAGGGCTTGTAGGCCAGCTTCAGATACAGCGACAGCGGCGTGTCGAGGTCGGCGGGTGTACGCAGCGTAACCGGGATACGGTTATAGCCTGCGGCCGCAAGCCGGGAAAATTCGGTTTCGTTCATGAGGACTCCACATACCACTCAAAAGCACAAGGACGGGCACAACAACACGCACATGGAGATGTGCGCCGGACAGGGTCATACCGAGCGCTGAGGGCGCCAGGGCCATGCCTCCGCCTCAATGAGGCGCTTGTTTGCTGTCTTGCTCATGGTTTGGAGATTTCGATGGGTATTTGATCAACGCCGCTGGATCAGCTCCAGTGCGGCTTCCACGCTGGGAACTATAACATCTGTCGCTAAATCACGTAACAGCAGGCCTACATCCGCCCCCTCGTTATAGCCATAGGGCAGCGTCACGCTAATACAGCCAGCGGCACGGGCTGACGCGGCATCGTGTTTGGAGTCGCCGATATGCATATGTGTGGCAGGCGTTGAGCCCAAGCGCCGGCAGGTTTCCAGCAGAGGCAGCGGGTGCGGCTTCTTTTCCGGCAAGCTATCACCGGACAGCACGAACTCAAAATACGGCATCAGGCCGGTTAAGGTCAGCAAAGGCTCGCTGAATGCGGCTGTCTTGTTGGTCACGCATGCCATGCGAATACCGCGCTGCCTGAAGCCATTCAGCCCCTCAAGCACACCCGGGTAGAGCCTCGAGTATTTGCCATTGCTGTGGGCGTAGTGCTGCTTGAACAGGGCAATCGCCGCGGCATGAAAATCGGCATCGCGCTTCGCCTCCGGCAAACACCACAGTACAAAGCGCGGGATGCCGCCGCCTACGTAGCTGCGCAGCTCATCATCGCTACGTGTGGGTAGCCCCAATTCGCGCAACATGGCATTCGCCGCTGCTGCCAGATCAGGCACCGTATCCAGCAGGGTACCGTCGAGATCAAGGCTGACCGAGCGCACCTCGGCGGGAAACTCCATCGCTCTCTGTTGCGACATCAAACCTTGGCAAGCTCGCTGCGCAAGGCACCGACAATGCTGTCGTAACGGTGCGGATCGCTGTCCTTGCCCGCGCCAAACACGGCTGACCCGGCAACAAAGGTGTCGGCGCCGGCACGGGCGATATCGGCAATGTTGTCGGCCTTCACGCCACCATCTACTTCAAGCAGGATCTTGCGGCCGCTCTTTTGCGCGTAGGCATCGAGGCGCGCTCGCGTCTCGCGCAGCTTGTTGAGGGTTTCCGGAATGAACTTCTGCCCGCCAAACCCCGGGTTCACGCTCATCAGCAAGACGATATCGATCTTGTCCATGACGTAATCGAGATAATGCAACGGGGTCGCCGGATTGAAGACCAGCCCTGCCTGACAGCCGTGCTCGCGGATCAGCGACAGGGAACGGTCGATATGATCGGATGCCTCCGGGTGGAAGGTAATGACATTGGCGCCTGCCTTGGCGAAGTCGGGAATGATGCGGTCCACGGGCTTGACCATTAGATGCACATCAATCGGCGCCGTCGTGTGCGGGCGGATGGCTTCGCAGACCATGGGGCCGATGGTGAGATTCGGAACATAGTGGTTATCCATCACATCAAAGTGAATCCAGTCAGCGCCTGCGGCAATGACATTTTTCACTTCCTCGCCCAGTTTGGCGAAGTCGGCCGAGAGCAGGCTGGGGGCGATGCGGTAGGACATGATGGTTTTCACAGAGGGGCAAAGCATGATTTTACCGCGTCGCCCTGCTTTGCCTAGTCACAATCACGCCACAATCACTCAGCGAGGTTGCAGTGAAGGAGAAAATCGTGTGCAATGCCGCCCATGGCTGAAAGCAAGAACTACGAAATCAAGGTCGAGGTCGTGACCGAATACCTCGCCGAACAATCCGATGTTGCGGCGAGCCGCTTTGTCTTTGCGTACCACATCACTTTGCGCAATGTGGGCAATGTGCCGGCGCAACTGATCTCGCGGCACTGGGTCATCACGGACGCCGAGGGCGATATTCAGGAGGTAAAAGGGCTTGGCGTTGTCGGCCATCAGCCCCTGCTCGCCCCCGACCAAAGCTTTGAATACACCAGCGGCTGTGCGCTCACCACAGCGGTAGGCACCATGCGTGGCACCTATCAAATGGTGGCTGAAGACGGCACCCAGTTTGATGCGGTCATCCCGGAGTTTGTATTAGCTATGCCGCGCGTGCTGCATTAAGCAGACAACGCGTTACACCACAAAGCACACAAAGGCCACGAAGAGACCACGAAGACCGCCGCCTTGAAGAAATCCTTTCTTGGGGTGCTTCTTTGTGCGCTTGGTGTACTTTGTGGTTATCGAGTTAAGGCCGCTCCGAGCGGGAAGACGGGCGCACTTAGCTTCAGCTTCGATAGTCCGCGTTGATCTTCACATAATCGTAGGAGAAGTCGCAGGACCAAATCGTGGTCTCGGCGTCGCCGCGACCCAGATCGATACGGATGGTGATTTCAGCCGCTGCCATGATGCGCGATCCGGTGGCTTCGGCATAGCTGGCGGCACGGCCGCCATGCTCAGACACCAAGGCTTCTTCGCCATTCGAGGCCAGCCAGATGCGGGTTTTGCTCACGTCCAGATCGGAAATGCCGGCATAACCAATGGCTGCCTGAATGCGCCCCAGATTAGGGTCGGAGGCAAAGAAGGCCGTCTTCACCAGGGGCGAATGGCCGATGGCGTAACCCACCATGCGGCACTCTTCGGTGTTCTTGCCACCACCCACTTGAATGCTGATGAACTTGGTCGCACCTTCGCCATCCCGTACGATGGCTTGGGCCAGTTCGCGCGCCAGCGCAATGATCGCGGCCTTCAATTCAGGCCACTGCGCATGCCCCTCATCGACCTGCACGCCAGCAGCGCCGGTGGCGATCATGATGAATGAGTCATTGGTCGAGGTATCGCCATCAACGGTGATGCAGTTGAAGCTCTGATCGGCTGTTTCCTTGACCAGCGTTTCCAGCAGCGCTGCAGGGATGCCTGCATCCGTGGCAAGAAAACCGAGCATGGTCGCCATGTTCGGGCGGATCATGCCGGCGCCCTTGGAGATACCGGTGATGGTCACGGTCTTGCCATCGATGATCAGCTGGCGCGACGCAGCTTTGTGCACGGTGTCGGTGGTCATGATGCCTTGGGCGGCGTCATGCCAGCCATCGGCTTTGAGGTTGGCTTGGGCCTTGGGCAGGCCAGCAATCACGCGCTCGGCCGGCAACAATTCGAGGATCACGCCGGTCGAGAAGGGCAGGACTTGGCGGGCCTCAACACCCAGCATGTCTGCCACCGCCTGACATGTTGCCTGAGCTGCCTGCATGCCGGCCTCGCCAGTCCCTGCATTAGCAATGCCCGTGTTGATGACGAGTGCACGAATATCGTTACCGGCCGCCAAGTGGCTGCGGCACAGGGTCACAGGCGCTGCACAGAAGCGGTTTTGGGTAAACACACCAGCGGCGACGCTGCCCGGCGCCAGCTCGATCAGGGTCAGGTCCTTGCGATTCTTCTTCCGAATCTCGGCTTCGGTCACGCCCAGACGCACACCAGCAACGGCATGCAATTGATCGGGACGACTGGGGGTGTAATTCACAGGCATATCAGGACCTTAAACAAAAGTTGAAACGACTTACATCGCAAACACTTACAGCGCAAACATTTATAACGCAAATACCAGACGCCACAAGGCACGCACGGCCTCGCTATGCTCGGCCACCTCGGCCGGTGGCACACGCGGACGGGCACCATTCAAGCGCAAGGCATGTTGACGACGCCGATACTCGCGGTAGGCATTACGCACCTGCTCAGCCAGCCCCGCAGGGATCAAACCGAGGTCGGCAGCGATCTTGAGGAGCGCAATGTTACCGAGATTGCCGGTTAGTTCGGCAAATTCATGGGCATGGGCAAGGATCAGGTACTGAACAATGAACTCAACATCGATCAGGCCGCCCGGATCATGTTTCAGATCAAAGACTTCCGTTCCCAAGCCCTTGCTGGCATGGGTATCGAGCATTTTTTGGCGCATGCCCAGCACTTCGGTACGCAGGGCGGCCACGTCACGCGGCTGACGGAGGATCTCGATTCGCGTGGCCTCAAACTCGCGTCCAATACGCGCGTCACCTGCAGCAAAGCGGGCGCGAGTGAGCGCCTGGTGTTCCCAAATCCACGCCGACTCACGCTGGTACTGGCGGAAGGACGCCAAGGAGCTAACCATCAGGCCGCTGTCGCCGTTCGGGCGCAAGCGTAAATCCGTTTCAAACAACTGACCGGCCGAGGTTTGCGCAGACAGCCAAGTGTTCATGCGGGTGCCGAGGCGCGAGTAGATTTCGGCGGCATTGGCAGCATCGTCATCAAACAGGAAGACGAGATCGAGGTCTGATGAATAGCCCAGCTCCTTGCCGCCGAGTTTGCCATAGGCAATCACGGCAAACTGAGGGTCGTCGCGATGGCGCGTGAGTAGCTTTTTCCACGTCAACCGCAAGGTCTCGGCGAGCATGATGTCGGCCAGTGCGGAGAGGTGATCGGACAGTTTCTCGACAGTGAAGAGATCCGAGAGGTCTTGTGTGAGGACGCGGAACACCTGGGCATGATGTGACTCGCGCATCACATCCATTTGCCGCTCGGTGTCTGGCTCAACGTCATCCAGCATCTGCGTCAGCTCAGTGCGGAAAGCCTGCCAATCCGGCGCAATCTCCATCAAGCGGGGATCAATCAGCTCATCCAGTAGCACCGGGTGATTGCGCAGGTATTGCGCCGCCCAGCTGGCGCTCCCAATCACCTGCGCCACCTTAGCTAGGGCTTGTGGGTACTGCTCCAGCAGGGCCAGATAGGCCGAGCGCCGGGCAATCACTTCGAGCAAATCAAGACCGCGACTCAGGGTGGCATCCGCATCGGCAGTGGTGGTGGCAACCTCCACCAGCCGCGGCACCAGCAGATCGATGCGCGCTCGGCTGTCGGCGCTGAGCTGCTGGTAGCGACTGCTTTTCTTAAATTGCGCCAGCCGCTGTGCGGCGGCTTCGGCATCTTTGTAGCCTAGGCTGCTGAGGCGTGAGGTGCATGGCACGTCATCCTCGGCCTGTTGCCAGACATCCGCTAGATCGTGGGTATTGCGGTTGGGATCGTCGAAGACAGCATGAAAATGGTGAGAAACCAAGGCACGGTGCTGATCGAGCACTTGTAGTAGTGCGGGGAAATCAGCAAAGCCCATCGCTGCAGCGACGATCTGTCTATCCTCGGGGTTGCCCGGCAGACTGTGCGTCTGCGCGTCGTCCAGATACTGCAGACGATGCTCAAGCTGGCGCAGGAACACATAAGCTGTCGTCAGCGCGCTACAGGTCTCTGCTGGCAGCAAGCCGCGTTCGGCGAGTCGCTGCAACACTTTGCAGGTAGGCTTCATTTGCAGACTGTGGTCTCGGCCGCCGCGGATGAGCTGAAAAACCTGTGCGATGAACTCGATTTCGCGAATCCCGCCAGGCCCCAGCTTGATGTTGTCCGCCATGTCCTTGCGCTCAACCTCACGCCGGATTTGCGCGTGCAGCTCACGCATTGCGTTGATGGTGCCGTAATCCAGATACTTACGGAAGACGAAAGGCCGGCGCACCGCTTCTAGGTCACCCAGACGCTGACCGGTCAGTGGTCGCGCTTTGATCCAGGCATAGCGCTCCCACTCCCGCCCCTGGCTAATGAAATAGGTTTCCAACATATCGAAGCTGGCGACGAGCGGGCCCGAGTCACCATTCGGGCGCAGGCGCATATCGACTCGGAAGACCTGCCCATCCTCGGTTATGTCGGCAATCGCATTGATGAGCTGTCGACCAAGACGGTTAAAAAACTCGAAATTGGAAATCGGGCGCTCGCCATCGGTCTCGCCATCCTCCGGGTACACAAAGATCAGATCGATATCGGACGACACATTGAGCTCGCGCCCACCCAACTTGCCCATACCGATAACAATCAGCTCCTGTACCTCGCCGGCCTCATTGCGTGGCAGCCCATGACGGGTTGCAAGATGCTCGGTGAGCACCTGCAAGGCCAGTTGTACAGACTTCTCTGCCAACAGGGTCATGCCTTCAGTCACTTCTTCCAGTGCTGCCAACCCAGCCAGATCGCGCGCACCAATGTGCATGTAAGCGCGCTGTTTCATACGGCGTAACAAGGACTTGAGTGCAGGCTCACTGATTTCCTGCTGTGCCAGCCAACCATTCAGACTGTCGAGATCAAAAGGCGCATGCCAAGCAGCAGCCACCTCGACGGCGATAGCTGGTCGAGCCACAGCAAGGCGGCTCAGAAACCGTGAGGGCAACAAGACTTCGGCAAGTTCAGGCATGTGACTCCGTCGGCATCTCCAACCGCTCAAGCCAATGGCATGAAGGTGGTGTGAGGTAAAATGGGGATATATGCATTCTAGCGTCAGCGCCAAGCAGGGGTGGTGCGTTGATGTGGAGATTGCCCTCTGTTTTGCATTTTGTTTCTTCTGCCCACCGAACCAGAGCGTACTGAAACGCTCATTACCCTGATACCTCAGCCGGGAACACTTCTTGAGTCCACTCATCGTCCACAGCCGTTTACAGTCCGCCCGCATGGCGCTGTCGAGCTTGTGGCGCAAGGTTAAACGCCCGTTGGGCTGGACCCTGCTGATTGCTTATCTGGCGTTTGCCGGCATCTTCCTGTCCCTGCGGCATGTCGTTCTGCCGCATATCGCCGATTATCGCGGCGATATCGAGCAGGCCTTGAGTTCCGCGCTACAGCTGCCCGTCAAGATTGGCCGCATTGATGCCGACTGGCAAGGACTCCGCCCACGCCTACTTCTCAATGATCTGCAAATTTCCGACAAAGCTGGCCAGCCAGCGCTGGGCTTTAACGAGGTGGAAGCCATACTCGGCTGGCGATCCCTGCTATATCTCGATGTTCGCCTGCACCGATTGGTGATTGACGCCCCAGTGCTCAATATTCGACGTGATGTTGATGGGCAGATTTTTATCGCTGGCTTGCCACTCAATACAGAAGGTGAAGATTCGCGGGCATCCGATTGGATGCTGGCCCAAGGCCAGATCATCATCCGTGACGCAACAATTCAGTGGGACGACGCGCAACGCAAGGCACCAACCCTGTCACTCAACAAGGTCAATCTGAATCTGCGCAATAGCGGCAATCGACACCGTTTCGGCTTCACCGCCGAACCCCCACCAGCACTAGCCGCCCGACTAGATTTTCGTGGTGACTTTAAGGGTCGCGGTCTAGACAAGCTGGACAGCTGGAAGGGGCAAGTCTACGCCGAGCTGGACTATGCTGACCTCGCCATTTGGCGCACTTGGATTGACTATCCCGTCACGCTACCGCGTGGCAGTGGGGGGTTGCGCTTGTGGGTAGATTTCGCGGCTCAAGAAATCACCGGCTTTACCGCTGACCTTGCGCTGGCGGGCGTTCAGATCAAGTTGGGGCGAGACCTGCCCATGCTCGACCTCGATCACTTGCATGGTCGCCTCAGCGCACAGCGTGACAAAGGCGATTACTCCGTTGAAGCACGCAAGCTGACACTGGCGACCCATAGAGGGCTGTCCCTCGGTCCGATCGATTTCAGTGCAAATGTCGGCTTGGGCGCGGATGGCTTGCCCAACCGCCTAGATGCGCAATGCAGCAGTCTTGATCTGGGCAAGCTGGATGCGCTCGCTGCCTACCTCCCCCTGCCGGCCGAATACAGCAAGCTGCTCGATAAGCTGGAGCTTGAGGGCCGCATCGACAATCTATCCTCACGCTGGAACGGCCTGCGCAAGCAATACAGCATCAAGGGCAATTTCTACGATCTCGGCATTGCCTCCTACGAAGCGCTGCCGGGAGTGCGCAAGCTGACGGGTAGCATCGATGGCAACAATGAAGGGGGTACTCTCACCCTCGCCAGCCGCAACGCACAAGTATCGCTGCCAAGCATTTTTCCTGAAGCAGACATTCCCCTGCAACGTCTGAATGCCAAGTTGCGCTGGCAGCGCGACGGGCAAAAGTACGATGTGAATATCGAAGACATGCGCTTCGAAAATCAGGATCTTGAAGGCACGCTGCTTGGTCGCTATCGCGGCAAGATGGGCACACCGGGTGAAATTGATCTTAGCGGCCAACTGACACGTGCCGATGGACGCGCCGTGTGGCGTTACCTGCCGCTGGAAGTCAATAAGGATGCACGCGACTGGGTCAAGCAAGGGATTACCGGCGGGCACTCCAAGGACGTCAAACTCACGCTAAAGGGCGACTTGGCTAAATTCCCCTTCGCAGATGGCTCTGGCACGTTCAAGGTGCTGGTCAAGGCAGAAGATGCCACTATCAACCCCTCACCTGGCTGGCCGCTGATTCAGCATATCGACGGCGACATCGCCTTTGTCGGCGTAGGCATGCAGATCAACGCCCGTAAGGGGCAGATTCTCGGCACCCAACTCTCTGGCGTGCGTGCCGAGATTGCCGATCTTGACTCTGTTATTGATCAAACGCTAACGGTTACCGGCAAAGCTACCGGCCCAACGCAGGAATTCCTGAAGTTCATTGAGGCAAGCCCGGTGGGTGAGCGCATCAATCACTTCACCGCGCCAATGACAGCCAGCGGCAATGGCGAGCTGGACATGAAGCTCAAGCTGACCTTGCACCACATCGATGACAGCAGTGTCGAAGGCCGTTACCGCTTTGACAACAACCGTCTGCTGGTTGATCCGGCTGTGCCTGCACTCACGGAGGTGAAGGGTGCACTGGACTTCAACAGCGACAGCATCACGGTCCGCGATGCACGTGCCAACATACTCGGTGCGCCAGTCGGCATTAGCGTGAACACGGGTAAGGATGGACAGATTGATATTTCTGCGGATGGTCAGTTCAATGTACCGGCACTACGCAAGGCTTATCCGCTCCCACTGTTCGACCAGCTCTCCGGCGCTGGCCGCTGGAAGGGCGCTATTACCGTCCGCAAGAGCGATGTCGACATCCGTATCAACTCTGATCTTGTTGGTCTGTCGAGCAGCCTGCCCGAGCCCTTCAACAAGAGCGCGACAACGCCGATGGAACTACGTTTTGAGCGTCGGCCCATCGTTGATAACACGCCCAATCGCGGCAAGAAAGCCGCCCCACCAGCACGCCGCGAGCAAACCGAAATCGCCCTCGGCAAGCTGGTACGTGGGCAATTTGTGCGCGCCGCGAATGGCACGGTGCAACGTGGCTTCCTGAGTGTGAATGGCGCGGTAGATCAACGCATGCCGGATCAGGGCGTGAGCTTAAGCGCCACGCTGCCGCGTATTGATGTGGATTTCTGGCGCCGCATGCTGAGCCCAAGCGCGACAGCAGCGAACACAAGCACTGCGGCAGCTGGTATCGCAAACACAAGTGAAACATTTGCCCCTTTCACGCAAATTGATGTCCGCACCAGTGAGCTACTGGCCATGAATCGCACACTGCAGGATGTTCGTCTGGCCGCTCAGAAAACGGGCCGCAACTGGAAGGGCGACTTCAAGAGCAAGGGCGTGAGCGCTTCGCTCGATTGGGTGCCGGGCAGCGATGGCGGGCCGGGACGCATCAGCGGGCGCTTCCCGCAATTGGTCATCCCTGATGCCCATCAACAAGTCGCGCAGCTCGCACGCATCAGCGATGAGTCAGTCAAGCAGCTACCTGCATTGGCGATCAGCATCGACAAGCTGAATTTTCATGGGCAGGATTGGGGCGCGGTCACACTGGACGCCGACAATCGTGATGGCTACTGGAACACGCGCTTTGCCATTAACAACGACGATGGCAGCCTCACCGGTGACGGCCGCTGGCGACCCGATCAGGGGCAGCAAGACACGCAGCTCAATTTCCAACTCAAGGCCAAGAGCTTGGAGAAGCTGCTCACCCGCGCTGGCTATGCTGATGCCATCCGTCGCGGTAGTGCGACGCTGGAAGGCCGCCTAACTTGGAATGACACGCCTTTCAGCCCGCACTACCCCAGCCTCAATGGCAAGCTCAAGGTTGACATGCAGAACGGCCAGTTCAAAAAATTGGAGCCGGGTCTTGGCCGATTGCTGGGCGTGCTGAGTCTGCAGTCATTGCCACGCCGCATTACGCTCGACTTCCGTGATGTGTTCAGCGAAGGCTTTGCTTTCGACAGCATCCGCGGCGATATGAGTATTGCCAAGGGCATCATGACCACCGAAGAGCTCACCATCAATGGCCCCGCTGCCAAAGTGCGTATGAAGGGCAATGTCAGCCTCAATGATGAAACACAGAACCTGCGCGTACGTGTTCAGCCAGCGCTAGGCGAGACACTGGCCGTCGGCGCCATGCTGGCCAACCCGGCGGTGGGCGCAGTGGCTTGGCTGGCGCAAAAGGTATTGCGCGACCCAATTGATCAGGCCTTTGCTTTTGAGTACAACGTCACCGGTAAGTGGGATGACCCGCAGGTGAACAAAGTGGATACTGGCAAGGACATCAACAAGGAAATCGTGAAGGAAGTCGGCGTCAAGGACATTGGCGCCAACAAGGATGCGCCACAAGGCAAGGAGAGTGAACGCAAATGAGTACTCGCATCGCTGCGATACAAATGACGTCGGGGCCAGAAGTGGCACCGAATCTGGACACCGCTGGCCAGCTGATTGCTGACGCCGCCGCACAAGGCGCGCAACTGGTGGCGCTGCCCGAATATTTCCCCTTCATCGGCGCCAGCGACGAAGCCCGCTTGGCGGCGCGCGAACACCCTGGCAATGGGCCGATCCAGAACTTCCTCTCCGCTGCTGCTAAACAGCATGGCATTTGGATTGTAGGCGGCACCCTGCCCCTCGACTCCGGCGAATCGGACAAGCTGCTGAACACCTGTCTGGTCTATGACAATCACGGCGAACAGGTGGCGCGCTACGATAAGATTCACCTCTTCGCCTTCCGCAAAGGCACTGAGGAATACAACGAGGCGCGCACCATCAAGGCTGGCGAAAGTGTTGTGGCTTTTGATTCGCCGGTGGGACGCATTGGCTTGGGCATTTGTTACGACCTTCGCTTCCCGGAGCTCTTCCGCCAGGCCGGTGCCGATAAGCCTATCGATCTGTTCATCCTCCCCGCCGCCTTTACCGAAACCACGGGCAAGGCCCACTGGGAGGTACTGCTACGGGCCCGCGCCATTGAAAATCTCTGCTACGTCATGGCGCCAGCCCAGGGTGGCCGCCACCCAACCGGGCGCATGACCCACGGCAACAGCATGATCATCGACCCCTGGGGTGAAATTCTGGCCCGCCGCGACAAGGACGTCGGTGTTATCGTTGCTGACATTGACCCCACCCGCATCGCCCGCGTGCGCAGCAACCTGCCCGCACTCGACCATGCCGTATTGCTGAAACGCTAAAGAAAACATGACTGCAAACCCCTCACTCCTGCACACCGCCGAACAATGTCTGCTCGCACCTTACGATCTCAATCCGAGCAAGCTGGATCGCGTCTTTGGCTCGCTATTCGGCCATAGCCTCGACTACGCTGACTTGTATTTCCAATACAGTCGCTCCGAAGGCTGGAGCCTGGAAGAAGGCATCGTTAAATCCGGCAGCTTCAATATCGAACAAGGCGTTGGCGTGCGCGCCATTAGCGGTGAGAAAACGGCCTTTGCCTACTCCGACGATATCAGCATGTCGGCCCTGCTCGGGGCAGCCGAAGCCACCCGCGCCATTGGCGCGCAAGGCTATAGCGGCGTGCCCGCTGCGCTGAAGCGCAGCGCACTGCGAGTGCCACTTTATGCCGCAATGGACCCGATCGCCTCACTGCAGGACACCGAAAAAGTCGCCTTGCTTGAGCGCCTCGAAGGATTTGCGCGCAAGATCGATACTCGTGTGGTTGAAGTCATGGCCAGCATCGCCGGCACGTGGGAAGTCATCATGGTGGCGCGCTCCGATGGCCATCTCGCCGCCGACGTGCGTCCGCTGGTGCGCGTGTCGGTCACCGTGATCATGGAAGAAAATGGCAAGCGCGAACAAGGTTCATCTGGTGGTGGCGGTCGCTTCGACTACGGCCATTTCACCGATGCCGTGCTGCAGGATTACGCCGCTAAGGCCGTACATCAGGCCGAGGTTAATCTACGCGCCAAGCCAGCACCGGCAGGCACCATGACCGTTGTGCTCGGCAATGGCTGGCCCGGCATTCTGCTGCATGAAGCGATTGGTCACGGTCTGGAAGGCGACTTCAACCGCAAGGGCAGCTCGGCGTTTGCCGGCCGCATTGGCGAACAAGTCGCAGCCAAGGGCGTCACCGTGGTGGATGACGGTACGCTGGAAAATCGTCGCGGCTCTCTCACGATTGATGACGAAGGCAACCCGACACAACGCACCGTGTTGATCGAAGACGGCATTCTCAAGGGTTACATTCAAGACTCGCTCAACGCCCGTCTGATGGGTGTGCCGCTGACCGGTAATGGCCGCCGCGAATCCTATGCCCACCTGCCGATGCCCCGCATGACCAATACCTACATGCTGAACGGCGACAAAGATCCTGCCGAGATCATCAAGTCAGTTAAGCATGGCCTGTACGCGGCCAACTTTGGTGGTGGTCAGGTTGATATCACCAGTGGTAAGTTCGTCTTCTCAGCTGCTGAGGCCTACATGATCGAAAACGGCAAGATCACCTACCCGGTCAAGGGTGCCACCCTGATTGGCAGCGGGCCGGAAGTGCTGAAGCGGGTCTCCATGATCGGCAACGACATGGCGCTTGACCCGGGCGTTGGCACCTGCGGCAAGGATGGGCAAAGCGTGCCGGTTGGTGTTGGCCAGCCGACGCTGCGCATCGATGGCCTGACTGTCGGCGGGACCGCCTGACGCAATTACGTGTCGTCTGTGCCGCACACCTGCGGCACATCTCCGCCCGCCATCGGCACGATGGCGTGCTGTTTGGACTTATAGTGCCTTACGGTACGTACCTGGCAGGGTGCTGTGCCGCTATAAGTTCATACAACTGAGGAGCGGACATGAGTCAACAAACGATTGCAATTGTCGGGCTGGGCAAGGTTGGAACAGTTTTTTTGGAAGGCTTGCTGAATCACGGTCACGATGGCATCACCGTCAGTGCCGTTGCAGAGAGCAGCGAGTCGCCGGGCACGGCACTCGCAAAATCAAAGGGAATTCCGCTCCTGAGCATAGATGCTCTCATCGCTAAGGGCGAAAGCATCGACATCCTATTTGACCTCACGGGCGCCCCAGCGGTACGTAAAGAACTGCGCGAAAAAATGATGGCCGCCAACAATCGCCACACCATCATCGCGACAGAGACAATTGCACAGCTGGTGTGGTCGTTACTTGCCAGTGGTGAGTCGCTCCCCACCGTACATAAGCAGACAGGCTACTAGGACTAATCGACGCCGGGCGGGCGGCCATGCGCTGCCGGCCCGTGTTACGGCAGGGGTACTGTTGGCGAAATAATGCACT
Organism: Betaproteobacteria bacterium Ga0074130; assembly: GCA_001464495.1. Classification (GTDB taxonomy): domain Bacteria; phylum Pseudomonadota; class Gammaproteobacteria; order Burkholderiales; family Rhodocyclaceae. The sequence goes on from LNDZ01000024.1 coordinate 13,831, forward strand.
CATCACCCACCACCACACTCCGTCAGACACCACCCTAGGAGGCTATATGTACAACCCGGATGAGCACCCGGAATTGGCATCACCGCCCCACGATCGCCCCGCGCTTGTCCTAACAACGCTGGATATTCGAGCACCCCTGACGTGGTTGCGCCTGGGCTGGCGTGATTTCAGGCGTTGTCCGCGCATTGGACTTTTCTACGGCAGCTGCTTTTTTCTGATGGGCCAAGCCTTGTGGCATGTCTTGCACAATGCGCCCGCCTATGTGTTGGGTCTGAGTGCGGGGTTTCTGTTGCTGGGCCCATTTCTCTGTCTCGGTTTGTATGAGGCTAGCCGCAGTCTTGAGGCCGGTCAGCCCCCCACTTTGCGTCAGTCAATGCTGGCCTGGCGGCCGACGCTGTCGAGCATGGCTATTTTTGCGGCGGTGCTGCTTATCCTAGAAATGCTCTGGGGGCGCGCCTCTCTAGTGGTATTCGCCGTCACCATGAAAAGCATGCCCGCCACCGATAAATTGATTGCGGCCTTGATGCAAGCCGACAATTTGGACTTTTTGCTGACCTACCTAAGCGTCGCAACGCTGTTTGGCGGCCTGATTTTTCTGTCGAGCGCCATCTCTATTCCGATGATTCTGGACCGCCAGGCCGATGCGATTTCAGCGGCGTTGACGAGCTTCCGTGCCTGCCTGAAAAACCCATGGGTGATGCTGCTGTGGGGGCTCACCATTGCGCTACTCACGCTGGCAGCGATGCTCCCAGCCTTCGTCGGCTTGCTGGTCGTTGCCCCTGTGCTCGGCCATGCAACATGGCATGCGTACCGACACATCGCGCCCCGCTAAGCGCGCGTCTGGATTTACTGGCCTGCGTCGCGAAGATTGACGCTACATGCGCCAGTACTTAAAACTCGATATTCGCCTGCGCCGCCTGCAGTAAGCGGGCATTCAGCACCATGTTTTCAAGCACGAGCTTGGTGATGGTCGCTGCAGCCATCAGCTCACGATCAGCGTAGGTGAGTGATTGGAACACTTCGGAATCCATCAGCTCGCTGACATTACAGCAGGCGAGCTCACGCAGATTGTCTTCATCAAAAGGCAGATCCGCGTAATCGATGGGGTCTTCGGACTCGATCTGCATGAGCAGACCAAACAGGTCTTCGGTCGTCATAGGGACATCCTCCTGTGTGAGACAGAACTACCTTACTCCGCAGGAAAATCCGGCAAACACCTGAACAGCGACGGACTCTCTGCCTAAATCCAGTATGGACCAGAAAAACGTCTCTTGTGCATTATGGATTGACGGCCTGATTTGCCCTGGCCATATGCCTAGACGCTAGCCCGGATCGCTTCAGTGCCCGATCGGCTTGGGGCCGTGCATGTGGCCCAGCTCATGCAGCATCTTCAGAGATGTCCCTATCTTGCGTGCCCGCTCAATCCACGGGATGGCTTGGTCTGGCGGCAAATGCTGAGTCAAAGTGGTTTGGAAAAGCATCAGCCAGTCTTGTAGCAGATCAGGTGTGAAGCCCGCCTCAGCATGCTTGGCCGGCACTTGATAGCTGTAGTCGAGGTAACGCTCGCCCCCGAGACTGACCCACCAGAAATGGGTCAGCACTGCCAGATGCTCAGGCCAGTCGTGCACACGCTGGAAAGGCACCGAGAGTGTCGGATGCTCACGCACCGACGCATAAAAGGTAGCAACTACGGCCGCAATGCGCTCACGGCCGATTTCATGGGCAATATCACGCATCTGCGTTAGTCATACTGGCGGGCAAACAAAGCGTCATTGTAGAGCGACTGCGCATAACGATCTTGGCCATACTCACGAATGATGTGTTGGCCCGCGGGCGAAGCCACAAAATCAACAAAACGCGCAGCCGTATCGTGTCCCGCAGTCGCCCCTGCGGGTGCGATAACAGCGTGATAACAATTGATCAAGGTCGCGTCACCGCGATACAAAAGGGTGAGCGACGGTGCATGCACCTGCTCCATGATCCAGGTGCTTGAGTCAATCATGAAATAAGCACTGCGGCTGTCGGCCACTTTCAGGCTCGCCGTCATGAAATCGTGCGTGACGAGATAGCACTCAGCTTGCGGAGTCTGGCCTAGCGCACTCCAGAATTGCATTTCTTTTTGATGCGTACCCGACTGATCTCCTCGCGAGACAAACGGCACTCCTGTGTCGAGAATCCGTTGAAAGGCGTCCGCAGCACTTGTCGCATGGGCAATACCGGCAGGATCGTGGCGCGGGCCAACGAGATAGAACTCATTTGCACCGATCAGCGTCTTGCCCGTTATCCACCCTTCAGCCAAGGCTTGCTTCAGTTGTGCGGGCGCATGCACCATGGCCATATCAACCTGCCTGTCCCTGAGTAACTGAAGCGACTCACCCGTACCCGCCTTGACCCAGGCCAAGGTGGCATCAGCGGCTGGAGCGAACGCATTGCCGAGCGCCTCCAGCAACCCCAGCTCACCGGGGCTGCCTGTTGCCAGGCTGAAACGAAAAACCCCGCGACCGTATTCAGCCGCGGGGTTTGGTGGTGCGATCACGGTCTTCATGACGTCATTATCGTCGCATCAGGACGACATCTGACAGACCTCACAATGACGTGTTTCGTCTTTACTTTTTCTTGGCAGTCGGCTTAGTGTCAGCCTGCTTTTCCACTGGCTTTTCAGCATTCGGGAAGAACAGCTGGTCATCGCCAATCTTGTAAGCGGCAATGGCGCGCTGGCCGGATGGCGAAACAACCCAGTCGATGAACTTCTGGCCTGCCTCAACCTTGACGTGCGGATGCTTGGCAGGATTGACCAGAATCACACCGTACTGATTGAAGAGGCGCTTGTCGCCTTCAACGACAATGCCGAGGTTCTGACGGTTCTTGAACGACAACCACGTGCCACGGTCAGCCAAAATGTAGGCATTCATGGCGGCAGCGCTGTTCAGGGCTGGGCCCATGCCGGAGCCAGTATCCTTGTACCAGGGGCCTTTTGCGGTGGTCAGGTCAATGCCTGCTGCCTTCCACAAACGTAGCTCGGCTGCATGTGTGCCGCTCTTGTCGCCACGCGACACGAAGCTCGCCTTGGCGGCTTCAATCTTCTTCAGTGCTTCGGTGATGTCCTTGCCGCCAGCCACCTTAGCCGGATCCTCTTTCGGGCCAATTAGCACGAAGTCGTTGTACATGACTTCCTGACGCTTGACGCCGAAACCTTCGGCGATGAATTTCTCTTCAGCCGCCTTGTCATGTACGAACACCACATCCGCATCGCCACGGCGTGCCATGTCGAGTGCCTGACCGGTACCGAGGGCAACCACGCGAACGGCGATACCGCTGTCCTTGGTGAAGATTGGCAGGATGAAATTGAACAAGCCGGACTGCTCAGTCGAAGTGGTCGACGAGACGGTGATGAAAGAATCGGCAGCGTGGGCGGGCAAAACGCTGGCAAGCGGCGCTGCAATCGCAGCGGCAAGCATCAGACGACGGCAACGATCAACGATAAAGCTCATGGTAGTTCCTCCTGAAGAAATTGGGATGCAGCGGTAGAACGGGGTTGCTTGAAGAATTCATCAGCGGGGGTGTGCTCGGTAATGCGTCCCTGATGAACAAAGACAATGTCGCGAGCAAGGCGACGCGCCTGGCCCATGTGGTGCGTCACCATCACAATGGTAGTGCCCTGCTGGTGCAGATCTGCCAGGCTGGTTTCGATGGCGCGCGTGGCTGCCGGGTCGAGGCTGGCCGTGGGCTCATCGAGAAACAGGATGCGCGGCTCCAATGCCACGGCACGCGCAAGGGCCACACGCTGCTGCTCACCACCAGACAAGACGCGTGCAGGCCGCTCGGCCAAATGGGCGAGGCCCACCCGTTCGAGTGCTTGTTGCGCGCGGCGGTTTGCGTCGCTCAGCGCCACGCCCTGCACGTGCAGTCCATATGCGACATTGCCAATGACAGAGCGGCGCAGCATGATGGGGCGCTGAAACAGCATGGCCTGTTGTTGCGGACGTGTTTCAAGTTCGCCCCACTGGATAGTGCCCGAGGTTGGTGCGAGCAAGCCGTGTAGCAGGCGCATTAGCACGCTTTTGCCAGCACCATTCGGGCCGAGTACAGCTGTGAAGCTGCCAGTCTCAAGCGTGAGATTGATATCAGTAAGAATCTCATTGCCCGCAGGTGCAAAACCAAGGCCGCGCACATGCAAAGGGAACATGGGAGTAGGCATAGCGTTCATCGATAGTTTCTCGCTGCCCAGCTGCGGATGAAATGCGCAATCGCATTTAGCGCCAACACCAGTGTCAGCAGTACGATGCCCAAGCCCAGCGCCAGCGGCATGTCGCCCTTGCTGGTTTCAAGCGCAATGGCGGTGGTCATGACGCGCGTAACCCCTTCGATATTACCGCCGACAATCATCACAGCGCCCACTTCGGCAATGGCGCGACCAAAGCCGGCTAGCATGACGGTGGACAGCGACCAGCGCGTATCCCACAGCAGGGTCAGTGCGGACTGCCAGCTGCTCGCACCCAATGACTGCAATTGCTCGGTGTATTCAAGCCAAGCATCTTCGATGATCTGGCGCGTAATCGCAGCGATCAGGGGAAATACCAACACGGCCTGCGCAATGCTCATGGCGGTTGGCGTAAACAACAGCCCCAACTCGCCCAGCGGCCCGGCACGGGAGAGCAGCAGATAGACACCCAAGCCCACCACCACGGCAGGCAAGCCCATGAAGCCATTAATCAGCACCGTCAGTGCACGGCTGCCCGGGAAGCGCGCAACAGCCAACATGGCGCCCAGCGGCAGCGCAAACACGGCAGCGATCACAACGGCCAGCAGACTGACGCGCAGGCTCAAGCCGACAATGGCATACAGGTGGGCATCGGCCTGCAGCAGCAGGGCCAGTGCGGTACTGAGACTGTCTGAAAACGTGTTCAAAATGAATGTAATTCGGGCGGGCAGTTATGCAGCGAGTCCTGCACAAAAATGCCTATGTTGAGTGGTTTCGCACTATAGCCATGCACAGCGATTTACCAAATATGTCATTTGGTGCATAACCCATGCCGCTGCACAGAGCGCTACCGCGCCCCAGCACACCATCGCCCGGCCAACGTCCAGACCCATGCCGACCGGTTGGGCGTTGTAGAATAGCGGGCTACAAGCCATCTGCCGGACCACGAAATGAAACCCATCGTCGATGACGTACGCGTCAAGGAAATCAAGGAACTACTCACCCCTGACGCAATCCTTGCGGACTACCCGACCACCGAAACTGCTGCTCAGAACACCTATGCCGCACGGCAAGATATCCATCGCGCGCTACATGGCGCGGATGACCGTCTGGTCGTCATCATCGGCCCTTGCTCGATTCATGACCCGAAAGCGGCGCTGGAATATGCCGAGAAGCTGAAGGTACAACGCGAGCGACTGGCCGCCGACCTCATCGTGGTCATGCGGGTGTATTTCGAGAAGCCGCGCACGACGGTGGGCTGGAAGGGCTTGATTAACGATCCGCACCTGAACGACAGCTACGACATCAACACCGGCCTCAAACTGGCGCGCAAGCTGCTATGGGATTTGAACGAAATGAAGATGCCTTGCGGCACCGAGTTTTTGGATGTGATCACGCCGCAATACACCGCCGATCTGGTCAGCTGGGGCGCGATTGGCGCTCGCACGACCGAATCGCAGGTGCACCGCGAGCTAGCCTCCGGCCTGTCCTGCCCGATTGGCTTTAAGAACGGCACGGACGGCAACGTGCGCATCGCCATCGATGCAATCCGCTCTTCTTCGAGCCCACACCACTTCCTATCCGTCACCAAGGCCGGCCGCTCGGCCATTGTCTCGACCGGCGGCAATGAAGACTGCCACATCATCCTGCGCGGCGGCAGCAAGTCGGCCAACTATGACGCAGCGAGTGTGGAGGCTGCCTGCGCTGAGCTAGGCAAGGCAGGTCTCGCCGCTAAGCTGATGATCGATCTCTCGCATGCCAACAGCAACAAACAGTTCAAGCGCCAAGTCGATGTGGCCGGAGATGTGGCCGCACAGATCAGCGGTGGTGACCAGCGCATCATGGGGGTGATGGTTGAATCGCACCTCAAGGAAGGCCGTCAGGACCTCGTCCCCGGCCAGTCGCTGCAATACGGTCAGAGCATCACCGATGCTTGCATCGGTTGGGAAGATAGCCTCAGCATGCTCGACACCCTTGCCGCAGCGGTACGTCAGCGTCGCCTTGTTGCCGCCAGTCAGTAAGTAATGAACTTCTCTGCCGGGGACGCCTGGAGTTCACGCCGCACCTTCCTGATTGCCGCCCTGCTGACGCTGGCCTTCCGTTTTTGGCTGGCCGCCGTCACACCCTTCACCGGCGACGAAGCCTATTTCATCTGGTGGGGTCAATGGCCTGATTGGGGCTTTTACGATCATCCGCCTATGATCGGCTGGTGGCTGGCGCTGCTATTGCAGATCAGCCATGCCGAGTGGTGGCTGCGCTTACCCATCATCATCCAGCCGGTGGTGCTGGGGCTCGCCGTGGCCGCCTTCCTCAAGCCACGCTTTCCGAATCTGGCGTGGGGTGCCGCAACACTTTTCCTGCTCGCACCCGCGAATGTGTGGAATGTCTTCATCACCACCGATACGCCGCTGGTGTATTTCAGCGTGCTCGCTGGCTTTGCCTGGCTACAGGCACGCCGGGCTGAAGACGCGGACACCACTGCTTGGCGCTGGTATGTACTGGCGGGGCTCGGCCTCGCAGGTGCGGTCCTGTCGAAGTACTTCGCTGCCCTCCTCGGCTTTGCCTTTTTGGTCGACACGCTGTATCGCCCCAGCCAGCGCAAATTCGTGGGCCTGTTCATCGTCTATGCGCTGACCGTGCCGGGTATCGCCATGATGGCGTGGTGGAATGCCGGCCACTGCTGGTCGAATGTTATGTTCAATTTCTACAACCGTCATCACCGCGGCAACACCGGCCTGTCTTGGCAAACGCCACTGCTGTATCTAAGCATGATGATGTACCTGCTAACCCCCCTGTGGTTCTGGTATCTGCAACGGCAGCGTCACGCTTTCGCAGCCGTCTTACGCAGCCGCGAAGGCCGAGCGCTAACCATGCTCGCCATCGTGCCACTGGCCCTGTTTGTGCCACTCTCCATCGTGCGCACGATCGGCTTGCACTGGGTGTTGTCCTTCATACCCTTCGCGCTGATTCTGCTGGCCCTTAGCGTGAATGTTGCACAGTTGCGCACACTGCTACGCTTTTTCTCCGGCCTTGCACTGCTGCATGCGGCGATCATCCTCGCGATTGCCAATATGCCGATGGAAAAATGGGAGAAGACCAAGTTCTATCCCGGTATCGTCCTAACGGTCGAATCACAGAAACTACTTGATCAGTTACAGCCCTACAGCGACTACACGTGGATGATGGATGGCTACTCGAATGCCGTCACGCTAGGGGTCAATACCTACGTGCGGGATGTGGATGGCCGGCCGCGTTACATCGGTGTGTTTGGCGAAGGCTCCAGCCATGCGCGCCATGACGACATCCTGACCGATATGCGCGCCATCGATGGCGGCAAGATTGCCATCCTGCGCAAGACAGCGCCGAACCTAGCGACTGACTACGCCCCTTACTTTGACAACATTGAGACTCGCACCTTTAAAATTCGTGGCGTGGAGTTCCATCTGATTCTCGGCCAGGGCTTTAACTATGCCCGCTATCGCGATGTCATACTGGCACGCATCAAGGGGCTGTATTACGCCGTACCACCGGCGCTGCCGCAAACCGCCTGCTACTTCTGCGACCGCTACTTCCCGGGACAACCATGTCAGCGCTGAAAGACCGACTCCCTCCGTGGCTGCGCCTGCTTCGTCCACATCAGTGGCTAAAGAATGGCTTTGTGCTGGTCGGTCTGCTTTTCGGCCATGCCTGGAATCAGCCCGATATTGTGCTCAAGGCCTTTGCCGCTGCGGCAGCCTTTTGCCTGCTGTCATCGTCGGTCTATATTTTCAATGACCTGATTGATCGCGAGCAGGATCGTCTGCACCCGCAAAAGCGTCATCGGCCGCTGGCCAGTGGTGTCACCAGCGTCCCATTTGCCCTCGGCTTGATGCTGGGCTGTCTGCTGATTGCGCTGGATATCGTGTTCCGTTTCATCGGCCAGGCTGAGTGGGTATTTCTCGCCTATCTCGGCGTCAATGTCGCCTACACCCTGCGCCTCAAGCACGTCGTCATTCTTGACGTGTTCCTGATCTCGGCAGGCTTCATGCTACGTCTGCTGGCCGGCACACTGGCGCTCGGGATTCCGCCGTCCGAATGGTTGCTGCTGTGCGGGTTGATGCTGACTTTGTTCCTCGGTTTCGCTAAGCGGCGCGCCGAGCTGAATGCCATGCGCACCGACGAAGGGGCGGCCAAGGCCCATCGCCGCGTTCTTGAACACTATTCACCTATCTTGCTAGATCAGTTGATCACGATTACGGTCGCCTCGACGGTGCTGTCGTACAGCCTATACACCGTCAGCGATGAAACTGCCATGCTGCACGGTGGGCGCCTGTGGGTGACTGTGCCATTCGTGCTCTACGGCATGTTCCGCTACCTCTATCTACTGCATCGCCGTGGTGGGGGCGGTGATGCGGCCGAAGCCCTGCTGACGGATCGCCATCTGCTGCTGGCGGTGTCGGGCTGGTTACTGACAACACTTGCCCTGCTGGCGCACTGGTTGTAAGTTGTGGGGATGGACGGACATCTCGACACATTTGAATCTCTCGGCAAAGGCACCCCCTTTGTCGCGCTAATGCGCGCCATCATCGAACACATTCGCCTGTTCGAAGACTTCGACGATAGCGAAATCGAGATAGTGGCGCAGTATCTCGACTGCTACCGCGTTCCAACTGGCACCAAAGTTATCCACGAAGGCGAGCAAGGTGACTTCATGCTGCTCCTGCTGGATGGCAACATGGAGATCGCCCGGCGCGGCAGCGATGGCTTCCCGGTCAAAATCGGCCATGCTGGGCCCGGCAAGACGCTCGGTGAAATGTCCCTGATCGACGGCGAGCCACGCTTTGCCAGCTGCATTGCGCGTAGTGAGTGCGTCTTCGGCATTCTGAATCGCTCAAGTCTGACGCAGATCATCGCGGATCAACCGCGCTTGGGCGTCAAGCTGATGATGCAGCTCCTGCTCCTCCTCAACCAGCGTCTGCGCTTGGTCAGCGCCGAGCTGGTCCGCACCATGAGTCACCCGGCCAGCGACACTGAGCGCCCGCCCCTTGCATGAGCACGGCGCTTACTCGTAGCGCCCGCGGCGACATCAACCACCTCCCCTGCGTCTTTTCTACCGCTTTACAGCAACGCTGCGCGGTGTGCTCGCTGGCCCTACATGATGCTGATCAACTGCTATGCACCCAGCCACTGGCCCGTGCAGCCTGCGCCAGTCTGCACGGCCAAATGCGCGATAAGTCACGCTTTGCCTTGGGGCTGCGTAGCAATCCCCTGACCCACCCGGCCAGCAGCGCGGATGATCTGCGCCTGCAATGTGGCGGCCTGCAAGGTCTGCGCAGCGAACTTGACCCTGATGCATTAGCGATTGATGTGCAGCGGCTGCTAGAGCGTCTGCATGAAGGTGGCCTAGAAGCCCTAGCGTGGGAACCAATCTTGCGGGCCATCGGACAATGGCAACCCGGCCGATGAAGCCTTAATAAATCGTACGAAATATGCGATTCACTGCATCAATCATTCAAGTTTCCTTGTATCTACAATCGACCCACCGCTAAACCATTGATCCAAAAGGCTATGCGAGGCTGGAAGCGGGGCTGGCTTTGGGTTATAATTGTGTGCCTCGCCTGCTGGTCACATGTCCATGGAGACATGCCCGGGCCCCAGATTTCTAAGATTTCTAAAAACCATCCCATGGAGGAAACATGCCTCTGATCATCGGAGTGCCAAGGGAAACTTTCGCCGGCGAAACACGCGTGGCGACAGTCCCCGAGGTCGTACAAAAGCTCATCAAGCAGGGCTACGCAGTCGCTGTCGAATCTGGCGCCGGCAACCTTTCCAATATCAGCGATGACGAATATCGCGCCGCCGGAGCCGAAGTGGTCAGTACCGCTGACGTCTGGGCCAAGAGCGACATCGTCTTCAAGGTCCGCGGCCCTAACGCAGAGGAAGTCGGTCTGCTCAAGCAGGGCGGCACGCTGGTCAGCTACATCTGGCCGGCACAAAATCCTGAGCTGATGCAGCAACTGGCTGCCAAGAAGGCGACTGTGCTGGCCATGGACTCGGTGCCGCGTATTTCACGCGCCCAGAAGATGGATGCTCTGTCCTCGCAAGCCAATATTGCTGGCTACCGCGCCGTCATTGAAGCCGCCAACGCTTTCGGTCGCTTCTTCACGGGTCAGATCACTGCTGCCGGCAAGGTGCCGCCAGCCAAGGTCTTCGTGATCGGTGCTGGTGTAGCGGGTCTGGCTGCGATCGGTACTGCCGCCAACCTAGGCGCCATCGTGCGTGCCAACGATACCCGCAAGGAAGTCGCTGACCAGATCATCTCCATGGGCGGTGAATTCGTTCCCGTCGATTATGAAGAAGACGGCGCTGGTACCGGCGGTTACGCCAAGGTTATGTCGGAAGGCTACCAAAAGGCTCAGCTGGAAGTATTTGCCCAGCAAGCCAAGGAAGTCGACATCATCATCACCACTGCCCTGATTCCGGGCAAGCCAGCGCCTAAGCTGATCACCGCCGACATGGTTAAGTCCATGAAGGCAGGTAGCGTTATCGTCGATTTGGCCGCTGAACAAGGTGGTAACTGCGAATTGACAGTACCGGGCGAGGTTGCCGTCGTTCACGGCGTGACCATCGTTGGCTACAAGGATCTGCCGTGTCGTCTGGCCAAGACGGCCTCGACGCTCTACGCAACCAACCTGTTCCGTCTGTCGGAAGACCTGATCAAGACCAAGAGTGTTGATCCTGCTGGTGAAGGCGCTGCTGCGATCAACATGAACTTCGAAGATGAAGTCGTGCGTGGCACCACCGTCATCAACCAAGGCGAAGTAAGCTGGCCGCCCCCACCGCCCAAGCTATCGGCAGCGCCAGCAGCTGCACCCAAGGCAGCTGCCCCCGCTGCAGCCAGCCATGGTCATGGTCCGAGCACCACGGTGTCATCGCCGGCACGTGTTGCCACTATGTTTGCAGTAGCTACGGTGCTGTTCGGCCTGATCGGCTACGGCGCTCCATCGGCGTTCTTGGGTCACCTGACCGTGTTCGTTCTCGGCTGCTTCATTGGCTACATGGTGGTGTGGAACGTCACCCCCGCCCTGCATACCCCGCTGATGAGCGTAACCAACTCAATCTCCTCGATCATCGTGATCGGTGCGCTCGTGCAAGTGGCTCCGCCACTGGCCGACGGCGTCACCCGTCCCGAGCTGCTGATCAAGGTAATGGCTGCAGTTGCCATCGCCCTGACTGCGATCAATATGTTCGGCGGCTTCGCGGTAACGCGTCGCATGCTCGACATGTTCCGTAAGAACTAAGGAGATACTAGTGTCTGCAAATCTGGCTACTGTCTCCTACATCGGAGCAACCATCCTCTTCATCCTCAGCCTGGGCGGTCTGTCCCATCCTGAGACTTCGCGTCGTGGCAACTTCTACGGCATGGCCGGCATGGCTATCGCCGTGCTAGCGACTGTCTTCGGGCCGCGCGTTACACCCTCCGGCTACGCATGGATCATCATCGCGCTGGTTGTTGGCGGCTCCATCGGCCTGTATGCGGCAAAGAAGGTCAAGATGACCGAAATGCCGGAACTGGTGGCGCTGATGCACAGCTTCGTTGGCCTGGCTGCGGCACTGGTCGGCTTCGCCAGCTACGTCGACCCAGCGCTGCACTTCGAAGGCATTGAAAAGATCATCCACGAAGTGGAAATCTATATCGGCATCCTGATCGGTGTCGTGACCTTCGCAGGTTCTTTGATTGCCTTCGGCAAGCTGAACGGCAAGATCGGCGGCAAGCCGCTGTTGTTGCCGGCACGTCATTGGCTGAATCTAGCCATGCTTCTGCTTGTGGTCTGGTACGGCCGTGAGTTCATCAATGCCAAGGATATTTCCGAAGGCATGACCCCGCTGATCATCATGACCATCATCTCGATCCTGTTCGGCTTCCATATGGTCATGGCCATTGGTGGTGCCGACATGCCGGTCGTGGTGTCGATGCTGAACAGTTACTCTGGTTGGGCTGCTTCGGCCACCGGCTTCATGCTGAACAACGATCTGCTGATCGTCACCGGCGCACTGGTGGGCTCCTCCGGCGCCATCCTGTCGTACATCATGTGTAAGGCCATGAACCGCCATTTCATCAGCGTAATCGCTGGTGGTTTTGGTGCTGCACCAGCGGCTGCCAGCGGTGCCGCTGCCCAGCCTGAAGGCGAAGTTACTCCTCTCAGTTCTGCCGAAACCGCCGAACTGTTGCGCGAAGCCAAGAGCGTTGTAATTGTTCCGGGCTACGGCATGGCCGTCGCGCAAGCCCAACACACTGTGAACGAAATCGTGCAAACCCTGCGCGCCAAGGGTGCCAACGTACGCTTCGCCATCCACCCGGTGGCAGGTCGTATGCCAGGCCACATGAACGTGCTGCTGGCTGAAGCCAAGGTGCCTTACGACATCGTGCTGGAAATGGACGAAATTAACGAAGACTTCCCTGACACCGACGTGGTCATGGTGATCGGTGCGAACGACATCGTGAACCCTGGCGCTGAAGATGATCCAAGCAGCCCAATCGCTGGTATGCCAGTGCTGCAAGTCTGGAAGGCACAAACCTCCATCGTCATGAAGCGCTCCATGGCTTCTGGCTATGCAGGCGTGGATAATCCACTCTTCTACAAGGAAAACAATCGCATGCTGTTCGGCGATGCCAAGAAGATGCTGGACGAAGTACTGGTCGCCCTCAAGGCCTAATCAGCACCTTCGCCGAAAAAGGGCAGCTAGGGCAACCTGGCTGCCCTTTTTCATTGGCAAGTCACGTGTATATGCACCTGAAAGACTGAGCTGGGCTAATATGGCGCAGCTTGAACTAAGGAAAGCTCACATGCGCCTGCTGTTGTCACTCATTGCTCTCACCCTCTATGTCTCCACTTCTGCAGTGGCACAGACCACCAAAGTCCCTACGCTTGAAGAGCGCAAGAAAGCGGTGGCTGAGCAAATGAAGATCATCGAGGGGATGTCAGGCAAGTCGGTCGAAGAGCAGCTCAAGATCGCGCAGGAGTGGGCAAAAAAACACCGTACAGCGCAAGCAGCAGGAACCTTGGATGCCACCAGTCAAGCATATGCATTCCGTATGCGTTTGTACGGCGACTCGCATTGCCAGACCTATGCCGAGCAAGCCGACAGCACTTTCCTAGATGGTCAGTATTCAGAGGACGAGCGTATTAGCAAGCTCAATCAAATCAGTGCACGTGCGGCAAGCGCCGGCTGCATTGCCACGCAGTAGTCGACAGCGTCAGTTCAGGATTGACCGTAGGTCTTGAACTTTTCCAGTACGCGTTGCATTTCATCCTCCGGCAAGAGGCGAGGCTCACCGAGCTGTAAGACGCGCCAATATTGCTCGCACAACACTTCTAGCTCAATGGCATGCGCCAGCGCCTGATCTAAGTCTCGCCCAAACACGGTCATACCGTGATTCGCCATAAGGCAGGCACTGCGACCGCTCAAAGCGCGCAGCATGGTGTCCGACAAAGCTTGCGTACCAAACGTCGCATAGTCAGCGCACCGTACAGTATCGCCGCCAAAACGCGCAATCATGTAATGAAATGGCGGCACGTCCTTGCCGAGACAGGCAAGGCTGGTGGCAAACGGTGAATGCGTATGCACGATTGCACCAGCCTCTGGCCGCTGGGCGTAGATGTCGCGGTGAAAGTGCCACTCTGAGGAGGGTTTGCGCTTGTCGCTGCTCTGCCCATCCATGGCCACAAACACCATGTCATCGGGCGCAGACTGCAGGTAATCCATCCCCGTTGGCGTTACGACAAAACCGCCCTCAGTACGGGCACTGACATTGCCGGCTGTGCCGCGGTTGATACCGCCGGCATTCATGGCCCGGGCACATGCCAAGACTGACGCCTTGAGTTGGCTCAATTCGGCGCTCATGCGCGGTGCAGGCGTGCCAGTTGTTGTGGCGGGAAAACACCGTGTTGCGTGATGATGCCTGCGATAAGGTTGGCAGGTGTGACATCAAACGCCAGATTCTTCACCGGACACCCCGCCAAACCGATCGTATGAATCCCCAGCTCCTCTGCATCGCGCTCCTCAATGGGAATGGCCGCACCATCCGGACAGTCAAAGTCGATGGTAGAAACTGGCGCGGCGACATAGAAAGGCACATTGTGTGCACGTGCCGCCAAGGCTTTGAGATAGGTGCCCACTTTATTTGCCACATCACCATTGGCGGCAATACGATCAGCGCCGACGATCACGATATCCACCTCGCCGCGCATCAGCAACAATCCGGCAGCGTTATCGGCAACAAAACTGCGCGCAACACCCGCTTGCCCAAGCTCCCAGGCAGTCAAGTGACCTTGATTGCGGGGGCGGGTCTCACTGACCCACACATGCTGACGAATACCCGCTGCATGTGCAGCATAGACGGGCGCGAGAGCGGTGCCATTGGCAACGGTGGCGAGCCAGCCGGCATTGCAATGTGTCATGACCTGCGCGATTCCGGTGCGCGCTGCGGCATGCTCGATCAATGACAAGCCATGCTGTCCAATGGCAGCATTAGCAGCAATATCTTCTGCGGCGATCTTTCGTGCTTCTGCCCAAGCAGCTGCACGACGCTCCGCAGGCGCAAGTGCGGCAAGCAGTGTCTGCAGGCGCGCCAACGCCCATTGCAAATTGACGGCGGTGGGGCGTGTAGCCGCGAGCTGACGACACACCGCGGCAAGCGTTGCATCATCAGCCTCTGATTGTAGGCCGAGCGCCACGCCGTACGCAGCTGTGGCACCAATCAGAGGCGCACCACGTGCCTGTAAAACGCGAATCGCATGAGCTGCATGATCCACATGCGTCATACGCACATAGGCAATCTCAGCGGGTAGACGCGTCTGATCGAGGATAACAACGGCATCGCCGTCCTCGGCAATGGTGGCGAAGCCGCTATTCAACATACGTGTTCCTAGCTCAATGACCCGTGGCAATGCTTGTACTTTTTGCCGCTACCACAGGGACAAGGATCGTTGCGACCGACCTTGGGTAGATGGTTCTGAACAGGTTGTGCCGACGCTGTGGGGGCAGATTCGGGAATGGGCTCGCCCTGAACCTCATCAAAGCCGGCATGTTGATACTGAATATTTTCGAGTGCGGGTTGCTCAACTTCTTCGATCTGTTCGGCTGACTCGATCTGTACCGTCATCAGAATGCGGGTGACATCAGCGCGCACCACATTGAGTAGCCCCTCGAACAGCTCGAAGGCTTCGCGCTTATATTCCTGCTTCGGGTTCTTCTGCGCATACCCACGCAGGTGAATCCCCTGACGCAACTGATCAAGCGCGGATAGATGTTCACGCCAATGTGAATCAAGGCTCTGCAGCATGATGTTGCGCTCAAAACCATGCCAAGCATCCAGATTCACCTGTGCGATCTTGGCCGCATAGGCCTGATCTGCCTCAACAATCACACGCTCAAGCAAGTCGTCATCCGACAGATTTTGGTCGGCAGCAAACCACTCGCCCACCGGTAGTTTCAAGTGATATTCGCTGGCCAGTGCAGATTCAAAACCGGGGATATCCCACTGCTCTTCAAGACTGTCATGTGGCACGTGAAGACGGAACAAATCCTCAATCACGCCAGCGCGCATTGCGGTCACGGTTTCCGAGATGTCATCGCTCTCCAGCAGCTCATTGCGCTGCTCGTAGATAACCTTGCGCTGATCGTTGGAGACATCATCGTACTCAAGCAGCTGCTTGCGAATGTCGAAGTTACGCTGTTCAACCTTGCGTTGTGCACCTTCAAGCGAGCGGTTCACCATCGCATGCTCAATCGCTTCGCCTTCTGGCAACTTGAGGCGCACCATGATTGCGTTCAGGCGATCACCGGCAAAAATCTTCAGCAGCGGATCTTCCAGCGATAGGTAAAAGCGACTGGAACCCGGATCGCCCTGACGACCCGCGCGGCCGCGGAGTTGATTGTCGATCCGGCGCGATTCATGGCGCTCAGAACCAATAATGTGCAATCCACCCGCAGCGATAACCTGGTCATGCAAAGGCTGCCATTCCGCACGCAGTGCGGTAATCCGTGCCTGCTTATCGGCATCGCTGAGGCTTACATCTTCACGCACACGCTCAATACGCTTCTCGATACTGCCACCCAGAACAATGTCAGTCCCACGTCCTGCCATGTTGGTCGCAATCGTGATCATGCCGGGGCGACCAGCATCAATCACGATCTCTGCCTCGCGCGCGTGCTGCTTCGCATTCAACACTTGATGTGGCACGTTTTCACGCGTCAGCAGGGTTGAGAGCAGCTCGGAGTTCTCGATAGAGGTAGTGCCAACCAGTGTGGGTTGGCCACGCTCGCGACATGCACGGATGTCGTCAATGATCGCCTTGTATTTCTCGGCTGCAGTGCGGTAGACCAGATCGTTCTCGTCCTTACGCTGCACCGGCCGGTTGGTCGGGATCACGACGGTTTCAAGACCATAGATAGACTGGAATTCAAACGCTTCCGTATCCGCTGTACCGGTCATGCCCGACAGCTTGTTGTACATACGGAAATAGTTTTGGAAGGTAATCGAGGCTAGGGTTTGATTCTCAGCCTGGATATTGGCCCCTTCTTTGGCTTCAACGGCCTGATGCAGGCCATCGGACCAGCGCCGACCTGTCATCAGACGGCCAGTGAACTCATCAACAATGGTGACTTCACCGTTCTGCACGACGTAATGCTGATCCTTGTGGAACAGGTTGTGCGCACGCAAGGCAGCATACAAGTGGTGCATCAGGGAGATATTCGCGGGCTCGTAGAGGCTGCTGCCCTCAGGGAGAATGCCCAGACGCGTCAAGATTTCCTCGGCCTTTTCGTGGCCTTGTTCGGTCAGCAGGACGGAGTGCGCCTTCAGATCGACAATGAAATCACCGGTGTCTGTTTCACCTTCTGCTTTTGCTGTCTCACCCTTTTCCAGCAAAGGCGGGACCGCATTCATCTTCAGATACATCTCGGTGTGGTCTTCTGCCTGCCCAGAGATGATCAAAGGGGTGCGCGCCTCGTCGATCAGGATGGAGTCGACTTCATCGACGATGGCGAAGTTCAGCTTGCGCTGCACTCGCTCAGCCACCGAATAGACCATGTTGTCGCGCAGGTAATCGAAACCGAATTCGTTATTGGTCCCGTAGGTAATGTCGGACGCATACGCCTGTTGCTTTTCGTCATGCGGCATTTGCGACAGATTGACGCCGACAGTGAGGCCAAGGAAGCGATGAATACGGCCCACCCATTCGGCATCGCGACGGGCGAGGTAGTCATTGACGGTAATAACATGGACGCCATTGCCCGTAAGCGCATTCAGATAAGAGGGCAGTGTCGCAACCAGGGTCTTACCTTCCCCGGTACGCATTTCCGCGATATTGCCGTCATTCAGTACCATCCCACCAATCAGTTGTACGTCGAAATGGCGCATGCCATAGACGCGCACACTGGCTTCGCGAACAACAGCAAAGGCCTCAGGCAGGAGTGCTTCTAGGCTCTCTCCTTGGCTGAGCTGCTGACGGAACTCATCAGTTTTGGCTCGCAACGCATCGTCACTCAAAGCCTGCATGGCAGGCTCGAGCGCATTGATGCGGGAAACGGTCTGGGAGTATTGCTTGATCAGCCGATCATTGCGGCTGCCGAAAATCTTCTTGAGAACGCCGGAAATCATTGATGTGCCGCCAAGATGGGCAAAGAATCAATTCTAGCACGCGGCAGGCAGGCGCCTGATGACAGGCGCCGCTGTGTTTCATTTTTGGGCGTGACGGGCAGCTTCCTGCAGGAAGCGATTTGGGTTTTGTGCAATACCGCCGACACGGACCTCAAAGTGCAAATGGGGGCCCGTCGAACGACCCGTGGAGCCAACGGCGGCAATCTTCTGTCCTCGCTTGACCAAAGCCCCGTTCTGTACGTAGATATCTGAAGCATGGGCATAACGGGTACTAATATCGTTGCCATGATCAATCTCAATCAGGTTGCCGTACTGCGGATGGCGCTCCACGTTGATCACGATGCCCGCAGCGGCTGCAAAAATTGGGGTTCCGGGGGCGGCGGAGAAGTCCACCCCTTCGTGCATAGCACGGTGCCCGGTAAAGGGGTCAATTCGCCAGCCGTAGGTTGAGGCATTCCAGTTCGCAGCAACCGGCAGCGTTGTTGGCAGCATGCTGCGACGGATACGTCCTTCCAGCACTTGCGATTCGATCAAGGCCATTGCGTCACTGCGCTTTTCGAGCTTGACCGACAAGGCTTCGAGTAGTTGCTCTAGCTCCGGCGTAGTCATTGCCTGCTCTCGCACCAGCGGGCCGCCCCGACCATCAGTGACAGGCTTCATATCTTGCGGCTTCATGCCCAGCGAGCTGGCCAGACGCTCACTCAGCGTATCCAGACGTGAGAGCTGTGCCTGCATCTGCCCGAGCTTGATGGCCATTACATTGAGGTTTTCGCGAACCAGCACTTCTGACCGCTGGCTATCTTCGGCCTGCATGCTTCGCAAGAGATCCTGAAGGATGGGCAGGCGGATGTCGGCTGCGTGACGTACCGTCAAGTAAGAGAAGAACGTCGACAGTACGAAAACCAGCGCGCTGAGCGCCAGCAGTGACAACAGGATATGGCGCCCGTTGATAACAATTGTCTTCGCCGTTGCCAGGCGATCAGATACAAGAATAATATGCATGCTTTACTCACTTCCTTACACGACGCATGACAGCCAAACGCAACTCGGGCACGCCACCGACGGTGACGACGCTTCTAGAAACAGAAGCCCATGTCGCCCGATTGACCGCCCATGCTGGGCGACTGTTGCAGTTGCAACGCCAGCTTGAGCTTGCGTTGCCAAGGCAATTGACCAAAGTGGTACGTGTGGCCAACTATCGGTTGGGGAAAGTGATCATCCACGCCGCTAATGGCGCGGTTGCCGTCAAAGTGCGGCAAATTGTCCCCGCTCTGGTCGAAACCTATCGCCAGAACGGGACAGAGGTTAATGAAATCGACGTCAAAGTGCAACCCATGCGACCAACCGGCACCAAGGATGTGCCGGCACAGCAGGTTCCTATTGGGGATAAAGCTAAGCGAGGACTAACTTCACTGGCACAAAAACTGCCTGCTGACGCCCCGCTACGGCTGGCATTGGAGCGTTTGGCGGCAAAAGACTAGGTCAAGCGCTCAAGCGCCAGTAGGCCGAAAACGATCAGCACTAGGCACAAGGTGACCTTGCCAAGGCGAATGGCAAGGGTCTTGTAACGGGGATTGCGGGTAACCAAGTACAGTGCCCATGAAAGGGCAATTGCCAGGACCGCCAGAATGAAAGCGAGCCTGATCATTACTGTGGAAAATTAGGCCGCTTGAGGGTAGAGGTTCAGGACGCGTTCAGGTGTTGCAGCTGCATCTTGGAATGTCGCCCACTCCCAGGCAGTCGCATCATCCAGTACGGCCCGCAACAGCTTGTTATTCAGCCCGTGACCGGACTTGAAAGCTGCAAAAGCGCCTAATATGGGGTGGCCGGCAACATATAGGTCACCAATCGCATCCAAAACTTTGTGCTTCACGAACTCGTCGTTGTAGCGCAAACCATCGCTGTTGAGCACACGGTACTCATCCATCACGATGGCATTTTCCAGGCTGCCGCCGAGGGCCAAGCCATGGTCGCGCATGTATTCAATGTCCTGCATGAAACCGAAGGTGCGCGCACGCGCTACTTCATGAATATAGGAATTGTCGGCAAAATCGACAGTCACATGCCGGCCCGTCTGATCGACTGCCGGATGGTTGAAAATGATTGAAAAATCAAGGCGGAAGCCTTCGTACGGGGATAGCTCAGCCCACTTATCGCCCTCTTCAACCCGCACCGTTTTCTTGATGCGGATGAATTTTTTGGCGGCGTTCTGTTCTTCAATGCCCGCGGACTGCAGCAGGAACACGAAGGGTGCAGCACTCCCATCCATGATGGGTAGCTCAGCTGCATCAACGTCAATGTAGATATTGTCGATGCCCAGCCCCGCAAGAGCGGACATCAGATGTTCAATCGTGGAAAGCTTGGCACCATCGCGTTCAAGGGTAGAGGCCATGCGCGTGTCACCCACGCCATGCGGCACTGCCGGCAGGTCGACGGGGGGATTCAAGTCCACGCGACGGAAGACCACACCGGTATCAGGTGCGGCGGGGCGCAGCACCATGGTGACCTTGACGCCAGAATGGAGCCCCACACCGGTGGCGCGAACGAGTGTTTTGAGTGTGCGTTGCTTCAACATGGGGCTATTTTACCGCAGCGCAGCATGAATGTATGGGGAGGAGGCGAATCGACCCCATACACTCAGGCTATCGCAATAAACCTGCTTAGTCGGCCTGACGGCGGAGGAAGGCAGGAATATCGTACTTATCGACACCGCTGGCAGCCATCGAATCCACCATGGTGTTGCGGGCACTGCCGCGGGCGCTGGTGAACATGCCGCCAACATCGGTCGTGGTAGTGACATCAACAAACTGATTGTCAGTACCCGTACGCAGACCCATGCCTTCGTTCATCACGGTCTTAAGCACAGGCTTAGCCGACTTGACGATGGCGCCACCCAGGCCGGTAGCCACAACGGTAACGCGCAGTGTGTCTTCCATGGTGTTGTCGAAGACAGTACCGAAGATGATGGTCGCATCCGGTGCCGCATAGGTGCGGATGGTGTTCATCACTTCGCGGACTTCCTTCATGCCCAGATCGTCGCTGGCGGTGATGTTAACCAGCACACCACGTGCGCCAGACAGCTCGATACCTTCCAGCAGCGGGCTGGCAACAGCCTGATCAGCGGCAATGCGGGCGCGATCAACGCCGGCAGCGGCAGCCGAACCCATCATGGCCTTGCCCATCTCACTCATCACAGTACGGACGTCTTCAAAGTCGACGTTCACCAGACCCGGGATGTTGATGATTTCGGCAATACCGCCAACGGCATTCTTCAGCACATCATCGGCCGACCGGAACGCTTCCTTCATGCTGACGTCTTCGCCCAGCACTTCTTGCAGCTTTTCGTTGAGGATAACGATCAGTGAATCCACATTGTTAGCAAGCTCAGCCAAGCCTTCTTCGGCGGAGCGCATGCGGTTTTCGTATTCGAACGGTTTGGTCACCACGGCAACCGTAAGGATGCCCAGTTCCTTGGCAACTTCAGCCACGATCGGCGCTGCACCGGTACCGGTGCCACCGCCCATACCTGCGGTGATGAAAGCCATGTGCGCGCCTTGCAGCATTTCTGCAATGCGTTCACGCTCGGTTTCAGCCAAACCACGTGCCTTCGCCGGCTTACCGCCAGCACCCAGGCCTGGGCCGAGTTGAAGCTTGTAGGGCGCGCTGGACTTGGCCAGTGCTTGCGCATCGGTGTTCACACAAATGAACTCAACACCCTTCACGCCTTCGCGGATCATGTGCTCGACGGTATTGCCACCGGCACCCCCAACACCGATCACCTTGATGATCGTTACGCCGTCTTCCTGCCCAGCGTTATCTTCACTATCAACAAACTCAAACATCTTCGCCTCCTTCGTTGTTACTGCTTTAAAGTAAAAATACAAACGCTTAAAAGTTTTTCGCGAACCAAGCACGCATGCGTGACAGCACTTGGGTAAAGCTGGTCGGGTCTTGCGCCTTCTGGCCGCGCTTGGTTTGCGCCATACCTTCCAACAGCAAGCCCATCGCGGTTGAGTGACGCGGGTTCTTCATGAAATCGCGCAGATTGCCTTCGTATTGCGGCACGCCCAGCTTCACCGTGTTGTGGAAAATTTCCTCACCCAACTCGGCCATGCCGGGCATAGCGGCAGAACCGCCAGTCAACACAATGCCTGCACGCAACAACCGTTCGTAGCCGCTCTTGTGGAGCTCTTCCTGCACCTTCTGGAATATTTCTTCGACACGCGGCTGAATGAAACCCGACAAGGCCTGACGTGAAAGGCTCGATGCTGGGCGATCGCCAACCCCCGGCACCTCAAGCATTTCGTCTGAGTCCGCCAATTGCTGCAATGCCACGCCGTACCGTATCTTGATGTCCTCGGCGTCTTGCGTTGAAGTCCGCAAAGCAATTGCGATGTCATTCGTCAGCTGATCACCCGCAATTGGGATCACCGCGGTGTGACGAATCGCACCCTGCGTGAATACCGCGATATCAGTCGTGCCACCGCCGATATCAACGAGGCAGACACCGACATCCTTTTCGTCTTCGGTCAGCACGGCATAACCGGAAGCCAATGGTTGCAAGACCAGATCAACCACTTCCAGACCGCAGCGATGCACGCACTTCACAATGTTCTGTACGGCAGTCACAGCACCCGTGACCAAGTGCACGCGCACTTCGAGTCGGCGCGCATCCATGCCGATAGGCTCTTTAACGCCATCCTGTCCATCAACGATAAACTCTTGCACCAACGTATGCAGGATCTGATCGTCGGCCGAGATTGGCGTGGCATTGGCAGCCTCAATCGCGCGCTCCACATCGTATTGTGTGACTTCCTTGTCGCGCACAACGGCCATGCCGTTGGAGTCTTTGCTCTTGATGTGGCTGCCGGCAATCCCCGTATAGACCTTGGTCACCTTGCAACCGGCCATCATTTCCACCTCAGCAATAGCGCGCGAGATGGCATTGACGGTGGATTCGATATTGACGACCACGCCCTTCTTCAGCCCTTTGGACTCTTGCGACCCCAGACCGAGCAGGGTCAGCTCGCCCTCCGGCGTGAGCTCGGCCACCACCGCCAAAATCTTGGAGGTGCCAATATCTAGGCCGACAATCACGTCGCGTTGTTTTTCTTTACTCATCAGGATTGACTGCTCTTAAGGTCGCGCGCCGGGCGCAAAGTAAAGCCATTCGGGTAGCGCATATCGACGGCCACTGCGTGCATCTGGCTGCGCTTGATTGCATTTGGATAGTGCTCGGTGAACCTTGCCAGACGCTCACTCAGCGGCAGCTTGGCCTGATCGCGGCCCAGATCGAGCAACAGCCCATTATCGAGACGCACTTGCCAGGCTTCGCGTGCGCTCAAGGTCACCACGCGCGGGTGCAAGCCAACTTTGGACAACACGCCTTCAAATTCCTGATAGCGCGCCAACACTTCCGTCGCCGTGCCTTCCGGTCCCGAAAACAGCGGCAAAGGCAGATCAATGCTGCCGGGAAACACTTCACCATGCGTGTTCACCAAGTGCGGCTCATCACCGACACCCCGCCAGCGTGCGACCGGCACATGCTCCTCGATACGCAACTCAAGACTATCCGGCCATTGACGGCGAACTTCAACACGACGCACCCAAGCGAGCTTCTCAAAAGCCTGACGGGTGGCATCGATATTCACGGTGAAGAAATTACCCTGCACCACACCACGTGCCGCGCCTTGCAGCTGCGAGCGTTGGACTTGACTTAACTCGCCAAGCACATGGACTTCGCGCAAGGGATAAAAGGGCAGGCGTTGCAAGGCAATCACGGCTGCCCATGCAAACGCCACACTTGCTGCAACGATCAACACGTCGGCGACCAGATTGAGCAGCGTTGGCTGATGCCAAAAACCAACACCCGCCGGCTTGGGTTGCTTAGCCGGGCGCGACGGTCGCGCTGGGCGGGATTCGCGGCTCGACTTCTCAGCAGATGGGCGCAGGCGTTCAAGCACTACGTGCATCCTCCAGCAGGCGAACCACGAGTTGCGGGAAGGGAATGCCGGCGGCCTTGGCAGCCATCGGTACAAGGGAGTGATCTGTCATGCCCGGCGCAGTATTTGCCTCCAGGCAATACTGTTTGCCAGATGCATCCAGCATTACATCAATACGTGACCAGCCACGCCCACCTATGACAGCGTAGGCGCGCAGAGCCATATCCTGCATAGCTTTCTCTTCCCCAACCGGCAAACCACTTGGGATGCGGTACTCAGTATCGTCACGCAGATACTTAGCTTCAAAATCGTAGAAGTCGGTTGTCGGCACAATCCGGATGGGTGGCAGCGCCTTGGCGTTTTTGCCTGTGCCCAGAATGCCGACGGTGAATTCGCCTCCAGCAAGAAAGCGTTCAGCCATGACAATACTGTCGTACTTGGCAGCCTCAACATAAGCAGCCTTCAAGCCACCCGGTGTCTTGACCTTGCTGATGCCAATGCTCGAGCCTTCATTGGCCGGCTTGACAAAAAGCGGCAAACCAAGCTGCTGCTCGACGGCCACAAAATCACTGTCTTCGTCCAGGATCACAAAGTCGGCCACTGGCAGGCCTGCAGCCTGCCAGACCAGCTTAGTCCGCCACTTATCCATGGCCAGTGCTGACGCAAGAATGCCGCTACCGGTATAGGGGATGCCGAGCAAGTCCAGCGCGCCTTGCACTGAGCCATCCTCACCGCCTCGACCATGCAGGGCGATAAATACGCGTTCGAAACCTTCGCGCTTAAGATCTTCCAAAGGGCGATCGGCCGGATCAAAGGCATGCGCATCCACGCCAGCAGACTGTAATGCGGCCAGCACGGCAGCGCCGCTCTTGAGCGATACCTCGCGTTCAGCGGACGTGCCGCCGAACAGAACTGCTACTTTACCGAAGTCTTGGAAACCCACTGCGCTCAAGCCATTGCCCCTGATTCGTTCTTGTTTTTGCCGCCCACAATGCGCACTTCGCACTCGAGTTCGACATCAAATTTTTGCATCACTACAGCCCTAATTTGGCCGATTAGCATTTCTATCTCACTTGCTCTCGCCGCACCCTGTGGATTAACGATGAAATTGGCATGCTTTTCCGAAACCTGCGCTCCACCTAGCTTCAGCCCTTTCAGCCCGGCGGCCTCAATCAAGCGCGCGGCATGGTCGCCCGGTGGGTTGCGAAACACCGATCCGGCGTTCGGCAACTGAAGTGGCTGGCTGGCAATTCGCTTCTCCAGTAATTCGCGAATACGGGCGCGAGAGGCTGCGCCATCGCCACTCGGGAAGCGCAACCATGCCCCGACAAACACCTCATCATGCGCTGTGAGGGGCCGGACATGGCGATAGGCAATCTCAAATTCTGCGGGTGGTCGAACCACAAACTCACCCCGTCGATTGATCAGGCGTACTCGCTCGACAAACGACCACGTTTCACTGCCATAGCAACCGGCGTTCATGGCCAACGCGCCACCAATCGTGCCGGGGATGCCTGCGAGGAACTCAGCACCGGCCAGATCGTGCGTGGCAGCAAAACGGGCCACCTTGGGTGATGCGACGCCCGCTTCGGCGTAGATCGTTCCGTCCGCTTCAAGCGCCAGGTTTTTAAGCGCCCCATGCGTAAAGACGACGGTGCCGTCAAAGCCCTCGTCCCGAACCAGCAGATTCGAGCCCAATCCCACCATCAACACATCCTCTGTTGAGGGCAAGCTGCCCAGCAGCGCAGCGCAATCCTCAACATCCACCGGCCATGCGGCACGTGCTGCAGCCCCGCCAGCACGCCACGAGACGTGACGAACCATCGGTTCATTGCTGCGCAACTCGCCACGAAAGGCCGGTGCGGGGGTCATTGCTCACCCTGTCCGGCGTCAATCAACTCGACGACACGCGCGGCAACGCCGCCAACCGAGCCAGCGCCCATGGTCATCACCACATCGCCGGGATGTGCCGCGTCCAGAATGGCTTGAGGCATATGAGTAATGTCTTCGACAAACAGGGGCTCAACCTTGCCCGCCACGCGCACAGCACGTGCCAGTGTGCGTGCATCCGCAGCAACAATCGGTTGCTCGCCAGCGGCATAGACCTCGCCCAGCAACAAGGCATCAACGGTTGATAACACCTTGACGAAATCTTCGAAGCAATCTCGCGTACGTGTGTAGCGGTGCGGCTGAAAAGCCAGCACGACACGACGACCAGGGAAGGCACCGCGCGCAGCTGCCAGCGTTGCTGCCATTTCCACCGGATGGTGGCCGTAGTCATCGATCAAGGTGAAGTTGCCAGCTAGCTCACCATCACGTGCAATGCACGGCAGTTCGCCGTACCGCTGGAAGCGACGCCCAACGCCATTGAATTCCGCCAGCGCTTTCTGAATAGCAGCATCGCTGGCACCAACCTCGGTCGCCACCGCAATCGCTGCCAACGCATTGAGGACGTTATGCATGCCTGGGCTGTTGAGTACCACCGGGAATCGACTGACCGTGCCATTGGTGCGTACGCAATCAAAATGCATTTGGCTACCCACGGCACGGACATTGGTGGCGCGCACATTGGCTTCCTGTTCAATGCCGTATGTCACCACCTGCTTGGTCACGCCGGGGAGAATCTCGCGCACATTCGCATCATCAGCGCACAGCACGGCGACGCCGTAGAAAGGCAGGCGCTGAATGAAATCAATAAAGGCCTGCTTGAGCTTACCGAAGTCGTGCCCGTAGGTCTCCATGTGATCGGCATCGATATTGGTGACGACCGAAATCACTGGTGACAGGAACAGAAACGAAGCGTCCGACTCATCAGCCTCGGCAACCAGAAACTCGCCCTGCCCGAGGCGCGCATTCGCACCGGCCGAATTGAGGCGGCCGCCAATCACAAATGTTGGGTCCAACCCTGCTTCGCCCAGAATGCTGGCAACCAAACTGGTTGTCGTGGTTTTACCGTGCGTGCCAGCAATCGCGATGCCCTGCTTTAAGCGCATCAGTTCTGCCAGCATTTGTGCGCGCGGCACAATCGGTACATGGCGAGCCCGTGCGGCGATCACTTCCGGGTTGTCTTCCTGCACGGCGGTTGATACCACCAGTGCATCGGCCACGGCAACATGCTCGGCTGCGTGCCCCTGCATCACACTGACGCCAAGCTTTTTCAAACGGCGCGTGGTGGCGTTGTCAGCCAGGTCTGAACCACTGACCTTGAAGCCCTGATTCACCAACACTTCGGCGATACCGCTCATGCCTGCACCGCCAACACCGACGAAGTGAATATTCTTGACCTTGTGCTTCATGCGACACCTCGGTTCTTTGTCACGCACGGGCTATGCCCGGATAGTTGTGTATTCATGCCAACCCCATGCAAACCTTGGCCACCGCTTGGGCGGCATCAGGTCGGGCGAGGTCACGCGCACGCTCTGCCATTTGCAGCAGCTGTGCGCGGCTCAGGTTCTGGATCAAGGCCAGCGTCTCTGCAGACAGCTCGTTTTGTGGCAGTAGGATGGCTGCACCGGCATTGGCAAGGAAGCGGGCGTTTGAGGTCTGATGATCATCAACCGCGTGTGGATAAGGCACCAGAATGCTGCCCACACCGGCAGCGGCCAGCTCTGCAACCGTCAGTGCACCGGCGCGGCAGATCACGATATCCGCCCACTCATACGCAGCGGCCATGTCATCGATAAAGGCGACACAGCCAGCAGCGACACCCGCCTTGCGATAATTGGCTTCGAGCGCTTGCAGATGACGTTCGCCTGACTGATGCACGATCACTGGACGTACCGATTCGGCAAGTAGCGCAACGCCCGCCGGAATGGCTTCGTTCAGTGCAGTCGCTCCTAGGCTGCCGCCGACAACGAGAAGATGCAATGGCGGCTGACGCTCTGCAAAACGCTCAGCGGGGGCGCCCAGTGCAGCAATTTCATCGCGCACCGGATTCCCAACCCACTCACCAGCCGGGAGTACACCTGGAAACCCAGTCAGGACACGATTTGCAACCTTCGCTAATACCTTGTTCGCCAGCCCTGGTACCGAATTTTGCTCATGCAGCACCAAGGGGATGCCGAGCAGTGACGCCATCATTCCGCCGGGAAAGGTAATAAAACCGCCCATCCCCAACACCACATCAGGACGAATCCGACGTAGTTCCTGCCATGCCTGCCAAAAGCCACGCAACAAATTAATCGGCAACAACAGCTTGCGCAAAAAACCTTTGCCGCGCAACGCACCAAAGCGCACCCAGCTCATCTCGATGCCATGCTTCGGGACGAGGCGCGCTTCCATGCCCTCAGGGTTACCCATCCACACGACACGCCAACCAGCCACACGTAGTTGCTCGGCTACCGCAAGACCCGGCATGATGTGACCACCAGTGCCGCCCGCCATGATGAGGAGTGTTTTCATGCTCGGTTCCCTCGCATGAGTTGATGATTTTGGCTGCGGCCGGCACTACGTGCCTTAACTTCGGCTGCGCTGAAGTTAGCCTTCGCCGAAACAGGCATTTTTTTCATGCTCGGTTCCCTCGCATGAGTTGCCTGTTTTCCCAATCTACGCGCAGAAGAATCGCAAGCGCCACGCAATTGGCAACGATGCCAGAGCCACCAAAACTCATCAGCGGCAAGGTCAGCCCCTTGGTAGGTAACAGCCCCATGTTCACGCCCATGTTGATGAATGACTGCACGCCGATCCAGATGCCGATGCCTTGCGCGACGAGTGCTGGGTAAATTCGCCCCAACCCTAATGCAGTCTTTCCGATAGCGAAGCTGCGCTGAATCAGCAGCGAAAACATCAGCACCACGACACATACGCCGACAAAGCCAAGCTCTTCGGCAATCACGGCCAGCAGAAAGTCAGTGTGGGCTTCTGGCAGATAGAAAAGTTTTTCGACGCTAGCACCGAGGCCCACGCCAAACCATTCGCCGCGCCCAAAGGCAATCAAGGCATGCGAGAGCTGATAACCCTTGCCGAATGCATCCTGCCAGGGGTCCATGAAACCAAACAGACGTTCACGGCGATACGGCGAGAACCAAATCAGCAGAACAAAGCCAATCAGCAGTACGACTAGCAGCGTGCCAAAAATGCGCACATTAATGCCGCCCAGAAAAAGAATGCCAATCGCAATACTCACGATGACGACAAAGGCACCGAAGTCTGGCTCCTTGAGTAGCAGAAATCCGACTAGTAGCATGACCATGGCCATGGGGCCGAAGCCACGCTTGAAGCTAGCCATGTCAGCGAGCTTGCGATGGGTGTAGTCGCCCGCATACAAGACAGCAAATAGCTTCATCAACTCTGAGGGCTGCAGATTGATCGGTCCCAGCGGCAGCCAGCGCTGCGCACCATTCACCGAACGCCCAACATGCGGGATGATCACCAGCACCAGCAGCGCTATCCCGAGCAGGAAAAGGTAAGGCGCCATCTGCTGCCAGAAGCGCAGAGGAATCTGAAATGCCATGGCGCCACAGACTAGTCCGATGGCCAAAAACAAACCATGACGGATCAAGAAGTAGCTGGCCTGATTGCCAGTGAAGCGGCTTCCTTCGGCCGTGGCGATGGACGCTGAATAGACCATCACAAAGCCAAGCATTAGGAGACCTAGTCCGCACCACAGCAGCACGGCGTCGAACTCCTGTGTCGGGGTCGCGCGCGCGCCAGTGGCACTAACGCTAGCATCGTCTCCCAATCCAAAGCGCTGTAGCAATCCACTCATCATGGGGCATCTCCCTTGAGTGCGTGCACGGCAGTGATAAAGACTTGGGCACGATGTGCATAGTTGCGGAACATGTCGAGGCTGGCGCACGCGGGCGATAACAGCACTGCATCACCGGGGGCCGCGAGTTTCGCGGCGAGTATTACCGCCGCATTCATGTCGGCGGCGGTATGCAAAGGCACGCCCGCACCTTGTAGTGCATGTTCAAGTTTGTCGGCATCGCGACCAATTAGCACTACGGCGCGGGCGGCTTTTGACACTGCAGGCTGCAATGCTGAGAAGTCTTGGCCTTTACCATCGCCACCGGCAATCAGTACCACCTTGTGATCGGGGCCGGCTAACTGTCCTTCAAGAGCAGCCAGGGTTGCACCGACATTAGTACCCTTCGAGTCGTCGTAATACGTGACACCATCAATCTCAGTGACACGCTCCACCCGATGCGGCAACCCCTTGAAGGTTTGTAAGCCTGCCAGCAACTTGTCCATCGGCAGACCAAGTGCTGAACACAACGCAAGGGAGGCCAAGGCATTCGCTGCGTTGTGCAATCCATTGATGGGCAAGCGGCTAACCGGCAACAAGGGTAGATCTCCCTGTGCCAACCAACTCTCTCCACCGCGCGTTACCAGGCCAAAGTCGTGTGGATGTGCGGGCGTATCCAGACCGAAAGTCAGTAAAGGGCGCCCAACAATGGCCATGTGCCGTACGCGTGAGTCTTCGCGATTGAGGATCTGCGTACCGTCATGCGCAACACAACCTTCGCCCTGACCAAAAATTCGTGCCTTGGCTTCAGCGTACTCTTTCAGACTGATGTAGCGATCCAGATGATCATCACTGATATTGAGCACAGTCGCTGCATCGGGATTCAACGAGTTGAGCGTTTCGAGTTGGAAGCTCGACAGCTCAAGCACCCAAATCTGTGGCAAGCGGTCGTCATCGATGCAATCCATCAATGCGGTTAGCGCGGCCGGCGAGATATTGCCCGCAACCTCGGCGGCATAACCAGCGGCATTGCATAGATGCCCTGTCAGTGCAGTTGTCGTAGTCTTGCCATTGGTACCCGTGATCGCGATCACACGTGGCATTTGCGGAAGCATACGCAAGGCTGCTGCGAACAACTCAATCTCGCCAACCACGGAAATACCCTTGAGGCGGGCCTGCAGCACAATCATTTGGCCGGCAGGCAAGCCCGGGGACAAGGCCAGTACATCGATGTCAGACAGCAGCGCATCGCTGAAGGGGCCCGTCACCAACACTGCCTCTTTAACTTGCGCCTGCAGATCCGTCGCAAATGGTGGCTGGCTACGTGTATCTGCAACACGCACACGTGCGCCCATGCGCACGCACCAGCGCGCCATGGCCAGACCCGATTCACCGAGGCCAAGAACGAGAACGTGTTTTCCGGACAGCTTCATGTGCGATGCGCCAATGTGTCTTTAACGAATCTTCAAGGTGGACAAACCGAATAACACCAACAGAATGGTGATGATCCAGAAGCGCACCACCACCTGCGTTTCTTTCCAGCCACTCTTTTCGTAGTGATGGTGCAAAGGCGCCATGCGCAAAATACGGCGGCCCTCGCCGTATTTTCGTTTTGTGTATTTGAACCAACTCACTTGCACCATCACCGAGATGGTTTCGGCCACAAAGACACCGCCCATGATGAAGAGCACAATCTCCTGACGCGCGATGACCGCAACTGTTCCGAGCGCAGCGCCAAGAGACAGCGCCCCCACATCACCCATGAAGACCTCGGCGGGGTAGGCGTTAAACCAAAGGAAACCAAGCCCTGCACCTGCCAACGCAGCACAGAACACCGTTACTTCACCCGCGCCCGGCACATAGGGCAGCAGCAAGTATTTCGAGAACACAGCATTACCCGCGACGTAGGTAAAAATCCCAAGTGCAGAACCGACCAACACTGTCGGCATGATGGCAAGACCATCCAGACCATCCGTCAGATTCACGGCATTGCTAGTACCGACGATGACGCAATACGTGAGGATGATGAAACCGAACATCCCAACCGGATACGCCACATGCTTAAAGAAGGGCACGATCAGATCCGCTGTGGTGGGCAGCTCAAGCGTGAAGCCACTCATCACCCATTGAAAGAAGAGCTCAACAACCTTCTCGTTGTTGGGTGCCGAGATTGAAAATGCGATATAGATGGCAGCTACTAGACCAATCGTCGATTGCCAGAAGAACTTAGCACGCGCCGACAGGCCATCTGGGTTCTTGTAAACCACCTTGCGCCAGTCATCCACCCAACCAACAGCGCCGAATCCCAATGTCACGATCAGCACAATCCAGATAAAGCGGTTGGAGAGATCCGCCCAGAGCAGCGTGGAGATGCCCAACGAAATCAAGATCAAGCCACCACCCATGGTTGGCGTGCCCGACTTTGCCAAGTGAGTTTGTGGGCCATCAGTGCGTACTGGCTGGCCAATCTTCTTCTCCGTCAGCCAGCGAATGAAGGCAGGGCCGGCCACAAAGGAAATGGTCAGTGCTGTCATCGTCGCCAGCACCGCCCGCAAGGTGATGTAGTTGAAGACATTAAAAGCACGCGTGTCCTGCGCCAGCCATTGCGCGAGTTCAAGCAGCATGTTGATTTCCCTCGGAGAGCGTTACGGTTTTTGGATCAGGAAATTTGAGGGCATCCAACACACGCTCCATGCGCATGAATCGAGAGCCCTTGATCAGGACAGTCACCTCGGCAGCCAGAAGGCTTTTCAGTGCAACCACCAATGCATCGATATGCTTAAAATGCTCGCCGCCAGCGCCAAAGCTCTTGGCGGCAGCGATACTCATCTCTCCCAGCGTCAGTAACACATCCACACCCTGGCTATTGGCATAAGCACCGATTTCATCGTGGTACTGCGCGCCTTGGTCACCGACCTCACCCATGTCACCGAGGACAAGAATGCGACGGCCCGGAATGCCCGCCAATACATCGATGGCGGCGCGCACAGAATCGGGATTAGCGTTATAGCTGTCATCAATCAGGCTGCACCCGGCCAATCCTTTATGAATTTGCAGACGGCCCTTGACGGGCAAGAAGGCTGCGAGACCTGCCAGGACACTCTCGAAACTGCAATCTGCAGCCAGTGTCGCTGCTGCTGCACCCAAAGCATTGCGGATGTTGTGATCACCAACGGTGTTCAGCTGAAGCGGCGCAATACCCTGAGGAGCATGCAAGCACAGCTTCTGCCCATCTCGTTCAACCCGCACATCCGCGGCTGGATTGAAGCCAAAACTGATGACCTTGCGTGAGCCTGCGGCACGTTGCCAATCATCAAAGAAGGCATCATCCGCATTCAGCACGACGATGCCTTTAGGTGGTAATGCCGTGATGACCGCTGCATGCTCCTCAGCCACGGCAACAACCGTCTTCATAAACTCCTGATGTTCGCGCTGCGCGTTATTGATGATGGCAACGGTGGCATGCGTAATGTTGGCCAACACGGCGGTCTCGCCCGGATGATTCATCCCCATTTCAATCACTGCAGCCTGATGATGCGACTTCATCCTCAGCAGCATGGTGGGAACACCGATGTCATTGTTCAGGTTGCCGGTAGTGGCTAACCGATTGTCGGCACCAAAAGCGGCAGCGAGAATGCTGGCGATCATTTCCTTGACGGTTGTCTTGCCATTGCTTCCGACAACACCGATCACTGGAATAGCAAATGTCTCGCGCCATGCGCGCGCCAGTGAGGCAAAGGCGTGGCGGGTATCGTCAACCACCAACAGTGGCAAGTCCTCGAAGCCATCACCTTCTTTTTCATGCTCTTGATACCACTCACGATCAACGATAGCAGCGGCGGCACCAGCCGCCAACACATCGCGCACAAAGCGATGACCATCAAAGGTTTCGCCGCGCAAGGCAAGAAACAGTTCGCCCGGCTGAATGCTGCGTGAATCGGTCGATACGGCGGTATAGGCCGTCGGCATGCCGTACACAGCAACGCCATCCCCGGCGAGTGCCTTGAGTGTGTCGTGTAGGCTCAGCATGCGCGCGCCTCCAATGCGGCTTGCGCGTGAGCGATGTCGGAGAAAGGGAAACGCTCGCCATTGATCTCCTGGTAGTCTTCGTGGCCTTTGCCGGCGAGTAAGACAACATCAGCTGGCGAGGCGGACGAGATGACTCGCTGAATCGCTACGGCACGATCCTGCTCAATCGATGCTGGGGACTGCATACCTGCGCAGATGTCGGCAAGGATTGCAGCAGCGTCTTCACCACGCGGGTTGTCACTGGTGAGAAGCACATGATCCGCACGTTTTTCAGCGACGGCTCCCATCAGTGGACGCTTACCTGCATCACGCTCCCCCCCGCAGCCGAATACGCAGTGCAACTTGCCTTGACGTGCCGTCGCAACTTCGCGCAAAGTCATCAGTACCTTGTCGAGGGCATCTGGTGTGTGGGCATAATCGACCACAACCAGCGGCGCTGTATCACCACCCAAAGTCTGCATACGGCCCGGTGGTGGCGATAGCTTTGCACATGCAGCGACAGCCTCTGCCAATGGCACGCCATAGGCACGTAACGTCGCCATCACCGCAAGCAGATTTGAGGCATTGAAGCGACCTACAACGCCAGCCTCAAGCTTCAAGCCCTGCACCTCAAACGACATTCCCTGCGCATTCAGGCTCAGGTTTTTCGCCGACAGGCATTCACTCACGGGAGCTTGCACATCGTTGAGGGTGTAACCGATACAAGGGATGCGGCCATTGACCTGGTCAAGAATGCGCAGACCTAATGGATCATCGAGATTAATCACAACCTGTTCCAGACCCGGCCAAACGAACAAACGCATCTTGGCGGCCGCATAGGCCTCCATGCTTCCGTGATAATCCAGATGATCACGCGTGAAGTTGGTAAATACGGCCACAGCAAACTGGGTCGCATCAATACGCCCCTCCTCAATGCCGATTGACGACACCTCCATGGCACACGCGTCTGCCCCTTCCTTCACAAAATGCTGCAAGAATTTTTGCAAAGTCAGGGCATTCGGCGTCGTGTTAGGGCTGGGCTCAAGTGCGCCGGGAAAGCCGTTCCCTAGCGTACCCACCACAGCACATCGCTTTTGCAAATGAGTAAAGCTCTCAGCCAGCCATTGGGTCACCGAAGTTTTTCCGTTGGTACCCGTTACACCTGCAAGCCACAGATGGCGTGAGGGATGCTCATACACTTCGGCAGCAAGATCGGCGACCACGCCACGTAGACCAGCAACCGCGAGCGCAGGCACACCAAGCTTCCCAATCTCAGCACCATTCGACTCATAGACCACTGCAGCTGCGCCACGCGCAATAGCAGCATCAATGTATTGACGACCATCGCTCAACTCGCCCGGGTAAGCGAGGAAGACATCGCCCGGTAGAACCTCTCGCGAATCAGCCGACAACGACGCGACATTGATTCGCTGTGCGCGTAGGCCTTCCAAGATTTCAGGGGCCGTCATGTGCGGCATCACATACTCTCCCGAACTTGCTGGCTTTCATCACCCAACTGAATTGGGCGTAGCGGTGCATCCTGAGCCACACCGAGTGTACGCAATGCACCAGCCATCACCTTTGCAAACACAGGTGCCGCCACATCGCCACCGTAATATTTGCCAGCGCTGGCCTCATCAATCATCACGGCAACTATCAAACGCGGATCGGATACAGGAGCAAAACCGACAAATGACGACACATACTTATTTGCGTACACGCCACCTTCGATTTTGTGAGCAGTACCGGTCTTACCCGCAACCCGATACCCAGGGATCTGTGCCTTGGGTGCAGTTCCACCGGGCAGTACAGCCATTTCGAGCATGGCGCGTACCTCGCGCGCTGTCTGTGCTGAGAAGACCGTCTTGCCGCCAGTAACTGGCCCGCTGGCCTTAGTCAACATCAAGGGTGTGAGATCGCCATCACGCGCCAAAGCCATATAGGCATGTGCAAGCTGGATCAGGGTCACAGAAATCCCGTGACCGTAAGACATGGTTGCCTGCTCGATCGGCTTCCAGGTCTTAGCCGGACGCAAACGCCCTCCCGCCTCACCGGGGAAGCCCAGCTTGAGTGGTGTACCAAATCCGAGTGCATCGAACATCTGCCACATATCGTCGGGCGTCATCGCCAAGGCCATTTTGGCTGAGCCGACGTTGGATGATTTTTGGATGATCTGCGCTACAGTCAGAATGCCATGTGCGTGGGCATCCGAAATCGTGGCGGGCCCGATGGTCAGCTTGCCGGGTGCCGTCTGAATTGGCGTATCGAATCTGACTTTGCCTTTTTCCAACGCCAGTGCGGCAGTGAATGGCTTCATCGTCGAGCCCGGCTCGAAAGTATCGGTAAACACGCGATTGCGCAGTTGCCCGCCGGCCAGGTTAGTGCGGTTATTGGGGTTATAGGTTGGCAGATTACTTAGCGCCAGAATCTCTCCTGTCTTGGCATCAAGCACGACAACTGCACCTGCTTTAGCTCGATTTTCGGTGACGCTCTGCTTCAGACTGGCATACGCCAGATATTGAATCTTGGCATCGAGCGAAAGCAGCACGTCCTTACCTTCAATTGGCGTCTTGATGTTTTCAATGTCTTCGACGATATTGCCGCGCCTATCCTTGATGACGCGACGACTGCCCGCCTGTCCGGCCAATTCACTGTTGAAAGCCAGCTCAATGCCCTCTTGCCCAACATCATTTGCACCTGTAAAGCCAAGCACATGGGCAGGTACTTCGCCAGCGGGGTAGTAACGTCGGTATTCATTTTGTAGATGAATCCCCGGTAGCTTCATTGCCATGACACGTTCGGCCAGCTCTGGTGGAGTCTGCCGCTTAACAAAGACAAACCCTTTGTCCTCAGCCAGCTTGCGTGTCAAATCACGCACATCCATGTCTAACAACTGAGCCAACTTGCGTGCGTCAGCCGGTTGCAGGCGCGCATCCTCGGGGATGGCCCAGACCGATTTGACCGGGGTCGAGATCGCCATCACATCGCCATTGCGATCCATAATGCGACCACGTGTCGCTGCAACCTCAAGCACGCGCTCATAGCGCGACTCACCCTTGCTGATCAGGAACTCGTTGTTAAACGCCTGCAAGTAGAGCGAACGACCAATCAGCGTTGCCATCGCGCCAAGGAGCAGTATCAGTACTAGGCGCGCGCGCCATGGGGCTAGCTCATCCTTGAGTACCGGGCTCTTGATGAACTTCATGACCATAATCCTTTAACGGTCACGGCTGCGCCTCCAGCGAAATGATTTGTGCCGGCAAGGGCGTCTTCATTTGCAGGCGGTCACGAGCGATTTTTTCAATCCGAGCATGGGCTGCCCAGGTGCTCTGCTCTAGCTGCAACTGCCCCCACTCAACATCCAGCGCACGCATGCGCTGCTGCTCCTTTTCGAGAGCAATAAAAAGCTTACGTCCGTGATGGTTGGCATTAACCGTCGCCAATGCACAAATCACCGCAGCAAGCAGAAGCATGAGGTTGAGCCTGGCCATGATTAGTGACTCAACGCCAACTTTTCAGCGACCCGCATCACAGCACTGCGTGCACGCGGATTCCTCGTTACTTCTGCTTCACTCGGCTTGATGGCCTTGCCAACCAGCGCCAGCGTCGGCTTGGGCAAGTCTGCGGCCTTCACTGGCAGCCGTTTATGCGGCTGCGGCGGATTCGCTGCGTCACGCATAAAGCGCTTAACGATGCGATCTTCCAGCGAGTGAAAGCTGATCACCGCCAACCGTCCTCCCGGCGCTAGCACTGCCGCTGCCTGCGGCAAGTTTAGCGACAGCTCCTCAAGCTCCCGATTGACGTGAATCCGTAGAGCCTGAAAGCTGCGCGTCGCCGGGTGTTGGCCCGGCTCGCACGTGCGGACGGCTTTTTCCACGAGCGCGGCAAATTGTCGTGTTGTCCCAATACTGTGTTCGGCCCGAGCAGCAACAACCGCTGCTGCAATCGCATGAGCAAACCGTTCTTCGCCATAGTCTCTCACCACCCTTTCAATTTCACGTTGCGATGCCTGCGCCAGAAATTCCGCCGCAGTTTCTCCCTTGCTCGTATCCATGCGCATATCTAGCGGCGCATCGAAACGAAAACTCATGCCACGCGATGCGTCGTCCAACTGCGGCGACGACACCCCGATATCCAGCAGTACACCATTCACCACCTTGACACCTAGGCCATGCAACACGTCCTGCATTTCGCTGAAAGCCGCATGCACGAGCGTGAAACGCTTATCGGTAATGGCCGCACCTGCAGCAATGGCGGTCTGATCGCGATCCAACGCAATCAGACGTCCATTGGGACCCAACTGTTCAAGAATGGCGCGGCTGTGCCCCCCGCGGCCAAATGTTCCATCGACATAGGTGCCATCTGCCACTATTGCCAATGCATCAACCGCTTCGGCCAGCAGCACGCTGACGTGCGCGCCCGGCTGCCCGGTAGTCACAAAGAAAAGTCCTCAAAGCCCGGCGGCGGCTCTGTCGAAGAGTGCGCTTCTAAGGCAGCTTCGTGCTGGCGCTTCCAGCCAGCATCGCTCCACACCTCAAAATGTGAGCCCATACCAACCAGCCAGACTTGCTTCTCAAGGCTGGCCACGGTGCGCAGTTCTGGGGTAATCAGCAGACGGCCTGCGGCATCGAGCGTGACATCCAGGGCATTGCCAAGCAGAACGCGCTTTGTCGCAGCAGAACGAGGATCAAAGCTAGGCGCAGCAAGAATCCGATCACGGATCGGCGCCCAAGCGTTTTCGGGATAGAGCAGGAGGCATTGATGCGGGTGGGCAGTCATGACTAGGCGACCATCGGCCAATGCCGCCAAGGCATCGCGATGCCGAGCCGGGACGGCCATGCGTCCCTTCGCATCCAGACTGAGTGACGTTACCCCTTGGAACATCATCCCTTACTCCACCCCTGTGTATTGCGTGGCAATCGCCAGCTGCCAACGACAGCTCACGGCTGGAGAAACAGCACCCTTTCAGTTTGCAAGGGCGCTTTTATTTCCCACTTATTCCCACATTTCCCCACTTTAGAGCATGTTTTACGCCGGGTCAATAGCAAAACGCCATTTTTCTTAGATAGGACAATGACTTAGAAGTCAAAGCGAAGCCCTTTTCAAGTAAAATTTTTCCTTGAAAATCAATGCTAGGGCGTGGTTTATAAAAGTGCTTTGTTAGAACTGGCAGCTGAACATTTGCTTCGCGCGGTTAAAGACTGGATTGCCACCGTATTTCAACAATCGCCTTACGTCATCCAGACGACAAAACGGCCACATTGCGTGGCCGTTCGATTTTTTGCGCCGACTCGCGGCGCAGCATGCTTGACCTTCAGGTCAAGACTTATACTGCTTCACGCAGATACAGGCGACCTGCAAACAGCACAACAATAGCGGCTACAAACATGGCACTTCTCCAAAAAACCAGCCCATAAGTAGGGCTGCCTGTATCTATTTATACGCACCCCAACATGACAAAGCAAGCAATTCAACTTCATTTGTTTTTATAAACTTATCACCAGCATAAATAGCGCTTCAAGTATCCACTTATGAGTGAGTTTGGTCATAGAGATGCCCCATGCAGCAGCCCCATCTGGGGTGTCGGCGCACCGGAAATGGGGGGGGGGAATTAAGAGGCGAGTACGAAGAAAGGTGGAAGTTCGCCGATAAGCCGGGTTCTGTCGTGGACAGCCATTCCTCTGGGCCTGACGTTACCGCCAAGCTCTAGCAGCCTACCCGGGAGCGACGCGAGCAGCGCCATTACTCCCCTATTTGGCCTTGCCCCGAATGAGGTTTGCCATGCCGTCCGCCGTTACCGTGGACGCGGTGGGCTCTTACCCCGTCCATGTTTGCACATGGACGACACCTTGTCAGGTGCCACCATTTCACCCTTACCGACTTTACCCTCCCGCGAGGAAGAGCACCCTCCTCATCGGAGGGCGACTTTGCCGCCTTTCGGCGTCAAAGTCAGGCTGGCGGTATCTTTCTGTTGCACTATCTGTCGCCTTGGGCCATCTTGCGATGGCTTGCTGCGCCCGGCCGTTAGCCGGCATCCTGCTCTATGGGGCCCGGACTTTCCTCCATGAGCTTGCGCTCACAGCGACTGCCTAGCGAACTTCCGGGACGGATTGTACGGCTATTGTGCTGGCGCTGCCGAAGGTTTCTGGAGATCAGGTGACTGCACAAAACGAAGCTGCCCGCTTTTATCCTCAAAAGCCCCAACTAGGGTGCCCGGTGCCGGTGGCTTTTCTTCAAACTGCTGAAGTTGGCAGCCTTCGGTTTCAGCGACGTACCACTTTTTCCCTTGACGAAGAATCCACGCGCCTTGAGCGCTGCGAAAGACTTCCATCTTGAAGTTGCTATCACCCGCCTTCTTGATGTGATGACGACGCATACAATCAGGCATGCGCGACACCACCATAGCGAGTTCCCAGCCACTGCTCCAGAAGTAGGGCTTGTCACGCACCAACGTCAGGGAGTGGTCGCTCCCTTGAATCGGCATATTGGCAACATCGGAGGTCCCGCACCCGGCAAGCACGACACTCATGACAGCGGCAAGAATAAGGCGCATCAGCGGCTCCTAGTCAGCAAGCGACCAAGCGACACTTTCGCCGGCGCGGAAAGGGATCAGCGGGTCGGTTCCCAAATACGGCTGCGACGCAGGCACGGTCCAAGCCTGCTGCTGCAGGGTAATGGTATCGGCATTGCGCGGCAGCTTATAAAAATCGGGGCCATTGAAGCTTGCAAATGCTTCCAGCTTGTCGAGCTTGCCAGCAGCTGAAAAAGCCTCGGCATACAGTTCGATGCCGGCATTGGCGGTATAACAACCTGCACAGCCACAGGCCGCCTCTTTGGCGCTCTGCGCATGCGGTGCAGAGTCAGTACCCAGAAAGAACTTGCCGCTATCCGACGTCGCTGCTGCCACCAGCGCAACACGATGCACTTCTCGCTTCAGTACTGGCAAGCAATAATTATGGGGACGGATTCCGCCTTGGAACAAGGCATTGCGGTTAAGCAGCAGATGATGGGCTGTAATCGTCGCGGCAATATTCTCATTCGCCGCTGCAACAAACTCGGCGGCATTTTTGGTGGTGATGTGTTCGAATACCACACGGAGAGCGGGGTGATCCTTGAGCAAGGGACTCATGATCGTGTCGATGAAGACCGCCTCACGGTCGAAAATATCGATCGCGGGGTCAGTCACCTCACCGTGCACCAGCAGCGGCACGCCCAGTTGCTCCATCCGCGCAATGGTGGATCGACATTTGTCGAGACTACTCACGCCCGCATCAGAATTGGTCGTGGCGCCGGCAGGATAAAGCTTAAGCCCATGCACGAAACCACTTGCCTTGACGCGGTCGATCTCATCTGGTGGTGTGTTATCAGTCAGATACAGCGTCATTAGCGGCTCGAATGTCGAGCCCGCCGGCAAGGCCGCCAGAATGCGTTCGCGATAGGCTGCTGCCATGGCAACGGTAGTCACCGGCGGCTTGAGATTCGGCATGATGATGGCGCGACCGAAACGGCGCGCCGTATCAGGAAGGACCGCAGCCAATGCGGCACCATCGCGCACGTGCAGATGCCAGTCGTCGGGGCGGGTAATGGTTAGTGTTTGCATAAGTTGATTATACCGTCCGTAATTAGTCTTCCTTGAGCGCTAGGGCACGGGCATACAGGTCGTTCTTGCTCAGCCCTGTAATTTCTGCCGCCAGCTTGGCTGCCTGCTTGGTTGGGAGATCAGCCAGCAAGAGCTTAAGCACGCGCTCAGCATCTGCATCCATACCACTGCGTTCAGGTGGCGCCGACACAGCGAGGGCGAACTCACCACGCTCGCGATTCGGGTCGGCCTTGAGCCACGCCTCAGCCTCTGCGAGTGGCATGCGAGCCAGCTCTTCAAAACGCTTGGTCAACTCACGGCCGATGGCGATGATGCGTTGCGGCTCAAGTACAGTAGCAAGGTCGGCAACGGTTTCAACAATGCGATGTGGCGCCTCATAAAACACCAGACTCGCGGGAACATCACGCAAACGCTCCAGCACACTGCGACGCGCGGCCGATTTGGGTGGCAGAAACCCAACAAACAGAAAGCGCGTATCCATGAAACCAGCGCTACTGAGCAGCGCTACTGCAGCACTCGCTCCAGGCAGAGGCACCACGCGGTAACCAGCCGCATGTGCGGCAGCAACGGCGCGCGCGCCCGGATCGGAAATACCTGGCGTTCCCGCATCGCTGATCAAGGCCACGCGCTTGCCCTCGGCCAGCATGCCCAAGAGCTTGTCACTCGCCTCATTTTCATTGTGCTCATGCAGTGCAAAGCAAGATGCAGTTACACCGTAATGGTCCAGCAAGGGGCGGCTGTGGCGGGTATCCTCACACGCAATGGCATCGGCCGCACGCAGGCAGGCCAAGGCGCGCAAACTGATATCGCCTAGATTTCCGAGCGGCGTGGCAACCACATACAATGCAGGAGCCACAAAATGTTCGGTGTAAGAATCTGAAATGGAAGACACGCGCATGTTCACAGGGTTGCAGGTATTCGCCATTGTCCCGTCTGCGGTCATTTGGGGCAAGCATGGCAACTGATTCGGCGCAGCAAAAAACAGGCGCTGCCGCAGAATCGCTGGCGGCCGAGTACCTGACTGCTCGCGGATTACGCATCATTGAACGCAATTTCCGAGTACGCGGCGGCGAGATCGACCTGATCGCGAATGACAAAGGCACACTGGTCTTCGTTGAAGTGCGGCTGCGTAGCCGCAATGATTTTGGCGGTGCGGGTGCCAGCATTACCTTCACCAAGCAGCAGCGCATTATTCTGGCGGCACGCCACTACCTGCAAATCCATGGCGAGCGCGACTGTCGCTTTGACTGTATTTTGCTGAATGGCCTGAATATCGACACGATTGAATGGATCACCGGTGCGTTTTCTAGTTAGCCTGCTTCTGCTGCTCATCTGCACCAGCGCCCCGGCTCAGCAGATACGCATCTTGGTACAAAGCTCGCCGTTGGCGGGCTATCAATACCATGCGGGTAACGAGGTCTGGGACCAGCTTAAGGTTGGCCTGCCCCTCACCTTGGTCCGTGAGCCTGATAACACCCACGACCGCAATGCCATCCGTGTCCTGTGGGGCACACACCAACTCGGCTACCTGCCGCGCGCCGAGAACCAGTCAATAGCGGCTGAACTTGATCGAGGCACGCGGGTCGAAGCGCGTATTGCACGATTACGTGAGGCGAAAAACCCATGGCAACGCGTCCTGATCGACGTATTCATCGGGATTTGACCGCTTTCTCCAGAGAACACTAGCGCAAGCCTTCTCTAAAATCAGATAATTACAGTTTTGACGCACAGCCCGATTATCCATGTCACTTTCAGAACGCATCCAGCATCAATTTGCTGCCAGCATTGAAGTTAAGCAAAAATCTGTCACCGCCATGGCGGCACCGATTGAGGCAGCCATTCATGTCATGGTCACCAGCCTCAAGAACGACGGCAAGATCATGGCCTGTGGCAACGGTGGCTCTGCCGCTGATGCACAACACTTTGCCGCCGAGTTGCTGAACCGCTTTGAGATCGAGCGCCCACCACTGGCTGCTGTCGCGCTGACCACGGACAGCTCGACGCTGACCTCGATCGCCAACGATTACCGTTACGAAGAGATTTTCTCCAAGCAGGTACTTGGCTTGGGTCGCAAGGGAGATGTCCTATTGGCCATTTCGACCAGCGGCAACTCGCCCAATGTGATTGAAGCCATTCATGCCGCGCATCAGCGTGGCGTCCACGTTGTCGCCCTGACTGGCAAGAACGGCGGCAAGATCGCCGGACTGCTCAAGGAAAACGACGTCCATCTATGTGTCCCCTCTGATCGCACTGCGCGAATTCAGGAGGTTCATTTGGTCACCCTGCACTGCCTGTGCGACGGGATTGATCATTTGATTGTTGAAAGGAACTGATATGCGCACACTTGCTACCCGACTGACCCCATGGCTACTCGTCGCCATCCTCGCCCCCTCACTGGCTGGCTGCTTCGGCGCAATTGCGGTGGGTGCAGGCGCCGGCACACTGATGCTCGCAGATCGACGCATCTCCGAAACCTATTTGGCCGATGAAGGTATCGAGATTCGCGCTGCCAATCGCATCCGCGAGCAATATGGCGACAAGGTGCATGTCAATGTCACCAGCTACAACCGGACCGTTCTGCTGACGGGTGAAGTTCCAGATGCGGCAACTAAGGAAGCCGTAGAGAAGCTGGTTTCATCCGTGAATGAAATCCGTCGCATGACCAACGAGCTGAGCATCTCCGGTAACAGCAGCTTCTCTGCGCGCAGCAACGACACCTATCTGACTTCCAAAGTGAAGGCTCGTTTCCTTGATGCCGCACGCTTCCAGATCAATGTTGTCAAGGTGGTGACAGAAAATGGTGGCGTCTATCTGATGGGCTTGGTAACGCAAGCCGAAGCAGATGCGGCTGTTGAAATTGCCCGTACGACAGGCGGTGTACTGCGCGTCATCCGCGTGTTTGAAATCATCAGCGATGAACAGGCTCGCCAGATCGACAAGCAGCAGCCTCCGCGTCAAGAAAACCGGCCTGCTAAGTAATGAGTCTGCTGCCGCCGGTTTTTGAACGGAAAATTTGTGCGCCTGAGGATCTGGCCAAACAGGTTGCCGCGCTAACCGGGCCTGTTGTTTTCACCAATGGCTGCTTTGACATCCTGCACCGTGGGCATGTCACCTATCTTGCCCAGGCGCGCGCACTCGGTGCCAGCCTGATTGTGGCTGCGAATACGGATGCGTCGGTAAAGCGCTTAGGCAAAGGCGACGACCGCCCTGTCAATGCACTAGCTGACCGCATGGCGCTGCTGGCTTCGCTAGAGTGCGTCAGTCTGGTCACCTGGTTTGATGAAGACACCCCTTTGCAACGCATCCTCGATTGTCGACCGGATATCCTCGTGAAGGGTGGCGACTGGAGCGTAGACAAGATTGTCGGCGCTAGTGAAGTGAAGGGCTGGGGCGGTCAAGTCGTCTCCATCCCCTTCATTCACGAACGCTCCACCACGGCCCTACTGCAGAAAATCCGTAGCCTTTAACTTTCTGCTGATGCAGAGGGCGGCGTAGTTTTCTGCAGGATCACCTTGCGCACGAGGATGATGTGGCTACGCAACGTGTACAGCATGTCCGAGAACGGCAATGGCGTTGGCAGATGGTTCACATGGTTCTCGATGGCCTCTAAGCGCTTGAGCCACTCCTCCTGCGTATGCGCCGTTGGATCGCGATCAATGTCGGCCTCAAGGAACTTGAGCTCTCCGTAGCGTTTAAAGATGCGCGAGCGAATACGCCACCCGTACAGACTCGGTGCCAACTTGAAGACGGGCACCAATACGGCCAAGAGCGGGATTAGCATCACAATCATGCGATCAATTAAGGTTGCTGCCCAGAAGGGTAAATAACGCTGCAGGAAGGGCTTGCCCGACTTGTAATAGCG
Source organism: Betaproteobacteria bacterium Ga0074130 (assembly GCA_001464495.1). GTDB lineage: Bacteria > Pseudomonadota > Gammaproteobacteria > Burkholderiales > Rhodocyclaceae. The sequence continues at coordinate 58,775 of LNDZ01000024.1, forward strand.
CTCTGCCTCGGGCGCTAGGGGGAAGTCGACGCTGCTAGCCTTGGGGAATTCGCGTGGACGTTGCAGGATATTGGCCTCGCCATGCACCTCTGTCGCGGCCTGCAACAACAAATCCATGAGGGCAGGGTGTAAGTCCTCATTCACCGCCAGCGTTGCGGCAGGTGCGACCAACTCAACATCGCGCGCCGGCAAATGATTGATGAAATCAATGCTTCCTGCCGGCAAGACAACGCGCGAGAGATACGGGAAGCGCCGCGTATAGGCCTCTGCCTCAGTAAGGCTAACCAAACGCACGCCAGGGGTGTAGAGCAACTGCCAAACGACGGCAGAGGTTGGTGTACCGACAACCATAGCGGCATCAAGGCGCCCGATACGGAGCTTTTCTGCGACCTCGATCCCGCTCTGCGGCAACAAACGGCTGTTGTCGGCATTCACGCCATTGGCATGTAGTAACTCCAGCGCCAAATGTCGTGTGCCGCTCCCGGGTGCACCAATGGCGATGCGTTTGCCCCGCAGATCGCTCAAACGCGTGACGGCAGGCTGCTCTGCCTCTGTACGATAAAAAATCCACAGAGGCTCATAGTACAGATTGCCAAGAGAAAGGATGCTCTCCTCCTCGCCAGCCTGCGCACTGCCTGCCTGAATAAACGCCGCTTCCACCTCATTGCTGCGCAAGCGTGCAAGGTTTTCAATCGCTCCGGCGGAAGGCTTGAGGATTAACTCAATGCCATAGCGCGCCAACACATCCTTGTAGCGCAACGCATAACTCTCGTACGACCCACCAGGGCTTCCGCTGCTCAAGACAAGCTGACTGGGCGGTGCCGGGCGGATGAACTGTGCAGCAACATAAAACCCAAGGGCGATGACAAGCAATGCTGGCACACCAATCGCCAAGATATCGCGCAGAGAAAACTGGCGCAAACGTAGTTTGCGCATGAGCTCGGTGCGTTTTGAAGCAGTCATCGGATTTGCGGCTCCACAATGTGCGGTGAGATTTTGTCTAGTGTAAAACGCGGCTTGAGCAAATTCAGCAACAAGCCTAGCCGGCCAATAAAAAACGGCGCCCGAAGGCGCCGTTTTAAGCAGTTAGCTGGGGTGTTGTTTAGACAGCCTTGGCTTCGTGCATGGCCTTGATCTGGTCAGCCGAGTAACCGAGTTCCTTCAGAACTTCATCGGTGTGCTCGCCCAGCAGCGGGGATGCCTTGATTTCTGGCTTCATGTCGGAGAACTTGATCGGCGAGCCAACGGTGAGGTACTTCTCGCCACGGGCCTTGTGCTCAACTTCAACGATCGAACCGGATTCGCGCAGCGACTTGTCGTTGGCGATTTCCTTCATGGTCAGAACTGGGGCGCACGGAATGTCGAACGTGCGGATGATATCCACAGCTTCAAACTTGGTCTTGTCGGCCAGCCAAGCTTCAATGGTAGCGAAAATATCAAAGATCTTGTCCTGGCGAGCACGCGGGGTGTTGTAGGCAGGATCTTCAATCCATTCCGGCTTCCCTAGCAGGCGGCAGATTGGTTCCCAAGCATGACCTTGGATGGTGAAGTAGATGTAGGCGTTCGGGTCGGTTTCCCAGCCCTTACACTTCAGAACCCAACCAGGTTGGCCGCCACCGCCGGCGTTACCACCACGCGGCACGACGTCGGAGAACTTACCGTGCGGGTACTGTGGGTACTCTTCCAAGTAGCCGATCTTGTCCAGACGTTGCTGGTCGCGCAGCTTAACGCGGCACAGATTCAGCACGGCATCTTGCATCGAGCAAGCAACCTTTTGGCCCTTACCGGTCTTTTGACGGCCCATCAGAGCGGTCAGAATGCCGATGGCGAGGTGCATACCGGTGTTCGAATCGCCCAGAGCGGCTGCGGAAACGGTCGGAGGGCCATCCCAGAAACCGGTGGTGGAGGCTGCGCCGCCAGCACATTGAGCCACGTTTTCGTAGACCTTCAGGTCTTCGTAGTGGTGACCGTCAGAGAAGCCCTTGACCGAAGCCAGGATCATCTTTGGGTTCAGTTCTTGAATGCGTTCCCAGGAGAAGCCCATACGGTCCAGTGCGCCTGGGCCGAAGTTTTCGACCATGACATCCGAGTCTTTGATCAGCTTTTCCAGAACTTCCTTACCCGCTTGGGTCTTGGTGTCCAGGGTCAGAGAGCGCTTATTGCTGTTCAGCATCGTGAAGTACAGCGCGTCTTGATCAGGGATGTCACGCAGTTGTGAACGGGTCACGTCGCCGGAGCCGGGACGCTCGACCTTGATCACGTCAGCGCCGAACCATGCCAGCAACTGGGTACAGGCCGGGCCGGCTTGCACGTGGGTGAAGTCGATGATCTTGATGCCTTCGAGCGGTTTGTTACTCATGATCGGTAATTTCCTTATCAATCGTTTAACTTGGTTCCTGAAGCTGTTGTCCGCAGGGATGCGTTCAGGAAGTGAACTCCACCTTTAACTCCTCAGGTGGTTGGTGCAGACATGAGCCTGCCCATCCGTTTTTATCCCTTCACGGCCGAGGCCGGTCCGGAGACTTTCTATACTAGTGCTCCCCCATCTGCACTGTCAAGCTTTTCGCCTGCCAATCCACAGGGGGAAATATTGACTTAGAACGGGATATCGTCCTCGAAATCGCCCGGATTGCTGTTGCCGGCGGGCTTGCGTGGGGCACTACCGCCACCGGCGCTGGAACCACCGCCATAACTGCCACCACTGCTGGCGCCGCCGTAGCTGCTGCCACCTTCGCGCGGGGCATCGCCCATGCCTTCACGACGACCCAGCATCTGCATTTCAGTCGCTTCGATTTCAGTGGTGTAACGCTCCTGGCCTTCCTTATCCTGCCACTTACGGGTACGGATACGACCCTCGACATAGACCGGAGTTCCCTTCTTCAGGTACTGCGAGGCAATTTCGGCTAGGCGGCGATAGAAAACCACACGGTGCCACTCGGTGATTTCGCGCTTTTCACCGCTGGCCTTGTCCTTCCAGCTTTCCGTTGTTGCCAGACGGACATTGCAGACGGCATCGCCATTCGGCATGAAGCGCGACTCGGGGTCTGCGCCCAGATTGCCGACAAGAATCACTTTATTGACCGAAGCCATCCCTATATCTCCTGATATTTATTGATTGTCTAGTATGCCATGCGCAGATGGCGCCGCTGGGGTCCGCCGCAACGGAATAGGTGCCATAGTGGCGGCAGCTGCCAGCCACAGGACGACCATTGCCGCACCCGCAACAAACACCATGCCGGCATCGTAATGCTTGGCCAGCCAGCCACCCAGTGCGCCGCCCAAAAACAGCCCAAACGCCTGCGTGGTGTTATACACACCCAAGGCCGCGCCCTTAGCCCGTGCCGGTGCCACGCGTGAAATCATGGAGGGCAGCATGGCTTCAAGAATATTGAAAGCCACGAAAAAACTAAGCAAACCGCCGGCAACGACCGCAAAGTGCATACCCTCCAGCCACAGCAGCAGCAAGGTGGCGAGCAACAGGCTGATGGCAATCAGGAAAACCGGTTGAATCTTGTTGTACTTCTCGGCCACGATGATTGCCGGCACCATCAGTACGAAAGAGGCCAGCACGGCCGGTAGATACACCTTCCAATGGTCAGCCAAGGCGAGCCCGCCGCTAGCCATCAACAGACTGGGGACGACCACAAACATGGCCATTTGCACCGTATGTAAGGTAAAAATGCCGAAATTCAGGCGCAGTAACTGCGTATTCAGCAGTACCTCGCGGAAGGGCACCTTGGGACCGGGCTGTGGCGGGGGCGGCTCGGGAACCACATGGGTCACCAGACCAATTGCGCCAACCGCCAGAATAGCTGTCAGCCAAAAAATACCGCTCATGCCAATATGGGCATAAAGCAAGGGTGCACCCACCAGCGACAGCGCGAACACCAGCCCGATGGATGAACCAATCGCGGCCATGACCTTGGTACGGTGCTGCTCGCGCGTCAAATCAGCTGCCAAGGCGGTCACGGCAGCCGAGATAGCGCCTGCACCTTGCAAAACACGGCCGAGCAATGTGCCCCAAATATCGGTGGACAAGGCGGCCACGGCAGAGCCAAAAGCAAACAGCAGCAGGCCGATAATGATGACGCGCTTGCGGCCAAAAGCGTCTGAGGCCATGCCGAAGGGGATTTGGAAAATGGCCTGGGTCAGGCCATAGGCGCCCAGCGCAATACCCACCAGCGTGAGGTTGTCACCCCCGGGAATAGTCTGCGCATGGATGGCAAAGACAGGCAGGATCAGGAACAGCCCGAGCATACGCAGGGCAAAGATCGCTGCCAGCGAGGCGCCGGCGCGCTTCTCGTCACGCGTCATGGAATCGGGGTTAGGGGGCAGCACGGGATATACAGCGTCAGGCGGGTCTCAAAGGCGCATTATACGGCGCGCTGGGTTTGTAACGCGAGAGGGGTTATATTAGCGGATTGCCCCGACCCAACGCACCCGGCTTCAAGCATAGGCATCATGGAATACATCAGGATACGCGGCGCACGCACGCACAACCTCAAGAACGTCAATCTCGACCTCCCCCGCGACCAGCTGACCGTGATCACCGGCCTATCCGGCTCCGGCAAATCTTCGCTGGCTTTCGACACACTGTATGCCGAAGGGCAACGCCGCTATGTCGAGTCGCTGTCGGCGTATGCGCGCCAGTTCCTGCAACTGATGGAGAAGCCGGATGTCGATCTGATTGAAGGCCTGTCGCCGGCAATCTCCATCGAGCAAAAAGCCACTAGTCACAATCCACGCTCGACGGTGGGCACGGTCACTGAAATTCACGACTACCTGCGCCTGTTGTATGCCCGCGCCGGCACCCCGCATTGCCCGGAGCACGCGCAGCCGCTCGCCGCTATGAGCGTGGCGCAGATGGTCGATCACGTGCTGGCCTTGCCTGAAGACACCAAACTGCTGATCTTGGCGCCGGTCGTATCCGGGCGCAAAGGCGAGCAGGTCGATCTATTCACCGAATTGCGCGCACAGGGCTTTGTACGTCTGCGTGTGGATGGCAAAGTCTATGAAATCGACGCGGTCCCCAAACTGACGAAGACTCAGAAGCACAGCGTCGATGTCGTGGTAGATCGCCTCAAGGTACGCGCTGATCAACGCCAGCGTCTGGCGGAATCGTTTGAAACCGCCCTCACCCATGCCGAAGGTCGCGCCATCGCCGTGGAAATGGACAGCGGTAACGAGCATCTGTTCTCGGCCAAGTTCGCCTGCCCGGTGTGCAGCTATTCGCTACCGGAGCTGGAGCCACGACTGTTTTCCTTCAACAATCCAATGGGTGCCTGCCCGACCTGCGATGGTCTGGGTCAAATTCAGTTCTTTGACCCATCGCGCGTCGTTGCCTACCCGCATTTATCTTTGGCCGCTGGCGCGATCAAGGGCTGGGATAGGCGCAATCAGTTTTATTTCCAGATGGTGGAAAGCCTAGCAGCCCACTACGGCTTTGATGTCAGCCTACCATTTGAAGAGCTGCCCGCAGAAGCTCAGCAGATCATGCTGCACGGCTCGGGCAAGGAGCAAATTCGCTTCCGCTACCTCAACGAGCGTGGCACCCGTGTAGACAAGACACATGCGTTTGAGGGCATCGTGCCCAGTTTGGAGCGCCGCTACAAGGAAACCGATTCGGTCATGGTGCGCGAGGAGCTGTCCAAGTACCTCAACCACAAACCTTGCCCGGAGTGTGTAGGCACACGTCTGCGCCGTGAAGCGCGGCATGTGCTGATCGGTGACAAGAACATTGCCGAGATCAGCCATCTCTCCCTGCTCAACACACGTGACTACTTCAACCTGCTCAAGATGGAAGGCCACCGTGCCCAGGTTGCAGAAAAGATCGTCAAAGAAATCACCAGTCGCCTGTCGTTCCTGATCAACGTCGGTTTGGATTACCTGTCGCTGGATCGTTCGGCCGAAACCCTCTCGGGTGGAGAAGCACAACGGATTCGTCTGGCCTCGCAGATCGGTTCGGGCCTTACAGGTGTGATGTATGTGCTGGACGAGCCCTCCATCGGCCTGCATCAACGCGACAACACGCGCCTGCTCGAAACGCTGACCAGCTTGCGCGATCTGGGCAATACCGTGATCGTGGTTGAGCACGACCAGGAAGCCATTGAGACCGCCGACTACGTGGTGGATATCGGCCCCGGCGCCGGCGAGCATGGGGGTCGCATCATCTCCCACGGCACCCCGGCCGAAGTTACTGCTGACCCCGAATCGCTCACAGGCGCCTATCTGTCTGGCCGCCGCAGCATTGCCGTACCGCAGAAACGCACAGCCCCCGATCCGGAACGTCAACTGGTGATTCACAACGCCAGTGGCAACAACCTCAAGCAGGTGAACATGAGCCTGCCGGTTGGGCTGCTCACCTGCATCACTGGCGTGTCAGGCTCAGGCAAGTCGACGCTGATTAACGACACCTTGTATGCTGCCGCCGCGCGCCATCTATACGGTTCATCTACCGAGCCGGCAGTACATGATGCGATTCTGGGCCTTGAGTATTTCGACAAGGTCATCAGCGTTGATCAATCACCCATTGGCCGCACACCGCGCTCCAACCCCGCCACCTACACCGGCATCCTGACGCCGATTCGTGAGCTGTATGCCGGCGTACCGGCTGCCCGCGAACGTGGCTATGGGCCGGGGCGCTTCAGCTTCAACGTCAAGGGCGGGCGCTGCGAAGCCTGTCAGGGCGACGGCATGATCAAGGTGGAAATGCACTTTCTGCCCGACATCTTTGTACCGTGCGACGTCTGCCACGGCAAGCGCTACAACCGCGAGACGCTGGAAATTCGCTACAAGGGCAAGACCATCCACGAAGTGTTGCAAATGACGGTGGAACAGGCACGCGAGTTCTTCGATGCCGTGCCAGTGGTCGCACGCAAGCTACAAACACTCGTTGATGTGGGTCTGTCCTACATCACGCTAGGGCAGTCAGCCACCACGCTATCCGGTGGTGAGGCACAACGTGTCAAGCTGGCGCTGGAACTCTCCAAGCGCGATACGGGGCGCACCCTCTACATCCTTGATGAGCCAACCACGGGTCTGCATTTCCAAGATATCGAGATGCTGTTGGCCGTGCTGCATCGCTTGCGCAATGATGGCAACACAGTGGTTGTGATTGAGCACAATCTGGATGTGATCAAGACCGCGGACTGGCTGATTGATCTGGGGCCTGAGGGTGGTGACGGCGGTGGACGCATTATCGCAACTGGCAGCCCCGAGGATGTGGCCGCCAATACGCTCAGCCACACTGGCCACTATCTGGCCAAGGTACTCGCACAGCAGCCACTCGCGAAGAAGGCAAAGACGCGCAAATGAACCGGGTGGGATTACGCCGCTACGATGTAATCCCTGCTTGATTAATGTAGTCGCGTCTTTCCTCGGTGTCGTCGCTGGCATCACCAGAGCGCTCTGCAAACGCTGGGAAGGTCGCCTGCTTTTCCATCAGGGCATCGGCAATTTCATGTTGTCACGTCCTTCCTGAATCCCCGCTTCGTCATGTGCGATTGCCTTGTATGCAAAGCAATCGCCGCCCACCATGCTGGGCCAGGGGAGGAATCCGACCACCCCCAGATCTGGCCTCGGCATGCTTCCTCGCATCTTGACCGCAAGAGACAGGTATTTCCCCTGTTTAGGTTTTTACTTTAGCTATTTTCGCTCCACCTTTGCTTGACACACCACTACCAAATGAGAATAATTATCAAATAGAAAATTGGAGTGAGATGATGTCTTTACTTGGAAGCCAAAGTGCAGCATCGACTAAGTGTAGCTCGCGGCGGAAACGCCTCTGGGAAATCACCCACAAGCACCATTGCCATCTGGTTGGGGTGTGCTTTGAAGTGAATGAATTACGCCGCTTGATCAGCCGCCTTGTCAAAGTCCCTAATCTCATTTCTGATTTCGAATTGCATCGCAGCACGGTACAAGCATGTGCCAGCCGCTGCAGCGTGAGTGAGTTTCTGCATAAAGCGTTGGAAAAACGCTATTCACTGAGCATTGCTCAATTCCGAGAGCTACGGACGCAGACAGAGCTAGCCATTCGCTGGCGAACTGCTGTCTGCAGCGGTGATGTTGCCAATGTCCTATGGGCGATCCTGAGCCATCCACAGTGCGATGAGGGGCTTGAAGATGCAATTTATGGCGAGCTACATATGCTGCAGCACCAAGTTGGCAGTGCACGGCGCCATGAACACCTTGCACTACATACCCTTCAACGCGAAAATTCGACGCTGCTCCGCGAACTAGCGAGTGCACAACAACGGACAAGTGCCGCTCGCGATCAACGCGTCAATGAAATATCGCAACTTCGCCACGAGGTTGCTGCACTGCAAAGTGAGCGCAGCGGCTTGCAAGCCCGGCTGGCGGCACTACAGGAGGCGGTCAATCACGCCCAGCAGGACTTCCCAGATATTCAGGATAGGGAGCGCCTCGCTAAGCGGGCCAAAACCGCTGAAGCGCAATGCGTCGCTTTGCGTGCTCAACTGCGAACCCACGAAGCGCAAGCTGAACATTGGCAGCGCCAATATCTGCGCCTCAATACTGAGCGGGTGCGAGATGCTGCCTTACCCAGTCCTGCACCCGCGGCACTTAATGACCACAACACCCGCTGCCAAAACAAGACAGCGTGTCAGCTATCAGGCAAACAAGTACTGTGTATTGGAGGTCGTCCGGGCGTTATCGGCTTTTACAGGCAATTGGTTGAAGATCAGGGCGGCCATTTTTCTCACCACGATGGGGGCATGGAAGAAAATCTCGCACAACTTGAGCCATCACTTGCAGCCGCAGATGCCGTGATCTGCCAAACCGGTTGCATAAATCACAACGCATATTGGCGCGTAAAAGACTTCTGCAAGCGCACCGGCAAACCCTGCATCTTTGTAAAAACCCCGGGAATTAGCAGTTTTCAGCGTGGTTTAGAGCAGCTTACCGAAGCTGAAATCGTTTAGATGCCATCGATAATTTTTTGGGCAGGCGTTTCAACCCGGTTACGGCCCCGCGCTTTGGCAAGGTATAACGCTCCATCCGCTTTAGCCAACAAACCATCCACAGTCGGATCAGCGCCAGGGTATTCAGCAACACCAAAGCTGGCAGTTGCACTTACCAGTTGCTCATTACAGCTCACCGGACTTTGCTCAAAGGCTTGGCGAATCCGTTCAATGGCTTGAATAGCCTCAGGCAGCGGCGTCCCCGGCATCAGAATGGCGAACTCTTCGCCACCCAAGCGTCCAACGACATCGACCTCTCTTACCGTTGCCGTGAGCAAGTTCGCCCGGTTGATCAACACCTGATCACCCGTCGCATGACCGAAGGTGTCATTGATGCTCTTGAAATGGTCAAGATCAAGCACGGCAACCGTGAGTGAGCTGCCGTAACGCTGTGCGCGCAAAACCTCTTGCTCTGCCGACTGCATGAAGGCACGACGGTTCGGAATGCCTGTCAGCGAATCCATGCGGGCCAGTAGCTCAGCTTCCTCCTTGCGGCGACGTAACTCGTCTGTTGCTTGAGCTACTTTTTGCTGCAACTCTCCATGGGCCAAGGTCACGCGCTCAGCCATGGCATTAATGTTATTGCCGAGTGACTGCAGCGTTTTAACCGCCTCTACATCAACGCGTGCGCCCAGCTCGCCACGACCGATCCGCTCAACTACATCAGTGATATGGCTCAAAGGGCGCGTAATCCCACGCGCCATACGCAATGCCAGCCACACGCCCAGCAACAAACCACCAATCGCAATATCCAATCCGATCAACATCTGCGTATTGCGGGTTTCAACCAAGCGCTGACGCGACACATCCATTACAACATAGCAAGAAACTACTGAATTTCCCCGTGCCGATGGCTCCTGCGCGCTGTAGATATCGTCAACCGGTAAAACAGTGCGGCTGATAGGAACCACCAAGATGATTCGATCCTCTTTTTCGATGTTGTATTCACTTTCGCTCAACGCCAGCGGAATATAACTGCTGTCGCCGACACGCGTCAGGACCTGACCTCGCTCTCCAAGAATGGTGACTGCTAGGATTTCAGCATCCCCCTTTTGCGCCGCCTCGGCTAAGCTGCGCAAGGCATCACGGCTACCCGAAAAAATACCGTACTCCGCAGCCGTACCTAGTTGCCGTGCAATAGCGCGGCCACGCTCCTTGAGTGCAACCTCGACTTCGTGAAAATTCCAGCTGACGTAAATCACCGACAACAATGTGGCAACAAGAATTGCCGGCACAAGTGCCAGCATCAGCATGTGATTGCGAAAGCTCAGATCCTTCACAGCCCCTCCCGATTCAGGAGTTGTATGCGCAAAGCGTCCTCACTCAAGCGATAGCCTAATGACCGTGCCACATTGGCATTCACTTCAACCACAAAATCTGTCGGGGACTGCACTGCAGGGAGCGCGGAACCATTCAGAAGACTGCGTGCGATACGCGCTGTCTGGACACCAATCTGTGGCGGTGTTGAATAAAGCGCTAGGAGAGCCCCTGCGCGAACGTAGGCTGGTGAAAAGCCCATCAAAGGTACCTTCTGTCGATAGGCCGCCAGCAAGACATTCTGGATGGTTCCTCCGTTGTAAACAATCGCATCAGGAAGCACCAGCAAGATTTCGCTTTCATCCAATAAGCGCTGCAAGGCGGGATACAACTTTGCAGCGGTCTCTACTTTAAAAAGACCAAGCTGCAAAGTTTGATCAGCTGCAGCCTTCTCGATTCCTGCCTGATGTTGCTGAGAATCTGGTCCAAGCAATACGCCAACGCGGCGCAAATGAGGAAAAGCATACCTCAACAATGCCATTTGGCGAACCAGCGGCTGATCCAGCACTACTGCTGTGGTTGGGGATGACATGCGACGACGTTGTGCCTCAAATACATTTCGAGGCAGCATTGCGGCCACCACAGGAAGGCGTCCTAAACGTCCCGTGACCGCAGCATCAGCTAACCCGATATACGCAGGGCTACCCAATGTGACCACAACGCGCACCTGCGAGGCTACCCCCTGCGCCACTTCACTCCACGGCTTAACGCTCACCTCAATCGAGGCATCTGCCTGCTGAAGTTGGACACGAATCGTTTCTGCCGCTTCGGCATAGTCACGACTGCCTTCGCTGACCGCAATCAAAACAGAAGCCCAGGCTGTTGTCGACATGACTCCGGCCAGCCAACAGGCAGCTAGCAAGCGGAAAGCATATCGGATACAGCGAGTGTTCAAAGTTTAGAATTCCAGTCGCAAAGTGGCGAAGGTGCGTCGCGGTATGAGAGGCACAATCGGCAAGCTCGAAGTTGGCGTAATAAAGCCGTAGTAGCTGCCAGAAACGCTCTGGGTTGTCACTGAGAACTCAGCGCGAGTTGCGCCGATTCTGAACGCACGCGCCAAACGGATATCTGTTGTGCCCTGCGAGGGAAGCATTTCGCTTATGCCGCGGAAACTCGTGCTACTCAGATAGGTATGGATCAGGCCAAAATCGAACTGCCCGGGTAATGCCTGAAACCACGCGACTGAATAGCTATTTCGCGGTGCCCGGAAGTTAAAATCTTGCTGATCATCAGACTTAATGTGCGTCCGTGCTTGGCTAAAAAGGATGCGTGTGCCAGTGTTTGGACGCCAATTAAGTTGGTATTCGACGCCATGAATCTTGTAGTCGATCACATTGAAATAGTCATTTCTTGCAAATAGGGCCGACGGCCCCGTCTGACGCCGAGAAAGTAGACCTTCCAGCTTTTCGTCAAAAGCCCTCACATCCGCTGTCAAACCAAGACTTCTAAACTCCCCCAGATAACCAAGCTCAAATGATGTGATGGTTTCTGCATCAGCATTGCCACTGGCCTTGGTTGTATTAGCGAGCAAGGCACCGGTATTAATATTGAAGAAGCGTGTATCCCCGAAGCTCTCAAAAAGGCTAGGTGCTCGAGTCGCACGCGTGGTACCCACGCGTAGAGTGTGTTCTGGGTGAGGCTGAAAGTTAAGCATCACACGCGGAGCAAGATTGCTACCGATGTGGCTATGGTTTTCGAACATCCCCCCAACGTTCAAAAGCCACTGAGGACTGAAACGCCACTCAACATTGCCAAACAAGCGTGCCATTCGCGTAGTAAGCCAATCACTACGATTGAAAAGTGGCTTTGATTGCGCACTATCTTCACGCCAACTCACACCCCATACACTGCGGAGCGTACTGTCATGCTGCCGAGTTTTACTGAGCTCGAATTGGTAACGCCGCCCCTTACCACCTGTATCAACCATCGCAGGCAAGGCAGGATTGCCGTACAAGAATGTGTCTTTGTATTCCTCTTCATCAAAACTGCCTGACATGCTCACCGACTCAACATCAGACAGTTGCCGGTTAAACCGAACCTGCGCATAAGCTGAGTTGTTGTACGCGGTCCGCGGACGGTTTCCGACAGTCCCATCACCCTCGTCAGTCGAGTGCTTACTGCCACCGACCATGAACTGTACTTCGTCAGTATTGGAAGGGCGCAAATCCCCCCTGAAGTTCATCTGGTTCAGCGCATTATTGTCGCTAGGCAAGGGGTTGGTCGTAGGGAATGCTTTGACCATCTCATAGCCGTTATCCGCACGGCGCGATGCGGTAATGCGGTAACTAGCCTCTGCACTTCCCCAGCCATGTCGAATAACTTGATCACTAATTCCGTGATCACCACGTGTCACCGAAAGCATCGTGCCGTGCGTATCTGCACTGTTACGTGTAACGATATTGATGACCCCGAGAAACGCGTTTGCGCCATGAGCAGCGGAATTAGAGCCCCGCAGAACTTCGATACGCTCAATATCTTCCATGACGAGCGCAGACAAACTACGACTGCTCCCACCCGAGTTGAGAGAGGAATACACAGAGCGGCCATCAATAAAAACCTGAAGTCGTGAGCCCGTTTCATCCAGCTTCGCGTGGTACTGAACGATGTCATTCCCTCCATTCCATCCAGACACAAGGAAGCCGGGGACAAGCCGCAGCAACTCGGAGACACGCCGTGCGCCAGAGCGACGGATGATGTCGCGATCAATGATCGTGACCGCGGCGGGGGTGTCCGCCAAAGACTGAGCAAGACGAGTCACTGACAAGACCACTGGCAATTCCCCCAAATAACCCTCTTCAGTCAAAAGGTCAGGAGCAGCCGCGCAATTAACAGAGGTCACACCCGATAGGAAGGTCGGCAGAATCACACAACGAAAAATCCCAAAAACAGACAAATGAAACCCCGGTATTTTATCTTTCACGATTATCATACCCGACTCCTCACCCACATATTGTGTTTTCGTTATGAACAGCCAACAACGCCACTTCACCTAGCGCCAAGAAAGGTGCCCCGTAGCTGGCTTATTAGTTTCGATTATTGAGTTTTTGCATTGCGGCGGTAAATTCCGCGCGATGCAATTGGGGCCATGCAAGCAAGGCGCGGTCCAGGGCGGCATCAATAGCCTCCTGTTCTTCGCGGCGTGGTGGCTTTAAAACAAAATTGACGACTTCGTTGCGGTCACCTGGATGACCCACGCCGATGCGCAGCCGCCAGTAATCCTGCGTCCCCAGATGGGCAGTGATGTCCTTCAGCCCGTTGTGACCACCGGAGCCCCCACCGAACTTGAGGCGCAACTGTCCCGGGGGAATATCGAGCTCATCATGCACCACCAGAATTTCCTGTGGTTCGATCTTGTAGAACTGGGCTAAAGCACGCACCGAGAGGCCGGAGCGGTTCATGAAGGTTTGCGGCAGTAGGATCCAGACACCTTGACTGCGGCCGTTACCCGCGATGCCATGAAAGCGGCTTTCAGGGCTGAGATTGATTGAAAGTTCGCGTGCGAGCTGCTCACAAAACCAAAACCCGGCGTTATGCCGGGTTTCGGAGTATTCGGCCCCGGGGTTCCCGAGGCCGACGATGAGACGCAAAGAAGATTGCGTCATCGGTACATTTACTTCTTGTCTGCTGCTGCGCCAGTTGCGGCAGCTTCGTCAGCCACAGCACCACGCGGGATGGCGATAGCGGCAACGACGGGGTCTTCACCCTTGTGCAGATTAGCCTCAACACCGTTCGGCAGCTTGATCTGCGAAACGTGGATCGAGTGACCAACATCCAAATCCTTGAGGTCAACTTCAATGAACTCAGGCAGGTTGCCTGGCAGGCACTTCACGTCGAGCTCGTTCAGCACGTGCGAGATGATGCCGCCGTTCAGCTTGACGCCAGGGGCGATGTCAGCGTTCACGAAGTGGAACGGAATCTTGGTGTGGATCTTGTGGGTAGCATCGACGCGTTGCAGATCGATGTGCAGAACCAGCGGGCGGAAGGGGTGACGTTGCACATCGCGCAGAATCACGGTTTCCTTGGCGCCATCGAGGTTGATGGTCAGCACTGACGAATGAAAAGCTTCCTGACGCAGCAGGTGGAACAGTTCATTGTGGTCAAACTCGACTGCTTGCGGCGCCTGGGTTCCACCGTAGACGATACCGGGGAAACGACCAGCGTGACGCAGGCGGCGGCTCGCTCCGGTGCCCTGCAGGGTACGCTTAGTTGCGTTGAATTCAATAGACATTTTACAACTCCAAATTACCCGATCCGCGACCAGACCGGGGGTTAAAGACCTTCGCTTATCGCGAAGGGTTCGGAAGAAAACCTTCCGGATTCACTAGCAACGACAACCCGCTATTGGGCAAGCAACTATTTGATTTGCTTGCTGCGGGATCCAAGGGGACCGAGATCCCCTTGCTTACTTAATCCATGAACAGAGAAGATACGGAAGACTCGGTCGAGATGCGCAGCATGGTCTCTGCCAGCAATTCGGCAATCGACAGTTGACGAATCTTTCCGCAGGCCTTGGCGTCTTCACGCAGCGGGATGGTGTCGGTGACAACCAGCTCATCCAGCGACGACTCCTTAATGCGCTCAATCGCGCTACCCGACAACACCGGGTGTGTACAGTAGGCCAGCACCTTGGAGGCACCATGATCCTTGAGTGCCTGAGCCGCCTTGCACAAGGTGCCTGCGGTATCCACCATGTCATCCATGATGACGCAGGTGCGGCCCTCAACATCACCGATGATGTTCATCACTTCCGACACATTCGCCTTGGGGCGACGCTTGTCGATAATGGCCAGATCTGACTCAAGACGCTTAGCCAACGCACGGGCACGGACCACGCCACCCACATCTGGCGACACCACCAGTAGGTTGTCGTAGCGTTGTTTCCAGATGTCGCCCAGCAGAATCGGTGTGGCGTAGACGTTATCGACAGGAATATCGAAGAAGCCCTGAATTTGGTCGGCGTGCAAATCAACGGTCAGCACACGATCAACGCCAACGGATTGCAGCATATTGGCAACCACCTTGGCGGTAATAGCCACACGTGCGGAGCGCGGACGGCGGTCCTGACGGGCATAACCAAAGTAAGGGATGGCGGCGGTAATCCGGCCCGCTGAGGCGCGCTTGAGCGCATCTACCAGCACCATCAGCTCCATCAGGCTGTCGTTGGTCGGCTCGCAGGTAGATTGCAGGACGAACACGTCGCGACCGCGCACATGCTCTAGCAACTCAACATTGACCTCGCCATCCGAGAAGCGGCCAACGGTGGCGCGCCCGAGCGACATGTTCAGGCGCTTGGCTACATCAGCCGCCAATTTGGGGTTGGCGTTGCCGGTGAATACCATCAAGCTGTCGTAGGCCATTTGCGTCTCGCGACAAAACGATTCTGAAAAAGCAAAAGCGGACAGATGAGTCATCTGCCCGCGGCATGAATTCTGTGGCTGGGGAAGAAGGATTCGAACCTTCGCATGCCGGAATCAAAATCCGGTGCCTTAACCAGCTTGGCGACTCCCCAACAATCAGCTGCACCACAAACTGGTACCGCCGAAAGGACGCGAATTATCCAGTGCAATTCAGATTAAGTCAAGCAATCCTGCAAGGGGTGTTGATCTAATCCGTCAGCCACGAATCCACGCACATGCGTTGGCAACTGTTCGAGCGCAGCTTGCGCCGCCTTGGCATCGGCAAACTCGACAAAGACACAGGCGCCAGAACCGCTCATACGCGCCACCCCATATGGGCGCAGCAAGTCGAGATAAGCGCCCACCTCTGGGTATAGCTGCACTGCAATGGGCTCCAGATCATTGCGCCCCTGTCCTGCAGACCAATCGCTCGGTGAAATAACAGGCGTACTGCGGCACAAATCTGGGCTGCTGAAAATGGCGGGCGTTGGGACACTGACGGGGGGGATCAAAACTAGATAGCTACTGGGTAGCAAATGCACGTCGGTGAAAGCCTCGCCAACGCCCTCGGCAAATGCGGCGTGACCATGCACAAAAATCGGGACATCTGCCCCCAGCTGCAAACCAAGGACTTCCAGCTCCGCACGACTCAAGCCGGTCTGCCATAACTGGTTCAACGCAATCAGCGTCGTCGCAGCATCAGAGCTACCACCGCCCAAACCGCCCCCCATCGGCAGGCGTTTGTCCAAACGGATCTCAACACCTTGCGACGTGCCGGTATGGGCTTGCAATAGTCGCGCCGCGCGAACCGTCAGATCATGCTGAGGCAACACGCCCGGCAAGGGATTGGCGTGCGTAACGAGTGGCTCATCACGAACAGTAAAATAGAGCGTATCGCCGTAATCAATGAAACGGAAAACGGTTTGCAGCAAATGGTAGCCATCCGCACGGCGACCAGTCACATGCAGAAAAAGATTAAGCTTGGCGGGTGCTGGCCAGGCCTTCATGGTTGACTCCGTAGCGGTGCCTCATCCCAGCGATCAATACGCAGGCGAAGTGCAAGATCAGGGCTTTCGAGCGAGAGTAATTGCGGCCGCCCGGCTTCGTCATAACGCAGCCATTCAACGGTCCAGTCAGGTAGAACCAAGCGGCGCGGCTGTCGTGCCTCGTTCCGTTCGGCTTGGGGCGCAATGCCACGCATCCAGTCAGGCAATGCGGCCAACGGCAGAGGTGTACCAAACAACCGGGCAGCCAAGGCCTCCAGCGTCGCGGCTTCATGGCGCTCGCCATTGGGAAGACTCAGCACGGCCGACGCCCCGTTGCGACGCAGCTCCGCCACGCCCTGCCCAAGGGGACTCGTCAGCACCAGCTCATCTGTCTGATCAGAGTGCAGCCAATCGATGACACCATGATAGGCAGCATCTTGGTGACGAATCGAAATGCGGCCACTCAGGGCAAAGCCAGTATCGGCATAAGCGATACTGCCTAAGAGCAGCGCACCGAGGAATGGCAGCAGATACTTCAAGGCTGATGCTTCTTGATCGTCTCTATCAGCACTTCGTTATCCGGGGTTTCCCGTGCAGCGTCGGCCCACACCTTTCGTGCTTCAGCTTGGCGACCCAGCGACCACAACACTTCACCCAAATGGGCTGCAATCTCTGCATCCGGGCGACGATTGAATGCCTTCTGCAGCACCTCAAGTGCCGCCTGCTTTTGGCCCTTGCGATACAGCACCCAACCTTTGCTATCCAGAATGAAGGGGTCATCCGGTAGGAGCTGAAGCGCCTTGTCGATCAAATGCTCCGCCTCATCAAGGCGTACGCCACGGTCAGCCAAGGAATAGCCCAGTGCATTGTAGGCGTGTGCATGGTCAGGCTTTAGCTTGATCAGCCGCTGCCACAAACGCTCGGCCACATCGAACTTGCGCAGGCGATCTGCACTAAGGCCGGTCTCGTAAAGCAGTTCAGGGTCATTCGGCTTGGCAGTTAAGGCCTTGTCCAGCAGGGTATAAGCCTCTTCATTGCGATTCGCATCGCGCAACAACTGCGCCTCGGCGAGGCGCAGTTGGGTCCGGGTGGCATCATCCGTCGGAGTCAATCTTTGCAGTAGGGTACGCGCTCCGCTCACATCGCCCATACGGGCTGTCAGCTGTGCCGCACGCGACTGGGCAGACACATACTGCGCGCCCGGCGTCACGCCCGCATACCACTCGATGGCCGCCTTGGTGTCCTTCTTGTCTTCCGCAATCTGGCCAAGATAGGTACGCACCAGATTGCTTTCCGGGTAGTTGAGATCGATCAGGCGACGCAAATTGGTTTCGGCCGTATCGTAGTCACGCAGCTGTAGCGATAGCAAACCGACGGCATAGATCACATCTGCATTTGCAGGCTGTGCCTCCAGCACCTTTTTGAACTCGACCAGCGCATCATCAAAACGTCGCTCGGACACAAGGGCTCTGGCAAGACCCAGACGCGCATCGCTCGCCTGCGGATTGGCACGCACAAAAGGCCCCAGAATCGCAATCACTTGTTGCGGTTCTGTCTGCACCAGCAAGGCCTTAAAGAGGGCAGCAAACTCCCATTCTGGGCGCAGCTTTAAAGCCGCTTCAATATCCGACTGGGCGCGCGGAAAATCCTTGGCGGCATAGGCGGCCTGAGCACGTGCAAAGTGCGCTTCCGGTAACTTCAAATACGGTACGGTTGCGTCCTCAACCACCTTGTAAGCGGCCGTCTTGTCTTGCACCCGCGCCATCAGACGATTAATGCGCATCAGTGCGGCCGGAGCATTTTCAGTGTCGAGCGCTAGCGAACGTGACAGATGGGCGGCCACTTCATCAAGGCGACCAAATGACGCTGCCAGCGTGACCGCCATTTGCTGCGCAGCGGCCGACTCGGGCTCACCCTCAACCCATACACGCGTGGCTGCCAGTGCCGAATCGTACTGACGGGCATGCAATGCAACCTCTGCTGCGCGCTGGGCCAGGCGCGGATCACGCGTGGTCTGGGCAAGGTCAAGATAGGCGGCGACAGACAGCGGAATTTGCCCGCGCGAACCCGCCACCTCGGCGAACATGAACTGATAAAGAATCTGCGGCGTCAGACCGGTCATCGTCTCTTTTTCACTCGCCGGTGCAGCGATGCTCTCCGCAGCCATGACATGGCAGCCTGCAATCAGCAGCAGGGTCGATAGCAGGGAGGACAGACGCGGTGAGCGGTAACGCTGTTTCATGTCAGCAGCAATCATCATTGAATCGTTAGAATACGGGCATGTTAGCAGGTTCGCCAAGCCCTCTCTGATCATGCCCGAACTCCCCGAAGTTGAAGTCACCCGCTTGGGTATTGCGCCGGACCTGACGGGTCGTCGCGTCACCAATGTCGTGGCGCGCACCCCGAAGCTACGTTACCCGATTCCGCCCAATCTGAACGTACTGTTATGTGACAGGGTGTTGCGGTCGGTTACACGTCGCGCCAAGTATCTGCTGCTGGATTTTGGTAGCGGCCGACTATTGATGCATCTGGGTATGAGTGGCAGCCTGCGCTTGCTGCCGTCAGGTACTCCACCAGAAAAGCACGACCATCTGGATATCGAATTTGGTAACACGTTGCTGCGTCTGCGCGATCCGCGTCGCTTCGGTGCGGCCTTGTGGCTAAACGGCGAAGACAGTCACCCCTTACTGGATGTACTCGGCCCAGAACCGCTGGAGGCGTCATTTACTGCACGCTGGCTACATGCAGCACTCAAGAAGCGAGGGACGCCCATCAAGCCAACGCTGATGGATGGACACTTGGTCGTTGGGATCGGCAACATCTATGCCTCGGAGAGCCTGTTCCGCTCACGCATCAACCCCAAGACGGTTGCCGGCAAGGTGTCGTTGCAACGATTGGAGCGGCTGGTACCGGAAATCAAAGCCACACTTGAAGCAGCCATCGCCAAGGGCGGCAGCAGCTTGCGCGACTTCATCCACTCTGATGGCAGCTCAGGCTACTTTCAACAAGAGTATTTTGTCTACGGACGCGATGGTCAGCCCTGCAGGGTGTGCGGTACAACCATCAAACGCTTGGTACAGGCACAGCGTGCGACATTCTATTGCCCGATCTGCCAGAAATAATTAGCAGGCCGTGCATACCTTCACACCTCACTTGGTGGGGGCGCCGACCAGTTTGATGTACTTGGCCATCAGTTGATCCTGACTCTCGACGCGATCAGGATCATTCGGGATGCAATCCACCGGGCAGACTTCGCGGCATTGGGGCGTATCAAAGTGGCCAACACACTCCGTGCATTTGCCCGGATCAATCTCGTAAATTTCATCGCCCTGGTAGATGGCGCTATTCGGACACTCGGGCTCGCAGACGTCGCAGTTGATGCACTCGTCTGTAATCATCAACGACATATCAGCTTCTCTCGCTCATCTTTTTGGCTAGGCAGGCCGCCACGTGCGGATGCACAAACTTATGCACTGGCCCGCCGAAGGCGGCAATTTCACGCACCATGGTCGCGGATACAAACATGTACTGCTCGCCCGGCGTGAGAAAAACGGTTTCAACTTCCGGGTACAGATTGCGGTTCATGCCCGCCATCTGGAATTCATACTCAAAGTCGGAGACGGCGCGCAGGCCACGCAGAATGACTTCAGCGGAGTTTTGATGCATGAAGTCCATGAGTAGGCAGTCAAATCCTTTGACCTCGACATGCGGGAGATCCTTGAGGACCTCCTTGGCAATGGCGACACGCTCATCCAGCGTAAAGAAAGGGCGCTTGTTGCGGCTCTCGGCAATCCCAACAATGACCCGCCCGAACAGACTAGCTGCGCGCCGCACCAAGTCTTCATGACCATTGGTAAGCGGGTCGAAAGTTCCGGGATAGACGGCGATGTTTTTGCTCATGGTGTGTGCACGCAAGTGCCGGGTCAGTCACTCAAAATACGGTTGCCTGTACAACAGCAAAGGCAACTCGCTCGATCAATACTACGCCTGTTCCAGCAAGTGAAAATGCACTTGCCCCGCATCACCGCGACGGACGACCTGCCACGGACCCAAGGCATCCAGCGGGTGCTCGGCCTCAACGTATAGAAGGGCCTCTGGTGCCACCCATTGCGGTAACAAGGGCGCAACTTTGTCCAGCCACCCTTTGCCATACGGCGGGTCAAGAAAGATCAGGTCAAATACAGGCTGCGCGGCGAATTTTAGCGCATCCCCGCTGACCACCCTCACCTGCGGCAATTGCAGTGCCGCCAGATGGCCTTTCAGGGCGCTCAGCGCCTTGGCGTCACGTTCGACCAGCACGACCTCTTCCGCCCCGCGCGATGCGGCCTCGAAACCGAGAATACCGCTGCCCGCAAACAAGTCCAGGCAGCGTAATCCGCTGAGGTCCTGCCCCAGCCAGTTGAACAGGGTCTCTCGGACACGATCTGGCGTCGGTCGTAGGCCGCCCACATCAACAACCTGGATCAGGCGACTGCGATGCGTTCCGCCGGTGATACGAATTCGACTCACAGACAGGGCTCACTTCTTGGCATCAGGACCGACGATCACCGTCACCAGTCCATTTTTCTTCACGCGGCTGGCAAAAGCAGCGCGAACTTGCGCGGCCGTGACTGAATTAATGAGACGCGGGTAATCATCAATGAAATTCAAGGGCAGTTCATAAAAGCCAATCGCCGAGAGATAGCCAAGCAGCTTGGCATTGCTGTCGATGCGTAAGGCCAGACCATCAACATAATATTGCTTGGCGGCTTTTAGCTCAGCCTCTGTCGGCCCCTTCTGCAGATACCCATCCAGCACGTCATGCACGACTTTCAATGCATCGTCAGCTTGTTCTGTCCGCGTCTGCAGACCGATCTGGAAAGGACCTTCGAGCTTTCGTGGTGCGAAGTAAGAATGCACGTCATAAGCGTAGCCACGCTTCTCCCGCACCTCCTTCATCAGCCGCGACACAAAGCCGCCGCCACCGAGACTGTAGTTACCCACCAACAGCGCGTAATACTCCGGATCACTGCGCTTGACCGCCGGCATGCCGACTGCAATGTGAGCTTGGGCGGAAGGGTGAGCAATACGGACAACCTCGCCTGCAGGGGCTGGCACAGGGGGGATCGGAGCTACGGCTGCACGACTTGGCAGTGCAGCAGAGAGGTCTGCCGCAATCACCTCAGCCTCGGCACGCGTGATGGCGCCGATCATTGAAATCACAGCACCTTGGGCACTGTAGTTATTACGGTGAAAGGCCACCAGATCATCACGTGAGAGCGCCGCAACACTGTGAACACTGGCCGTCCGACCATAGGGATGACCAGGATACAGCGCAGCCGAAAAACGCTTACCGAGCACCGTGCCTGGGCGGGTTTCCGCTTCCTGAATGGCAGCAATCGAGCGCGCCTTTTCGCGCGCCAGCACTTCAGCCGGAAAGCTCGGCGAAGACAACAGGCTCCGCAGCAATGCCAATCCACCATTGCGCTGCGCAGGCTCAACCAAGGTGCGCAGACTGATGCTACTGCGATCACTATCGACACCGCCGCCGACACGAATACCCAGATCAACCACACGACCAGCGATCTTCTCTTCGTCTAGCGCCTCAACACCTGCCCCGGCAACCCCTGCATCTAAGAGGCTGCGTGTCATCGATGCCAGGCCGCTCTTGTTGGCGGGATCTTGGGCACTCCCTGCCGGGATATCGATTTGCAGATCGAGGATAGGCAATGCGTTGGTAGCCACAAAATACACACGTGCGCCACTTGGTGTCGTCCAGTGCTCAATCTTTGTTGCCGAGTGTGCCTGCGTCGCGAGACTCGTCAGGAGTGAGCAAGTCAATGCAAGAAAAACGTGCTTGGGGTTCATGCTTGTCCCTTAATGCTTGAGCGGAACGGCGGGCTTCTTGGCCGCCTTTGGATCAATCGGCTGTGGATCGAGTACTGCCACCGTCAGCACATCGTCACTGAAATACTTTTTGGCAACGGTCTGCACCTGATCGGCGGTCACTGCCTTGAGCTTCTCCAACATGCGATCAAGGTCACGCCAGTGGAAGCCTGCAGCTTCGGTCCCACCAATTTCCATGGCCTGCGCCATCATTGAGTCGCGTTTGTACACTTGGCTTGCAACCAACTGCACTTTCACACGTGCCAGCTCGGCTTCATCGACCCCTTGATCCTGAATGCGCTTCAACTCGCCACGCAAGGCCGCTTCCAGTTCGGCCACGGTTCGGCCCTCGCCCGGCTGTCCGTCCATGATGAACAGGCTTTCACCGCGCAGCGTGGCGTCATAGCCAGCGCCCGCTGCATGTGCAATGCTGCTCTCGCGAACCAGCTTACGTGAGAAGCGCGCCGCATCATGACCATCGAGCACAGCCGCCAGTACCTGTAAGGCATACGGTTCGCTGTCTTTTTCGACATCCTTGAGCTTGGGCACCTTCCAGGCCAAGGCGATGTACGGCAGGCTGGATGGTGCTTTGATCGTAATACGCTTGATGCCTTTTTGCTCCGGTTCAACCTGCGGCTTCCGTACCGGCAAGGCATGCGACTTGATACCACCGTAGTATTTCTCGGCTAGCTTGAACACCTCATCCTTGTTCACGTCACCGACGATCACGACATACGCGTTCGACGGGGTGTACCAGTCGCGGTACCAGTTCATTGCATCCTGCCAAGTCATGTTCTCAAGATCGTCCATCCAGCCAATGACAGGGCGACGATAGGGGTGCGCTTTGAAGGCGGCCGCATTTAAAGCTTCGTAGACCAGCGCATGAGGATTATCTTCGGTGCGCAGACGCCGCTCCTCCATGACCACCTTGATCTCACTGGCGAACTCTTCCTTGGTAAACGCGAGGTTCTGCATGCGGTCGGCCTCAAGCTCCATCATGCGGGCCAATGCGCGCTTCGGCACGATCTGGAAGTAGGCGGTGTAATCACGGCTGGTAAAGGCGTTGTCATTCCCTCCCGCCGCAGCAACGATGCGGTTGAACTCGCCACTCTTAAGCTTACGCGTCCCCTTGAACATCAGGTGTTCCAGCGCATGGGCGACACCGGAGTAACCATCTTTTTCATCCATCGCACCCGCGCGGTACCAGACCATGTTCACCACGGTCGGGGCGCGGTGATCTTCCTTGACGATAACGCGCAAGCCATTGGCCAGTTGCTTCTCATAAGGGTTGGCGGACGCAGCGAGCGATAGGGTCAGCCCGAACGTCATTGCCGCGAGCAGAGAAAGTGGCTTCATAGGCATATGTACACAGATAAAAAGGGCAAACAGGCGCTTCTGATAAAATCAGGTATCAAGCCGCGCATCATACCTTGCGCGCACTGCATGGACATCTCGCCGCATGTTTGGTTTCCTCAAGAAAGATTCTTCGCCTGAAGCCCAGGCCGCAGCCGCCAGCACACCTTCCTGGGGCGAACGGCTGAAGGCTGGCCTCGCTAAGACCCGCGCCACGCTCAACACGCCGCTGGGCGAGCTTTTCAGCCGCGGCAAGATTGACGATGCTCTATTGGAAGAGCTGGAGTCGCTCCTACTCATGGCTGATTGCGGCATTGACGCCACCCAGTGGCTGCTTGACGAGCTCAAGGCCCGCGTTAAGCGCGACAAGCTGGAAGATGCGGATCAACTCCGTGGGGCCTTGAGCGAACTGCTCACCACGTTGCTTACACCGCTAGAGCAACCCCTCGATGTCAGTACAGCAAAACCGTTCATCGTCATGATTGCAGGCGTCAATGGCGCGGGGAAAACCACCTCGATTGGCAAGCTGGCGCATCACTTCCAGCAGCAAGGCAACAGCGTGCTACTCGCCGCCGGTGACACCTTCCGTGCCGCCGCTCGCGAACAGTTGGTGGCGTGGGGCGAGCGCAATAACGTCACAGTAATCGCCCAGGAGTCAGCCGATCCAGCCGCTGTAGTATTCGATGCCATCAGTGCTGCACGCGCCCGCAACATCAGCGTGATCATGGCCGATACGGCAGGTCGTTTGCCAACACAAATGCATTTGATGGACGAAATCGCCAAAGTCCGCCGCGTGATTCAGAAAGCCGAACCGAGCGGCCCGCATGAGGTGATTCTCGTACTGGATGCCAATATCGGCCAGAACGCAATTCAGCAGGTGAAGGCCTTCGACAAAGCTATCGGCATCACCGGCCTAATCGTCACCAAACTCGACGGTACCGCCAAGGGCGGTGTGCTTGCCGCCATCGCCCGTCAATGCCCCAAGCCCGTGCGCTTCATTGGCGTGGGTGAAGGAATGGACGACTTGCAGCCTTTCGTTGCTAAAGAGTTCGTCTCGGCCCTACTCGACCAATGATCCGATTTGAGAACGTCTACAAGCGTTACCCACAAGGCCTAGAGGCACTGGCCGATATCAACTTCAGTATCGATCAAGCCACGCTGACCCTGCTGAAAGGTCATTCAGGGGCGGGCAAGTCCACGCTACTCAAGCTGATCGCGGCCATTGAACGGCCGACTGCGGGTGTGGTGCTAGTCAATGGCGAAAACGTCGGTGCGCTGCGCCGAGCGGCCATTCCTTGGCTGCGCCGCAATATCGGCATGATTTTCCAAGATCCCAAATTACTGTTTGATCGCACGGCCTTCGACAATGTGATGCTGCCGCTTTCGATTGCTGGCTTTCCACCGCGCGAAGCCGAGCGCCGCGTGCGGGCCGCACTCGACAAGGTGGGTCTGGGCGACCGTGAACGTGCCATGCCCATCACGCTGTCGGGTGGCGAGCAACAGCGCCTTGCCATTGCCCGGGCAGTCGTGAATCGTCCCACGCTGTTGCTGGCAGATGAACCAACCGCCCACCTTGACCCTGACAATGCCCGCGAAGTGGCCAAGTTATTCCACGAGTTCCAGCAGGTTGGCGTGACCGTGATCATCGCCACCCATGACGAAGGCCTCTATGCGGGCTATCAGCCTAAGCGCATTGCACTGGCACAAGGTCGTCAGGTAGGAGCTGCGTCATGAGTGCGTGGCTTACGCAACAAAAAGCGGCCTTTGCGCTGGCCATGCGTCGACTTGCCGGTGCGCCGACAACCACGCTACTGGCTGCCCTGAGTATCGGCATTGCCTTGGCGCTCCCAGCAGGAGGGCAACTGTTGCTGAACAGCCTGCAGCAATTCGGCCAAGGCAGTTCAGCAACTCCGCAGATCTCTGTGTTCATGGCACTGGACGCAAATGACAAACAAGCCACGGCTGTCGGTAACCAACTCAAGGCGCATGCCGGCATTGCCTCCATACAATTTGTCAGCCGCGAAGACACTCAGAAACGGCTGCGTGGCGGCGGCCTCGCACAGATCATTGACTCGTTGCCGAAAAACCCATTTCCCGACACCTTCATCGTCAATCCGCATGACACAACCCCCGCCGCGCTCGAATCACTGCGGACTGAGCTTGGCAAACTGACAAACGTGGAGCATGTCCAACTCGATAGCGCATGGGCACGCCGCCTCGCGGCCCTGCTACAACTGGGCCGTACGGTGGTAGCGCTGCTCGCTATCCTATTTGGTGTTGGCTTAGTCGCCCTGATTTTCAACACCATTCGTTTGCAGGTGCTCACGCAAGGCGAGGAAATCGAGGTCAGTCGCCTACTGGGTGCCACGGACGCCTACATCGGCCGTCCGTTTTTCTACTTCGGCGCGCTGCAGGGGCTATTTGG
>LNDZ01000025.1 GCA_001464495.1 Betaproteobacteria bacterium Ga0074130
CGCTTTCTGTTTTTCTCTGCGATCTGCAGAGAAACGAGACTTTAAACTACTTCAGACACTCTGTAAAGCTTTTTGCGAAAGATTTTTGAAATATTTTTTATTTCACTTCCTTCGCGAAGCCCCTACTACCAAGCTTCTCGCTTTACTGCCTACCCCTCAAACAAGTTCTCGTCTCGTTCAAGGGAGGCGCATTATGCAGTGCTTTTTTTAACCACGCAAGTTGTTTTTGCGGATAAGTTAAGAAAAGTTTGTGAGTCACTTATGAATCAAGCAACTACCAATGTGACTCGTGCGAACTTTCGCTTGCCGACCTGCAAAACCACGGTGTCACCCGCTACAAGCTGTAGCGCTTTATCGGCGACTTTCTCGCCATTCAAGCGTACACCTCCGCCTTCGATCTGCCGCATAGCCTCTGAAGTACTGGCAACTAGGCCTGCTTGTTTCAATACCTGAGCTACGCCACCCGCAGGCACCGTCACTTCTGGCATCTCATCTGGCATGGCGCCACGTTGGAAGCGGGCCTCAAAGTCTGCAAGCGCGGCTTCGGCTGCCTGCTGGCTATGGAAGCGGGCAACCAGCTCCTGAGCTAAGAGCACTTTGATGTCACGCGGATTGCGCCCACCAGCGAGATCTGCCTTGAATTGGGAAATCTCGCTGTTGGTACGGAAGGACAGCAAATCGTAGTAGCGCCACATCAAGTCATCGGAGACAGACATGACTTTCCCGAAGATCTCATTTGGTGCCTCGGCAATTCCAATATAGTTTCCCAAGGACTTGGACATTTTATTCACGCCATCCAAGCCCTCCAGCAGCGGCATCGTCAATACACACTGCGGTGATTGACCATATTGTTTCTGCAACTCGCGCCCGACCAACAGGTTGAACCTCTGATCAGTGCCGCCAAC
Organism: Betaproteobacteria bacterium Ga0074130; assembly: GCA_001464495.1. Taxonomy (GTDB): domain Bacteria; phylum Pseudomonadota; class Gammaproteobacteria; order Burkholderiales; family Rhodocyclaceae. The sequence continues at coordinate 906 of LNDZ01000025.1, forward strand.
CTCAACGTCCGACTTCATGGCAACTGAGTCATAGCCTTGGCACAAGGGATACAGGAACTCATGCACAGCGATAGGCTGGTTATTGCCGTAACGCTTGGAGAAATCATCACGCTCCAACATCCGCGCCACCGTGTAGTGGGCTGCCAACTTGATCATGCCAGCTGCACCAAGCTCGCTGATCCAGGTGGAGTTAAAGCATATCTCTGTCTTTTCCGGATCAAGGATCTTGAAAATTTGCGCCTGGTAGGTCTTGGCGTTCTCTAGTACTTGTTCTCGCGACAAGGGCGGACGCGTCGTATTCTTTCCCGATGGATCGCCAATCATGCCGGTGAAGTCACCGATCAGGAACATGATGTGGTGCCCCAGATCTTGGAAGTGGCGCAGCTTATTAATAAGGACGGTATGACCGAGGTGTAAATCTGGCGCCGTTGGGTCAAAACCAGCCTTGATACGCAGGGGGCGCCCCGTCTTGAGCTTCTCTATCAGCTCAGCCTCGATCAAGAGCTCATCAGCCCCTCGCTTGATAAGCTCAAGTTGTGCATTAATGTCATTCATATCAGCAATTATCCTGGCAGGTTGAGCGATTTCTGTTGGGTTGGACGTACGGGATATATTTGCTACACTGCAGCAAATATTTTTCAGGGGCGTACCGCAAGGGCGCCCCAAGCATCGGTCCAATGCAGAACGAAAAGAGCGGAATTCTAGCGCAACTCAAGATCCATCGCGAAACCAAGCCGGGTCCCTTCTGGGGCGCAACTGCTATCGCCTGCATTTCCATGTTCGGTATGGTTGCAGCTTTTGGTACAGCCCCGGGCAGTACCGATCAACAGGTAGAGCAACGTACAATTGTTGAGCAACTGGCTGTACCAATCGCCGCAGCAGTTGATATCCCAGCCTTGCCCTACATCCGTGAAGAGCGCATTCTGCGCGGGGATACGATTTCCTCTCTGCTTGCTCGCATCGGTGTAGACGACTCTGCTGCAACGGCATTTCTGCAAAACCATCGGGATGCCCAAGCCGTTGCTCGTCAATTGAGCCCGGGTAAAAACATCACCGTTCAAGTCAGTGATAAGGCTGAACTACTGTCCATGGTTTTCCCGCTAAATGGCGGTAAAGATCAGGCGCTCTATATCGAACGCCAAGCGGATGGCAGCCTCAAGGCCAGCGAGCGCAATCTGCCACTGGAAACGCACGTGCAGATCAAGTCGGCTGAAATTCGTTACTCACTCTTTGGTGCGACGGATGCAGCAGGTATTCCAGATAGCGTAGCGACACAGCTTGCCGACATCTTCGGTGGAGACATCGACTTCCATACCGACTTACGCAAAGGCGATCGCTTCAGCGTTATCTATGAACTACTGACCCATCTGGGTAAACCGATCCGTACCGGCCGTATTCTTGCTGCCGAGTTCATCAATAACGGCAACACCTACCGTGCATTCTGGTACGGGACAGACAATGGCGGTGGCTACTATACGGCTGAAGGTAAAAACATCCGCAAAGCGTTCCTCCGCTCACCGCTTGAGTTCTCCCGCGTGACCTCGGGCTTTACAACCGCTCGCTTCCACCCCGTCTTGCAAACCTGGCGTGCCCACAAGGGCATTGATTTCGGCGCAGCCGCTGGTACAAAGATCAAGGCAACGGCCGATGGCGTTGTCGAATTTGTTGGCCGCCAAGGCGGTTACGGCAATGTTGTTATCCTCCGTCACCAGAATGCTTACACTACCCTATACGGGCACATGTCGGCATTTGCAAGCGGACTGCGCAAGGGGCAACGTGTTAGCCAAAGCGAAGTCATCGGCTACGTTGGCTCCACTGGTCTGGCCAGCGGCCCGCATCTGCACTACGAGTTCCGTATCAACGGCGTTCACCAGAACCCTCTGACCATCGCCATGCCGAGTGCTCCGCCACTTACAAGCGCGCAAATACCAGATTTCAAGAGCAAGACTAAGATCCATCTCGGCCAGATAGAGATGACACGCGGCGGCAATCTGGCGCTGCTCAACTAAGCCTGCATGTCTGCCGAGCTCTACATCGGACTGATGTCAGGCACCAGTCTTGATGGTGTCGATGCAGCGCTGGTGCAGATCGGCGATGGCGCCCTGCAGTGCCTGAGTAGTGCCTACCTCCCTTACAGTCCGTCGTTGCGCGACACAGCCTTGTCGTTGCACACCCCGGGAACAGACGATCTCCATCGCGCAAACCTGCTTGCTCGGGAAGTTGCCGAGATCTATGCACAAGTCGTTAATGAGTTGCTTGAGCAAGCCGGCACCGAAGCGCGCCATATCAAGGCACTCGGCGCACACGGGCAAACAGTGCGCCACAACCCGGCTGCGGGGTACACCATCCAGTTGCTCAACCCAGCCCTACTGGCAGAGCTGACGGAGATCACTGTAGTTGCGGATTTCCGTAGTCGCGACATCGCGGCAGGTGGTCAGGGGGCTCCCTTGGTGCCAGCATTCCACGATGCCACACTGCGCCACCCCAACGAACACCGCGTCGTGCTGAATCTAGGCGGGATTGCAAATATTACCGATCTAGCACCCGGCAGAATCGCCCGTGGCTTTGATACAGGCCCCGGCAATATGCTGCTTGATGCGTGGATACAGCGTCAGCGGGGATTAGACTTTGATATGGACGGCGCTTGGGGTGCCACGGGAACGCCTCAAACATCACTGCTTGAGCGACTGCTTAGCCACCCTTATCTTCAATTACCCCCGCCAAAGAGTTGTGGGCGCGAAGAGTTCAATCTGGGTTGGCTACACGGTCAGCTCGGTGGCCACGAAACGCCTGAAGATGTACAAGCCACCCTTGTTGAGCTGACTGCATCCAGTGCCAGTGCAGCTATTGTCCGCGAGTGCGGCACGCCTGATATGCTGCTCGCCTGCGGTGGCGGCGCACTGAACAGCCATCTCATGAAGGCCATCGCAGCACATATGCCGGATACCCTTGTCACGACAACGGATAGCGCCGGCCTGCCAGGCGACTGGCTGGAAGCGATCGCCTTTGCATGGCTCGCTCACCGCACGCTGCATGGCCTGCCTGGCAACCTACCTGCGGTGACAGGAGCGAATGGTGAACGCATCCTCGGCGCAATCTATCCGCGGTAACACCCACTGCAGACGAAAAAAAAGGGCGCCTTGGCGCCCTTTTTATTGACCGTAAAAACTCAAGCAGAGAAGGAGGAACCGCAGCCGCAAGTGCTGGTTGCGTTAGGGTTCTTGATCACAAACTGTGAACCCTCAAGACCCTCGGTGTAATCGATCTCTGCACCAACCAGATACTGGTAGCTCATAGCATCGATCAGCAAAGTCACGCCGTTCTTCTCCAGCGTGGTGTCATCCTCATTGACGGCTTCGTCAAAGGTAAAGCCGTATTGGAAGCCGGAACAACCGCCACCGCTGACAAAAACACGCAGCTTCAGCGCATCATTGCCTTCTTCAACGATCAGTTCCTTAACCTTGTTAGCAGCGCTGTCCGTAAAGTTCAGCGGGCTCGGCATTTCGGTAGGTGCGTTCATGTGTGTTCTCCATTACAACTCAGCTCACATATGGGGCCAAGTATCAATAATTCAATTATCCGCCTGTATCCAGACGGGGTCAATCAAGCCTTAGCCAGTGGCACTACTATTGGTGGCTAGTTTCAGTTCAACTGAGCGGGTCGGCGTGTCATGCACCAGACGTCCCTGAACGACTGCACCGAGATGCATTTCCAAGGTGTTGTATTCGAGATCCCCTGTGACACGGGCCTTGGTCTGGAGTTCAAGAAACTCACTTGAATGGACGGGGCCTGTCACAGTGCCATTAATCACCACATGGCTGACGCGGACCTCCCCCTCAACACGGGCATGTTCGCTCACCACCAAGGTGCTGGAACCTTCGCCCGTCGCCGTGACGTTGCCGTGGATCTCCCCATCAATGCGAAGGCCGCCATTAAAAGTGATATCACCATGAATCTGGGTGCCAGCACCAATCAGTGTGTCAATGCGATTTTGCGGCTTGCTGGGGGTTGCGGTCTTACTACCAAACATCGGGTGCTCCTTATAGGGTAATACGCTGGGAGGCCTTGACTGCCCCCTCTTGCAAAAGACGCGCCTCAACAGCGATCAGGTGCGCGCCCTCAGGTATGCTGAACGTGCCCTCAAGGCGGTGAAACTGACGGAAGGCAACTTGAAAACGGCTGGTCTCGGGTTCCCCCGTTTTGGGTAAAACGATCATAGCATTGCCGCTAGCCTGTTGAACAGTCAGGATAAATTGCAGGCCACCACGAAACTCTGCATCTCGCTTGCTTTGCTGGCGAGTGACAAGCATTTTGTAAGTGTAAGTACCCGCTACAGGACTTGGCTCAATACGCAGACGTGAAATCGACAGGCTCCCTTCAACCCCCTGTCCGCGCGCCATGCTTTCGAATACGGCCAACTCTTCCTTAAGACGTGCATTTTCTGCCTCGAGTGTACCGAGCTGCTTCTTGAGCTGCTCCTGCGCTGCCTGCTCGATCTGCAGGCGAGCGGCTGAGCTCGCTGCCGCGCTGCGTAGTTGTACAAGCTCGGTTTCCTGCTCGCTGGCACGGAGCTTTAGGCTATCCATGAGTGAGTTCTTGAAACCGGCAATACTACGTCCGGCATCATAAATCCACCCAGCAAGCGCCAAAGAAGCCGCCGTGATGACGATCACACTCGCTGCGCGCCAGTGCCATGGAAGCTGGCTCCGTACTGTCATGCGCGGTGCCGCAATACCAAAGCGGCTGCGCAGACGACGGGCGCCTACGGCAATACGGGAATTTGTGTGAGGCCAGCGCATTCGTCGTGCCCAAACATGATGTTCATGTTCTGCACGGCCTGACCGGCCGCACCCTTAACCAGATTATCGATCACCGACAGTATCACCAGCGTGTCCCCGCCCTGCGGGCGATGAATGGCGATACGGCAGGTATTCGAAGCCCGCACCGAACGTGTTTCGGGGTGAGACTTGGGCGGCAGCACATCAACGAAAGGCTCATTCGCATAGCGCCGCTCAAACAATGCTTGGAAATCATCTTCACGCGTGATGCGCGCATACAGCGTTGCATGGATACCGCGAATTAGCGGTGTCAGATGCGGTACAAAGGTCAGCCCTACCGGCTTGCCCGCTGCAACAGAGAGTCGCTCACTAATTTCAGGCAAATGACGATGACCAGAAACACCGTAGGCCTTGAAATTATCGGACGACTCGGAGAACAGCGTATGCACCTCAGCCTTGCGCCCTGCGCCCGAAACACCGGACTTGGCATCGGCCACGAGCGTATTGATGTCGATACAGCCAGCTTCGATCAACGGCAAAAAGCCCAGTTGAGTCGCTGTCGGATAGCAGCCGGGGTTACCCACCACGCGGGCGGCTTTAATCTTCGTCCGATTCACTTCCGGCAAGCCATAGACCGACTCCTTGAGCAACTCAGGCTCGGAGTGCGGCATGCCATACCATTTCTCGAACACGGCGGTATCTTGCAGGCGGTAATCAGCCGCTAGGTCGATGATACGCACACCTGCGGCCAGCAACTCTTGCGACTGCTGCATGGCAACGCCATGCGGGGTGGCGAAGAACACCACATCGCAGTCCTTGAGTGAGGAGGAGGCTGGATCGGTGAACTTCAGATCAACGTGGCCGCGCAGGCTAGGGAACATGTCAGCCACTGCTGTGCCAGCCTCACCACGCGATGTAATCGCATACAGCTCGGCATTCGGATGCTGGGCCAAGAGCCGCAGCAGTTCGACGCCGGTATAACCGGTGCCGCCTACGATACCTACCTTGATCTTGCTCATTCCGCACTCCAAAAAACGAGGGTCAATAGTACCAGAGTGAAGTTACCTCTCGGCCACCGCAGCCATGTCTTAGTGGCCTTATCTAACGATGACAATGAATGCAAGTGACCCCGATATATTGATGCGCTAACAACAGAAAACAAAAAAGCCGCCCGATGTTGCTGGGCGGCTTTTTTGGCAGAAGCAAATTAACGCTTCGAGAATTGCTTTCTACGACGTGCCTTGCGGAAGCCGACCTTCTTACGTTCGACTTCACGAGCATCACGCGTAACGAAACCAGCATGCGACAGCGCGGGCTTCAGTTCAGCGTTGTACTCGATCAGGGCGCGGGTGATACCGTGACGCACTGCACCGGCTTGACCGGATTCGCCACCGCCATGCACGTTGACCATGATGTCAAAAGTGGTGGTGTGCTCGGTCAGTTCCAGCGGCTGACGAACGACCATACGGCCGGTTTCGCGCGAGAAGAACTCATCAACAGGCTTACCGTTTACAACGATCTTGCCGGAGCCGGTCTTCAGGAACACACGGGCGACGGAGGTCTTGCGACGACCGGTGCCGTAGTAATAGTTAGGAGTTGCCATGATTTATCCTTAGACGACCAGCGACTTGGGTTGCTGGGCGGTATGCGGGTGATCCGTACCGGTGTAGCACTTCATCTTCTTGAGCATGGCGTAACCGAGCGGGCCCTTGGGCAGCATGCCCTTGACAGCCTTTTCGAGAACGCGCTCTGGGAAGCGTTGTTGCAGCTTGGTGAAGTTGGTTTCATTGATGCCGCCGGGGAAACCGGTGTGGCTGAAATACTTCTTGGCTTGTGCCTTGTTACCGGTGACGCGCAGCTTGTCGACATTGACGACAACAATGTAGTCGCCGGTATCAACGTGCGGGGTGTACTCGGGCTTGTGCTTGCCACGCAGGCGCAGGGCGATTTGCGAGGCCAGACGGCCCAGCACCAGGTCCGTCGCATCGACGACGAACCAATCGCGCTTCACTTCATGCGACTTGGCGGAAAAGGTTTTCATGAGAGGTGATCCTCTGAGTCTCTTTAAATTCGTTGGCATTCCGTCGCTTTGACGCCGGAATTCAATGACAGCGCACCCGTTGGCTGGCGTGCCGTCCTTATTGGAGCAGTGGAAAGCCGAGCATTCTATTGCAAGTTTTCCTTGCAAGTCAAGTACCAAGCGACTATTCGCCCCGAGAAAGCGGCTTTTAGGCAGTCACTAGCACCTATCCGTGCTCGGCTTAGGCTGCCTTTGGGGGCTTGGTACCGCCCGTGACTCGCACGATGCCAGCAAGATCACGGTACTGAACGGGCAAAAGCTCTTTTGCAACAACCATTTCGCGAACAAAGCCCGCCTGATCCCAGCCGTGCTCACACAGTAAGGTTGCGCCGGGCTTGAGCAGATCGGCCGCGGCATCGACGATGCGACGCAGATCGGCAAGGCCGGCGCCTGCCGCCGCCAACGCCGTCCTCGGCTCGAAACGCAGATCACCTTGATGCAGATGCTCGTCATCCGGATGAATATAGGGCGGGTTGCTGACGATCAGGTCGAAATCGCGCTCAGTGACACTCGTAGCCCAGTCGGAACGGATGAAGGCCACCTTGGTACCCAGTGTTTCAGCATTGGCCGTAGCGATTTTCAATGCATCTGCGGAGAAATCGACTGCATGCACAACTGCGTCAGGCCGGGCTAATGCCAATGAAATAGCGATACAGCCGCTGCCCGTGCCAAGATCGAGAATGCGCGGCTGGGGCGTATGCAGAATCGCGGCCAGGCCCTCTTCCACCAGCAGCTCGGTTTCGGGCCGAGGAATCAGCACGCCGGGCGCGACGGTAAAGCGATGCCCGTAAAACTCGCGCCATCCCAAGATATAAGCCACGGGCTCGCCAGCCTCGCGCCGCTGCACCCAATCGGCAAACCGTGTTGCAGCCTCTATCGGCAGCACCTCATCATCATGCGCGATCAGCCAGGCCTTGCTGCGGCCAGTGGCCTCTGCCAGTAACAAGCTGGCTTCACTGGCGGGAATGCGAGCTCGTGCCGATAGCAGCGCAGCAGCAACAATCAAACTCACTGCTGGGTTTCCGATAGCGCTGCGAGTAGATCGGCCTGATGTTCTGCCGTGAGGGCATTCACCAGATCGTCCAAATCGCCGTCCATGATGGCGTCAATCTTGTACAGGGTCAGGTTGATGCGGTGATCGGTGACGCGGCCCTGCGGGAAGTTGTAGGTACGGATACGCTCGGAACGATCACCGCTGCCGACCAGCGACTTGCGCGTGGAGGCAATCTGCTGCTGCTGCGCACGCTGCTGCACATCATTGATGCGCGCCGCCAGCACGCTCATGGCCTGGGCCTTATTGCGATGCTGCGAACGGTCATCCTGGCACTCGACCACGATGCCGGTTGGGATATGGGTGATACGCACGGCCGAATCGGTCTTGTTAATGTGCTGGCCACCGGCGCCGGACGCGCGGTAGGTGTCAATGCGCAAATCGGCGGGATTGATGACCACCTCTTCTAGCTCATCGGCCTCAGGCATCACGGCCACGGTACAGGCCGAGGTGTGAATACGCCCTTGCGACTCAGTTTCCGGCACGCGCTGCACGCGGTGCCCACCCGACTCGAATTTAAGTTTGGAATACGCGCCATTGCCGACAATGCGCGCAATCACCTCGCGGTAGCCGCCAAGCTCAGACTCGTTCACGGAAATGATCTCAACCTGCCAGCGCTGGCGCTCGGCGAAGCGCGTGTACATGCGGAACAAACTGCCGGCAAACAACGCCGACTCATCGCCGCCGGTGCCCGCGCGCACTTCGAGGAACAAATTGCGGTCGTCGTTCGGGTCCTTGGGCAACAAGGCGATTTGCAACTCATCCTCCAGCCGCTCCATCGCTGCCTTTGCGGCATCGATTTCCTCGGCAGCGAACTCCTTCATCTCCGGGTCGCTCAACATTTCCTGCGCGGAGGCCAAGTCGGATGAGGCCTGCGTCCACTGCACATACAGCGCCGCAATTGGGCCAAGCTCGGCATGTTCACGCGAGAGCTTGCGGTAGCTGTCCATATTATTGGTAGCGCCTTCGCTGGCCAGCAGACGATCCAGCTCGACCAGACGGTCGCTGAGGTTTTCGAGTTTTTCGCGGATGCTAGGTTTCATGGTTCGAGTCGCCGCGGCAGATGCGGCATGGATAAGCTTGGGGAATCAGGCGTGGCGTCCACAGGGTGTCCTGCGGTGACAGCTCAGCCCGAGCGGCGCTGAGATCAAGCAGCGGCGCTAATTGTCAGAAGGCAGGTTGTAGAGGCGCGAAATGATCCGCGCCAGCTCGGCGCGATCAGCGCCGGCCGCCTGATTCAAGGCCTGGGTTGGGGCGTGCAGCAGCTTGTTGGACAAGCCATGCGACAGCGCCTCCAGAACAACGGCAGGATCATCACCGCGGGCCAGCGCACGCATCGCATGCTCCAGCTCCATCTGCCGGGTAGTCTCGGCCGTATCCCGCAAGGCACGGATGGTTGGAACGACCTCACGCGCATCCATCCAATGCAGGAAGCTATCTACGCGGTTATCGATAATCGCCTCAGCCTCAATCACCGCAGCGTGGCGGGACTCCAAGCCTTGCTCAACAATCTGCCCGAGGTCGTCGAGGGTGTACAGAAACACATCGTTAAGGCGGCCCACTTCCGCTTCGATATCGCGCGGCACGGCCAGATCCACCATCACCATCGGACGATGACGGCGCTGCTTGAGCGCGCGCTCGACGGCACCGAGTCCAAGCACTGGCAAGGGGCTGGCAGTACAAGACACGATGATGTCGTACTCATGCAGGCGGCTGGCAATCTCGTCAAGGCGCATGGCGTCGCCGCCAAAGCGCTCGGCCAAGGCTAGGCCGCGCTCCAATGTGCGATTCGCCACCGTAATGCGGCGGGGTTGCTGGCCACCGAAGTGACTGGCGCACAGCTGAATCATTTCGCCAGCGCCTATAAAGAGTACGGCCTGCTTTTGCAGGTCATCAAAAATACGCGCCGACAAATGCACCGCTGCAGCGGCCATGGACACAATGTTCGCGCCAATCGCCGTGGTGGTGCGCACTTCCTTGGCAACCGAAAAGGTGCGCTGGAACAAGCGGTTGAGCACAGAGCCCAGCGCCCCAGCCTCTTCCGCCGCACGCGCGGCCTGCTTCATTTGGCCAAGAATCTGCGGCTCGCCCAGCACCATAGAGTCGAGCCCTGAGGCGACACGGAACATGTGGCGGATCGCGTTGCGCTGCGGGTGAGTATAGAGATAGGGCTGAATCTGCCGCTCGGGTAGATCGTGATACTTAGCCAGCCAGTCGATGGCGGCCTGCGGTTCTTCCGCACTGAAATACAGCTCGGTCCGATTGCAGGTAGACAGGATCGCGGCTTCGCGCACCTTCTGTGCCTGCAGCAGATCGTGCAGGGCAGCCGGCAGTCTCGCCACATCGAAGGCGATCTGCTCGCGCACGGCAAGCGGCGCGGTATGGTGGTTGATGCCGAGAGCAAACAGTCGCATCGCGGGGTCCGGGTGGTCGGCGCTATGCAGCAGCGCCCTATAAAGTGCCATCCGCGCCAAGCGCCCAAGCGGGGCGCTCTTGTTGGAGGGCATAAGACATTTTATCAGCCCACAGGCCTCTCTCCATGCGATTCGGGCGGTTTCTCGCCGATCATCGGGCACAAAGAGACGGGCGCACAGACGGTGGCAGGTAGAATGCGCCTTCCCCTGAGCGTTAAAAAACACATCGAGGCGCCGTATTCCCCATGTTTATTTCAACCCTCCGCATTCTCTGTATCACCCTGCTGCTGCAGGCATGCGCCTCAACCAGCGGGCCGGCTACCAGCGACGCCCAACCCGCCACCCAGTCTGCCGTGACTGCAAACAAGGCGGGCCCAAAAGCCGCAATCGCCAATATTCCGGTCAGCGGCAACAACGAGGCCGCAGTGCTGCCATTCAATGGCCCACAGGTGGTCTTCACACCGGGTTCAGACGAGATTCCGCGTACCGCCGCGCCCATCATTGAGGATGTCGCCGCGAAACTTAAGGCCGATCCGCTGGTCAATGTTGTATTGATCGGGCGCACGGAAGACATGGGCAGCACCGAATTTTCGGTCGCGGTTGCCAGCAAGTGTGCGCAGGCCGTCAGCCAAGCCCTGATCAAGCGCGGCGCCCGCCCTAGCCAGATTCGTCTTCTAGCGCGCGGCTACGAAAAAACCACTAAATATTGCACCACCGTTACTTGCCGCAAATCACAGAGACGCGTCGATATCGTCATGTCCGAGTACTGAAAAAAGGCCACCTCTTGAACCCGACCACCATCCAAATGCTTGGCGCCGCCCTGTTTGCAATCGCCATCATCCACACCTTCTCCACCAAGTTCTTTGAGCACCTAGCGCACACGCGGCCGGCCCACGCCGGCATCTGGCACCTACTTGGCGAGGTTGAGGTGGTGTTCGGCTTTTGGGCCTTGGTGCTCATGCTGTTCATGTTCGCCATCGACGGCAGCCCCAAAGCCACCGAATACATCGACTCGCGCAACTTCACCGAGCCACTGTTCGTGTTTGCCATCATGGTCATCGCGGGGACTCGCCCGATTCTGGAATTCGCCAAAACCGTCGTCCGCATCATTGCGCGCACCATTCCGCTGCCGCGCAATGTGGCTTATTACTTTACCGTCCTATCGGTAGTGCCTATCCTTGGCTCCTTCATCACCGAGCC
>LNDZ01000026.1 GCA_001464495.1 Betaproteobacteria bacterium Ga0074130
ATGCCAATGATTTGTTCTTCCGTGAATCGCTTCTTCATGTTGCCTCCGTTGAGGCAAACTCTAATTCAATTCCGGACTATTCTCGGGGAGCAGGTCAAGCTAACATCACTTTTACCCAGGGGATAGCGACAGCAAGACTCTGTCATCGCAGATCTAGATTATTGTTAAATTTGCGACTGGGCCTTCCGTACATCTTGCCGAAAGTTGAGGTAGGCTCGTCGATCACTTGGAGTTGAGGGCACACTTAAACAAGCTAGCCGATTGGGCGAGTAGAGCTTACCGTGTTGCCCTCCCCACTGGAACTGCCATCCGGTGCGGACAAGTTGCCGAACCAAGGTATTAATTTCCTTTGACGCGCTGTAGCGTTTCATGGGAGGCCCCTTGCAACCGGCACCATGTAACGCGAGCAGAACTTGCTTGGATCTATGCCTACCTTAGCAAATGCCTGAGCGACTCCTACCTTCGGGATTGGGGGGCTATAGCGATAGTTGGGTTGACCCAAGGCATTTTGAAAGAAGCGACCTAACGGGTCGATCATCACGTAGGACTCCACCATGTCGGTGTTGTCCTCGATGCACATGATGTCGCCGAGATCACGGTGACGAGCGACAAAGCGCTGAAAATCTTCATCGCTGACATTCAGCTCGTCAGTCACAACGGGGAGCATGCGCAACACCTTCCAACGCTGAGGAGCTAAGCGCCTAATGCCAGCGCTGAGATCCTCGTCGCAGTTAATCGCATTGATAACGGTATTAAGCTTTATCTGCAACTTGGGATTTATAAGCCGAGCGGCTTTGATCGCATCTTCAAGCGCATCCATATCCAGCAACTTACCCTGCCGGCTTTGCCGTCCGATCTGTCTGTTAGTTTTCGATACAGCGGAATCCAGGCTGACTCCGAGCATGGATAGTTTTGGCGCAATCAATTGGGCGAAGTCGCGAGATAAAAGACTCCCATTGGTGATCACGGAGGCTGTAAAACCAATATTGCGTGCATCTGAGAGAGTTTGGAGAAGGCGCTCCGAGTAAAGGAGAGGCTCCCCACCTGCGAGATTTAGGCGAATTCCCCGCCAATCGATTTGCTTCTGAAGTGGGTTTGCAACGTTTTCGGGATGGAAGAACTGCCATAAGTTTTCCAACATCTGCCTTGTTCCCGAGATGTCATGGATGAGCTCTCGGGCATTACCGTCCCAATGGGCATAGCAGTAGCGACAGTTGTAGTTGCAAGCCTCGGTGATATGCCAATTAATCACCAATTCAGACAACTGAGGGCGTACCAATCCCTTCCTGATCAAGGAATGCTTCATGATTGTCTCCAGGATCGGTTAAGCGTCGGCGTGAGCGGCGTAGCAGAGACGGAAGCCGACTTTGGCGCCCTTATGGCGCATGGCTAAGTGAGCAGGCTCAAGTGAACCGAATATTCCTGCTCCAACGGCGACTATGCCCCGCCCTGCTTCTGCAAAAGGCGCATGTCCACTTTGATATCCAGACAGCCATTCACAGAAACCGGCAACCGATAGGAAAGGCAAACCCTCGCTGTTAGATGACCAGTTCAAATTTGGCCCAAATAACAGAGCTCCATCCGGCTTGTGGCAATGGGAGGAGTTTTCGCCGAGCTCTCCATCACCGCCGACTATCGCCCAGCTCAACTGTTCATAGATGGGGTCATACGGCAATTTGCCTTTTCTCACAGAAAGAGATCTAACCGGTTGCACTCGACTGCGATCTACCGAAGGAGGTGGTGCAATCAGTTTCCACTCATCCGGCTCAAGCAACCTAACCGGCAAATCAAACCTTTTCTGAAAATCTCGACAATATGCAATGGCATCAAGCCAGGTGACGCTCACAGGAAGACCCCCTGATTCGTCTCCGTTCACGCTATGCAGATTAGCCTCAAGTTCAATATTTGCAATTCGAGCCTTTTCCAACCGACGCCGAGCCCAGTCGGTTTCATTTAGAAAAGCATTGAACTGGTTGATGGAAACCAGAGGGGATACCATTAACTGATAGTCACCGATTCGATGTGAAATGAAACGATGCGATGCCGGGCCGGACTCTCTTTGTGGTGGGTTGAAATGGTGGCTGGTCAAAAATTCCCGTTCTACCAGCTTGTCATATCCAGGCCAGTTTGATGCGGTACCACCTTGCTCATAGTGATGCATCTCGGCATTGTGCTCTAATGCTTCATACCAATTGCCGCGACTGAAATATTGATGCGCTTTCAGTTGGCTGGAATCCATCGCTGTTGGCAATTCATCTTTATTGAAGAATGGATACAGCGGATTTGACGTTAAGGGCGCATCCCGCTGATCCCTGATGACCCAGTCAAACGTACCGTCGGTGCCTTTCAGAAAAATGAGGTTGTCACTTCCTGGGAAAGGCATGATCTCAACCCAGCCCTCTGTGGAGGACTCGATCTCCTGCCGAAATATATCTAGCACCCGACGCACAAAAGCCAGTTCATTTTCGCTGGCGTTATACAAACGGAACACGGGTGGCCTGTGCATAGGCGAAACCAAGTTGTCACCCAAGAGATTGAATGCGACAGCGACATTATCGAAACGATATGCGTGGAGCAGCAAATCCCGACCGGTCAAGTCAAGATAATCCGGCGCTTCGGCATCCCAGTCGTATTCGCGTTCTAAAGAAAGGACTACTTGGTTTGCACGTTCTTCGCACCACTTCAACTCTGCTTCCTCGCTGAGCAAGAAGCCAGCCAGTTGATGCAAATCATAACGACCACGACCGCTAGCGGCGAAAAGCCTAGAGCCAACGCCAGTGAACAGCCGTGCCGGGAGGGGGAGGCCAGAGTTGAAGAGGCGGTCAGAAACTTGGCGTACTGTAAGACTATGCGTGAACATCCTCCGCCAACTGATCAAATTGCGAGGATGCGTCATCCCGTGACTTAGAAGAAAGTCGACTAGCTCTTGTTCGATACTCTGCCAAGCGTCAAAAGATTTGCAGCCTAGCGCTTGCGCAAGTCCATGACGCAAGCTACTGAGATGCAGAGATGGATCATCAGCATTGCGGCTGTTAGGCTGCTTACGAGTTCGCTGAAAGTCCTTTGCCGAACTTTTGATGTGAGTCTGATGCAGGCCATCAAGCCGCATCGACCAGAACTTCTTTTCTTTAGATGTGGATTGCCCAGGGCGAGGGACTAGCAGATGGACAGGGCGGACTGCGAGTAGCAGGCTTTCATTATTCATGTAAATCTCCAATCAAATGCCACGGCGATGCCGCGCTGCCTCAAGCAACATTGAGAACTTCAGCGAGATTTGGAGATTACAGAGGGGATACCCTTTGAGCGATTTCGGTTGAAGAGGCAGCTTTTCATCCGCGAGTGCTCGCACGCTTTTTAGATAATACCGTTCTTCATATCAGATGACAACAGCATGCTAAATTGGCGTAGCTCAAGGGCAGCTTAAAATTGGGCTATTTCAGTCGCAACTGTTCAGCCAAGTCACCTAGTTATTTCAAGGCGACTTGGCATAGTGCGGGATCGCAGCGCATAGAAGCTTAGTGCTTCAGATTGGTGATCCACTTGCTGTACAAGCGGTCTGCAATTGCGCTTAGCTCAGCCAGTTTGGCTTGCAGGTCTTCTAGTTGCTGCGGCTGTTTCTGCACTGACGGAATATCGCCGGCGCGCTCAATTTCCTTGGCGCCGCCCGTTGTCCAGTTCTTGACCATGGTTTCGGTCATTTCCACATGGCATTGCAGGCCTAGGTGCGGGCCAAGGGCAAACGCCTGATTGCCGCAGTACTCGCTTTCCAGAATGCGCGTGGCACCCTCCGGAATGGTGAAAGTTTCACCGTGCCAGTGATAGGACAAAAACTCTGTTGTGCCGGGCAGCCAGGCATCGTCCAGAACCCGCACCTTGCCCCAGCCGATTTCCTTGACTGGATTCAGGCCGACCACACCGCCCAGCGCCTTGGACATCAGCTGACCCCCCAGACAATGACCTATCACCGGAATGTCCTGCGCCACGGCGTTACGAATCAGTTCCAATACGGGCGGAATCCACGGCAGGTCATCATTCACGCTCATGTGGCCGCCCATGAAACACAGGCCGCTGTAGTCATTGACCGAGGTGGGCGGTGCTTCGCCTTCATCCAGCTTGAATAGCTGCCAAGGGATCGAGTGCTTGTCGAGGAATGTGGCAAAATAGCCCGGACCTTCGCCAGGGCTGTGACGGAAGATTGCGACAGGTTTCATGGTGTTTCTGCTCGATTTCTTTGCTTACAGCGCCTAGCGCTTCAGTGTTAAACAAAAGGTATTCCATTGTATCCCCAGGATTCAAGTCCACGATTGGATGCCATCACGCCCGAATGGCTGCGCGAACGCTTTGTGTCCGGTTCGGCTGAGCGGGCGCGTCAGGTTCAGCATTTGCACCAGCTCACCATGCCCATGCAGGCGCTGCGTTCGGCTGCGGTGCTGGTGCCTTTGGTGCTGCGCCCTAGTGGCATGACCGTGCTGCTGACAAAGCGCACCGACCATCTCAAAGACCATGCTGGTCAGGTGAGCTTTCCCGGTGGCCGCTGCGAGCCGGAAGACATTACCCCGATCCAGACGGCCATTCGCGAGGCGCAAGAGGAAGTCGGCCTAGAGCCTCAGCAGATCGAGGTGCTGGGCACATTGCCGGATTACGACACGGGCACCGGCTTTCATGTCGTGCCGGTCGTGGCGCTGATTCACCCGCCGCTTAACCTCAAATTGGATGATTTCGAGGTGGCTGATGTGTTTGAGCCACCGCTGTCGTTCATCTTCGACAAGACCAATCATCAGCGTCATCGTGTCGAGGCGCGCGGCAAGCTGCGCGAGTTCTGGGCCATGCCTTGGGAAGGCTTCTATATCTGGGGCGCCACTGCTGGCATGCTGGTCAGTCTGCATCACTTCCTGTTCGGCCCTCAGGCTGAGATCGGCGAATAGCAGTACCCGATAGCACCTGACAGCAGCCGTCATCCTAAGGCAGGGAGAGAGGCGCAAGAGAGCGGTCTATTTGAGCCTTAAAGCCGCCGCCTGCTTGTGCTATCTTTGCCTAAATCATCCTGATGTAGCCAGATCATGACGCTGTTTGCCATCATCCTGACCTTGTTTATCGAACAGGTGAAGCCGCTGCAAGTGCGGCGCTATGTGCTCGGGCCGCTGGCTCGCTATTCCCTGCTGTTTGAGCGTCAGTTCAACGATGGCCAGCACAAGCACGGCATGGTCGCTTGGCTGCTTGCGGTGATCGTACCCAGTGTGCTCATCTTGGTCCTGCAAACCGCGCTGTGGTGGACGCAGCCCGTACTGGCGTTTGCCTTGGCTGTCGCGGTGCTTTATTTGACCTTCGGCTTCCGTCACTCCAGCCATTTCTTTTCCGATATTCATCTGGCTTTGCGCGCTAACGACGTTGCCCGTGCGCGGCAGCTGCTAGCCGAATGGCGTAGCCGCTCCGGTGATCGGCTCAGCAGTAATGAAGTGGCACGGCTCGCCATTGAAGAGGCGCTGATCGCCTCGCATCGCCATGTGTTCGCCCCCATGTTTTGGTTTGCCATTCTCGGCCCAGCCGGTGCGGTGATGTATCGGCTGGCGCTGTTCTTCAACGATCAATGGGGCGGCCGTGTGGAAATCGGGCAGGACGTCGAGTTCGGCGAGTTCGGCCGCTTTGCCCGCAAGGCCTTTGCCTTTATCGACTGGTTGCCCTTGCGCTGTACGGCGGTGGGCTTTGCCATCGTCGGTGACTTTGAAGACGCTATCTATTGCTGGCGCACACAGGCCAAGTCGTGGACCTTTGGCGAATACGGAATCCTGCTTGCCAGCGGTGCTGGCGCGCTTGGCGTGCGTCTGGGCCTGCCCCTACACGACGACGTGGGCGATCTGGGGGACCGTCCTGAGCTGGGCTTGGGCGAAGATGCCGATGCCGACTTCCTGCAAAGCACCATCGGCTTGGTCTGGCGCACCTTGGTGCTCGGCCTGCTTGTGCTGACCTTGTTCTGGTTGGGTAGCCTTGTTGGCAATTAAGCGCGGAGCAATTAACGGCGAGAAGGTGCGTCGCGTCATACGCGAACACTTGTCATACTGATGTCAAACTGCGCCATCCAAGCGTGGTTAGAATAATCAACACGATTTAAATACGGCGGCGCTCAGCGGCGCCATTACCCCAGAGGAGGCGACGATGAGCAACAGGCCCGATGTGGTTGTGGTCAGCGCCGTTCGTAGTGCGATAGGCAGCTTTGGCGGTGCGCTTAAAGACCTGTCGCCTTCACAGCTGGGTGTGCAGGTAGTGCGTGAGGCGATTGCGCGTAGCGGCATCGAAGCCGAGCGCATCGAACATCTGGTGTGCGGCCATGTGATCCACACCGAGCCACGCGACATGTACATGGCCCGCGCCATTGCGATTGATGCCGGTCTGCGCAAGGAGTCCTGCGCACTCACCCTCAATCGGTTGTGTGGTTCCGGGCTGCAGTCCATTGTCAGCGCCGCCAATGCCATCCAGCTCGGCGATGCCGAAGCTGCCATCGGCTGCGGCACCGAGAGCATGAGCCGCGCCGGCTACCTGTTGCCTGCCGCACGCTTTGGTGCACGCATGGGCCATACACAGTTGATCGACATGATGGTCGGCGCGCTCACCGACCCCTTTAGCCCGAACCATATGGGCATCACTGCCGAGAACATTGCCGAAAGCTGGCACATCGGCCGTGAGGAACAGGACGTCTTTGCGCTGGAAAGCCAGCAACGCGCCATCGCCGCGATTGATGCCGGCTACTTCAAGTCGCAAATCGTGCCCATCGAATTGAGCGCACGTTCAGGCAGCACGTTCTTTGATACCGACGAATATCCTAAGCGCGACACCACGCTCGCTGCACTGGCCAAGCTAAAGCCCGCGTTCAAGAAGGATGGCACTGTGACTGCGGGCAATGCCTCTGGCCTCAACGACGCCGCCGCCGCTGTAGTGTTGATGGAGGCTAAGGCCGCCGAACGCGCCGGTCTCAAGCCGCTGGCGCGTCTCGTGTCCTACGGCATTGCCGGGGTTGATCCTAGCCTCATGGGCACTGGCCCGATTCCCTCCACGCAGCTGGCCTTGCAACGCGCCGGCCTAAAGGCCAGCGATCTCGATGTGATCGAATCGAACGAGGCCTTCGCCGTGCAAGCGCTGTGCGTGAATAAGGGCTTGGACCTAGACCCTGCGAAGGTTAATCCGAACGGTGGCGCCGTTGCGCTTGGTCATGCATTGGCCGCTACGGGCACGATACTGACCGTCAAGTGCTTGCACGAACTGGAGCGCACACAAACACGTTTCGGTCTTGTCACCATGTGCATCGGTGGCGGGCAGGGCATTTCAGCAATTTTTGAACGCTTGTAAATTTAAAACTACATAAGGGTAGGTCGTGTCATGAAGGGGTTACGTGTGTTTCGTATTGGGGCGGGGGTGGCGTTACTGGCTGTCTTTATCGGCACAGCGAGTGCAGGTGGTGGCGGTGGCGGAGGGGGTGGCGCGAGCCCCGATACGCTCCCACTAGAGCCCATGGTGGTGAATCTCAAAGATCAACGCTACATTCAGATCAAGCCCGTGATCAAACTGGCCGATCCCGTGGATACCGACACGGTCAAGGGTTGGACGCCGCTATTGCGGCATGAGCTGATCAAATACTTGGTAGGTCGTGACCCTAAAGAAGCCTCCAGCCCACAGTTCATGAAAGTATTTTCCGAAGAAGTGGCCGAACTGTTTAACAAGGTCTTACGCCATGAATACATCAAGGATGTGATTTTCGATAGCTGGGTGGTGCAGTAAGTACCTGTGTCGGGCAAGTGACTGCACTGATATTGAAAACGATAAAAATAAGTCGGAGCAAGAGTAATGAGTATCGGTGGTCAGCTTTTGGGGAATATGTACTTGGTCATTGGCTGGCTGCTTGCCGCAGGTGCCTTCGCTTATCTGGCGATCAAGCTGGAGACAATGCCGGCCGGTCAGCGCAAGAAGTTGCCGACCTTCATGCAAAGCAAAGGGAGCTGTCTGCTGGTCGCCTTGCTCATGCTCATCATGGCGGTCGCCAAGTATTTCGGAATTTGGTAACTGCTTATGGGTGAGCACGAGGGCATGACTGACATTGAGTCAAGTCCGATTCCGGAACTGAATCTTGAAGGTGATTGCTGGACAATTCCAGCCATTTACAATGGACAAGGTTCGGCTGGATTACGGCAAGCGCTAGGGACTGCTCTCTGCCTTTTTTTGATTTATCAAGCCTATGCAAGCGGGGCTGTAGGGATTAATTTGTTTATCGGTTTAGAGATATTCATCGTCCTAGCGTCTGCCTTTCGCTGGTGCCTTTTGCAGACACATACTGAAATTGATTTCGCTGCAGGTGTTTTGCGGCAATGCTATGCGCACCATCCAATGCAGAAGCAGATTGAGATTCCTCTTGGGCAATTCAAGACGGTACTTTCTCTGCTGCATTCGAGTTCCAGGGGGCCAACAGGCATTACTGTTGAGTTGAGCGTGCTTGGACAGGCTGTTTGCCTTACGTGGATTGATTACGCAGGGGGAGGTGGTTTGCCTGTAGAACAGGCGAAATTGCTTAGAGAAAAGCTTGCGGGCGCTTTGGGTCTTAGAGATATGGGGCTGATTGGCTAGTTGGTGTAGACCATGCTATTAGCCATTGCTGTTTAGCCTGCTTGGGTTGCTTCTTTAGCATTACTTCTGCCTTCAATGCCTCCGACCGAGAGCCACATTCGCGGAATCCCACCAGCCTGACCGGTTTCTTCATGCGCGTGTAGCGTGCGCCTTTGCCAGCGACGTGTTCGGCGTAGCGGCGTTCAACATCGGTGGTGATGCCTGTGTAGAGCGAGCCGTCATCACATTCGATCAGGTAGAGGTACCAGACCTGTTCTGCCTTGCTCATCAGTGACGCAGTATCTTGGCCAGGAATTGCTGTGCGCGTTCTGACTTGGGCTGGCTGAAGAAGTCCGCACTCGGCGCATCTTCCACAATGCGGCCAGCGTCCATGAAGATCACACGGCTGGCGACGTTCTTGGCAAAGCCCATTTCGTGCGTCACGCACAGCATGGTCATGCCTTCCTTAGCCAGTTCGCTCATCACATCCAGCACTTCTGAAATCATCTCCGGGTCGAGCGCCGAGGTGGGCTCGTCAAACAGCATACACACCGGGTCCATCGCCAAGGCTCTGGCAATCGCCACGCGTTGCTGTTGGCCGCCAGACAGCTGGCCGGGCATGGCGTTGGCAAAGCCATCCATGCCAACACGCGCGAGCAGTGTGTGTGCCTTGCTCTCAGCGTCTTCCTTCCGCTTACCCAATACCTTGATCGGCGCCAGCGTCAGGTTGTCGAGGACGGACAGATGCGGGAACAGCTCAAAGTGCTGAAACACCATGCCCACTTTGCTGCGCAGTGCCTGCAGATTGGCTTCGCCTTTTTCCGTGGTGGTAGCGAGGGTAATGCCATCAACCACAATGCCGCCTTGCTGAAATGGCTCCAAGCCATTGAGCGTGCGGATCAGTGTGCTCTTACCCGAACCGGAGGGGCCGCAGACCACAACGATCTCGCCCTTGCCAACTTCAAGCGAACAGTCGTGCAGCACCTGCTTGGTGCCGTACCACTTGGAAAGATTGCGTATGGAGATCATGGCGAAACCATATCACAGGCGCAGTTGTGTTTAGAAAGCATGGAGTCCAGAGCCGGGACGAACCGTAGTTATGACCAACGGAAATCCCTGTGGGACCCTCTTCCTCCGGGAAGGGGGCTAGGGGGAAGGCATTATTTGCTATTGTTGAGGCCATGAGAAAGCTCCTGCCATCCCTGCTGCTGTCTATTGCCACCCTTTGTGTCGCGCTGCCTGCTCATGCTGGCAAGACGGTGGATGCGATTCGTGCGCGCGGCCAACTCGCGTGTGGCGTGAGCACCGGCGTTGCCGGATTCTCGGCGGCGGATAGCAAGGGCGAGTGGCGCGGCATGGATGTGGATGTGTGCCGCGCACTGGCGGCGGCGGTATTGAAGGACCCGACCAAAGTGCGCTGGTCGCCGCTCACATCGCAACAACGCTTCACCGCATTGCAGTCGGGTGAGATCGACATCCTCTCGCGCAACACCACCTGGACGCTGGGGCGCGATGCCGGGCAGGGGCTGGTGTATGCCGGTTATGTCTTTATCGACGGGCAGGGCTTTCTGGTGCACAAGCGCAGCGGCGTGACGTCGGCCAAGCAGCTGAATGGCGCCGAGATTTGCGTGCAAACCGGCACCACCACCGAACGCAACCTTGCCGAATACGCGCGTGCCAACAAGATTCAGTTTAAAACGCTGATGTTTGAAAACCTCCGTGCGGTCCTCAAGGCCTTCTTCAGCGGCCGCTGCCAGGCCTTTACGGCAGACGCCTCCGCGCTGGCGAGTATCCGCGCCAATGATTCCGGCAAGCCCGAGGACTATGTTGTCCTGCCCGACCGTATCTCCAAGGAGCCGCTGGGGCCGGTGGTACGGCGTGGCGATGAAGACTGGTTCTCCATCGTGCGCTGGACAGTGTTTGCCCTGCTGGAGGCCGAGGAGCGCGGCATCACGCAAGCGAATGTCGATCTGATCCGTGACAGCACCAGCGACCCCGCCGTCATGCGCCTGCTTGGTGTGAGCGAGGATGTGGGCAAGCCACTGGCGCTGGACAAAGAGTGGGTCTATCGCATGATCAAGGCGGTGGGCAACTACGGCGAAATCTTCGAGCGCAATGTCGGCCCCAACTCGCTGCTACAACTGCCGCGCGGGATCAATGCCTTGCCGCGGGATGGTGGCGTGATGTACTCACCGCCACTTAGATAATCCAGTCCCGAATAGTAATGACTAAAGCGCGCCCCTATCTGTTGCAGGCCGCCATCATCGGCGCCGTGCTGCTGGCGCTGTATGGGCTCGCGTCGGTTGTTGCGGCGAAGATGCGCGCCCTTGGCGTGGAGCCGGGCTTTGGTTTCTTGTGGCAGCGCGCCGGTTTTGATATTGGCGACCGGCTGATTGCCTTTGACGCGGCCGACACCTATGGCCGTGCTTTTCTCGTTGGCTTACTCAATACAGTCCGCGTGGCGTTGGTGGCGATTGTTGCCAGTGTCTTGCTGGGCGGCTTGGTCGGGCTGGGGCAGCTGAGCCGCAATCCGCTGGTGGCTAAGCTCAGTGAAGCGCATGTGGAAATCTTCCGTAATGTGCCTTTGTTGCTGCAAGTACTGATTGTCTATGTGCTCTTGATCGGTCGTCTGCCCCTGCCGCATGAGGCGTGGCAGCTGGGGCCGGACATCTGGTTGTCGAAGAGTGGACTGGCCATTCCGTGGCCAGTGCTGACAGAGACGGGCTGGCTGCTTGATCATCCGCTGCTCGGTCGCTTCACCTTTACGGGTGGCGCTGTGCTCACGCCCGAGTTCATGGCTGTAGCCGTGGCGCTGACCCTTTACACCAGTGCCTACATCGCTGAGACAGTGCGCGGTGCAGTGCAGTCGGTGCCGCATGCGCAAAGTGAAGCTGCGTTGGCGATGGGCTTGTCTGAGGTGCAGACCTTGCGTCATGTGGTGGTGCCGCAAGCCCTGCGCAGCATGATCCCGCCGCTGGCGAATCAGCTGCTCAACTTGATCAAGAATTCATCGTTGGCGGTGGCGGTCGGCTATCCCGATCTGGTCGCCGTGGCCGATACCACGCTTACGCAAAGTGGTCATGCGGTGGAATGCATCGCCATCATCATGGCTGTGTATCTCTTCCTATCCTTGCTCACTGCCGCGCTGATGAGCGCCTGGCATGGCCGCCTGCTACGCCAGCAGGCCGGAGGGCGCATATGAAAAAATACCTGCGCCCGGGAAACTTCTTGATCGCGGCAGTGCTTGCATGGGCTGGCTGGTTGTTATTCGATTGGGCTGTGCTGCAAGCGGTATTCAGGCCCGATGCAGCTGCCTGCCATGCATTGCAAGGCAACGGCGCCTGCTGGGGTGTAGTGACAGAAAAATTCCGCGTCATCTTGTTTGGCCGTTACCCACTCGACCAGCAGTGGCGGCCACTGGTGGCGCTGCTGCTGATGTTTGGCTTGCTAGGCGCCAGCGCCATGCCGCGTTGTCACGGTAAGCGTTTATTCACAGCATGGGGCGTTGGATTGCTGCTCGTCCTGTTGCTGCTCAAGGGCGGGTTGTTCGGGCTCGATAATGTGGATACCCCGCGCTGGGGCGGCTTACCGCTGACCCTGCTGCTCACGCTGTTTGGCTTGGGTGGTGCGTTTCCGCTGGCGGTGCTGCTGGCACTGGGCCGCAATGGGCGTCTGCCAGTGCTGCGTTCGTTATGCACGACCTTCATCGAGATCATTCGCGGTGTGCCGTTGGTGGCCGTGCTGTTCATGGCCGCCTTCATGTTCCCGCTGTTCATGCCCAAAGGCTGGGAGTTTCCGGCGTTGCTGCGTGTGCTGGTGGGCATCATCCTCTTTGCCGCGGCCTACATGGCCGAGGTGATTCGCGGTGGTCTGCTCGCCATTTCACGGGGGCAGCATGAAGCCGCGCAGGCGTTGGGTCTGAGTTACTGGCAGGTGCAGCTCACGGTGGTCTTGCCGCAAACCCTGCGCAATGTGCTGCCATCGCTGATGAACTCCGCAATCGCCCTGTTCAAGGACACCTCGCTCGTCATCATCGTGGGTTTGTTCGAACTGACAGGCGCGCTGGGCCTTGCCGTGGATGGCGACCCGAAGTGGCGCGCCTTCGCGCTCGATGGCTATCTCTTCATCGCCTTCATCTACTGGCTGGGCTGCTTCGCCATGTCGCGCTACAGCCGTGCGCTGGAAAGACTAATTTAATTCGGTTTTGGTTCAAAACTTGGATTCTGAAGGAGACGTTATGAAAGCTACGGATGTTGTTGAACTGTTAAGCACCAGCATTGAAAGTGCAAGGTCTGCTGGTACTGCATCAGTACCCATTGAGAGACTTCAGCTCTTTGTTAATGAAATTAAAAATTTGGTTAAAGATGCTGGAGATTCTAATTTAGCCCTGACAGATGGTGACTTAGAGCATTACAAAGCAAAGCTAAATGCTTGGATTGCTGAGATCGAATTCCAGCACGAACAGAGTCTTGAGATGTTTCGATCTGTTATGTCTTCAGCGCTGGCCGCTCTTAAAACCGTACTTCTAGTTAACGGTGCTGCAGCTATAGCAATGCTTGCGTTCATTGGAAACATATGGGCCACCAGTAAAGGTACGCCAGTTATTTCGAGTGCCGCATGCGCGGTAAATTGGTATGTTTCTGGAGTTCTTATGGCGGGACTAGCTTCAGCATTTACATATTTAACCCAAGCTGGATACGGAAATGGTTTTGGTAAGTACTCCCAGAAAATTGGCATTGCTTGTCATGCTGTAACGGTGATTCTAGTCCTGGCTTCTTATGGAGTTTTTGGCTACGCATCATCAATTGCATATACCGCATTCGTTCGTGTCTAGAGCCGAATAGTTTGTCAACTATCCAATGCTCGATATAGCAGAGGGGTAGAGCTTTCTGCCCCTCTGTTAATTGAGTTTATTTAAAACTTGTACGCCACACCGACGGTATAGGTGTCTATGTCACTCTTACCCGTCGCGCTGTTGCCAAGGTTGTTGTAGCGCGTCCATTCGGCCTTGCCGACCACTTGCTTGTTGAAGTCATAGCTGACGCCAAGACCCAGCAGTGGGCGGGTGGAGGACTTGCTGGTGCTGGTCACCGTATTGGCCCCCGTGGCGGAAGCCACGTTGAATTCTGTGTCGGCGAAAATCACACCAGCCTTGCCGTAGGCAGAGAAACCGTTTTGCAGCGGCAGGATGCCGATGGCGCTGGTGGTCCAGCCCTTGACGCGATAGTCACCGTTGAGCGAATCCGTAGCGGGCGCGCTGGCAGTCGAGTTGAACTTGTATTTCCCTAGCTCGGCAAAGCCCCCTTCAAGCGCAAAGTTCTTGTGGAACTGGTAGCCAAGATTCAGGTTGTAGATGTTGTCGCGGCGATCAAGCGAGCTGGTCGCGGTCACGCCTTGGCCGGCCAGCGTGCTATCGATGCCGCCGCTGTCCTGTGCGCGATGGCCAATGCCCGCATTGGCGCTGGCATACCAGCCTTGATCCTCAGCATGCGCGGCCGAGGCCGAGAGCAGAGCAACCGAGATGGCCACACTGATGACTTTCCATGGCTGGCGGCGGCTGGCTGCGGAAAGTTCGGTACTGCCCTTGAAAACTTGATTGACGTCTTGATCGGCGGAATGTTGAAGGTGCTTCATGGATGTCTCCTTGTTGTGTGCAGTCGTGCTGCGGAGACAACCTTAAAGCCGCGCGGTCGCGGAACTGTTGCAGGGCGAGGGCCGGATGTAAGCGCGTGTTAGCAGTAGCGCCATGCGTAACAGTTGCAGACAACCCTGACGCCAAGCTGGCGGAATTTTTTGTTCCAGGTTGGTTGTTCCACGCGTACCTCGCCAGCCTCCCATTAGTACCTCGCTAGCAAGGTGCGCTTACACATGCAGGCTCACATGGTGCACGGCGCCATCATCGATCAAGGTAATCAGCTGTGCTGCTGGCTCACGGCATTTTTCGCCATCCCCATGATGCATGTGAATGCGATACATGCTGCTGCCATAGCGATAGTCCACGCTGTATTCGGTCCAGCCCGCAGGCAGGCACGGCAAGATGCGCAATTGCTGTCCCTCTGCGGTGCTTTCCAATGTGACGCCGAGCAGCGATTCAATCAGCAGGCGATACATCCAGCCCGCTGAGCCGGTGTACCAGCTCCAGCCACCACGCCCGATGTGCGGTGCTACGCCATACACATCTGCCGCCAGCACATAGGGCTCGATCTTGTAAGTCGCCACTTCAGTTGGGGTGCGACCATGGTTGATCGGGTTGATGATGTTGAAGAGTTCCCACGCCCGCTCATGATCGCCCAGCTCGGCAAATGCCATCGCTGCCCATACGGCGCCGTGGGTGTACTGCCCGCCGTTCTCGCGCACGCCCGGCACGTAACCCTTGATGTAGCCGGGGTTGAGCGTGCCACTGTTGAAGGGCGGGTCGAGCAATTGAATCAGCCCATCGTGGGCGCGCACCAGATGGCTGTAGAGGGCATCCATGGCTTGCCGTGAGCGGGCTGGGTCACCCGCACCGGAGAGGACGGACCAGCTTTGCGCGATCGCATCGATACGACATTCGCTGTTAGTGGCGGCACCCAGTGGCGTGCCATCGTCAAAGTAGGCGCGTCGATACCAATCGCCATCCCAGCCCTGATCTTCGATCTGCACACGCAGCTTGCGCGCCTCGTTGTGGCATTCCTCTGCAAAGGCATTGTCGCCATGTTGCTGCGCGAGTACTGCGAAATGTTGCAGGATTGAATAGAGGAAAAAGCCCAGCCATACGCTCTCGCCCTGGCCGTGTTCGCCGACCAGATTCATGCCGTCGTTCCAGTCGCCCGAGCCCATCAGTGGCAGACCGTGTGTGCCGAACTTGAGGCCATTACGGATAGCCCGCACAGCATGTTCGTAAATGCTCACCTGCTCACTGCCTGCCATTGGCAGATCGTAATAGGACTCCTCATCGACATTCAGTAAGCGGCCGTGCAGAAAGGGCGCGGTTTCATCCAGCAATGCATGGTCGCCGGTGACGTTCATATAGCGACACAGGGCGAAGGGCAGCCACAGGTAATCATCGGAGCAGCGCGTGCGTACGCCACGACCCTGTGGCGGGTGCCACCAGTGCTGCACATCGCCCTCGGCAAACTGACGGCTGGCGCACAGTGCAATTTGAGCGCGCAAGCGCTGTGGCTCGGTGTGCACCAGCGCCATGGCATCTTGCAACTGATCACGGAAGCCAAAGGCACCCCCGGACTGATAGAAGCCACTGCGCGCCCACAAGCGGCTGGAGAGCGTCTGATACAGCAGCCAGCCATTGGCGAGCAGATTCACCGCCGGGTTAGGTGTCTTGACCTGCACCGCACCCAGCGTGTGTTGCCAGTACTCACGTGTTGCCGCCAGTGCGTCCTGCGCTGCGGTGGTGCCACTGACATTACCGCGGAAGCGGTTGATCAGTGCTTCGGCATCGGCACGGTCATGCCCCACGCCGAGCATGAACACCAGTTCGCGGCTTTGCTCGGGAGCCAGCTCAAAGCCAATCTGGATAGCTGCGCAGGGGTCCAGCCCCGCGCCCATGCGCCCGGACAAGCGTTTGCGTTGTAAGGCGGCGGGATTGCGATGGCTACCGTTACGGCCAAGGAACTCAAGGCGGTCGCCGGTATGCGAGCGAGTAATCGGTTCCAGCGTTGAGGTGGCGACATGGAAGAACGCGGTGCGTTCACCAAATTCACTGCTGTAGCGGTTGCGCGCAAGGATCGCCATCTGGCTGTTCAGCTCGGTGCTGACATGCATGCCGGTACGCGAACGCAGATCGCCCAACACCCACTCGACATAGCCGGTGGCTGAGAGGTGGCGTGTGCGGGGGCTGCCGTTGCGCACTGTCAGCGTAACGAACTTGATTGCTGCATCAAGCCCTACATGCATGCACAGCTCGGTATGGATGCCGTCTTCACAATGCTCGAACACGCTGTAGCCAAAGCCGTGGCGCACCGTGTAGGCGCCCGTGCCACGACGCGGCAGCGGCATGGGCGACCACGCCAGACCGCTGGCCTCATCACGCAGGTAGTACTGCTCGCCGGCACTGTCGCGCACCGGGTCGTTGTCCCATGGGGTGAGGCGCAGGCTGTGCGCGTTCTCGCTCCACGTGTAGGACTGGCCGCTTTCCGAAACGACGGTGCCGAAGTTAGGGTTGGCAATCACATTCACCCACGGCGCCGGCGTATTGCGGCCGGCGTTGAGGTGGATCACATATTCGTCGCCGCTCGGCTTGAAGCCGCCCAACCCGTTGAAGAACAGCAGATCGTCCGGGCGGGTCGGCGCAATCACGGGCTTGCTGGCCATGTTGTCGAATTGCGTGCTGGTGATCAGCAGGGCAGGCAAGCTGCGATTGGCCGCGCGGAAGGCAATTTGTTCGGCCAGACTACCGTGCTTGTCCGACAGAATGACGTTAGCGACCGAGAGCAGCAGGATGCGGTCTTCCGCTGGCATTTGCTCGGTACTGCGCACGAAGATGCCACCACTGCGGTCGGTCGTGTTGAGCGACACACCTGCCGCCATCAAACCGACGATGTGATCTTGCAGAATCTGGCGATAGCTGTTGCCTTCCTCGTTGAGGATGACCAGATCAACCGCCAACCCTTTCTTGCGCCAGTAGGTGTGGGCCTGCAACAGCTGGCGCACGAGTTCGATATTGGCAATGTCCTCGATGTGCAGCAGCACAATCGGTAGATCACCGGAGATGGCATAGCCCCACAGGCCAGACTGACCGCGCTGATTACTCATCAGCACATCGGCCGGTGCGCGCAGATTCGGATTGCTGTAGATGATCGAGCCCGCAAGCTGACTGTACAGCTGTGCATCGGCTTCCGACGCGTTGAGCTGGCGCAGTAGTACTTGATTGTGTGTCCACGCCAAGCCGAACACGCGATTGGACAGGCGGCGGTCGCGATACTTTTCAATCAGCTCCAGACAATGCGCACGTGTTTCGCTGATGCCCGTGATCTGATCGAGCGTGACAGAGGCACCCGGTTCTAATGTGATCTCAAAACGAATGGCGACAATCGGGTCCAGCACCGCGCCATCGGTGCCGGAGAGATGGCCACCATCGAGCAAGGCGCGTGGATTGGCAAGCGTATGGCCTCGGCCGATAAAGCGCGATCGGTCAGTTTCGTACGAGCTGATGCAGCGGTCCTCGCTATGCATGGTGAGCATGTGGCACAGCCACGGCGGCGTTTCGTCGCTACTGCGCGGCCGACGTGTGGCCAGGATGGCATGCTGCGCGGGCAGGATTTCCGTCTCAACAAATAAGTTGCTGAAGGCCGGATGCGCCATGTCGCTCGCCTGCGGTGCCAACACAACTTCGGCATAGCTGGTGTATTCGATGGTGCGACGCACCTTGGAGCGATTGCGAATGCGGATGCGGCGCAGCTCGATATCGTCTTCTGGCGACACACCGATTTCGGTGTGTGTCTCAATGTCGTGTTCGCGCCGCGTGTATTCGGCATGCGCTTCGGAAAACACAACTTGATATGCCTTGGTGCTGCCGGGCATGGGTTGGTAACTGCTCGACCAGAACGCACCGCTCTGTAGATCGCGCAGATAGCCGAACTGTCCCCAGTTGTCGCACGTTCCGTCCGCCCGCCAGCGCGAGACGGCCAAGTCTTTCCAACGGCTGTAACCACCACCTGCTTGTGTGAGCATCAGGTGATAGCGACCGTTCGACAGCAGCTGTACCTCGGGCGTCGTGGTGTTGGGGCTGTCGAACACACGCATGGTGTTTTCGGCGCCACCTCGTTCTGTCGGTGCGACCGACACTTGTGCAATCTGCGAGTAAGAGGCAACAGGTTTTGGGATGCGTTCTTGCAGCAACAAGAGCGCTGCCTGAAACTGCGTGTCGGCGGCAAAGCGGCGCTGCATCGGGCAGTCATGCAGCAAGTACGAGAGCGCCAGCAAGCTCATACCCTGATGGTGAACCATGAAGGAACGCACCAGCACGCTCTCGCGCCCGCGCGGCAGGCGTGAGGGCGTGTAGTCGATGGCTTCGTAGAACCCAAAGCGACCACTCGCACCTTCCTCCGCCAATCGTTGCAGATTGCTACACGCGGCTTCTGGCTCGACCATCAAGGCCATTACGCTGGCGTAGGGCGCAATCACCAAGTCCTCGGCCAGGCCGCGCTTGAGGCCCAGACCGGGTACGCCGAAAGCGCGGTATTGGTAGTTGAGGTGGGCATCCACCACATTGAAGCCGGATTCCGATACGCCCCACGCCACGCCACGCTGATTGCCGTAGTCGATCTGCCGGTGCACGGCTGCACGGCAGGTCTGGTCGAGCAGAGTGTCGGGATAGTTGGGCATCACCAGCAGTGGCATCAGGTACTCGAACATCGAGCCGCTCCACGACACCAGAATCGGCTCGCCCTGACTCAGCGTGAGCAATCGCCCAAGCGCAAACCAGCTTTCCTGCGATACCTGTCCCTGCGCAATGGCCACATAAATGCCAAGACGCGCTTCGGAGGAGAGCAGGTCATAGCTGCCGCGATCGGTGCGCCGGTTGTCCACGTGATAGCCGACAGTCATCAAATGGCTGGTCGGGTCGTAGAGAAATGCGTAGTCCTGCTGTGCGAGCAAATGCGCTTGCGTGGCGAGGTTTTCAATCAGCGCAATGCGTGCGTTGGCGCGGTCGATGGCCGGGCTGTTGATGCCGTCGATGCTGACAATGCTGTTCGCCAATGTGTGTAGCGAGGTATGGCCGGTGCTGCCCGGCACTGCGGCAAACAGGCTGATTTCCTGATGCATGGCTTGGCACTGGTGCATCAGCTTGTCGGCCCACAGCGCATCTTCCGACAAGGCGCTATCGATATCGGGCAACTGATAATGCGTTGCCAATGATTCGGCTGCCAGGTAGAGCTGGTGGAGGTACTCGGTGCTCGCATTCAGGCTGGCATCCATGCCCGGTGCATTTTTCAACAGGCTACGCATCTGCCCCAATGCAGCTGATGTGTCGGCACTGGTCAGTACGGTTTCGCGAATCAGCGCCAAGGTGTCATATAGGCCTTGCAGGTAATGCGGGTGCAGCAGTGGTGCATGCACCAGCTCCAGCAAGCCTTGCTGCAACACGATCAGATGCCCGGCCAGATTGCCACTATCCACCGTGGAAACATAACGCGGCGGCAGTGGTTCCAGCGTTTGCGTGTCATACCAGTTGTAAAAGTGGCCGCGATAGCGCTCCAGCTTTGCCATCGAATGTAGCGTGTCTTGCGTGCGGGTGAGCAATTGCCCCATGCTCAGATAGGCAAAGTCATACGCACTCAGGTTGGCCAGCAGCGCCAAGCCCATGTTGGTGGGCGACGTCCGGTGGGCCGTGGCTTCACGTGGATCTTCCTGATAGTTGTCAGGCGGTAGCCAATGGTCGGCCGCCGTCACAAAGTGCGCGAAGTAATCCCAAGTGCGGCGCGCGGTCTGATGCAGAAATTGCGTCTGTGCATGGCTGAGCGATGCCGGCTTGCGCGTGAAGGGCTGGCTTAACCAGCCGGCCAGCAATGGTGAAAATAACCACAGTAAGAGCACGGGCGCAGCGACCAGCAAGCTGTCGGGCCGATAGTGGGCGAGCAGCGCGCCGCTGCTGAGCGCCAGCAGCGGGCCAGCACTCATCGTGCGCAGCCAGTCCAAGGCCGAACCGCTATGCCCGCGCCCAGATTGGTCGGACGGTGTCCATTCCAACAGATGCTGATGCGAGACACGCATGCGCCACAGGGTGTGCACGATGGCGCCGAGACTGTAGGCCGCTTCATGCGGCAGCGTAGCCAGCTGCAAGAGCAGCTGTGCCAAGCGCGCGCGCAAGCTGCGCAAGCTGATCAGCACATGCTGACGCAGCAACACTTCTGGCGACTTATTAAGCAGGGTCAGCAGTGCAGCTAGCGCAGTCGGTAAGGTCAAAATCAGGATCACTACGCCGAGCCACAGCGCCGGTGTAGCCATGACGCCCCAGCCCAGACCCAGCAGCACCAGCAAGGCGGTGGGCACTAGGCTGCGGCGCAGGTTGTCGAGCAGTTTCCAGTGCGACAGTGTGCTGAGCGGGTTGTCGACGCGTTCGCCACTGTGTGTGAACACACGAGGCATCAGCCAGCCCGCGAGTTGCCAGTCGCCGCGAATCCAGCGCGTGCGACGCCGCACGTCGGCTAGATAGCTGCCGGGCGATTGTTCGTACAGCGGCACATCGCTGAGCAGCCCAGAGCGCAGATAGCAGCCTTCGATCAGGTCATGGCTAAGCACCGTGTTGTCGGGGAAGCGCTCGCCGAGTACGGCTTCGAACACCTCGATGTCATAGATGCCCTTGCCGATGAAGGAGCCTTCATCGAACAAGTCCTGATACACATCAGAGACGGTACGCGTGTAGGGGTCAATGCCTGCTTCACTGCCGCACAAGCGCGCATAGCGGCTCGGGCCGGGGCTGGGAAGCGCTTCGGCCATGCGCGGTTGCAGGATGGCGTGGCCTTCGATGACGCACTGCTGACGGCTGTCGTAATGCGGCCGATTGAGCGGGTGCGCCATGGTGGCGACCAGCTGGCGAGCGGCATCGCGCGGTAGCTGCGTGTCGCTGTCCAGCGTGATGATGTAGCGAGCGCGGGGCAATGGCTGCACGTAACCATCGGCATCCGTGTGCATCAAGCGGCCGGTGAGAATGTCGGTACGCCCGATGATCAGACAGAAACGCTTTGCTGTTTCGTTTTTAGCATCGTCCCTATTTGCCGCGGTACCGATGAAAACATTCAGGTCGGACAACTTGCCGCGCTTGCGCTCGTAGCCCATCCATTTTTCTTCACTGGCGTTCCACTGGCGCGGTCGATGGAAGAGAAAGAAACTGTCGCCCTGTGCGGCGGGGTAGCGTGCATTGAGTTGGTCAATGCCCTCGGCAGCAAGATCAAGCAGCGCTTGATCGGCCTCGCACGTTTCGCTCTCGGCATCGTTGAAGTCGGTCAGCAGCGCAAAGTGCAAGGCGGCGTCGCGGTTGCCGAGGAAGCGCACTTCCAGCGCCTCCAGTAATCGGTCAAGGCTGCTCGGGCTGCTGAGCATGGCGGGCACAACCACCAGCGTGCGACAGTCAATAGGAATGCCCTTGCTGAAGTCCATACGTGGCAGGCGTGATGGGCGTGCCAATAAGGTCGCGGCCCAATTCACCAGCGCAACGGCGAGCTGGCTGTAGCCCAGCAGCAGGGCAGCACCCAGTACGAGCACTAGCAGTAGGCCGGTGTCGAAGCCCAGACTGACGGGCAGGCCATCGCGATAAGCGCAGAACAGCAGCCAGATACTCGGTAACAGTGTGAGCACCCCAATCAGCCCAATGAAGCTGCGCACCGGGCGTGTTTTCAGCAGATTGCGTGTGTGCTGGGGAAACGTGGTGCGCGCAGCAACCAATAGCGCCAGTTGTTGCACCCCCTTGCCGACAAGGTAATAGCCGACATGGCGCTGGCGATGGTTGTGCTGGTCAGGGGCGGCCGAGTTTTGGGCAAGATTTTGAGCAAGACCAATTGCCGCTGTGGCAATGGCATTTTCTGTTTTCTTGCTGGCGCGGGCGAGACGCTCCACCACATGGCGGTAGTGGTCGCGGGTAGCGAAATCCATCGCCGCATAGGTGGCCGCCGGGTCGGTCAGCAGAGTGCGGTGCACCACGCTCATCTGTTCAACAAACTCGCGCCAATCCATCTCGCCAAGGCGACGCAGGCTGGCAATGCTGTTGCTGACAGTGGTTTGGTTGGTGGCTTGTTGCTGGTTTTCGGTTTGTACTTGCTGGTCGAGTGTTAGCCCGCTTTCGGCTAGACGTTGCTCGATCCATGTCAGCGGGAGGGCTAATGCCACGCCACGTCCTTGCAGGCGGCGCGCCAGTTCAGCGACAAAGGCTGGGGTGAGCGGCGGGTTTGAGCGCGCCATATCGGCGATGACGAGGATCAGGCTTTTTGGGTCTGAACTTGCAATGCTCTCCATCCGCTCCGCCCAAGTCGCCGCAAGGCTGCGATGGGTGTGACCGATGCCAACGCGCTCTGCAATGCGCGCAAGGTTTTCGATCAAAGCGAGGCGCAGCATGATGGGCACAGCCCACAGCTCGCCCAACATCAAGGACACCGTACTTTGATAGGCCGAGATAAAACGGCTCAGATTCTCCGGGTCCCAGCGGCCATCGCCATGGGCGATGACATGCAGGGCAATGTCATAGACGCGCGGATAGCCTTGCGAATGCCCCTTGGCCAGCTTGGGCAGGCCGCGACCATAGCTCTTGGGTAGGTGCCGCTTGCTGGTGCGGATCTGTTCTTCAATCAGGTAGAAATTGTCGAGCAACCACTCGCCGGCGGGTGTGATGCGATTGGCATCAATCGTTTTGTCATCGAGGATGCGGCACGCATCGCGCAGGCGCGCCGCATTGGCAGCGAGCTGCAGCAGTAGCCGATCCGGCTCGCCCTGCTGGCTGAGTGTATGGGCGGCAGCCAGGCTCTGGCCATGCTTTTCCATCTGCTCGACACTGAACAGCTCTGCGCGCGGCAGCACATCGCCGGCGACATGATCAATCGAGAGAGGGGTAGGTTTGCGTAGCAAAGCAGACAGCTTCTGTTGAAGCTTGCTGCATTGCGCCACGAATTGAATTTTCAAGGAAAGACCTTCCTGCTAGAGGCGATGCCTCATGGGCGAATGCCTGCCTGTCCCCGCGCACTGCAGGCGAGGAACAGAGAGGGGCGGTAGTGCCCGTGTCAGTCAGGAATCCCTGGAGGAGGGTCTGAGCGCGGTCGAACTGGAGCGCAAGGGCTGACAAGAAAAGTGTCAGCAGGAGTTCGTGCGGAAAGGTGCGCTATTGCGCGGTGTGGAGAGCGCAGTTGTGAGCGAATGAGCGCTACAAATGCAGCTAGGAGGCTTCGAGCATAGCACCGCAAAGATAAATGACCTATTCCGGGTCAAAGGCCTATGATCAAGAGGACGTCTTCGTCAGTGCAAGGAGAACAGCATGGCCAAAAGTCAGCTACGCGGTAACAAGGAAGCCAAGAAGCCCAAGCAGGAGAAGAAGCCGGTTGTGCCCGAGGCCTCTTTCCTGAATCAAACCAAGGCAGCAACCCCGATTAAGACCAAGGGTTAGTCAGTCCCCGCTTGATCGCTGCCCCGACGGTTACAACCAGCCGGCTTTCTTGAAGCGGCGGTAGAGAATGAAGCAAATGCCGGTGATCAACGCCAGCGCCGTCGGGTAGCCGTAACGCCATTGCAGTTCGGGCATGTGTTCAAAGTTCATGCCCCAGATCCCCGCAAACGCTGTCGCCACAGCAAAGATACCGGCCCAGGCGGCGAGCCGTTTGTTCACTTCCCCTTCTTCAATCGCCACCATCGCAAGATTCACCTGAATGGCCGTGGTGATGGTTTCACGGATGGACTCGATCGAGGTATTGATGCGGGTCAGATGGTCATACACGTCGCGGTAGTAATCCTGCATGCCCTCGCACAGCTTGGGCGGACGGCCCCCTGAGAGTTTGGCAACCGCATCCAGCAGTGGTGACACGGCATGCCGCAGCTGCATCACTTCCAGCTTAAGGTCGTACAGGCTTTCGATGTTCTGGCGCGCCTGATTCTTGGTGTGGAAAATCTGCCCTTCGATGATTTCAAGGCGCGTCTCGAATTCCTCAACAATCGGGAAGTACTGATCAACAATCGCATCCATCAGCGCATACAGCACATAGCCTGAGCCACGCTGCAGCAGGTGCGGCTCACGTTCGCAACGGGTGCGCACGCTGAGTAGCGTGTGACGGCTGCGGTTGCGTACCGACAGTAGATAGTTGGGGCCAACGAAGATATCAATTTCGCCGCTCTGCAAAATGTCTTCCGGCGTGAATTCGATGGTGTGCAGCACCACGAACAGCGAATCACCATATTCCTCAATCTTCGGGCGCTGGTGGCCGTGGTGAGCATCTTCCACCGCCAGCTCGTGCAGACCGAACTCGTGCTTCATTTCGTCCAGCTCGACATCGTCTGCATCACGCAGTGCGACCCATACAAAGCAGCCGGGCCGGGCGAGGTATTCGCTGATATCGGCAACAGAGATATCAGCAAGCTTGCTACCCCCCTCATAGGCGACGCAGTTGATCAGCATGGGTGCTCCTTGGTTTTGTTTGCAGTGACTCGCTATTGTGCGGAATTCAGCGACAATTGCTTATGCCGATAAACCCCATGAAACCACTGCGAATCGCCGTTCTTGCCTCTGGCGAGGGGCTCACCTTGCAGGCGCTGCTGGATGCCATTGCCCGTGGCGAACTGCAGGCCAGTGTTGTGTTGGTGGTGTCCAACAACGCCGACAGCGGCGCCTTGCGGCGTGCTGCAGCGCACGGCGTGGCGGGGGCGTATCTAAGTGCGGCCACCCATCCTGATCCTGTGGCGCTAGACGCAGCAATTGTCGCCGCGCTGCAATCGGCCAGCCCGGATGTGGTGGTGACGGCTGGATACATGAAGCGTATTGGCCCACAAGTGTTGGCCTTCGGCAAGGATCGCATGATCAATGTGCATCCCTCGCTGCTGCCCAAGTATGGCGGGCAGGGCATGTACGACCGCCATGTGCATGCCGCCGTGCTGGCTTCTGGTGGGACAGAGAGCGGGGCGACCGTACACTTTGTGGAAGGCGACTACGACAGCGGGCGCCGCATCGCGCAGGTGCGGGTGCCAGTGTTGCCCGACGATACGGTGGAAACGCTGGCGGAACGGGTGAAACAGCGCGAGCGGGCCTTGCTGATAGACGTGCTACGCACTCGCGCCGAGCGCGGCGAGTTTGACGTGCTGCAATGATGAAGTCCACGCATCTGTGCGTGTTGGCACTGTCTGCCTTCCTCGCGTTTCCTGCCTATGCTGGAAACGCCCCGTGGTACCGCTGGGAAAGTAGAATAGATGGCCGTCTTGTCTGCGCCCAGACCTTGCCCCACGAAGGCTGGAAGCGCCTCGCCGGCCCCTTTGTGGATGCTGCCTGTCGGCGGCCCCGCTAAACCCTCACTGAGCTCGTTATGGATCCTTTTACCCATGCCCTGCTGGGCGCGTGTACTGCCCAAGCTGCACTGGGCAGCCCGGCGCGCGAATACACCGGCCGCTACACGCGCCGCCAGCTCTGGCTGGTGGGGGCGTTGGGCGGTTTGCTGCCCGATCTGGATATCTTGATCCGCAGCAGCAGCGATCCGCTCTTGGCGATCGAGTACCACCGCCACTTCACGCATGCATTGGCGTTTATCCCCATCGGCGGTTTGCTCGCCGCCTTGCCGTGGCTACTGTTTAAGTCGCAGCGCTCACGCTGGCAGCTGCTCTGGCTGGCTGGCATCTTGGGCTATGCCACGCATGGCGTGCTGGACGCCTGCACCAACTACGGCACGCATCTGCTGTGGCCGTTCTCTGATGCACGCACTGCCTGGCACTGGATTACCACCATCGGCCCGTTACTCACGCTGGGCTTGTTGGTTGGGCTGGTCATCGCCGTCAAACGGCGCACCCGCGCGGCGGCCATCTTTGCGTTGCTGTTTGGTGTGGCCTACGTCGGTGCTGCAGCTGTGCAGCAAGATCGGGCATTTGATGTGCAGTCGCGCATTGCCGCCAGCCGTAACCACGTTATCACCCGCAGCGAGATTTTCCCAACGGTGGGCAATCCCTTCATGTGGCGCTCGCTCTACGAGGCGGATGGCGTGCTGTATACCGACCGCATCCGTGTCCTCGAATCGGCACAGTGGAAAGCCGGGCATCAGGTGCCACTGCTGCGTGAGGCTGGGCTGGAGCCCGATGCGCAGGCGAATGAGAGAGTGCGCCGTGACTTTGCGCGCTTCAGCTATTTCTCGGCTGGCTGGGTGGCGCGTGCGGTGGAAGACCCCTCCATTATTGGCGATGCACGCTACTCGCTGAGCACCGAAAAGTTTGAGCCCATCTGGGGCCTGCGCTTCCATCCGCAAGCCGAACAAGCGACTGAATGGGTGGATCGCACCGCCCAGAACCGTATTCCCGCCAGCGCCTTGTGGGCCGAGATCAAGGGCGAAGCGCCCGGGTACACTGTTCTGCAATGAATCCTTGCGGTGCCCATGCACCGCGCCAGCACTGACACGTAAGACACACAATCGAGAAATCCATGAAAACCGAAACGCCACAAACTATTCACCTCAAGGATTACACGCCGCCCGCTTTTGCCGTGGATAGCGTGGATATGGATATCGACTTCCGCAGCGATTGCGCGGTCGTTACCACCATCAGCCATATGCGTCGGCAGACGGCCGGCGCATCGCTGGTGCTGGATGGTGAAGACCTGCAAACCCTGAGCGTGCTGGTCAATGGCCTGCCGGTGGAACATGTGCTCGCCGAAAACACCCTCACGCTGTCGGGTCTGCCGGATGAATTTGTGCTGCAAACCGTGGTGCGTATTGAGCCAGATAAGAACACACGTTTGTCGGGGCTGTATCGCTCCAAGGATGGCTACTTCACGCAGTGCGAGGCGCAGGGCTTTCGCCGCATCACCTGGTTCCAGGATCGCCCGGATGTGATGGCCAAGAAGTACACCGTCACCCTGCATGCTGACAAGGCCACCCTGCCCGTGCTCTTGGCCAATGGCAATCCGATTGGCTGCGGCGATGAAAATGGTGGCCGCCATTGGGCCACGTGGGAAGACCCCTTCGCCAAGCCTTGCTATCTATTCGCCATCGTTGCCGCCAAGCTGGATGTGCTGAAGGACACCTACACAACCATGTCCGGCCGCACCGTCAACCTCGCCATCTATGTGGAGCCGGGCAAGATCGACCAATGCCCGCACGCCATGGAAGCGCTCAAGAAGTCGATGCACTGGGACGAGCAAGCCTTCGGGCTGGAGTGCGATCTTGATTACTACATGATCGCGGCCGTCGGCGACTTCAACATGGGCGCCATGGAGAACAAGGGCCTCAACATCTTCAACACCAAGTACGTGCTCGCCCGCCCCGATGTGGCGACGGACACCGACTATGTGAACATCGACCGCGTGGTCGCTCACGAATACTTCCACAACTGGACCGGCAACCGCGTGACGTGCCGCGACTGGTTCCAACTCTCGCTCAAGGAAGGCCTTACCGTCTTTCGTGACCAGAGCTTTGGCAAGGACGTGCACAACCGCAACGTCACTCACATTCAGGAGGTGCGCACCCTGCGTGCCGCGCAGTTCCCCGAGGATGCCGGCCCGATGGCGCACCCGGTGCGGCCGTCGTCGTATGTCGAGATCAATAACTTCTACACCGCCACCGTGTATGAGAAGGGCGCACAAGTTATCGCCATGATGCAAACGCTGATTGGCAAAGACACCTTCCGCAAGGGCATGGATTTGTACTTCGCCCGCCACGACGGCCAAGCCGTGACCTGCGATGATTTCTTTGCCGCGATGCGTGATGCCTCGGGTGGCGTGGGCAAGAGCCCACTTACACCACAGTTCCTGCGCTGGTACGAACAAGCGGGCACGCCGCACGTGGCCGCCACTGGCAGCTACGATGCCGCTGCGCAACGCTATACGCTCACACTCAAGCAGTCGTGCGCGCCATCGCCGGGCCAGCCCACCAAGCTGCCGTATTTGATCCCGGTCGCTATCGGTCTGGTGGGTCCTGAAGGTGCGGATCAACCACTGACCATTGACGGTAAAAATTATCAGACCACGCTGGTGCTCAACTTCACCGAGCCAGAGCAGACCTTTGTGTTTGAAGGCATCGACGTTAATCCAGTGCCATCACTGCTGCGTGGCTTCTCCGCACCGGTGGTGCTCGACTTTGATTACAGCAACGAAGAGCTGACCCACCTCATGGCCTACGACAGCGACGCCTTCAATCGCTGGGAAGCCGGTCAGCGCCTCACTGGCAAACTGATCCTCGAA
The DNA here is from genome assembly GCA_001464495.1 of Betaproteobacteria bacterium Ga0074130. GTDB lineage: Bacteria > Pseudomonadota > Gammaproteobacteria > Burkholderiales > Rhodocyclaceae. The sequence goes on from LNDZ01000026.1 coordinate 28,433, forward strand.
GCCACCCAAGTCATCGCCAAGGGCGGGCAGCCACAATGGCCGCAATCGTATGCCGACGCCATCACTTGGATCGTCGAGCAGACCATGAACAAGAACCCCGCTACGGGTGCGCCAGACTGGGCCTTTGCCGCCGAGCTGCTGTCGCTGCCGGGTGAGGCCACGCTGGCCGAGCAAATGGATGTGGTTGATCCCGATGCACTGCACGCCGCGCGCAACGGCCTGCGCCGCTTTATCGCCGAAAGCCAGCAAGTCGCGCTGGAAACGCTGATCTTCAAGACTGCACCGACGGGCGCCTTCCAGCCCACCACGGTGGAAGCTGGCCGCCGCGCCCTGCGCAATCTCTGCCTTGGCTATCTGGCCGAGCTGAATACGGATGCTGTACGTGCGCAGGCGCTTGAACAATTCAAGACCGCCGACAACATGACCGATCAGTTCGCTGCGCTATCGGTGCTGGCCATGAACGACACCCCTGAACGCAGCACGGCGCTTAAGGCCTTCCATGATCAATGGCAGCACGAAGCACTGGTCATCGACAAGTGGTTGCTGGTGCAGGCGCAAAGCCGCCTGCCCAATGCATTGGCCGAAGTGCAGGGCTTGATCAAGCACCCCAGCTTCGATATCAAGAACCCTAACAAAGTGTATTCACTCATTCGTGCCTTCGGTGCCAACCACGTGCGCTTCCACGCCGCCGATGGCTCGGGCTACCGTTTCATCGCCGAGCAAATCATCACGCTCGATGCAATGAATCCGCAAGTCGCCTCACGCATCGCCCGCTGCTTCGACCGCTGGCGCAAGTTCGACGCCGGCCGTCAGCAACATGCTATGGCTGCGCTGGAAAAAGTGCGTAAGCATGAGGGCTTGTCGCGCGATGTGTTCGAGATCGTGGATCGGGCGTTGAACTGACTGAGTTATCGGTCATTAAGAAACGAACCCTGGAGGATGGATGCGTAGATCTCTGAAGATAGCCGGCTTTGTTGTCGCCCCGATTTTTCTCTGGGCAGCCTTTGTTGTTCTTCACAAAGAGTCTTTGGACAAAGGGCAAGAGGATTTCTATCGCACTTCGCCAGCCGTAGCTAAGGAGCTAGATGCGGCCGTTTTACTGGATGGATTGTCTGCGCCTGAGGGCGCTGACGTTCTGCAACACGCTCTGCAGGTTGCAAGCATTTACGAAAGTGCAGGCAATGGTGCGACTGCCAAGCAGCAGGTTGCGGCACTGGGCTCAGTTGAGCTGGTACTTGATGAATATGAGCTGGATTGTTGGATTTGGGGCCAGGATGAGGCTGCTCCGCGAAAGGCTTGTGCTTCAGCTGCTCGGCTGCAGTCGCTGCTGAAGAAAAATGCAAGCTTGCTGGAACGCTATCGGGCAATGACAGAACTGAGTCACTTTGGTTTCAGTAATCAGAACAGCATGTTATTTATCAATCTTAACAAGCTGCTTGCCGCCCAGATTATTCTTGAAGCCCAGCGTGGCAAGGCCGAACAGGGCTATCGCCGCTGGCGAGATAATTTCTTGTTCCTTAATCGAATTGCTGGTAGCCGAAGCAACTGGATCGGAAAGGCAATCGTTCTGGTGAATTACGGTATTTCGCAAGCCACCTTAGAACGTTTGCTGTTTGAGAATCCTGAGTTGGTGGTTCGTCATAAGGATGAATTATTGTCGATGCTACCTTCCGGCTTTGGTATTTGGCGTGTCGAGGAAACAATCCGTGGCGATAGGCAGATGCTAGAGGAGCAATTCTTTACGCAGCAGTTTGAGTGGCATGTCGACAAGAACTTCGTCCGCAACCGCCTCTACCGCGCTGATATGGTCTTACTTGACACCCTTAGAAGCGCATCGCCAGTAGAGCTGGAGGACGCCGTACAAGGTGCACTCAAGCCGTTGGGAGATCGTGCTGAGTGGACACCTGACTATCTGCTGAATCCCTTGAGTACGATTGCCTCACGACTTTTGATTGGCGGCTATCCGAAGTTCGGTACATTGATGACGGCAATGTGGGATAAGACCGGCTATAACCGTTTGCTCCGTTTACGTGTGCTGTTGGCAAACAAGTCGATGCGAGATATGGATGTTGAGCGCCATCTACAGGGTAGCGCCTTAGATTTGTTCAATCCGTTTCGTGATCAGCCTATGGAATGGGCTGCCAAGCATAAGGTGCTATGGTTTGGTTACCGAAATTGCAGCGTCGTACGCGAAGTAAGGCTACCCGGCGGCAGGTTCTTTAGGCAGGATGAACTCAAGGCACTTGGGATTTGCTCATAACGAAGTCCTCGCCGCGCTCTGCGCCAAGAAAAATGCCTCCCGATTTTGGGAGGCATTTTCGTTTTGAGTCGAATTGATACAGCAGTATCTGATCAAGCCGCCTTTCTACTCGCCGCCTGCACTGCCACGCGATTGGCGCTGCTGACGAGTGCCTTGAGTGATGCGGTGACGATGTTGGCATCGATGCTAACGCCATAGTCTTTGTCGCTGTATCCATCATGAGCAACTAGGGTCTGCATGGTTTACTTATTCCCTCGGCGCAAGTTCATAGCTGCTGCTGCGCCCGCCAGCATCTGATTTGACCAGTATTCCGTGATTCACCAGCTCGGTGATGTCGCGCAAGGCTGTGTCTTGTGAGCACTTGGCCATACTGGCCCATTTGCTGGTGCTCAGTTTTCCCTCAAAGCCATCCAGTATTCTGTTCAGCACTTTGGTGTGTCGTGCATTCAGTGGGATACCTGCCCATGCTTGCCAGTAGCGTGATTTGGCAAGGACAAGGTCGAGTGTTTGCTGTGCGTTTTCAGTCGCGCGCAGTAGTGCATCCAGAAACCAGACGAGCCATGCGGTAACGTCGAGCGTGCCTTTCTGTGTTTTCTCAAGGATTTCGTAATAGGCTTTTCGTTCGCGCTGAATTTGTGCCGACATGCTGTAAAAGCGTTGCCCTTGGCCATCGGCACGTGCGAGCAGAAGGTCGCCTAGTGCGCGCGCAATACGCCCGTTGCCGTCGTCGAATGGGTGAAGCGTGACAAACCATAGGTGGCCGAGTGCAGCCTTGATGAGCGCTGGCTCAGCAGTTTTGCTCTCAAGCCATTCTAGAAAGCGTGCGCATTCGTGTTCCAACGTATATGCCGGTGGCGCCTCGAAGTGCACGCGTTGACGGCCAATAGGCCCGGAGACCACTTGCATGGGGCCATCGTGATCACTACGCCAATTGGCTACGGTAATGTGGCTCATGCCTGAGTAGCCGGTGGGAAAGAGAGCAGCATGCCAGCTGAACAAACGCGCGATAGTGACAGGGTTCGCTGCATTGTTGGTGGCATCAAGCACCATATCAACAACCCCTTCGACGTGACGATCAACGGGTGCGAGTGCGCCGATATCCACGCCGAGGCGACGTGCGATGGAGGAGCGAACCATCTCCGGGTTAAGCAGCTCCCCTTCGATTTCGCTGCTTTTCAGCACGTCTTCTGTGAGCACATTGAGGCTGGCCTGATCGCGGATGGCCAGCCCAACGTCTGCTAAACGGCCATGTAGCCGGCCCTGTGCTGCGCTAACCTTGGCTAGCGCATCGGCGAGGGTGGTTAGGTCGTATTGCCACTGGGGCCAGTGATCTGCTTGCCATATGTAGGTGTAATCGCCGCTTTTCATGCGGTGATTATGCGGTGCCTTTGCCGCAAGCGCAATACATTCGCTGCAATATCTGCGGTGAATGTGAGTTTTATTCGGCGCAAGTGAGGCGGTGACGATGTTGGCATCGATGCCAACGCCGTAGCATTCGCCGCTGCCGCCAGCGGTGGAGACTTCCATCATGGCGCAGGCGCGGGCATCGCCAGCATCACTGCTGCTACTCATGGAGCGCTCTTCATAGCTGCGCACCTTGAGGTTGATGCCGATTTGTTGCAGGGCATGCGCACCGGCTCGATGGTGTCAAGGTAGGTCTCCGAGAAGAGTTTCCGGATATCGGCCGCCTTTGCCGGATTTCCCATGACGCTATGCCTGCTTGCGCGACAGCTTGGGACGCAAGGCTGTGTTTGATGTGTCGTTTTTTGTTGTATGATGATAATAATCATTCTCATTGGCGGCTTGCTTGTAGTGCAAGCCTCTGCACGAAGATCACGGCTCATGGCGACTGGCATTATTCGTCTTCAAGATATCGAAACGCTCTACAGCGACCATCACGGTTGGCTACAGGGCTGGTTACGTCGAAAGCTTGGCTGCGACGCACAGGCGGCGGATCTTGCGCAGGACACGTTCGTGCGATTGTTCGGCCGTGGCGGCCTGGAGCTCGAGCAGCCGCGCGCGTTGCTAACGCATATTGCCAAGGGGCTGGTTATCGATCATTGGCGGCGCCAGGATATCGAGCGCGCATATCTGGACGCATTAGCGCATGTGCCGGAGAACTTTGCGCCGTCGCCCGAAACGCGCTATCTGATTCTCGAAAGTCTCTATCGTATCGAGGCCATGCTGCGTGAAATGCCTGACCGGACGCGCGAGATCTTCATGCGCGCCCAAATCGATGGGTTAACCTACTCAGCCATCGCCGCTGAGTCTGGTATGTCGCTCATTACCGTCAAGCGGCACATGAAAGCAGGTTTTGTTGCCTGCATGGCGGCACTGGCATGAGCACTGTGAGTGCGCAGCCGCGTCTAGACCTTCGTCTGCTTGAGGAGGCCGCCGATCTGCTCGTGCGGCTACAGTCGGACGATAATCCCCAAGCTGTACAAGTCGCCATCGCTGAATGGCAGAAACGTAGCGAAGCACATGCGCAGGCATGGCGTTGCGCCGAGGTAGTGCAGCAAAGTTTCAATGCGGTTCCTGGAACGATTGGTCGCCGCACCTTGAACGGCATGAAATCTACGGACCGTCGACGCGTGCTGCGCTCGCTTGTCGGCATAGCTGTAGCTGGGCCGTTGGGGCTGGCGCTGTGGCATGAACGCTCCGCTTGGACGGCCGATTTCAGCACCGCCACTGGTGAACAGAAAACTATGACGCTTGCCGATGGCACCCGTCTGGTGATGAATACGGCGACCTCAGTGGATATCCGATTCTCGGAACACCTTCGTCACTTACGGCTTTTACGCGGCGAGGTCATGCTGACTTCGGGCCGTGATCCGCTGCAGCGCCCTTTCCATATCAGCACTGCGGAGGGGCGGATCACACCGGTCGGCACGCGCTACTCGGTGCGTCAGGATAGTGGGCGTTCACAGGTTGCGGTGTTTGAGGGGCGCGTTGAGATCACCACCGTAAACGGCGCGCGCCACAGCTTGCCAGCAGGCGAACAAGCGATTTTTGACAGTCGCGGTATCGCGGAGACTCGTCTGTTACGCGCCGGCGCAGACAGTTGGGAGCACGGCATGCTGCTTGCCCAGGACATGCGACTGGGCGACTGGGTTAGGGAAATGGGGCGTTACCGGCACGGTGTTTTGCGCTGCGCTCCAGCGGTAGCGGAGCTCCGCGTCTCTGGTGCCTATCCCCTGACGGACATAGACAATGCGCTCGACATGCTGGCGAAGACGCGGCCAGTGTCTGTGCGTCGGCTGACCAACTACTGGATCAGCCTAGAGCCATCTGCAGCAGGCTGATACCTTTTCGGGACTTGTCCGGTGTACTGGCATAAGCGCGATTTTTGCGCTTCAACCTAGCTACCGGAATACCCATGAAGTCACAACCGAACCTGAGCGGCAACACACTGCCACGCCAACGCGCACTCGCGCTCTCCATCCATCTGCTCTTCTGCGGCGCGGCCACGGCCCTTTTGACGCCTGCAGCTACCCATGCGGCTGAACTGGCGGCAAGAAGCTATGCAATTGCCCCTGGCCCGCTCGGCGATGTGCTCGCTCTTTTCGCCGCCAGTTCGGGCGTCAAATTGTCCTTCGACCCTGCTCTGGTCGCCGGACAACGCAGCGCTGGTCTTCAGGGCAGCTTCACAGTCAACCAAGGCTTTTCACGCATCCTTTCTGGCAGCGGTTTCGAGCTTGTTGGTGTCGACAATGGCGTCTACACCTTGCGTAAATCGCCCTCCACGGCGGCTGCAACACTGCAGCCGGTGGTTGTTACCGGTACTAAGCGCGAACTGAGTACTCAGCAGGCGACCCAAAGTGTGGCGGTGATAACCGAACAGTCCACTATCGGCATGGCATCAGGTTTTGATGCCCTAACCCTCGTTCCGAACGTAACGCGCAGCTACGCTGGCGCCTTGCCTACCGTACGCGGCCTAGATGGCAATGGCGTTGCTTTCGGTGGCGGCGGTGCCGTTACTGGCGCGAGCCCCCGCGTATCTAATTACATCGATGGCGTGGCACGTACCTACAGTGCCATGCCTGACGGCCAGGGCAGTTTCTGGGACATGGCGCAGATGGAGGTCTACCGTGGTTCGCAGTCCACCCAGCTCGGTCAGAACTCGATCGCCGGTGCGATCGTACAAACCACCAACGATCCAAAGTTCAAGGATGAAGCGGCAATTCAGGTGGGCGCCCATTCTGCACGTACCACTTACGAGGGCGCTTTTATGGTCAACAAGGCCCTCAGTGACACTGTTGCCATTCGCTTCACCGGGGAGTTGAGGGATGGCAAAAACGCTATCGACTATTTAAGATCGTCAGACAGCGGGCTCTCTGTTTCAGACAAGGACGAGCTCGGGAAAAACCGCTATCACCGGTATCGCTTTAAAGCACTTGCGACGCCTACTGATGCCCTGCTGCTTAAGCTCACGCTAGAGCAAGAGGACCGCGAGAACCCGTTCACAAACGACCAAGGGACTGTTCAAGGGAGTCGCGCGCTCATCAACAAGCTCTATCCAGGCTTCCTCAAGTCAATCAACAACGTTGTTGCATTCAATGCCAGCTACGATCTGAATAACGAGTGGTCTGTTGATGCCGTGCTATCTCAGCAGCGCGGAGAAACGAGCTTCCTGGCACCGCAAGTCGGAACCCCGGTTCGTTCGTCCTATTACGACTTTACTTTCAAGTCCACGGAAACAGCCTTCGAACCCAAGCTGCGTTACAAGTCGCAGAGCAGTCGTACCGGGGCAGTATTTGGTGCCTACTTCAAGGATCGCGACCGGAATGATAACGGCCAGCCCGGTTCAAGCTTTGTGATGCAGGCAACGGATAAGGCCAGCAGCCAATCGCTGTATGCTGACTCGACCGTGCAATTGAATGCGGAGTGGGACTTGATCCTGGCAGGCCGCTTCGAGTCGGACCGGCAGAAGCGAGACTTCTCCACGCCTGCTTTCGGTGGGGCCCAATTTGGTTTCGATGACCGAAATCAGGTGTTTCTGCCCAAACTTGGTGTTACCTGGCACGCCAATCCTAATGCAGCCTACAGTCTCTTGACGTACAAGGGTTACAACGCCAGCGGTGGTGGCGTGAGCTTCGTGTCAAAAACCCCCTACAAGTTCCAAAAGGAAATGTCGCAAACAGTCGAGTTCGTCGCACGTACTCAGTGGCTAGATCGCCGCCTGTTCGCCAACGCCAACGTGTTCTTCACCGATCTTGACGGTGCTCAAGCGATCGGCACAGGGCCGGGCGGTGCTAACGACAATATCTATTTGAATATCGACAAGGCCCGCACACGTGGTGCCGAACTGGATTTTGCGTACATCCCCACATCGACAATGAAGCTCACCTTCGGACTGGGTCTCCTCGATACCAAGATCGTGAACTTCGGTTCGACGGCGAACAACGTACATAACGGCAAGGAGCTGGGCATGGCGCCGCGTGTCACTGCAAATGTCGGTGCCAATGTTGAGGTCGCACCCAACCTGACTGTTGGGGGCAATGTGGTGTATGTCGGCAAGCGCTTTGCCGACTACAAAAATGTAGCCCAAGACGAGCTTGCAAGCTACTCCATCGTCAATCTCAACACGCAGTACAAAATGGGCAAGGCTACGCTGACGGGCTACGTGAATAATGCTTTCGACAAGTTTGCCCAGCTCAATCGTAATACCGCTCTGAACTCGGCTTGGTTCAACACAGGTCGCACCGTGGGTGCGAAGCTGAAGCTGGATTTCTGAGTACTTTTGCTTGAAAACCGAAAACCGGCATGCGCTGACCCGCATGCCGGTTTTTCACTATAGAGACATGACATGAGCTTGCGCACTTGGTCGTTCATCCACAAATGGACCAGCCTGATCTGCACGATCTTTCTTTTTCTGCTCTGCGTTACCGGGCTGCCGCTGATCTTTCATGAGGAAATCGAACATTTATCGGGCGAGGCCGAAGCGCCCTCCATGCCGGCGGGCACACCTGAGCTGAGCATGGATCGCATCGTCGAGACGGCGCAGGCGCACATGCCGAACAAGGTCGTGCGCTACATGCTTTGGGATACGGAAGCGCACCCGCACATGACCTTAGTCCACATGTCGACGAGCATGGATGCGCCACCGAATGACACGTGGCTGGTCTCGCTTGACAGCCGAACCGGAGCAATACTCGACGAGCCCAATGACAAGGGCTTCATGTATTTAATGCTCAAGCTGCACACCGATCTCTTCATCGGTTTGCCGGGTCTGCTCTTTCTGGGTTGCATGGGCCTGCTTTTTACCGCTGCAATCATCTCCGGTGTCGTCCTGTACAAGCCCTTCATGCGCCGGCTTGACTTCGGTGAGGTCAGGCGCGACAAACCGCGTCTCAAATGGTTAGACCTGCACAATCTGCTTGGCATCGTTACTCTCTCATGGGCGCTCGTGGTTGGTCTCACTGGTAGCCTGAACACGCTTGCCACAGTCCTTATCGGCGTGTGGCAAGGTGACCAGATGGCCGAAATGATTGCTCCCTATCGCAATGAACCGCCGCTGGAGAAGAGCGGCTCGGTGCAGGCTGCGCTTAATACTGCAAAGCAGGCGGTGCCAGGCATGGAGGTGCGTCTCGTGGCTTTCCCCGGCACCATGTTCTCCAGCCCTCACCACTACACCGTGTTTATGCGAGGCAATACGCCGGTGACCTCACGCCTGCTGCATCCGGCGCTGGTAGATGCGCAGACCGGCGAGCTCACAGACTCCCGAGAAATGCCCTGGTACATGAAGGCGCTTCTGCTGTCGCAGCCGTTGCACTTCGGTGACTACGGTGGTCTGCCGTTGAAAGTCGTTTGGGCGCTGCTCGACATCATCACCATCATCGTACTCGGCAGCGGCCTCTATCTCTGGTGGAAGAAGCGGGGACGTCGGATCGAGAACGGTGACGATATTCTTGTTATGACTGAGGAGGCGAAACCATGAGGATATGGCTGTGGCCCACCATCGTCGGTGCTCTCAGCGTCACCAGCCTTGTGGTCGGCCTGCTCTACGATGGTTTTGGCGATGCCTTCGCCTGGATAGGTTTAGGGTTGCCTGTTTGGCTGTCGTATTGGTATGGCTGGGGCAGGAAAGGAAGCTAATTGCTTGTTAAAAGCTTTATAGCGTAGGCGCTCTGAATATCCTGAACACTTTGGCGCCAGCTTCGCGTGGTTCAAAAAGTGAGCTTTATTGGTTTGCACTCCATCCACAGAGATGCAATACCCTCTGTAGATCAACTATTTCCATTTTTCCTAGGTGTCTTGCTCGAAAAGCTCAAAGAATAAGCCCAGTGAGATGGTCCCACTGGGCGTTGATGCTATGTGCAATAGTTACGCCATCTTTATTTGATTACGACTGATTACATCAAGCCGCCTTACTGCTCGCCGCCTGTACCGCCACGCGGTTGGCGCTGCTGATGAGTGCCTTGAGTGATGCGGTGACGATGTTGGCATCGATGCCAACGCCGTAGCATTCGCCGCTGCCGCCCGCGGTGGCGACTTCCATCATGGCGCAGGCGCGGGCGTCGCCAGCATCGTCGCTGCTGCTCATGGAGCGTTCTTCATAGCTGCGTACCTTGAGGTTGATGCCGATCTGTTGCAGAGCATGGGCTGCGGCGTCGATGGGGCCGTTGCCTTCGCCATTCAGCACATGTTTAACGCCTTGGTGTTCGACCACGAGCTTGATGCCTTGGGCGTTGTTATGTTCAAACAGGTGATGTTCGACGTAGCGCACCGGCTCGATGGTGTCGAGGTAGGTCTCTGAGAAGAGTTTCCAGATATCGGCCGCGTTGACTTCGCCACCATGCGTGTCGGTGTATTGCTGCACGACACGCGAGAACTCGACTTGCAGACGGCGCGACATGACGATGCCGTATTCGGTTTCGAGCAGGAAGGCGACGCCGCCCTTGCCGGATTGGCTGTTCACGCGAATCACTGAGTCGTAGCTGCGGCCAACGTCGGCCGGGTCCATCGGCATGTACGGTACGTTCCAGAGGGCATCTGGCTTTTGCACGGCAAAGCCCTTCTTGATGGCATCCTGATGTGAGCCGGAGAAGGCGGTGTAGACCAGATCGCCGACGTAGGGGTGGCGCGGGTGAATGGGCAATTGGGTGCAGTGCTCGGCCGTGCGCGCAATGGTGTTCATGTCGGAGAAGTCGAGCCCCGGATGAATACCTTGCGTGTAGAGGTTGAGGCCGAGGGTGACGAGATCGACGTTGCCGGTGCGTTCGCCATTGCCGAACAAGCAGCCTTCAACGCGGTCTGCGCCGGCCATGACGCCCAACTCGGCGGCGGCAACGGCAGTGCCGCGGTCGTTGTGTGGGTGCAGGCTGAGGACAATGCTGTCGCGACGGGCGAGGTTGCGGTGCATCCACTCGACTTGGTCGGCGTAGATGTTCGGGGTGGCGACTTCTACCGAAGCAGGGAGGTTGATGATGACTTTGTTGGTCGGCGTGGCGCCCCAGGTTTCGGTGACGGCGTTGCAGACTTCCAGCGCGAAGTTGAGATCGGTATTGGTGAAAGTCTCGGCGCTGTATTCAAGCGTCCACTCAGTTTCCGGGTGCTCGGCGGTGAGTTCTTTAATGAGCTTGACCGCATTGACGGCAAGGCCCTTGACCTCTTCACGCGTGAGGCCGAACACGACTTCGCGAAATTGGTCGGAGGTGGCGTTGTAGACGTGCACGATGGCGCGCTTGGCACCGATGAGTGATTCGATAGTGCGGCGGATCAGCGGCTCGCGCGCCTGAGTGAGGGCTTCGATGGTCACATCGTCGGGGATGTGGTTGCCTTCGATCAGGGTGCGGAAGAAGTCGAATTCAGTTTGCGACGCCGAAGGAAAGCCGGCTTCAATTTCCTTGAGGCCGATCTGACAGAGCATCTTGAACATGCGCATCTTCTTTTCGCCATTCATCGGCTCGAAGAGGGCTTGGTTGCCGTCGCGCAGGTCGGTACTCATCCACACCGGTGGTTTGGTGATGACCTTGTTTGGCCATTGACGATCGGTCAACTGGATCGGGGCGACTGGGCGGTATTTACCGAGCGGGTTTTGCAACATGATGGACTCCTGAATGCTTCTGTAGCCGAGTGGCTGATGGCATAAATAGTAGGTGAGTCCGGACGAAATGTGCTTGCGTTTTTGGCGTTTAAATTCTATTTATAGAAATATTATTGCCAAATAATGTTTAAAATTGGAATTAAATTCCAATTTGGAGCGAATCATGGATCGCTATGACCGTCAGATACTGGAAATCCTGCAAGAGGATGGACGTATCAGCAATCAGGATTTAGCCGAGCGTATTGGCCTGTCCGCCGCGCCGTGTTTGCGCCGCGTACGTTCGCTGGAAGAGAGCGGGATGATACGCGGCTATCGCGCGTTGCTGGATGCCAAGGCGCTGGGTTTATCGCTGATGGCGCTAGTACATATCTCCATGGACCAGCACACCGGAGAACGCTTTGAGCATTTTGAAAAAGCGGTGCTGGCGATTCCGGAGATTCTGGAGTGCTTGTTGATCACGGGCCAGTCAGCCGACTATCAGCTCAAGGTGGTGGTGCGCGACATGGATGCGTATCAAGAGCTGCTCTTGAACCGCATCACGCGTATCCCGGGCGTGACTGGCGTGCACTCAAGCTTTGTGTTGCGTCGCGTGGTGGATCGCACCACGCTGCCGGTGAGTATTGAGTAGCGGTTCCTGATCAGACGGCAGGTTTGCCCAGCCATACGGGGTCTTCATCGAAGCCCGTGACGCGCAGGCCGTCGATGCCGTAGAACGAGTTGCGCGAGAAGAAGAAACCGCCGCGTTCCTTGTCGTGCAGGCTGGCCAGTGCTTTGAGCAGATTGATCACCTTGTTGTCCGGGTCCAGCCCCGGCTTGGTGACGGTGCCGTAGCAGGCTTGTACGGAATCGAAGGATGCCACGAGCGTTTTGACTTCTTCTAGCTCGCGCACGCGCTTGGGGAAGCGCTCAGTCCAGCCGCGCATACCTTCCATTTGTACCGCCTTGTCCCAGTTGGGATCAATGGTGATGACGGTGCTGACGTCTGGCCACGTAAGAGTGATGCGCGTTTTTCCTTCTTCCTCTGTGAGCGTGGTTTCCGCACCAGCTGCTAATGCGGTGATTTCTGCAATGCTGGGTGCAGGGCCGTAGAAAAACACGGCAATTGCCTCTAGTCCGGCAGGGCGTGTTTCTGCGGCTGCGTAAATATGCTTGGTAACGAATGACTTGATAAAGGACATGGGGTTTTGTGCAGCGCGAAGGAGGGAAAAGGTGGCTAGGGCCGGAAAGTCTGCGCTATTTTACGGTATCGATGCCCTTGAGCGCGGCTTATGATGGTGATGAATCCGGTAGCATACGTAGAAAGCAATAATTCAATCAGGAGGGAATATGAAGATTGTTGGCGAATTCAAGGAGTTTGCAGTCAAGGGCAACGTAATCGATCTGGCTGTGGGTGTGATCGTTGGCGGTGCGTTTGGCAAGATTGTTGATTCGGTGGTGGGTGACCTGATCATGCCGGTGATTGGCCGCGTGACGGGTGGTTTGGATTTTAGTAACTACTTCATTGCCCTGCAGGACATTCCTGCCGGCGTGCCGATGGTGCTGGCCGAGGTTAAGAAGGCCGGCGTGCCTGTGATTGCCTATGGCAACTTCCTAACCATTGCGCTCAACTTTGTCATTCTGGCGTTCATCATTTTCCTGATGATCAAGCAGATCAACCGCCTCAAGCGCGAAGCTCCGGCAGAACCCGCTGCACCGCCGCCCACCCCGGAAGATGTCCTGCTGCTGCGCGAGATTCGCGATTCGCTGAAGAAGTAAGCGCGACTGCAGCATCAACTATGAAAACGCCCTCTTCGGAGGGCGTTTTGTTGAGTGCGTTACGCCCGGCGAAGGGCCGTCAGTATTAACACTTGGCGCTGGCGATGCGGTGGAACATGTCGTAGCGCTTGGGGTCGATCTGCCCGGCATCGACGGCGGCCTTGATGGCGCAATCGGGTTCGTTCTGGTGGCGGCAATCGCGGAAGCGGCAGTTGCCGCTGTGTGGGCGGAAATCAATGAAGCCTTCTTCGATCTGGCCAAAGGTCAGATGCGACAAACCGAACTCCTGCAGCCCCGGACAGTCGATGAGCTTGCCGCCGGAGGCTTTGTCCTGTGGCAGTTCGTACAGGCGCGCATAGGTAGTGGTGTGCTTGCCGGAATCGAGCGCTTCGGAAATCTCGCGGGTGGCAGCGCGTGCTTCGGGGATCAGGCTGTTGGTGAGCGTGGATTTACCCATGCCGCTTTGGCCGACCAATACGCTAACTTCACCGGCCAGATAGGGCAGTAGGGCGCTGGCGTCTTCCTTGGCCGAGAGCTCAATGATGCGATAGCCGAGCTTGGCGAGCATGGCGAGACGTTCGCGGGCGTGCAGCAGGTGCTCGCTGAGATCGGCTTTGTTAAGCACGATCAAGGTACGCAGCCCTTCCACCTCCGCAGCGACGAGCGTACGGGTGAGCAGATCATCCGTGAACGATGGTTCAGTGGCGACGACCAGCACAACCTGGGTGGCGTTCGCTGCGATTAGCTTTTCGCGGTAGTCATCGCTGCGATAGAGCAGCGAGGTGCGGGGCAGGTGCTTGGTGATTTGTGCCTGATCGGCACTGGCAACTTCGAGCGCGACACGGTCGCCACAGGCAAAGGGGCTTTTCTTGCCGCGTGGAAAACCCGTGATGTGGCTGCCATCCGGCAGCAGGACTTCGTAATGGCGACCAAAGGCGGCGGTGATGACGCCTTCGTAGCGGGTGGCTGTGCTGGTGTCCGCAACCTCGGTGACGCTCGGGCGACCGCGCTGCTTACTCACAGTGCTCACAAGAAAAGTAGGGCATCGATTTTTGCTGCACAGATAAAGTCATTCTCGGACAATCCGCCAATGGCGTGGGTGATGTAACTGACGCTGCAGGTGTTGTAGGTTACGAGCAGATCGGGATGATGGTCTTCCCGTTGGGAGATCCATGCCGTGGCGTTTACGAAGGTCATGGTCTCGTCGTAGTTCTTGAAGCGGTAGATTTTGCGCAGCTGGCCTTGTTCGATTTGCCAACCCTTGAGTTGCTTGAGTAACTGTTCGGCTTCCGTGGCCGACAACGGTGCAACGCCGCCCTCGCAGGGCAGGCAGCGGCGCTGATTCAAATTGGTCTCAGTCATGCTGCTTTGCCTTGTAAATGAGCGATACGTAATGCTGCTGGTGGGTGCGAGTCGTAGAACAAGGAATGCAATGGGTCAGGCGTGAGCGTTGCGGCATTGTCGCGGTAGAGCTTGACCAGTGCAGTGACCAGATCGTTTGCCTGTGTCTGGCTGGCCGCATAGGCGTCAGCTTCGTACTCATGCTTGCGCGACAAGGCGGAGCTTAGCGGCGCCAGTGGGAAGGTAAAAACAGGCAGCACTAGGGAGAACAGGATCAATGCAAGGGCGGTGCCTTGATAAGGCACACCAAGGCCTGCATAGAACCACTCGGAATCAATCAACTGACCTAGCAGCCACAGGAAACCGAGGCTGAGGATGGCCAGCAGTGCAATGCGCTTCTTGATGTGGCCGTGCTTGTAGTGCCCCAGTTCGTGGGCGAGTACAGCTTCTACCTCAGGCGGGTCGAGGCGGGTGAGCAGGGTGTCGAAGAACACAATCCGCTTGGCCGCGCCGAAGCCGGTGAAATAGGCATTGCCATGCGAGGAGCGCTTGGAGCCATCCATCACAAACAAACCCGACGAGGTGAAGCCGCAACGCGCAAGCAGTGCTTCGATGCGTTGCTTGAGGCTGCTGTCGTCGAGGGGCGAGAACTTATTGAAGAGCGGGGCGATGACGGTGGGGTAGAGCAGCAGCACGAGCAGGTTGAAGCCCATCCAGAATACCCACACGTAGAGCCACCATTGGGCGCCCATTTCGCCCATTAGCCAAAGCACGGCGAGGATCAGGGGCGCACCGATGAATGCGCCCAGCGTGGTGGATTTGACGAGGTCGATCAGCCACAGGCGCGGCGTGAGTTTGTTGAAGCCGAAGTGCGCTTCGATGCGGAAGGTGCGGTAAAGGGAGAAGGGCAGCTCAACGAGAAAGCTCACCACTGCGAGACTGGCGAACAGGGCGAGGCTGTGGGCATAGCCGCCATTGTCGAAAAACTGCGCCCAGAAGTTGTAGAGTAGGTGCAGACCGCCACCGAGCGTGAGGCCCAGCAGTAGGGCGGTTTCAGCAATGATGCTATTGAGACCGAGGCGGCTACGTGCAATGCTGTAGTCGGCGGCCTTCTGGTGTTCTTCAAGCCTGATTTTGCTCGCAAACTCGGCCGGTACGGCGCTGCGATGCGCGCTGATATGGTTGATCTGACGCATGCCTAGCCACACGCGCAATGCGGTGCTGAGGGTCAGGAATAGCAGAAATAGTGTGGCAAAAATGCTGGGTGTCATCAGAGTCAGAGAGTGGAGGGACTGTGAGAAAATGTCGTTTTACGCACGCGGCAGCGACAGGAAAATTATGGCACAAGATCAGAACGCCCTTATCTGGCTGGACATGGAAATGACCGGTCTGGAGCCCGATACCGACAAGATCATCGAGTTGGCTGTGGTCATTACCAATTCGAATCTGGAAACCATTGCCGAAGGTCCAGTCTGGGTGGTGCATCAAAGTGATGCAGTGCTGGATGGTATGGATGACTGGAACAAGGGTACGCACGGTAAGTCGGGTTTGATTGACAAGGTCAAGGCTTCCACGCTGACAGAGGATGAAGTGGCGTCGCAATGCCTTGAGTTTCTGAAGCAACACGTGCCAGCTCGTACGTCCCCAATGTGTGGCAATTCCATCGGTCAGGACCGTCGCTTCATGGTACGCCACATGCCTGTGCTGGAAGCGTATTTCCACTATCGCAACCTTGATGTGTCTACGCTGAAGGAGCTGGTTAAGCGCTGGAAGCCCGAGCTTGCCAAGGGGCTGACCAAGCACGGCAAGCATGAAGCGCTGGCCGATGTGTATGAGTCTATCGAGGAGCTCAAGTACTACCGCGAGCACTTCCTTAAGCTCTAAGTAGCTGCCTTCTCAACCGCTGCCGTTTAGGCAACGGGAATAACAAGGGGATGAGGCGTGTGCCTCATCCCCTTTTTGTTTTGAGCTTAGAGTGCTGTCTGGAAGCGGTTGTGAAGCGGATCAGCGTTTGAAGAGGTAGTAATACTCTTCGCGGTCGCTGGGGCGGGCGCCTTCCCAAACCTTGGTCCAGTCGGTGTCGATCTTCGGCGAGCGGCGCGGTTGGCCTTGCACCAGCAGCCAGTCGCACGACTTGCTCTTGCTGCCGCGCTGGGTGATCAGGCCCGCCTCGTAATCGAGCACCGCGCGTTGCGCATCACCCAGGCCCATACTGGCAACGCATACAGGCTTGTCCTGACGAAGCTTGGCGGCGATTTGCCGGCTCATCGGTTCGTAGCTCTTGCCGTAGTCCACTTGCGGAATCCATAGCGCCGCGAACAGGCACCAGATCAGCACCATGCCACAGGCCCAGTCGGTCGTGCCGCGCCATGGGGAGCGACGACTGCCGAAAATAATCAATAGCCACAGTGCCGAGATAATCAAGGCAAACACCCACGCGATGATGGTCCAATCGGCTTCGAAGCCGGGAATCAGGCGCGTGATGTTCTTGTACAGCTTGGGTGGTGTGCCCGTCATCAGGGCGATTTCAGCCAGCCAGATGATGACCCCGACCAGCGTGAAGGTCATCATGCCAAACCAGTCGAGCGCATTGGCAGCACCGCGGCGTAGGCGGCCAGCCCCCAGCGCACCCAGCAGCGCGAAGGGCACCAGCAGCGGCAGCGCTGGCAGGTTGCGAGCGTCTGCACAGAGCAGATACCAGATCAGTGCGCTGACTGTACCGAGCAGCGGAAGCGCTATCTGCCCAAGTTGGCGACGATACAGCCACAGTGGCCACAGGGCCAACGGCAGTGACGGCCAGGCGAACCACGCTAGCAATTCAAAATGATTTTGACTGGCGTACTGGCGAATGCCGAGGTTGAAGCCGGGTAGATTCAGCTGTGTTGCGGCGACAGAAATGACGCCTCCAGCCAGCAGTGCCGCGATCAACAGGCCTTGCAGGCTGTTGCGGCTGCGCCAAGGAGTAAATAAAGGCAGGAGCAGCAATCCTGCTAGCGGAAGCAAGGCATCAAGGCCGCCGGCTAAGGCGGTGACGATCAGGCCGACAGCGAGCAACAGGCCGGCACCCCGTTGTTGCGGCAGTCGCGCCAAGCCCCAGTAGGCCAGAGCATGTCCAGCCAAGACGGCAATCATGGGTTGGGCTTCGTGCATGGGCAGCAATAGGCCAGGTGCGCCGATTAAGAGCAGGGGGGCTGCGGCGTCAAAGCGTACATAGGCGTCACGACCTGAGCGATATATGGCGGCGGCATGGCCGATCGCATACAAGGCAATGCCGCCAAAGAATGCCGTAGCTAGACGCGCAGCATTGTGAAACTCAAGCAGGCCGCCGAGCAGTTGCCCAAAGCTGGCTGACAGCCAGTAGTAAAGCGGGGCTTCGCGCCAGACTTCCCCTGCGAGGTGCGGCTGTAACCAGTGACCGCGCTGCACCATGTCCCATGCGACGCCAATATGCACGGCGTCTTCGTATTTCCACAGGTGGTGATCGAGCAGGCCGGTGAGCAGATAGACCGCGCACAGGATGCACAGCAGACGAAGGCTGACAGGGTGGAGGGGCTGGCTATATTGCATCAGAAGGCCGCGGCGGGAGAGTTGCGTCGAATATGCGGTAACTGCAGGGGTGGTGCTGTAAAGAAAAAAGGCAGCCGAAGCTGCCTTTTTTCAGCATGCAAGCGTGCTTTAAGCCGACTTGGTGCCGTACTTTTGACGGAAGCGCTCAACGCGACCGGCAGTATCCACAATCTTCTGCTTGCCGGTGTAGAACGGGTGGCAAGACGAGCAGACTTCGATGTTCAGCGGCTTGCCGGACGTCGACTTGGTCTTGAATGCGTTGCCGCAGCTGCAGGTTACGTCGATTTCGACGTAGTTCGGGTGGATGCCTTCTTTCATGATCTGTCCTTTGGTGTGTATCGAGCGACTGGCGGTTGTGACCGGTCTAGTACGACCGGTCTTCACAATGAGACCGATCCGGTAAGCCCGCAATTATCGCGGAATATTCAATATCTTGCAAGCCAAATGTACGGTGCGCTGGCCGAGTGCTTAACGGCCACCGCGCATGGCGTCGAAGAATTCGCCGTTGTTTTTGGTTGCTTTGATCTTGTCGAGCAGGAATTCCATCGCTTCCAGATCGTCCATGTTGTACAGAAGCTTGCGCAGCACCCACATCTTTTGCAGGACTTCTGGCTTGAGCAGCAGCTCTTCGCGGCGTGTACCTGACTTGTTCACGTTGATAGCCGGGTAGACGCGCTTTTCGGCCATACGGCGATCCAGATGGATTTCCATATTGCCAGTGCCCTTGAATTCTTCGTAGATCACATCGTCCATGCGGCTACCGGTGTCGATCAGGGCGGTGGCGATGATGGTCAGAGAGCCGCCTTCTTCCAGATTCCGGGCAGCGCCGAAGAAGCGCTTGGGCTTTTGCAGGGCGTTGGCATCCACGCCGCCGGTCAATACCTTGCCGGAGGTCGGCTGTACCGTGTTGTAGGCGCGGGCTAGACGGGTGATCGAGTCGAGCAGGATGACTACATCCTTCTTGTGCTCGGTCAGGCGCTTGGCCTTTTCCATGACCATCTCAGCAACCTGCACGTGGCGGGTGGCGGGTTCGTCAAAGGTCGAGGCAACCACTTCGCCGCGCACGGTGCGCTGCATTTCAGTGACTTCTTCCGGACGTTCGTCGATCAGCAGCACGATCAGTTCGACATCCGGGTGATTGCTCATGATGGCATGCGCAATATGCTGCAGCATCACTGTCTTGCCGGACTTCGGGCTGGCGACCAGCAGGGCGCGTTGGCCTTTGCCGATCGGCGCAATGATGTCGATGATGCGTGATGTGGTGTTTTCTTCAGCACGAATATCGCGCTCAAGTTGCAACACCTGATTCGGGTGAATCGGCGTCAAATTTTCAAACAGGATCTTGTTCTTGGCCGCTTCCGGCGGTTGACCATTGATGCTGTCGAGTTTGACTAGGGCAAAGTAACGCTCGCCGTCCTTGGGCGCGCGGATTTCACCGATGATCGTATCGCCAGTATGCAGATTGAAGCGACGGATCTGCGAGGGGCTGACATAGATGTCGTCAGTACTGGCCAGATACGAAGTATCGGGCGAGCGTAGAAAGCCGAAGCCATCTGGCAGGATTTCGAGGGTGCCGTCACCGAAGATCGCTTCGCCCTTCTTGGCGTGCTGGCGCAGGATGGCGAACAGCAGCTCCTGTTTGCGCAGGCGGTTGGCGCCTTCGATCTGGTGGGTGGCTGCTATCTCAAGCAGCTGACTGACGTGTTGTGATTTGAGCTCTGAAAGATGCATGGAGGCGACCTGAGGGCGATATGCGCGGTAGGCGTATGAAGAGGGGCGTTACGTGTGGGGAATGGGTGCGGCAGAAACGGGAGCCGACGAGTGGAATCTTCTGCGATTCATGCCGGATTACCGGCCAGTCGTGCAAGCCAACTTGAATCAGGCTTACCGGGCGCTACCTGAGGCCAGTTGCAGTGAGCTGCAATGACCTCAGGCGCGGAATGTATAGTGATTACAGATTGCTGTCAATGAATGCCGTCAATTGCGACTTCGACAGGGCGCCCACCTTGGTGGCGGCGATGTCGCCAGCCTTGAACAACATCAGGGTCGGAATGCCGCGGATACCGAATTCGCCCGGGGTCTTTTCGTTGTCGTCAATGTTCAGCTTGGCGATCTTCAGCTTGCCAGCGTATTCCTTGGCGACTTCGTCAAGGATGGGGGCAATCATCTTGCACGGACCGCACCACTCGGCCCAGTAGTCAACCAGTACGGGTGTGCTGGCGTCGAGGACTTCGTTCTTGAAGGTGGCATCGGTAACGTGGTGAATAAGTTCGCTCATGAGTATTCTCGTTTCGGGGAGGAGGGGCTGCCCGCCGGTTTCCTGTCTGTTGGCTAGGGCATCCGGAACGGCCTGGCGCCTTGCGGCGACATGCTGATTCGGTGACCTTCATCCTAACAAAAAAAGCCCAGATGCGGGAAGCGCGCGCCTTTTCAGCCGCGCCATATTACAATTGAGGCCTACCGGGCAGGTTTCAAGTCCTTTACTACAATCTGAACAACCCCGATCTAGCCCGCTGATTTGACGGAGATTCTGACGTGACCTATGTTGTGACCGAGAACTGCATCAAGTGCAAATACACTGATTGCGTTGATGTTTGCCCGGTGGATTGTTTCCATGAAGGCCCCAACTTCCTGGTGATCGACCCCGATGAGTGCATTGATTGCACCCTGTGCGTGGCTGAGTGCCCTGCTGAGGCGATTTATGCCGAAGACGATGTGCCGGCCGGACAGGAAAGCTTTATTGCCCTGAATGCCGAGCTAGCGAAGAGCTGGCCTGTCATCATCGAACGCAAGGATCCCTTGCCCGATGCCGACGAATGGGCCAAGGCCAAGGGTAAGTTGGAGCAACTGGAGCGCTAATCCGCTACCTGCCGATAAAGCCGTAAAAAAGCCCCGCATATGCGGGGCTTTTCTTTTCATAAATCCCTTTTATTGTGATCATGATTGGTCTAGGATGAAATGGCTTGTCCGGTTCCGGCTAGGCCAATTCATAAGAGGAGGGCGCACCATGAAGGTCAGGGAGATACTTGCACTCAAGGGTTCGGTCATTTTCAGTATTGATCCAGAGCAGAGCTTGCGTGATGGCGTTCACGCCATGGCCGAGAATGATGTCGGCTCGTTGATGTGCCTCGAGAGCGGTCGTCTTGTCGGGGTGTTGAGTTTCCGCGAAGTGATGCGGGCGATTCGTAACCACGGTGCAGATTGGGGCTGGGTCAACATTGCTGAGGTCATGGCACCCAACCCACCCACTGCAACTATGGGCATGGATGTCGATGAACTGCGCCGCCTGATGCTGGAAACGAGAGTTCGTTACTTGCCGGTTGTCGATAATGGCGTGTTGGCTGGTGTAATCTCCTTCCACGACATTGCCAAGGCGGTGCTTAAGGAGCAAGGCCAAGAGAACGAGATGCTCAAGGCCTACATCCACGACATCCCGCAGGCCGCAGCACACTGATAACCCGGGGACCGACTCAGCAGAGTCGGTCCAATACTAGAGGTCGACACATGTCGGCTGCTCGCATGGAAAAAATCTGGTTGCAGAGTTACCCGCCGGGTGTGCCCGCGGAGATTGATCCCGATGTATTTCCCTCGCTGCCAGCTATGCTGGCTCACATCATCCGTCAATATGGTCCAAAGCCTGCCTACTCTGGCTTTGGTCAGACACTCAGCTTTGACGACATAGACCTGCTATCCGGGCAGTTTGCCGCATGGTTGCATAGCGAGCTGAAGTTGCCGCGCGGTACTCGCGTGGCGCTGATGATGCCGAATATTCTGCCGTACCCAGTGTGCTTGTTTGGCACTCTGCGCGCGGGCTGCACCGTGGTGAATTGCAATCCGCTCTACACGGCGCATGAGCTTGAGCATCAGCTCAAGGACTCAGGCGCTGAAGTCATCGTCATCCTCGAGAATTTTGTACATGTTCTGGCCGAGATTCGTGAGCGGGTGCCGGTCAAGCATGTTGTGGTGCTGAGCATGGGGGACTTGCTGGCACCGCTCAAGCGCCTGCTGGTGAACCTGGTGGTACGCCATGTCAAACGGCTGGTTCCCCCGTATGCCCTTACCAATACGCTGGCCTTGCATGAAGTGCTGACGAAAGGGCGTCAACACCCAGTTCCCTGCCCCGACATCGACAGTGCGGACATTGCGTTTTTGCAATACACCGGTGGGACCACCGGTGTCTCCAAGGGCGCCATGCTCACGCATCGCAACATCATTGCCAACGTGATGCAGGCTCGGGCGTGGATCGATGCCAAAGTGGTTGAAGGCGATGAAATTATCATCACTGCTTTGCCGCTTTATCATGTGTTCTCGTTGATGGCGAATTGCCTGCTGTATGGCTCGCTGGGTGGCCTAAATGTGTTGATTGCCAACCCGCGCGACATTCCGGGTTTTGTGAAAGAGCTTAAGCGCCATAAATTCACTGCCTTTACCGGCGTGAATACCTTGTTTGCTGCCTTATTGCGCAACAAGGATTTTGCTGGCGTAGACTTTAGCCATCTGCGCATTGCCTTGGGTGGTGGTGCCGCGGTGCAAAAGAGTGTGGCCGAGCACTGGTGTGAGGTAACAGGGCAGCCCCTGATTGAGGCCTATGGGCTCACCGAAACCTCGCCGGCAGTTAGCATCAACCCGCTGCAACAACAGGTCTTTACCGGCACGATTGGACTGCCATTGCCATCTACTGAGCTCAGCATCCGTGATGACAGCGGGCGCGAGGTTGAGCTGGGTGCGCCGGGTGAGATTTGCATTCGCGGGCCACAGGTCATGCAAGGCTACTGGCAGCGTCCGGATGAAACCGCGCTGGTGCTTGGCGCCGACGGCTTTCTGCATACCGGTGATATCGGCATCATGGATGCCCACGGCTATGTGCGGATTGTGGACCGCAAGAAGGAGATGATTCTGGTCTCCGGCTTCAACGTGTACCCGAGCGAGGTGGAGGCCGCTGTCGCTTCGTTTCCTGGAGTACATGAAGTGGCGGCCATCAGCGTGCCAGATGAGCGCACCGGCGAAGCGGTCAAGGTCTTTGTCGTTCGTGAGGATGAGGGCGTGACGGCCGAGGCACTGGTCGCGCACTGCCACGAAAATCTGACCGGCTACAAAATTCCGCACCAGATCGAGTTTCGCGACGATTTGCCCAAGAGCAACGTAGGCAAGATTTTGCGCCGCAAACTGCGCGAGGATGAGCTGCAGAAACGCGCTGGAAGCGCCTGACGCTTCCAGCGGTGTTGCTTATTTACGCAGCCTGATCGGCCTCAGCCACACGCTTGGCGATGTGCGCCAATGCTTCCTCGACTTGATCCACCAGCACTAGGCATAGGTCGCCGGCTTCCAGGCGTTCAAGCGCACGGTCAATCGCGACGAACTCGCCACGAATTTCTTCGATATGGCTGGTGCGAGGTGCGCCCTGAAGTCCTTGCCGCAACAGACCGACCACCTCGCCATCACTGCGGCCACGCTGACAAGCATCTTCGAACAGCATTGCGTCGTCGAAGGCAGCGCCAACGATCTGGCCTTGCTTCATGATGTCTTCATCGCGCCGATCACCGGCACCGCTGATCACGATAGAACGACGCTTGGCTGGCATGACGGCGAGCGCCTGCGCCAGTGCGGCTATAGCGTCCGGATTGTGACCATAATCCGCTACAACCGTAGCACCGCGATAGTTGAACAGATTGAAGCGGCCGGGTGCAGTGTCGCTATCGGTGACAAAGCTGCCGAGGCCTTCGAGGATGGTTTCCCAGGCAATGCCTAGGGCCCAAGCTGCTGCAATGGAAGCCATTGCATTATCAGTCTGGAAGGGAATGCTGCCATTTAGTGTGAGGGGCATTTGTGCCAGTGGCAGATGCATCTCAAACTTGCCTTCGCGCGCGACAATCAAATCGCCATCGCGATAGACAACGCGACCCCCTTGCACCATATGCTCGGCCATCAGGGCATTCAGTTCAGCAGCAAAGTAGGTCACGGCACCAGGGCAGACACTTGCCATGCGTGCCGTATGGGCATCCGCCGCATTCAGCACCGCCATACCCTTGGGCGAAACGTTACGTACGATCACACTCTTCAATACTGCGAGTTCTTCGACGGTATTGATGTAGTTCAGCCCGAGGTGGTCGCCCATGCCGATGTTAGTAACAATAGCTACATCGCAGCGGTCAAAGCCCAAACCTTCGCGCAGCATGCCGCCACGCGCAGTTTCAAACACGGCGGCATCAACATCCGGGTGCATCAAGACGTTGCGTGCGCTACGCGGGCCACTGCAGTCGCCTGTGTCGGTGCGACGCCCTTGGATATAAACACCATCGGTATTGGTCATGCCAACGCGTAGACCGCTGGTGGCGATGATGTGTGACGTCAGGCGTACCGTCGTTGTTTTGCCGTTGGTGCCAGTGATGGCTACGACCGGTATGCGGCCATTTTCTTCGCTGCCGAACATGCTCTCGATGATTGCCTTGCCGACGTCACGGCCTTTGCCGAACGAGGGGTTGAGGTGCATGCGCAGGCCCGGTGCGGCATTGACCTCAACCACGCCACCATTTTGATCTTCCAGAGGACGCTGCAGGGTTTCCGCCAGCGCATCGATGCCGCAGACGTCGAGGCCAATCATCTTTGCCGCCTCCACTGCACGCGCTGCCACGTCAGGATGCACGTCATCTGTTACATCGGTTGCTGTGCCGCCAGTACTGAGATTGGCGTTGTTACGCAAAATCACGCGAACACCCTTGGCCGGAACAGAGTCCAGTGTCATCTCTTGCTTAGCCAGAATGCCGAGTGCAATTTCATCGAGTGGAATTTTGGTAAGCGAGGTGGCATGGCCATCGCCACGTTGCGGATCAAGATTGACGATATCCACGAGTTGCTGAACGGTATGTTCACCATCGCCAATCACATTCGGTGGTTCGCGACGGGCAGCAGCAACCAGCTTGTCACCGACTACCAGCATGCGGAAGTCATGCCCCGGTAGATAGCGTTCAACCATGATGTTGCGCCGGAAGCTACGCGCGAAGTCATAACCGGCGACGACTTGCTCCTTGCTGAACAGGTTGACGCTCACGCCCTTGCCTTGATTGCCATCCAGCGGTTTGACGACAACTGGCAGGCCGACTTCATTGGCGGCAGCCCAAGCATCCTCCGCGTCGCTGACAGGGCGACCCATCGGAACGGGTACGCCACCTGCATAGAGAAGCCTCTTGGTCAGTTCCTTATCTTGGGCGATTGATTCGGCAATCGCGCTACTGCGATCGGTCTCGGCGGCCTGAATGCGGCGCTGCTTGCTGCCCCAGCCAAACTGCACGAGGCTGCCTGAGGTCAGGCGGCGATAGGGGATGCCACGCAATACAGCGGCATCGACGATGGAGCCGGTCGAGGGGCCGAGGCGTACATCTTCATCCAGCTCGCGCAGTTGTCCGAGTGCAGCCTTGAGATCGAAAGGCTGGCCATTCAGCGCTGCGTTGATCAGGGTTTCTGCCAGCTTGATGGCAAGCTCACCGACCTCCTCTTCGCTGTATTCGACCACCACCTGATAGACGCCAGATTCGTTGGTTTGCGTGGTGCGGCTAAAGGTGACCGGGCAGCCGGCTTGGGCTTGCAGCCACAATGCAGCGGTTTCCAGCACGTGCGCGAGCGAGATGGTTTCATCGAGATGTTGAGGCTCGAACATGCCGATCTCGGGAAAGCGTTCGCGCAGGCGTGATTCAAAACCGGGCAGGTTGGCAATGGCGCGCTCAACTTCAGGGCAGCTGACAACGGCCTCGACGGAGGTATGACGGCTCCACAGGTTCGGGCCGCGCAGGATACGGGTACGTGAAATTTCCATGATGTCCTCTGACCCTTAACCCGGGCTGCCGAAGGTCTGTGCGCCGCTTTTAATCAGCGCATTATCGATATTGAGTGCCCAGGCTGCGGCAATAGCAGCCAGCACATTCGCGGTTTCTTCACTGCGCTCGGCGATTAACGGAATGGTGCTGAGCTCGGTGAGGCTCTTCTCGTCGCCACTCTTGGCCAGCACAACGTGGCCGGCGCGCACAAATACGGCGCGACCACCCTTGGCACGATGTTCGCGGATCACCTCGCTGTCAGCATTGGTGCCGAAGAAAATGACTTCGCCATCGCACAGATCAGCCATACCCGCAACCTTTTCATCATCAGCATTCAGCACGCCAGTACCACTCGGCAGTACCACGTCGATCTGTGTGCGTAGCACGGTGAACATCTGGTCTTGATCGTGGATGTGATACTGCGACAGCGCACTGTCGTATTCAAGATTGGTCACAACGCCGACATCGCAGCGGTCATAAGCCAGACCTTCAGAGAGGATGCTGGCGGGGCCCTGTTCGATGACGGCGGCGGTGACTGAACGATTCAGCAGAATCCGTTCGCCACCCGCCCAGTTGGCACCATCATTGGTTTGCAGTTGGCGGCGATTCACATACACACCCTTGCTGCAGGCCAGTCCAACATACTTGCCGGACAGGCGGAGGAGGCGGGCAATGAGACCGGCTACGCGCGTCTTACCATGGCTGCCGCTGACGCCGACAACGGGAATGCGGCCGTTGGCAGTCTTGGGGAACAGGCTTTCGACAATGGCCTCGCCCACCGGTTGTGCTTCGCCAATCGCCGGCTTGAGGTGCATGAGCAGGCTGGGGCCCGCATTGACCTCGACGATGGCGCCACCTTGTTCTTCAAGCGGCAGCGAAATATTCTCGGTAACGATATCCACACCCGCAATATCCAGCCCGACGATCTTGGCAGCAAGCACCGCTGTTGCAGCGTTACGCGGATGGACGAGATGGGTGATGTCAGTGGTGTGATTGCCATTGCGCAGGACCACCACGCGGATATCTGCGGCTGGCACGGATTCTGGCGTGTAGCCTTGGCGCTCGAGCTGCAGCAGGATTTGCGGCTTGTCGATTTCGATCGGCTCAAGCGGCTGTTCGCCAGCCTTGCCGCGACGCGGATCGCTGTTCAGTTGCTTGTCCACCAGTGCGCGCAGTGTCGAGCTGCCGTCGCCCGTGACAACCGCCTCTTCACCGCGTGCCGCTGCAACAAGCTTGCCGCCAATCACCAGCAGTCGATGTTCGACACCTTTGATGAACTTTTCGACAATAACTTCGCTGCCTTCTGCGGCGGCGATCTTGTAGGCGGCTTCGATTTCTGCTTGGGTCGAGAGATCGGTTGATACGCCCCGGCCACGGTTGCCATCGGAGGGTTTTACGACCACAGGGACGCCGATGTCTTGAGCAGCATCCCACGCTTCGCTGGGGCTTTCGACCACTTGACCTTCAGGGGTGGGTACACCGCAATAACCGAGCAGACGCTTGGTCAAGTCTTTTTCGCTGGCGATGCCCTCGGCAATTGCGCTGGTGCAATCGGTTTCAGCCGTCCAAATGCGGCGCTGGGCAGCGCCATAGCCCAGCTGCACCAGATTGCCGTTTTCTAGCAGGCGAATATGCGGAATCTTGCGCTTGGTCGCTGCAGTGACGATGCATTGCGTGCTCGGCCCAAGGCACAGGTTTTCAACCATCTCAGCCAGTTCGGCAACGGCGCCGGGGACATCGAAGGGCTTGTCTTCCATCGCCGCAAGCACAAGCTCACGCGAGATTTGTAGCGCGCGGCGACCAATGCGCTCGTGTGTGGTGTTGAACACGACCTTGTAGAGGCTGCGGCGGGTAACTTCGCGCGCCTTGCCGAAGCTCACCTTCATGCCGGCCAGATTCTGCAGCTCGATGGTGATGTGTTCGAGAATGTGGCCTGGCCAGGTGCCTTCATGCAGACGCATGACAAAGCCGCCGTGCACGCCGGGGCTGCAGGTGTGCGCCATCAGGCTGGGCAGCCAAGCGACAAGACGTTCGGGAAAGCCGGGGATGAGGTTGGAAGGAAAATCTTCCAAGTCGTGAATATCGACAACAGCTTCGATAATCGGGGTGTAGGTCCACATGCTTGGACCGCGCAGATAACGGACTTCCAGAATCTCGATGTCTTTTTTGCTCATAAATCAGCCCGGAGGCCCAAGAGTAGATATGGATTGTTCGATTTTTACAGATTAACGCGCAGTCTGCTGCTTTGGTTTACCTAGCGCCTTCTACAGGAAGCGCTCCAGCAGCTTGCGGCTATGCCGATCCAGCGCCTTTCGGTCGGCAATCAGATAGAGAATGCCATGGTTGTCGGCGATCAACAGGCCATTATTGGGTAGGCGACGGATGTCTTCTTCGCCTTTCAAAACAAAGGCTGTCGTGCCGCGATTGGTGGTCACCGACCATGTGCTAGGGGTGGCAAAGCTGCTGACGCTATTGAGACGACTAATCTCCGGCATGAACTCGCGCCCGGTCAGCTCGCTGTCAATCAATGCGCGCTGATCGGGGTTAAGTTCATCCAGCGTGTCGACCCACACAATCTCATGCCCATCCTGACTCATCAGGGCTAAGCCTTCATTCGGTGCGGCCAGCGGGAAGGCGCGTACTGGTGTGATATTGGCATGCACGGACCCGTCGGCCAGTGTGCAGACCAGACGCCCGCTGCGATTACGTGCGAGGGTGAACTCGATCTTACTCATTGTCGCCTTCCGATACGATTTCAGCGTTGTTACGCTGTTGGGCCTGATAGAGGCGGTAGTAATGGCCTTCGCGTGCCATCAAGTCATCGTGATTGCCGATTTCGACAATCTGGCCGCGATCCATGACCACAAGGCGGTCTGCCTTGCGCAGTGTGGACAGGCGGTGGGCGATGGCGATGGTGGTGCGACCTAGTACGAGGTTGTCGAGCGCCTTTTGGATTTCCTTTTCCGTCTCGGTATCCACGGCCGAGGTGGCTTCATCCAAGATCAGGATGCGCGGGTTGATCAGGAGCGCACGCGCAATCGAGATGCGCTGGCGCTCACCGCCTGAGAGGCCTTGGCCGCGCTCGCCCACCAGCGAGTCATAGCCTTGCGGCAGACGCAGAATGAACTCGTGGGCATGAGCGGCACGCGCGGCCGCAATGATCTCTGCCCGTGTGGCTTCAGGTTTGCCATAGGCGATGTTCTCGGCAATGGTGCCGAAGAACAGGAAGGGCTCCTGCAAGACAAGGCCGATATGGCGGCGATAGTCGGCAATTGCGATGGAGCGGATATCCACGCCATCAATCCGTACCGAACCTTGCGTGACATCGTAGAAGCGGCAGATCAGGTTAACCAGCGTGCTCTTTCCCGAGCCGCTGTGGCCCACCAGGCCAATCATCTCGCCAGGCTGGATGTCGAGATCCAGATTGCGGATGACGGAGCGGTTGCCGTAGCGGAAGCCCACGTCGTGCATCGAAATCTGCCCGGTCACCTGCGGCATGGGGCGCGGATTGACAGGCTGCGGCACGCTGGATACATGGTCGAGAATGTCGAAGATGCGCTTGGTGGCAGCCGCAGCGCGTTGGGTCGCGGAGACGATGCGGCTCATTGAATCGAGACGCGTGTAGAAGCGACCGATATAAGCGAGGAAGGCGGTGAGCACACCTACGGTGCTGTTGTTGTGGGCGATTTGCCAGATGCCGAATACCCATACGACGAGCAGACCGATTTCTGTCAGTAGCGTCACGGTCGGGGAGAACACCGACCACGTCTTGTTGAGGCGGTCGTTCATGGCCAGGTTGCGCTGGTTGGCTTCGCGGAAGCGCTCGGCTTCGCGCTTCTCTTGGGCAAACGCTTTAACCACGCGAATGCCGGGGATGGTGTCGGCCAACACATTGGTGACTTCGGCCCAGACGCGGTCAATGCGTTCGAAACCGGTACGGAGTTTTTCACGCACAAAGTGAATCAGCCAGGCAATGAAAGGCAGGGGCAGTAATGTCACCAGTGCCAGCCACGGGTTGATCGAGAACAGGATCACCGCGGTCATGGTGATCATCAGCACATCGGTGGCGAAATTAAGCAAATCAAGCGAAAGGAAGACGTTGATACGGTCGGTCTCGTTGCCGAGACGTGCAATCAGATCCCCCGTCCGTTTGCCACCAAAGTACTCAAGCGACAGGCCCATTAGGTGGTCGTAAGTGGTGGTGCGCAAGTCACGGCCAATGCGTTCCGAGACCAAGGCAAGGATATACGTCCGAATCCAGCCCAGTACCCAAGCAAGCAAAGCGGCAACCGTTAATCCACCCAGATACATCCCAACCAGCGGCCAGTCGATAGGTTTGCCGTTCTGGAAGGGGATCAGCACCTCGTCCATTAGCGGCATGGTCAGATAGGGCGGCACCAGCGTGGCGCCAGTGGATGCCAGTGTCAGCAGAAAGCCGGTCAGCAGCTGCCAGCGATAAGGGCGCGCGAAGCGCCACAGGCGGAACAAGGTCCATGTCGACGGCGGGGTGTGCAGCTCCCGGGTGCAGATCGGACACTCTTCCTGACCAGGCTCAAGCAGCGCTTTGCAGGTCGGGCAGGCAACAAACTCCTCGGTTTCCGGCGGTAGGCCGGTCGCAATGGCATCAACTTGCTTGTCGAATTTTTCGATCAGGCGCAGGGCCGCCACGTTGTGCTCAAGCGTGTAACGCCAGCTGGCCAGCAGCACGGGTTCGTCTTCCTGGGCAATCAGCTCCAGCGTGGCAACGCCGGCATGGTCGTGATGTTGCAGGCGCAGTCCGGTACGTAGCTCCCAGCTCTTCCAGACGCCCTGGCTGCCTGCCTCACAGGCGAGTAGCCGGTTTTCGCTCAGCAGCAGCAAGCCTTGCTGAAAGTGCAGTCTGTGATCGAGATCGAGTTCCAGCGAGGCTAGGATGGCTTCGCCGGCGGAAATGTGGGCGGCGACTTCGGTTTGCCAGCGATCCGGGAGGGTGAGGATGCTGCTGGGGGAGGCGCTGATCATGGAGGCAGGATAGTGTGTGACTCGGAATGAGATGTCTGGTGTTTAGGTGCCAGCTCGGTTGGCAAGTATACCGCCCGGCCGCAAACGAAAGCGGCCTGCATTTGGGTGCATGAAGGCCGCGTGATAAAATCAACGCATTAAGACGGCTTTAGGTTTACCTGGGCTGCAAATAATCCCTTTGATGAGGTCTGCATGTCCGGCAACACTTTCGGCAAGCTGTTTTGCGTCACGTCCTTTGGCGAATCGCATGGTCCAGCCATTGGCTGCGTCGTCGACGGTTGCCCGCCCGGACTGGAGATCACTGTCGAGGAAGTCCAGCTTGAGCTGGATCGTCGTAAGCCAGGTACGTCGCGCCATGTGACCCAGCGCCGTGAGCCGGATGAGGTTGAAATCCTCTCTGGCGTGTTTGAAGGCAAGACCACGGGTACCCCAATTGCACTGCTGATCCGGAACCAAGATCAGCGCAGCAAGGACTACGGCAACATCGCCCAGACCTTCCGTCCAGGCCATGCCGACTACGTTTACACACAGAAATACGGCTTCCGCGACCATCGCGGGGGCGGCCGTTCTTCGGCGCGCGAGACGGCAGTGCGCGTTGCGGCGGGGGCCATCGCCAAGAAGTGGCTGAAGCAGCAGTTTGGCATCGAGATTCGCGGCTACATGAGCCAGCTCGGCGAAGTCGAGATTCCTTTCGTCAGCTGGAACGATATTCCGGACAACCCTTTCTTCGCGCCGAACGCCGCCATGGTGGATCAGCTTGAGGAGTACATGGACAAGCTCCGCAAGTCGGGCGAATCCGTGGGAGCCAAGATCACGGCTGTGGCTACCGACGTGCCGGTGGGCTGGGGCGATCCCGTTTATGACCGTCTCGACGCGGTGCTGGCCTATGCGATGATGGGTATCAACGCCGTCAAGGGAGTGGAGATTGGTGCAGGCTTTGCGTCGGTAGCGCAAAAGGGCACCGAGCATGGCGACGAAATGACGCCTGAAGGCTTCCTGACCAACAACGCTGGTGGCGTGCTGGGTGGCATTTCGACCGGGCAGGACATCGTTGTGAATATCGCGATTAAGCCAACCTCCAGTATCCGCTTGCCACGCAAGACCATTGATCTCGAGGGTAATCCCGCGATTGTTGAAACCCACGGCCGCCATGATCCTTGTGTGGGCATCCGTGCAACGCCGATTGCCGAAGCCATGCTGGCACTGACGTTGATTGATGCAGCTATGCATCACCGTGCGCAGTGTGGTGACGTCGTCTGCAAGACGCCTAAGATTCCGGGCAAGGTTCGGGGTTAAGGTTTCTGTGACGCCAGCCGAAAAGCCGCCTTACTGGCGGCTTTCTTCTTTTTACTTCTTCTATTTCGCCTTCATCGGCGCGTACAACTCATATTTTGGGTTGTATCTGCAGTCACTCGAGTTTTCCGCGCTAATGATTGGCATCGTGATCTCAATGATGCAGATCATGCGCATCTTCGCGCCCTACCTATGGGGCTCTTTGGCTGATCGTTGGGGGCGTCGTACGCCCCTGATTCGCCTATCAGTAGCCATGGGGTTTTTGTGTTTCATGCCTTTGTTTTTTATTGAGCGATTCGCGCCCATGTTGGCCGTGATTGCCGTGCTGGCCTTGTTTTGGAGTGCCGCGCTGCCCTTGGCCGAGTCACTGACACTGGAGCATTTGCGTACGCAGCCAGAGCGTTATGGTCGTATTCGATTGTGGGGCTCTTTGGGTTTTATTGTAGTTGTCGCCACGGTTGGCGGCCTGCTTGACCATTCGCCAACCGTGGCCGTGTTATGGAGTTGTGGGCTCCTCTTGGCCTGTACTGCTGTGGCCGCATTGTTCATGCCGGAAACGCAGGTGTCGCATATGGTCCAGCCAGCAGCACCTTTGCTGCCTTTGCTCAAGCGGCCGGAGGTAGTGTGTGTCCTGGCGGCCTGCTTTTTCATGTCGGTGGCACATGGCCCGTTGTATGTTTTCTATTCAATCCACTTGGTTGATCATGGTTACAGTAAGACGGTCGTAGGACTGCTCTGGGCGCTGGGGGTGGTGGCTGAAATTGTGGTCTTCATCTACATGCCACAAATCCTGCGCCGCTGGTCCTTGCGCGGGCTGTTCCTGTTTAGCTTTGCTGCGGCTGGTCTGCGTTTCCTGCTGATTGCTTGGGGTGTGGAGTCGCTGTCGCTGGTGCTGTTTGCGCAAGTGCTACATGGGGCGACCTTTGGGGTGTGCCATGCCACCGCGATGTCGGCGCTGAGTCGCTGGTTTGGTCCGCGCCATCAGGGGCGCGTACAGGGGTTGTACGGTAGCGTCTCTTTCGGTGCTGGTGGTCTGATCGGTTCTTTGATTAGCAGCTGGCTGTGGCAACCTATTGGCGCCAGCTGGGTTTATAGCTTCGCTGCGCTGGCGGGTGTGTGTGGATTGTTGTTGATTTTCATTGGCCTGCCCAAAGATTGTGCCGATAAGCCGTAGAACTGCGCCGAATCAAGGCTTTGGATCGCCGGCGCCGGTTGGTCTGTGACATAATCTAGGGTTCCCGCAAGCCATTTTCTGATCACCGGAATAGCCATGCCGCAAACGCTTTACGACAAGCTCTGGCAGAACCACGTAGTCCATACCGAAGAGGATGGCACCGCGCTGCTGTATATCGACCGTCATCTGGTGCACGAAGTCACCAGCCCGCAGGCTTTCGAGGGGCTGAAGCTCGCCAATCGTAAGCTGTGGCGCGTCTCATCCATCGTTGCCACGGCTGATCACAATACGCCGACCGACCATTGGGAAGATGGCATCAAGGACCCGATCTCCCGTCTGCAGGTCGAGACGCTGGACGCCAACATCAAGGAATTTGGTGCACTGGCGTACTTCCCGTTCAAGGATGCGCGTCAGGGTATTGTGCACGTCATGGGTCCAGAAAACGGTGCCACGTTGCCCGGCATGACGGTGGTCTGCGGTGACTCGCACACCAGTACCCATGGGGCTTTTGCCTGTCTGGCGCACGGCATCGGTACCTCCGAAGTCGAGCACGTGATGGCGACTCAGTGCTTGCTGCAGAAGAAGTCCAAGTCCATGCTGGTCCGTGTTGACGGTAAGCTGGGTGCCGGTCTATCTGGCAAGGACATCGCGCTGGCCATCATCGGCAAGATCGGTACCGCCGGCGGTACGGGTTATGCCATCGAATTTGGTGGCGAAGCGATCCGTGCGCTGTCGATGGAAGGTCGCATGACGCTATGCAACATGGCCATTGAAGGTGGCGCGCGTGCCGGCATGGTGGCGGTGGATGACAATACCATCAACTATCTCAAAGGCCGTCCTTTCGCGCCCAAGCCCGAACAGTGGGATGCTGCAGTCGCTTACTGGCGTACGTTGGTGTCGGACGAAGGCGCTGAGTTTGACCGCGTTGTCGTGCTGGATGCGGCCGAGATTCAACCGCAAGTCACGTGGGGCACGTCACCTGAAATGGTCACCACCATTGATGGTGCTGTGCCATCGCCGGATGATTTTGCCGACCCAGTTAAGCGCGAAGGTGTGGCCCGTGCGCTCCAGTACATGGGCCTGACCCCACGTACGCCGATGTCGGAGATTGCCATCGACAAGGTCTTCATCGGCTCCTGTACCAATTCGCGTATCGAGGATCTACGTGAGGCTGCCGCTGTGGCCAAGGGCAAGCACGTGGCGCCGAATGTGAAGCTGGCCATGGTCGTGCCAGGTTCCGGCGTGGTCAAGCGCCAGGCTGAAGCCGAAGGTCTGGACAAGGTTTTCAAAGATGCCGGTTTCGAGTGGCGTGAGCCAGGTTGTTCCATGTGTCTGGCCATGAATGCCGACCGTTTGGAACCCGGCGAGCGTTGTGCCTCGACCTCGAACCGTAATTTTGAAGGTCGGCAGGGTAATGGTGGTCGCACCCATTTGGTCAGTCCGGCGATGGCCGCCGCCGCTGCAATCGCCGGTCATTTTGCTGATGTTCGTAAATTAAGCTGAGCTCAAGGAGATAAGCATGCGTACTGTATTTGCTTTGGTTGTCGCGTTTGTCTTGGTTGGCTGCAATACCGTTCAAGGTGTTGGTAAAGACATCAAAAAAGGTGGCGAAGCCATCGAGAAAGCAGCCAAGTAAGCCAGAAAGTGCTGTCCGCAAAGCTGCAAGACACCGTTATGTTGAAAGTCAGTGAAGGGCCCGTTTGCTCATGAAGAAGTTTACCCAGCTGAATGGCTTGGTGGCGCCGCTGGATCGCGCCAACGTCGATACCGACGCCATCATTCCCAAGCAATTCCTTAAGTCGATCAAGCGTTCCGGCTTCGGCCCCAACGCCTTCGATGAATGGCGCTATCTCGATCATGGTGAGCCGGGCATGGACAATAGCAAGCGTCCGCTCAACCCTGATTTTGTGCTCAACAAGCCACGCTATCAGGGTGCGTCTGTGCTGCTGGTGCGCGATAACTTTGGCTGCGGCTCTTCGCGTGAGCATGCGCCGTGGGCACTTGAGGATTACGGCTTCCGTGCCATCATCGGCCCGAGTTTTGCCGACATCTTCTTCAATAACAGCTTTAAGAACGGGCTCTTGCCGATCAAGCTGCCCGAGGCCGAGGTCGATGTCATCTTCAAGCAAATCGAAGAGCATGTGGGCTACTCGCTGGATATCGATCTCGATAAGCAAACCATCACGCGCCCAGACGGCAAGGTCATCGGCTTCGAGATCGACGGCTTCCGCAAGCATTGTCTGCTGAATGGTCTAGACGACATCGGTCTGACCTTGCAGAAGGCCGATTTGATCAAGGCCTTCGAGGCTAAGCGCCGTGTCGAACAGCCTTGGTTGTTCGCTTAAGCCGTAAGCATTTGTTTTAATTTTTACCGAAAGTTAGACCATGAAAATCTGTGTGATGCCCGGTGACGGGATTGGCAAGGAAATTACGCCGCAGGCTGTGCGCGTGCTGCAGGCCTTGGGTATCAAGGCTGAATACGAGGAAGCCCCTGTCGGTGGCGAAGGCTACCGCGCTGCGGGTCATCCGCTGCCCGAGGCCAGCCTGAAGCTGGCTAAAGAGTCCGATGCCATCCTGTTTGGCGCTATCGGTGACTTCACACTTGATACGCTGCCGCGCGAACTGCGCCCGGAACAAGCAATTCTTGGTCTGCGTCGTGAACTCAATCTGTTTGCCAACTTCCGCCCGGCGCTCGTTTATCCGGAGCTGGTCCATGCATCGAGCATGAAGCCAGAGTTCATCTCCGGCCTCGACATGCTGATCGTGCGCGAACTCACGGGTGACATCTATTTCGGTCAGCCACGCGCTATTCACACTTTGCCAAATGGCGAGCGCGAAGGCTACGACACCATGCGCTATAAGGAATCGGAAATCCGTCGCGTTGCGCACGTGGCTTTCCAGGCTGCGCAAAAGCGTGGCAAGCGTCTGTGCTCCGTGGACAAGGCCAATGTGCTGGAAACCATGCAACTCTGGCGTGAAACCGTGACTGAGATCGCTAAGGAGTACCCGGACGTCGCGGTCGAACATATGTATGTCGACAATGCTGCCATGCAGCTGATGAAGAAGCCAAAGCAGTTCGATGTGATCCTGACCGGCAATATGTTCGGTGACATCCTGTCGGATGCCGCCTCAATGCTGACCGGCTCGATCGGCATGCTGCCATCAGCGTCGCTGAACGAAGATAACTTTGGCCTATACGAACCCATCCACGGCTCGGCCCCTGATATTGCAGGCAAGAACCTCGCGAATCCGCTGGCGACCATCCTCTCGGCTGCCATGATGTTGCGTTACTCCTTCGGTATGGGCGCTGAAGCCGATCATATTGAAGTGGCCGTTAAGAAGGTGCTGGCGCAGGGCTACCGGACCGGCGACATCAATGAGCCGGGTGCAAAGCTGGTGGGTACCAAGGAAATGGGCGACGCTGTGTTGGCTGCGCTTTAAAAAACACTCGAATTAAAGAGACGTAAAAATGAAGAAGGTTGGTCTGGTTGGTTGGCGCGGAATGGTCGGGTCAGTGCTCATGCAGCGTATGCGTGAGGAGAAAGATTTCGATCTGATTGACCCCGTGTTCTTCACCACGTCGAATGCCGGCGGGGCCGGACCGACTTTTGCCGAGCTCGGCAGCAAGGGCGGTGCGCCGCTGAAGGATGCGAACTCCATTGCTGAGCTGTCAGCCATGGACGTCATCATCACCTGTCAAGGCGGTGACTACACCACCGAGATTTTCCCCAAGCTGCGCGCTGCCGGCTGGAATGGCTACTGGATTGATGCGGCCTCCACACTGCGCATGGAAGACGATGCCGTCATCATTCTTGATCCCGTCAATCAGAACGTCATCGATGCGGCGCTCAAGCAAGGTGTGAAGAACTACATCGGCGGCAATTGCACCAATTCAATCATGCTGATGGGCGTGGGCGGTTTGTTCCATGCTGGTCTGGTTGACTGGGTCAGCTCCATGACCTATCAGGCAGCATCGGGCGGCGGTGCTAACCACATGCGCGAGCTGCTCAAGGGTATGGGCGTCATTCACGCTGCCGTGGCAGATGAGCTGGCGACACCAGCGTCAGCAATTCTCGATATCGACAAGAAGGTTGCCAGCACCATCCGCGAAGATGTGCCGCATGAGTTTTTCCCGGCACCGCTGGCCGGCGGCTTGATTCCTTGGATCGACAAGCAGCTCGATAATGGGCAATCCAAGGAGGAATGGAAGGGGCAGGCCGAGGTGAACAAGATTCTCGGCAATGCCACGCCTGTTCCTGTGGATGGTCTATGCGTGCGCATTGGCGCGATGCGCTGCCACAGTCTGGCATTGACGCTGAAGCTGAAGAGGGATCTACCGCTAGCTGAAATTGAGCAAATCATCCAGTCCGGCAACGACTGGGTCAAGTTCGTGTCGAATGAAAGAAGCATTACAGAACAAGAGCTTACCCCCGCGTCGATTACCGGCGGCCTGAAGATCGGCGTGGGTCGCGTACGCAAGCTCAATATGGGTCCCGAATACGTATCCGCCTTCGTAATTGGCGATCAGCTTCTTTGGGGCGCTGCCGAACCCCTCCGCCGCATGTTGCGAATTCTCCTCAAGTAAGCTTGGCGGACGAATTTCAGGTGGGGGTTTAGCTTGCATGGCTAACACCATGATGTTATTTTAAAAACCATCATTCATTCCCGGGCGGGGAGGCACTGTGCCGAAAACAAGTACAAGATTTCCAGTCAAAGCGTCAGTTCTGGCCTTAGCCATCATGGGCTTGCCACATTTCGCCAATGCGGCGGGAATCGGCAAGTTAACTGTGCTTTCTGCGCTGGGCCAACCCCTACGCGCCGAAATTGAAGTATCGGCTACCAAGGATGAGCTCAGCTCACTGACGGCGAAAATAGCCACGCAGGAGCAGTTCCGCCAGCAAGGCATGGATTTCAATGCCGCGGTTGCCTCCCTGAATTTGACTGTTGAAAAGCGCCCCAATGGTCAGGCCTATGTGCGCATGACCTCTGACCGCCCGGTCAACGAGCCTTTCCTTGATGTGCTGGTCGAACTTTCTTGGGCCTCTGGCCGACTGGTCCGTGAGTACACCTTCCTGCTTGATCCGGTTGAGCTGTCACGTCCTGCAGGTGCGAGTGTCAGTGCACCTGGCGTCAGTGCTGTGTCCGCTCAGGCTGCGCCAACTGTTGTTGAAAGCACCAAGCCTAGTAAGCAGGCCAAATCCAGTAAGAATGTCAGCGCCACCAAACCTGAACCAGCACCTAAGGCAGAACCTACGCCAAAGGCTGAACCCGCACCTAAGGCAGAGCCCGCCCCCGCACCCAAGGTTGAATCCAGCAGTGCCGCTACAAGTGGCGCAAGCCGAGAAGTAAAGCGTGGTGACACGCTAGGCAAAATCGCCTCTGAAACTGCACCTGATGGTGTCAGTCTTGATCAAATGATGGTGGCCTTGTTCAGCGCCAACCGCGATGCTTTCATTGGCGAGAACATCAACCGTCTTAAGACGGGGCGCATCCTGAATGTGCCTGATCGTGAAGCTGCGACGGCTGTCAGCGACAACGAAGCGCGCAAGACAATCGCCATCCATGCTCAGAATTTCAATGCCTATCGCCAGAGGTTGGCGGAAGCCGCTGCTGGCGGCGCTGCTGTCGATGCAGCCCCAGCACAAAGCAGCAGTGGCAAGATCACCCCCAAGGTTGAAGACAAAGCACCTACACCTGTCGCGGGTAAGGACAAGCTGGAAGTCTCGAAGAATGAAGCAAGCAAGGCGGGTGCAAAGGCAGCTGCAGCAGCTGAAGAGGACAAGATTGCCCGCGAGAAAGCCCTGAAAGAAGCGCAGTCTCGTGTTGCTGAGTTGGAAAAGAACGTTGCCGATCTCAAGAAGCTGAATGAGGTCAAGAGCCAGTCCCTGGCCGCAGCTGAAAAACAAGCGCAGGCAGCAAAGGCCGCTGCACCAGCGGCGGCGCCAGTGGTTGCCGCCAAGCCTGTGGAAGCACCGAAGCCTGTTGAAGTTGCAAAGGCAGAGGCACCAAAGGCTGAAGCGCCGAAGGTTGAACCAGCCAAGGTTGAAGAGCCTAAGCCAGCCCCTGCCGTCGAGCCTGCCAAGCCTGCTGAGGCAGAGGCGCCCGCAGTTAAGCCCGCAGAAGCAACGCCACCTCCACCGCCGAAAAAACCGGTCGTACTGCTCCCAGAGCCCGAGCCCGAACCCGAACCCGAACCCACCTTCATGGAAGAGTTTGGTCCATTCGTCTATCTGGGTGGTGCGCTATTTGCCCTGCTGGGTGGCTTCTTCGGTTTCCGCGAGTGGAAGCGTCGCAAGTCGATGGATCTGGATGCTTCCAGCCAGTTTAGCGAAGCCAGCTCGACCAGCTCAGTCTTTGGTACGACCGGTGGTCAGAGCGTAGATACGAACAATGTTTCTCTGGCGTCCGGCTTTAGTCAAACCAGCCTGAGCGGTGACGAAGGAACCGCGGGCGTTGATCCGGTTGCGGAGGCCGAGGTGTATATGGCCTATGGCCGTGATGCACAGGCTGAAGAGATTCTGCTTGAGGCCATCAAGGCTGAGCCGACCCGCCAAGCCGTACATCTAAAGCTGCTTGAACTCTACGCAGCACGCAAGAGCACCAAACCGTTTGAGGAAGTCGCGCGTGACCTCAAGGAGCAAACCGGTGGCACAGGTGCCAACTGGGACAAAGCTGCGGCACTTGGGCAAGGTATTGATCCGGGCAATCCTCTTTATAGCGGCGCTGCCAAGGCAGGTGAAGGCCCTGATGACACTGGTGCGTTTGGTGCATTTGGTACCAGCACTGTCATCATGCCGCCGGGCCAGTTGGCCAAAATGGCTGCCGAAGGCTTTGATCCATCCAAGGCTGATACGTTGGTCATTGACACCACTGAAGCCACGCCTGTTGCTGAAGAAGCAGTGATTGATTCGGCTGAAGGATTTGACTTGGATCTGGGTTCGTCGGAGCCAGCAGCAGAGGCGCCTGCGCCTGAAGCTGTGACCTTGGATTTTGATCTGGATCTTGGGGCAGATGACGCATCGTCAGCCAACAATGACGTTGCAGCGCTTGATCTGGAAGTGCCGTCAATCAGTCCAGAGCCTGCATCAGTAGTGCCTGCGCTAGACATTGAGTTCGACCTTGATCTGCCTGAAACCGCGCCAGCTGCTGAAGTCTCGGTAGCCCCGGTGGCAGGTAACAGCGTAGACTTTGAGTTCAATCTAGACACGCCTGCAGTTGAGCCTGAAGCCGAAGCGGCTCCTGGTCCAGAAGTCGGGTCGCTGGCGCCGACGGTTGATTTCTCCTCCATCAGTCTAGATTTGGATACCCCTGCGGCGACACCTGAGCCAGCAGAGGTTGCCGATGCCGCACCTGTGATTGAGATCCCAGCAGCAGATGAGAGCGACAATCCGGAAGTCACGACCAAGCTTGAGTTGGCTCAGGCTTATGAAGAGATGGGTGACAAGGAAGGCATGCGCGAACTGCTCCAGGAAGTGTTGGCTGAAGGGAATGCAGCACAGCAAGAGCTGGCACGTAACAAGCTGGCTGAGCACGGCCTCTGATTCGCACTTAAGTTTTGTAGTACCTAACGGCTACGACGTTCTGTCGTAGCCGTTTTGTTTTGATGAATTCGTGTTTGCTGTGTCAGCTTCTTGGCTGACAGGCCAGACACTCTGGAGATTAAGCGCATGAGGGTTGCCCTCGGCATTGAATACGATGGCAGTGTCTTCAACGGCTGGCAATCGCAGCCCGATGGCAAGACGGTGCAAGATGTGCTCGAAGCAGCGTTAACCACGGTTGCTGCAGAGACGGTGCGTGTGCATTGTGCGGGGCGTACGGATGCAGGCGTACATGCCATGTGCCAAGTCGTGCATTTTGATACGCAGGCCGAACGTCCTAATACTGCCTGGGTGCGCGGTGTGAACGCCAATCTGCCGGACAGTGTGGCAGTGCGTTGGGCCCAGCCAGTGAATGAAGATTTTCATGCGCGCTTTTCCGCGCAGGGCAGGCGTTACCGCTATCTCCTGCTAAATCGCCCCCAGCGCCCAGCCTTGTGGAGTGCCTATGCCGGTTGGCATCATGTCCCGCTGGATGCTGCCGCAATGCAGCAGGCGGCAAATTTAATGCTTGGAGAGCACGACTTCTCCGCGTTTCGTGCGGCGGAATGCCAAGCAAAGTCGCCTGTGAAAACCCTGTACCAGGCCGCTGTCATGCGCACCGGCGATTGGCTGGTCTTTGATTTTCATGCCAATGCCTTTCTGCACCATATGGTGCGAAATTTGGTCGGTACGCTCGTGTATGTCGGCAAGGGGGGCCATGCGCCGGCATGGGCGGGTGAAGTGCTGGCCAGCCGCAGCCGTAGTGAAGCCGCCCCGACGTTCTCTGCCGCGGGTTTGTACTTTGCTGGCGTGGATTACGACCCGGCTTTCGGTCTAACAGATAGAATTGCTGCTACGGGCAGCCTGCCCCCCTTGATTCAAGACTTGACCTAACTATGTCCCGTACCCGTATCAAAATCTGCGGCCTGACCCGCAGCGAGGATGTGCTCGCTGCCGTCAATGCAGGCGCGGATGCCATCGGGCTGGTGTTTTATCCGCCGAGCCCGCGTTACGTCAGTATTGAGCAAGCGCAGCGTCTGGCGCAGGATGTGCCGCCATTTGTCAGCCTCGTCGGGTTGTTCGTCAATGCCACCCCAGAAGAAGTTCATGCGGTGCTGGCAGCGGTTCCACTGACGTTGCTACAGTTCCACGGCGATGAAGATGAGGCCTACTGCCGTCAGTTTGATCGCCCTTATATCAAGGCTGCTCGGGTTCAGCCCGGCCTCAATTTGCTAGAATATGCAGCTTCCTTTCCTTCTGCCCGCGGGCTCTTGCTTGATGCATTTGTCGAGGGCTATGGAGGAGGGGGCAAGACTTTTGACTGGTCATTGATTCCGTCACACTTGTCCTTGCCCGTTATCCTTTCTGGTGGCCTAGAGCCTGCCAACGTTACCGCGGCCATTGAAGCAGTCAAACCTGCTGCAGTGGATGTTAGCAGTGGCGTGGAGCAGGCCAAGGGCATCAAGGATGCCGGGAAAATCACCGCGTTTATCGCTGGAGTACATAAAGCAGATGTCTGAGCAAAAGTATGCGTTTCCGGATGCCCGCGGGCATTTCGGCCCCTATGGCGGTGTATTTGTCGCCGAGACCCTGATGCCTGCCCTGCAAGAGCTGCGCGAGGCATATGCCACCGCACTGGCAGATCCATCCTTTATGGCCGAGTTCCACTACGAGCTCAAACATTACGTCGGCCGCCCAAGCCCGATTTATCACGCCAAGCGTTGGTCGGAAAAGCTGGGTGGCGCGCAGATTTATCTGAAACGCGAAGATCTCAATCACACCGGCGCGCACAAGGTGAACAACTCCATCGGTCAGGCCCTGCTTGCCCGCCGCATGGGCAAGCCGCGGGTGATCGCTGAAACCGGTGCCGGTCAGCATGGTGTGGCTACGGCCACCGTCGCTGCCCGTTACGGCATGGAATGCGTGGTCTACATGGGGAGCGAAGACGTTAAGCGTCAAGCAGCCAATGTGTATCGAATGAAGCTGCTCGGCGCCACAGTTGTGCCGGTTGAATCTGGTTCGAAGACACTCAAGGATGCGTTGAATGAAGCCATGCGCGATTGGGTGACCAATGTGGGTAACACCTTCTACATTATTGGCACCGTTGCTGGCCCGCATCCGTATCCGATGATGGTGCGCGACTTCCAGTCTGTGATTGGCGACGAGTGCAAGGTACAGATGCCTGAACATGTCGGGCGCCAGCCGGATGCCGTGATTGCCTGCGTTGGCGGTGGCTCCAATGCCATGGGTATCTTCTATCCCTATATCGATGTACCCGGTGTCAAGCTGATTGGTGTAGAGGCTGCCGGCCATGGTCTAGATTCCGGTCAGCATTCCGCTTCCCTGACACTCGGCCGCCCCGGCGTGCTGCATGGCAATCGTACCTATCTGCTGCAGAACGAGGATGGTCAGGTCACAGAGACTCATTCGGTATCTGCCGGCATGGACTATCCGGGTGTGGGCCCTGAGCATGCTTGGCTCAAAGATTCGAGCCGCGCAGAGTACGTCACCATCACTGATGGCGAAGCGCTGCAAGGCTTCCATGATTTGTGTCGGTTCGAAGGCATTATTCCTGCCCTTGAGTCTTCGCATGCGCTGGCCTATGCCGCAAAGCTCGCCCCTTCGATGCCGAAGGACAAGGTCTTACTAGTGAATCTTTCCGGTCGCGGTGACAAAGACATGCACACCGTCGCCGAACAGTCCGGTCTGGATTTCTGATACCTGTCAGACAGTAAATTAAGACGCAAGGGGGCTCAGGCCCCCTTTGAATCTCCGCCCTACTAACTGAGTACCGTCAGCATGGAACGCATCAACGTCCGCTTCAATATTCTCAAATCGTCAGGACGCAAGGCCTTGATCCCCTTCATCACCGCGGGTGACCCAAATCCCGAAACCACCTTGCCGCTAATGCATGCGCTGGTGGCGGGTGGTGCCGACATCATTGAGCTTGGGGTTCCGTTCTCTGACCCTATGGCCGATGGTCCAACCATTCAGCGTGCGTCTGAGCGCGCTCTGGCCAAGGGTATGAACCTGCGCAAGGTACTGCATATGGTCGAGCAGTTCCGCCAGGTCAATGACAACACCGCTGTGGTCCTGATGGGGTATGCCAATCCGATCGAGGCATTCGGTGTGGAAGCCTTCGCTAAGGCTGCTAAGGCAGCGGGTGTTGATGGGGTGTTGGTGGTGGACTATCCGCCGGAGGAGTGCGCCGAGTTTGCCAAGGTACTGAAGGCGCATGAAATTGCGCCAATCTTCCTGTTGGCGCCCACTTCGTCTGAACAGCGCTTCAAGGAAGTGGCCGACATTGGTGCCGGCTATATTTACTACGTTTCCCTCAAGGGCGTGACTGGCTCGGGCAATCTTGATCTGGATGAAGTGGCCCGCCGTATCCCGCAAATTCAAAAGATTGTGGGCATGCCTGTTGGCGTAGGCTTCGGTATTCGTGATGCCGCCAGCGCCAAGAAGCTGGGGGCCGTGGCAGATGCTGTTGTGATTGGTAGCCGCATCATTGAAGAGATCGAGGCGTCCACCCCGGAAGAGGCCCCGCTCAAGGTGCGTACCTTCCTGCGCGAGATTCGCGCAGCCCTTGACGAAAAGTGACGGCTCGCTAAAAACGGGTAAAATGTCGCCCAATTGACGCCGATTGGGCGGTTATTGCCTGCCCTTTAGACGCTGTTCGCACCACCCAATGCTGAGTCGCTGCCGTGCGCAGCGCTTCACAGGAGATGACATGAGCTGGATTCAGAAACTGCTGCCCCCCAAGATCAAGCGTGCTGAAGGGGTCAAAAAGTCGATTCCCGAAGGACTGTGGTGCAAGTGCCCATCCTGCGAAGCGGTGCTCTACAGTACCGACCTTGAAAGCAATCAAGGCGTCTGCCCGAAGTGCAGCCATCATCACCGCCTCAAGGCGCGAGTGCGTCTGGATGCGTTGCTCGACCAAGAGGGCCGTTACGAGATCGGTTCGGAAGTGCTGCCGACCGACATCCTCAAGTTTAAGGACAGCAAGCGCTATCCAGACCGCTTAGTCGCCGCTCACGAAGATACCGGTGAGGCTGATGC
Source organism: Betaproteobacteria bacterium Ga0074130 (assembly GCA_001464495.1). Lineage (GTDB taxonomy): Bacteria > Pseudomonadota > Gammaproteobacteria > Burkholderiales > Rhodocyclaceae. The sequence continues at coordinate 73,317 of LNDZ01000026.1, forward strand.
GCTGATCGTCATGCAAGGCTCGATCAAGAGCGTGCCGTTGGTCGCAGCCGTGTTCGAATTCGACTTTATGGGGGGCTCAATGGGCTCCGTGGTAGGCGAGCGATTTGTCCGCGGCGTACGTGCTGCGATCGAAGCTCAATGCCCGTTTGTTTGCTTTACCTCCTCGGGTGGGGCACGCATGCAAGAAGGCTTGTTTTCACTCATGCAGATGGCTAAGACTTGCGCTGCCGCTACCCAGCTGGCTGAGCACAAGCTGCCCTTCATCACCGTGCTGACCGACCCGACTATGGGGGGCGTATCCGCAAGCTTTGCCTTCGTTTCCGACGTCGTGCTCGCCGAGCCGGGCGCGCTGATTGGCTTTGCCGGTCCGCGCGTGATTGAACAGACCGTGCGCGAAAAGCTGCCGGATGGCTTCCAGCGTTCCGAGTTTTTGATCGAGAAGGGCGCGATCGACCAGATCGTTGATCGTCGCGAAATGCGCGATCGTCTCGCCAGCCTGATGACCATGCTGCAACGCCAGCCGGCACCGTCTGCCTGATTCCTGCATGGCGCAAATCCTGCCGGCCACGCTATCTGAGTGGCTGGCCTACATTGAGCAGCAGCATATCCAGCCGATAGATCTCGGGCTGGATCGCCTGCTTGCCGCCAAGGCTATACTCAAGCAACATCAGGCCTGTCCTGTCATTACCGTGGCGGGGACGAATGGCAAGGGTTCGACCTGTGCCATGCTCGAAGCCATCCTCTGTGCGGCGGGCTACCGGGTGGGTCTGTATACCTCCCCCCACCTACTCCATTACAACGAGCGTGTGCGCATCAATCGCCAGCCGGTTGTGGACAGCTTGCTTTGCGATGCCTTCGCACGCGTCGAAGCTGCCCGTGGAGCGGTTACCCTGACCTATTTCGAATTCGGTACGTTGGGTGCGTGGGAAGTTTTTGCTACTGCGAATCTGGATGTAGTCATCCTTGAGGTTGGCTTAGGCGGACGCCTTGATGCGGTGAATATTTACGATCCTGACTGTGCCATAGTCACTGGGATTGATCTTGACCACATGGAGTTTCTGGGCAATACCCGCGAGCTGATCGGCTTTGAAAAGGCCGGGGTTTTCCGCGCTGGGCGCCCCGCCCTTTGCGGCGATATGAATGTGCCAGCCAGTTTGGTTAATCATGCCAATCAGGTTGGCGCTGATTTGCAGTTGATCAGCCGAGATTTCGGCTTTGACGTACAAGAGCAGCAATGGTCTTGGTGGGGGCGCGCCGATGCGCGCCGTGGCGGTCTCGCTTTCCCGGCCCTGCGTGGCCGCCGCCAACTGCACAATGCGAGCGTAGTGCTGGCCGCGTTGGATTGCCTCCAGTCTTCGCTGCCAGTGTCCATGGCGGAAATTCGCCAGGGCTTTGCGACAGTCGAGTTGTCCGGCCGTTTTCAGACCTTGCCGGGGCGACCTGTGACCGTACTGGATGTTGCCCATAACCCCCAAGCTGCACAGGTGTTGGCTGACAATCTCTTAGACCAAGGCTTTTTCGGGCGGACCTGGGCGGTATGCGGCATGTTGCGCGATAAGGATATGGACGCCGTGATCAGTGCCTTAAAGGGGCGCGTCGAGTCTTGGCTGCCCTGTACGCTGACAGGTCCGCGTGGTGCCAGTGCAGCCGAATTGTCAACACGATTGGAGGCGCAAGGTGAGTCGGTTGAGGCAGAGTTCGATTCGCCACAGGCTGCTTACACATACGCACGAGAGAAGGCCGTCGAAAATGATAGAATTGTCGTCTTCGGTTCATTCCTCACCGTGGCGGATGTGCTGGCTACCCTGGCTAGACGCCCCAACTGAGACCCAGACTGAGATCTCATGGCAGAAAATACTGCGGCACCCGATAGCGATATTCAGCTGAAAAAGCGGGCGCGTCGCCGCCTTGTCGGTGCAGTTGCACTGGCCCTGCTCGCTGCCATTGTGCTGCCCATGGTCATGGACCATGAACCCCGCCCCCCTGTCCAAGATATTCAAGTCCGCATCCCCAGCCAAGATGCCGGCAGCTTTACCTCGCGCCTGATTCCAGGCACCCCCGCAGCGACGCCGTTGCCGCCCGCCAAGCCGGCAGTAGCTGAAGAGCTTCGTCCCGGCGAGCTGAAAAAGCCTGAACTCAAGCCACTAGAGGTGCCGGCCGAGACAAAGGCAGAGGTACAGAGCAAGCCAGAGCCCAAGCCTGAGCAGGCTGCAAAGCCCGTAGAAAAGCCTGCAGAAAAGCCTGCAGAAAAGCCGACGGTCGTGAAACCGGAAGCAAAGCCTGAAGTGAAGCAGGAGGCCAAGACCGCGGCAGAAGCCCAGCGGGCTGAAAAGATATTGAACGGCGCTGACGCCCACAAAGCCGATGGCCAATGGGTTCTCCAGTTGGGGGCCTATCAAGAAATGGGCAACGTTAAGGTTCTGCAGGCAAAGATTAAGGAGCTTGGCTACCCAAGCTACACTGAGAAAGTGACGACCCCACAAGGTGACCGCATCCGTGTGCGTGCTGGACCCTTCAGTTCCAAGGCTGCTGCCGAGAAGGCGCAGGCAGGACTAAAACGAATCGGTGCCGGTGGGCCACCCGGTGGTGTGGTTGTGCCCAAGTAAGACAGGCTGGCAGATCGCGTGACTTGGTTTGACTATGCCGTTCTAGCAGTTATTGCCGCATCGCTGTTGCTAGGGCTCTGGCGCGGTGTAGTGAGTGAGATTCTTGCGCTGGCTGCATGGGTATTGGCCTTTTTTGTAGCACGTGAGTTTGCACCAGCAGTGAGTGACTTTTTTGCCGGCTGGCTGAGCGACAGGAACGGACAGTATCTGGCGGGCTTTGCAGCCGTGTTTGTGAGCGTTCTTATCGTTGTAGGTATCGCTAGGCTGGTTGTTTCTTTTTTGTTGCGCGCAGTCGGTTTGGGCTTGATAGATCGCATGCTCGGTGCCATCTTCGGAATAGCCCGTGGTCTGTTGATTGTGCTGCTTGCGGTGATGCTGGGCGGATTGACGCCGCTGCCGAAGGAGCCGTGGTGGCGTAATGCGATGTTCTCGCCGCCGTTAGAAACAGCTGTGCTGATGGCGAAGCCGTGGCTACCAGAGAGCATGGCGCAGAAGATTAAATACCGCTGAGTTTCAGGCAGCGTTCGCGGGATTACAGAATTCGTTAAGGCGTGCAGGATTTCCTGTGCGTCGGTATTTTCAAAGGTAGGTGAAGCATGTGCGGTATTTTGGGAGTCGTCGCCAAGACGCCAGTCAATCAGCTGCTCTATGACGGTCTGCAGGTTCTGCAGCACCGCGGGCAGGATGCCGCCGGGATCGCTACTGCTGCCGGTGGCCGTTTCCATATGCACAAGGGCCCAGGCCTCGTGCGTGACGTATTTCGCACGCGCCATATGCGCAATCTGGTCGGTAACTGGGGTATTGGTCACTGCCGTTACCCGACTGCGGGTTCTGCTTACAACGCTGCGGAAGCGCAGCCGTTCTATGTGAACTCGCCCTTTGGCCTGATGCTTGCCCATAACGGTAACCTGACCAATGCCGAGCAGTTGCGTCAGGACATGTTCCTGCAGGATCTGCGCCACATGAACACGAACTCCGATTCGGAGGTGCTGCTCAATGTGTTCGCGCATGAGCTACAGGTGGCGGCTAAGCAATATCAGGTTGATGCCGAGGCGATCTTCAAGGCCGTGGCCGGCACGCACAAGCGCGTCAAGGGTGCTTATGCCGTGCTGGTGATGATTGCAGGCTATGGCTTGCTGGCTTTCCGTGATCCCTACGGAATTCGCCCGATGGTGATCGGCCGCAATGACACAACGGCAGGCCCAGAGTACATGGTGGCTTCTGAGAGCGTTGCGCTAGACACACTGGGCTTCAAGTACTTGCGCGATGTTGAGCCGGGCGAGGCGGTGCTGATTGATGTGAATGGCAACTTCCAAAGCCGTCAATGCGCTGAATACACGCTACATGCACCGTGCATGTTTGAATATGTGTATCTGGCCCGTCCTGACTCGCTGATGGATGGTATGTCGGTTTACGAAACGCGCGTGAAAATGGGCGAGTTTCTGGCTGACAAGATCAAGCACACGCTGCCGCAACTGAAAATCGATGCCGTCATTCCAATCCCGGATTCCAGCCGTCCATCGGCGATGGAGCTGGCTGCTCGCTTGGATATTCCATACCGCGAAGGTTTTGTGAAGAACCGCTATATCGGCCGCACGTTCATCATGCCGGGGCAAGCCACACGTCGGAAATCGGTTCGCCAGAAGCTCAATGCGATTGCTCAGGAATTCAAGGGTAAGAACGTGCTGCTCGTCGATGACTCCATCGTGCGTGGTACGACCAGCCGTGAAATTGTTTTAATGGCGCGCGAAGCCGGCGCACTGAATGTCTATATGGCCTCGGCTGCACCACCGGTACGCTATGCCAACGTGTATGGCATCGACATGCCATCCCGTGACGAACTGATTGCCAGTGGTCGCACCGAAGAACAGGTGCGTGTGGAGATTGGTGCCGATGCGCTGATCTACCAAGATCTGGACGCCCTGAAAAAGGCGCTGCAGGCCGTCAATCCAGCCATTGCACAATTTGAGACATCCTGCTTCGATGGCAATTACATCACAGGTGACATTACTGCCGAATATTTGACCGGCATTGAAGACGCGCGCAATCAGCCGGGTAAGCCCAGCAATGCGGGCGACGACGACGAAGGTCAGATGGATTTGAACCTGGTACAAAGCGCGACCCACTAAGCTCATGAATCCAGACGACTACAAGGACTACGACATCGAGTCACTGGCCGTGCGCGCCGGTCAGGAGCGCAGCCAGTTTGGTGAGCATGCCGAAGCCCTGTACCTGACTTCCAGCTACGTTTTCAAGAGTGCCGCTCAGGCGGCTGCACGCTTCGGGGGTGAAGAGCCGGGCAATATCTATTCGCGCTTTACCAATCCGACGGTCACCATGATGCAAGAGCGTCTGGCAGCCCTTGAAGGCGCTGAGGCTTGCGTGGCTACTGCCTCCGGCATGGCAGCCATTCTGAGTACAGTCATGGGACTGATGCAGGCGGGGCAGCATATTGTGTCTTCGCGCAGCATCTTCGGCTCGACGCAGGTATTGTTCAGCCAGATTTTCAGCAAGTTCAGCATCGAGACCACCTATGTGGATGCCGCTGATCTATCGGCATGGCAGGCGGCTATGCGTCCGAATACCAAACTGATATTTCTGGAGACACCCTCCAATCCACTGACTGATGTCTTCGACATCGCAGCAATTGCCAAGGTGGCACATGCCGCTGGCGCCTTGCTGGTGGTCGACAACTGTTTCTGTTCGCCTGCGCTTCAGCAGCCCTTGAAGCTGGGTGCTGATCTCGTGATTCATTCGGCAACCAAGTATCTCGATGGTCAGGGGCGCGTTCTGGGCGGCGCAATTTGTGGCACCAAGGCGCTAGTGGAAGAGCCTTTCAAGTTCATCCGTAGTGCCGGCCCGTCGATCTCGCCATTCAATGCATGGGTGATTCTAAAGGGCATGGAAACGCTGTCCATTCGTATGCAGGCTCAATCGGCCAATGCGTTTGAGTTGGCCAAGCGGCTGGAAGCAAACCCCAAGGTTATGCGGGTCTTCTATCCCGGTTTGCCTTCGCATCCGCAGCATGCGCTGGCAATGCGTCAGCAGAAGACAGGCGGCGCTGTGTTGGCGTTCGAAGTGAACGGCGGAAAGGACGCCGCATGGAAAGTCATTGACAGTACGCAGATGCTATCGATTACCGCCAACTTGGGCGACACCAAAACCACCATTACGCATCCGGCAACCACCACGCATGGACGTATTTCTCCGGAAGCGCGTGCGGCGTCTGGTATCAGTGACGGGCTGCTGCGTATTGCAGTCGGGCTTGAGTCGGTCGATGACATCGAAGCCGACCTGCTGCGCGGCTTAGGCTAACGCTACGACGTTCCTGCCTGAGGCGGGAAGTACGTGACTGCCTGACCTTCTGACCATGGCGTATAGCGGGTCATGGCAACATCGAAGTGCTGACTTGACAGCAGCGTATCCAGCCATCTATGTAAATTCGGCCACGCTTGATTGGCAAACCATGCCTTATCGGTGTGGGCAAACTGCCGTACAAAGGGCGCAATTGCCATATCAGCAAATGCGCAGTGTTGTCCGAACAGGTAGTCCCCTGTACTAAGCCTAGCCTCCAGTTGAACTAAAAAATGACTGGCTGTTGCCCGATGCAACAGAGCATCGACGCCTGTGTAGCGTTCAGGGTACTTGTAACGATCCAGATTGAACTTGAACTCGCCATCGCATTTGGTGATTAACTCCAACATCTCAGCCTGGGATGCTTGTTGTGGCGTCAGCCAGCCTTCGGGGTCGTTCTGCCCAAGCGCCCACAGCATGATGTCCAAGCTTTGCTCAAGCACTGTGCCATCCGGTGTGATCAGCACCGGTACCGTGCCTTTGGGCGAGACAGCCAGCATGGCATTGGGCTTTGCTCGCAACACAATTTCACGTATCTCGCAGCGAATCCCGCTTGATAGCAAGGCCAAACGAGCACGCATTGCGTAGGGGCAGCGGCGGAAGGAGTAGAGCGTAGGCAGTGAGCAAGTCGCCATGATGGGCTGACTTATGCCGATGTTTGTTCAGACTTGTCCTGCAATGCTGGCTTTGCCTTGCCCTTAGGCACAAAGCGAATCCCGATATGCGCCTGCTGGCGCTTTTCCGCGAGCTCTACCTGCCGCTGGCGTTCAGCGTAGGCATCTTTCTGTTCAGGCGTTGTCTTGTCGGCGCAATGTGGACAGCTCACGCCGAGCACGTAGTGGGGCGAAGCCTTGTCTTCTTCATTGAGCGGGAAGCGGCAGGCGCGGCAAAATTCGAATTTTCCGGGCTTGAGGCCGTGACCGACAGATACTCGCTCGTCAAAGACAAAGCATTCGCCTTGCCAGCGACTCTCCTCTTCCGGCATGGTTTCGAGGTATTTAAGGATCCCGCCCTCAAGGTGGTAAACATTCTCAAAACCTTGCGTGCGCATGTAAGCGGTGGACTTCTCACAGCGGATACCGCCTGTGCAGAACATCGCGATCTTGGCATCCTTGCGCAGGCGGCCAGCGGCCACCTCTTGTTCCACCCAGCCCGGCAATTCGGTGAAGCTGTTGGTACGTGGATTGATGGCACGCTCAAAGGTGCCAATCGAGACCTCATAATCATTGCGCGTATCGACCACGATCACCTCGGGATCAGCAATCAGCATGTTCCATTCCTGCGGCTTCACATAGGTGCCGACAATATGGCGTGGGTCGATACCAGGCACGCCCATGGTCACAATTTCCTTCTTCAGGCGGACTTTCATGCGGTGAAAGGGCAGTTCTTCAGCCAGTGATTCCTTGTGGATTAGATCTGCGAGGCGTGGATCGCTACGTAGCCAAGCAAGCACGGCGTGGATATTCTCGGGAAGACCGGAGATGGTCCCGTTGATGCCTTCTTCTGCCAGAAGAAGTGTGCCCTTGATGCGGTTTTCTTCGCACACGGCAAGCAGCGGGGCTTGCAGAGCAGCGTAATCAGAGAGGGTGACAAATTTGTAGAGGGCGGCGGTCAGGTACATGATGCGTGGGAACGGCCAAAAGTGTGATTATCCCGCATCCTCGACGAGCCGGGCGGGCTTGTGCTACAATTCGCCCCGCGTTGGTGCATAGCTTCAGTCTCACTGGCGCGTCGCGTTGAGAATTTTCTTTCCGCGCCTTTCCCCTTTGGAACCCAATATCTAGACGAGCGCGTGCTCCCCCGGCTGCAATGGCCATTGTGCGCAGATAGGTTCCTGGAGTTTCACCATGCTATTTACTGAACTCGGCCTGCGCGCCGAGATTTTGCGTTCGCTTTCTGAACAAGGCTACGACACGCCGACCCCCATTCAAGCTCAAGCCATTCCGCAAGTGTTGGCTGGACACGATCTAATGGCTGCTGCCCAGACTGGCACTGGTAAGACGGCTGGTTTCACGCTGCCTTTGCTGCAACTGCTGTCGACCACTGATGCGCCGGGCACCGCCGCCCAAACCAAATTCCGTACCCGTGCCTTGATTCTCACCCCGACGCGTGAACTCGCGGCGCAGGTGTATGAAAGCGTGCGTACCTACGGCAAGCATTTGAACCTGCGTGCCGCAGCCATTTACGGCGGCGTCAGCATGGTGCCGCAAACCAAGCTGCTGCGCGCGGGCGTCGAGATCATCGTTGCCACGCCGGGCCGCCTGCTGGATCACGTTACTCAGCGTAGCGTTGATCTGACTGGTGTTGAGATGGTGGTGTTGGATGAAGCCGACCGCATGCTTGACATGGGCTTTCTGCCTGATATCAAGAAGATCATCAATCTGCTGCCGAAGAAGCGTCAGACGCTGATGTATTCGGCCACCTTCTCGGATGAAATCCGTCAGCTGGCTAAGCAGTTCCTGACTGACCCTAAGCAAGTGGAAGTGGCGCGTGCCAACTCCACCGCTGAAACGGTTGCACAGGCTGTCTATCCTGTTGATCGCAACAAGAAGCGTGATCTGCTGGTCAAGCTGATTGAAGACAACAACTGGCATCAGGTGCTGGTATTTACACGCACCAAGCATGGCGCGAATGCGCTGGCCGAGAAGCTCGATAAGGGCGGCATTCGTGCAGCGGCCATTCACGGCAACAAGAGCCAGGGTGCCCGCACCAAGGCGCTGGCCGACTTCAAGAGCCTCAAGCTGCATGTCCTCGTTGCGACTGATATTGCTGCCCGCGGTATCGATATCGATCAACTGCCGCACGTTGTGAATTACGAACTGCCGAATGTGCCGGAAGACTACGTGCATCGTATCGGTCGCACCGGCCGTGCCGGCGCAACGGGTGAAGCTGTGTCGCTGGTGTGTGTCGACGAGTATAAGTTGCTGCGTGACATTGAGCGCCTGCTTAAGCGTCAGCTGGAAAAGCGCATCGTCCCCGGCTTCGAACCTGATCCACATGCAAAGCCGCAGCCCATTGAAAATGGTCGTCGCTCGCAAGGCGCACCGCGCAGCTTTGGTGATCGTCCCGCTCCGCGTCAAGGCGAAGGTCGCAAGTCGCAGGGCGACTCACGTCGCGGCGATAGCCGTGGTGAGCCGCGCAGTGGTAATCGCAGCGCCGCACCGCAGCCGAATGGTGCACCGCGCCGTAGTGGCAGTGCGCCTCGTCCGGCCGGTAGCCGTACTGATGGTCAGCGCAGCAGTGCAGGGGGTTTCCGCCAGCGTTGATGCTTGCCAGGAGTCGGGTGCTGCCTGAGTTCTTGCTTTCAGCAATAAAAAAGCCGACGTAAGTCGGCTTTTTTATTATCGGTAGCTAGCGTTTAAGGGCGCCAAGTTTTGCGCTGCCAACCATGCGTGTCACACGCGAGGTAGTTGCCCCCCTCTGGCGTATCGTGCCAGTCACCAAGGACGTAACGTGTGCAGGAGTGACCATCGACCTGATGCTGATGCGTATTGAGTCGATGGGTGTGACCATGGATCATGGCGCTGACGCCATGGCGATGAAAGGCATCAGCCACCGCCTGCGGGTGTACGTCCATGATGGACATTGATTTCATCTGCTTCTGTTCTTCACTGCGTCGGCGCAAATCTTCGATCTGCTGCTTACGGGCAGCGAGTGGCTGCGCAAGAAAGGTCTCTCGCCATGCTTGGCCGCGTACTTGCTGACGGAACGTCTGATACGCGGTGTCATCAGTGCATAGCGTATCGCCGTGTAGAAGCAGGGTGGGCGTGCCGGCAATGTCATGCACCACTTCATCTGGCAGCAAGCGTGCCCCGGTCGCAGCACAAAAGTCTGCACCAAACAGAAAGTCGCGATTTCCGGGGAGAACGAACTTGGGTAGGTCGCAGGCCTTGAGCGCACTGCAGATCTGCGCATTGAAGGGGGCAGTCAGGTCATCATCGCCCGCCCAGTATTCAAAAATGTCGCCGAGTAGATAGAGCGCATCGTTACCTGGCACGACCTCCCGCAGGAAGTCGCAAAAAAGGCCGGTCAGAACCGGCCTGCTGGGGCAGAGATGCAGATCAGAGACGAACAAAACCGACATAGTCTTAATTCCGTATCGTCAATGACTGCATCTGAGTCTGGATGTTTAAACGACTTCAGCGCGTTCGATGATCACGTCCTGTACCGGCACATCGCGGTGGAAGCCGTTGCGACCGGTGGGTACGCCACGGATCTTTTCGACGACATCCATGCCATCGATAACCTTGCCGAACACGGCATAGCCCCAGCCGTCTTGGCCAGGGAAGTCGAGGAAGTCATTGTTGCCGACATTGATGAAGAACTGGGCCGATGCCGAGTGTGGATCAGAGGTGCGCGCCATCGCAAGGGTGCCGATGGTGTTCTTGAGGCCTGCCGCGATCCCCGCCTTGGCTTCATTCTCGATCGGTGCACGCGTTTCTTTTTGCTTCATGCCTGGCTCGAAACCGCCGCCTTGGATCATGAAGCCATCGATCACACGATGGAAGATGGTGCCATTGTAGTGGCCTGATTCAACGTACTCGATAAAGTTTTGAGCAGTCTTCGGGGTGTTCTCGGTATCGACTTCAACACTGATAACGCCAAAGTTGGTGTGCAGCTTGATCATGGGTGGTCCTTTGATGAGGGTGATTATTTTTTTTCAGTCGTTTTTTCTGGCACCAGTGTGACCGATTCGATCACGACAGGCGTTGTCGGCACATTCTGATGAAAGCCTGCATTGCCAGTGGCAACGCTACGAATTTTCATGATGACTTCCATGCCCTTGGTGACCTTGCCGAACACGGCATAACCCCAACCATCGGGCGAGGGGTAGTCAAGACCTGGATTGTCCTTCACGTTAATGAAGAACTGTGCGGTTGCCGAGTGCGGATCACCGGTGCGAGCCATGGCCAGCGTGCCGAAGCTATTGCGCAATCCGACCATGCTACCTTCTGGCGCTTCGTTCTGAATGGGTTGACGGGTTGCCTTTTCCTTCATGTCGGGCGTAAAGCCACCACCTTGGATCATGAAGTTCGGAATCACGCGATGAAAGATGGTGCCGTTGTAAAAGCCATCCTTTGCGTAGCGCAAGAAGTTGGCTGTGGTCTTTGGCGCCTTGTCAGCAAACAGTTCAACCGTGATGTTGCCCTGATTAGTCTTGATTTCGAGCTCAGGATTTGCTGCTACTGACAGACTTGCAATCGACATCAGCAAGGCAGCCGCAATAGTGTTTTTAAGCGTGAGTAAGGACATCAGGCGGCACCTTCGTAGATGATTTTCCAGCGGCCATCTTCACGTAGCCAGTACTGGCGCTTCATCATTACATTGGTTAGATTGTTGCTCTTGTAGTCCTGTTTAAAGGTCACGACCATCATGTCGTCCTTACCAGGATATCGGAACAGGGTGAGTTTTTCAGTGCCCACGCTGATCCAATTCTTGCCAGCGTTGACCTTGCGCTTTTGTTCTGTCCAGCTTTGATAGTCGGTGCCGTCCGCATTGAATTGACGTGAATAGTGACTGGCGTAGCGATCGCCATCACGGCTTTCCCAATCCTTGCGCCAACTGTCGATGGCATCCAGCATGCTTTTCTTCTCGTTCTGCCATTCATCTTTTGTCAGCCATTCCACGCTCTGCGTAATGATGACTGGGGTTAGGCCCACTTGCAGGTACGGGGCCAGCTTGTTGAGGTCGGGATTCGACAGCACGACGCAACCATCGGACGCCTTGGGGGGGCGCGAGTAAGTATCGGACGGTGTGCCGTGCAGCCAGATGCCATGTCCATTACGCCCCAAACGTTTGTCGTAGTCGTTCGGGTAATTGATGGGGAAAGCTCCGCTGCCGTAAAAGTCACCGAGCTTCTGGATCGGTAGATTGCCAACCACCTGATAAACGCCGACTGGCGTTTTTTTGTCACCCTCGCGCGACTTCTCCGCGCCGAGCTTGCCCTGCGTTATGTAGTAGTCGGTCACGAACTTTGGCGTACCGCCAGCGTTCTCGTACAGGTACAGGCGGGAGCGATTAGCATCGACCACTACAGCGAATTTTTGCTCCGGTTGCATCTGCACCAGATAGCGGGGGATTGAGTTGGTTGGTGGCTTGCTGCGGTGAGCATTGATACGGGCTTGCGCCTCTTCGCGCAGATCTGCCAGCTTGTCTTGGGGCGCCTTGGCGGGGCTGCCCAAGTCTGAGATGGGCTGTACGCGGGACATCAGCAGATCGCCCTTGACCAAGTGACCGAGACGGAAGTTTGGATAGGCTTGGGTCAGCGCTTCGGCCTGTTGCATAGCCGCATCCAGCTGATTGCGTTCGATGCGTGCAAACACTTCTGCCAGCTGTGCTTCCGGGCTGGCATTGGTTAGCACTGGCAAGGCAGCATGCGCAGCCGTCTCGGCGGACTGAGTGAGCTTGTTGCCCAACACTTCGCTACCGAAGAAATAGCTCGCAAAGAGAATCCCGAGACCTGCCGGGATGGCCAGTTTACGCATTAAAAGAGTGTGCCTCACAACCGCCCATTACCCACCTACACGCTCCTGCTGGATCAGCCACTTACCTTCGCGCTTCACCAGTACCAGTGTCTTGGTAGTGGATGAGCTTAGCGATGCTGACTTATAGTTCTGACGGAACCTTGCTGTGGCTTGATCAGCGGCGTCTACGCTTACCTTGATGTTGTCGACATCAACGCTGATCTTGCCCGGTTTGTTGATACGCTTGTTGCGTTCGCTTTCCCAGTTGGCACGTGTTTCACCACCTGGTGTCTTGAAGTCTTTAGCGTAGCGAGCTAGATAAGCTTTCACGTCCTTGCGTGTCCAAGCTGAGGCCCAAGCTTCAATAGCCTTACTCACTTCAGCTGTGACATCTGCACCCGGCTTAGGTTCTACCTTAGGTTCAGGCTTGGGCTCAACCTTAGGTTCGGGCTTGGTTTCAATCTTGACAGGCTCAGGTGCCTTGACAGGCTCAACTGGCTTGGTGGCTGGTGCCGTTGCAATTATGGTTGGGGTCGGCGGGGCAACCGGCGTTGCTGCTGGCAGCGCCACGGCCTTGCTCGGTTCCGACGCAGGCTTGCTGCCGGGCTTGCCGGTTGGGGTAATCAGGTCGCGGATCAGTGCCAGCTTGTTTTGTGCGCTGGCGTTGGATGCGTCCAGCTGCAATGCCTTGCCGTAAGCCTGACTGGCGAGCCGTGCGTACAAGTCACCTAAATTTTCGTGAGCCGTGGCATAGGACGGATGAGTGCGAATGGCCTGCTCCAGCGATTGCTTGGCCTTGTCGTACTGCTTTTGCTGGGCGTAGATGACGGCCAAGTTGTTGTAAGGCTCCGGGAGTTCTGGATAATCTTCGCTCAGCTTGGTGAAAATGCTAAGGGCCTCAGGGTTGCGCCCCATCTCGGCGAGGATAGTGCCTTTCAGGAAGCGCCCTTGGGCATCCTTCGGTTTCCCCGCCAGATAACGATCTATCTGCTCAAGGGCTTGGGTGTGTTGGCCTTGGCGCAGCGAGCGGCTCGCATCCTGCACGGTATCAGCATAAACAGGTAGTGCCAGGCTCAGGCAGGCAAGGGCGATCAGGGTGCGACGCAGGGGCATGGTATACTCGGACGCAGTTTTTGGACAATAAAATTGGCCGAAATGGCCATTGTAAGTTTCTGTATTACAACAAAATTTCATGTTTTGCAGGGTGTCGGGCAAGGCCATCTGATCATGCTTGACAGGCCTGATAAGCTCAGTCGCAACACCCAGCGAATACAACTCCTGATTCTATCAATAAGCCGGCCCCTGCAATAGCTGAAATGCACCGCCTTTCCAGCTGTTCCCGGCGTTTCTCGATAGCCAGCAAGCTCTGACGACATGCTCAAAATCCATAACTCCCTGAATCGCAGCAAGCAGGACTTCACCCCGATCGAGGCTGGCCATGTGCGCATGTATGTATGCGGCATGACCGTGTATGACTTCTGTCACCTAGGACACGCCCGTGTCATGGTGGTGTTTGACATGGTTGCGCGCTGGCTCCGCGCTAGTGGTTTCAAGGTGACTTACGTCCGTAATATCACCGACATTGATGACAAAATCATCAAGCGTGCTGCTGAAAACAAGGAAAGCATTCGCACCCTGACCGATCGCTTTATTTCTGCCATGCACGAGGATGCCGATGCCTTGGGTGTGCTGCGCCCGGACCATGAGCCGCGCGCCACGGAGTATGTGCAACAGATGCTGGACATGATTGCCAGCTTGGAAAAGCATGGCTACGCCTATGTCGCCGCCAATCGCGACGTGTGCTACTCGGTACGGAAGTTCCCCAACTACGGCAAGCTGTCAGGCAAGTCGCTGGACGATCTGCGCGCGGGTGAGCGTGTTGACGTAGTCGACGGCAAGCAGGACCCTTTGGACTTTGTGTTGTGGAAGCACGCCAAGGAAGACGATGCCGATGAAGTGAAGTGGAATTCGCCGTGGGGCGCGGGGCGTCCGGGTTGGCATATCGAGTGCTCGGCCATGGGCAGCGATCTGCTGGGTAAGCACTTTGATATTCATGGCGGTGGGCAGGATCTGCAGTTCCCTCACCATGAAAACGAAATTGCGCAGTCCGAGGGCGCACATAGCTGCCAGTACGTGAACTACTGGATGCACAACGGCTTTATCCGCGTCGACGACGAAAAAATGTCTAAGTCACTGGGCAACTTCTTCACCATCCGCGATGTGCTCAAGTCGTACGATGCAGAAGTGGTGCGCTTCTTCATCCTGCGCGCTCACTATCGTAGCCCGCTGAATTATTCCGATGCGCACCTGGACGATGCGCGTGGTGCGCTGACCCGCCTCTACACGGCACTGAGGGGCCACACCGCAACAGCTGCTGTAGTCGATTGGAACGAGCCACATGCGCAGCGATTCAAGGCGGCGATGGACGACGACTTCAGCACGTCCGAAGCAATTGCGGTGCTTTTCGAGCTGGCCAATATTGTGAATCGCGACAATGATGCTGCCATGGCTGCTCAGTTGAGAGGGTTGGCGGCTGTGTTGGGGCTGCTGCAACGTGATCCGCAAGCGTTTCTGCAAGCCGCGCCTGTGGCCGAGTCTGGCCTCAGCAATCAAGAGATCGAAGCACTGATTGCCGCACGTGTCGCGGCCAAGCAAGCCAAGAACTTCGCCGAGTCGGACCGACTTCGCGATGAGCTCAAGGCGGCAGGCATTGTGCTGGAAGATAAGCCGGGTGGTTTGACTGAGTGGCGGCGCGCCTGACCATGTCTGGGCGTGGAAATCGGTGATGCAATTCCGTTACCCACGCTCCTTCTTCAAGCTGCTGGCAGTTGGTTTCTTTCTTGCCGTGCTGCCGCTGGCCGCCGGTTTGTTGGCGATGACGCTCGCCATCCAGAAGCTTTCCACCCAAAGCCAGCAGGCCGTTTTTGACGCCGCTCGTATCGCGCACGGCAGCCGCCAGTTGGCAGAGATTTTGCCAACCCTGGAACGCGCTGCCCGACAAAGCGTGGTCTTGCAAGACGCATCACTGCGTGAGGGCTACGAGCACTTGCGCGAAGAGTTTGCCGATGTCATCACCCATATGCAGCAGTTGCCGCTGGATGCAGAAATGCGCCAGTTGCTCAATCGTATGGCCGAGCAGGAAGCAGAGGCTTATCGCATGCAGACTGAGGCCAAGGTTGATAAAACCCAGTTTGCCCGGCTCGCAGAAACTGGCCGCGCGATGCTGCTCCATTCAAATGCGGTGATTGATCGCGAGGCCGTCGCGCTCAAGACGCAAGCGGAAGAGGCCGAGGCCGGCGCACAAACCCAGCTTTTGGTGGTGCTGCCCGTGGCATTGCTCGTGGTGGCCGGATTTACCTACCTGTTGGCGCGCCCCATTGCCCAAATTGAAGCAGGGATTCGTGACCTTGGCGAACGTCGCCTGCATACGCCTGTCGTAGTGGAGGGGCCGGAGGATCTGGTGCAGCTGGGTGAGCGCCTGAACTGGTTGCGTGAGCGTCTCCAGCAACTGGAAGCGCAGAAAGCGCAGTTTCTCCGCCATGTCTCGCATGAGCTGAAAACCCCATTGACCGCATTGCGTGAGGGTTCAGAGTTATTGGCTGAAGGCACTGCTGGCGGGCTGCAGCCACGCCAGCAGGAGATTGTAGGCATCGTCCGTGAAAACAGTATTCATCTGCAGCGTTTGATCGAAGAGTTGCTGCGGCATGGCGAGGCTGAGTTTCGTGCAGCGCGTATCGACATTCAGGCCGTTGCATTGCCTGAGTTAGTTGCACATGTTGTGGATCGGCAGCGTATTGCTCTAGAGGCAAGGCAGATCAAGTTGCAGAGCAATGTCAGTCCGCAAACCGTGCGGACTGACCCGGAACGTGTGCGCGTCATTCTCGACAACTTGCTCTCAAATGCAACCAAGCACGCACCTTTGGGCAGTGTGGTGGAACTTTTTGCCAAGGTTGAGGCTCAGCAGTTAGTGCTGCGAGTGCTCGATAGCGGCCCGGGTGTGCCGGCGGCTGCGCATGAACGTGTGTTCGAGCCCTTTTATCGAGGCGATACGCCTGCGGGCAGCAAGATCAAGAGTACAGGGCTGGGGCTTTCCATCTGCCGTGATCATGTCACGGCACTGGGCGGCGTGATTACGGTGGGCGAGGGGCGTGGCGACTTTACCGTCGTCCTCCCTGTGGAGGTGGTGTGATGAAATGTTTGAAGACGTTCTGCCTGCTGTTTGTATTGGCTGGCCTGAGCGCTTGCACTACCCTCAGAACAGTCGGTAGCACTGATCGTTATTGGCTCAAGTCGGAGGCGCATCTCGGTATGGACGATGCCGTGTCCCTGCTTTACTACGCTAGCTACACACGTAATTTATCAGCGACTGAACGCGAGCGCGAGCTTGAGCGTCAGCGCAGCGCACATGCTCGTGACAAAAGCGATTTCCGGCGCTTGCAATACGCGCTGGTACTGAGCACGCCAGAGGCCAGCATGAACGAGCGCCGCCTCGCACAGCAGGTGATTGAGCCTTTGCTTGAGGGCAAGCATGATGCGGATCTGGTGGCGTTGGCTGGCCTGTTAAATTTCCATCTGAGCGCCATGCTCCAAGGCCAGAAGCGCGCTGATGAGCTTGAGAAAAAGCTGGATGCAGTGAAGGATATCGAGCGCAGTTTGCTCCGCCGAGACAAGGGGAAACCATGAGCGACGTCCGTGGCAACTATCTGCTGCTGGTTGATGATGATCCGGATTTGCTGCGTCTGCTGGCCATTCGTCTGGAGGCGGCAGGCCATCGTATCGAGACAGCTGCTAATGGGCAGGAAGCCTTGGCACGGGCCAGCATTGAGCGTCCGCAATTGGTGATTACAGACATGCAGATGCCGGGTATGGATGGTGCTGCGCTATTCGATGCCTTGCGTGTGCAGCATCCGTTGCTGCCTGTGATCATACTGACGGCGCATGGCAGCATCCCCGATGCCGTGGCCGCAACACAGCGTGGCGTGTTTGGCTATCTGACCAAGCCCTATGATCCTAAGGCGCTGCTGGAGCTAGTCGCGCGCGCATTACGTCTGGGGCCTGCCAATGAGCCCGCTGGCGTAGCTGGTTGGCGCAGCGATATCGTGACGCAGAACAACCAGATGGAGGACCTGCTGGCGCGTGCGCAACTTGTCGCGGGTGGCGATGCTAGTGTGCTGCTCTTGGGCGAGTCGGGGACCGGTAAGGAAGTACTCGCCAAGGCCATTCACCGCGCCAGTCCCCGCCGCGATGCGCCGTTTATCGCCGTTAATTGCGGGGCAATTCCTGAGAACTTGCTGGAGTCAGAACTGTTCGGTTACGTGAAGGGGGCCTTTACCGGCGCCAGTCGCGATCAGCGTGGTTTGATCCCTGAGGCCGATGGCGGTACGTTGTTCCTCGACGAAATTGGCGATATGCCGACGCCCTTGCAGGTCAAACTCTTGCGCGTACTGGAAGAGCGCGAAGTTAGGCCCGTGGGCAGCACCAAAAGTGCGCCGGTGAATATTCGTGTCATCAGCGCGACCCATCGTGATTTGGCGGAGGAAATGGCCAGCGGCCAGTTCCGCAGCGATCTGTACTACCGGCTCAATGTGGTGTCCTTGCAGATTCCCAATCTGAGCCAGCGTCGCGACGATATCCCCTTGTTAGCCAACCATTTTCTACAACGCCTAGCAACGCGCTACCAGAAGGAGATCAATGGTTTCGCGCCAGATGCCATGGAGTTGTTGACGCGCGCTAGCTGGCCCGGCAATGCGCGTCAGTTACTGAATGTGGTGGAGCAGGCTGTCGCATTGACCACCACCGCCATGATCGCGCCGGGCTTGGTACAGCAGGCGATTCGCGAGACCGAAGAGGTGGTGTCTTTCGATGAGGCGCGTCGTCGTTTCGAGAGCGACTATTTAGTGCGCATCCTCAAGCTGACCGGCGGCAATGTTGCGCAGGCGGCCAAGCTCGCACAACGTAACCGTACTGACTTCTACAAGCTGCTTCAACGGCACGCTCTCGATCCCGCCTTGTTCAAGTAGGCGGTTTTCTGTCGTCGCTCGGCGACAGAAAAATCCCATGTAAATCATTAGGCTATCTGCCGCCGATACGGATATGTCGCCACGTGGCGACAGTCCCGTGGGTGTGGCTTTGCGCTGCATTTTGTTAAGCCTATGTTTTTAATTGGCTATTTCCCCTGGCATGCTGGTTGCGTATAGCGCAGTCAAGCGCATGTGGGATGCGCCAGACAAAAAGGAAGAACAAAATGAACAGTAAGAAAATGGGTGTGGTGGTCATGATGATGATGCTCGTGGTCATGGGGGCCGCATTGAGCGGCTGCAGCAGCAACCCCAGTCGTCAGGATGTTGGCACGGTGAGTGGTGCTGTGATTGGTGGCGTGGTTGGCTCGGCCCTGACGGGCGGTAGCACGGTGGGTACGGTCGCCGGCGCAGGTGCAGGGGCCTATGCAGGTAATCGTATCGGTCGTCAGCTTGACCGCAAGTAATCCAGACACGACACACTCAAAGGAAAAACCACCATGGGCCAGCTTATTGCCAGTCGTGCCAATCGTAACAACGAGGCGACTGTTGTCATGAAGGAAAAATCTGCCATGAATATCCGTCCGAAAATTTTGTACCCCTCGCTCATCATCGCTGCCTTCTCAGTGACGCTGCTGAGCCTCACCGGGGTTGCCGCACTCACCGGTTATTTGCCAGGCGCCAATGCCAATCAAGGCGAAGCGATGCAGGGTGACATGGCGCAGAAGGGTGAGCCTCGCAATAGCGCTAACACCAAAGTGGCTGCGGCAAGCTGCGCGCAATGCGGCACGGTTGAAAGCGTGCGTTTGGTTGAACGCAAGGCCTCCGGCAGCGGCTTGGGTGCAGTAGCCGGCGGCGTTGCAGGCGCCATCCTTGGGAATCAGGTCGGTGGCGGCAGTGGCCGCACTGTAATGACGATTGCAGGGGGTGCTGGTGGCGCGTATCTCGGTAATGAGATTGAGAAGAACACCAACAAGACCAGTGCCTACCAAATTCGTGTGCGCATGACTGATGGCTCCTTGCGCACGATTCATCAGCGTGATGTGCCCGCTACAAATACAGGTGATCGCGTGCGAATTAGCAATGGCACCGTCACTGAGGTGCTCTAGATAGGACATCGATTGTAAAAGTTTAGGGCGCCATTAAAGCCAAGTCTTCCCCCTACTTGGTGGTGCCCATAACCCCGTTACTGGATCTCTGTCTCCGGTAATAGGGTTTTTCTTTACTCGCGTTCAGCGAGGACTTCGTTGGCCTTTGCTTCGAGTGCCTGCACGGCTTCTTCATCGAGATCAAGTTGCTGCAGGCAGACCTCACCGAGCTTTTCCCACTCGTGTGTTTTGCTGCGGCCAGTGTTCTGTTGCAGCAAGTATTCGGCGAGCTGGGAGATGGCGACCAGATAACGGAAGGGCGCATCCTTGCGGCCCATGTCGTGCTTGATGTCATGGTGGTGGCGGACGGCCTTGCAGATATTCTCTGGCAACCACCACGATTGCGTCATCATTGAGCCCATTACCACGTGATTGGTGGGCAGCAGTTCATCCTCGACATCGGTGAAGGTGCGCAGTGCCTCGTTATTGGCATCCTGCAGGATGCGAACGTAATGAGGGAAGTGCTGCAGCAATACAGCAATGCCGCAATCACGGAACAAGCCATAGGTGTAGGCTTCCTCTGGGCGCACGCCCGGCCATTTTTGTTCTCTAGCTAGCCAGCCCGACAGTTTTGCAATCTGTGCTGAGGCGTCCCAGAACCGTTCCATCGCCGGCATACTCGGGAAAACGTTGCCAAGGGCAATGCAAGCGACAGCTTGGCTTGATGTGTTAAGGCCAAGCAGCATCAATGCCTCATTCACACTTGCCACACGCCTGCGCGAGCCAAAGAAGGGGGAGTTGGCTAGACGTACAAGCCCTGCGGCTAGCGCAACATCACTGCTGATGATTTGGGTTAGATGACGAAAGTCCGGGTCGGGCTTGCTCATCTCCTGCGAGATTTTTTCCAATGCCAGAGGGCAGGGCGGAATGCGGTTGTCCCTGACGGCGGACTCCAATTCGCCATTTAGCGAGTTATCGAACGAGGCTGTCATGACTGAGTTTTCTTACGCAAGCGACGTGTTTTTTTTTGTGTACTTTAAGCCAGGCGAGAAGGTCATCTCCTGACATTGCCCGTGCATAGAGATAACCTTGTGCAGCATCTACGCCGGCATGCAGTAATGCGTGCATTTGCTCCTTTGTCTCAACACCCTCGGCTACAACCGTCATGCCTAATTCTTGCCCAAGACGAGTCATCGCTTTCACAATTGCAAACGCACGTGAATCCTCAGGGAGTGCGATGGCGAAGGCGCGGTCGAGTTTAAGTTTTGCGGCGTGAATATCCTTGAGGTTGGCGAGGCAGGAGTAGCCCGTACCAAAATCATCAATGGCTAGGCCAACACCTGCTGCACGGGCGTCGCAGAGGTTTTCCTGAACTGTTGGCGACATGTCCATGAAAAGCGATTCGGTTAATTCCAGCTCCAGCCGGTCAGCCGGTAATGCAGCGTAAATTAGGGCACTGCTTAGTGCTTGTGAGAAATGGGGGGCGAGTAGTTGTGCCCGCGATATGTTGACGGCCACCTTGATTGGGTAGCCAGCCTCATCCAGTTGGCGCGCAAAAATCGCACCTTGGCTCATGGTCCATTCGCCGAGGCGCGTGATCAGGCCGGTTTTTTCTGCGACAGGAATAAACAGCGTGGGTGAAATGTCACGGCCATTGACCGTGCAGCGCATCAATGCCTCAACTGCATCAATACTGCCGTCTTTACGCAGGATGGGTTGGTAGTGGAGGCTGAGACCGCCGCTTTCGATGGCTTGATGCAGCTTGCTCTCGATTTCCAGTTCAGTATTGGCGAGGATGCTGCAGCTGCCGCTGGCGGCAGTAATGTCACCTTCTGCCTGTAGCCAGCGCTTGCCATTCCGTTTGGCCAGGTACATGGCTTGGTCGGCACGTTGTAGCAGGCTGACTGAGTCTTCATCGGGCTCCAGCAGCGCAATCCCAATCCGGGCTACTGGATGTAGCTTGGTTTCGTTGAGCATGATGGGCTCTTCGAGCATCGTCATGATGTGTTCGGCTAGCGCCACGGCTTGGCTCAAACCTTCCGTTGGCAATAAGCAAAGGAACTCATCAGCACCCATGTGGCCGAGATGTACGCCGTTTCCGGTCGCCAGCTCAAGGCGGTTGGCGATGATTGAAAGAATCTTGTTGCCGCCGGTATAGCCGAACGAGTGATTGACCTGCTGAAAGCGGTCAAGGTTGATCCATAAGGCAGCGATGCTGCCGGGCCTTGCGCCATCGATCATGTATTGCGCTAGCTGCACACAGCGTGCACGACTCAACAGTCCTGCAATTGTATTGGTGTCGTTAATTGGCATAGAAACAACGGACGATTTATTACAACGGCATCATAACTGTATGCAGACGCATCAGGCATAAAGCCTGATGACAATTTTCTTTTGTTTTCATGCTTCCTGCAACAAGTCTTCAACTCGTTTCATAAACGCAAAAATGGGGCCGTAGCCCCATTTTTGTATCTTGATGCTTTAAGCCATCAGATGCGGTGATTTAAAGTTTGTACGCCGATTTTAGCTGGCGAAAAAGTCTTTCACTTTATCCATCCAGCTTTGCGCTTTGGGATTATGCACACCTGCATCGCCTTGGCTGATGGATTCAAATTCTTCCAGCAGTTCCTTTTGGCGAGCCGTCAGATTGACCGGCGTCTCCACCACGACATGACACAGCAGATCGCCGTGGCTGATGCTGCGAATGCCCTTAATACCCTTGCCGCGGAGACGGAATACCTTGCCGGATTGCGTCTCGGCTGGAATCTTCAGGCGCGCAATGCCGTCCAGTGTGGGAATTTCGATCTCGCCGCCGAGTGCTGCAACGCTGATGCTAATCGGCATTTCGCAATGCAGGTCGTCGTGATCGCGCTGGAACACGCTGTGCTCTTTGAGATGCACCTGCACATACAGGTCGCCGCTCGGGCCACCATTCACGCCATGCTCGCCTTCGCCAGACAGACGGATACGATCGCCCTCGTCGATGCCGGCCGGAATCTTGACCGATAGGGTCTTGTGGGTTTTCTTGCGCCCGGCGCCATGACAGTCGGGGCAGGGCGTCGGTACATACTTGCCTGTGCCGTGGCACTTGGGGCAGGTCTGCTGGATCGAGAAAAAGCCTTGCTGCATGCGCACCTGGCCATGACCATTACAGGTCGGGCAGGTCTTGACCTCGGTGCCCTTCTTGGCGCCGGTGCCGTCGCAGGTTACGCACTCTTCCATGGTTGGAATGCGGATCTTGGTCTCGGTGCCGCGCGCTGCTTCTTCCAGCGAGATTTCCAAGTTGTAGCGCAGGTCGGCACCACGATACACATTGGAGCGTCCGCCACCGCCGCCACCGCCTCTGCCACCAAAGATGTCGCCGAAGATGTCTGAGAACGCATCGGCAAAGCCTGCGCCGCCACCGCCGAAGCCACCACCGGCTTGCGGATCAACGCCAGCGTGGCCGTATTGATCGTAGGCCGCACGCTTTTGTCCATCGGAGAGGATCTCGTAGGCCTCTTTGGCCTCCTTGAATTGCTCTTCCGCCTTGGGATTGTCCGGGTTGCGGTCCGGGTGGTACTTCATCGCGAGCTTGCGATAAGCCTTTTTCAGCTCATCGTCAGAGGCGTCGCGGTTCACCCCCAGTACTTCGTAAAAGTCTTTTTTTGCGGCCATCTTGAGTTTCTTTCAGCACATACGACAAGAAGGCACGGAAACAGAATGACTCTGTTTCTGTGCCCCCGGCTCAAACGGTCAAGCGCTTACTTCTTGTCTTTGACCTCGGTGAACTCGGCATCCACCACATCGCCGTCGTCCTTCTTGCTGTCATTGCCTGCACCGGCTTGGCCAGCATCAGCGCCGGCGGCACCTGCTTGCTGTTCGGCATAAATCTTTTCACCGAGCTTCTGGGCAGCGGTTGCCAGCGCTTCAGTCTTGGCTTCGATCGCTTCCTTGTCGCCATCCTTCAGCACAGCCTCGGCTTCGC
Organism: Betaproteobacteria bacterium Ga0074130; assembly: GCA_001464495.1. Lineage (GTDB taxonomy): Bacteria > Pseudomonadota > Gammaproteobacteria > Burkholderiales > Rhodocyclaceae. Next base: position 96,813 of record LNDZ01000026.1, read on the forward strand.
CGATGGCAGCTTCAATTGCCGACTTTTCAGCCGCGTCGATCTTGTCGCCGTGTTCCGACAAGGCCTTCTTGGTCGAGTGGATCATGGCGTCGCACTGGTTACGGACATCCACCAGCTCACGTGCCTTCTTGTCTTCCTCGGCGTGAGCGGCAGCGTCTTGCACCATCTGCTGGATTTCTTCTTCCGACAAGCCAGAGTTGGCCTTGATGGTGATCTTGTTTTCCTTGCCAGTGGCCTTGTCCTTGGCCGACACGTGCAGGATGCCGTTCGCATCGATGTCGAAGGTGACTTCGATTTGCGGCATGCCACGTGGGGCTGGCGGAATGTCGGACAGGTTGAATTGGCCGAGACTCTTGTTGCCGGCAGACATTTCACGCTCACCTTGCAGCACGTGAATGGTCACGGCATTCTGGTTGTCGTCGGCAGTCGAGAACACTTGGCTTTGCTTGGTTGGAATGGTGGTGTTCTTCTGGATCAGCTTGGTCATCACGCCGCCTAGGGTTTCGATACCCAGCGACAGCGGGGTCACGTCCAGCAGCAAGACGTCCTTCACTTCACCTTGCAGCACGCCGCCTTGGATCGATGCACCAATGGCGACAGCTTCATCAGGGTTCACGTCCTTACGCGGTTCCTTGCCAAAGAACTCCTTCACCTTCTCCTGCACCTTCGGCATGCGGGTCATACCGCCAACCAGAATCACGTCGGCAATATCGCCTACCTTGACGCCCGCATCCTTGATCGCCAACTTGCATGGGGCGATGGTGCGCTCTATCAGCTCATCTACCAGCGACTCAAACTTGGCGCGCGTGATCTTGACGGCCAGATGCTTTGGCCCCGTTGCGTCAGCGGTGATGTAAGGCAGATTGACTTCGGTTTGCAGCGACGAGGACAGCTCAATCTTGGCCTTTTCAGCGGCTTCCTTCAGGCGTTGCAGGGCGAGCACATCCTTCTTCAGGTCAACGCCGGATTCCTTCTTGAATTCGTCGATGATGAAGTCGATCAGGCGTTGGTCAAAGTCTTCGCCGCCGAGGAAGGTGTCACCGTTGGTGGACAGCACTTCAAACTGATGTTCGCCATCGATTTCAGCGATGTCGATAATCGACACGTCAAAGGTGCCACCGCCAAGGTCATACACCGCAATCTTGCGGTCGCCTTCTTGCTTGTCGAGGCCGAAAGAAATGGCCGCAGCAGTAGGTTCGTTGATGATGCGCTTCACGTCCAGACCGGCGATACGACCGGCATCCTTGGTGGCTTGGCGTTGGCTGTCATTGAAGTAGGCCGGTACGGTGATGACAGCCTCGGTGACTTCTTCACCCAGGTAGTCTTCAGCGGTCTTCTTCATCTTCTTCAGCACTTCAGCCGACACCTGCGGTGGGGCCAACTTTTCGTCACGTACGCCAACCCAAGCGTCGCCGTTATCGGCCTTGACGATTTTGTATGGCATCAGGTCGATATCCTTCTGCACTTCCTTTTCTTCGAAGCGGCGGCCGATCAGGCGCTTCACGGCGTACAGCGTGTTCTTTGGGTTGGTAACAGCTTGGCGCTTGGCCGATGCGCCCACCAGCACTTCACCGTCATCGGCATACGCAACGATAGACGGTGTGGTGCGCGCACCTTCCGAGTTTTCGATGACCTTGGGCTTGCCGCCTTCCATGACGGAAACGCAGCTATTGGTTGTGCCGAGGTCAATACCGATGATCTTGCCCATGTTTTTTCCTTTAATTGTTGATGTCGCCCGGTGCGGGCGGAATTACCTTGATTCGAATATGGGGATTGTCGCGTTCAGTTCAAGCGACAGTCTCAAGCTTTCGCTTTGGAAACCACTACCAGTGCAGGCCGAATCACGCGGTCGTGCAGGGCGTAGCCCTTTTGCAGCACGTTGATAATGCGGTTTGGCTCACCGTCGGCTTCAAGCTGGCTAATGGCCTGGTGCTTGTGCGGATCAAACTTCTCATCCAGCGGGTTGATCTCCAGCAGGGCCGATTTTTCAAAGGCCGAGATCAGCTGCTTCAGCGTCAGCTCGACACCGGCCTTGAGGTCTTCTGCGGTTTGCTTGTCGCTGGCGAGGGCGGCTTCAAGGCTGTCCTTAACGGCGATGAGCTCGCTGGCGAACTTTTCGACGGCAAACTTGCTGGCCTTGCTGATGTCTTCTTGGGCGCGGCGGCGGATGTTCTCACCTTCCGCCTTGGCGCGCAGCCAAGCGTCTTGTGCTTCAGCGGCTTTGGCTTCAGCAGCCTGCAATTGTTCTTCCAAGCTTGGCAGGGTGTCGGTCGAGTTTGTTTCTTCGGTTGCTGGCGTGGCTTCGCTTGCCTCGGTGTTCTGGGGTTCTTGCGCTTGTGACATGACTTGAAACCTTAAGGACGTTCGGATTGCCCACACTTGGGGGCGGGTCTTTTGCTTTCAAGCCTTTTTTATTTTTTTATGACAAAAAACGGGGAGGTACCCCTGATTGCACCGTTTTTACTTGTGCTAACAGTATTTAATATTGATAGATCAATTGTTTGCGGTGTTGCAGCGGCATTCTGTCCAAAGAGCTAGCCCTAGGCTTTTCAACCGCGTCAGTGTTGCGCTTAACCCCGGCTGGAGTGCTTTAATGGTTACTGCTTGGCGCCCTGTGCCTTTGCGCGCTCTGCAATTGTGCTGTCGCTATGTCCCGGTGAGTTCAGCCAATGACCAAGGTGTGTAATGGCGAGTTGCGTCAGGGCAGTGATTAGATCGGGCCGTTCGTTGAGACAGGGTATGTAGTGAAATTCTTTGCCGCCGTCGTTCTGGCCGTGCGTAAGGAAGGCTTCCTTGCATTCCATGCCGATTTCCTCAAGCGTCTCAAGGCAGTCGGCAACGAAGCCGGGGCAGATCACATCAACGCGACGCGTGCCTTGTGCCGCAAGGGCTTCCAAGGTCGGTTGCGTGTAGGGTTGCAGCCATTCAGCTCTGCCAAAACGCGACTGGAAAGTAACCAAGTATTGGTCCTTGTTGAGGCCCAGTGCTTCGGCGAGTAGGCGTCCAGTTTTGTGGCACTCACAGAAATAAGGATCGCCCTTATCCAGACTGAAACGTGGAAGGCCGTGGAAGCTCATGATCAGCTTGTCACCACTGCCCAGTGGGCCGTTATGCGCCCAGTGTTCACGCACGCTGTTAGCCAGCGCGGTGATGTAGGCGCTGTCATCGTGATAGTTACGGATGAAACGCAGCTCCGGCACGTTGCGTAGGCGTTGCGTCCAAGCGCTGACCATGTCGCCGACGCTGGCCGTGGTGGCAGCCGCATATTGCGGGTAGGCAGGCAGAATCAAAATGCGTGTGCAGCCAGCCGCCTTGAGTTGATCGAGCTTACTGGCGATGGAGGGGTTGCCATAACGCATGGCCCACGCGACCTCGACATCCGGGTAGCCTGCGGCACCAAGTGCGCCGCGCAGCAGCTTGGCTTGGCGCTCGGTATGTACGGCCAGTGGTGAGCCGTCTTTTTCCCAGACCATAGCGTATTTCGCCGCAGATTTTTTGGGGCGGACATTCAGGATGATGCCGTTGAGGATGAGCCACCAGATGGGCTTGGGAATTTCTACGACGCGCGGGTCGGACAGGAACTCCTTAAGGTAGCGCCGCAAAGCCGGTGCCGTGGGTGCGTCTGGTGTGCCTAAATTGGCGTACAGGATGCCGATGCGGGCGGGCGTGCCATGCACATGAGCGGGTTCGGGCTGGAAGCGGGGCATGAGTGTCCGGGGGGGCTATATGGGTTGAGCCGGTGTGGCTTAGCCTTGGTTTGGGGTGCTCAGTGCGTTGCCGAGCAGGCGGGCAGTGATATCCACAATCGGGATCACGCGTTCATAAGCCATACGGGTTGGCCCGATGACACCGAGGGTGCCGACGACTTCGCCATTGGCCTCGTAGGGGGCCGTCACAACGCTGCATTCGTCCAGCGGTGCAATGCCCGACTCGCCGCCGATGAAGACCTGCACACCTTCTGCACGATTCGACATCTCCATCAAGTGGGCAAGACTGGTTTTCTGGTCAAAAAGATCAAAAAGCTGACGCAGGCGGTTAATGTTCGAGGACAGATCCTCCACATCCAGCAACTTCCGTTCGCCGCTGATGATGTATTGCGGCTGGCTGTCTTCGCCGGCGGCAACGGCGGCCGTCATCAGCTCGGTCATATCTGAGCGCAGTTGCGACAGCTCCTCGCGCAGGCGGCCGCGAATCTGCTCCAAGTCTTGGCCCGCATAGTGTTGGTTGAGAAAGTTGGCAGCCTCGGTGAGTTCCGATGGGCTGTAGTCGCGCTGCGTATGCAGAATACGGTTTTGCACATCGCCGTCCATGGTCACGAGGATAAGCAGGACGCGCTTTTCTGAAAGGGTAAGGAATTCGATCTGGCGTATCCGCGTCTGCGGGCGGCGCGGGACGATCACTACACCGGCAAACTGCGTCAGTTGTGCCAGTAATTGGGAAGCGGTGCTGATGGCTTGTTGTGGCGCGCTGATCTGCATGCTGCCTTGCAGCTCTGAGAGCTCAAGACTGGCCAGCGGCTTGACGGTGAGCAGCGTATCTACAAACAGGCGGTAGCCAAGGGCTGTCGGGATGCGGCCGGCCGAGGTGTGTGGGCTGGTGATAAAGCCCATTTCCTCAAGGTCGGACATGACGTTGCGAATGGTCGCTGGCGACAGCTCAAGGCCAGAGTGCCGCGAAAGGGTGCGCGAACCGACGGGCTGTCCTTCGACGATATACCGTTCGATCAGGGTTTTGAGCAGAGTCTGGGCGCGCTTGTCGAGCATGGAGTGAATTGTATGCAAAAGCCGGGCGTTGCGGCGCGTGCGTGACAATTAAGCCGCGCTGGCGGAATCCTTGCGGCTGGAGGGGGTATCAATCCAGACTTGTGGAATAATCTCTGGATGACAACAGAATTCTCCACCATCGGCCTAGTAGGCCGTTTCCAGACCCGCGAGGTCGGTGAGTCGCTGAGCGCGCTGGCAGCATTCCTGCGTACGCAAGGCGTCACGGTGCTGATTGATGCTGATACAGCTGCAGCTACCGATATTCAAGGCTACGAAATTGTTGATACCGCCACGCTAGGTGCTCGTGCCGAGCTGGTAATTGTGCTCGGCGGTGATGGCACGATGCTGAATGCGGCGCGCCAGATGGCCGAATATTCCGTACCCGTGGTGGGTGTCAATCAGGGCCGTCTGGGCTTTATGACGGATATTTCCCGCGATCAGATGCTTGAAGGCATTGCCGCTATTTTGGAAGGTAAGTACAGCCGCGAGGAGCGGGTGCTGCTGGATGCTGAAGTGCTGCGCAGTGGCGAGCGTGTATTCCATTCGCTGGCTTTCAATGATGTGGTGATCAGCAAGGGCGACATGGGGCGCATGATCGAACTTGAGGTTAAGGTCGATGGCGGCTTCCTGTATGTGCTGCGTGCTGACGGCATGATCGTGGCGACGCCGACCGGCTCAACCGCCTATGCCTTGTCAGCCAATGGCCCCATCCTGCACCCCTCGGTGCGTGGGCTGGCACTGGTTCCTCTGTGCCCACATGCTCTGTCCAACCGTCCAATCACCATCAGCGACTCATCAGTGATCGAGGTGACGGTGGCTGCGCCGCATCAATGCCGCTTCCATTTTGATTCGGTCTCGCGTTTCGATGCCCAGTCTTACGACAAAATCGTGATCCGCCGTTCTGAACATACTGTCACCCTGTTGCATCCGGATGGTTACAGCTATTTCGCCATGTTGCGCGAAAAGCTGCACTGGAGCGCAACCCCGCGTTATTGACCGGACCATGCTGCAACGTCTGATTCTTCGTGACTTCGTTATTGTCGACAAGCTGGAGCTTGAGTTCTCCAATGGTTTTGGCACGCTGACCGGCGAGACCGGTGCGGGTAAATCCATCCTGATCGATGCCTTGTCGCTGTCCTTGGGCGAGCGGGCTGATGCGTCCGTCGTCCGCACTGGCGCGGAGCGTGCCGACATCACCGCCGACTTTGCAGTGACACCGGCCTCACCACTGGCCGACTGGTTGCGCAGCAATGACTACGCTGATGACGAGTGTTTATTGCGCCGCGTGGTGGATAGTGCAGGCAAGTCGCGGGCTTATATCAACGGCGCACCAGCAACGCTGGCGCAGCTAAAGCAGGCAGCAGATTTTTTGGCCGATATTCATGGTCAGCATGCACATCACTCGCTGCTCAAGACAGATGCGCAGCGCATGCTGCTGGATACCCATGCGGGACTGGTTGCACAGGCACGCGAGACGGCCGAAAAGTATCGGGCTTGGCAGCGCTTGCGTGATGCGAGGCTGCGTGCCGAGCAGGACGCGTCGGCCAGCGCTCACGAATGTGAGCTGCTGTCTTTCCAAGTGGCCGAGCTGAAAGAGCTGGCATTTGATGCGGCGGAGTGGCTAGAAGAAAACCAAGAGCAGCGTCGACTATCCCATGCAGCCAGTTTGCTGAGTGGCGCAGAAGGCGCGGTCGAGGCGCTGGACGAGGGCGAGCATGCGGCGACCAGCCAACTGGATCATGTCCTCGCGACCTTGCGTCCATTGGCGGATATCGATTCCCATCTCAATGAGCCGCTTGAGCTGATTGAGGCCGCGCGTATTCAGTTGGGCGAAGCCTCGCATGCGCTGTCGCGCTATCGACAGCGCTTGGATCTTGACCCAGCACGCCTGTCCGAGCTGGATACCCGGATCGAGGCGGTGACCATGCTGGCACGCAAGCATCGCGTACAGCCAGATGAGTTGCCAGCCACCTTGGCGCAGCTAGATACACGCCTGCAAGTACTGCAGATTGCGGCAGACCCTGCCGCGCTTGCTGCGCAGGAGGCAGCAGCAGAAGCTACCTATATGGCCGTTGCCAAAAAGCTCAGTACGGGTCGCAAGAAGGCTGCCGCAGAGCTGTCGAAGCGCGTGACGGAAATCATGCAGGAACTGGCGATGGGGGGCGGGCGTTTCGAGATTGCTCTGCATTCACTCGCTGAGCCTGCCTCTACCGGCCTTGAAGGCGTCGAATTTCAGGTTGCCGCGAACCCCGGCCAGAGCTTACGTTCACTGGCCAAGGTGGCTTCCGGTGGCGAGTTGTCGCGTATCGGTCTGGCTATTCAAGTCATCGCCAGTGAGGCCGGTGAAGTGCCGACGCTGATCTTCGACGAAGTTGATGTCGGTATCGGCGGACGCGTTGCAGAAATCGTCGGTCGTCTGCTCAAGCAATTGGGTAGTAATCGGCAAGTGCTGTGTGTCACCCATTTGCCGCAGGTTGCTGCACAGGCTGACTGGCAATGGTCTATCGCCAAGGATGTGAAGGGCAACGAAACGCGTAGCCGCGTCACGCCGCTGGATGATCAGGGGCGTATCGAGGAGATTGCGCGCATGCTTGGCGGCGTTGAAATCACTGCCACGACGCGCGGCCATGCCGCGGAGATGTTGGGCTTGAATTAAAGATTCCTCGGCGTGTGTAACGCCGAGGAAGGAAGCGCTGTTGTTGCTTAGCCCCAGATAATGGTGGCAATGCCGGTGAGTACAAACAGTGTGGCTGCAACCTTGCGGATGATATTCAGGGGCAGCCGGTCGGCCAGCTTCTGCCCGATCAGCACTGCCGGTACATTCGCCAGCATCATGCCGAAGGTCGTGCCGAAGATCACCGCCACGATGGCTTCTTCATAACGTGCGCCGAGCGCCACCGTTGCAAGCTGAGTCTTGTCACCCATTTCTGCAAGAAAGAAGGCAATTGTCGTCGTTACAAAGGCACCCATGTGGGTGTCCTTGGGCGTGTCCTCATCGTCCAGCTTGTCTGGCACTAGCGTCCAGATACCGAATGCGATGAAGATGGCACCGATGATCCAAGGTAGCCAGTGCGCCGGCACCAGCGTGGACAGCCAGACGCCGAATGAGCCTGCGAGACCATGATTGATGATGGTGGCGACAAAAATCCCGGCGATGATGGCCCATGGACGGCGCAGGCGGGCAGCCAGTACAAATGACAAAAGCTGGGTCTTGTCGCCGATTTCGGCCATGGTGACCAGCAGGGTGGAGGTGATGAAAGCTTCCAAGGGGTATCCTGACTCACTGCAAAAAACAAAGCCCCGGCCCGTTCGGAACGGACCGGGGCATGCGGTGCTTATATCGGTTGCTTATTTTAGCGGTGACGAGGCTTTTTGTTCGGGCACTCGGACTTGGTGCAGTCTGCGTAGAGGTATAAGGCGTGCTCGGTGATGTTGAAGCCACGTTCCTTAGCGATCTTTATCTGACGCTTCTCGATCTCAGCGTCGTAAAACTCTTCGACCTTGCCGCATTGCATGCAGACCAGGTGATCGTGGTGCTTGCCTTCATTCAGCTCGAATACCGCCTTGCCTGATTCGAAATAGTGACGCTCAAGCAAGCCGGCTTGCTCGAATTGGGTCAGAACGCGATAGACAGTGGCGAGGCCAATGTCGATATCCTCGTTCATGAGGTGGCGGTAGACGTCTTCAGCCGACATGTGGCGCTCGCCGGGGGTGCCGTGAGCTTTCTGGAACAAGTCCAGAATCTTGAGTCGGGGCGTGGTGGCCTTGAGGCCGATGTCCTTGAGTTCTTGTGAGTTCGCCATGACTATAAGCAACGCCTTGTAACGCTGCAGAGTGGGGTAGAGGCCCCTATGATATAGTCTCCGGCGCTGCTTCGATAGCCCCTGTTTATCCCTCATTCCTTCACGATGAAACGCATTCTCTTTGCTTTGGCTGCGCCCCTCATGCTGACCGCATGTGCCGGGACCCCAGAACTGGTTTCCAAGCTGAACCCGTTCAAGATCGACATTCGCCAGGGTAATTACGTGTCCCAGGAGATGGTTGCTCAGCTACGCCCGGGGCAAACACGTGATCAGGTGCGCTTCATTCTGGGGACGCCGCTGGTGACAGATATCTTTCACGCAGATCGTTGGGACTACGTCTATCGTTTCAAGCCAGGCCGTGGCGAGCTTCAGCAGCGCCGCCTGATGGTTTTCTTTGAGGACAACAAGCTGGTGCGCGTCGCCGGCGATGTGACACCGACGAACCCCTCTGATCCCGTTGAGCTCCCTTCAGCCATCCGTACTGTCGATATCGACAATCCCAAAATCAAGCCGGCACCTGTGGCCAAGCCAGCAACCGGCGATACAGGCAAGTAATTCATGGACAAGATTCGTTACGCCATCGCCGGTAGCGCCGGTCGTATGGGACGCATGCTGATAGAAGCAGTACTCCAGTCGGACGACGGCGTCCTAGCCGCTGCTTTGGAACACGCTGATAGCCCTTTTATTGGCAAAGATGCCGGTGAGCTGGTGGGCAGTGCCAATGGTGTGAAAATTACTGCTGATCTTGCCGCACTAGCCGATTGTGACGTCCTGATTGACTTCACCCGCCCGGAAGGCACGCTCGATCATCTGCAGGCCTGTCTGCAACACAAGGCCGGCATCATTATTGGCACCACCGGATTTGATGCTGCGGGTAAGGCTGCTATTGAGGCGGCTGCAACGAGTATTCCCGTTGTGTTTGCGCCGAATATGGCGGTTGGCGTCAACGCAGTCTTCAAGCTGCTTGATGTGGCCGCACGTATCCTCAACGAAGGGTATGACATCGAAGTCATTGAGGCGCACCACCGCCACAAGGTGGATGCCCCTTCCGGTACCGCACTGCGCATGGGCGAAGTGGTGGCCAAAGCGCTTGGCCGCACCTTGGAAGAGGATGCTATCTACGGTCGCGAGGGCCACACGGGCGAACGTCCTGCCAGCCAGATTGGTTTTTCCACTATTCGTGGGGGCGACATCGTTGGCGACCATACCGTGTTGTTTGCCGGTCTGGGCGAGCGCATTGAAATTACTCACAAGTCCGCCAGCCGTATGCCGTATGCCTCTGGCTCGCTGCGTGCGGCCCGCTTCCTTAAGGGCAAGCAAAGCGGCTTGTTCGATATGCAGGACGTACTCGGTTTGCGCTGATTTATTTACGCGATCGGTGGCTTTCGGCGTTGCCCGAAAGCGTGCTTTACGTTACAATCCGCAGGTTTTGATGAGCGGGACGGGCCACGAGCCTGTCCCGCTTTGCACATGTACTGCGCAAAACCGGTGTTCTTATGTAACTGATTGAGTTGCAAGGACTAATTTCCGGTTTGCCACCGTAAAACCTGCCCAGGAGCCACCCGTGACCCAGTTTCCGCCCGCCATTCTTGCCCTAGCCGACGGAACTATCTTTTATGGGGTCGGCATAGGTGCCACCGGCAGCTCAGTTGGCGAGGTTGTGTTCAACACCTCGATGACTGGATATCAGGAAATCCTGACAGATCCGTCTTACACCCGCCAAATCGTCACCCTGACGTATCCGCACATCGGCAATACCGGTGTGAACAAGGAAGACTGCGAAGCTGACAAGGTCTATGCTGCCGGTCTCGTGATCCGTGACTTGCCGATGATTGTCTCGAACTTCCGTTCCGAGCAGTCGCTGGACGCCTACCTCAAGGCTGAGAACATTGTCGCTATCGCCGGCATCGACACTCGCAAGCTCACGCGTATTCTGCGCGAGAAGGGCGCTCAATCGGGTTGCCTAGTCACAGGCGACGCCCTTGATGCTGCGGCAGCCGTCGAAAAGGCCAAGGCATTTGCTGGCTTGGCTGGGATGGACCTTGCCAAGGTGGTGAGCGTGACCAAGCCTTACGACTGGACCGAAAGTGAATGGACGCTGGGCAAGGGCTACAGCAAGCAGGAAGCTCCCCGATTCCATGTGGTCGCGTATGACTACGGCATCAAGCGCAATATCCTGCGTATGCTGGCTGAGCGTGGTTGCCGTCTCACGGTTGTCCCGGCGCAAACATCGGCCGCCGATGTGCTGGCCCTAAATCCGGATGGCGTATTCCTGTCGAATGGTCCGGGCGACCCTGAGCCTTGTGATTACGCTATCAAGGCAATCCAAGAAATTCTGGCCAAGAAGGTGCCGACTTTCGGTATCTGCCTCGGCCACCAGTTGCTGGCGCTGGCCAGTGGCGCTAAGACCCTGAAAATGAAGTTCGGCCACCATGGCGCGAACCACCCGGTCAAGGATCTTGATAGTGGTCAGGTCCTGATCACCAGCCAGAACCATGGCTTTGCAGCCAATGTGGATACGCTGCCGGCTAATCTGCGTGTGACTCACGTGTCGCTTTTTGACGGCAGCTTGCAGGGCATAGCACGCACCGACGTGCCTGCCTTCAGCTTCCAGGGCCACCCTGAAGCCAGCCCCGGCCCACATGATGTGGCCTACCTATTTGATCGCTTCATCAATCTGATGCAACAGTCCAACTGAGGGCTGCCAAAAATGCCAAAACGTACAGACATTAAATCCGTCCTGATCATTGGTGCGGGCCCCATCATCATCGGCCAAGCCTGTGAGTTTGACTATTCCGGCGCGCAAGCCTGTAAGGCGCTACGCGAAGAGGGTTACAAGGTCATTCTGGTGAACTCCAACCCAGCCACGATCATGACCGATCCGGGCACTGCCGATGTGACCTACATTGAGCCGATCACTTGGCAAGTGGTGGAAAACATCATCGCCAAGGAGCGTCCGGATGTCATCCTGCCGACCATGGGTGGGCAGACGGCACTGAACTGCGCGTTGGATTTGGCCAAGCATGGTGTGCTTGAGAAGTACAACGTCGAAATGATTGGCGCCTCGAAGGAAGCCATCGACAAGGCGGAAGACCGCGAGAAGTTCAAAAAGGCCATGACCAAAATCGGTCTGGGCTCGGCGCGTTCGGGTATCGCCCATTCGTTGGAAGAAGCTCAGCAAGTGCAGAGCGTCATGGGCTTCCCAACCATCATCCGCCCGTCTTTCACCATGGGTGGTTCGGGAGGCGGCATTGCCTACAATCAGGAAGAGTTCATCGAGATCTGCAAGCGCGGGCTTGAGGCTTCTCCTACCAGCGAGCTGTTGATTGAAGAATCACTGCTCGGTTGGAAAGAGTTTGAAATGGAAGTGGTGCGTGACCGCAAGGACAACTGCATCATCGTCTGCTCGATCGAGAACCTCGACCCGATGGGCGTGCATACCGGCGACTCCATCACGGTTGCGCCTGCACAGACCCTGACGGACAAGGAATACCAGATCATGCGTAATGCATCGATCGCGGTGTTGCGCGAAATTGGTGTGGATACGGGCGGCTCCAACGTCCAATTCGCGATCAACCCGGAAGACGGTCGCATGATCGTCATCGAGATGAATCCGCGTGTGTCGCGCTCCTCGGCGTTGGCCTCCAAGGCTACCGGATTCCCGATCGCCAAGATCGCTGCGAAGCTGGCCGTCGGCTATACGCTGGACGAGCTGAAGAACGAAATTACGGGTGGTGCAACCCCAGCCTCGTTCGAGCCATCGATCGACTACGTAGTAACCAAGGTGCCACGTTTTGCGTTTGAAAAATTCCCCCTCGCCAACGATCGCCTGACAACGCAGATGAAGTCGGTCGGCGAAGTTATGGCCATGGGACGCACCTTCCAAGAGTCCTTGCAGAAGGCCCTGCGTGGTCTCGAAACAAGCGTTTATGGTCTTGATGAAATCGAGGCAACCCGCGAAGAGATCGAGCACGAGATTGCCAGCCCAGGCGCCGAGCGTCTTTGGTATGTCGGTCAGGCGTTCCGCGTCGGCATGACCTTCGAAGAAGTGCAGAGCCTAACCAAGATCGATCCGTGGTTCCTCGTGCAGATCGAGGATATCGTTCGCGTCGAGGACAGCCTGCGCAACCGCAAGATTGAAAGCCTGAGCAAGGAAGAGGTGCGCAACCTTAAGCGCAAAGGCTTCTCCGATCGCCGTCTGGCCAACCTCATGGGCGGTACTGAAACTGCCATGCGTAAGTTCCGCCAGCAACTGGGCGTGCGTCCGGTATATAAGCGTGTGGATACCTGTGCGGCCGAGTTTTCAACCGGCACCGCCTACATGTACTCAACCTATGAGGATGAGTGCGAAGCCAACCCCACCAACAAGAAGAAGATCATGGTGCTGGGTGGCGGTCCGAATCGTATCGGTCAGGGCATCGAGTTCGACTACTGCTGTGTGCATGCTGCGCTGGCGATGCGCGAAGATGGTTACGAAACCATCATGGTCAATTGCAATCCGGAAACCGTGTCGACTGACTATGACACGTCGGATCGCCTGTATTTCGAGCCGCTGACGCTGGAAGACATCCTTGAAATCGTCGATGTTGAAAAGCCCGCTGGCGTGATCGTGCAGTTTGGTGGTCAGACCCCGCTGAAGAGAGCGCGTGACCTCGAAGCCAATGGCGTGCCGATCATCGGCACCAGCCCAGACATGATCGACGCCGCTGAAGACCGCGAGCGCTTCCAGAAGTTGCTGCATGATCTCAATTTGAAGCAGCCGCCCAACCGCACCGCCCGTACGCCGGAGCAAGCGATTGAGCTGGCCAATGAAATCGGTTACCCGCTGGTGGTTCGCCCGAGCTATGTGTTGGGTGGCCGCGCCATGGAAATCGTCCATGAGCAGAAGGAACTAGAGCGTTACATGCGTGAGGCCGTCAAGGTTTCCAACGACTCGCCGGTGCTGCTGGACCGCTTCCTCAACGACGCGATCGAAGTCGACGTTGATGCTTTGTCAGATGGTACGCAAGTGATCATCGGCGGCATCATGGAACATATCGAGCAAGCTGGTGTGCACTCGGGCGACTCGGCCTGCTCATTGCCGCCTTACTCGCTGTCCAAGGAAATCCAGGACGAGATTCGTCGCCAGACCGCTGCCATGGCCAAGGGCCTGAACGTGGTTGGCCTGATGAACGTTCAGTTCGCCATCCAGAAGCAGGAAAGTGGCGATGTCGTGTATGTGCTGGAAGTCAATCCGCGCGCTTCACGCACTGTGCCTTTCGTGTCCAAGGCCACGAGCATCCCGCTGGCCAAGGTGGCTGCACGTTGCATGGCCGGCCGCAGCCTTGCTGATCAAGGCATTACCAAGGAAGTGATTCCGCCGTACTTCTCGGTCAAGGAAGCCGTATTCCCGTTCAATAAGTTCCCGGGCGTGGACACCATTCTCGGCCCTGAAATGAAGTCGACCGGTGAAGTGATGGGCGTTGGCCGCACCTTTGGTGAAGCCTTCGTCAAGTCGCAAATGGCATCAGGCACAAAGTTGCCGAAGTCCGGTAAGGCATTCATCAGCGTTAAGCAGGGTGACAAGCCAAAGGCTGTAGAGGTTGCTCGCGAACTGCATGAACTGGGCTTTAGTCTGGTAGCAACACGTGGCACTGCCGCAGCGATTACCGCTGCTGGCATTCCTGTGACTCCTGTGCACAAGGTGACGGAAGGTCGCCCGCACATTGTCGATATGATCAAGAACAACGAGATCGCTTTCATCGTCAATACGGTGGAAGAGAAGCGTAGTGCAATCCTAGATTCGCGCTCGATCCGGACATCCGGTCTGGCACAGAAGGTGACGTCCTTTACCACCGTCGAAGGGGCGCGCGCAGCGTGTGCCGGCATGCGTCATCTGGCCGAACTGGAAACCTATTCGGTCCAGTCATTGCATGGAGAGCTGAACTGATGAGCGGCAAGATCCCAATCACCCTGCGTGGTGCCGAGTTGCTCCGTGCCGAGTTGCACCGGCTGAAGACCGTCGACCGTCCTGCGATTGTTGCGGCAATTGCCGAGGCCCGCAGTCATGGTGATATTTCGGAAAATGCTGAGTACGACTCAGCCAAAGATCGTCAGGGCTTTATCGAAGGCCGCATTCAGGAGGTCGAAGGCAAGCTGTCGAATGCACAGATCATTGATCCGGCTTCGCTGGATGCAGATGGTCGCGTGGTTTTTGGGGCGACTGTTGAACTTGAGGATCAGGACAACAGCAATGTGGTGACCTACCAAATCGTGGGTGACGACGAGGCCGACCTGAAGCTGGGCAAGATTTCACTCAACTCGCCCGTAGCCCGTGCATTGATCGGCAAATATGCCGGTGATGTGGCTGAAGTGCAGGCCCCGGGTGGTGTACGCGAATACGAAATTCTTGACGTCAAGTATCTCTGACGCGATCAATAAGCATCGTGCGTAAGCTGGCAGATGCGCTCTACTCGATCAGCATCAGCCTCTGGGTAGGCGGCTTGCTGGCCATTGGTTACGTTGCCGTTCCTGTCCTGTTCGCCTATCTGGCGGATCGCTCCATCGCCGGCTTTCTGGCTGGCAATATGTTTGCGATTGGTAGCTGGATTGGCCTAGTGTGTGCGCTCTATCTGCTGGCATATCTATTTCGCCGGCATGGTCGTCAGGCGCTGCACAATCCGGTAACTGCACTGGTAGCCGCAATGCTGCTTTTGAGTGTGATCGGGCAGTTTGTGATTCAGCCGATTATTACTGGACTCAGAGCTGAAGCGCTGCCTCTGCCCGTGATGCAAAGCGCTCTGGCAACAACTTTTGCCCGCTGGCACGGTGTTTCCAGTGTGTTGTATCTGGTACAGGCGGTGCTGGGGCTGGCGTTAGTGGTGATGCAGGATCGCGGGCGGGCCCGCGATTCCTCAACTTAACGGCTTAGCGGGTGCGGGTCGGCCGGCGTGGGCGGCCCTTGGTCAGCGGTGCTGAACGGGCAGCCTTGTCAGTCTTGGCGGCAGCGCCCTTCTTGGTCGTACGGGGGGCAGCGCGCTTGCCACTGGCCGCCTTGCGAGTGCCCGCCACCTCTAATTCAGGTGGGCGCTCACGCCAGAGGACCAGCAGGTTACCGATATGCTGCACGGCAGCCGCTTCGAGCGACTCACAGACGGCATTGAGGAGAGCTTCGCGTTGATCGCGTTCGGTGTCGTAAATACGAACCTTGATCAGTTCGTGGGCCTTGAGGCAGCGATCAATCTCCTTGAGCACTGAGTCAGTCAGTCCTTTTGAGCTGATACTGACAACGGGCTTGAGGGCATGGGCGGCGGCGCGCAGGGCGCGGCGCTGGGGGGTAGTCAATTCAATCATGGCCGGTATTGTACCCGGTCAGCTCCGGGGACAGGCGGAATGGCTCTGAATGAAAGTGGCAAACGCCACCGTAGTAATAAATCCTGGATGCAGGAGCACGTAAATGACCCTTATGTGAAGCGTGCTAAGGCTGAAGGCTGGCGCTCGCGTGCGGCTTTCAAACTAATCGAGGTTGATGCCAAGGACAAGCTGCTGAAACCGGGCATGACCGTGGTCGATTTGGGCTCTGCACCCGGCAGCTGGTCGCAGGTGGCAGCAAAGAAGATTAAGCCGAATGGCATTTTGGTCGCGCTGGATCTCTTGGAGATGGATGCAATTCCAGATGTAGCCTTTATCCGCGGCGATTTCCGTGAGGATGAGATCTTGAAACAGCTGGAAGAAAACCTAGCCGGACGTCAGGTTGATCTTGTTTTATCTGACATGGCACCCAATATGTCGGGTGTAAGCGTTTCAGATCAGGCGCGGGTCATGTATCTGGCTGAACTGACACTGGATTTTTGTCGTGGTCACCTGAAACCTGGCGGCGATTTGTTGGTCAAGGTCTTCATGGGCAGCGGCTTTGAAGAGCTGCGAAATGAGATGCGTGAGGTCTTTAATCAGGTCTTGGTGCGCAAGCCAGAGGCCTCGAGAGACCGTAGTGCTGAAACCTATTTGCTTGCGCGTGGTCGTAAATAAGAGTTCGCATGCGCAAAAGCTATACCGCCCATAGTTTGCAGCCATGGGCAATCGGCTCTAGAATGAGACTTGGCAGTTTTACAGAGAAGCCCAATTCGGGCGAGCGAGGCAAGCTTTGAACAATCTTTTCAAGAATATTGCGATCTGGATGGTGATTGGCATTGTGCTAATGACGGTCTTCAACCAGTTCAGCACGCGTCAGTCGACCCAGAACACCATCGACTACTCTCAGTTCCTGGACGAGGTAAAGCAGGGGCGTATTAGCAAGGTCACCATTCAGGGACGTACGCTGGAAGCCACAGGCACTGACGGCAAAAAGCTGATTGCCTATGCACCGCCGGATCTGTGGATGGTCTCTGACCTTCTCAAGTACAACGTCAAGGTGGTGGCTAAGCCAGAAGAGGAGCAATCTTTCCTCACCAGCATCTTCGTGTCTTGGTTCCCCATGCTGCTCCTGATCGGCGTCTGGATTTTCTTCATGCGCCAGATGCAGGGCGGAGGTAAGGGCGGTGCCTTCTCGTTCGGCAAGAGCAAGGCACGCATGATGGATCAGGCCACTAACGCGATCACCTTTGCAGACGTCGCCGGTTGCGACGAAGCCAAGGAAGATGTATCTGAGCTGGTTGATTTCCTGCGTGATCCTTCCAAGTTTCAAAAGCTGGGCGGTCGCATCCCGCGTGGTGTGCTGATGGTTGGCTCTCCGGGTACGGGTAAGACTCTGCTCGCCAAGGCGATTGCAGGCGAGGCCAAGGTGCCATTCTTCTCGATCTCCGGTTCTGACTTCGTTGAAATGTTCGTTGGTGTCGGCGCTGCCCGCGTCCGCGACATGTTCGAAAACGCCAAGAAGCATGCCCCGTGCATCATCTTCATTGACGAAATCGACGCTGTCGGTCGTCAGCGCGGTGCCGGTCTCGGTGGCGGTAACGACGAACGCGAACAGACGCTCAACCAATTGCTGGTTGAAATGGACGGCTTTGAAGGCACCACTGGCGTAATCGTGATTGCTGCGACAAACCGTCCAGATGTGCTCGACCCTGCGCTGATGCGTCCGGGGCGCTTTGACCGTCAAGTGATTGTGCCGCTGCCCGATATTCGTGGTCGTGAGCAGATTCTCAGCGTGCATATGCGCAAGGTGCCGATTGATCAGGATGTGGATGCCAATGTGCTGGCGCGTGGTACGCCCGGTATGTCAGGTGCAGACCTTGCCAATCTGGTGAACGAGGCTGCCTTGTTTGCTGCGCGTCAGAATAAGCGCGTGGTCGACATGGAGGATTTTGAAAAGGCCAAGGACAAGATCTTCATGGGTGCCGAGCGCAAGTCCATGGTCATGTCCGAGGAAGAGCGCATCATGACTGCGTATCACGAGTCCGGTCATGCCGTGGTGGCCAAGCTGCTGCCGCGCGTTGATCCGGTTCACAAGGTTACGATCATCCCGCGCGGTCGCGCGCTGGGTGTGACTTGGACCTTGCCTGAGCGTGATTCGCTGGGCCAAGATCGCGACCAGATGCTGCAACGTATTTCGATGGCACTGGGTGGTCGTATCGCCGAAGAGGTGTTCATGAATCGCATGACCACCGGCGCATCGAGTGACTTTGAACACGCGACTAACATTGCCCGCAACATGGTCACGCGTTATGGCATGTCCGATGCACTGGGCACCATGGTGTATGGCGAAAATGAGGGCGAGGTTTTCCTTGGCCGCTCGGTAACAACGACCAAGAATTTGTCGGAAGCCACCATGCAGAAGGTGGATGCAGAAATTCGTCGCATCATCGATGAGCAGTACAAGATTGCTCGCTCGCTGATCGAAGAGAATCGTGACAAGGTCGAGATCATGACCAAGGCGCTACTCGAGTGGGAGACGCTGGATGCCGAGCAAGTGACCGACATCATGGAAGGTCGTCCGCCACGTGCCCCTAAGCCGAGCGCCAGCATTGCCAAGCCGCCTGCTGATAGCAGCAGCCCAGGCGCCGCACCGAACGCTACCGCACCGGCCTGAGTCTAATTCACCCCCCAACAAACCGGATTGCGAGTTTTCGCAATCCGGTTTTTCTTTATGGATGCTCTGTCAATGCGTTTGAGCTGCGGCCGCTACACACTCAACCTTGAGCGCCCATTGATCATGGGCATTGTCAATGTCACCGCCGACTCCTTTTCCGGTGATGGACATGCGCGCGCCGGCCTGACAGCAGCTCTCCAGCATGCAGAACAACTGCTCTCTGAGGGCGCCGACATGCTGGATATCGGTGGCGAGTCGTCGCGACCCGGCGCCGAGCCTGTTTCCGAAGCCGAGGAGCTGGCGCGCGTGGTGCCGCTGGTGGAAGCACTACGCAACTGCGGTGTGCCCCTGTCCGTTGATACCGTCAAGCCGACTGTCATGCGTGCAGCCATTACCGCTGGCGCAGACTTGATCAATGACATTGCAGCCTTGCAGGCTGAAGGGGCGCTTGAGGCGGTCGCAGCAAGTAACGTGGCGGTCTGCCTGATGCACATGCAGGGCACCCCGGGTACCATGCAGGCCGACCCACAATATGGGGATGTGGTCGCAGAAGTTACGCACTTTCTCGCCGGGCGGGTTGCCATCGCTGAGGCTGCGGGGATTGCCCGCGAGCGTATTATGCTCGACCCCGGCTTTGGCTTCGGCAAGCGTCTGGAACACAATGCCACCCTGTTCAAGGCGTTGCCGCAGCTTCAGCATTTTGACTTGCCGCTCCTAGTAGGCGTGTCGCGCAAGTCCATGCTTGGACAGATCACGGGTCGGGATGTGAGCGAGCGCATGCCCGCCAGCATCGCCGCCGCCATGCTGGCCGTACAGCAGGGTGCACACATCATCCGCGTGCATGATGTGGCGGCTACAAAAGATGCTTTGGCGGTACTATCCGCCCTTGGAGGAAGTTAAGCGATGACCCGCAAGTATTTTGGAACCGATGGCGTGCGTGGCCAAGTCGGTACCCTGCCGATTACCCCCGAATTCATCATGCGTCTTGGTTACGCTGCTGGCATGACGCTGGCGCACAACCCGGAGGCGCGCGGCCATCTCAAGGCCAGTGATCGCCCAGCCGTGCTGATTGGCAAAGACACCCGCATTTCGGGGTATATGCTCGAAGCCGCTCTTGAAGCAGGCTTTTCTGCAGCTGGAGTGGATGTGATGCTGTGTGGACCGCTGCCGACGCCGGCAGTGGCTTATTTGACCCGTGCTTTACGTCTGCAAGCTGGCGTGGTGATTTCTGCTTCGCACAATCCCTACGACGACAATGGCATCAAGTTCTTCTCGGCACAGGGCACCAAGCTACCCGACAACGTGGAGCTGGAGATAGAACGTCGGCTCGACGAAGCCATGAGCTGCCAAGCCTCGGCCCAGCTGGGTCGTGCTGTACGCATTGCCGATGCGGCCGGGCGTTACATCGAATTCTGCAAGAGCACTTTCCCGAATGACCTGGATTTGCGCGGTTTGAAGATCGTGGTCGATTGCGCGCATGGCGCCGCCTACCATGTAGCACCTGCCGTCTTCCATGAGCTCGGTGCCGAGGTGGTGAGTATCGGCGCTAGCCCGAATGGCCTGAATATCAATGATGCTGTAGGTGCCACCGCGCCCGATAGTCTGCGTCGTGCCGTACTTGAGCATCAGGCGGACATTGGCGTTGCACTCGATGGCGATGGTGATCGTCTGGTCATGGCGGACGCTAGCGGCAAACTGTATGACGGCGATATGTTGCTGTATGTGATTGCCCGCCAGCAGGCTAAGCAAGGCAAGGTTGCCGGCGTGGTTGGCACCTTGATGAGTAATCTTGGTTTTGAGCATGCCCTCGGACGCCTTGGCATTGACTTTACCCGCGCCAAGGTGGGTGATCGCTATGTGCTGGAGCTGATGCAGGAGCGTAACTGGCAGCTTGGCGGCGAGAACTCCGGCCACATCATCTGCCTCGACAAGCACAGCACCGGTGACGGCATCATCGCCGCATTGCAGGTATTGGCAGCGTTGCGTATCGGTGGCGAGTCGCTCGCGTTAGCGTGTGCGGATTTGAGTATGTATCCGCAAAAGCTCATCAATGTTCGCTTGCCACTGGGCTTTGACTGGAAGTCAGACCCGGGTATTCGTGAGGCGGCTGACCATGCAGAAAAGTCGCTCAACGGCAGTGGGCGTGTCCTGCTACGACCCTCAGGTACCGAGCCTTTGCTGCGCGTGATGGTAGAAGGCGAAAGTGAGAAGGATGTGCTTGCGCATGCTGAGGCGATTGCCGCTGCTGCAAGGGCGGCTACAGGCAACTAAATAGTAACTAAGCGGGCAAATAAGCAAGCAAGTTGGCCAACCTAAGCGATGTGGCTACAGCCTAAAGAAAAACGGCCTTCCAGTGGAGGCCGTTTTCTATTGAGCTTGCGGATTATGCAGCGACTTCTTGATGCAGGAAGTGGCGGGCATAGCGCTGATTGATCTGTGCCATTGGCAGCAGCATGAATAGATCGGCGGTGTTGAAATCGGGGTCCCAAGCGGGTTCGCCGCAGACATGTGCACCGGCACGTAGGTAGCCCTTGATCAGCGGCGGAATTTCAGCCTTTGCACCCGTAACCAGATGCTCAAAGGGTAGCGGGTGGCGTGGGAACACGCGATACTCGGGCGGGGCGATGTAGTCATCAATCAGCTGCACGAACAGGTTTGAGGCGTTGTGGCCGCCATCGGCCATGCCGACACTGGCGCATCCGATCAGATAGTCATAGCCCTTGCTAATCATGAACTCAGCCAGCTTGGCCCATAGCAGGCTGATGATGGTGCCATTACGGTAGTCTGCATCAATGCAGGAGCGGCCGACTTCGACGATCTTGCCGCGCAGGTGCTGCAGGCGAGTTAGGTCGAATTCATTGTCTGAGTAGAAGTTGCCAACGCGGGCTGCAGCTTCTGGGGTCAGGATGCGGTAGGTGCCGACGATGCGATCAGCAGTTTCGTCGCGCACAATCAGGTGCTCGCAGAAGGCATCGTAGAGATCACTGTCGACACCTGGTGTGCGCGGGCTGAGGCGGGCGCCCATTTCTTCAGCGAAGACACGATAGCGCAGACGCTGTGCTTCCAGAATGTCTTCTGCGGTGCGGGCCAGCTCAACTACATAGTGTGGCTTGGCGTTCTTAGTGGTTTGTCCTGCTGGTGCGGCGTTGTGGGTCTGCAGCATGTTCATCTCCTCGTGGATGATTACCATGTGCGTATTTTCTCGACCCCGTGTTACCCCTCAGTGAAATCTACGTTACGTGCGGATGACAGTGGTGCCCGGGCGGCGGCGCTCAATGAAGAGGCTATTACCACCTTGCTTCTTCGCCTGTTTCTTGGCTTCTGCCATGCACGCTGAAATCTCGTTGTGCGAACTGTACTGGCAGGGCTCGACCATGACGCAACCAATTGATAGCGTAGGGAGCGGGTGAAAGGTGGGGGTACCGCGTCTGTCTTCGCCGCTTAAGCCGCCTTGCGCCAGATCACCGGCATCAATCATCTGTCGGATGTGCGTTTCAAAGCGCAGCAAGGCTTGCTCGCAGCGCTCCTTCCAGTCGACACTTTGCATCAGCAGGACAAAGTCGTCGCCGCCGATATGACCGACAAAGTCGACCCGTTCGTCGCATATCGCTGTCAGCTCGCTGCCCAGCATCTGGATAACCTCATCGCCACGCCGATAGCCATACGCATCGTTGTAAGGCTTGAAGTGACAGATATCGACGTAACAGGCGACAAATTGCCCACTGTTTTCGAGCAGGCGATCAATGTGTTCATTGACTGGCACATTGCCCGGCAGCTGCGTTAGCGGATTGGCATAGCGTGCCGAGCGCATCTGCATCTCGGTAATCAGTACCATCAAGTCTTGCGTGTCGGCAACGCCCGCATAGCGACCTTGTTCAGTTAGGATCAGGCCATCGTAAAGCTGATGCCGCTTGGCACTACCTAGCAGGCCACCTACCTCGTTCACATTCGTGTCGCAATCCACAATCAGCGGATGCTTGTCCATGAATAGTGCACAGGGGCGCTTGCCATACAGCTCACGCTGGTAGAGTCGCGCAAAGCGTTCGATCAGTGTGTGGCGGTTGATCATGCCAACCGGTAGACCGGCACTCACCACGGGCAGCGCGTGCAGTTCTGCATCCGCTTCGAAGCGCGCAAAGACAGCGTCGTTATCCAACTCGGGTGCTACCGGTACGACTTTTTTCAGCAGCGGTGCTACCGTGACGCACTGGCTGTTACCCGCGCTTTGTGGAAAGACCGTAATACGGCCGGCATCCAGCAGACGCAAGATGGCCGGTGAGGGTTCGGGCTCTGGCTGTGTCTGCGGTCGGCAGATCAGATAACCCTGACCGCAGCGAATGCCCAGATCGCGAATGGTTGCAAACTCGGCTTCTTCCTCAATACCCTCGGCAATCAGTGTCGCGTGGCAGGCCTCGGCGATTTCAACCATGGCACGCGCTAGGCGGAACTTGAGTACATCGTTACCAATGCCGGAGATAAAGTGGCGATCAATCTTCACGAACTCTGGACGGATTTCCGACCACATGCGCAGGTTGGAAAAGCCCTCGCCCAGATCATCAATCGCAAAGCTGTAGCCAAGACGGCGGTAGCGCGCCAGCACTTCGCGAAATACCGAGAAGTCCGTGACCTTCTGATTCTCGGTGATTTCGATAACGATCTGGTCTGGACGCAAGCCTTGCGATGCCATGGCCTGCAGCATGTCGTCATGCATGAGCACCGGGTCACCCAGCATACTCGCGCTCAGGTTGATGAACAGCTTGCAGTCCGGCGCCAGCTGTTGCGTGCGCAGGCGCGCGAACTCACGGATGGCGGCTGCACGGCAGGCGTGTTCTAGCTCGCGGCGCAAGTTGCCTTGCTGGGCTGCCTCAAACAACGCGGCGGGGCTGTGCATGGCCGTGTCTTTGGGGCCACGAATTAGCGCCTCGTACCCCAGATATTTGCGGCCATGCATGTCCAGTACGGGCTGGAATACAACGCTCAATGCGTTGTCGCGCAGAATGCGGCGTAGTGCGGCCACCTGCGGCAACAGGCCGCTGCGGGAGACACTGCCTACTGGCCCGGCCCAAACGGGCGCCGGTACAGAGTCGAGAACGGGGATGGGGGTCATGCTGGCCTCACTGACGCTTGGGTGAGCCTGAGACTAACCAGTGCGTATTACATTGGCGTGACAAAAGTACTGAAAACAAAACGTCATCACATCAACATCTGGCCGTCATGTCGCAGACGCACAGTGTGCGGCCATGAAGACTCAGCGTTCGTCATGCTTTTCACGGTTGCTCTGGCTACCACCCTTGCTACTGACAGCGAGCGATGCATTTGCTTGGGGCTTGTACACCCATGTGTGGTTCGCGCAATCGCTGCTCTGGCTGGTGCCGCTGGCCGATCCGCGCTTTCGTAGTGCCGCACGTAAGTTACCCCGCTTGGTCATGGCCGGTGCCTGTTTGCCAGACTTGGCGGTGATACGTGGCATCGCCCGATCGGATAACTTTGCCGATAGCCATGACTGGGCACTGGCTGCGTCGCAGCTTGAACATGCTGATTGTGATGAATCCCGCGCACTGGCCTTGGGATATGCCAGCCATCTGCTGACGGATATTTTTGCGCACAATCATTTTGTGCCCGCACATGAAAATGTCTGGGCCAACGTGCCTGTAGTGACGCATGCGAGTTGCGAGTGGGCGCTAGATCATCATGTGCGCAAGCAGTTGTTTGCAACACCGGGCCAATTGCTCAATAGCGAGCGTGCCACTATTGTGAGCTATCTAAATAGTGCATTCGATTGCCCAGCAGATGAAGCCACCCGCTTGATCAATACGCTGGGGTGTGCTGATCGTTTGCTGCGCTTTAGTCGTTTGCCAGCTGTTGCACATGTGGCAGGCAAGCTCGGTGACAGGCGGATGGTGCGTCGTTTTAATCACTATCTTGATCAGACTGTGCGTCGCCTGCCGCAGATTAACGCGCTGTTGGTCGGAGAGTACCCGCAGTGGAGCGCCAACCCACCACGCCATCTTGCACACACTGCAATTGCTGGCGCATCGCTGCAAACCTTGCGTTCGCGACTGAGCTTGCCGGCGGATGTTTTTCTGAACACCGATAACATCTAAAAAAACGGCACCCCGTGATGGGGTGCCGAGCAGGGCACAGCAGGAATTAGAAATAACTAAGATTAACCAACGACCAAGGCGCACTACGCAAGTGTGTCGATCACAGCCCAATCGCGATCTGGGCGACACCCAGACCGATCAAAGCACCTGCCAGTACATCACTCGGATAGTGCAGACCAAGGATGGGGCGTGAGGCTGCAATCAGGAACACAAAGGGCCACAGGATCATCGCCAGCTGTGGATAGGCGCTGCTGGCGATGGCTGTGAAACAGACCGCGTGCAGGGTGTGGCCGGACGGAAAGCTGAAACGATCAAGTGCTGGCGCTGCTGCTGTGATCGCTACATACACTTGGTAGGGGCGCGGGCGCGAGGTGCGAGTCTTCAAGTATTTGTAGATCGCCAGACAGGCTAGCCCCGCCAGCACCATGCGGATCACAGTAGGCACCGCCTCCATGCCCTCACTGAGTAAAAGGGCGGCCATCAGGCTGTACCAGAACACCCCGTTGCCGAGACGGCTGACGATACGGAACAGCACGCACAATAGCGCGTGCCGGCTGATGCGGTTACAGCGCAAGCAGAGCGCTAGGTCGAGGGTGTTAATCCGGTGCCAGGACGACGTCATGTGTTCCATAGGGTCTCCTTGAGTGCTGCTTGTGTACGCTGCAAAGCGTGTCGGCAAAGGTCTGGACAATGTGTCGCCAGTCCATGTCCTGCATGCTGGCAGCCGCCAGCACGCGAATGCCAGCGAGCCGTTCGGGCATGGCGGCTAGCGACACGGCGGCATCGATGTAGGCGTTCTCGTTCCCGGCTGCGACCGCAATACCATTGGTGCCGCTGTTGATCAGCTCGGCTGCGGCGGCGTGGGCATAAGCCACCACGCCAAGCCCGCTAGCCATGGCTTCGGTCGTGACGTTGCCAAAGGTTTCGGTCAGGCTAGGGAAGAGAAACAAATCGCCTGAGGCATAGTGGGCGGCTAAATCTTCGCCACGCCGGCTGCCGCAGAACACGGCGCTTGGACATGACTGCTTGAGCTTGTTCATCATCGGGCCATCGCCGACAAAGATCATCCGTGCATCCGGGCGACGGGCTTGAATGGCCTCGAAGGCGGCCAGCACCATACGTAGGTTTTTCTCGGCGGCGAGGCGACCGACATACAGCACTGCGAGATCGGTTTCGCTCAGGCCCCATTGTTCACGCAAACTCGTGGAGCGACGCTGCGGATTAAACAAGGCTGTATCCACACCGCGTGCCATGACGCGCAATTTGCTGAAGCCATCTGCACCGAGTTCGGCGGCCAATGCCTGCGTCGGTACGAACGTCGCCGCGGCCTGATTGTGCAGACGGCGCAAGTGACTGGTGATGACGCCACGTAGCCAGCCAAACCCGTAGTGTTTGCTGTAGCGGTGGAAGTTGGTGTGGAATGAGCTTGTGAGCGGCAGCCCCAACTTGCCAGCCAGTTTGATGGCAGACATGCCGAGTGGCCCTTCGGTCACGACATGCACAATATCCGGTGGGCTTTCCGTCCAGGCTTGTTGCAGTCGTGCTGTTGCAGGTAGGCCAAACTGCAGGCCGCTGTAGCGCGGGATGGGAATGCCGCGCACCAGCACTTCGCTGTAGTTGTCTCGTACCGTTACGGTTGCATCGCTAGGTTGGCGGGGACGGATGACTTGAACGTGATGGCCAAGCTGGAGCAGGCCGTTGATCAGGCGTCCCAGTGTCATTGCAACACCGTTGATCTCAGGCGGATAGGTCTCCGTCACGATGGCAATCCGCAGGCTGTGGCTGCGGGGGGCGCCGGTTTCACCAGAGGCTGGGCTGGGAGCGTGTCTGAGTGTGTTCATATCGGCCACTGTGCCGACCTAACAAGAACCTACTGTGACGCTTTCTTGATAATTCTGTTACGACCAACCCGGCTGCTCTGCTCAAGCGAAGCAACCGGGGCGAAGTGCAATGCGACTTACAACAGTGGCAGCAGAATCAGTGCCCAGACTATAAAGACATTCAGCAGCGCAATTAGCACGGCGGCACTACCGATATCCTTGGCGCGTTTGGAGAGGAGGTGGCGATCCAGCGAGATACGATCAATCGCTGCCTCAACTGCCGAGTTGAGCAGCTCGACAATAATCACCAACAGCACAGCTGCAATCATCACGGCTTTTTCAACCGGAGTGACCGGGCAAAACAATGCCAGCGGAATCAGGATCGCGGCGAGCAGCACTTCCTGACGGAAGGCATCTTCGTGGCGGTAGGCTGCCGAGAGGCCGGCGAGTGAATAGCGGAAAGCATTCCAGACGCGGGTCAGCCCAGTTTTGCCCTTGAAGGGGCTTTCGGCATGCGAGGGGGTGTCGTGCGATTGGGTCATGAGGCAGTCTGTGAATGTTGTTGAACAAGGTGGCGATACAGCTCAGCAAGCTGGCGAGCACGTTCCGGCGCCCCCCAAGTTTGCGCGAATTCTCTCCCGTCCGCCGAGAGTTTGGCAAGGCGAACCGGGTCCGCAGTGATTTCGGCCATCAGCGCGCCAAATCCTGTGGCTTCGTGCGGGGCACATACCGCACCGCGTTCGGGGCGCAGTATATCGGCTGCCCCCATGGCTGGAATACCAAGTACAGGCAGGCCTGCGGCCATGGCTTCAAGCAGCACCAGCCCTTGCGTTTCGGTGACGGATGGGAAGGCGAACAGGTCAGCGGCGGCGTAGCACAGAGGCAGTTCGCGACTGCGGTCAAGGTAGCCCAGCCAGAACACATCTTGGGCGATGTCCAGTTGTTCAGCCGCTTTCTTGAGGCTGTTGAGCGCAGGGCCTTCGCCAGCAATCACCAAGGCCAGTCGCGGGTTATGCCGCAGCGCATGCACCATAGCTTCAAGCAGGAAGTGCAGGTTCTTTTCATGTGCCACTCGGCCGACAAACAGAGCGAGCGGGCGATCCAGCGGCAGGCCATGACGCGCCCGGAAGCCATCATCTGGGGGCGGCGAGAACTGCGCCAGCGGAATCCCGGTAGGAAGAACGTGCAATGGCCGGGTGACACCATAGTCGCGCAAGGCCTGTTCCATTGCTGCGGATGGAACGATCACGGCATCCAGAGCATTGCATTGGCTGCGTGCAAGTCGGCGCGTCAGGCTACGCGCCAGCGGACGCGGCAAAATCGGCAGATAGTGGTGGAAATACTCTTCAAAATGCGTGTGGTAAGTGGCAATGCATGGAATGCCGTGCTGCTTCGCCAGCTTTAGCCCGGCATAGTGCGCCGCAAACGGCGTTTGGATGTGCAGCAGGTCAAACTTCTGGCTTTGCAGCGTTTTTTCTAGGTTGCGCAAGTGCTTGCCTTGCATCAGACGATCTTCTGGGTCGAAGGGGATTCGGCGTGAAGCCAGCCGGATGATATTTTGATCATCTGGGGCGGTTGCTGGCGTGCCATAGTCCGGCGTTACCAGTGTGACCGTCACATTTTCCGCGTTCAGGCCTTCCCGGAAGGTCTGAATGGAAGTGGATACGCCATTGACGCGGGGGAAGTAAACGTCTGAAATCATCAGGATATGCATGGACACCTCGTCGTTTTTCAGGCGTGGAGCCTGAGCGATGGACATGTCGGTGCCGTGACGTTTCCGTTAAAAAAGCATGACGCCTTACTGGCTGAGGCCAAGCAAAACAAGGCTGTTTGATGGTCCCTGACAAAAATGACAAGTTGTAATATGACTGTCACATCGGCTCCCTATACTTCATCGCGTACCATCAACCAACAAAGAGAGGTCGCTATGTTTGTTTCGAAAAAGTGGGCTGCCCGTCTGGCAGTAACCGCAACTGCAGCACTTTTCCTGGCATCCGCCCAGGCCGCCGAAATCACGGGCGCCGGCGCATCTTTCCCGGCACCGCTGTACTCCAAGTGGGCTGACGCTTACCAAAAGGCAACCGGCCACCGCATCAATTACCAGTCGATCGGCTCTGGCGGCGGCATCAAGCAAATCACCGCTAAGACCGTTGATTTCGGTGCTTCTGATGCGCCGATGAGGCCAGAAGCCCTTGGAAAAGAAGGCTTTGTTCAGTTTCCGACCGTGATTGGTGGCGTGGTGCCTGTGGTGAATATCCCTGGCATCGCCCCGGGTCAGATGAAGCTGACCGGCGCGCTGATTGCTGATATCTACATGGGCAAGATTTTGAGCTGGGATGACAAGGCGATTGCCGAGCTGAACCCTGGCCTTAAGCTGCCAGCACTGCCGATTCAAGTGGTTCGCCGCGCTGATGGTTCCGGCACCACCTTCATCTTCACCAACTACCTGTCGAAGGTTAGCCCTGAGTGGAAGAGCACGATTGGTGAAGGTACTGCAGTCAATATGACCGTCGGCATGGGCGGTAAGGGTAATGAAGGTGTGTCCGCCTTCGTGCAACGCCTCAAGGGTGCAATTGGCTATGTTGAATACGCCTATGCCAAGCAAAACAAGATGGCACACACCTTGGTGAAGAATGCTGACGGCATTTTTGTGGCCCCGGATGATCTGACCTTTAAGGCCGCTGCTGCTAACGCCAACTGGTCGAACAGCTACTACGAAATCCTGACAAATCAAAAGGGCAAGGATGCTTGGCCGATCTCGGGCGCAACCTTTATCATCATGCACAAGTCGCAAGCCAAGCCAGAGCAGGGTATTGAAGTTCTGAAGTTCTTCGACTGGGCTTACAAGAACGGTTCTGCAATGGCGGCCGACATGGACTATGTGCCGATGCCGGATAGCGTTGTGAAGATGATTGCCGCCACTTGGGCGCAGCAATTGAAGGATCCGGCTGGCAAGCCGATCTGGAAGTAAGCTGTTGTATAGTGCCGCGCCACTTATACTGGTGCGGCACTTTTGTTTCCGTTGTTTATGTCAGTCACTTCACTGAGAGTCCATCTTGAACTCAAGTAATCAGGCAACTCTAGCTCGTATCCCTTTCGGTCAGGCGCTGTCACGCAACTGGGGCGACTGGCTGTTTTTCAATCTGACCCGTTTCTTTGCTGTGCTGACGCTCGCCTTGCTCGCCGGCATCATCATTTCCCTGATCCACGGCTCGCTGCCCGCCATCGAAAAATTTGGCGCAGCCTTCCTCTGGACAGCTGAATGGAACCCTCCTGCAGAGCGTTTTGGCGCCCTGATCCCGATCTACGGCACGCTGGCCACGTCGGCCGTTGCGCTTGTCATTGCAGTACCTGTCAGCTTTGGCATTGCACTCTTTCTGACCGAGCTGGCGCCGGCCTGGATGCGCCGTCCACTGGGGATCGCGATTGAGCTGCTCGCCGGTGTGCCTAGCATTGTGTACGGCATGTGGGGCTTGCTGGTTTTTGCGCCGCTTTTCGCAGACTTTCAACCAGTGTTGACAGATGCGCTGGGTTGGATTCCTCTCATCGGCACGCTTTTCCAAGGCCCGCCCATGGGTATTGGTATTCTTAGTGCCGGCATTATTCTCGCGGTCATGATCATTCCCTTCATTGCTTCG
Organism: Betaproteobacteria bacterium Ga0074130; assembly: GCA_001464495.1. Lineage (GTDB taxonomy): Bacteria > Pseudomonadota > Gammaproteobacteria > Burkholderiales > Rhodocyclaceae. The sequence continues at coordinate 126,947 of LNDZ01000026.1, forward strand.
GTGATGCGTGATGTGTTTGAAGTCACACCAGCCATGCTCAAAGAGTCTGCCTACGGTGTTGGCGCAACGACTTGGGAAGTGGTGTGGAATGTGGTGCTGCCTTACACCAAGGTGGGTGTGGTAGGCGGCATCATGCTTGGTCTGGGGCGTGCGCTGGGTGAAACCATGGCAGTTACCTTTCTGATCGGCAACCTGAATGCCTTCAACGGCGTGTCGCTGTACATGCCGGGTAATAGCATCGCTTCTGCACTCGCGAATGAGTTTGCTGAAGCGACATCGGAAATGTATACCTCGGCGCTGATCGAGCTTGGTCTGATCCTTTTCCTCATCACGATGGTTGTGCTGGCATGTTCCCGCTTGCTGCTGATGAAGTTGGCGACCGGTGAAGGAGGTAAGTCATGAGCAACCTTTACGCGATCCGCCGTTTCCAGAACCGGCTAGCCTTGACCATCTCGATGGCCGCAATGCTGTTCGGCCTGTTCTGGCTGGTTTGGATTCTCTGGACTACGATTGACCTAGGCTTATCTGGCATCTCCCTGCAACTCTTCACTTCTATGACGCCTCCTCCGGGCAGCACTGAAGGTGGCTTGGCTAATGCGATTGCCGGCAGTCTGATGATCGTGTCGCTGGCCGTGCTGGTGGGCACCCCCATCGGAATCTTCGCTGGCATCTATTTGGCTGAGTTCGGCAGACACAACTGGCTGGGTAAGACCACTCGCTTCGTGAACGACCTGTTGCTGTCGGCGCCTTCCATCATCATCGGTCTGTTTGTGTATGAAGCTTATGTCGCGCACATGGGTAACTTCTCAGCCATGGCGGGTGTGTTTGCCTTGTCGCTGATCGTCATCCCGGTGGTGATTCGTACTACCGAAAATATGCTGATCTTGGTGCCCAACGCCATGCGTGAAGCTGCCTTTGCACTGGGTGCACCAAAGTGGGCTGTGGTTGGCCGTGTCACGCTGCGGGCTTCCTTGGCAGGTGTCATGACCGGCGTGCTCCTGGCGATTGCTCGTATCTCCGGCGAAACTGCCCCACTGTTGTTTACGTCATTGTCCAACCAGTTCTGGAACGCCAACCTGAATGAACCGATGGCAACGCTGCCGGTGGTGATCTTCAAGTTTGCCATGAGTCCTTACGAGGACTGGCAGGCACTGGCCTGGGCGGGTGTGTTCCTGATCACCCTCGGCGTCTTGAGCCTGAACATCCTTGCGCGCGTCCTGTTCCGTGCCAAGCACAAGCAGTGAAAACCGAAAAACTGTGAAAGAATCGAGTAAATAATGATGAACGAGAACGCTGTGATGCTTGATACCCAAATCGCATTCCGCAATTTTGATTTCTTCTACGGCAAGTATCACGCCCTTAAGAACATCAATCTCGAAATTTACAAGTCGAATGTGACTGCCTTTATCGGCCCGTCAGGTTGTGGCAAATCCACCCTGCTGCGGACCATGAACCGCATGTATGACTTGTATCCTGAACAACGCGCGACCGGCGAACTATTGCTGGAAAATCAGAATATCCTCGACAAGAAGATGGATCTGAACAGCCTGCGCGCCAAGGTCGGCATGGTGTTTCAGAAGCCTACCCCGTTCCCGATGTCGATTTTCGAGAACATCGCCTTCGGTGTGCGTCTGCATGAGCGTCTGAGTCAAGGTGAAATGACGCAGCGCGTCGAATGGGCGCTGCGCAAGGCGGCCTTGTGGGATGAGGTTAAGGACAAACTCAACCAGAGTGGTATGAGCTTGTCGGGTGGGCAACAGCAACGGCTGTGTATTGCCCGTGCCGTGGCCGTGAAGCCTGAAGTGCTGCTACTCGACGAGCCGACCTCGGCGCTTGATCCGATCTCGACCATGCGTATTGAAGAGCTCATCTCCGAGCTAAAGGGCGAGTTCACCATTGCCATTGTTACCCACAACATGCAGCAGGCCGCCCGTATTTCTGACTTCACGGCATACATGTATCTGGGCGAGCTGATCGAGTTTGGTGTGACTGATCAGATCTTCATCAAGCCTCAGAAAAAGCAGACCGAAGACTATATCACCGGCCGTTTTGGTTAATTTTTACCTTGGCGCCTGAAGGGCGCGCTGGCTAAAAGAACCCGCGGAAGCTATAATCCGCGGGTTTTTCTTTCTGGGCAGTTCTATGCGGCGCAAGCTGGTCGTGGGTAACTGGAAGATGTACGGTTCTGTCGCCGGCAATGACTCTCTCCTTAAGGCGCTTGGCGCTGGGGTGGGGCAGGGCGCTGACGTTGCCGTTTGTGTGCCGTTTCCTTACCTGTATCAAGCACAGGCTTTGCTGTCGGGTAGCGCAGTTGCCTGGGGTGCGCAGGATGTGTCAGCCCAAGGGCAGGGTGCCTTTACCGGCGAGGTGTCGGTGGCGATGCTGGCTGATTTTGCGTGCAGCTATGTGCTGATTGGACACAGCGAGCGGCGAACCCTGCATGCCGAGGATGATGCACTGGTGGTTGCCAAGGTTAAGGCAGCACTGGCAGGCGGGGTCTGCCCCGTCATTTGTGTCGGCGAAACGCTGGCCGAGCGTGATGCAGGGCAGACTGCCGCAGTGGTTGTACGGCAGCTGGATGCTGTCTTACGGGGCTGTGGTGTTGAGGCCCTCGATAAGGCTGTGCTCGCATATGAGCCGGTATGGGCCATTGGTACCGGGCGTACCGCGAGTCCTGAGCAGGCTCAGGAAGTGCATGCCTTGTTGCGTGGCCGGGTAGCGACCGCCGATGCGGAAGTGGCTGCGAAGTTAAGAATTTTGTACGGCGGCAGTGTCAAGGCCGCCAATGCGCAAGCGTTATTTGCCCAACCGGATATTGATGGTGGGCTGGTGGGTGGTGCTTCGCTGGTGGCTGATGAGTTTCTGGCCATCATCGCGGCAGTCTGATTTAACTGAAAGGCGGTTTATATGTATTCACTGGTATTGGCCATCAATGTGTTGTCGGGCATTGGCGTCATTGGTCTGGTGCTGATGCAGCACGGCAAGGGCGCTGACATGGGCGCCGCATTCGGTAGCGGGTCCTCCGGCAGTCTGTTCGGTGCAAGCGGCTCGTCGAACTTTCTTTCCAAAGCAACGGGTGCATTGGCAACCGTCTTCTTTATTACGTGCCTAGGATTGAACTATCTTGCTGGCAAACAGCCTCATACCGGTAGCGTTGTTGACAGTATCAAGGTTGAGCGGGCGAATGACGTGCCAGCAGGACCGGCGCCGGCTGTAGACCCACGTACGAGCGACATTCCGAAGTAAAAAAATTGCAAACCTGTCGTCAGGTGGCGCCTGAGTGGGCTATAATTTCTGCCGTTTGAACGAGCTTATGTTTTGCAGTGCCGACGTGGTGAAATTGGTAGACACGCTATCTTGAGGGGGTAGTGGCGAAAGCCGTATGAGTTCGAGTCTCATCGTCGGCACCATGTTTGGTGTAAGTTCATAAAAAGTCGTACAGTAGTTGTGTTGTTTGGGTTTTTCTTTCGCTGCTCCGGTGGCGATCTAACGAATAAAGAGTGGCATAACCACGATGTTGGAAAACTACTTCCCTGTTCTGGTCTTTATTCTGGTCGGCTTGGCTGTTGGTTGTGCGCCGATCATTCTTGGGCGCATTCTGGCGCCACATCGCCCTGACAGCGAAAAGCTGTCACCTTATGAGTGCGGCTTCGAAGCCTTCGAAGACGCGCGCATGAAGTTCGATGTGCGCTACTACCTGATCGCCATCATCTTCATTCTTTTTGATCTTGAAGTTGCGTTCCTGTTTCCTTGGGCTTCGATTTTCCGGGAAATTGTTGCGACCGACTCGATCAAGTTCTTTGGCTTTATCGAAATGCTGATATTTCTGACCATTCTGGTGGTTGGTTATGTTTATGCGTGGGCCAAGGGCGCCCTAGATTGGGAGTGATGGCATATGAGTATTGAAGGCGTTCTTCAAGAGGGTTTTGTTACCACAACCCTCGATAAGCTGATTAACTGGACCCGTACCGGTTCTCTGTGGCCGATGACATTCGGTTTGGCCTGTTGTGCAGTAGAAATGATTCATGCTGGCTGCTCCCGTTATGACCTTGATCGCTTTGGCGTGGTGTTTCGGCCCAGCCCGCGTCAGTCGGACGTGATGATTGTCGCTGGCACGCTGACCAATAAGATGGCGCCGGCCTTGCGCAAGGTCTATGACCAGATGCCTGAGCCGCGTTGGGTCATCTCCATGGGTTCTTGTGCCAATGGTGGTGGTTACTACCATTATTCCTATTCCGTTGTGCGCGGTTGTGACCGTATTGTCCCGGTTGATGTTTATGTACCGGGCTGCCCGCCGACGGCTGAAGCGCTTCTGTATGGGATTATCCAATTGCAGAATAAGATCAAGCGTACTTACACCATTGCCCGCTAATTTGCCATGAGTGCCAAGCTCGAAAAGCTAAGTCAGTCCCTCGTGGACGTTTTTGCTGAGCGCATTGCCGCTCCGGTAACTGCGTTTGGTGAGGTGACCATTGAAGTGTCGGCTGATCACTACGCCGATGTAATGCGCACGCTGCGCGACCATGAAGCGCTTGCTTTTGAGCAGCTGATCGATCTGTGCGGTGTCGACTACTCGACCTATACCGGTTATAGCGGCTTGCGCTATGCGACTGTGGTTCATCTTCTCTCGATCAAGCACAACTGGCGTCTGCGCGTCCGTGCATTTTCTGCGGATGATGCTTTCCCTGTGATTGCCTCGGTAACTGGCATCTGGACGGCAGCTGAGTGGTTTGAGCGTGAATCGTTCGATCTGTACGGGATCATGTATGACGGCCACGCCGACTTGCGTCGGATTCTTACCGATTACGGTTTTGTCGGTCACCCGTTCCGCAAGGATTTCCCGATTTCAGGCTACGTTGAAATGCGCTATGACGATGAGCAGAAGCGGGTTGTCTATCAGCCTGTGACCATCGAACCACGTGAAGTGACGCCGCGCATCGTGCGCGAAGAGCAATACGGAAAGGTGGATGGCCGTGGCTGAGATTCAAAATTACACGCTGAACTTCGGTCCTCAGCACCCGGCCGCGCACGGTGTGTTGCGTCTGGTGCTTGAGCTTGATGGTGAAGTCATCGTTCGTTCCGATCCGCATATTGGCCTACTGCATCGCGCCACCGAAAAGCTGGCCGAGACTCGTACCTGGGTGCAGTCTGTTCCTTACATGGATCGTCTCGATTACGTGTCGATGATGTGTAACGAGCATGCTTACTGCATGGCCATCGAGAAGCTGTTGAATCTCGAAGTCCCTGAGCGTGCTCAATACATCCGCGTGATGTTTGATGAGGTGACGCGCATCCTCAATCACTTACTGTGGGTCGGTTGTCATGCCCTCGACGTGGGTGCTATGGCCATGGTGTTGTACACCTTCCGCGAGCGCGAGGATCTGATGGATGCCTATGAGGCGGTGTCGGGTGCGCGTATGCATGCTGCCTACTACCGTCCGGGTGGTGTCTATCGTGATCTGCCGGACACCATGCCGCAGTATCAGCTGAACAAGTTCAAGAATGCGTCTGCCATCAAGGAACTCAATGAAGCCCGTCAAGGCTCATTGCTGGATTTCTTGGAGGACTTCACGAAGCGTTTCCCGACCTACATTGACGAGTACGAAACGCTGCTCACGGACAATCGTATCTGGAAACAGCGTACCGTCGGTATTGGCGTCATCTCCCCTGAGCGTGCCCTCAACATGGGCTTGACTGGTGCGATGCTGCGTGGTTCCGGTATTGAGTGGGATCTGCGCAAGAAGCAGCCGTACGAAGTGTACGATCGTATGGATTTCGACATTGCTGTTGGTGTCAATGGTGATTCCTACGATCGCTACTTGGTTCGCATGTTTGAAATGCGTCAATCAAATCGCATCATCAAGCAGTGTATTGACTGGCTACGTAAGAATCCGGGTCCGGTCATTACCGAGAATCACAAGATTGCCCCGCCGTCGCGCGAGTCGATGAAGGGCAATATGGAAGAGCTGATTCACCACTTCAAGCTATTCACCGAAGGCATGCATGTGCCAGCAGGTGAAGCCTATGCTGCAGTCGAGCATCCGAAGGGCGAGTTCGGTATCTACGCAATTTCCGATGGCGCAAACAAGCCTTACCGCTTGAAGATTCGTGCGCCTGGTTATGTGCATCTCTCCGCTATGGATGAGATGGCCAAGGGTCACATGATTGCCGATGCAGTTACCATCATCGGAACCATGGACGTCGTGTTCGGTGAAATTGACAGATAAGACCATGCTGAGCCAAGAAGCACTCAAACTGATTGATCGCGAAGTCGCCAAGTATCCGGCGGACCAGAAGCAGTCTGCCGTAATGGCTGCGCTGGCAATTGCCCAGGATGAAAAGGGCTGGTTGCCTCGTGACCTCATCGAATATGTTGCTACCTACCTCGAAATGCCGGCGATCGCCGCGTATGAGGTAGCCAGCTTTTACAACATGTACGATCTGAATCCGGTCGGCAAATACAAGCTGACCGTCTGTACCAATCTTCCTTGTGCCCTGTCGGGTGGCGTCCATGCCGCTGACTATGTAAAGGAAAAGCTGGGTATCGATTTCAACGAAACCACTGCCGATGGCAAGTTCACCCTGAAAGAGGGGGAATGCATGGGTGCCTGTGGTGACGCACCGGTACTGCTGGTGAATAACAAGCGCATGTGCAGTTTCATGACACCGGAACAGATCGACAAGCTACTGGCGGAGTGCAACTGAGATGGCGCTGATCGCTACCAAGAACCCCCTGCTGACTGTTGGCTGGGAAAAGGGTGATGCCGGTTGGGGCATCAAGGAATACGAGGCGCGTGGCGGCTACCAAGCCCTGCGCAAAATTCTGGCTGAGAAAACGCCACCAGAAAATATTATTGCCGAGCTAAAGGCGTCGGTGCTCCGTGGTCGTGGTGGTGCAGGCTTCCCCACAGGCTTGAAGTGGAGCTTCATGCCTAAGGGCGTGAGCGGCGACAAGTACATCGTCTGCAACTCTGACGAAGGCGAACCTGGTACCTTCAAAGACCGTGATCTGCTTCGTTTCGACCCGCACTCTGTCATCGAAGGCATGGCAATCGCTGCCTACACCATCGGTGCAAATCGTGGCTACAACTACATTCACGGTGAAGTTTTCGAAATTTACAAGCGTTTTGAAGATGCGCTGGATGAGGCGCGCGCAGCTGGCCTGATTGGTCAAAACGTCCTAGGCAGTGGTTTTAACTTCGAACTGTTTGCTCACCATGGTTACGGCGCCTATATTTGCGGCGAAGAAACTGGTTTGCTTGAATCGATCGAAGGTAAGAAGGGTCAGCCACGCTTCAAACCGCCATTCCCGGCCACATTTGGTTTGTATGGCCGTCCGACAACCATCAACAACACCGAAACGTTTTCTGCTGTCCCTTACATCCTCAAGATGGGTGGCGAGCAATACCTGAACCTTGGTAAGCCCAATAATGGTGGTACCAAGCTGTTCTCGATTTCTGGTCATGTTAACAAGCCAGGCAACTACGAAATTCCGATGGGCATGCCCTTTGCAGAGCTGCTGGAAATGGCTGGTGGCATGCGAGGTGGTCGCAAGTTGAAGGCAGTGATTCCTGGTGGTTCATCTGCGCCGGTGCTGCCCGGCGACATCATGATGGACAGCACGATGGACTATGACTCCATCGCCAAGGCGGGTTCCATGCTCGGTTCAGGCGCCATCATCGTGATGGATGAAACGGTCTGTATGGTTAAGGCGCTTGAGCGTTTGTCCTTCTTCTACTTTGAAGAGTCCTGTGGGCAATGCACGCCATGCCGTGAAGGTACTGGCTGGCTGTATCGCGTCGTGCATCGCATCGAAAACGGTCTTGGCCGTCCAGAAGATCTTGATTTGCTCAACAGTGTGACCGACAACATTATGGGTCGGACCATCTGTGCCCTCGGCGATGCCGCTTCCCTGCCGGTGCGTAGTTTTATCAAGCACTTCCAGAGCGAATTCGAATACCACATTGAAAACAAGCATTGCCTCGTGCCGCCTGATGTGCAGCGCGCTGGCAGCACTTTCTACGTAGGCCCGTCATGCTAGAAATCGAAATCGACGGTAAGTCGATGCAGGTTGCCGAAGGCAGCACCATCATGGATGCCGCCCATGAGGCTGGCACCTATATCCCGCACTTCTGTTACCACAAGAAGTTGTCCATCGCGGCAAACTGTCGCATGTGTCTGGTTCAGGTAGAGAAGGCGCCTAAGCCGTTGCCTGCCTGCGCTACGCCAGTTGCTAATGGAATGAAGGTTTTCACGCACTCCGATCTGGCCGTGAAGGCACAGAAGGGCGTGATGGAGTTCCTGCTGATTAATCACCCGCTTGACTGCCCGATCTGTGATCAGGGCGGCGAATGCCAGCTGCAAGATCTGGCAGTGGGCTACGGTGGCGCTGCTTCGCGCTATCAGGAAGAAAAGCGCGTCGTTTTCAACAAGAATCTGGGTTCCTTGGTGAACACCGACATGACTCGCTGCATTCACTGCACGCGTTGTGTACGCTTCACTACCGAAATCGCCGGTGAAATGGAGATGGGGCAGGCGGGTCGTGGCGAACACGCCGAGATCATGCCCTTCATTGAAAAGACCGTTGATTCGGAACTGTCCGGTAATATCATCGATCTGTGCCCGGTTGGTGCACTGACCTCTAAGCCATTCCGCTTCGCTGCACGCACCTGGGAACTGGCACGTCGTAAGTCGGTCAGCCCACATGATGGTCTAGGCAGCAATTTGGTTGTTCAGGTTAAGCACGATAAGGTGCTACGCGTGCTGCCGCTGGAAAATGAAGATATCAACGAGTGCTGGCTGTCTGACAAGGACCGCTTCTCGTACGAAGCGCTTAATTCTGAAGAGCGCCTGACCAAGCCAATGGTCAAGCAAGGTGGTCAGTGGGTTGAGACCGAGTGGAATGTTGCACTTGACTACATTGGCCATGCGTTGCGAGATGTTGTCAAAAACCATGGCGCTGATGCCATTGGTACCTTGGTCTCGCCGCACTCGACCCTGGAAGAGATTTTCCTTGCACAAAAGCTTACGCGTGCGCTTGGCTCCGGTAACGTAGATTTCCGTCTGCGTCAAAGCGATTTCTCGCTTGATGGCAAGCGCGCTGGCACTCCTTGGTTGGGCCTGTCTGTTGCAGAGTTTTCCAAGCTGGATCGTGTCTTGGTTGTTGGTTCCTTCCTGCGCAAGGATCACCCCTTGCTGGCACAACGCCTACGTCAAGCAGCGAAGCGTGGGACGCAAGTCTCGCTCATCAACGCTGCCGATGATGATCAACTGATCAAGAACGCACTCAAAGCGGTTGGTCTGCCTTCACAGTTGCCGAAACTTCTGGCTGAAGTGGTCAAGGCCGTTGCAGGCAAGAAGGGCGCAAACGTTGATGCTGCTATCGCTGCTGTCACCGTTTCGGCAGCGGCTGAAAAAATCGCCGAAAGCTTGGTGTCCGGTGGCAACACTGGCGTATTCCTCGGTAATTTTGCGCAGCAGCATCCGCAAGCTGCGATGCTTGAAGTGCTGGCGCAGCAACTTGCTGCGCTGTTGGGCGGAAAGTCAGGCTTCCTCGGTGAAGCAGCCAACTCGGTTGGTGGGTATGTGGCTAAGGCCACGCCAACCGGCCTCAACGCTGCGCAAATGTTTGCTCAGCCGCGTAAGGCATATCTGGTCTTCAATGCTGAGCCTGAACTTGATGCCGCCAATGGCGCTCAAGCTGCAGCCGCATTGAAGGATGCTGCAATGGTTGCGGTTTTCTCGGCATTCAAGTCTGACGCTGCACTTGAATACGCAGACGTGCTGTTGCCGATTGCGCCTTTCACCGAAACCTCAGGTACTTTCATCAACACCGAAGGTCGTGTCCAGAGTTTCAATGCCGTGGCAAAGGCGCTTGGCGAAGCACGTCCGGGCTGGAAGGTGCTGCGTGTTCTCGGCAATGTGCTGGATCTTGCTGGCTTTGATTACAACAGCAGCGAAGATGTCCGCAATGAAGTGTTGGGCGGTGATGTCGAGTTCGCCACTGGCCTCAACAATGGCGTGACCGGCACCGTCAGTCTGCCGGCTGCTGCCAATGGTGTCGAGCGCGTTGCAGATGTGCCAATCTACTTTGCAGATAGCTTGGTTCGCCGCGCAGTTAGCCTGCAACGCTCGCGTGATGCTTCTACTCCAGCTGCACGCATCAGTGCTGTGACAGCCGCAAAGCTAGGCTTGGATGGCGCTAACGAAGTAACGGTTAAGCAGGGTGGTGCAGAGGTCAAGTTGGCGCTCAAGATTGATGCATCTGTGCCGGAGGGTGCAGTGCGTGTTGCTGCAGCTCATGAGGCGACCATCGCACTGGGTTCGATGTTTGGTCAAATCAGCGTGGAGCGTGCATAAATGGATGCTGTACTCGCACTGATTAACCAAAACGTTGCCCCGCTGTTCGGTGCATGGTGGCCAGAGGTTTCCATCACGTTGTGGACGGTGATCAAAGTTGTCTTGATCGTTGCCCCACTGATGCTCTGTATTGCCTACCTGACGCTGGCTGAACGCAAGATTCTGGCTTGGATGCACGTCCGCATTGGCCCGAACCGGGTGGGGCCACTGGGTCTGCTGCAACCGATCGCTGACGGCGTGAAGTTGTTGCTCAAGGAAATCATTTTCCCAACCCGTGCTAACAAGGGCCTATACATCCTCGGCCCGATCATGGCAATTGCTCCCGCACTGGCAGCATGGGCGGTGATTCCTTTTTCGGAAGAGTGGGTGTTGGCAAATATCGATGCAGGCGTCCTGTACCTGCTCGCAGTTTCGTCGCTGGGTGTTTACGGTGTAATTATCGCTGGTTGGGCATCGAACTCGAAGTACTCCTTCCTCGGTGCCATGCGTGCGGCCGGTCAGATGGTTTCCTACGAAGTATCGATGGGTATGGCCCTGATTACCGTCCTGATGGTATCCGGCAGCCTCAATCTCAATACTATCGTTGAAGCTCAGCGCGGTGCCACGTTCTTCTCGTGGAACTGGCTGCCGCTGCTGCCGATGTTCATTGTCTACCTCGTTTCTGGCGTGGCTGAAACCTGTCGTGCGCCGTTCGACGTGGTTGAAGGTGAGTCCGAAATCGTGGCTGGCCACATGGTTGAATACTCGGGCATGTCGTTCGCTCTGTTCTTCCTCGCTGAGTACGGCAATATGTGGCTGATCGCCGCAATGACCACCACCTTCTTCTTGGGTGGTTGGTTGTCGCCGGTATCGTTCTTGCCCGACAGCTTCTTGTGGTTCTTCCTCAAAGCCTCATTCATCATCTTCCTGTTCCTGTGGTTCCGGGCAACGTTCCCGCGCTACCGTTACGACCAGATCATGCGTCTGGGTTGGAAGGTGTTTGTGCCGATCTGCTTGGCCTGGATCCTTGTGGTCGGTCTGTGGATGCTGTCCCCGTTGAACATCTGGAAGTAATGGAGCCTGCCCAATGGGTGCAATGAAAGAATATTTCAGCAGTCTTCTGCTCAAGGAGCTGCTCAAGGGTATGTCAGTGACAGGGCGCTATATGTTTGCGCGCAAGATCACTGTTCAGTTCCCAGAAGAGAAGACCCCGCAGAGTCATCGTTTCCGTGGCTTGCACGCCTTGCGCCGCTATCCTAATGGCGAAGAGCGTTGCATTGCTTGCAAACTCTGCGAGGCGGTGTGTCCTGCCATGGCTATCACCATCGAATCGGCTCAGCGCGACGACAATACCCGTCGCACGACGCGTTATGACATTGATCTGACAAAGTGCATCTTCTGCGGTTTCTGTGAAGAAGCCTGTCCGGTCGATGCCATCGTTGAGACCCGTGTCTTTGAATATCACGGCGAAACCCGTGGCGATCTCTATTACACCAAGCAGATGCTGCTGGCGAACGGCGACCGATACGAAGATCAGATCGCTGCCGACCGCGAGGCGGACGCCAAGTTCCGGTAATGACAATGGACTTCCCAACCGTACTCTTCTACGTATTTGCATCGATACTGGTGCTGTCGGCGTTACGCGTTATTACGGCTCGTAACCCGGTGCATGCGGTACTGTTCCTAGTACTCAGCTTTTTTAATGCAGCTGGCCTGTGGATGCTGCTTCACGCCGAGTTCCTCGCCATCATGTTGGTCATGGTCTATGTCGGCGCAGTGATGGTGCTGTTCCTGTTTGTGGTCATGATGCTGGATATCAATATCGAGCGACTGCGCCAAGGTTTTTGGAGCTATCTGCCAGTTGGTGCCGTCATCGGCCTCATCATGGCTGGTGAAATGGCCCTGATTCTCGGCGGCCGTTACTTTGGTCTGGAAGCATTGCCGGCACCGGCAGTCCCTGCAGCTGATTACAGTAATACCAAGGAGCTGGGTCGTCTGCTCTTCACCGATTACGTTTATCCGTTTGAACTGGCTTCGGTCATTCTGTTGGTGGCACTGATTGCCGCTGTTCTTCTGACGCTGCGTCAGCGTAAGGACAATAAGGCGATGAATCCATCTCTGCAAGTGCGGGTCAAGGCTGCTGATCGCTGGCGCATCGTCAAGATGGACGCCGTGGTTGAAGCCCCTGCGACGCCTGCTGCCGATGCTCAAGAAGGAGGCAAGGCATGATTTCCCTGTCGCATTATCTGATTCTGGGCGCCATCCTGTTTGCAATCGCAGTGGTTGGTATCTTCCTGAATCGCAAGAATCTGATCGTGCTGCTGATGGCGATTGAACTGATGCTTTTGGCCGTGAATATGAATTTCGCCGCCTTCTCAAGCTATCTCAATGACATCAATGGCCAGTTGTTCGTCGTCTTCATTATGACGGTGGCAGCTGCAGAGGCCGCAATCGGCCTAGCCATTCTGGTGGTTCTCTTCCGCAACCTGTCGACTATTCACGTCGACGATCTCGACAGCCTCAAGGGCTAACAAGGGGCTCGCAGAAATAATGGATATGCAGACGCTTTACCTGCTTGTGCCGCTGGCGCCTCTGGCCGGCGCCATCCTTGCCGGCCTGTTCGGCAAGCAGATTGGCCGTGCCGGCGCCCATACCGTCACCATCTTAGGCGTGGCTATTGCCTTTGTGCTCTCGGTCATCATCTTTCAGGATGTCCAGGCTGGCAATACCTTCAATGGCTCTGTTTATACTTGGATGGAAGCTGGTGGCCTCAAGTTCGAGGTTGGTTTCCTGATTGACAAGCTGACAGTCATGATGATGCTGGTCGTGACATTCGTATCGTTGATGGTCCACATTTACACCATCGGCTATATGCACGAAGATCCAGGCTATCAACGTTTCTTCAGCTACATTTCGCTGTTCACCTTCTCAATGCTGATGCTCGTGATGAGCAACAACTTTGTCCAACTGTTCTTTGGTTGGGAGGCGGTGGGTCTGGTTTCGTACCTGCTGATTGGCTTCTGGTACACCAAGCCAACCGCAATCTACGCAAACTTGAAGGCGTTTCTGGTTAATCGCGTCGGTGACTTCGGCTTTCTCCTTGGTATAGGTCTTGTTGCAGCCTATGCGGGTTCGCTGGATTACTTCGAAGTGTTCGAAAAGCGTCATGAGTTGGCAGCAATGACTGAGGCCGTTACCGGTTGGCCCTTGATAACGGCTATCTGTATAAGCCTGTTCATTGGCGCCATGGGTAAGTCGGCACAAGTGCCACTTCATATCTGGCTGCCAGACTCAATGGAAGGCCCGACCCCGATTTCCGCACTGATCCATGCTGCAACGATGGTGACGGCAGGTATCTTCATGGTCACGCGTATGTCGCCGCTGTTTGAGCTGTCTGATACTGCGTTGTCCTTTGTGTTGGTAATTGGTGCCACGACTGCGCTGTTCATGGGTTTCCTTGGGATTATCCAGAACGACATCAAGCGTGTGGTTGCCTACTCCACGCTTTCCCAATTGGGTTACATGACGGTAGCACTCGGTGTGTCGGCCTATTCGGTCGCCGTATTCCACTTGATGACCCACGCTTTCTTCAAGGCGCTGCTGTTCTTGGGTGCTGGTTCGGTCATCATGGGCTGCCATCACAATCAGGACATCCGTTACATGGGGGGCCTACGCAAGTACATGCCGATCACCTGGATCACATCCTTGCTCGGCTCGCTTGCACTGATCGGTTTCCCCTTCCTGTCAGGATTTTATTCAAAGGACTCGATTATCGAAGTGGTTCACTTCTCCCATCTATGGGGCAGTGGCTATGCCTACTTCGCGGTTGTGGCGGGTGTCTTTATCACGGCTTTCTATTCGTTCCGCATGTACTTCCTCGTTTTCCACGGTGAAGAGCGTTACGACCAGAATCCGGATGCACATCACGCAGATGCACATGCGGATGACCACGGTGATCACGCACACGATGATCATGGCCATGATGATCATGGTCATGGCGGTAAGCCGCATGAGTCTCCTTGGGTTGTAACCCTGCCGTTGGTTCTGCTTGCGATTCCTTCGGTGATTATTGGTTACATCGCCATTGAACCAATGCTGTTTGGCGATTGGTTCGGTACTGCCGTATATATCGACGCAGCCAAGCATCCAGGTCTTGCCGAGCTTGACAAAGTATTCCATGGTGCAGCAGCAATGGCTATCCATGGCCTGCAGACCCTGCCGTTTTGGCTTGCGATCAGCGGTGTTGCTGTTGCCTGGTTCTTTTACCTCAAGGCCCCGCATATTCCTGCTGCCATCAAGAAGGCGGTTGGACCGATCTATACCCTGCTGGACAACAAGTATTACTTCGACCGCTTTAATGAAGTCGTCGTGATGGCAGGTTCGCGCGCGCTGGGTCGTGGCCTGTGGAAGGCTGGCGACCAGACGGTTATCGACGGATTGCTCGTCAATGGAGCAGCACGTACAGTTGGCGCCATTGCCAAGCTGACGCGTCTCATCCAGACCGGCCATCTCTACTTCTATGCCTTCGCCATGATCTTCGGTGTGTTCGCACTGCTGACTTATGTCTATGTCGTATGGCTCCGGCGTTTTGTTCTCTGATCGCGGCTGTCTGAAAATACACAAAAATGAATTCGTCACTTCTCAGTCTTGCTATCTGGACCCCGATCATCGGCGCGCTTGTCGTGCTGATGACCGGTAATGACAGAAACGCCCATCTGGCTCGTCCTATCGCGTTGATTAGCGCGATAGTCGCCTTCCTTGTTACGATCCCCTTGTACACAGGCTTTGACACAGCTGTTGCTGGTATGCAGTTTGTCGAGCTATACAACTGGATCCCTCGCTTCAATATCAATTACCACCTTGGTGTTGACGGCATTTCGGTCCTCTTCATTCTGCTCAATAGCTTCATCACCATTTTCGTGGTGCTGGCAGCATGGCAGGTGATTGACACTAAGGTTGCTCAGTACCTCGCCGCGTTTTTGGCTATGTCAGGTCTGATCAACGGTATTTTCTCTTCGCTGGATGGCGTGCTGTTCTACGTGTTCTTTGAAGCGTCGCTGATACCGATGTACATCATCATTGGCATCTGGGGCGGACCGAACCGCGTCTACGCAGCTTTCAAGTTCTTCCTTTACACGCTCCTTGGCTCGTTGCTGATGCTGATTGCCTTGATCTACCTCTTCATGGCTTCCAATGGCAGCTTCAATATCCTAGATTGGCATGAGTTAAAGATTGGCATGGGCCCGCAGAGCTATTTGTTCTTTGCCTTCTTGATTGCTTTTGCTGTCAAGGTGCCAATGTGGCCGGTGCACACTTGGCTGCCCGACGCCCACGTCGAAGCGCCTACCGGCGGCTCGGTCGTGCTGGCTGCGATTGCTCTGAAACTCGGTGCCTATGGCTTCCTGCGTTTCTCACTCCCCATTGCCCCAGATGCTAGCCAATATTTCGCGCCGTTGATGATTACGCTTTCGCTGATTGCTGTCATTTACATCGGCTTCGTTGCTCTGGTTCAGCAGGATATGAAGAAGCTGGTTGCGTACTCCTCAATTTCGCACATGGGCTTCGTTACGCTGGGTTTCTTCATCTTCAACCAGCTCGGTATTGAAGGTGCCTTGGTGCAGATGATTTCGCACGGCTTCGTCTCCGGCGCTATGTTCCTGTGTATCGGCGTCCTGTACGACCGTCTACACAGCCGTCAGATTGCCGATTACGGCGGTGTTGTGAACGTCATGCCTAAATTCGCCGCGTTCTTCTTGTTGTTCTCGATGGCTAACTCTGGTCTACCAGCAACTTCAGGTTTCGTCGGTGAGTTCATGGTAATTCTGGGTGCTGTCAAGTACAACTTCTGGATCGGTTTTGCAGCCGCAACAACCTTGATCGTTGGCGCTGCTTATACCCTCTGGATGTACAAACGCGTTGTTTTCGGTGAAATCACCAATCCGCATGTCGCTGAAATGAGCGACATCAATAGCCGTGAATTCCTGATCCTTGGCATCCTGGCCATTGCTGTGCTGGCAATGGGCCTGTATCCCTATCCCTTTACCGACGTTATGCACGCCTCGGTTGATAATCTGCTCAAGCACGTGGCAGTGAGCAAGCTCTGACGACTGAATAACTATGCTGACTAATTTCGTCCCACCTGATCTCGCACCGGCATACCCGGAAATCTTCCTGCTGACGATGGCATGTGCCATTCTGCTGGTCGATGTGATCATGGGTGCCGCTTCCCGCGGTCTCGTTGCTGCCCTGTCTCTGATGACGCTCTTTGGTTGTGCTGCGCTTACTGCGCTCACGGCAACTGGTGAGGTCAATACGACCTTCAGCGGTATGTTTATCGACGATGCCTTTGCAGACCTGCTAAAGATGCTGGTCTACGGCTCAGTGGCTGCCGTACTTGTCTATTCCCGTGGCTATTTGCGTGATCGTGGACTGGACAAGGCTGAGTACTACCTGCTCGTTCTGTTTGCCACACTCGGCATGATGGTCATGATTTCTGCTGGCCATTTCCTGACTGTATATCTCGGTCTTGAATTGATGTCGCTGTCGATCTATGCGTTGGTTGCCATGGATCGTGACTCGGCCCGCTCGACAGAAGCTGCCATGAAGTACTTCATTCTGGGCGCGTTAGCTTCGGGCTTGCTGCTCTACGGCATGTCCATGATGTATGGCGCAACAGGCACGCTTGAAATTAATGGTGTTCTGCAGGCACTGGCGATGGGCCAGGCAAATGGCATCGTGCTGGTATTCGGTTTGGTATTCCTCGTATCTGGTTTGGCATTCAAGCTGGGTGCAGTGCCATTCCACATGTGGGTACCAGATGTCTATCATGGCGCCCCGACCCCGATGACTCTGTTCATCAGCTCGGCACCTAAGCTTGCTGCGTTTGCAATGATCATGCGTTTGCTGGTGTTTGGCACCATCCCACTGGCTGAACAGTGGCAGCCGATGCTTTTGATCATGGCTGTGCTGTCTATTATTGTGGGTAATCTGGCTGCAATTGCACAAACCAACATCAAGCGCATGTTTGCTTACTCTGCAATATCGCATATGGGGTTCATGCTGCTGGCATTCACCACAGGTGTATTCAATGGTCATGCCGCGCTTGCACTTGAGGCTTATACGTCAGCTTTCTACTATATGGTCGCTTATGTGCTGATGTCGCTTGCAGGTTTCGGCATTCTGCTGCTGCTGTCACGGTCTGGTTACGATGTTGAAAATCTAGAGGACCTCAAGGGGCTGAATCAACGCAGTCCATGGTATGCGGCAGTAATGATGATGACCATGTTCTCGATGGCAGGTATTCCGTTCTTCGTTGGCTTCTTCGCCAAGTTCTCTGTACTGTTGTCAGCTGTTGCGGCGAATCTCGTTTGGGTGGCTGTGCTTGCAGTTGCATTCTCCCTCGTAGGGGCGTTCTACTACCTGCGCGTCGTCAAGCTCATGTATTTTGATGCACCCAATGATGTTGCACCGATCCATGCATCAATTGATATGCGTGTTCTGCTGTCCTTGAACGGAATTGCAATTGCTGTATTCGGCGCATTC
Organism: Betaproteobacteria bacterium Ga0074130; assembly: GCA_001464495.1. Lineage (GTDB taxonomy): Bacteria > Pseudomonadota > Gammaproteobacteria > Burkholderiales > Rhodocyclaceae. Next base: position 144,827 of record LNDZ01000026.1, read on the forward strand.
CCAGAACCACTGATGCAGCTCTGCCGTCAAGCGCTGGCACGCTCGCTGTTCTAATCTAAATTTCAGGCCGGCAATGACAGCCGCACAAATCCTGCTTGTCATTGCCGCCCTGAGCGCAGCAAATCTTCCCTTCCTCACGCAACGTAGTTTTCTTGGCATCCCTTGCAGGAAAACGGATAAGCCAATCCATTTACGACTGCTTGAGCTGATCGTGCTCTACTTTCTCCTCGGCATTCTGACCATTTGGTTTGAATCCAGTGCATATGGCGCTGCCTACTCGCAAGGGTGGGAGTTCTATGCAATCACCTTTTGTCTCTTCCTAGTCCTAGCGTACCCTGGATTCGTATTTCGATATCTGTGGCCTCATCGCAAGCATGATTGATGAAGATCTGATCGAAACGACGCTGTCGAGTGAGTCACTCTGCGAAGGTGTTTTGCTAAAAGCACATCGTGATCGAGTGCAGTTGCCCGATGGTGGCATCGCGATACGAGAATGGATTGAACACCCTGGAGCTGCAGTTGTGATCGCACTGCTGGATAACGGCAAGTTATTGTTTGAGCGTCAGTTCCGCTATCCAGTAAGGCAGATTTTTCTGGAAATGCCTGCAGGTAAAATCGATGCAGGTGAGCCTGCTCTTGACACCGCTCGACGTGAGCTTCGTGAAGAGACTGGTTACAAAGCAAAGACCTGGCGGCATCTTGGTACGATGCATCCATGTATTGGATACTCTAACGAGAAGATAGAAATCTTCCTCGCGCATGGCCTCAGCTTTGTAGGCAACGACCTAGATGATGAAGAGTTTCTCGAGGTCGTCGAGCTGAGTCTGGCGGATGCGGTCCTCGCGGTCCGCGATGGTGAAATCACCGATGCAAAAACGATATCGGCCCTATTCTGGGCCGAGAAATTGATCAAGGGTGAATGGGAAATGCCGGCCTGAGCCGTCGTTTAGACCAAGCCTGCCACTTAAACAGCCCGTTATGCAAGTTTGTAGATGGTCGGCTGAACGACAGTGAGTTGTTCCGTCAGGCCGTTGAGGCTTTCCGAGTGCCCAATGATCAAGTACCCACCCGGGTGCAGTTTGCTGATGAGCTTGCTGACCACTTGACGCTTGGTTGGGTTATCAAAGTAAATCATCACATTACGCAAAAAAATGACGTGAAACTTGCCAATCTCTGGAATCGATTGATTCAGGTTGATCTGACGGAATTTTGTGTGCTGCCTAAGATCAGCATTGATCGTGAAAGTCCCTTGCTTATCGCCCGTTCCTGCTTGGCAATATTTGCTCATATAGGCAGGGGGCAGGCCACGCGTACGCTCAGTGACGTACTCGCCCTTTTCCGCAACCGCCAATACTTGAGTGCTTAAGTCTGAACCGAGTACTGACCAGTTTCCTTTAACCCCGAGCTTGTCAGCCAACACCATAGAGAGTGTGTAAATCTCTTCGCCGGTGGAAGAAGCACCACTCCATACGTTGAAGGGCTGACCTGCTGGATGTTTGGCAAGAACCGTTTGTGTCAGAAACTCGAAATGACGAGGCTCGCGGAAAAAATAGGTCTCGTTGGTGGTGAGCAGATCGACCATCTGTTGCAATTCTTGCTTGCCCGCCGGGCTGGTGACTAACTTGTAGTAGTCTCCATAGCTCGATAACTTGTGGAAACGCAGACGACGACCTAAGCGGCCAACTAGCAAGGTACGCTTGCTGTCGCTCATGCTGATGCCGGCGATTTTATAGATCAGTTGCTGAAACTGGCCATACTCAGCATCAGTGATATCGACGCTTTCGCCAAAACCCGGAATAGTCATTGCACCAGCCCTGAACGGAATGCTTCAATTATGGATGATTTTGGTACGCTGAGGGACTAACTCAAGCCGATCACACGTGCAATTTCTGCCGGGTGCTGTACCAGTGCATCAGCATTCCAAAGCTCTGGTGGGGAGCCGTCTCCCAGATAACCATAAGCGGCCGCAATTGCTGGCATGCTCACTGCGTGTGCGGCCTGAATGTCACGTAGATCATCACCAACATACCAACAGTTTCTTGGCTCAACACCTGCGACTTTGCAGGCAAACAGCATGGGTTCCGGTGCGGGTTTGGGAACACCTGCAGTATCCCCACTTACGACAGTGACTGCCCGATGCGCAAGGCTCAATGCCTCTACCAGCGGTGTCGTATAGCGCGACCGCTTATTGGTAATGATCCCCCAAGGAAGTCCTTTGTCATCAAGCAGAGCAAGCAACTCCGCGACACCGGGGAATAGTGTGGTCTCAATACAGATTGCCTGCTCATAATGGCTTAGGACGCGCTCTTGAAGTGCAGCATACGGCGCATCTTCTGGATGAAGTCCGAAGCCAATGCGGAGCAAGCCACGGACACCATGAGAAATGACTGGCCTGAGGCGCTCAAGAGGGACTGGTGCCAAGCCATCCTCAATGCGCACACGATTCAGCGCACCTCCGAGGTCGGGCGCCGTGTCAGCCAAGGTGCCGTCAAGGTCAAAAAAAATGGCTTCAGGCATTATCAGGTTCGCGATGGGTATGCATTAGGTAATTAACGCTGCTGTCATTACCGAGGCTATACACCTGAGTGAATGGGTTGTAGCTCATACCCCGAACACCATCGACTGCAAGACCCGCTTCACGGCAGTAACGGCTGAGCTCTGCTGGGCGAATGAACTTGGCATAATCATGTGTGCCGCGTGGCAGCAGATTCAGAATGTACTCTGCACCGATGATGGCAAACAGATACGACTTTGGGTTTCGGTTTAAGGTCGAAAAGAAGACGTGCCCGCCGGGCTTGACGAGCTTGGCGCATGCGGCAATCACGCTGGCAGGATCTGGAACATGCTCCAGCATCTCTAGGCAAGTGACTACATCAAAGGCCCCCGGGTGCTGCTCCGCCATGGCTTCGGCTGCGATCAGTTGATAGTCGACGCTCAGCCCGCTTTCATACAAGTGTAGGCGCGCTACGCCCAGCGGCTTTTCGGATAAGTCGATGCCAGTAACGTGCGCACCACGTGTGGCCATCCCTTCGGACAGGAGCCCACCGCCACAGCCGATATCGATGACTTTTTTGCCTGCTAATGAGGCAATGGAGTCTATCCAATCTAAGCGGAGTGGGTTGATCTCGTGCAGCGGCTTAAATTCAGAATTTGGGTCCCACCAGCGGTGCGCCAAGTCACCGAATTTGGCGAGTTCTTGAGGGTCGGCATTGAGTGTTTTGTTCATGTCGATAAGCTTACGACAAACGCAAATAAAGGCCAACTGGATTGGAGTCCAAAAACAAAAAGGCCCTGCATCGCAGGGCCTTTTCGGTCATGCCTCAGAGAGGCATGGCGTGAGCATTACTCCCAAGAGTAGATGCCAACAGCTTCGAGATCAACGCGGCGGTCAGGTTGCAGGCATGCAACAACCTTGTCGCTCTTCGGACCCTTACACTGATCAGGCTTGGTGACTGGATTCTTTTCACCCTTACCTTCAGTGTAGATGCGGTTCTTGTCGATGCCCTTGCTCACCAGATAAGCCTTAACAGCTTCAGCGCGCTTTTCGGACAGCTTTTGATTGTAAGCATCATCACCGAAGCGGTCAGCATGGCCAACAGCGATCAGAACTTCCAGCTTGATGCGCTTAACCTTGCTGTAAAACTCATCAAGGGCTACCAGACCTTCCTTGCGCAGTTCTGCCTTGTTGAAGTCAAACAGGGCATCAGCGTTCAGGGTAATCTTATCGCTTGTTGGCTTTGCAGCTGCGGCAGGCTTTGCAGCAGATGCAGCTGCTGCTGCATCACACTTGCCCTTCGGCAGCAGATCCTTATCGCACTCGCAACCGACCGGCAGCTTGCCAGCCATGACTTCACCAGCGGCAGCTGGAGTCCAGAAGCCGGTACGCCAGCAGAGGCCGGTACCGCTCTTGGCAACTAGGCCACGACCATCGATGACGTAAGGGACGACGCCCTTGGTGTCAACCGGAGTGCTTTGGGCAAAAGTTGCAGCGCTGGCACCGAGCAGGGCAGCGAGCAGCACGGAATTTTTGATGACTTGTTTGAGCATTTTTTTTCCCTCGTTCGAACGCGGACAGAACTGGTTGTGTTGAGCTTCATGTTGGTTACTGACCACCAACATGTCGGTGGTAATGACTATTTTATAGCCTTAATGCATATGCCATTTAACACTGAACTGGTTGATACGGCAAGGACTGCTATGGAAGCCGTTTCATACCTGCAAATTATTTTGCCACAGGTTGACTGTACCGAGCAATGCACTTTCGTTGAAATCAATGAGTGTGTGGGCTTTTACGCGACACTGTCCTGCCACCCATACGTGGCTAACTTGCTCGCGTCCCGCGACGTAAATCAGGTGCGATGCCGGGTCGAAACAAGGTTGTGCGATCCACTCATCTAGGCGAATTGCACACAAATCCGCATATTTGCCGATTTCTAGTGAGCCAATCTCGTCAGCGAGCCCCATGGCCTTTGCGCCGCCAAGGGTTGCCATGCCAAGGACAGTGTGAGCGTCCAGCACTGTCGGGTCATCGGCGGTGAGCTTTGCCAGAAGGGCAGCATGTCGCATTTCTTGCAGGATATCGAGTCGATTATTGCTGGCAGCGCCATCTGTTCCTAATCCCACATTGATGCCTTGAGCCACGAGTTTTGCGACGGGGCAGGCGCCACTGGCGAGTTTCATATTCGATGTGGGGTTGTGGGCGACGCTGGCGCCAGTGCTTGCGAGCAAGGCGAGATCCGTCGTATCGAGATGGACTGCATGTACTGCAATCAGGGCGGGATTGACGAGCCCCAGCCTGTCCAGTCGGGCAAGAGGCCGCATACCAGACTGTTTTTGCCCTTCTTCAATCTCGTTGCGTGATTCATGCACGTGAATATGGACGGGCAGGTCGAGCTGAGCAGCAAGAGTGGCTATACGTTCAAAGGTGGTGTCGCTGACCGTGTAAGGCGCATGGGGTGCCAGGCTGAACGAGAGCAGCGGATGGTCGCGCCAGGCATCGCGTACCGCCAGCCCTTTGCTGAGGTAGTCATTGGCATCGCTGGCATAGCGGGTGGGGAACTCCAACACCGTGATGCCGAGCATTGCACGCATGCCCATTGCGTCAAATGCCCGAGCGGCAGCGTCGGGGAAAAAATACATGTCATTGCAGCAGGTGATGCCCCCGCGCAGCATCTCGGCTGCAGCCAGCCGCGTGCCGTCATAGACGAAGGCATCCGTTACATGTTTGGCTTCCGCTGGCCAGATACGATCCTGCAGCCAGTTCATGAGTGGCAGGTCATCGGCGAGGCCGCGCAGCAGCGTCATGGCCGCATGTGTGTGCAGATTGACGAAGCCCGGGGTCAATACGTGCTGACCCAGCTCGACGACCTCGGCGGCGCTGAAGCGGGTTTCGGATTCATTTCGCGGTAGCAGTCCGACGATACGCCCATCGTTCACGGCAAGCGAATGATTTTCCAGCGTTATTCCGGCAGGTTGAATGGGGATGATCCAGCGTGCGTGAATCAGTAGGTCGATCATCTGCGGGACGTCTGGGCTTGCAGCTACTGGATTTGCGGTTTTGCCTGTTTTCATGGGCTTTTTCGGGTGGTTTGGCTGTCGGTTTTGGGGGCTTGGCGTGGTAGAATATGGAAGTTTTTCAGCAATGCCGCGTCAGGTTTGAATTTGTACCCGAAAACGTGTTTTCAAGGTGGGGAATTAAGTGGCTGGGAGGCCGGTTATTCTTGTTCGCGCCACGAAATTCGGAAAGCAAAAAACCCTAGATAACCATCACTGCTTCCGTGGGAAAAAATAAGCTATGACAGTGTTCGCCAAAGAGACCCTACCCATCAGTCTCGAAGATGAAATGCGCCATTCCTATCTCGATTACGCCATGAGCGTGATCGTTGGGCGCGCCCTTCCTGATGTTCGTGATGGTCTCAAGCCGGTTCATCGCCGTGTGCTTTTCGCTATGCACGAGCTCGGCAATGACTGGAACAAGGCTTACAAGAAATCGGCGCGTATCGTCGGTGACGTAATCGGTAAGTACCATCCTCACGGCGACCAGTCCGTGTATGACACCATCGTCCGTATGGCGCAGAGCTTCTCCCTGCGCTACATGTTGGTGGATGGTCAAGGCAACTTTGGTTCGGTCGATGGCGACAGTGCGGCCGCCATGCGTTACACCGAAGTGCGCATGTCCAAGATGGGCCACGAGCTGCTGGCCGATATCGACAAGGAAACCGTCGATTTCGGGCCGAACTACGACGGCTCTGAGCAAGAACCGCTGATTCTGCCGGCACGTATCCCGAATCTGCTGATCAACGGCTCGTCCGGTATTGCAGTGGGTATGGCCACGAATATTCCGCCGCACAACCTGAGCGATGTCCTCAATGCCTGTCTGGCGCTACTCGATAACCCAGCCATCGACATCGAAGAGCTGATCCAGATCGTACAGGCACCGGACTTCCCAACAGCTGCACTGATCTACGGCTTGTCCGGCGTGCGTGAGGGCTATCTGACGGGTCGTGGCCGCGTCATCATGCGTGCCCGTACGCACATCGAAGAGCTGCCAAATGGCAAGCAGGCAATCATCGTCGATGAAATTCCCTATCAGGTGAATAAGAAGACCCTGCTCGAGAAGATTGCCGAGCTAGTGAACGAAAAGCGCGTTGAAGGCATTTCCCATCTGCAGGATGAGTCCGATAAGTCGGGCATGCGCATTGTTATCGAGCTGAAGCGTGGCGAAATGCCCGATGTCATCCTGAATAACCTGTTCAAGATGACGCAGTTGCAGGACACCTTCGGCATGAACATGGTCGCGTTGGTAGAGGGCCGGCCGCAGCTGCTCAACCTCAAGCGCATGCTGGAGTGCTTCTTGTCGCATCGTCGCGAAATCATTACGCGTCGTACCGTGTTCGAGCTGCGCAAGGCGCGCGAACGCGGCCATATTCTTGAAGGTCTCGCAGTAGCGCTGTCCAACGTCGATGAAATCATCGCGCTGATCAAAGCCGCGCCGACTCCGGCAGAGGCCAAGAAGGGCCTGATGGAGCGCATCTGGCGTTCGCAGCTGGTCGAAGACATGCTGCAACGCGCCAGCGGTGGCGTTGATGCCAACAAGTTCCGCCCAGATGGTTTGGGTGCTGAGTTCGGTATGGCTGCTAACGGCTATCGCCTGTCCGACGCACAGGCTCAGGCAATTCTGGAGCTGCGCCTGCAACGCCTGACCGGGCTTGAGCAGGACAAGATCGTCAATGAGTACAAGGATGTTATGGCGCAGATCGCCGATCTGCTAGACATTCTGGCTCGTCCTGAACGCATCACCGCCATCATTGGCGATGAGCTGCGCTTGATCAATACGCAATTCGGCGATGCCCGTCGCTCTGAGATCGTGATGTCGACTGCCGATATCAACATCGAAGATCTGATCACCCCGCAGGACATGGTCGTTACCCTGTCGCACGGTAGTTACATCAAGCGCCAACCGCTGGATGACTACGCCGCCCAGAAGCGCGGTGGTCGCGGCAAGGCTGCAACGGCAATGAAGGACGACGACTTCATCGAGAAGATGTTCGTCGCCAACACCCATGATTACGTACTTTGCTTCTCGAACCGTGGCCGTGTGTATTGGCTGAAGGTCTATGAAGTGCCAGAAGGCACGCGTACCTCGCGAGGCAAGCCAATCGTCAATCTCTTCCCGCTGCAAGAAGGCGAAAAGATCACCGTGGTGCTGCCGGTCAAGCAGTTCGATGAAGAGCATTTCATTTTCATGGCAACTGCGCTGGGCACTGTGAAGAAGACCTCGCTGACCAACTTTGCCAACCCGCGTAAGGCAGGCATCATTGCCGTTGCACTGGATGAAGGCGATCACTTGATTGGCGTTGCCCTAACCGATGGCAAGCATGACGTCATGCTGTTCTCAGATGCAGGCAAGGCGGTGCGTTTTGATGAAGATGATGTACGTGCCATGGGCCGCGAAGCCCGCGGCGTACGCGGTATGCAGCTTGAGGATGGTCAGCGTGTGATTTCCATGCTGGTCGCCGAGAGCGAGGAATTCAGCGTGCTCACCGCAACCGAAAACGGCTATGGCAAGCGCACGCCGATTGCCGAATACACCCGCCACGGCCGTGGCACCAAGGGCATGATTGCCATCCAGACCTCCGAGCGTAATGGCAAGGTTGTTGGTGCTGCCCTCGTGCGTGAAGAAGACGAAGTCATGCTGATCTCCAATGCCGGCGTGCTGATCCGTACCCGCGTTGAACAGATCCGTGAAATGAGCCGTGCAACCCAAGGCGTGACGCTGATCAATCTGGACGAGGGTTCCTTGCTCGCCGGTCTCGAAAAGGTTGCAGAGTCGGATGCTGAGAATGCCGCGGAAAGCGCTGCAGCAGAGGGCGATGACATCGAAGGTGCAGCAGATAATATTGGCGAGGACGCCGCAGAGTGAGTCGGGTGCATAACTTCAGCGCCGGTCCGGCAGCACTGCCGGAAGCGGTGCTGCGGACGGCCGCCGAGGAAATGCTCGACTGGCACGGGCGCGGCATGAGCATCATGGAAATGAGCCACCGCACGCCAGATTTTGAGGGCGTGATTGCGGATGCTGAAGCTGATCTACGCGCATTGCTGAGCATTCCTGCCAATTACAAGGTGCTCTTCCTGCAAGGCGGTGCCACCTTGCAATTTGGCATGATCCCCGCCAACCTCCTGCGCGGCAAGGCTTCTGCCGACTACATTCTGACTGGCTCCTGGTCGGAAAAGGCGGTGGCTGAGGCGCGTCGTTTCTGCAATGTGAAGTTGGCCGCGGATACGTCTGTAAGCAGCTTCACCTATGCGCCAGAACAAAGCGAGCTCCAGCTCTCCAGCGATGCAGCCTATGTGCATGTCTGCACCAATGAGACCATCATGGGGGTGGAGTTCCCCTATGTGCCAGAAATGTTGTCCGCTGACATTCCGCTCGTCGCCGATATGTCGTCGCACATTCTGTCGCGCGAAATCGATGTGAGGAAGTACGGGCTGATCTATGCCGGTGCGCAGAAGAACATCGGCCCGGTGGGCCTGACCATTGTGATTGTGCGTGACGATCTGATCGGGCATGTCGCACCGGGTGTGCCCTTGATGCTTGATTACAAGGTGCATGCCGATAACGGTTCCATGTACAACACGCCGCCAACCTACGCCATTTATATGGCAGGTCTGGTCTTCAAGTGGCTCAAGGCGCAGGGCGGTGTGGCTGCGATTGAACAGGCCAATATCGCCAAGGCTAAGCACCTGTATGCCGCGATTGATGGCAGCAACGGTTTCTATCGCAATTCTGTGCGCATCGCAGATCGTTCGCGCATGAACGTGCCATTTACCCTCGCTAATGACAAGCTCGACAGCGTTTTCCTTAAGGAGTCGCTGGCGGCCGGCTTGGCCAATTTGAAGGGGCACAAATTAGTGGGTGGCATGCGTGCCTCGATTTACAACCCGATGCCATTGGCGGGTGTGGAGGCACTGGTTGATTTTATGCGCGAATTTGCCGCGCGCCATGCTTGAGGAGAGGGCAGGGGATGTCGGAAAAGGAAGAGCTGTCCAAATTGCGCGAAGGCATTGATCGCATCGACGACGAAGTGCTGCGCCTGATCAATGAACGCGCGCAGATTGCGCATCGCATTGGCGAAATCAAGCAAGGTAATATTTATCGCCCAGAACGTGAAGCGCAGGTCTTACGCCGGCTGGCCGATAACAACCCCGGACCCTTGCCAGCGGAGGCTGTACAGCGCATCTCACGCGAAATCATGTCCGCCTGTCTGGCCCTTGAGCAGCCGCTGAAGATTGCCTATCTCGGCCCGGCTGGCACGTACACCGAGAGTGCCGCACAAAAGCACTTCGTCTCTGCGCCCGGCTTTAATCCGCTCGCCTCGATTGATGATGTCTTCCGTGCGGTTGAAGCCGCTAACGTCGACTACGGTGTCATTCCGGTTGAGAACTCGACCGAGGGCGCGGTTGGTCGCTCGCTCGATCTGCTGCTGAATGCATCGCTCAAAATTTGTGGCGAGGTGCATTTGCCGATTCACCACAATCTGATGACACTGGCGACCTCCTTGTCCGAAGTGGGCAAGGTGTATGCCCACGCTCAGTCGCTGGGGCAATGTCATGAATGGCTGAACCGTTATCTTCCAAGTGTGCCGCGCATCGCAGTGGCCAGCAATGCCGAGGCTGCCCGCATGGCGGCTCTAGAGGCCGGCACTGCTGCGATTGCCGGCGAGTCCGCGGCTCGTCTGTATGCGTTGAACATCCTCGCCAGCAATATTGAGGATGATGCTAACAACACCACCCGCTTCCTGATTCTTGCGGATCACGATGCAGGCCCCTCCGGAAAGGACAAGACCTCGCTGGTCTGTTCCGCGCAGAACCGTCCGGGGGCGGTGCATGAGTTGCTCACGCCTTTCGCCAGCAACAATGTGTCGATGACCCGTTTTGAGTCACGCCCAGCGCGCGGCATGGGCGGGGGCAAATGGGAATACGTGTTTTACGTGGATATAGAAGGCCATCGCGAAGACGCAAAGGTCGCTGCAGCGCTGCTTGAGCTCGGTAGCAAAGCCAGCTTCGTGAAGGTACTGGGTTCGTACCCGGTTGCCCCTTACTGATCTATTTCAGAGGCAGAACAATGAGTATTGCGGATCAATCTCCTGAGTACATTCGCGCGATTTCCCCCTATGTTCCGGGCAAGCCAATCACTGAGCTGGCCCGTGAAATGGGCCTGGCCGAAGCCAGTATCGTCAAGCTAGCCTCCAACGAAAATCCGTTGGGTATGAGCCCCAAGGCCAAGGCCGCAGTGGCTGCCGCGATTGATGGCATCGAGCGTTATCCCGACAACTTTGCGCTCACCCATGCGCTGGCTGAACGGTGCGGCGTAAACGTTGCGCAGATCGTGCTTGGCAACGGTTCCAACGACATTCTTGAGCTGGCTGCGCGCGCCTTCCTTGGCCCCAATCGCTCAGCCGTGTTTTCAGCCCATGCGTTTGCTGTGTATCAGCTGGCTACGACCGCCACGGGCGCTGAGTGCGTAGTTGCGCCTGCTAAAAACTACGCGCATGATCTTGCTGCGATGAAGGCCGCCATTCGCCCAGATACGCGCATCGTGTGGCTGGCCAATCCCAACAATCCCACCGGCACTTTCCTGCCGTATGGTGATATCGAGGATTTCATCACCTCGATCCGCAGCGATATTCTGGTAGTGCTTGATGAGGCCTATAACGAATACCTGCCACTGTCGGAGCGCTTTGATACATTGGCCTGGGTGCGTCAGTTCCCGAACGTGTTGATTACCCGAACCTTCTCCAAGATCTACGGTCTGGCTGGTTTGCGCATTGGCTACGGTGTGGGTTCGCAAGCGGTGGTTGATCTGCTTAATCGCGTGCGCCAACCCTTCAATGTCAATAATCTGGCGCTCGCTGCGGCGGCGGCTTCGCTCGATGATCAGGTTTTTCTGACCGATAGCTTCGAGTTGAATGCGCGCGGCATGGCGCAAATTTTGGCGGGTCTCAAGAAGCTTGGTTTGGAGAGCTTGCCGGCCTATGGCAATTTCATTACCTTCAAGATCGCTGATGCGGCTGGCGTGAATCGCCGCCTGCTCAAGCAGGGCGTCATTGTGCGGCCTCTGGCGGGTTACAACATGCCTGATTACCTGCGCGTGACGATCGGTCTTGAGCATGAAAATGCGCGCTTCCTTGATGCTTTGGAGCACGCAACCCATGGCTGATTTTAAACTCGATAAAGTCGTAATTTACGGTGTTGGCCTGATTGGCGGCTCTTTCGCGCTCGCACTGAAGCAGAGTAGTGCCGTGGGTGAGGTTGTTGGCCTCGGTCGTTCCTCAGCCTCACTTGAGGTGGCTCAGGGCTTGGGCGTCATCGACCGCGTTGGTGAACTGGCCGACGTAAGAGATGCTGATCTGGTCCTGCTTGCCATGCCGGTGGGTAAGATGGAAGCAGTCATGGCAGCCATTGCGCCGCATCTGGGTGACAAGACCATCGTGGTAGATGCAGGCAGTACCAAGCAGGATGTGGTTGCTGCTGCCCAGCGGGCATTCGGCAACAAGCTGGCGCAGTTCGTGCCTTGTCATCCGATTGCCGGTGCCGAGAAAAGTGGCGCCTCTGCAGCGCATGCACGCCTCTATATCGACAAGCGCGTCATCGTTACGCCCTTGCAGGAGAACACCCCGTTCGCGATTGCCATTGCCGAGGCTGCATGGACCGTCTGTGGTGGCGATGTGTCCGTCATGACGCCGGCACAACATGACGCCGTTTTTGCGGCCGTCAGCCATCTTCCGCATCTGCTGGCCTTTACCTTGGTGGATGCCCTGGCCAAGCGCCCGGATGCCGCCGAGCTGTTCGCCAATGCTGGCGCAGGCTTTCGTGATTTCACCCGTATCGCCAGCAGCAACCCGGAAATGTGGCGCGACATCTGCGTGGCAAATCGCAGCGCGCTGATTGCCGAAGTCGACCAATACATGACAGCACTGCTGCAGGCGCGTGTGCTGCTCGCAGAGGCGGATGCCGAAGGACTGGAATCGACCTTCGCTAACGCGCGTGAAGCGCGCAATGCTTGGCTCGAGCCGCTGGAAAAATAAGCATGGATTATCTCGACCTTCCCGCGCTGCATCGTGCTGCGGGTGTAGTGCGTCTGCCTGGTTCAAAAAGTATTTCCAATCGCACACTGCTATTGGCGGCACTGGCAGACGGGCGTACCGAAATCCATGACCTGTTGGACTCTGACGACACCCAAGTCATGTTGGCCGGTTTGCAAAAGCTTGGCATCAAGGTTGAGCAACTGGGCCACAGTAGTTATGCCGTCACCGGCGCAAGTGGTGCTTTCCCCGTCAAGCAGGCTGAACTCTTTCTCGGCAATGCCGGCACTGCATTTCGCCCGCTGACGGCTGCGTTGGCCTTGTCTGGTGGCGACTACACCTTGTCGGGTGTGCCGCGCATGCATGAGCGCCCGATTGGCGATCTGGTGGATGGCCTGCGCCAGATTGGCGTGCGGGTCGAGTATTTGCAGAATGACGGCTACCCGCCACTCAAGCTCAGCCCTTCCACCATCACCCTCACCCTCAATGCGCCCATCAAGGTGCGCGGTGATGTTTCATCACAGTTTCTGACGGCCTTGTTAATGGCCTTGCCTTTGAGTGGTCAGGCTGCGCAGATCGAGGTCGTTGGCGAGCTGATTTCCAAGCCTTATATTGAAATCACGCTCAATCTGATGGCGCGTTTCGGCATCAAAGTAGCGCGTGGTGGGGCAGGGGGCTGGTCTCACTTCACCGTCCCTGCCGGCAAATACGTCTCGCCGGGCAGTATTCATGTCGAAGGCGATGCCTCATCAGCGTCCTATTTCTTGGCTGCCGGCGCGATTGCGGGCGGCCCGGTGCGTGTTGAAGGTGTCGGCAGTAGCAGTATTCAAGGCGATGTGAAATTCGCCGATGCACTCGCTGCCATGGGCGCGCAGATCACTTACGGCGACAATTGGATTGAGGCAAAGGCACCAGCCTTCGGCACGTTGAAAGCCTTCGATGCCGACTTCAATCACATCCCAGATGCCGCGATGACCCTCGCGGTGGCCGCGCTGTTTGCCGACGGTCCGTGCACCTTGCGCAATATCGCTTCATGGCGCGTCAAAGAGACCGATCGTATCGCGGCCATGGCGACCGAGTTGCGTAAGGTCGGTGCCGTCGTCGAAGAGGGCGCTGATTTCCTTAAGGTCACACCGCCTGTCGCTTTCGTTCCTAATGCAGCCATCGATACCTACGATGATCATCGTATGGCCATGTGCCTGTCGCTGGCGACGCTGGGCGGCGTACCCGTGCGCATCAACGACCCGAAATGCGTTGGTAAAACCTTCCCCGAGTATTTCGATGCCTTCGCCCGTGTGGCGGCGCCTGTGATTGCCATCGATGGCCCCTCAGCATCTGGCAAGGGCACCGTGGCCGCCCGTGTGGCGGCGCAATTGGGCTTTCACTATCTTGATAGCGGTGCGTTATACCGCTTGACTGCGCTCGCCGCCGAACAAAAGGGTATTGCTTGGGAGGATGAGCCCGCGGTTGCTGCGGTTGCCGCCCAGCTCCCGGTTGAGTTTCAGGGCGAACAGATCTTTCTGGCCGGGGTCGATGTCAGCGAGGCCATCCGCACCGAGCACATGGGCATTGGCGCTTCCAAGGTTGCCGCCTTGCCCGCTGTCCGTGGTGCCCTGCTGGAGCGCCAGCGCGCCTATCAGCGCTTTCCTGGCCTAGTGGGCGATGGCCGCGATATGGGCTCGGTCGTGTTTCCCCATGCCGCAATCAAGGTCTTCCTCACCGCAACGGCCGAAGCGCGGGCCGAGAGACGTTATAAACAGTTGATCGCTAAAGGAATGTCTGCTAATATCGCTCTCCTTTTGCAGGATTTGCAGTCACGTGACGCGCGCGATAGCGCCCGCAGCGTGGGGCCGCTGAAGAAATTTGATGATGCTGTGCTGGTCGATACGACACCACTCACCATCGAGCAGGCGGTACAGGCCGTACTCGATATTGCCGGTTTGCAAACCCCAAAAACTTGAGTTTGACTGCAGGAAGGAACTCCTTCCTGCTTGCAGTAACACGCTGTATGGCGTGCGCAGTACGGTGCTGAATGGCCGCCCGGCCAGCCGGCAAATGTTTAACTAACCGTCGCCGCAAGGTGACAAGTCAGGTTTCCTTCTTTATGTCCGCTACTCAAACCGCCATGGATTCCATGGAAAGCTTTGCCGAAATGCGCGCTGGTGAAGTCATCACCGCCGAAGTTGTCCGCATCGATAACAACCACGTTGTCGTGAATGCAGGCCTCAAGTCCGAAAGCTTTATCGATGTTGCCGAGTTCAAGAACGATCGCGGTGAAATCGAAGTCGCTGCTGGCGATTACGTCAGCGTCGCCATCGAAATGCTCGAAGACGGCTACGGCGAAACCCGCCTGTCCCGTGACAAGGCCAAGCGTATCGCTGCCTGGAACGATCTCGACAAGGCACTGACCGACGAAGCACTGGTCAAGGGCATGATCACTGGTAAGGTCAAGGGCGGTCTGACCGTCATGGTCAACGGCATTCGTGCCTTCCTGCCGGGTTCGCTGGTCGACACCCGTCCGGTTAAGGACACCACCCCGTTCGAAGGCAAAGAATTCGAATTCAAGGTTATCAAGCTCGATCGCAAGCGCAACAACGTTGTTGTGTCGCGCCGCGCCGTGCTGGAAGCCAGCCAAGGTGAAGAGCGTCAAGCACTGCTCGAAAACCTCAAGGAAGGTACCGTCGTTAAGGGTATCGTCAAGAACATCACCGACTACGGCGCATTCGTCGACCTCGGTGGCATCGATGGTCTGCTGCACATCACCGATCTGGCATGGCGTCGTGTCCGTCACCCGAGCGAAGTGCTCAATGTTGGTGATGAAGTGACCGCCAAGATCCTGAAGTTCGACCAAGAGAAGAATCGCGTTTCTCTGGGCATGAAGCAGCTCGGCGAAGATCCATGGGTGGGCATCGCTCGCCGTTACCCGTCGGGCACCCGCCTGTTCGGCAAGGTCACCAACCTGACCGACTACGGTTCGTTCGTTGAGATCGAATCCGGTATCGAAGGTCTGGTGCACGTTTCCGAAATGGACTGGACCAACAAGAACATCCACCCGACCAAGGTTGTCCAATTGGGCGACGAAGTCGAAGTCATGATCCTGGAAATCGACGAAGAACGTCGTCGTATCTCCCTGGGCATGAAGCAGTGCCAAGCCAATCCTTGGGATGACTTCGCGGTCAACCACAAGAAGGGCGACAAGGTTAAGGGCGCTATCAAGTCGATCACCGACTTCGGTATCTTCATCGGTCTGCCGGGCAACATCGACGGTCTGGTGCATCTGTCCGACCTGTCCTGGTCTGCTACTGGCGAAGAAGCCAAGCAAAACTTCAAGAAGGGCGACGAAGTTGAAGCCCTGGTTCTGTCGATCGACGTCGAGAAGGAGCGTATCTCCCTCGGCATCAAGCAGATGGATGGTGATCCCTTCACCAGCTTCATCGCTACCCACGACAAGAACAGCATCGTGACCGGCACCGTGACGACCATCGACGCTAAGGGCGCCGTGGTCAAGCTGTCCGACGACGTTGAAGGCTACCTGCGTGCTTCCGAAGCTGCCCGTGAGCGTATCGAAGACCTGCGTACTCTGTACAAGGAAGGCGATACCGTCGAAGCGCTGATCATCAATGTGGATCGCAAGACCCGCTCGATCAACCTGTCGATCAAGGCTAAGGATCAAGTCGAACAGAACGAAGCCATGAACAAGCTGTCGTCTGACGTCACTTCCGCCAACAGCGGCACCACCAATCTGGGTGCGCTGCTGAAGGCAAAGCTGAGCCAGCAATAATCGGACGCAGCCGGATATTATGACCAAGTCCGAGCTGATCGCCCGGCTGGCGGTGCGTTTCCCGCAGCTGGTGGCGAAGGATGCCGATTTAGCCGTGAAGGTGGTACTCGATGCCATGACCGCTGCGCTCGCGCGCAACGATCGTATCGAGATTCGCGGCTTCGGCAGCTTCGCCCTCAACTACAGGCCACCGCGTGTTGGGCGCAACCCCAAGTCCGGGGAAAAGGTGAATGTGCCGGCGAAGCATGTGCCGCACTTCAAGGCGGGCAAGGAATTACGCGAACGCGTCGATTTGAATGGCGAAGCGTGATCTTCTTGCTGGCTTCTGACCAGCTGAACTGAAGTAAAGTTTGGGCGGCATCCCGCAAGAGATGCCGCCCATTTTCATCTGCAGCCTTACCCGTAAGCGGAGGCAAGCGAAATCATGAAAATTCTGAGCTGGATCGTTCGTATTTTTGTGTTCATTCTGCTGTTTGGCCTAGCCATTAAGAACAGCACGACGGTCGACCTGCGCTTTTTCTTTGATCAAGCTTGGACCATGCCGCTGTCGCTGGTCATCCTGATTGCCTTTGCAGTAGGGGTGACGGTGGGGCTGACCGTGATGCTCGCAACCCTGGTGGGCCAGCGTCGCGAATTGGGTAAGCTGCGTCGGCTGTATGAAGCCGACAAGCCTCTCTAACAAGTAGTACATCAACAAAAAAGAAGGTACGCGTGGAAATCGAACTCTGGTGGTTGCTGGTCCTCCCGGTCTTTTTCGTCATGGGCTGGATTGCAGCGCGTATCGATATCAAGCACCTGGTGCGCGAGTCACGCGCCCTGCCACGCTCCTATTTCAAGGGGCTGAATTTTCTGCTCAATGAGCAGCCAGATAAGGCCATCGAGGCGTTCCTCGAGGCCGCCAAGGTAGACCCGGAAACCATCGAGCTGCACTTTGCGCTCGGCAACCTATTCCGCCGCCGCGGCGAGACTGACCGCGCCATTCGCGTGCACCAAAATCTGGTCGAGCGCGACAACCTCACAGAAGAGCAGCGCCTGCATGCGCTGGCCGAACTGGGGCAGGATTACCTCAAGGCCGGTCTACTGGATCGTGCCGAGGATATCTTCGTTAAGCTGCGCGGCACCACGCGCAACGAAGAAGCCATGCGCATCCTGCTAGAAATTTATCAGCAGGAAAAAGAGTGGCAGAAAGCCATTGAGATCGCCGAGGCGCTGCCCGGCCATGCCGGTCATGAGTGGATCAAGGAAGTGGCCAACTTCCACTGCGAGCTCGCCGCAGACGCCCTCATCAACGATCAACTTGAACAGGCGCTCACGCATCTGGAGCTGGCCCTGTCGGTCAATCGCAAGTGCACCCGTGCCACCATCCTGCAAGGCGAAATGGCCCTCAAGGCTGGCGATGCCGCCGCCGCAATTGAGCACTGGAAGCGCGTTGAGCAGCAGAACCCTACCTACATTGCCCTGGTGGCCAGCAAGTTGATGGACGCCTATCGCCAGCTGGGCAAGGAGTCGATTGGCATTCAGCTACTGCGCAGCTACCTTGAGCAATACTCCTCACTCGATCTGCTTGATTCTGTTTTCCAAGCCGAGATCAGCAATGGTAGCCCAGAGGCAGCCTACACGCTGGTGCGTGACGAAGTGCGTCGCAACCCGACGCTGCTCGGTCTCGACAAACTGCTCGAAGCCCAGCTACTGGCCGCGCCACCAGAGCGTCGTGGCGATCTTGAGCTGATGAAGAATCTGATCCACAGCCATACTCGCCGTGTGGCGCGCTATCGCTGTGACAAGTGCGGTTTCAAGGCGCGCCAGTTCTACTGGCGCTGCCCGGCTTGTGGTGGTTGGGAAACCTACCCGCCCAAGCGTACCGAAGAATTTGACCTGACCCCTTAGGAAGCATTCATGAAGATTCCGACAACCACCGCCACACGCGTGCTGGTCGTAGGCGACGTCATGCTGGATCGCTATTGGTTCGGCGACGTCTCACGCATTTCTCCCGAAGCCCCGGTACCCGTGGTTAAGGTCGAGAAGGTGGAAGAGCGCCCCGGTGGCGCAGCCAACGTCGCGCGCAACTGCGCTGCGCTGGGTGCAAAGACGGCCTTGCTGTCCGTCGTCGGTGCCGATGAAGCCGGCCAGTCGCTGGCGCGCCTGATGAGCAGCGCCGGCATCTCCGCCAGCCTGCATGAGGACGCCCAGCTCTCCACCACCGTCAAGCTGCGCGTGCTGGGTCGTCAGCAACAACTGCTACGTATCGACTTTGAAAACTCGCCCACGCATGAGGTCCTCAAGGCCAAACTGGCTGAGTTCGAAAGCCGACTGCCGGATACCGATGTGGTCATCCTGTCCGACTACGGTAAAGGTGGCCTCACACACATTGGCGAGATGATTCGTCTCGCCCGTGCAGCCGGCAAGCCCGTGCTGGTCGACCCCAAGGGCGATGATTACGCCCGTTATGCGGGTGCCACGCTGCTAACCCCCAATCGCTCCGAGCTGCGCGAAGTCGTTGGCCGCTGGAAAGACGAGGACGACCTGCTCAAGCGCGCACAAGCCTTGCGCGAAGAGCTGCAGCTGCAAGGCCTGCTGGTTACCCGCAGCGAGGAGGGCATGACCCTTGTTACCGCCGCCGGCCTCAGCCATGAACCTGCGCAAGCGCGCGAAGTCTATGATGTCAGCGGTGCCGGTGATACGGTGATTGCCACGCTGGCCGTCATGCTCGGCAGCGGCAGCGATATGCCCACAGCCATGCAGCTGGCCAACAAGGCTGCGGGTGTCGTGGTGGCTAAGCTGGGTACGGCTATCTGTACGCTGGAAGAATTGACCGCAGCGGTTTAAGGCTGCGGAACGAAAGAAACAACGGAAGCAATACTCAAGGGGTTGGTGAAATGCCTCCCTTGAGTCTCACCACAGTCAGCAGTAAGGGAATGTGAACATGTACACCATCGTTACCGGCGCAGCCGGCTTTATCGGCTCCAACATCGTCAAGGCGCTTAACGAGCGCGGCGTGACCGATATCATAGCCGTCGACAATCTCAAGCGTGCCGACAAGTTCAAGAACCTTGTCGATTGTGAAGTTGACGACTATCTCGATAAGCGTGACTTCCTCGATATCCTCGAAGCCGGCCATCTCGACGGTGCCGTCGATGCCATCCTCCATCAAGGCGCGTGTTCCGACACCATGGAACAAGACGGCCACTACATGATGGAAAACAACTTCCGTTACTCGTCCTCGCTGCTTGAGTTCGCACTCGATCAGAAGGTGCCGCTGATCTACGCCTCGTCGGCCTCTGTCTATGGCGGTGGATCGGTGTTTAGCGAGTCGCGCGAGCACGAAGGCCCGCTTAACGTCTACGGTTACTCCAAGTTCCTGTTCGACCAGATCGTGCGTCGTCGTTTGTCTGAGGCCAATTCGCAAATCGTCGGCCTGCGTTACTTCAATGTGTATGGCCCGCGCGAGCAGCACAAGGGGCGCATGGCCTCGGTCGCTTTCCATCATTTCAACCAGTATCAGGCGGAAGGCAAGGTCAAGCTGTTTGAAGGCATCGACGGTTATGTTAATGGTGGTCAGAGCCGCGACTTCATCTACGTCGGTGATGTCGTCAAAGTCAATTTGCACTTCCTCGACAACCCGCAAACCTCCGGCATCTTCAACTGCGGTACCGGTCGTTCGCAGCCTTTCAACGACATCGCGGTCGCGACCGTCAATGCCTGCCGTGCGGGTGAAGGCAAGCCTGCGCTGAGTCTCGAAGAGCTCGTGGGTCAAGGCATCGTTGAATACATTCCTTTCCCGGATGCATTGAAGGGCAAGTACCAAAGCTTTACCCAAGCCGACCAAAGCCTGCTGCGCAGTGCCGGCGGCTATGCTGCGCCATTCGCCACCGTGGCGGAAGGCGTCAAAGCTTATGTTGAATATCGTCTCGCCAACGGTGAGGGGAAATAAGATGGTGCAGTGGAAGACGCTCGAAGATACGGTTGGGCATCCCCGGCGAAGCCAATGCCAAGCGCAACAATGTGATTCTCGCCAAGCTGGAAGGCAACAATCCAGCGGGCTCGGTCAAGGATCGCCCAGCGCTGTCGATGATCACCCGCGCCGAGCTCTCAGGCCGCATTAAGCCCGGCGATACCCTGATCGAAGCCACCAGCGGCAACACCGGCATTGCGCTGGCCATGGCTGCCGCCATGCGTGGCTACGGCATGATCCTCGTCATGCCGGAGAACCAAAGCCTGGAGCGTTGCCAGACCATGCGTGCCTTCGGCGCTGAGCTGGTCCTGACGGCGCGTGAAGGCAGCATGGAGCTAGCCCGCGACGTGGCCGAGAAGATGCAGGCCGAAGGCAAGGGCATCATCCTCGACCAGTTCGCCAACCCGCATAACCCGCAAGCACACTATGAAGGCACCGGGCCAGAAATATGGCGCGACAGCAGCATGGGCACGACCGGCACCATCATGGGCACGTCGCGCTTCCTCAAAGAAAAGAATCCGCAGATTCAAATCATCGGCTGCCAGCCAGAAGATGGCTCGCAGATTCCAGGCATTCGCAAATGGCCGGAAGCCTACCTGCCGAAGATCTATAACAAGACCAACGTTGATCAGCTCATCTACGTAAATCAGGCAGATGCCGAGCACATGACCCGCCGTCTAGCGCGCGAAGAGGGTATCTTCGCTGGCATCTCCTCAGGTGGGGCCCTCACCGTCGCCCTGCGTATTGCCGAGACCGTTGAGAACGCGGTGATCGTCAGCATCGTCTGTGACCGTGGTGATCGTTATCTTTCCACTGGTGTCTTCCCGGCGTAAGCGTCAGAAATAGCGAACCACAAAGTACACAAAGAACACCAAGAGAAGCCAAGAAAAGCCAAGGCAGGTAAGTTCAAACGCATTTCTTCGTGGTCTTGGTGTCCTTCGTGGTGAGAGAGTTAGATTTTTCAGGGCCTAAGTATGACCCCCGTCCTCGTTTTTGACATTGAATCCATTCCCGATATCAACGGGATACGCACGCTCCACGACTTGCCTGCCGAGCTGTCGGATAACGAGGTCGCCGAATACATTTTCCAGAAGCGCCGTGCTAGTCATGGCAGCGACTTTCTGCCGCATCACTTGCAACGCATTGTCACCATCTCCTGTGTCATGCGCGACGATGAAGGTTTCAAGGTCTGGTCGTTGTCGGAGCCCAAGCTGAGTGAAGGCGAGATTGTTCAGCGCTTCTTCAACCTCCTGGAACGGCAGTGGCTTTGACCTGCCAGTGCTGCATTACCGCGGCCTGATCCACAACGTGGATGCCTCACGCTACTGGGACATGGGCGAGGGCGATTATCGCGACAGCCGTGATTTCAAGTGGAACAACTACATCAGCCGTTACCACACCCGCCATATTGACCTGATGGATCTGCTCGCCATGTTCTCCGGCCGCGCCAATGCGCCGCTGGATGAACTGGCCAAGCTGATGGGTTTTCCCGGCAAGCTGGGAATGGATGGTTCGGCAGTATGGAGCCAGTGGCAAGCCGGCAAGATCGACGAGATTCGCGACTACTGCGAGACCGATGTCGTGAACACCTATCTCGTCTTCCTGCGCTTCCAAAAGATGCGCGGCATTATGAATGCCGCTGAATACGAGACCGAGGTAGCGCTGGTGCGCAACTCACTCGCGGCGCTCAAGCTGCCGCACTGGGAACAGTTCCTCGCCGCGTGGTGAACGCCCGGCGTTAGCGGTTGTTTGCTACTACGGCCAGCTGCTTGCGCCGTTGCACTTCCTGCATCAGTTGCGTGAATTGCTCACGTGCTTCACTCTCGATCAGGCTACGCCCAACAATCGGCGGTATCCACACGGCAGACACCGCATCCGAGTGATACACAACGCGCGTCTTGCCACCTTCCTCGCTGATGCGCGTGATGCCGTCGAACTTCTTCATCGATCCGCTCACCAGATGCGAGCGAATCCACTCATACGGCTTCATCTGAATTTCGCGGACTGAGTCCATCGAGAAGCTGAGTGGGCCAGCACCCGCTTTGCCCTTTTGTTCCACGGTGATGATGCCGCTGTTGCGCGCGATGATCTTGCTTGAGGTCAGGTTGCTGATGAAGTCAGGCATACGCTCAAAGTCAGTCAGTACCGCCCAGACTTCGCGTGGCTTGGCATCGATCAGGTAGCTGATATCCAGATGCACTTCATCGCCGTCGATGTTCAGCTTCAAATCAAGGCCGTCATCGTTTGGCGCAGCAAAGCTGGGCGCCGCGGCGATAGCAAGCAGGGCAGAGAGCAGGGGGGCGTATAGCAAGCGCAGCATCTTCACATCCTCAACGAGGAAAGGGCAGGAATGTGACCATCCTACCTAGCGTGCCTGACAACGCGCTTGCTGTTAGCGCTCAGAAATAATGAGGGGGCCAGAAACATTTTTGATCTGGCCTCCCTTGAGTCAACCTGTCACGATTGTCAGCGCTGACAGTCCTGCCAGTGTTAAGCAACCACCACCGGAATCTTCCCAATCTTGGCCTGCCATTCCTTCGGGCCCGTCTCATGCACAGAGACCCCTTGTGCATCCACGGCCACTGTCACTGGCATGTCAGCCACTTCAAACTCGTAAATCGCTTCCATGCCCAGTTCCGGGAAGGCCAGCACCTTGGAGCCCTTAATCGCCTTTGACACAAGATACGCCGCACCACCCACCGCCATGAGATAGGCCGACTGGTGTTTCTTGATCGACTCAATCGCAATCGGGCCGCGCTCAGATTTGCCCACCATGCCGATGAGGCCGGTCTGCGCCAGCATCATCTCGGTGAACTTATCCATCCGCGTTGCCGTGGTGGGGCCGGCTGGGCCAACCACTTCGTCGCGCACCGGATCAACCGGGCCGACGTAATAAATCACGCGGTTCTTGAAATCCACAGGCAGCGGCTCGCCCTTACCCAGCATGTCTTGAATGCGCTTGTGCGCGGCATCGCGGCCAGTGAGCAGCTTGCCGTTGAGTAGCAGCACTTCGCCCGGCTTCCATGAGGCCACTTCGGCCTTGGTCAGCGTGTCGAGATTCACACGGCGGCCCTTCGACGTGTCGTAGGTCAGGCGTGGCCAGTCGTTCAGATCAGGCGGCGTCAGCTTCGCCGGGCCGCTGCCATCAAGATGGAAGTGCACATGGCGGGTTGCCGCGCAGTTCGGAATCATCGCCACCGGCAGGCTGGCAGCGTGGGTTGGGTAATCGTAAATCTTCACGTCCAGCACCGTGGTCAGGCCACCCAGGCCCTGCGCGCCGATGCCCAGCGCATTCACCTTCTCATGCAGCTCAAGGCGCATTTCTTCCGTGCGTGACAGCTTTGCGCCCGTTTTTGCAAACTCGGCTGCCTTCTCCTTCAGTTCATGCAGATCCACCGGCGCCATGATGGCTTCCTTCGCCATCAGCATCGCCTTCTCTGGCGTGCCGCCAATGCCAATGCCCAGAATCCCCGGCGGACACCAGCCCGCGCCCATGTCGGGCACCGTCTTCAGCACCCAATCCACAATCGAATCGGACGGATTCAGCATCGCCATTTTGGCCTTGTTTTCCGAGCCGCCACCCTTGGCCGCACAGATCACTTCCAATTCATCACCGGCTACCATCTCAACGTGCACCACGGCCGGCGTGTTGTCCTTCGAATTCTTGCGTGTGCCCGCTGGGTCGAGCAGCACCGAGGCACGCAGCACATTGTCCGGGTGCAGGTAAGCCCGGCGCACGCCTTCGTCGCACATCTCCTGCACGGTCAGGGTTGAATCCCAGCGCAGGTTCATGCCAATCTTCAGGAAAATGACCGCAATCCCCGTGTCCTGGCAGATCGGGCGCTTGCCTTCCGCGCACATGCGCGAGTTAATCAGAATCTGCGCAATCGCATCCTTGGCGGCCGGGCTTTCCTCGCGGTCATAAGCCGCGCTCAACGCCTTAATGTAATCAACCGGATGGTAGTAGCTGATGAACTGAAAGGCATCGGCGATGCTCTGGATGAAGTCTTCCTGACGGATGGTCGCCATGGTGTCTCCGTATTATTCGTATTGGGGTAGGGCATGAGTTTAGCATCGCCTTGCACAGTCCCTTTCGTTGTCACTTAGGCTGTCTCAAGACAGGCAATTTACGCTGGCGTAAGGTAGGAGTAATACTGGGGCGATAGCCTCCAGCTAGCTTTAAAATAGAGGCATATCTGTGCCCAAAGATAATTAAACGAGGAGAAAACCACGATGGCCAATATTGAATCAGTCATGCACGAAGCGCGCGTGTTCGCGCCGTCGGCAGAAACGATCAAGAACGCCAATATTTCCGGCATGGCCGCCTACGAGGCGCTGTGCAAGGAAGCCGAGCAGGATTACACCGGCTACTGGGCACGCCTCGCGCGCAAATACGTGGCCTGGAAGAAACCCTTCACTAAGATCCTCGATGAGTCCAAGGCGCCGACCTACCAGTGGTTCACCGACGGCACGCTCAACGCCTCTTGGAATTGCCTTGACCGCCCGATCGCAGCTGGTTACGGCGACAAAGTCGCGCTGATCTTCGAAGCCGACGACGGCACCGTCACCCGCACCACCTACAACGAGCTACTCGCCAAGACCTGCCAGTTCGCCAATGCGCTGAAGAAACAGGGCATCAAGAAGGGCGACCGCGTCATCATCTATCTGCCCATGTCGGTTGAAGGGGTTGTCGCCATGCAGGCCTGCGCGCGCATTGGCGCCACGCACTCGGTCGTGTTCGGCGGCTTCTCCGCCAAGTCGCTGGAAGAACGCATCCTCGACGCCGGCGCTGTAGCCGTGATCACCGCCGATGAACAGAAGCGCGGCGGTCGTAATCTGCCGCTCAAGCCGGCTGTCGATGAAGGCCTTGAACTGGCCAGCCACGCAAACCCGGGCCACAAGGTCAAGACCGTTATCGTCTACAAGCGCACTGGCGGCGAATGCAAGATGGTCGAAGGTCGCGATATCTGGTGGGAAGACGCCATCAAGGGTCAAAGCACCACCTGTGAGCCAGAATGGGTCGAAGCCGAGCATCCGCTCTTTCTGCTCTATACCTCCGGCTCGACAGGCAAGCCCAAGGGCGTACAGCACGGCACCGCCGGCTATCTGCTGCAAGCCATGCTCACCTGCAGCTGGACTTTCGACCTCAAGCCTGACGACATCTTCTGGTGCACCGCCGACATTGGCTGGATCACCGGTCACACCTACGTCGCCTACGGCCCGCTATCCAACGGTGCCACGCAGGTGATCTTTGAAGGCGTGCCGTCCTACCCTGACTTCGGCCGCTTCTGGCGGATGATTCAGGATCACAAGGTCTCCATCTTTTACACCGCGCCAACCGCGATTCGTGCTCTGGTCAAATCTTCGGGCAGCTCAGACAGCGTGCACCCCAAGAGCTTTGATCTCACGAGCTTGCGCCTGCTCGGCACCGTCGGCGAGCCCATCAATCCCGAAGCCTGGATGTGGTACTACGAAAACGTCGGCGGCAGCCGTTGCCCCATCGTCGATACCTTCTGGCAGACCGAAACCGGCGGCCATGTCATCACGCCGCTGCCGGGCGTTACCCCATTGGTGCCGGGCTCCTGCACGTTGCCTTTCCCCGGCATCCAAGCCACTGTCGTTGATGAAACCGGGCACGAACTACCGTGGGGGCAGGGTGGTTTGCTCGTCATCAAGAAGCCGTGGCCATCGATGATTCGCACCATCTGGGGCGACCACGAACGCTTCGCAAAGAGCTACTTCCCAGCCGAGCTCGGGGGCAAGCTCTACCTCGCCGGCGACGGCGCGGTGCGTGATGCGAAGACCGGTTACTTCACCATCATGGGCCGCATTGACGATGTGCTGAATGTCTCCGGCCACCGTCTCGGCACCATGGAAGTGGAATCCGCACTCGTTGCCAACCCGCTCGTCGCCGAAGCTGCGGTGGTGGGCAAGCCGGACGATCTGACGGGCGAAGCTATCTGCGCGTTCGTCGTGCTGAAGCGCCCTTGCCCGCAGGGCGACGAAGCGCTGCAAATCGCCGCCGATTTGCGTAACTGGGTCGCTAAGGAAATTGGCCCCATCGCCAAGCCTAAAGACATCCGCTTCGGTGACAACCTGCCCAAGACACGCTCCGGCAAGATCATGCGCCGTCTGCTGCGCTCGCTCGCCAAGGGCGAGGAAGTCACGCAGGACGTCTCCACCCTTGAGAACCCAGCCATTCTGGATCAGCTCAAGAGCGGCCTGTAGTTCTGTCTGTAGTCCTTTCAGCGCTGCAACGGCATAATTCGTTATCGCCGTTGCAGCGGTTAAAACCGAAAGACCTGAATGAAATTTTTCTGGGAAGACGAAGCGCTTTCGCCGCGAGATATTGTCGATCGCGTCATCACCGGCCGTCGCACCATTCGCGCCTTCCTGCCCACCCCGCTACCTGTGGGCGAGGCCGAACGTATTTTAGAAATCGCCTCGCGTGCGCCCTCCGGCGGCAACATGCAGCCCTGGCAGGTGCATTTGCTTGAAGGCGCGGCCCTTAAGCGTTTGGTCGAGGCCGCCTGTTACGCCTACGACTACCAGCCCGAAGAACGCCGCGGCGAATACGACTACTACCCGCAAGAGTTCTTCGAACCCTATGCCGCCCGCCGCCGTAAAGTTGGCTGGGATTTGTACAGCCTGCTTGGTATCGCGCGCGGCGACAAAGGCAAGATGAAGGTCCAGCAGCGCCGCAACTTCGAATTCTTTGGCGCACCCACCGGGCTTATCTTCACCATCGACCGCAAGCTCGCCCAAGGCAGCTGGCTCGACTACGGCATGTTCCTGCAAAACATCATGCTCGCCGCCCGCGTGCGTGGCATTGAAAGCTGCGCCTTGGCCTCGTGGATGGAATATCCAGCGGTCGTGTCCAGAGCCCTACGCATCCCCGACAGCCAAATGATCGTCTGCGGCATGGGCCTCGGCTACGGCGACCCCGCCGCCGCAGAAAATAGTTTGCAAAGCGAACGCGAACCCGTGAGCAGCTTTGTCATCAAGCACAAATAAAAAAATATGAACGTCGCCAACGAACTTACCTCCCGCCAGCGCATCGACAAATGGCTCTGGGCTGCCCGCTTCTACAAGACTCGCAGCATCGCCTGCCAGTCAATTGATGGCGGCCACGTGCGCGTCAACGGCCAGCCCATCAAACCCTCGCGCGAGGTCAAAGTCGGCGACGAGCTCGACATCCGCAGCGGCGAGCAACGCTGGGTTGTTGTCATCAAATCCCTGCACGCCCTGCGCCGCCCCGCGCCCGAAGCGCGCACCATGTACGAGGAAACCGAAGCCAGCTTCAACGCCCGCGTCCAAGCCTCCGAAATGCGCAAACTCGCGCCAACCCCCGGCGCCGACATTCGCGGCCGCCCCACCAAGCGCGACGCCCGCCAGATCAAGCGTTTCCGCGAGGGTTAAGCGAAAACTTTTATGAACAAGTCACGGCTGTATGAGTTTGCGAGGGATCAACGAATTTCTCCGTTCGTGAAGTGGTTCGTAATTGTCGTATTCGTATTCTTTGTGCTTCTGGGCTTAATCGGTGCGCTCGGAGGTGATTGGGAGTTGGTCAGCGGGGTTGGCGTAGTTTTATTGTTAATTGGTCCTTGTGTGTTGATGGTTTGCTATCCCGGGCGCTATCTAATGCGACCACCACCAGACGGTGGGTCGTACTTTTCTGTATGGACATTCAGGCAGTTTCTTAAAGACTACCCAGGTTGGGATGGGAAGTTGGTATTGGGTTTGATCATTGGCTTGTTGATGCTGAATTTCCTTAGTGCTTTGCATCAATTTTTCTTCAATTGAGGAATGTCAGTAATCCGATTAAAAAAGGCCTTGGCATTGCCAAGGCCTTTTTTTCGCCACAAGGCCCTTTAGCCGCCAACCGTTTTTTTATGCTGTGTAATTGCCGTTTTGCGCAAAACTGATAGCATCTCAGCCATGAAACAAATCCTCTTCGTCCGGCATGCACAGAGCGTTACCAACGCAGGTGGCATCACCATGGAGCGGGATGTTGTTCCGCTTACCCCGCTAGGGCAGCATCAGGCCGACGAACTGGCCGAGGCGCTCAACGTCATCCCCGCCAAGATTCTTGTCTCCGGCCTGCTGCGCGCGCAGCAAAGCGCCGAGCCGTTCTGCAAGCACTTCAGCATGCAGCCCGAGGTGTGGGGTTGCCTTAACGAATTCTCGATGATCGATCTCAAGCTCATCGCCGGCTACACCCGCGAGCAGCGCACGCCCGTGGCCGAAGCGTATTGGGCCGAGAGCGACCCGCACAAGCGAATAGGCATCGAGGCCGACACCTTCCTTGAGTTCAACGGCCGCGTGGCCGAGTTTCATAGCCGCATGCACGAGCTGCCCAACGACACCGTCGTCTTTGGCCACAGCACCTGGTTCAGCCTGCTCGTCTGGCGCCTGCTCGGCCACCGCGCGGAAGATGGCCCCGGCATGGCGCGCTTCCGCCGCTTTCTGCTCGGCCTGCCTGTGCCCAATGGCTCGGTCTATCGCCTCAACCAAGCCTCTACCGGCAAGTGGAGCGTGCAGTTCGATGCCGATCTGCAAGAGCGTATCGACAGCGTCGGCGAACCCGCCGCGTTCGAGCGCGAGGTCATGCCTTAACTTAGCATCACCCTCAATAACGCAGCAGGCTCAATAGCGCAGCAGGCTCAGTTGCTGTTGCAGCTGGCTTGCGCTCTGGCTCAAGCTCGTTGCATTCTGCGTCAACGCCTCGGCCAGCTCTGCCACATTGCTGGCCATATCCGTAATGCCATCCGCACGGGTTTCAATGTTGTGCATCGCCGCTTGGTGGTCGCGCGTGGCCTGATCAATGCGCAGATTGGTATTGCGGATTTCCTCCGCCGCCACCATCACCTCGGCCAGTGAGCGGTGCGACTCATCCGCGCGTTGCACGCTCTCATTCGCTCCCTCGCGGCCGCGCCGCATCACGCTCGCCGCCTCATGCGCTACCTTGGTCAGATGGGACAGCACACCATCAATCTCTGACGTTGCATCGTTCGCCGTAGTGGCCAGTTTGCGCACCTCGTCCGCCACCACCGCAAAGCCACGTCCGGCCTCGCCGGCGCGCGCCGCCTCAATCGCCGCATTCAGCGCCAGCATATTGGTTGCCTCGGCAATCGTGCGAATGCGCTGTAACACCTTGCCCACCTGATCGGCATCTTCTTGCAGCTTTTCTACCAGCGCTGCCGATGCCAACACCTCGGTCGAGAGTGCGCCAATCGCCACGCGGCTGGCTTCCACCATCTCCTGCCCATTGGCCGACGCAACGCGCGAACGCTCGGCCGCGCTTGAGCCATCCGCCGCCTCCATCGCAATCGACTCCACCTGGCTTGCCACCTCATGCACCACGTTTTGAATCAACGCCGCTTCTTCTAGCTGGCGCTTCGCGCTGCCGCGCGCGTTTTCTACCAGTTGCCCCAGCGTTTGCGACACTGCGCTCAGCTGCTTGGCCGTGTGGTCAAACGTATTGGCCGAGTCTCTAAACACCCGCAGCAGCTGGTTCACCGCCCCGGCAATGGCCCCGGTTTCATCATCGCCGCCCACGCGCAGCTGTGTGGTCAGGTCGCGTGTGTTCGCTACCGCCTGAATCTGCTCGCTAATCGTGCGCAGCGGCAGGCTCACGGTTTTTTCCAGATACACCAGCGCCAACACAATCACCAGCAGCGAAATGCCCGTCGCAATCCCGCCGTTCAACATCAGCCCGCGCGTGAGCTCGGCCGAGTCATTGGCCTGCGCCAGCGTCATCTGCGCCTGCTGCTCAACAAAGGTATTCAGCTGCGCCTGCAGCTGCTCCGACGCCTTACGGTACGCATTCAGCTCATCGCGTACCGAAGTCGCGCCCAGCGTATCAACCGTCTTTTTCTGTTCCTGCTCCAGCTTGGCCCACTGTGACTCCCACGCCGGCTTCAGCGGCGCAAACTCGGGCATCAGCGCCACCACTGCCAGCTGGTCCGCCACCACCTTGTCGTTGCTGGTTAGCCGCGTCTTCAATGCTTGCGTGTCCGTGCTGGCGTACAGCTCATACAAAATGTTCTGCCGCTGTTCCAGCGCCGTGTTCAGGGCGGACACCGCAATCAAACCGGGCAGCCGCTCGTGCGCCATCAGCTCAGTCGTAGACAAAATGCGCTGCCCGTTCCGCAGCGTCAGCATGGCCGACACCATCGTTACGGCAAGCCCAGCCAAAAAGGCGATGGCGATTTTTTTGCGAATGCTTAAACGCATAGCAACCTCAAGCGGTAGGTGGGGCAACGGGGTGTTCAGCCAAGAAAACAAGGCAGATGGCGCTGTCTAGTAGACGTAAGCCACCCTCAAAACATTACAAAGTGCCCCGCCACACCGCAGCACAGGGCCACGCTTGGCAGTCGTAAACAGGTGTTCGCCCCCATAGTCGCACCGAATGCACAACTCAGTGGCTTTTATCGGTAGGGCAGGGGCCGTCTCAGCGCCTTAGCCAGTGCTGGCCTAGAAATCTGCAAAAGCTGCAGGCTCACCCTATGCGCCTTTCATCGGGCATCATGGCGATCTGTAAAACGTACAGAGACTTTGCATGAAGACAGCATTGCAACCAACGCGGACCGAGTTTTCGATCTTCAATCGACGCATCGCTTTCTATAACGATGTACTCGGTGGTTTGTGTGTCGCCCTTGCGTTCTCGGTCATGGGCACTGAAGCGCCTAGGTTTTATGGGATTCTTTCAATGCTGTTTGTGCTGTTGATGATGCATCACCACGACAGCCGCTATCAGCGTGTTTACTCGCTATGGCGTGAAATTGAGCATCCGTTTGTGAAAGGTACATTTGCCTTACGTCGAGGCAAGGTCTTCACCATCGGATTTCTGTTTTTGTGTTTGGTCAGCGCAGGGGCGCTCACCAAGCACGGTGTATTTGGATTTGGTTTTTAGGGAAACATAGATGGAACTCCTGATTGCACTCATTGCCGGCGTGGTTGTCGGCGCTGGCCTTGTTGCCGTGCTGGGCCGCAGCCGCCTTGCGGATGCCTATGCGCGTGGCCGTATGGAAGGCGAGGCCGCTACGCTGGCCGAGCGTGCCACGCTGGCCGAGCGCGCCAGCATGCGCGAGGCCGAGCAAAAAGAGCTGCGCGAACGCCTCTCCGCGCAAGAGCAACAACTCGCCGATCTGCGCCACCGTGCCGAGCAACTGCACGCCGGGCTAGAGGCTGAAAAAGCTGCCGCAGCCGAAAAAGTCGCCGCTGCTGAAAAGCTCAGCCAAGAAATGATCACGCGCTTTCAGGCCTTGTCGGCCGAGGCGCTGCAGAGCAACAACAAATCCTTCCTCGATCTCGCACAGCAAACCTTTGCCACCCTGCAAGAAGGCGCCAAGGGCGATCTCGACAAGCGCCAGCAAGCCATCACCGAACTCGTTGCCCCCATCAAGACCACGCTCGACAAGTTCGAGCAGCAAGTGCAGGGCGTAGAAAAGCAGCGCGTCGAAGCCTACGCCACGCTCACCGAACAAGTGAAATCGCTGGCCGAAGCCCAAGGCGGCCTGCGCTCAGAAACCGCCAACTTGGTCAAAGCCCTGCGCGCCCCACAAACGCGCGGTCGCTGGGGCGAAGTGCAGTTGAAGCGCGTGGCCGAGATGGCAGGCATGGTCGATCACTGCGACTTCTTTGAACAAGAAAACACCAACACCGACGAAGGCCGCCTGCGCCCCGACATGGTCGTGCGCCTGCCCGGCGGTAAAAATGTAGTGGTGGATGCCAAGGCCCCGCTGGCTGCGTATCTGGAAGCCCTAGAGACACAAGACCCGGACCAAGCTCGCCTGCATCTGCAAACGCATGCGCGTCAGGTCAAAGACCACCTCAAAATGCTGGGCCAAAAAGCCTACTGGGAACAGTTCCAGCCATCGCCCGAATTCGTTGTCCTCTTCCTGCCGGGCGAAGCCTTCTACAGCGCTGCGCTGGAGGCCGACCCCAGCCTGATCGAATATGGCGTCGAACAAAAAGTCATCCTCGCCACTCCGACCACATTGATCGCTGTGCTCAAAGCCGTGGCCTACGGGTGGAAGCAAGAAGCTCTGGCCGAGAACGCGCAAAAGATCAGCGCGCTGGGCAAAGAGCTGTTCGAACGCCTGTGTGTGGTAGCCGATGCCTGGGGCGATGTCGGCAAGCACATCGAAAACTCAGTCAAAGCCTACAACCGCTCCGTCACCTCGCTAGAGAGCCGCCTCTTCGTCACCGCCCGCAAGTTCAAAGAGCTGGGCGTGGGCAACGAGGACAAAGAGCTGAAGGAGCTGAACCCCATCGAATCACTGCCCTGATACGCAAATAGGTTAACTATATGGCCGGGCGCATACCGAGTCCTCGGACAATCCAGCAACTAACATCTGATCACACTGGCGTAGTGGAAATGACGCGTCAGCAGATGCAGGGCATGACTTACCTAGATAAGCGTAGGCAAGCAAAAGATTGGTTCAATACAAGTCCTTTATTGCTCTACCGCTACATTGATCTCAGCCTAGGTGACTTACTCTCTGAAAAAAAGGCCAGAGATATTGTCATCGAGAGCCAGTTTTGGCTCTCTTCAAGAGATGCACTGAATGACCCGCTAGATCTTACTGCCAAGTATGTTTACGCCGGCACCATCGAGCAGAAGCGCAAACGCATCGCTGCCATGCTCGATGAAAATGAGCCCGGGCTTGGCTGGGTAGAAAAGAAGAAAAAAATTAATAAATGGATGGCCGACCCTGAGAGGTTAAAT
>LNDZ01000027.1 GCA_001464495.1 Betaproteobacteria bacterium Ga0074130
GATGCCAATGATTTGTTCTTCCGTGAATCGCTTCTTCATGTTGCCTCCGTTGAGGCAAACTCTAATTCAATTCCGGACTATTCTCGGGGAGCAGGTCAGAGGTGGTAAAGCTCCTACGCATGTATAAAAACGATATCCAAAATCTTGCTTCTCAGAATGCATTTAAAGTAGAGGCGGCTGCGTGACGATGCTTAATTATTAAGCAGTATGCCCGGGGAAAAAAGTGCCACCTCGTACGCCCCGTATGCCCCTAGAACCACAATGCTTTCCAGGCAGGGCCTAGCCCCAATTCCCGACTTGTAATCACAAGGTCGTGAGTTCGATTCTTACTGCCGCACTATTCACATATTCAAAGTAGTCTGATGTTGATCACAAAGCCACGCTTAACCGTGGGCTTTGGTGTTTTTAGCATCAAGATATGCAATATGGCCTTCTCCGGCACGTGATGTTTCGCAAAGCGTCTAACGGTGCGGATGTTAGGATTCACCGCATGAACAGAACGCTTCTTGTCCTAGCCTTGCTGTGCAGCCACAGCTTCTTTGCCCATGCCGTTGTTGATCCCGTCGCGGGCAAGCGTGCCTTTGCCAAGTGTGCCAGTTGCCATAACGTTGGGCCTAACGCACGCAGTAGTTTCGGGCCGCAGTTGAATGGGGTTGTCGGGCGCCCGGCGGCATCGGCCAGCGACTATCGTTATTCGCAGGCAATGAAGCAATCAGGGCTGGTGTGGTCTGAGGATAAGCTGCGTGCCTTCCTCAAGTCGCCCGACAAGGTGGTGCCGGGTACCAGCATGCGTTTCTGGGGCTTGGGCAACGATCGCGAGATTGACGATCTGCTTGCCTATCTGCGCACGACGGCTGCCAAGTAAGCGCAGCTGTCAGTACATTACCGGGTCAATCGTTATTTCTTTTTCTTGCCGCTACCGTCGCCCTCGTTGAGGGCTAGGGCAGGGCGAGCCCCTTCACCCGGCATTGCGCCGCTGAGTCTACGCAGCGTCGCCTCAATGTCTTCAGCGCGGTTTTGTGCCGGCGGGTGAGTCTTGGAGAGCGATTCCATCAACGAGGCCTGCGCTTGCGACTTGGTGGAGGCCAGACGTTGCATGAAAGCGAGGCAGACGCCCGGGTCGTAGCCGGCCTTGGCGGCCAACACCACCCCATCCTGATCAGCCTCAGTTTCGGCCGCACGGTCCAGGCTCAGGGACATGTACTTGTTTAGCAGCTCTTGAAACGGGGCTTTGACAGCACCGACAACGATTTGTCCGCCCATGCTCTTGCGGCCAACTTCATCGCTGGCGACTTCGGTAACACCATCAATCCAGCCCTTTTGCGTGAGGCTATCGGCGAGTACGGTGAGGTGGTGCTTACGCGTGATATGGCCGACCTCATGGCCAAGCACGCAGCCGAGCTCGGCTTCGTTGTTGAGGGCGTTCAACATGCCCTGCGTCACGATAATGATGCCGCCGGGAACGGCGTAAGCATTGATCGACTTGGACTCACTGGCGACAAAGCGCCAAGGCAGGGTGGGGCGCGACGATTGCAGTGCCACCCACAAGCCAACCTTGTTCAAGTAGCGCTGCAGGTTGTCATTTTGCAGCGGCTTGTACTGTGCGAGCACACCGCCAGCGAGACGACGGCCCAGCGCAATCTCGTCCGGTTCGCTCATGTTGGCGATTTTGTCGCGTTCGGCGCTGTTCTTGATCACACTGTTACCGACCTTGGTGGCAGCGTTAAACCAGTCGATGTCAGCAAAGGCCGTAGAGCAGGCCAGACCCAGTGTTAGTGCAAGGGGCAGGGTGCGTGCAAGGTGTTTCATTTAGGCACTCCTGCGTTAGTTGCGTCGGACAGCTTGACGGATGGGTTGGCTTTTAGGCCGCGCTTGCTGGCGGCCATTTCTGCCTCTATCTTGGTGGCTGACCACGTGTCCAGCGACTTCAGCACCGAGCTGTCGTTACTCTGCATGCTGGTGCCCGACTTGTCTTCCTCATCCATGCCGCGCACGCCGATCGTCGCCGTTGCGTTATTGCTCTGTGTCGGCGCGGGCCTAGCGCTACCGCCCGACAGCGTGTCTGACAGACCACGCAGAAAGCCGCCAAAGCTTTGTGCAGAAGCGGGGGCTGCGATCAGCAGACCGAGGAGAAACAGGCAGGGCAGGCGCATGGCAATACCTTCAAGGCGTCAGAGTCCGGAAAATATAACCGAGTTTTGCCTGTGGGGAAGAATCTCGCGCTTTAACCCTGCTTAACGTATCCCGGTGGGCTTGATCTTGGCGGAGATAACACTGCCCTTGCGTGCGCGTTGGCCGCGATGGCTGTCCAGCTCGGCGCCCTCAACGGTCACGCTGCTGGTCTTGCCGCCACGTCCTGCACCGTCAAGGGTAACGAAGTTGCCGTAGTTCACCACCACGCCAATCAGCTCGTCGCTCTTCTCCAGATCCATGATCATGAGGCCGCGGCCCTTGCTCATCTCCTTGATGTCGGCCAGTGGGAACAGCAGCAGGCGGCCTGCGGCGGAGGCCGCACACAGGGTGGCGCCCTTGGCCTTGGCCGGTGCTAGCGGCTTTTCGCCCTTTTCTAGCGACATGAATGCCTTGCCCGCCTTGTTGCGCGAGATTAGATCGCTCACCGAGGCAACGAAACCATAGCCACCGGAGCCGGCGAACAGATACTTGGCTTCCGGATCATCAGTCAGCGCCTGTGCCACCTTGCCACCATCTTGCAACTCGATCATGGTGGTGATCGGCGCGCCATCACCACGGCCACCCGGCAGATCGGATACGCGGACGCTGTAAGCCCGCCCGTTGGTGTCGATAATCACCAGCGGCCAGATGGTGCGGGATTCCGCGACCAGCATGGGGAAATCGCCAGCCTTGTAGGAGATGGCATTCGGATCAATGCCGTGGCCTTGTCGTGCTCTAATCCAGCCGTTCTTCGACAGGATGACCGTGACGGGCTCGTCCGGTACCGCGACTTCGCCGGCGACCACGGGTGCAACAGCTTCCAGCAGCGTGCGACGGTCGTCGCCGTATTGCTTGGCGTCTTCGGTGATTTCCTTGACGATGAGCTTGGTCATTTCGCTGCGCGAATCGAGCAGCGTCTTGAGCCCGGCCTCTTCTTCGCGCAGGTTGTTGAGTTCCTGTTCGATCTTGATGCCTTCTAGGCGAGCCAGCTGGCGCAGACGAATTTCGAGGATGTCCTCGGCCTGCACTTCGGTAAGGCGGAATTTCCAGATCAGATCGAGCTTTGGCTCGTCCGATTCACGAATGCACTTGATGACTTCGTCGATCTTCAGGAAGGCCATCATGCGGCCTTCGAGGATGTGGATACGCCGCTCGACTTCGTTCAAGCGATGCTGCGTGCGGCGACCCACGGCCACATAACGGAAGTCGATCCATTCGCTGATGATCTGCGGGATGGACTTCTGCTGTGGGCGACCATCCCGACCAATCATGGTCAGGTTCATCGACACGCTGGCCTCAAGGCTAGTGTGGGCAAGCAGGATCGCCATGAACTCGTCCTGCGACATGCGCGAGGAGCGCGGCTCCATGACAATGCGGATCGGCGCTTTGTCGCTGGATTCGTCGCGCACTGATTCGAGTGCGCCGAGCACGACCTGCTTGAGGTTCTTTTGCTCCTGCGACAAATCCTTCTTGCCAGCCTTGGGCTGCGGATTGGTGATGGCTTCGATTTCCGCCAGCACATTGGCCGTCGAAACGCCATGTGGCAATTGATCAACAATGATGCGCCACTGACCACGCGCCATGTCTTCAACACGCCAGCGTGCGCGCATGCGCAGTGAGCCGCGGCCGGATGCGTAGGCATCGCGAATGTCTTCTGGCGGCGAGATGAGTTGGCCGCCACCGGGGAAGTCCGGGCCCGGCAGCACCGCCATGACTTCTTCCAGCGAGGCTTCTGGTTTCTTGATCAGCAGCTTGGCGGCTTCGGCGACTTCGCGCAGGTTGTGCGGCGGAATTTCGGTTGCCATGCCTACGGCAATACCGGAGGCGCCGTTGAGCAGAACGAAAGGAAGGCGGGCCGGTAACAAGACCGGCTCTTCAAACGCGCCGTCGTAATTCGGCGTGAAGTCGACGGTGCCGCGATTGAGCTCGCCGAGCAGTAGGTCAGCAATCGGCGTCAGGCGGCATTCGGTGTAACGCATTGCAGCAGCGCCATCGCCGTCACGCGAGCCAAAGTTACCCTGGCCATCCACCAGCGGATAACGCAGCGTGAAATCCTGCGCCACGCGGACCATCGCGTCATAGACGCTGGAGTCGCCATGTGGGTGGTACTTACCGATCACATCACCGACCACGCGTGCAGACTTCACATGCTTCGAGGTGGCCGACAGGCGCATCTCGTTCATTGCATACAGAATGCGGCGCTGCACCGGCTTCATGCCGTCTTCCACCTGCGGCAGTGCGCGCGAACGTACCACGCTCATTGCATAGGCAAGGTAGGCGCGCTCGGCGTAGCTATCTAGCGGCAGGGCACTGCCGTCTTCGAAGGCCGGGTTGTCTTCTGGGGGCGGCGGTGGCGGGGGATCGCCCAAGGCTACTGGGTCGGTCGGCAGCGCGCCGTTCTCGAACAAGTCTGGAGTGTCGTCGTTATTCATTGTGTGCAGTTCTTATACGTCAGCTTCGACAGTGTGTCCGTTGGCTTCCATCCAGGCACGACGGCCGGAGGCTTCACCCTTGCCCATGAGCAGGTTGAAGAGTTCATTGGTGTTGTCGCGGCGCCCGGTACGCTCAAGCACCGGCAGCACGCGGCGGGTGGCGGGGTCCATGGCCGTCTCGCGCAACTGTTCGGGGTTCATTTCCCCCAGACCTTTGAAGCGGCCGACTTCCAGCGCTTCCGGCTTGATGCCGTCCTTCTCAGCGCGGTCCTTGATGGCAATCAGTTCACCTTCATCCAGCGCGTACTGGCGCCGAGCAGGCTTCTTCTTGCCTTGTGCTGGCACATCGACGCGATAGAGCGGCGGCTGGGCCATATACACATGGCCATTGGCAATCAGTGACGGGAAGTGGCGATAGAACAGGGTCAGCAACAGCGTTTGGATGTGCGCGCCGTCCACGTCAGCATCGGACATAATGACAACCTTGCCGTAGCGGAGGTTGGTCAGATCAACAGCATCGTTCGGACCGTGCGGATCAATGCCCAAGGCCACGGCGATGTCGTGAATTTCATTATTGGCAAACAGGCGGCCAGCTTCGACTTCCCATGAGTTAAGGACCTTGCCGCGGAGCGGCAGAATCGCTTGCGTTTCCTTGTTGCGCGCCATCTTGGCGCTGCCACCGGCGGAGTCGCCCTCGACCAGGAAGAGCTCGTTTTCGGTGATGTCCGTCGATTCGCAATCCGACAACTTGCCCGGCAGCACGGCTACGCCGGACTGCTTTTTCTTCTCAACCTTCTGTGCGCTCTTTTGGCGTGCCAGCGCTTGCTTGATGCTCAGCTCGGCAATCGCCTTGCCAGCCTCAATGTGGTTATTTAGCCAAATTTCAAACGGGTCTTTGACCATCGCCGAAACCAGCTTCACGGCTTCGCGTGAATTCAGCTTTTCCTTCACCTGGCCCTGGAATTGCGGATCGAGCACGCGAGCCGACAACACAAAGGCCATGCGCCCGGCCACATCGTCCTGTTGCAGCTTCACGCCGCGCGGGAGCAGGGCATGGTGTTCGACAAAGGCCTTGACCGCTTCAAACACCCCAGCGCGTAGGCCGGATTCGTGGGTGCCACCATTCACGGTGGGAATCAAATTGACGTAAGACTCGGACGGCACGGCATCAAGGAACCAGCCAAACGCCCAGCCTGCGCCTTCGCCCACGGCAAAGCTGTCGTCATCGGCAGTGGCGTGCTTCTCGCCGGCAAACAGCGGTGCAATCGGTTCGTGGTCGCCGGCTTGTTCGCGCAGATAGCCCGCTAGACCGTCCGGGTAGCTCCACTGTTTGGTGAGCATCTTGCCGTCGGCCTGCTCGATATCCAGCGACACCTGCACGCCTGGCAATAAAACGGCCTTCGAGCGCAGCAGGCGCTCAAGCTCTTGCAACGGCACCTTGGGTGAGTCGAAATACTTACCGTCCGGCCAAGCCCGCACGCGCGTACCCGTTTGCTTGCCGCAAGTGCCCAGTTCCTTCAGTTCGCCAATGTGTTCGCCACCCTTGGCAAACTCAATCGAGTACACCTTGCCTTCGCGGCGCACTTCAACCTCAACACGCGTCGAGAGTGCGTTGGTCACGGCAACGCCCACGCCGTGCAGGCCGCCCGAGAAGGCGTAAGCGGAATTCCCGCCTTTCTTGTCGAACTTGCCACCTGCATGAAGGCGCGTGTAGGCCAGCACAACAACCGGTACGCCTTCTTCTGGATGCAGGCCGACTGGAATGCCGCGGCCGTTGTCAGCAACAGCCACCGAGCCATCCTGATGCAAGGTCACGTGGATTGCCTTGGCAAAACCAGCGAGGGCTTCGTCAGCAGCGTTGTCGATGACTTCCTGAATGATGTGGGTGGGCGAATCGGTACGGGTGTACATGCCCGGACGTTCACGCACCGGCTCCAGTCCTTTGAGGACTCGGAAAGAGGATTCGTCGTATTTATTGGTTGCCATGGGGTATTTCTAGGGTAAGTCCAGACTGCGGATTGCGGGGCACAATATTCAAGAACGCGGGGCATTCTAGGGCAGTTCGGCCCGAATCGGCTAGAATGAGTTTGTACATTTACCTAGGTAATCGACAAATGGACGTCAGTTCAATTGCAGCCTTAAGCACCGACATGAGCATGGCCAGAACCCAGAACGCCGTCAGTTTGGCTGTGCTGAAAAAGGCCATGGATCAGCAAGGTAGCGCCGCACTGGCCCTCTTGTCCGCCGCCACCCAAGCGGCTCCTGCTGCTGCATCCAACCCTCCGAACCTCGGCCAGAGTGTCGATGTGTTCGCATGATTTTGTGCCAGCCCGTAAAAATAAATTGGGCGTGGCCTTGCACAGGCAGACCTCCTCTGCTATAGTCTCGCCTCTCTGACGCGGGGTGGAGCAGTCTGGCAGCTCGTCGGGCTCATAACCCGAAGGTCACAGGTTCAAATCCTGTCCCCGCAACCAAACAATTAGTAGAAGCAACAAGTTTTACTGCGCGCCCGTAGCTCAGCTGGATAGAGTACTTGGCTACGAACCAAGGGGTCGGGCGTTCGAATCGCTCCGGGCGCGCCAAAATCAAAAGGGCTGGTTTCCACAAGAAACCAGCCCTTTTTCTTTTTCCGTTTCCAAATCTGCTTAGCTTGTTCCCTCCAAAGCAGCATGATGATTCAACTGACTAACAGAGTGCTACGCATAGCAGGACAGTGCCGCCGATCACGCTGGCCGTGATGTGTTGAAGTGGTTTGTCATTGGCCCAGACGGCATCTAATACGAGTTTCGGATTTGTGTGTTCGGACTTTGGTTCGAGCAGTATTTGGTCGACTCTCCTGAAGGGTTTGAGTAGCCCCCTGCCTGTGGTGAGGTATTCGATCCACCCCTTCTTTTCCAATCGAGCGAGTGTGAACTCAATTTGGCTTTGTGTCGGCAGTACAAGTTGCGACAGGGGGACGGCGCGCTTGCGGAAGGCCATGAAGAGGTTGCCTTCATCCTGCATGCAGACTAGCTCGAAGTATTGGCTGGCCAGTGTCATGAGGCTGAAGCGTGAGTAGTAAAACAGGTGGGCCTTGAAGTAAATGTTGTGCGGGCTGGCATCGGCTTGGTGGATGTTAGGCACTTCGATAATCAAATGCCCTTCGTCTGAGAGTGCTTCCCACAGCTTTTTCATCGCCGCGCGCGGGTGAGCCAAGTGCTCAAGTACGTGGAACATGGTGATGACATCAGCCTGTTGCTCATTCAGGTCCGCGATTCCGCAAGATTGAATGTCGATGCCGTAATTTGTGCGCGCGAACTCAGAGTAGCCTTGGTGTGGCTCGATGCCGTGAGCGGAGAAGCCTGCTTTGGTGGCCATGTAGCAAAACTCGCCGCCGCCCGCGCCGATGTCTAGCAGCCGCTTGCCTTCTGCTGTGACGCCTGCCAGTCGGATAAAGCTAAGCCTATCTTTGGCCGTTCTGCCGGCACGGTGGACGTACTTTAGCTTTGGCTGATGGGTCGACTTGTAGTCTTCCCGATAGTTGTGCGAATAGTAGATCCGGAGTTCTTCATCCGAGGGCAGGCTGGTCTGTTGCACCAAGCCGCATGAGCCGCACAGTCCAAACTCAAGCACTTCGTCAGATTTTGCGTCTTGGCTTTTCCAAGTACGCACAATGGCGTTGTCACACAGGCGGCATGCGCACATGGTTGCGGCTTTCTCTGTTTAGGTTGTGGGGAGAAACTAGCCTGTCGCTAAGCTTGCAATATATCCAATTTTTCCAAACGGTGGCGCATTGATGAATACATCGATGATTACCCTTAATAAGGGGGCAAGGCAGGGTTTCGCTTAGCAATAAGCCCAACCTTTGCGGACCGTGTGATTTCATTTCTCATAAAATGACTAGATGAAAATTTCACCTTTCCAGGCGTTGGCCTGTCCGCTCGACCAGCAGCCATTGCTGCGACATGGGCAATCGTTACGCTGCCCCAGCGGGCATTCGTTTGATATTGCGAGTCAGGGCTATGCGAACTTGCTGCCAGTACAGAACAAGCGTTCGCTTGATCCGGGCGACAGCAAGCTGATGGTTGCTGCGCGGCAACGGTTTCTCGACGCAGGGCATTACGCGCCGATTGCTGAGGTGGTGAGTCGTTTGGCGCTTGCCGATTTGCCAGCCGGTGAAGTTGCCAGCTGTCTGGATGCTGGCTGCGGGGAGGGGTATTACCTGCGTGAGTTGGGGACGATGGCCGCGCAGCGTCAGCTTGTACTTGCCCTGTTTGGCTTGGATATCTCAAAGTGGGCCGTATTGTCAGCTGCTAAGCAGGATCGTGCAGACGAACATACCTGGCTGGTGGGCAGTAATGCGAATCTGCCAATGTTGCCGGGAACGCTGGATCGCGTGTTGTGCATGTTTGGTTTTCCGGTGTATGCCGAGTTTGCGCGGGTGCTGAGGCTTGGCGGCCAGTTGCTGCTCGTCGATCCCGGCCCTGATCATCTCCGTGAGTTGAGAGAGGTGATCTATCCGGCACTCAAGCCTGCGCGAAATGCAGAATTCTCAATGCCTGCCGGTTTTGCCTTGCAGGGGACGGAAGCAATGTCTTATGAGGTTGAGGTTAGCGGTGCAGGTGCGATTGCTGATTTGTTAGCAATGACCCCGCATCTCTACCGGGCGCCGCTCGATGGGCGGGAAAAGGTTGCGGCGCTGACTCAAATTTCACTCACAGTGGATGTGCGTTTCATGCACTTGAAGCGAGTGCCCTAGGGCTGAGTCTGTAGCGCCTTGTAGCCCGACTTGTTGCCTGATTACACCTAAGGCAGCATTTTTGTCAGCCTCTGTCCCACCGTAAATCGCCCCGCGCGTACAATGCCATTAGCATTGATTTACACGCCCAGGGACAAGGATGCAGCGCACCAATCAGCGGGTTAAACAGTCGGTCATTATTGCCTTGGTTGTGGGCATCGGCTTGAGCTGGCAATTCGGCCGACTTGATGTTGAACGTGATCGTAGTGAGTCACAAGCCCGTGTGGTCTTGGAGCTTGCGACCATTCGTGCGCGCCTTGAAGGTGTATTCAAGGCCTCATTTAGTGCGACTGAAGGCTTAGTCCACCTGATTGCCTATCAGGGGACCATTTCCCAAGAAGTGTTTGATGCGTTGGCGAGCCAAGTATTGGCAGAGCATTCGACGTTCCGCAGCATTGCTGCTTCCCCCGACAATGTTATTCGGATGGTTTACCCACTGAAGGGTAATGAGCCTGCGCTGAATTTCAGCTATATCACCGTGCCTGAGCAGTGGCAAACCGTTGAGCTCGCTAGACGGCAACGTAATCCCTTGCTTGCTGGCCCGGTAGAGCTGGTTCAAGGCGGCCGGGCTTTGGTGATTCGTAATCCGGTTTTTCTCACAAAGGAAAAAGACGCCTCAGGCATGGGGCGTTACTGGGGTGGTATTTCCTCGGTCGTAAAGTTGGATACCCTGTTTGAGCAGGCGGGTGTGACGCAGCAGACCACACTTGATCTGACAGTGCGTGGCAAAGATGCGCAGGGCGCTAAAGGCGCGTTGGTTTTTGGCGATCCAGCTATTTTTGATAACACCCCAGTGGTCATGGATGTTGAAGTTCCCGGCGGTCGCTGGCAAATTGCGGCTATCCCCAAGGGGGGCTGGCCGCGTATGGCCTTGATTGCTTCCCCGTATTTCATCATTGGTTGTTTCAACAGCATCCTGCTAGCAGGGGTGGTAGGGATGGTGGTACGCCGCCGTGAGCTGATGCGCGCACGCAATACCGAGCTGATGCGCGAGGTGGAAGAGCGCCGCCAGGCCGAGCAGGCATTGAGCGAGAGTGAGCAGCGCTTTCGCAAAATGTTCGAGTCGTCGCCTGACCCCGCATGGTTGATTGAGGATGGGCGCTTTACAAGCTGCAACAGCATGGCCGCAGTCGCGCTGGGTTTTGCCCGTGCGAGTGACTTGCTGGGTTTGACAGCAGTCGATTTATCGCCGGTAGAGCAAGACAATGGTGAAGCATCTGATGCCCGTATGCAGCGCATGATGGGGCTGGCGCGCATTCAAGGCACGCATCGTTTTGAATGGACATTCCGGCATCAATCCGGCCGCACCTTTCCGGCTGAGCTCACCTTGTCCGGCATTACCGTACAAACCCGTCCGGCGCTCTACTGTCTCTGGCGCGACATTTCAGCACTCAAGCGCACGCAGGCCGAGCTTGAGCACATGGCCCACTATGATGCATTGACCGGCCTGCCAAATCGTTTGTTGTTCCGTGATCGGCTTGATCGTGCCATGGAGCGCGCCCAGCGCTATCGGCATCA
This sequence comes from Betaproteobacteria bacterium Ga0074130, assembly GCA_001464495.1. Lineage (GTDB taxonomy): Bacteria > Pseudomonadota > Gammaproteobacteria > Burkholderiales > Rhodocyclaceae. The sequence continues at coordinate 10,900 of LNDZ01000027.1, forward strand.
AATCGCAGTGCTGTTGCTGGATCTGGATGGTTTTAAAACCGTGAACGATAGTCTTGGGCACCCCGTTGGCGACAAATTGCTGGCGCTGGTGGCCGAGCGGCTCAAGGCACATGTGCGGGTTGAAGATACCGTGGCGCGTCTGGGTGGTGATGAGTTTGCGGTCGTGCTGGGGAACCTCGCGGACGGTAAAGACGCGATTGAAGTGGTGCGCAAGATTCTCGACGCCATTGAAATCCCATTCACCATTGATGGCGTCGCTTCGTTGGTGACGACAAGTATTGGTATCGCGGTTTTTCCCATTGATGGCACACACCGTGATGATCTAATTCGTAACGCTGATGCTGCCATGTACGGCGCCAAAGAGTCTGGCCGCAATACCTATCGCTACTATCAGTCCAGCATGACACGCGAAGCACAGGGGCGTTTGTACCTTGAGCAAGCCCTGCGCCGCGCCTTGCACCAAGGCGAGCTCGAAGTCTGGTATCAGCCACAGGTCAGGCTGAGCGATGGTGTCTGTGTTGGGGTCGAAGCCCTTGTGCGTTGGCGTGACCCAGAGAAAGGCATGGTGTCGCCAGCTGACTTCATCCCCATGGCTGAACGCACCGGACTAATTGTGCCGCTGGGTGAGTACGTATTCGATCAGGTGTGTCAGGCCACCAAGGCTTGGCATCAGGCTGGCCTAAGTTTTGGCCGTGTCAGCGTTAACGTCGCCGGCGCACAGATTGTGCGCAGCGACTTTGCTGTGACCGTCAAGCGTTGCTTGGAGCAATACAGCCTTCCCGCCAGCGACTTCTCCATCGAGGTGACGGAGACGCTGCTCATGGAAAATATGGATAGAGCGATTGAAGTGCTCGACCAGATCAAAGGGCTGGGTCTCAAGACCGCGATTGACGATTTTGGTACGGGCTATTCATCGCTGGCATACCTCAAGCGTTTGCCAATTGACACACTCAAAATCGACCGTGCATTTGTGCAGGATATTCCGGACGATGCTTACGATCAGGCCATCACTCGAACCATCATCGCCATGGGCCACACGCTTGGCTTCAAAGTGGTCGCGGAAGGCGTGGAAACTGCCGAGCAAGTGGCCTTCCTCTGTGCCGAAGGCTGTGATGAAGGGCAGGGCTATTACTTCTCCAAGCCACTCCCCGCCAAGGAGTTCGAGCAGTGGCTGGTGGCGCGAGCCTGACGTCACATGGGCGGACTGCAGCGCCAGCACTATATTGCCGCAGTCATCTGGCTGGCCCTGATGGGGCTGGTGTATAGCTATTTTGAGTCGCGTAGCCGCCCGGCTGCAAGTGTGGTGGGCATCGGTGAGATTCATATTCCGCGGGCCCCGGATGGCCATTTCTATGTCGAGGGCAGCGTCAATAGCGTGCCAGTCCGCTTCCTGATCGACACTGGCGCCAGCAGTGTCAGCCTCAGCAGCGACTTCGCCCGGCGCATTGGTTTGCAAGACGGGCAGTCCGCGGAGTTCTCAACTGCGGGTGGCGTGGTCAAAGGCGAGCTGTTTTTTAATGTCAGTATTGGTATCGGCATGCTGCGTGTGGATGGTTTGCGGGTGGCGGCTATTCCCTCTTTGGGCGGCGAAGCGTTGCTCGGTCAGAACTTCCTGCGCCATATGGATGTGCTGATCCGCGACGAAGTCATGTTGCTGCGTAGCAAGTCGCCTACGCAATGATGACGATGCAGGCTGAGGCGCTATTGCTTCAGGGCGTGGAGGCTGCTGGCAAAGGGGAGTTGGTTGAGGCTGCGCGTTACTGGTGGCAACTGATTGAACTGTCTCCATCGCCACCATTGCTGACTCAAGCGTGGTTTAACCTCGGCGTGTTGTGCAATAAGAGTCAAAATACTCGCAATGCCATTGCATGCTTCGAGAATGCCCTGCGCGCGGACGAAGCGAATCACGAGGCCCGCGAGCAACTGGCGCTTGTGTTGGCCGAGCAGGGCGATATTGGCAATGTCAGCGATGCCAGCGATGCCAGCGATGCCATAGGGCACCTGCAACGCCTCGTCACTGACGCTCCCGAAGCACGCCATCATTTCAATCTGGCGTTGTTACTCTCCCGCGAACGCGCATTTGATCAGGCCGAGTTGCATTACCAGTTGGCGCTGACCCTGCAGCCAGATCATGCAGATGCCTTGAGCAATCTGGGGCTGTTGCTGGCAGAGCGTGGCATGACCAACGAGGCTATTGACTGCCTCAAGCGTGCCGCCGCCAGTGCACCGGACAACGCGACCGTTTGCGTGAACTTGGGCGGTCTACTCGAAAGCACGAATCAACTCGATATCGCGGCCTTGCTGTTGCAACGTGCGATTGATCTTGAGCCAGAGGATGCGTTACACCACTCTAATCTGGCGGTCGTGCGCGTAGAGCAGCGCGACCTCGCTGCGGCTGAAGCCGGATTCCGGCAAGCTTTGGCGCTGGCGCCAGATTTTCATGGCGCGGCGGTGTATTTGGCGCAGTTGCTGTTGGCCTGCGGTCGATATGCCGAAGGGTGGCCCTTGCATGAAGCGCGCTTTCCACTGGCTGCGGCAACGGGTAAGCCTGTGTTGGCCGTTTCGGATGCCCCCCGTTGGCAAGGTGAGTCGTTGCACGGTAAAACGCTGCTGCTGCTTCCCGAGCAAGGCTATGGCGACGAAATCATGTTTAGTCGCTACGTCTCACGCCTGCGTGAGATGGGCGCTGCGCGCATCATTTTGCTCGCGCGGCCGCAGCTGCTGCCTGTATTGCGTAGCCTAGCGGGGGTGGAGGTCTTGAGCCTAAGCGAAGCCGCGCCACTGCCAGCACATGACTACTGGCTCACCAGCATGTCTGTGCCTATGTACTGCGATCCATCATCTATCCCTGCCAAGCTGCCCTATTTGCAGGCTCCGGTTGATGCTGTGCAGACGTGGGCGGAGCGCCTAGGCCCCGTCACTGACAAGCTGCGTGTTGGGCTCTTGTGGCAGGGCAATCATCTGCATGCAAACGACGCACAGCGCTCGCTGACTGACATTTCAGTGCTCGCGCCCATGTGGGCGGTCGAAGGCGTGAGTTTTTTTAGCTTACAGCGTGAGAAAGTGGAAACAGCGCTAGATTTGCAGCAGTTTGGCAGCGAGATCGCTGATTTTGGTGATGCCGCTGCCTTGCTGAGCCAGCTGGATCTGGTTATCAGCGTGGATAGTGCCTATGCCCATCTGGCCGGCGCGTTGGGCAAACCGATCTGGGTCATGTTGCCCGCCTGCCGCACGGACTGGCGTTGGCAATACACCGGAGACACCTCGGCCTGGTATCCGGGCGTGATGCGCTTGTTCCGTCAAACCGAGCGTGGTGAGTGGGCATCAGTCGTGGAGGCCCTCGCCGTTGCATTGGCGGAGCGGGTGGCGTTACGTACGTCAGGTCTTAAGTCCTGACGGGGATGGCGCGCCCTGAAAAAGCCGCTTAGCGGGACTACATTGCAGCCATGTGACATATGGGCAAGCCTGCCCGCCATGACGTAGAATACGAAGCCCCGGACCCTGCGTTGCCGGGCACTTTTTCCGTTTTAATCCGTCATACCCACTTTCCGCTTCTATCATTCAGATGAAACGAGTCGACGATTTCCGCCTTCACTTTGGCAAGCACGAGTTGGTACCGATCATGATCGGTGGCATGGGCGTCGATATCTCGACCTCTATGCTTGCGCTCGAAGCCGCCCGTCTCGGTGGTATCGGCCACATTTCCGATGCGATGGTGCCGACAGTTTCTGATCGCCGCTACAACACCAAGATGGTGAGCGCGAAGCAGAAGCTGTACAAATTCAATATCGATAATTCCGACAAGTCGGTTGTCCAGTTCGATCTGGCGCAGTTGGCCGAAGCCCAGCGTAATCACGTTGAGGCCACCATGAATGCCAAGCGCGGCAGTGGCATGGTCTTCATGAATTGCATGGAAAAGCTGACCATGAACGGCCCCAAGGAGACGTTGCGTGTGCGTCTGCATGCGGCGTTGGATGCCGGGATTGATGGTATTACCCTGGCGGCCGGTCTGCACCTTGGCTCGTTCGCGCTGATGGAAGACCATCCGCGTTTCCGTGATGCCAAGCTGGGTATCATCGTTTCGTCAGTACGCGCTTTGCAGCTGTTCCTGCGCAAGAGCTCGCGTACTGGGCGTCTACCTGACTATGTCGTGGTCGAAGGCCCGCTGGCTGGCGGCCACTTGGGTTTTGGCATGGATTGGGCTGAGTATGATCTCGCCACCATCACCCGTGAAGTGCTGGATTACGTCAAGGCCGAGAATCTGGATATACCGATCATTCCAGCCGGTGGCATCTTCACTGGCAGCGATGCAGCAGGCTACCTTGAAGCCGGTGCCGCGGCGGTACAGGTGGCAACCCGCTTTACCGTCACCAACGAATGCGGCCTGCCCGAGAGCGTGAAGCAGGAATACTTCAAGGCCAACGAAGAAGACATCGAGGTCAACGGAATTTCGCCGACAGGCTATCCAATGCGCATGCTCAAGAGCAGCCCGTCGATTGGCTCGGATATTCGCCCCAATTGCGAGGCGTACGGCTATTTGCTGGATGCCAACGGCAGCTGCGATTACATTGAAGCCTACAACCGTGAAATGGCATCCAATCCGGGTGCTAAGAAGGTTGCTGTGTTCGACAAGACCTGTCTTTGCACCCATATGCGCAATTTTGATTGCTGGACCTGTGGCCACTACACTTATCGTCTCAAGGACACATCAGTGCGCAATGCCGACGGCAACTATCAGCTGCTGACGGCACAACATGTCTTCGAGGATTATCAATTCAGCACTGACCACCAAGTGCTGTTACCCAAGGCGGCTTGATTTTCTAGCCTAGGTGATTGTTCAGGCCGGTTCGTCCGGCATGAGCAATCGCTCGGTGAGCGTGATTTTGTCTTTCAGATGCAACTTGCGCTTCTTCATGCGCCGAAGCAAAAGATCATCACTGGGGGAGTTGGCGCTTAAGTGGGCAATGACCGCATCCAGATCGCGGTGTTCGATCTGGAGTTCAGCGAGGCGAGCCTGCAGGGTTTCGGTGTCGTCGTCCGTATGCACGCTGCCATGTTAAGCGCCACCCGGTGGTTTGGCAACACTAGTCGAGTAAGCGGTAGATCATGAGCAAGGCCTTCACCAAAGAATCTGATGCCGATGATGACGATGACATCGACGTTGGTGCCCCAGCGCTCCCGCCGGGCGCTGCCAACTACATGACCCGGCGCAGCTACAACGCGCTGCGCGCCGAGCTTGAGCATCTGGTCAAAACCGAACGCCCCGATCTGGTCAAGGTGGTGGCGTGGGCCGCCGGTAATGGCGACCGCTCCGAAAACGGCGACTATCTCTACGGCAAAAAACGTCTGCGCGAGATCGACAAGCGCATGCGCTTTCTACTCAAGCGTACCGAGAGTGCTGTCGTGGTCGATGCCGAAACCCAGCAGGAACTGGAGCAGGTTTTCTTTGGTGCCACCGTCACCATCTGCGATAGGGATGGAAGCAACGAGGCGACCTACCAGATCGTTGGTGTGGATGAGGCGAATGCCTCCGAAGGCAAGATCAGCTGGATCTCACCGCTGGCGCAGGCCTTGATGAAAACCCGCGAAGGCGACGTCGTGAAGTTCCAGAGCCCGGCCGGGCCGCGCGAAATCGAGATCGTCGAGATCAAGTACATCTGAGGCCAATAAATCGGGGCTGAAAATCAGCCCCGGTTCAGCCTTAACCAAGCCCGGATTGACCTGATTGCAAATAGGGTCTTGAAATCGTTCGCTAAGCCCCCATCTCCCGGAAAAGCTTTTATTCCGGAGGACTTAGCAATGTCGAACCCTAAAGAAACACTTGGCTTCCAGGCCGAAGTGAAGCAGCTGCTTCAGCTGATGATTCACTCTCTGTATTCCAACCGCGAAATTTTCCTGCGCGAGCTGGTTTCCAATGCATCGGATGCCTGTGACAAGCTGCGCTTTGAAGGGCTGCATAACGGCGCCCTGTTCGAGGACGATAGCGACCTCAAGATCGGTGTGAGCTTCAATAAGGAAGCACGCACCATCACCATTACCGATAACGGTATTGGCCTCAACCGCGAGGATGCGATCAATCACCTTGGCACCATCGCCAAGTCGGGTACCCGCGAATTCTTCAGCAAGCTCACAGGCGACCAGCAAAAGGACGCCAGCCTGATCGGCCAGTTTGGCGTGGGCTTCTACTCCGCGTTCATCGTGGCCGACAAGGTCAGCGTTTACTCACGTAAGGCCGGCGAAAACGCCAGCCAAGGCATCCGTTGGGAATGCGATATGGGCGCCGAGGGCAGTGGTGAGTTCAGTATCGAAGTCGTTGAGAAGGCCAAGCGCGGCACGGAGATCACCCTGCATCTGCGTGAGGATCAAGACGATCTGCTGTCCAGCTGGAAGCTTAAGTCCATCATCCGTAAGTACTCTGATCACATTGTCCAGCCGATCGTGATGGCTAAGGAAAAGTGGGATGAGGAAAAGAAGGAACAGGTGGTTACTGACGAGGAAGAAACCGTCAATCAGGCGAATGCGCTGTGGACGCGCAGCAAGAGCGAGATATCAGACGAGCAATACACGGAGTTCTACAAGCACGTCAGCCATGATTTTGAAGACCCACTGACCTGGGCGCATGCCCGTGTCGAAGGACGTCAGGAATACACGCAGCTGCTCTACATTCCGCAGCGCGCTCCCTTCGATATGTGGGATCGTGATGCCAAGCACGGCGTGAAGTTGTACGTACGTCGCGTCTTCATCATGGACGATGCCGAGCGTCTGCTGCCGCACTATCTGCGCTTCGTGCGCGGCGTGGTCGATTCCAACAATCTGCCGCTGAATGTGTCGCGTGAAATCCTGCAAGAGAGCAAGGACATCGATGCTATCCGCGCTGGTTGTTCCAAGCGCGTCTTGGGCATGCTCGAAGCACTGGCCAATTCGGATGAAGCCGAAGGCAAGGAAAAGTACGCGACGTTCTGGAGCGAGTTTGGCAAGGTGCTGAAGGAAGGCGTGGGCGAGGACTTCGCCAACAAGGAGGCCATCGCCAAGTTGCTGCGCTTTGCATCCACGCACAACGACACTACGGCTGAAACGGTCTCACTCGCCGACTACGTGTCGCGCATGAAGGACGGCCAAGAAAAGATTTACTACGTCACGGCTGAGACATTCAATGCGGCCAAGAACAGCCCGCATCTTGAGGTCTTCCGCAAGAAGGGCATCGAAGTCATCCTGCTGTCCGAGCGCGTCGACGAGTGGCTGGTCGGCCACCTGACCGAGTTTGACGGCAAGCCGCTGCAGTCGGTCGCCAAGGGTGATCTCGATCTGGGCAAGCTCGAAGACGAAGCCGAGAAGCAAGAACAGGAGAAGGAGGCCGGCGAGTTCAAGGAACTGACCGAGAAAATCAAGACCACGCTGAGCGACAAGGTTAAGGACGTGCGGGTGACGCATCGCCTGACCGATTCACCGGCTTGTCTGATTGCCGACGAGCACGATATCGGCGGCAATTTGGCGCGTATCCTCAAGGCCGCAGGCCAGCAGGCACCGGACAGTAAGCCGATTCTTGAAATCAACCCGCGTCACCCGGTTGTGCTGCGCTTGAAGTATGAAGAGGCTAAATTCGACGACTGGAGCAACGTGCTGTTTGATCAGGCGCTGCTGGCCGAAGGCGGCGTGCTGGATGATCCAGCAACCTTTGTTAAGCGCATCAACCAGCTAATGCTGGAAATTAGGAACAGCTAAGTCACTCATCTGGAACAGGGTCTTATTTAAAGACCTTGTTCCAGAGACTGCGTATGGCATCAATTTGGGGCGCTACCTTTTCATGCTCGATGGTAGTGACCGCATGTCCTTGAAGTCGCAAGCTATGCTGTAGCTGGCGTAGCGTGTTGTAGGCGTTTGCTGCCGCGCGCGCAATGAAAACATCAAGCAAGCCGAGTTCCCCGGCCAATTCAAGCAAGTCTGCGTTATCAAGGTGTTGAGCAAGCTCCGGGTGTTGGTTTCCATAAGCGAGCACCAGATACTGAACTGTAAACTCGACATCAACCAAACCACCGCGATCATGTTTTAACCCGAACAGATCCCCTTTGTTTTGCTTCTCTTCGCTGATCCGGTCACGCATGTTCAGAACCTCGGCTTTGAGCGTAGTTAGCTCCCTTGGTTTGCATACAATACGCTGACGAATCTCCTCAAATTTATTGCCGACCTCTGGGTGTCCAACAACGAAGCGCGCACGCGTCAAAGCTTGGTGCTCCCAGGTCCATGCCCGATTTTGTAGGTAGTGATCAAGGGTTTCTATTGTCGGTACGAGTACACCACTCTCACCATCTGGGCGGAGGCGCATGTCCACTTCATACAAAATCCCGGCGGGCATGGTGGTGTTTAACCAGTTCAACATTCTTTTGCCAAGTCTTGTGTAAACACGCTGTGCGTCCTCGTGTGTATCGTCATAAACGAATACCAGATCAAGGTCGCTGGCATATGAAAGCTCACGGCTTCCATATTTTCCATAGGCGATTACGCCGAATCTTGGCATGGGTCCGAACTCAGTCTCCATTGCCAGCCAAACGCGCTCTAGGAGCTCGGACAGAATGCTATCTGCCAAGATAGAGAGCCCCTTGCCTAGCTCTCTGGGGGTGATGCCTAGTAACTGTTCACGAGCAACGAGTCGAAATGTATGGGTTTGCCTGAACTCACACATGAGTTCAATTTGGCGTGATTCATCCTTATTTCCTTCATTGTCAAGAATCTTGGAGAGTGACCTTTTTAATGCGTCACTGTCCATTCGCTCAATCAGATGGTTTGGATAAAGCAGCTCATCAAGCAGGATCGGATGCATCGCCAGAAAATTGGCAATCCAAGGGCTTGCTGCGCAGAAACGAATGAGCCTTTCAAGGACGCTTGGATATTGTGCGAGCAAACCGAAATACACGGGTTGCTCGGGTAGCGCTTCAAATACCCTACAGACTCTGCGGAGTACCTCGGCAGAGCTTAGATGCTCCCCTGTGTGCCGAATGATGTTCGGAATCAGGTTATCGAGAGCCCGTCTTCCTTGTGCATTCATGGACAGATATGCACTACTTTTTCGAAGCCAGTTCAAGTGAGCCAAGCTCTGAGCCGGGTCTTGGTGACCGCATTCCCGAAGCAGTTCAAGGCTCCCATCTTGATGAAGATGGCTGTTCCAGACATCCATCAGTATGTCAGCACCTTCATCTGGGGATTGGGTAAAAACCGAGTTGAAGTGATGCTGGATGGCGTTGCGATGAAGATTCAAGGTCTCGGTCATGACTGTGGCATTGTCGATGGCCATGGTCTGAGCAAGCGCCGCTAAATCCGACTGGCTTTCTGGCAGTGTGTGCGTGAATGAGTCCGCCATGTATTGGAGTCGATGCTCAAGGCGGCGCAGGAAAACATAGGCTGACGATAGCTCTTGAGAGGCGGATTTAGGCATTTCACGCCGATGCACCATGGCGTCCAGAACAATGAGGGTTGAGCGTACCCGCAGTCTGCTGTCTCGCCCCCCTCGGATCAGGCAGAATGTTTGAATCAAACATTCAATCTCGCGCAACCCACCCGGGCCTAATCTAAGGTTGTTATCGAGCCCTGCTTGAGTAATTTCACGCCGTAAGGCGTTGTGCTTGCCTCTGAGGGTTTGAAAAACCGTGTAATCCAGAAAGCGACGGAAAACAAAAGGGTGAATGATTTTGTCTAGTGGCGTAGTTGGCCCAATCAGTGCCCGTGCCGAAATCCAGACACTCCGTTCCCCCTCATCTAGGTGTGTGGCAATGTGACGTTCTAGGGTTGCTGTGCTGCAAGCAAGAGGGGCTTTATCTAGTCCTGGCTGCCGATTATTGAAGAGACGTAGTACGAGTTGCCCGCTGCTATCCGGACCAAGAATTTTCCATAAGTCGGAAACGATGTTCGAAAAGTAGGCGCGATTATCAAGCGTTGAGGTGCCGTTGGTTTTGCCCTCTTCCTCGTAGACAAACACAAGGTCTACATCGCAGGCAGGACTCATTTCTCGTTCACCAAGCCGACCAAGTGCGAGTACTGTTAACTCAACGACATTGTGTGACTCATTGCCAATTGGCTGCCCGTAAGTTTTTGACGCTTGAATCGTCAGATATTCGAGAGCCATACAAATTGCGTTATCAGCAAATTCACTGATAACTGACATTGCTTTTTCAAGGGGATAATCGGCTAAGCATTCGTGAGCGCAAAGATGTAGCCAGAGTTGCTCTCTTGACTCGACCAAATGGTTGCGCAGTCGCTCGGCAGAAGGTAGGTCATCGAGACTTTCCCAGTGATGATCAGAAAAAATCTTTTTCAGCAGATCTTCTGGCTGGGTTGCAAGTATCTTCCTTTCAGCAATTGCATGCTTTTGCAGAAGCCTAGCCGCGACAGGCGAAAATACTTGCAGGAGTGACTGTTGCGTAGGAGGACCGTAGCCTGGCTCAGCAGCTAGAGTAGCGGTGGACGCGAGCGAGTCATCATGATCACTGGTGCGTTGTATCGACATGGTTAACCGTTGTCTCCATGAAGCATGAATGTCAGCATCAAGAACTTAAGCTAATCATGAGTTAGTTCCGCTCTGCATGTAAAACAGAATTGGTTTAACAGGTCAGAAAATTTATCTATTTTGATGGCATATGAAACCTCAGCGCCCCGAGAGTCACTAGTTGGGCTCCCACCTTTGCTTCAGCATGACACGGAGATATTGATACTTGGTTCATTTCCATCTTCAATATCACTGAGTGAGCGGCAGTATTATGCAAACAGTCGCAATCAATTCTGGAAAATCCTTGGTGCTGTGACGGGTTCCCCCTTGCATCAAATGGACTACGACCAACGGTGGCCATTACTGCTAGCCACTGGTATTGGGCTCTGGGATGTCTATGCCAGCTGTGAACGCGAAGGTAGCCTCGATAGCGATATCCGCATGGGCGTACCGAATGACTTTGCGTCATTGGCAACGCGTGCACCAAAGCTGAAGCGTGTCTGCTTCAACGGACAGACGGCAGGCAAGTTTCAACGTCTTTTTTGGGATATGGGCTATACGGTACTGGTCTTGCCTTCCACCAGCCCAGCCTATACGCTAGCCTTTGAGCGCAAGCTTGCCGCCTGGCGGGCGGCCTTGTAATCACCCATACGGCTCGTTTCCCTTGCCACCGTCGGAGAGGCTGTGTCTCAGATCATTCGTCTTCATCGCAGCGCGCCAGACAAGCCACCAGCAGGCCTGCCCTGCAATGGTTGTGGCGTCTGTTGTGCCAGCGAGCCCTGTCCGCTGGGCATTCTGGTCAGTCGCAAGCGTAAGGGTGCATGCAAGGCGCTGCAATGGAGTGAGGCTGACTCAAGCTACCGCTGCGGGCTGATTGTTCAGCCGGCTCAGTATTTGCCGCGTGGGTTGGGCTGGCTGTCGGCAGCAGTTTCGCGCATTGCGTATCGCTATATTTCTGCTGGCAGTGGCTGTGATTCGACGCTGCAAATAGAGCAAGCCACCGAGCGTCGCTTACCGTAACAGCAGCCAGCAAAACGAGCTGATGTGACCGATGCTCTGGTCAGTACAGCCCGTAGCGGAGGCGTTGCTTTGAGGGGGAGCTACTTCAAGGGGCGGCTTGGCCCTCGGCCGGGCTTGCTAGTGCTGCCTTGTCGGTAGGCCCCATCTTGCGCTTCAGCCATTCCACACCGTCATCGACATACGTGAACAGCACAGGAATCACCAGCAGGCTCAGGAAGGTTGAGGTGATCAGGCCGCCAATCACTACAATTGCCATCGGCGAGCGGAAGCTCGGATCGACACCCAGCCCCAGTGCAATCGGCATCATGCCGGCCGCCATGGCGATGGTGGTCATGATGATCGGACGCGCGCGCTTATGGCACGCGTCGAGCAAGGCATCCCAGCGATTCATGCCATGGTCACGTCTTGCCACGATGGCGTACTCAATCAGCAAGATCGAGTTTTTGGTGGCAATCCCCATCAGCATGATCAAGCCAATCATCGAGGGCATGGAGACTGCTGTGTGCGTGATGAATAGCGCAAAGAAAGCACCGGGAATCGACAGCACCAGCGCCGCCAGAATGGTTACGGGCTGCACAAAGTCGTGGAACAGCAGCACCAGCACAATGTAGATGCACATCACGCCGGTGAGCATGGCCAGACCAAAGCTGGAGAACAGTTCGCCCATCGCCTCGGCATCGCCCACTGTGGTTTGAATCACACCCGGTGGCAGCTTTTGCAAGCTGGGCAGGGCCTTAGCCAGTTTTTCAACTTCGCCCAGTGGCATTTGATTCAGCTCAATGTCAAAGTTGATGTTGCGCTGGCGATCATAGCGACTGATTTCCGCCGGGCCGCTGTCCAGACTTAAGGTAGCAATACTTCCCAATGGTACGGGGCCATGTGCGCCGGGCACCGCCAAGCGTGACAGGAGCTCCAAATTAGTCCGTGCGGTCTGCGGAAGCTTCACCACAATCGGCACTTGGCGTTCAGAGAGATTGAGCTTGGACAAGAATTGGTCATAGTCGCCATTGGTGGCAATGCGCAGGGTGTCTGCAATTGCTACCGACGTCACACCGAGATTGGCGGCTTGCGCAAAGTCAGGGCGGACAATGATTTCAGGACGCACTAGGCTGGCGGAGGAGGTGATGCCGCCAATACCGGGGATGGAGCGCAGCTCGCGCTCGACCAGATGTGCATGCTCGGCGAGCACACCGCCATCGTCACCAGCCAGTACCAACACATACTTTTCATTCGAGCCACCCAAGCCGACTTTCACACGCACGCCGGGGATGACCTGGAGGGCTGTGCGTAACTGGCCTTCGATGGCTTGTTTGCTCACACCGCCGCGATCATTACGATGCGTCATGTTGATGGTCAGCACTGCCTTATTCACCTGCGCAGCCCCAGCCGGCGCGAACGGGTCGCCACCGGCACTGCCGCCGCCGATGGCGGTGTAGATCATCTTGATGTTCTGGTTCTTCTCGACGATGCGACGAGCCTGCTCAGCAGCAGCCAGTGTCTGCTTGAAGTTGCTGCCGGGTGGTAGCGTCAGTGTGACCTGTGTTTGCGATAGATCATCTGGCGGAATGAAGCCAGTGGGCAGGAAGCCAACGAGGAAAAATGAGAGCACCAGAAAGGCCAGCGCACCAAGGGTTGTCCGCACACGGTGACGCAGGCAGGCCTGCGCCCAACTCATATAGGTGGCCATCCAGCTCGGTTCTTTGTGTTCGGTGGTGCTTGGCTTGAGGATGTAGGCCGCCATCATGGGCGTGAGCATCCGTGCAACCACCAGCGAGAAGAACACGGCGATGGCTGCAGTCCAGCCGAATTGCACAAAGAACTTGCCGGGTACGCCACTCATGAAGGCGGTTGGCAGGAACACGGCGATCAGGGTGAATGTCGTGGCAATCACGGCGAGACCGATTTCATCCGCAGCTTCCATCGATGCTTCGTACGGGGTCTTGCCCATGCGTAAGTGACGCATGATGTTTTCGATTTCCACAATCGCATCATCGACCAAGATACCGATCACCAAGGAGAGCGACAGCAGCGTCACTACGTTGATCGAGAAGCCGAGCAGGTACATGAAGCCAAACGCGGGGATCACAGACAGTGGCAGCGCAGCAGCCGATACAAAGGTGGCACGCCAATCGCGCAGGAAGAACCAGACCACGATCACCGCAAGAATGGCACCTTCGTACAGCAGCCACATCGAGCCGTGGTAGTTCTCCTCCACCGGATCGACAAAGTTGAAGGCCTCGGTAATCTCGATTTCTGGATGCGCCACCTTGAGCGCCTCAAGTGCCGCCTTGATGCCCTTGCTGACTTCGACTTCACCGGCGCCACGGCTCCGCGTGATTTCAAAACCCACCACCGGCTTGCCGTTAAGTAGCGCGGTGGTGCGTTGTTCACCCACGGTATCGCTCACAGTGGCCACTTGGTCGAGACGAATACGGCGGCCATCGCTCAGCGCAATTTGCATCGCGGCCAGCTCAGGGCCGGTTTTTACGGTGCCCAGCGTACGTACGGATTGCTCAGCATCGCCCACATCAGTGCGGCCGCCAGAAGCCTCGCGCTGCGTCTGGCGCAATTGGCGCGAGATGTCGGCAGCGGTGGCATTGAGTGCCTGCAAGCGCAGCGGGTCAAGCTCGACACGGATTTCGCGGCTCACGCCGCCCACACGTGCAACTGCACCTACGCCGCGTACGTTGAGCATCTTGCGGGTGACGGTGTTATCGACAAACCAGCTCAGCGCTTCGTCATCCATCTTGTCCGACGCAATGGTGTAGGTCAGGATGGGCAGGCCGGACAACTCCATCTTGGAGATAACAGGATCGCGCAGGTCGCCCGGCAGGTCAGCCCGCACGCGGCTGATGGCATCACGCACATCGTTCACCGCTTCCTGCGTGTTCTTCTCTAGGCGGAATTCAACCGTGATGGTGACGGTGCCGTCTTGCACCTTGGTATAGATGTGTTTAACCCCTTGCAGCGTGGCGATCGAGTTTTCGATCTTGCGCGCAACATCCGTCTCCAACTGTGCGGGCGAGGCACCGGGCAACGAGGCGGTGACATTGACCGTGGGAAGGTCAATGTCGGGGAAGTTCTGAATCTTCATGTCGCTGAAGCCGTAGAAGCCAAACAGCGTCAGCATGATGAAGAGGAGGATGCTCGGAATCGGGTTCCGGATCGACCAGGCGGAAACGTTCATGATGGGTGTCTCTGTTCTACTTGGCGGTGGCGGTTGCGGCAGCCTGAGCTGGAGCGACATCGGCAGATTCGGATGCAACGACACGGACCACATCACCATCTGTCAGGAAGCCACCACCGGAGACGACGATACGTGCGGTGGTGTCGATGCCATTCAGGATCTCAACGCGTTCATCCATACGTCGGCCGAGTCCTACCTTGGTCTGGATGACCTTGTTGTCAGGGCCAACGCGGAAAACGAAGCTGTAGCCATCGCGCACCATCACGGCACTTTGCGGCAGAGTCAGGCCATCGCTGCTACCGATTTCAAATTCGCCGGCGGCAAACATTCCGGCGCGCGCGGCGCCGGGTGTCGGCAGATCGACATAGACAAGTCCGTTACGGGTCTTCGGGTCAATGCTCGGGGCCAGCATGCGCACCTTGCCCTTCACATTGATGCCGCTACCCGCATCGATATTCACGACCTGTCCCGGCTTCAGCAAGGTGAGTTGTGCAGCTGGCACTTCGGCACGCCATTCCAAGCGTCCCTGACGGATCAGACGGAACAATTCCGAGCTGGCGGGCACCGCGCCCAATGTCGCATTCCGCGCCGAGATCACGCCGTCATCCGGTGCGGTAATGCGCGTATCGGCTAAGCGCACTTCCTGTGCGCGGGCGGCGGCAATCTGCGCCTTGGCACGGGCACGTGCGGTTTCGGCTGCGGTGATGTATTGCACGAGTTGCTGTTCGCTCAGGGCACCGCTATCGGCGACTTTTTTGGCGCGCTCGGCATTGGCTTCGGCTTCCGCCGCAGAGGCCTCGGCTTCGGCGGCGCGGGCGCGGGTTTGTTCAAGATCGGCGGCGACGGTTTGGCTGGCAAATGTGGCCAGTACTTGGCCCCGCTTTACGACATCACCGACATTGACCTTGACCTCGGACAGCACCAGCCCGGTGACATTCGCGCCAATGATGGCTTCCTGCCAAGCTTCGATATTGCCGTTGGCCGCGAGGCGTTGCGTCATGCGCATGGGCAGTGGCGCTTCGACATTCACGCTGAGCGATGGTAACGGACCTTTCGCGGCGTCATCTGGGGCATCTTGCTTGCCGCTGCGCGTAACGATAACAAGTGCAAGCAGCGCTGCCGATACGGCCAGGCCGATGAGAAGTGGCTTCTTGTGTTCAGGCTTCATGGTCTGAGGGTCTTATCGTTAATTGGTGTTCTTGGTTGCTGCTGGCGTGGGCTCGGCGCTGGCGATCTGGTCTTGTGCCGTCCAGCCGCCACCGAGTGCGCGATACAGGGAAATCCATGCTGCTACGCGTTCGCGCTGCAGATTGATCAATGTCGTTTTGGCGGTGCTGAGCGAGCGGCGCGCGTCTTCGAGCTCGAACACATTGGCCATGCCGTGTTGATGGCGCGATTCAACGCCGCGGAATGAGGCGGCATAGCCAGCTACCGCAGTTTCTGCATCCTTCTGCCGTTCAGCGGTGCTGTCCAGCGTGATCAGGGCTTCTTCCACCTCACGGATGGCAGTACGCAGCTTGGCGGCGTATTGGCTGGCCGCTTCGTCGTAGCGCGCGCGGCCGGCATCCACATTGGCACGGCGCACACCGCCGTCATACAGAGGCAGGGTTAAGGTGACGGGGCCGAAGCTCCACGTCGGGCCGCTGCTGACACTGGTGCTGGTTTCAAAACGGCCACGCCCCACACTGCCGGTCAGGCTGATGCGTGGATAGCGCTGTGCCTGCAGCTGCGTGACTTCCGCATTTGCGGCCATGACCGTTTGTGCCGCGCTGTAGAGATCGGGACGTTGCGCCAACACGGTGGCCGGCACTTCGGCAATACCAATCTGTGCGGGCTGCGGGATACGCCCCTTGCGTTCCGTGTTCTCGCTGCCGAGCTTTTGGCGTAGGCTGGCTTCATCAATGGCCGTGAGTGCGACCAAGGCCTTGACCTGAATTTCGCACTGGGCGCGTTGCTGTGACAAGGCATTGTTGCCTTGCGCCGCACTCGCAAGCGCAAGCCCGGCATTGGCGGGGGATTCAAGACCGGCGTCGCGGTTGATCTCAGACAGGCGCGCGGTGCGGCGGCGTGAGTCGGCATCGATCTTGAGCTGGTCGAGCTGCGCTTCACAGGCGCGCAAGGCGATGTAACTGTTGGCAGTCTCTGCAGCTACGGAGACACGTGCAGCATGCCATTCGGCACGCGCACCGGCGAGGCGTGCATCGGCCGCATCGCTGCCGGCACTGTTGGCGCCGAACAGGTCAATCTCCCAGCTGGCGGCTAAGGCGCTCGACGTGCTGGTGCCGAGTGGAAAACGGATATCGCCCTGACCGCGGCTGGCATTCAAGTTGGCATCCAGCTTGGGGCCGAGCGATGCGCTAGCAGAGACAGCCGTGGCGCGTGCTTGTTCAATGCGTGAGCGTGCGGATGCGAGGGATGGGCTAACGTTCTGCGCCGCTTCAATCAGCTCGGCGAGGAGCGGGTCGTCAAACTGGCTCCACCATTGTTTGAGGTCAGAGCGCTTACCATCGTGCGGCAGCGGGGCTTGCCATTGTTCTGGAACACGCGCTTCGGAGGCGCGCATGGCATCGGTCTTGATGCCGTGATCGTGGAGTAGGGCGCAACCGCCGAGCAGGCTGCTGGCAAGCAGAATGGAGAAAAGTGTCAAGCGCATGGTCAAGAGTTATAGAGGGCGCAGTAGGTTATCGACAGCGGCAACTACATGGCGGCGCAGTGCTTCTGGGCTGAAATCAGCATCGGGATGCAGGCTGCGACAATCGTCCAATGAAGCAAACGGCAGAAGCACCAGGCCCACCATGCTCATGAAAATCAAATGTGGTTGCAGGTTTGGATTAATCGTTCCCCGTGCCTGTGCCGCAGCAATGGCAGCCGTAAGCTGATTGACTTGTTCGGCTGGCACATGGGGCATCACGCGTTGGCAAAGTTCGCCTGAAGTGCTGCCTACGTCGCTC
Source organism: Betaproteobacteria bacterium Ga0074130 (assembly GCA_001464495.1). GTDB lineage: Bacteria > Pseudomonadota > Gammaproteobacteria > Burkholderiales > Rhodocyclaceae. The sequence goes on from LNDZ01000027.1 coordinate 28,535, forward strand.
AGCCACATGGGTGCAAGCCAAGGTAGGCGTACCACGTGCTCTAGTAAGCAATCAGCCATGGCCTGAAGGATTGCGACCGGATCATCCATGTTCTCGGTATGCAATGGCGCATGCAGTGCATGGACAAATGGCACCAGCTTTTCATTGCAGACGGCATCTAGCAATTGCTCGCGATTGGCGAAGTGGTAATGCACCATGGCACTGGTGACGCCGACCTCACGCGCAATATGCGCGAGTGTCGTGGCTGCAACGCCCTGGCGGCTGAATAAGGCTACCGCCGCATCGAGAAACTGTTCGCGAGTGGCTGTTTTGCGGGCACGGCCGGGACGGCCCGGTTTGTCATTGGGTGCGCGGGAAGTGGAGAGCGTAGTCATGGGCTGGATACTAACTAACTAATTAGTTAATTTCAAGCCATTGGAAATAAAAAGAATTATTGTCTGTAGTGCTTTGAGTTATGGCGAATGCTAGGGGTGTTTACATTTCCGGCCGCCGCCATAGCCAGCTGGCCACACAGACAAAAATCAATGGGATCAGCCAATAAAGCCAAGCCCCACTCGTGGGTAACGGAAGAAACTGCAAGGTCACACCACTCGCCAACATGGCGAGGGTGGCAAACCATTTGCCGCGCCGGCTGACAGCACCTTTGTCGCGCCATTGGCGGATATGAATACCAAAGTGCGGGTGGTCAAGTAACCACGCTTCCAGCCGTGGCCACCCTTTGCCTGCTGCCCACGCCGCAAGGAGGACAAACGGCACGGTCGGTAAGATCGGCAGAAAGACGCCAATTAAGCCGAGCATCAGTGCGACGACTGCGAGGCAACGCCAGAGCAGCGTCTTAAGAGAGTTGACCATGGTCGAGAAGTCGCGGCTATTCGGATGCTAAGCCTTAGTCATGAGCGAGGGTTGCGAAGTTCAGCAGGATTCGCCATTTTGCGGCGTGCGTAGACAATCGGTAGGGCAAGAGGCGTCACCTACGCATCGCGCTAAATGAAAAACGAGTGATTACACGACGGTGGCGACATCACCCATAAAAAATTCAATCGCCATCTGCACGATGGGGGGATGGATGATGTGTTTGCCATTGAACTCGACCAGCTGAACATCGTAGCCGGCCGCCTTAAGCTTAGCGGCGTGCTTGCGGGCGCTGGTATCGATGGGCAATTGTTCATCAACGAGACCGTGCGAGATAAACACCTTGGGTGTGCCTTCCTGCATGAACACCGACATGAAGCCACCTGAGAAGACGATGACATGGCTGACGATGTCGCCATTGGTAATGCCGGTCGACAAGGAATAGCTTCCACCATCAGAAAAGCCAGCAAACCCAAGATGCGTTGGGTCGAGCAGGTAGCGTGAAGCGACTTCAGCCAATGCGGCATCAAGGCGTTCGAGATCTGGACCGTTGCCACCGATGACGATATCCCAGGTCGGCATCATCGAGTGCGGCGCCATAAGCAGAAAGCCACGTTGCTCTGCATGCTCCTCAAGGAAGGGCAGCACTTTCTCCGGGAAGCCGCCAGCGCCATGGAACATCACCAGCAGCGGTAGTGGCTTGCCGGCGACAAGCTTCTCCGGCGCCAGACTTTGCGGCACATACAACACGGTGTCGCGCTCGGCAGCAATGCCAAGGTGGTTACGACCGACGGGCAGAGGGGTTTTGCTGGGCGTCGTGTGCGTGAAAGACAGACGCCCCATGAGGGCTGATGGAAACATGGTCAGTTGTTCGTGATCGTGATTGAGTTTGTAAGAAGTGAGTGTCGATACGAAGGAGATCGATAACAGCGCTGCGCCGTTTAGCGTTGGCCCGGCGCAAACATGATGATCGCCATCCCACAGAGTGCAACAGCCGCACCAACATAATCCCATTGTGTGGGGCGGAGGCCATCCACTGCCCACAGCCACGCCAGCGCGACCATGATGTACACGCCACCATACGCGGCATACACGCGACCAGCCGCTTGGGGGTGTAGGGTGAGCAGCCAGGCAAAGGCCGCGAGGCTCAGTGCCGCGGGCAGCAACAGCCATGCGCTGCCGCCTTTCTTGAGCCACAGCCAGGGTAGATAGCAGCCGACAATTTCTGCTACGGCGGTGAGGGCGAAGAGGCCGAAGGTTTTGAGCAGGAGCATGTCAGCGTTGCTTTGCGAGTTTAGCCTGCAGGCAGGCTTTGTGCTGCTTGCCTTGTTTGTCGCGACAGGCTTGCTCAGCTTTTTGTCGGGCAATGCAGCGTTTTGGATTGTCCGAACGGGCGCAGTCTGGAGCGACCAGATAAGTGTCCATGCAGATGCGTTTGCCGTCGCCGCGCTTGTCATGGCAGGCCTTGCGTGCCTTGACGCGTGCTTCGCAGCGGGCCGGGTCGCGCGCCTTACTGCAGTCGGCAATACGCGGTCCGCCGGGGATGGGCATGACATCGGCGTGCAGCGGCGCACAGCAGAGCAGGCTCAGGCTGGCGACGATAAAGCAATGACGATAGGACATGCGGTTTCCTCCGGGAATGGGTGCTTGCGGCGGACGTACGGAAGGTCTAGGTGCCGGGTTGGACGGGTGCGCTGGCTTGCAGTTCCTGCAAACGCTGGCGAGCCGCATCAATCTGCAGGCTGACGGTGCTGGCCATTTCTTCCAGCAAATCACGGCCCTGACGGCGGGCAAGGCGGGTGGCGACAAACAATTCGTACAGGCGCGAGGCGAGCAGGCGGTCCAGCTCGGCCTGAATGCCAGCGAGGCGCGCCTTCATACGTAGCAGCTGGACTTCAAGCCCGCTCAATGCATTCGGAGCGCCACTGACCGCGTCACTTTGCGGGCCTTCCTGCCAGAGATTGAGCACTTCGCGCAGGGCGTTCTCGTCTTCATTGCGATAGGCGCGCGTGGCTTCGCTCATCAACTGGGTGCGCCAGCTGCGGTCGTTGTCATCCGCGGCACGATCCGGGTGAATCTTCTGTGCAATTTGGCGGTACAGCTTCTTGAGGTCGCGCGAGGGGGTAAAGGGCTGCGCTTCTTGCTGGTGCTTTGCGTCCTTGGGGGCTTCTTCGAAGCGCTGTTGGTCTTGTTGTGAACGTTCGGCCTGCGCATGGCTTTGTGCCGCGGCGTGCTGTAGGGCGCTGTCGTCGGGCTTTTCGGCAGCTACCAACTGAGCAATTTCTGCCTGCAGGGCATCCAGCTCCACCATGAGCTTGCCGACCACCGCGTGGTAACGCTGGCTGAAGTCGGCGATTTCGGCCTGTACTGTTGCGAGCTCAAGCTCCAGCCCGGCGATTTCGTGAGTCAGGACCTCCAGTTCGTAACGCTGCCGCGCTTCGGCACTGAAGGTAATCAGCTGACGGTGTTCGGTATTGCGCCCATAGGCCGAAAGACACAGTACCTGCGGGGCGGCGGCAAGCGCATCGCGCCATTCGCCGGGCATACGCTCTGGCGCAATCAGGATATTCACATCCGCCGGCACGTTGAATGCGATGGCTTGGCTAGCGGGCAGCAGGCGTGCCGGGAATAGATGGCCAATATCATCCGGCCAGTGCGCCTCGGTTTCGCTTTGGCCCCAGCTCAGGGCTGCTTGCCAAGTGCCCGCCAATTGCTCGATGCGGCGGCGCTGCGATTCCCACACCGGGTGGGCGTCCGCATGTCGGTTGAGGCGGCTCTTGAGCAGTGTTAGGGTGGCGCGCAGGGCGATGCGGGTGGCGAAATCGGCTTCCGGTAGAACCAAGCACAGCGGGCGCAGGTCAATATCTAGCGCGTTGGAGAGTTCGGGCAGGGTTTCGTCATCTGGCACCACGATCTGCAGGGTTTTGCCCTCAGCCAGAAGCTGTGCGCAGACGGCGGCTGCCGCATCGATCCAGCGCGCCGGCAACGCCAGCTCGGCCGGCGCCATGCCAGCCGCTTGCCCGGCAAGTCGGGCAAGCCATTGCTGTGTCAGCAGGAGGTCGGCGCGGGTGGCGTCGTTGGGCGCATTCATAAGCGTTCCATTGTAATCCATGCCGCCGGGGGCGCTTTTCTGCCTGTCCAGGCCCCATGAACAGGGCCTTCTCGTGCCTTGGCGGACGCTAAGCGCTAAGCGTGGGGACTTTTTTGCCCTTATTTGGCTTGTCGAATCTTGCGCGTACAGGCTAAAGTGCGAGCTATCCAAACCTTTGGGGAGTGTGCCTGTGTTTTCGATCATTCAAGCGGCCGGCTGGCCAATTTGGCCGCTGCTGCTGGCTTCCATCATTGCTGTTGCCTTGATCATCGAGCGTGCGACAGCGTTGCGCCGTTCCAAAATCACGCCTCCGGGCCTGCTGCAGAGCGTGGTGGCCGACTTCCGTCAAGGTAATGTGACGCCTGAAGCCCTGCTGCGACTGGAAGCCCATTCCATGCTTGGCCGCATTTTTGCTGCCGGCCTGTCGAATGTGAAAAGCTCGCGCGAAGTCATGAAGGAAGCGATTGAAGAAGCCGGTCGTGGCGTGGCTCACGAGCTGGAACGTTTCCTCACCACACTGGGTACGATTGCTGCGGTCAGCCCACTGATGGGCCTGTTCGGTACGGTGGTCGGCATGATCGAAATTTTTGGATCGCCTACGGCAGGTGGTGGTAACGACCCACAGATGCTGGCGCACGGTATCTCGATTGCCCTCTACAACACGGGGTTCGGTCTGGTCATCGCGATTCCGAGCATGGTGGCATATCGTCATTTCCGCGCACTGGTGGATAGCCTGATTATCGACATGGAGCTGCAGGCACTCAAGCTCGTCGAGCTGGCCCACGGCGAGCGCAAGTAAGCGCGGACGGAGCGGAACCATGAACTTCCAACGCGGCCGTCATCGTGAAGAGCCCGAGATCAACTTCATTCCGCTGATCGACGTGCTGTTGGTGATCCTCATCTTTCTGATGGTCACCACGACCTATTCCAAGTTCTCCGGTCTGGAGATCAATCTGCCTACGGCCGACGGCAAACCGCCGACCGAGCAGCCGGGTGAAATCAGCGTGGCGGTTACCGCGAGTGGCGATGTGCTGGTCAACAAGACCTCGGCGGGGCGTGATGTGCAGTCGATCACGGCGGCTATGAAGCGCATTGCCGGCAATGGCGAGAAGGAACAGATCGTTGTGATCAGTGCCGATGCCAAGGCCACCCATCAAAGCGTGATTGATGTGATGCAGGCGGCCCAAGCGGCTGGCCTTTCGCAAATCTCTTTTGCCACACAAAACAGCAAATAAGCCTGCAGGCCAGACATCGGGGTTCCCCGGTTTCTGGCTGCAGCACACTCTGGTGGCCTGCCTGCTGTGGCCGCTCTCCCTAGTTTTTTCGGTACTAGCGCGATGGCGCCGTGCGCGTATTACGCCCCAGCGCTTGGCGGTGCCTGTAGTCGTCGTGGGCGGCATTACCGTGGGTGGCGCCGGCAAGACACCATTGACCTTGTGGCTGGTTGAGGCCCTGCGCCGGCAAGGCTTCCAACCCGGCATCATCAGCCGTGGCTATGGTGGCGTTGTCTCAGGCGTGCACGGGGTGGAGCCTGACGATGCTCCCAAGGTTGTTGGCGATGAGCCCTTGCTGCTGCGCCAGCGCGCTGACTGCCCTGTGTTTGTGGGCGTGGACCGTGTTGCCGCTGGGCAGGCCTTAATGACCGCTCACCCGGAGGTGAATCTGATCCTCTGTGATGATGGCTTGCAGCATTACCGGCTGGCGCGTGACCTAGAAATCGTGGTGCTTGACCGGCGTGGGCTGGGGAATGGCTGGCAGTTGCCGGCGGGCCCCCTGCGCGAGCCTGCCACACGCTTGCAGGAGATTGATGCGCTGGTTTTGAATGACGCAGTATTGCCTGCACCAACCTCGGCTGCTGTCTTTCAGATGCGCTTGCAGGGAGAGACGTTTCGGCATCTGCATGATGCCGAGCGCACCATCAGTGCAGCAGCGTTGGCTGGGCAAGCCCTGCATGCCGTGGCGGGCATTGGCTCACCGCAGCGTTTCTTCGACCAACTCAGCAGTCTGGGCCTGCAGTTCGAGACACATGCCTTTCCTGATCACCATGCCTATGCGCAGTCGGATGTGGATTTTCCCGAGGCGGTGATTCTGACCACGGAGAAGGATGCGGTAAAATTACGCGTTTTCCTGCCACCTGAGGCACCTGTCTGGGTGCTGCCAGTGACGGCGACCTTGAGCCCATCGGCATCGGGTGTCGGGCTGGATCAACTGATTGTGGAGAAGCTGAATGGACGCGCGCCTGCTTGAGATTTTGGTTTGCCCAGTATGCAAGGGCCCCCTGCAGCATCACAAGGCGCAGAGCGAGCTGGTGTGTCGCCCCTGTCGTTTGGCCTATGCCATCAAGGACGACATTCCGGTCATGCTTGAATCCGAGGCGCGTCAGCTTGACGCGGCTGAAGCGGAACAAGCCTGAGCTCTCCCATGACCGCGTTTAGAGTCGTCATTCCGGCGCGCTTTGCCTCGACCCGCTTGCCCGGCAAGCCGCTGGCTGATATTGGCGGTAAGCCGATGATTGTGCGGGTGGCCGAAGCAGCGAAGCAATCGGGTGCCAGCGAAATTATTGTTGCTTGTGACCAGCAGGATATTCGCGCTGCCGTGATGCAACATGGTTTTACCGTCGTCATGACCAAAGCGGATCACCCCAGCGGCACTGACCGCATTGCCGAGGTGGTGGAACACATGGGGTGGGCTGACGATGACATCGTCGTTAATGTGCAGGGCGATGAACCTCTGATTCCGCCCGCCCTGATAGATTCCGTTGCCGGCGCATTGGCACGCGATTCGGGCGCTTCAATTGCCACGGCCAGCCATGCCATTCATGATGCGGCCGATGCCTTTAACCCGAATGTGGTGAAGGTGGTGACTGATCGCAATGGACGCGCGTTGTATTTTTCGCGTGCGCCGATTCCTTGGCATCGCGATGGCTTTGCCGAGTCGCGCGAGACCTTGCCGGCAGATTTGAATCTACAACGGCATATTGGCATTTATGCCTACCGCGTGAGTTTTCTGCGCCGCTACGGCAGTTTGTTGCCGTCTTCGCTGGAGCGCTGGGAATCGCTGGAACAGTTGCGCGCCCTCTGGCATGGCGATGCGATTGTGGTGGTGCAGACCGATAGTGCGCCGCCCGCTGGTGTTGATACGCCGGAAGACTTGGCTCGGGTACGCAAGCATTTTTGACCACGGTACGTTTTGCGCGTACCGTCCTGAATACGTTTTAGAGGAGTAATTCAATGCGTTTGATTTTGTTGGGACCGCCGGGCGCGGGCAAGGGGACGCAAGCCAATTTCATTAAAGAAAAGTTCGGCATCCCCCAAATTTCCACTGGCGACATGCTGCGCGCTGCTGTCAAGGCGGGCACCCCGCTGGGGCTGGCTGCCAAGGCTGTGATGGATTCCGGCGCGCTAGTTTCTGACGACATCATCATTGGTCTGGTCAAAGAGCGCCTCAAGGAAGACGATTGCAAGAACGGCTATATGTTCGATGGATTCCCGCGCACGATTCCGCAAGCCGACGCGATGAAGGAAGCTGGCGTCAAGATCGACTATGTGCTGGAAATTGATGTGCCGGACAGTGACATCGTTGAACGCATGAGCGGCCGCCGTTCGCATCCTGCTTCTGGCCGTACCTATCACGTCAAATTCAACCCGCCCAAAGTGGCTGGCAAGGATGACGTGACGGGCGAAGATCTGGTCCAACGCGAAGACGACAAGGAAGAAACCGTCAAGAAGCGCTTGGATGTGTATCACTCGCAAACCAAGCCGCTGGTTGCCTACTACTCAGGCTGGGCCGAGCGTGGTGAGCCGGGTGCACCGCAATACCGCAAGATCAGCGGGCAGGGCGCCGTGGATGAGATCACCGCCCGCGCTTTTGCTGCGCTGAAGTAAGTTTTACCAAGTTTAACCAAAGGGGCTGCGGCCCCTTTGTTTTGTAATATCCCCGGAACTTGGGGGTGCAAAAGTACGGAATTCGAAAAACCGAGAGAACATATATGCCACGTAATGCTTTTTATGCACAGTCTGGCGGCGTTACCGCCGTTATCAATGCCAGTGCCTGCGGCGTGATTGAAACCGCCCGCGCGCATCCCGACAAGATCGGTACTGTCTTTGCCGGCCGCAACGGCATCATCGGTGCGCTCACGGAAGATTTGATCGATACGTCCCTCGAATCGGCCGCCGACATTGCTGCACTGCGTACCACCCCGTCGGGTGCGTTCGGCTCTTGCCGTTACAAGCTAAAGAGCCTAGACGAGCATCGTGCTCAGTACGAGCGCCTGATTGAAGTGTTCAAGGCTCACGATATTGGCTATTTCTTCTACAACGGCGGCGGCGATTCGGCCGACACCTGCAACAAGGTCTCGCAACTGTCGGCTACGCTGGGTTATCCACTGCAAGCTATCCATGTGCCCAAGACCGTGGATAACGATTTACCGCTGACCGATACTTGCCCCGGCTTTGGCTCGGTGGCCAAGTATGTCGCGACATCGATGCGCGAAGCTGGTTTTGATGTGGCCTCGATGGCGCGCACCTCGACCAAAGTTTTCGTCATGGAAGTAATGGGTCGTCATGCTGGCTGGATTACTGCGGCGTGCGGTTTGGCTGCCGAGAAGGAAGGCGATCCTCCGCACATTCTGCTGTTCCCGGAAATCCCCTTCGACGAGGAAAGCTTCATTGCACGCGTCAAGGCGACGGTCGAGAAGTACGACTACTGCACGGTTGGCGTATCCGAAGGCCTGCTCGACAAGGAAGGCAAGTTGATGGCCGAGACAGGTAGTCGCGATGCCTTCGGTCACGCTCAGCTTGGTGGCATTGGCCCACAGATTGCTGCGCTGATCAATGCCAAGCTTGGCTACAAGTATCACTGGGCCGTGGCTGATTACCTGCAGCGTGCTGCACGCCATATTGCATCGAAGACCGACGTGGATCAGGCGTATGCCGTGGGTAAGGCAGCTGTGGAAATGGCTATTGCTGGCAAGAATGCCGTGATGCCGGCAATCCGTCGTCTCTCCGATAATCCCTACAAGTGGGACATCGTTGAGGCACCGCTGGCCCAAGTGGCGAATGTCGAGAAGAAGATGCCGCGTGACTTCATTACTGCAGATGGCTACGGCATTACCGATGCATGCCGCCGCTATCTGGCACCGTTGATCGAGGGCGAGGATGCACCGCCCTACAAAAACGGCTTGCCCGACTATGTGCGTTTGAAGAACATTGCCGTGGCGAAGAAGCTGCCGGGCGAGTTCAAGATTTAAGTTGTCAAAAATCTAAGCACCGGCTGGACGCTTTTCCAGCCGGTGCTAGTCTTGTAGTAAGTCTGTTTGATTTTTCAAGGAGCGTGTAACGAAGCAGGTCAACCAATAAGCACAACGGAGGAGGAACTATGGCTATCGAACTGGTGTTTGCACTTGTTTGCGCCGCTATCGCAATCGCGTATGGCGCTTTGTCTAGTCAATGGATTCTGTCGCAGCCGGATGGTAATGAGCGCATGCGGGAAATTGCCGCAGCGATTCAGGAAGGTGCCAAGGCGTATCTCAACCGTCAATACACAAGCATTGCTGTCGTTGGCGTTGTGCTTTTTCTGGTGATTGGCTTCGTGCCAGCTTTAGGCTGGTTGACTGCCTTTGGCTTTCTCATTGGTGCGGTGCTTTCCGGTGCCGCTGGCTACATTGGCATGAATGTCTCGGTACGCGCCAATGTGCGGACGGCCGAGGCCGCCCGGCACGGCATCACGCCAGCGCTGAACGTGGCCTTCCGTGGTGGTGCGATTACCGGCATGCTGGTGGTTGGCTTAGGGCTGCTCGGTGTTGCCGGCTATTACGCTTTCCTCAAGGCTAATGCGGGTCCCGGCGCGAGCATTGACCACATCATTCACCCACTCATTGGCCTGGGCTTTGGCTCTTCGCTGATTTCGATCTTTGCGCGTCTCGGTGGCGGCATATTTACCAAGGGGGCGGATGTTGGCGCTGATCTTGTCGGCAAGGTGGAAGCCGGTATTCCCGAAGATGACCCGCGTAATCCCGCGGTGATTGCCGACAACGTAGGCGATAACGTCGGTGACTGTGCCGGTATGGCCGCCGATTTATTCGAGACCTACGCCGTCACCATGGTGGCGACGATGCTGCTGGGCGCGCTGATGCTCAAGAGCCATGGTGATGCGGCCGTGCTGTACCCGCTAGTGTTGGGCGGGTTCTCCATCATTGCATCCATCGTCGGCTGCTATTTCGTCAAGGCGATTGAAGGGGGCAAGATCATGAATGCCCTCTACCGTGGATTGGCTGTGGCAGGCGTGCTGGCGCTGATTGCTTTCTACCCGATCACGACCTACTTCGTCCCAGATGATCTCCTCGGTGCGGGTGGCAGCCAGCTACGTCTGTATGGCGCAGCGGTGATTGGCTTGGTGCTCACGGGGCTGATGGTGGTGATTACCGAGTACTACACCGGCACTGACTTCAAGCCGGTGCAACATATCGCTGAGGCCTCAACGACCGGGCATGGCACCAACATCATTGCCGGTCTGGGCGTGTCGATGCGTGCGACAGCATGGCCAGTGCTCTCGGTCTGTGCCGCGATCTGGAGCTCATATGCACTAGGCGGGCTGTACGGCATTGCGATTGCGGCCACCTCGATGTTATCGATGGCAGGCATCATCGTTGCGTTGGACGCTTATGGACCAATCACCGATAACGCGGGCGGCATTGCCGAAATGGCGGATCTGCCAGATAGCGTGCGTGCCGTGACTGACCCCCTGGATGCGGTGGGCAACACCACCAAGGCGGTCACTAAAGGCTATGCGATTGGCTCGGCTGGATTGGCGGCGCTTGTGCTCTTTGCCGACTTTACCCATGCGCTGGAGGGGCTTGGTAAGACCGTGGTATTCAGCCTCAGCGATCCGGCGGTCATCATCGGCCTCTTTATCGGTGGCCTGATCCCGTATCTCTTTGGGGCCATGGCGATGGAGGCCGTCGGGCGCTCTGCAGGTGCGGTTGTGGTGGAAGTGCGCCGCCAGTTCAAGGAAATCGCAGGCATCATGGAAGGTACTGCCAAGCCGGATTATTCGCGCGCGGTCGATATGCTGACCAAAGCAGCGATCAAGGAAATGATGCTCCCTTCCTTGTTACCAGTACTGGTGCCTGTGGTGACTGCCGTGGTCATGAATATCCTGATGGGGCCGGGCGCAGGTGTCCGCGCGTTGGGCGGGCTGCTGATGGGTACTATCGTCACCGGCCTCTTCGTTGCTATCTCCATGACGACTGGTGGTGGTGCCTGGGACAACGCCAAAAAATACATCGAGGATGGTCACTTCGGCGGCAAGGGTTCCGAGGCGCACAAGGCCGCAGTGACGGGTGATACCGTTGGTGACCCCTACAAGGACACCGCCGGTCCAGCCGTCAACCCGCTGATCAAGATCATTAATATCGTGGCCTTGCTGATTCTGCCCTTGGTTGCATGAGGGTTGCTTAATACGCGGAGTAGAGCGTTGCAAGCGCAAGGGACGGCGTATGCCGTCCCTTTTTGCTGGCGGGCGCATGTAAGCAAATTTCGCAGCTACACTCTGCGCTAATCGTAATTTGAGTGGAGTCAGTATTTCATGACCAGTCTAAGTGAGGCCTTGGTTCGCCACGAACGCTGGTGGCCAGAGAGCTTCGATGATCGCGAAATTGAAGCTGTGATCTGGCCAGTTATTGCGACAAGTCTATCGCGTGGCGACTTTGCCTGTTATCTGGTTCATCGCTTGCTCAAGGCGCGCCATCTGGATGAGGCGCGTGCGCGCTACGACAGCCTGAATGGCGCCGAGAACCCGGAGCCGCTGCACTATTTTCAGGCAATCGAGAACATCCGCAGCATGGCGGAACAAGGTCACGCGGGCGCCATGTTCCACATGGGCAAGGTACATGCACTTGGAATCGCCGTCAGGCAGGACATGTTTGAAGCCGCGCGCTGGTATCAACTGGCGGTAGACCACGGAGATATGCGCGCGCACTGTAATCTCGGCTGGATGCATCAATCCGGTATGGGGGTGCCAGAAGACAAGGTCGAAGCATTTCGCCTCCTTTCTGTTGGCGCTTCGCAAGGCGTACTCTCAGCAAAGGCAGCAGTAGGGATGATGCTGTTTGCCGGTGAGGGCTGTTGCGCGGATGCTGATAAGGCATTACAAATGCTGACCGAAGCATTTGAGGCAGGGTATTTGAATGCAGGTAACTGCATCGCCGATGCTTACCTGATGGGGCAGTATTTACCACAAGACGTTGAGCTCGGCCATGCTTGGCTGGGCCGCGTGGCCGAACGGGGCGATGCGCGCAGCATGGCGATACTCGGGCATTACCTGATGACAGGCAGTCATGGAAAGACGGACGTGACGCATGGCATTGCATCGCTATACGACGCGATCAATCATGGTTACACCCCTGCCTACACCTGGCTAGGGGCCTTGTATGAAAAAGGGCAGGGGGTTGAGCGCGACCTTGGCCGTGCCCAAGCATGGTATGAGCGTGGTGCCGCGGCCGGCGATGAGGGGGCGGCCTTGGCCTTAACGCGCCTGCAGCAAGAGGTGTTGTCCGCGCCTACCTCTGTGCATTAACTCACTGCGCGCCGCGCCGACGAAAGTCGGCAACGCGAATACCGCAGAGCCACAGCGTGCCGAAATAGGCGCCAATGCCTAGCGGCACTATGGCGCACAGTCGATACAGCCGCTCAAGCTTGCCCATCGCCAGCCACGCCGCTTCGCTGCCCATGGCAAACCATAGGACAGTCCCTAGCGCTAGCAGCGCTACACTCAGGCGAAAACCAAACAGTAGCCATCCGCGTTGCGGGATATAGGCGCCACGCTTAAGCAGGCCACGCAAAAGTAGCGTCGCGTTGAGACAGGCCGCAACGCCAATCGAGAGCGCCAGCCCGGTATGAGCGAGTTGCAGCCCAAAGATGAAAACCAGATTGAGGAGCTGTGTGAGTGTCAGCGTGATCAGCCCGATTTTGACGGGTGTACGGATATCCTGGCGCGCATAGAAGCCGGGCGCCAGTACCTTCACCATGATCAGCCCGGTCAGGCCAACACTGTATGCAACCAGTGCGCTGCGCGTTTGCAAAACATCGTTGGGCGTAAACGCACCGTGCAAGAACAAGGTCGCGAGTAGGGGGACGGACAGGATGGCCAGCGCTAGGGCTGCGGGCAGGGTTAGCATCAATGTCAGGCGCATGCCCCAGTCCAGCAGCGAGGAAAACTCCTCACGCTTTTCATCCGCATGCAGTTTGGCCAAGCTAGGCAGCAGGATCGTACCCAATGCTGCGCCGAGCAGGCCCGATGGGAATTCCATTAGGCGATCTGCGTAATACAGCCAGGACACGCTGCCAGTTGCCAGAAAGGAGGCGAAGATGGTGTTGATTAACAGCGACACTTGCGCAATGGACACACCAAGTACGGCAGGTGCCATCAGCTTAAGGATGCGGCGTACGCCAGCATCACCGGGTGCGAAGTCCCAGCGGGGCAGCAAGCCAAGCTTTGCCAATGCCGGGACCTGAATGGCCAATTGCAATGCTCCGCCCAGAACCACTGCCCAGCCGAGCGCCAACACAGGGCGGTCAAAATAAGGTGCAGCAAACAGCGCCATCCCAATAAAGGAGAGATTTAGCAGTACCGGTGTGAAAGCCGGCAGGGCGAAGCGGCTCCACGTATTCAGAATGCCGGCCGACAGGGCGACCAGGGACATGCAGAGGATGTAGGGGAAGCAGATCCGCGTCAGCTCGACGGTTAGTGCGAATTTTTCAGGATTAGCACTGAACCCGGGGGCGGAGATATAAATGATCGCCGGAGCGGCAATAATCCCCAGCAGGGTGACTACCAGCAGAATCAGAAAAAGCAGCGTGGCGACCCGATTGATGAGCTGGTGCGTCGCACTTTCGCCCTGCTTGTTCTTGTATTCAGCCAGAATAGGCACAAAGGCTTGGGAGAACGCGCCTTCGGCAAACAGCCGGCGAAGCAGGTTGGGCAAGCGAAATGCTACAAAAAAAGCGTCGGTAAGCAGTCCCGCTCCAAACGCACGGGCAATGACAAAGTCCCTGACAAAGCCCAGAATGCGCGACAGCAAGGTCATACTACTGACAGTAGCGAGGGCTTTAAGCAGATTCATATTGATGTATCAGGATTGGTGAGGCTTTGCGCGTGGCCGCAATGGTAGCCGGTTTGAGCTGGGTACGCTTAGGCGGCGAAAAGCCCAAATGCGTCAAAGGGCTTGCACTCGCCAGACTTTGCTTGTACAATCGCGGACTTTCTTGCTTCACCAACCAATTTTTAACCCGGATTTTTCGATATGGCAAATACTGCACAAGCTCGCAAGCGCGCCCGTCAGGCGGTCAAGCAGCGCGCCCATAACATGAGCCTGCGTTCGACCCTGCGCACCGCGATCAAGAAAGTGCAAAAGGCCGTCGAAGCTGGCGATAAGGCCACTGCTCAAGCAGTGTATCAATCCTCTGTAAGCGTGATCGACTCGATCGCCGACAAGAAGATTGTCCACAAGAACAAGGCTGCTCGTCACAAGAGCCGTCTGAGCGCCGCGATCAAGGCCCTCTGATTCTTGGGCAAAGACCCGAAAAGGGGCGGTGGCGAAAGCCACTGCCCCTTTTCTTTTGCCTATTTTTTGCCGATTAAGATGGCCTCGCTATGGGGGTAGCTAACTTAAATGGGGTGGTGCGTTGCGGCAAAACCAACAAACCCCAATGAAAATAGGGGTCTAGCTTGTTCTTTTGATAAAGTGTGCATATACTGATCAAATCCTTATGACTTATAACGGATTTTTTATGCAACCCTTCAAGCTGAAGAAATATGCATTCCGCATCCGTACGCGTGTCGGTATGGTCGTCGATAACCTCATGATTCCTGCGGAGACTGAGGAAGAGGCGGGACGCAAGTTGCGTCAAATTTACCGAGATTGCCAAATCCTCAATTGCGTTTGCCATAACGGATCCGTTCGTCCTCCGGTGGCCGGCAATTTTGAAGACGTTGTGAGTCTGATCGTACGTTAAATTGAGCGTGCGCTTTGGGGGCGCTCAAGCCAGCTTGAAGATTCCCTGCCCGGCAAGCTCGTCAATCAGCGCCGCATAATCCTGCGCCCCGCGACTGTTCTCAGCATGTGAGAACACGTCCTTGTTCACAGCTGGGGCTTCGGCGACAGCAACATTCTCGGAAATGACGGTTTCACACATGTCATTGCCAAACAGTTCGCGCATTCGCGCCTGAATTTCAAAACACATTTTCCGCCGCCGATCAAAGCGCGTCATCAAGTAACGTCTTTCGACGCGACGCTTAAGTACGGGCTCAAGCGCTTTCAGGGTGTGCTCAATTTGTTGAGCCCCGCGCAGGCTGAGGAAATCCGAGGCTACGGGCACTAGCAGGCATTCAGCTGCAAAGACAGCATTCAGTGACAGCACGCCGAGAAAGGGGCAGCAGTCGATGATCGCAACGCGATCTTTCTTTTGCTCATGAAGTGCGGTCAGCCCCTGACTGAGGCGGTTGAGAATATTTGGCCCTTTGCCAAACAATGAATCCACCTTGATCAGCTCGGTATGCGCTGGAATCAGGTGTCCGATCCCCGGCCACTCAATCTCCAACTCTCTGAGCGCACGATTGTCTCGATAGAAAGCGAACATGCTTGCCTGTACATCGGTTGGATTGGCGCCAAGTACCGATGTCATGTGCGCCTGGGGGTCTAGATCAATCAATAGAACTTGTTTTCCTCGCCGCGCTAGGCCCGCACCTAGATTGAGCGCAGTCGTAGTTTTACCCACGCCACCTTTCTGGTTAAAAACGGCAAGTTGCTTCATGCAAGGGAGTGCCTGTACAAGTCTTGAACTGCATTTTGCGTCTGCTGACCGCTGACGATAGTCCAAGTATCGTCAGCTAAGCCCTTCAATTCCCTGAAAACTTGCTTTAGGGGCGGGTGATATCGGCCCAGCAGTTGGGGGTTTCGAACAGTCGAACCTTCTCTAGTCGCAGGTGATTGCCATAGACATCGCGGTAAAGTGGGTCAAGGGTATCGAAAGCAACACGGGCAAGATTTTCTACGGTTGGCGTCAAGTCGAATACGACAGTCCGATGGTCGGGCAGGCTGGCGAGGAACTCGGCGACAACCTTGTCTTCACGATAGACAAAAAATGCGTGGTCCCACCGCTCTATAAGATGCTCGTTGGCAATTCGCTTGATCTCGGAGAAATCCATGAGCATGCCGTCAGCAGCATGATCGCTGCCGCGAATGGTGTCGCCTGACAGTGTGATCTCGATGATATAGCGGTGCCCGTGCAGATGGCGGCATTGCCCTTGATGATTGGGAATGCGATGGCCTGCATCGAATTCGAGACGACGTGTAATTTGCATGGGTGTGTTGGTGGCGGGCTGTGTTCGGCAAAGCCGTGATCATTCAGTGTTAAGCTGAAAAGCTTGAAAATTATACCATTCGCACTGTTTGCACCCGATGGCAACCCCGATTCAGCCTTTAAGTACAACTAACCATGACCGCGACAGCGTGGGGTTGCGCTACGTATACCCAGTCGTGTCACGACGTGCTGGCGGCGTGTCGATTGGTATTAACCTGAACCCGAACAATGCCTGTAATTGGGCGTGTATTTATTGCCAGGTGCCAGGCTTGACCCGGGGCGGGCCACCTCCCATTGATTTGATGCGCTTGGCGTTTGAGCTAAATACGATGTTGGATGATATTCAACATGGCGAATTCATGCAGTTGCACGTTCCCGCCGATGTGCGCACGTTGGTGGATGTTGCTTTCTCCGGTAATGGCGAGCCAACCAGTGCGGCTGAATTTGCTGAGGCTGTCGACATTGTTATCGACATAATGCGCTCCCGCGGCCTGTCTGATTTGCCATTGCGCTTGATTACGAATGGTAGTCTCATCCATCAAGCGTCAGTGAAGAAGGGCTTGCTTGCGTTGTCGCAGGTTAGGGGAGAGGTTTGGTTCAAGCTTGATTCGGCTTCGTTCGAGAGGGCGCTGCTGATCAATGGTGTGAACCAGCAGCCCAGCCTCGCGATCACAAGATTGCTGGACTGTGCAGCTATTGTGCCGACTTGGATTCAGACCTGCATGCTTGAGGTGGATGGGCAAGTGCCATCAGCCGCAGAGATAGATGCCTATGTGAGCTTGCTCGAATCGGTCAGGGATGAAATCCGCGGGGTGCTGCTGTATGGACTTGCCAGACCATCAATGCAGCAAGGCGCTTCACGTATTGGGCGCGTGTCTGAGCAGTGGCTTGATCAACTGGGTCAGCGTATCTCCGCCTTGGGGCTGCCAGTAAAGCTGAGTAACTAGATCACCCCTGCTTTTCGATGAGTGCGCGCCCTCTTTTTAAGGTCACGTAGCAACGAGGGGTTTGTGGCCTTTAGATATTCAATGACGTCGAGGTCTTCACGGCGGATGTTGCTAATATCAACCCGCTCGACGTGTACAAGTCTCAATAGATGCTGAACCGGGCGCGGCATGTTACGCCCGCTTTCGTATCGGGAACCACCGCTCTGCGTCACGCCAATTTGTGACCAGAACTCCTGTTGGTTCATGCCAAGCCTGCGGCGAATTTCCCGCGCATCGATTTTCTCGCTTGCCGACATACGCGACCTCCTCAACTCAGGGTGACGTGCTTTGCTGCACGGTAGTTTCTGTTCGTTGCTAGGGGCGTTCCGTGGCTATATCCACGATTCAAGTATATGGAATACAAGCGGTTTGTACAATCTGATGTAAATGGCAGTGGGCGGGGATATTTGTCTTCTGATGGGCTAGAATGGCGGACTTTATTTGAATTTCACGTAGGGAACGCATGGCACTCATCGTTCAGAAATATGGCGGTACATCGATGGGCTCTCCGGAGCGCATCAAGAATGTCGCGAAACGCGTCGCACGCTGGCAGTCGCAAGGTCACCAAATAGTCGTCGTAGTTTCTGCCATGAGTGGCGAAACTAATCGTCTGATCGGCTTGGCCCGTGAGGTTCAGGCAGTGCCTGATCCGCGCGAGCTCGATGTGATGGTCTCCACCGGCGAGCAAGTGACGATTGCCCTGCTGGCGATGGCGCTTAAGGGCATTGGCGTCGATGCCAAAAGTTATACCGGTGCACAGGTCAAGATTCTGACTGACAGCTCGCATACCAAGGCTCGCATCCTCGATATTGAGGAGAGGAATATGCGCGCTGATCTGGATGCGGGCAAAGTTATTATCGTTGCTGGCTTTCAGGGCGTTGATGAGCATGGCGCTATCACTACGCTGGGTCGAGGTGGATCGGATACAACGGGTGTTGCTCTCGCCGCCGCTTTAAATGCGGACGAGTGTCAGATTTATACTGATGTCGATGGCGTCTACACGACCGATCCGCGCATCGTTCCAGAGGCCCGCAAGCTAGATCGCATTACCTTCGAGGAAATGCTTGAGATGGCAAGCTTGGGGTCCAAGGTTTTGCAGATTCGTTCGGTTGAGTTTGCCGGTAAGTACAAGGTCAAACTGCGTGTTCTGTCCAGCTTCGAGGAAGAGGGCAAGGAAACCAACGGAACGCTCATTACATTAGAGGAAGATTCCACGATGGAACAACCAATCATTTCCGGTATTGCCTTCAATCGCGACGAGGCTAAGCTCACAGTGTTGGGCGTGCCGGATAAGCCGGGTATTGCCTATCAAATTTTGGGCCCAATCTCTGAGGCCAATATTGATGTCGATATGATCATCCAGAATGTAGGCCATGATGGTACGACCGACTTTTCGTTCACCGTTAATCGCGGCGATTACGAGCGTGCTAAAAAGATTCTGGAAGAATCGGTCAAGCAGCATGTTGGTGCTCGCTCGATCATTGGCGATGAAAAGATTTGTAAGGTCTCGGCCGTTGGGGTAGGCATGCGCTCGCATCCAGGCGTTGCAAGCCAGATGTTCCGCACGCTCGCCGAAGAGGGCATCAATATCCAAATGATTTCAACTTCGGAGATTAAGATCTCTGTAGTTGTTGATGAAAAGTATCTTGAACTGGCCGTGCGTGTTCTTCATCGCGCCTTTGGTCTCGATCAATAAACGTGTTTTTGTTTGACCCGGTCACGCGAAATCGCTATCATCGCGTCCGGTTTGGAGACAGGAGACGTGGCCGAGTGGTCGAAGGCACACCCCTGCTAAGGGTGCATCTGGGCAAAACCTGGATCGAGGGTTCGAATCCCTCCGTCTCCGCCAACCAAACTTAAAACCGACTTCGGTCGGTTTTTTGTTTAAGTGCTTAGCTATTGTATTTATGCATTTTGCATAGCTTTTGAAAATAAATCTTCAAAACAACTTGCGTGGTTAAAAAAAGCACTGCATAATGCGCCTCCCTTGAACGAGACGAGAACTTGTTTGAGGGGCAGGCAGTAAAGCGAGAAGCTTGGTAGTAGGGGCTTCGCGAAGAAAATGAAATAAAAATATTTCAAAAATCTTTCGCAAAAAGCTTTACAGAGTGTCTGAAGTAGTTTAAAGTCTCGTTTCTCTGCAGATCGCAGAGAAAAACAGAAAGCG
>LNDZ01000028.1 GCA_001464495.1 Betaproteobacteria bacterium Ga0074130
CATAGCGCCATAGGCTATCAAACCCCTGACCAGTTCGCAGACAGTTTTTTTAACCGCAAACTCTAAATGTATTTCGGACTAAATCGGGGAGCAGGTCACCTCATCAGCCAAGCCCCTAAAACTATCTGCATCGACATCCAAATACTCACCGTGTGCAATCGCATTCCTTCTTGCGAGTAGGGACTCATCTATAAAGTTGAAATGAGCACTATATGGTTCGAGTGGCACGCCTAATGACATCGCTATATCGGAAAACACCTCCGACTTTAAGTTCGACTTAGTATTGATGGCATTGGATAAAGACAAGTTAGCGCGCTGTTCAGCGCAGCCTCGAAAAAAATCCACTACCGTGATATTCAAGTGCGATCGGCCAGATTCGGTTATGTTTGATAAATGCTTCTTTGCACCAAAGACAACAAAGCAACTAGCCAGCTCACCAAACTTTAGATTTTGGTGAGCGACATAGCTTAAGTAATATTCAGAGGCCTGCTTCACAAACCCTTCCCAATGGGCGTATAGCAGAGGCACTCCAGCACGAATCAGTGTGACTTGAGCTAAGGAAAGAGCCTTAGCATCGACCGACATCTTCAGCCCAGATATTTCTTTGACTCTCCAAGCAAAGCTTTTATCCAGCTCATCTTGGAGAATGGAAATAGCTCGAATTTTCACGGCGTGAAATATTCTTTGGCTAGCGGAATGAGCTTTGACAAGCGAGTTGTACCTCTCACCCCAGCACCTGAATTCTGAGTAAAGGTCTGGTTATCCCAGAGTTGTTTACACTTCTCGCTCAGCCAAGCATTTCGTTGATCGCCCAAGGCGTCAATCGCATCAATATTCTGAGCAACGCCTGTTGCCACAACCTCAAAGAGGCTTTGCAAGAACATGCCGGAAAAGCTCTGACCATTCCATCGTTTGAAAGCTGCATCGCCAAGAGCGTTCGATAGCGCGTCGAATGTTCTGTTAAATATCGCAGTCTCTGCAGCGCGGTCAAAATCGTTTTTAGTAATGAGCTTCACAAGAGCATCATCCAAATACTCATGGACATCTAGTCCAGAGGTATAAGGGATATGTCTAAAAGCAAAAAACCTTAGGGCTAACTCAACGTGAGTTTGCTTTTCAATTGCCGACTCGGTCTGATTGGTGGTTAAAGCAAACCCAGGATATTCTGCTCGTTCAACTAGCCATACATGGAATGGGCGGTCCAGCATAACGCTCACGCAATTACGGACCTCTTGCTCGGATAGCGCCACACCACCAGTATTCAGGCGCTGAAATAGTTCATATTTTGCTTGTGGATCGCTTTCCTGTTTCAGGATTTCGACGCGAATGCGTGCACGTTTAATTTGAAGCTGTTGTGCAACGCTAAGAGCGTTGGGGTCATCATCTTCGGCGTCTGCCTCTCCCCCCTCAGCCTTCGCCTTTTCCCATATTTTTCCTGACAAACTTGGTAAAAACCTTGTTCCTTCAAGCACTGTTGCAGGTAGGGCTTGTTGAGTGTCGGCATCTTTTAAGACACCTACAAACTCTAAAACCGTTGATAGGCGCTGCAGGCCATCAATGAGTTCCCATACCCCATCTTTGTTTTGATAAACAAAGATGGGGGGTAGGGGCAAACCTAGAAGGATTGACTCAACGAAACGAGTTTTCCGGCTCGGCCCCCAACGGAATAATCGTTGAAACTCCGGAGCAATCTGTATTTCATTGCTCTTGTAGAGGTTAATAAGCTCGCCGATGGACATGTCATAGCCATCGGAAACAATTTCTTTTCGAGCCGCAACGATTTCTTCTTCTAGAGCCACGTTCTATCCCCCTTACCAGAATCGATAAGTCTAATTCAATTCGGAAGAATCATTCCAGGCCAACGAGTATGGATCATTCATTCCATACTCCATTCGTTGTCAAACTTCTTTGCCACGCCCTTGCTAGAAAAATGGGAGTTCAACCGCGAAACTTTTTAGCCACTTAACATGCACTCAGCATATAGCCCGGTCGCATATCAGCGGCTACGAATCGATCGGATACACAGGCAGAGCAAGGATTTGGGTAAAAAAATTGCCACTTTTTGCCCCGGAAATCAGTTTACGTCAGTAAACACTCACGGGGAAGTGATTGGGAAATGGTGCCGGCAAAAGGAATCGAACCCTCGACCTTCTGATTACAAATCAGCTGCTCTACCAACTGAGCTATGCCGGCACTGGGGATTTTTGGGGAATCCCGCGATGCGCAAAATTTGCTTTGCGCGGCGCGCATTATAACCGGGCTTAGCCGGTAAACTTAGCTAATGTCTGCCAGTCCTGTACAGAAATCTGATCCTTTGCTTCGCCTGCTCTTTGTCGCCTCCAGCGACGAGGCGATTGGGCCATTGATCGAGGTGCTGCGTGTAGCCGGTCTGGTGCCCTATTGGGAACGACTGGCGAATGCGGTCGATCTACGCAATGCCTTGCACCGTCAGGCTTGGGATACCGTGCTATGCGTCCCCGGCATCAACGGGCTGGCACCGAGCACGGCCCAGCGTTGCATCCGCGACATGGGGCTGGACCTGCCCTTTATCGTGGTGACACCCAACCATGACGAGAAGCTGGCCGTCCGCGCCATGAAGAGCGGTGCGCATGACGTGGTGTCGCTGGATCGACTGGCCCACCTATTACCGGCCATTGAGCGGGAGGTGCGTGAGGCACGGCAGCGTAATGAACACCGCGTGGCGCTAGAAATGCTGCGCGAAAGCGAATCCCGCTTCCGCGCGCTGGCC
Source organism: Betaproteobacteria bacterium Ga0074130 (assembly GCA_001464495.1). Classification (GTDB taxonomy): domain Bacteria; phylum Pseudomonadota; class Gammaproteobacteria; order Burkholderiales; family Rhodocyclaceae. The sequence goes on from LNDZ01000028.1 coordinate 2,750, forward strand.
TCCAACCTGCCCGGGATGGTGTTTCAACTGCGTCTTGAGTCGGATGGCAACTTCCGCTTTTTATATGTCAGCGAAGGCTGCCACAAGATTTTTGGCCTCAAGCAGCATGAGCTGCTGGCGTCTGCGCAGCGCTTTGTCGATGCGGTTGATGCCGCCGACCGTAAAAGCCTGCTCTCGGCGCTGGCCGAGTCGGCCGAGCATGCCATCATGCTCAACTGGGAAGGCCGTATTCGCAGCCGCGGCAAGGCCAAGTGGGTGAATCTGCGCTCAACGCCACAAACGCTGGAAAATAATGCGGTCGAGTGGCAAGGGATTGTGACCAATATCAGCCACAGCAAGGAAATCGAGGGTGAGCTGCGCAGCTCACGCGAGCAGTTGGCCGAGCTGTCGTTTCACTTGGAGGCCGCCAAGGAGGCAGAACGCGAACGGATCGCCCGCGATATTCACGATGAGCTGGGCAGTATTTTGGTCCGTCTCAAGATTGAGGCTTCCTTATTGGCCGGAAAGCTACCTGCCGATGCCGGCAAACTAAAGGAAAAAGCCTTATCAATCGAAGGCTTGCTCGACCAAGCCATGGGCACAGCGGGCCGTGTAGCGCGCCAGCTGCGGCCGGGGATTCTGAAGGAGTTTGGACTGGCGGCAGCGATTGAGTCACAGGCAGAGGATTTTGCCGCGAGTACTGGGATAACCTGCCGCACGCAATGCGAAGCCTTTGAAGGCGAAGACGAGGTCGATGCTGACACCTCGCTTGCAATATTCCGGATTGTGCAAGAAGCCCTCACTAATGTGGCCAAGCATGCGCATGCATCGCTGGTGGTTGTGCGCATGCGGCGGGAACGCGGTAGCATTGCACTCGAAATTCGCGATAACGGCCGCGGCATCTCCGAAAAGGACATGAACAAACGCAAGTCCTTCGGTTTGCGCGGCATACGCGAGCGGGTACATGCCTTGGCTGGAACCTTTGACATTCGTCAGGGCGAGCATGGTGGTACCCATTTGATATTGCAAATTCCTCTGCTCGGCTCGGCCGACACGGGGCCGATTGAAATCGAACCACAGGGCAACCTGTTCTAAAACTGGAAATGGCAGACAAGATCAACGTATTGATTGCCGATGACCACGCCATCGTGCGGCAGGGACTCAAGCAGATTCTGTCTGAGACAGAAGACCTGCTCGTCGCCGGCGAGGCTGACGATGGCGCAGACGCCCTGCGTCTGGCACGCAATCAGACGTGGGATGTATTCCTGCTGGATGTGACCATGCCTAATCGGAATGGCATCGACACACTCAAGCAATTGAAAAAAGAGTTTCCTCGCCTGCCCGTACTGATCCTCTCCATGCATCCGGAAGAGCAATATGCAGTGCGCGCAATCAAGTCCGGGGCTTCCGGCTACTTGACCAAGCAAAGCGCGCCAGAGTTACTGGTAACAGCGATTCGTCAGGTCGCATCTGGCAAGAAATTCATCAGCCCCTCACTGGCGGAGCGCTTGGCTGAAGCCATCACTGACGACAGTGAGAAGGCCCCTCATGAAAATCTGTCAGATCGCGAATATGAAGTGTTCATCCTGATTGCCTCTGGCAAGACCCTGACTCAAATTGCTGAGCAGTTGAGTTTGTCCGTTGCAACTGTCAGTACCTACCGCGCCCGCATCATTGAAAAGACCAACCTGCGCAGTAATGCCGAAATGATCCGCTACGGCCTCGAACGCGCTCTGGTTGAATAAATAAACAAGAATGAGCGAAGAAGAAGACATGCAGCCATCTGAAATTGCCCGCGAGGTCTTGCGCCAGTTGGCGCTGCGCCGTATCGCGCCGACGCCAGACAACTACTTGATGCTCTACAGCGAAATCTCCGGCACGAAAGTAGAAGAGGCATTCCCACAAAAAGCACTCAAGCAACTGACCAGCAACCTGCCCAACGGCACAACGGAGCAAGTCAAGTACGCACGCATGATTGATGCGGCAATTAATGCGGGGACTTGGGATGCATTTAGGGATGCACTGAAGGAGATTTTTGAACGTGGTGGGCGCGACCCGCTGCCTTGGAGCGGAATGCTCAAGGATCTGTTCACTCAGCTGGAGACACACACCAGTGGCTTTACCCAGGCTAAAAAACGTGAGTCGCTTGACCACGTGTTGCGTGCCTCAGCTGCCCCTGACATCCTCTTTCAGCGCTTACAAAACGTCGTGCGCCATTGGGCGCGGGGTGCGCCCCTGCCCGACGCAGGCATGATTGAGACGCTGGATAGTGAAGCGTCAGAAACTACGCCAGCAACAACCAGCGCTGAGGCAGTGCCAAACGCACCTACCGTAGACAAGGTTGGCAGCACTGAGCTGCGCGAATTGATCGCCAAGGTACTCGAAGACCCCGTCCACGCCCTGCTGAATGGCTCGCCTGAGCTCGCCGAGCAATCGCTCACGCTAGCGAAGGCGGTACGTCAGGCACGCCAAGAAAAGCAGATCAACGACATCCTCGCCCAGCTCAAGCAGTTCAGCTACAAGGTGAGCTATGTCGCCGAAGATCAAACCGAACTCAGGGCTGAGCTACTGGGCATTTTGAAACTGCTGATCGACAACATTGGCGAGATTGTTGTTGAGGATCAATGGTTGCATGGACAAATCAATACGGTTTCCGAGCTGTTAAGCAAGCCATTAGATTTGCGTGCACTCGACAGCGTCGAGCGGATGTTGAAGGACGTCATCTACAAACAGAGCGGGCTCAAAAAGAACCTGCAGGACGCCAACAATAAGCTCAAGCAAATGCTGGCAACCTTTGTGGATCGCTTGGGTGACTTCTCCAGCACTACCAGCGAGTATCACGACAAGATTGAAGCCTGTGCCGTACGCATTAGCTCGGCGCGCGACATTTCCGAACTGTCCAGCGTGCTGGAAGAGGTCATGCAGGAAACCCGCGCCGTGCAGCTGAACGCCGCCCGTTCGCATGATGAAATTAGCGAAATGCGTCAGCGTGTTAACGAAGCTGAGCGTGAGGTGAAGCGCCTGCAAGTCGAGCTATCGCACGCCAGCGAGATGGTGCGTATCGACCCACTGACTGGCGCATTGAATCGCAAGGGGCTGGAAGAAGCAATGGAACGCGAAGTGGCCCGCACACGCCGCCATGAGAGCCCACTCTCCTTCGCCATGCTGGACATCGACAACTTCAAGCAGATCAACGATACGCTGGGGCACACGGCTGGCGATTCGGCCCTGCAGCATCTTGCGGAAATCACCCGCGAGACGATTCGTCCACAAGACACACTGGTGCGCTACGGTGGCGAGGAGTTTGTCATCCTTCTGCCTGAAACCGTCATGGAAGATGCGATCAAGGTTATGGAGCGCGTGCAACGCGAATTAACGCGCCGCTACTTCCTGCATGACAACAACAAGCTACTGATTACCTTCAGTGCCGGTGTGGCTGAATTAGCAAATGAGGAAGATCCAACCGAAGCCATCAGACGGGCGGATCAGGCTATGTATCTAGCTAAGCGTGCCGGCAAGAACCGGGTGATGGCAGCTTAGGGTATGGCAGTTTAATCCCGATGGCCGTGCTGACTGAAGGTACCAGCCAGCACGTGCTTACCGGCACGGTACATGGATGCAGCTAGGCGCGACCGTACTGAGGGCGCATCTGGGTCGACCAGAAAATCTTGCCATAACCGATCAGCCTCTGCTGCGTGCGCAGCGACACCAAAACGTGCCTCCTGTGGCTGGGGCAAACGTGTGTGAGGGTCTACGCACCATTGACGCCAGAAAGCCCTGAAAGCGTCTGCAACGCATCCCACGTAATAATCGGGATTAGCCAGCGGTGAAGCGGCCATACGCATGCGCAATGAACGACGCAACTTGCTCAGTGTTGTTGGATCATTGGCCAGCCTGACGGCCTGATCAACATAGTCTGCAGATGATTGCGTCACCCACTCCGGCAAACCGATTGCCGTCATGATTGCAGATGTAATTCGCTGCCCCAGTGTATTGCCCCGCAAGCACAACACGGGAATACCCATCCACAAGGCATCTAGCGTAGTCACCCCACCCCCCATCGGGAACGGATCAAGTGCAAAGTCGATTTCCATATAGCGTTCAAGGTGATCGAACCAAGATGATGCGCCATGAAAAGTCAGGCGCGACGGTTCAATCCCATGATGGGCGAATAATGCAGTGACACGATCTCGTTGGCTAGGCTCCTCCAACTCTGCCGCCTTCAATACCAGCCGCGAATTCGGCACACGCCGCATCAACTCAGCCCAGAGCACCAACACCGCATCGGATACCTTAATCATGCGGTTAAAACAGCCAAAGGTGACATAGCCATTTTTCAGCATCGGTAGCGAACTAATTTCCGGTGCGTTTTCTGGCAGCCAGAATGAGAGTTGGCAAGGCAGATAATGCACATGCTCTGCATAGAGCCCCACCTCCTCTTGCGGAATACTCACCGGATCAGAAAATAGGTAGTCCACACAACCCATGCCTGTGCCATTGGCATGCCCCCAAGCGGTGACGATAATGGGTGCAGGTTTATACGCATAAATCGGCAGGCGATTAGCACCCGCATGGGCGAACAAATCAATCAGGATATCGATACGGTCATCGCGGATCCTATGCGCCACTTCCACGTCGCTCATACGTCCTATGTCACACCAGCCGGTGGCACGCGCTTGGATATCGGCCGTGAATTGATCCGCATGAAAGAAGCCGTCGTAGCACCAAATCTCAAACTGAGATGGATCAAGTTGTAGCAGTACTGGCAGATAGGCGTACATTGAAGCGTTACGGTAAAAGCGGCCAGGGATAAAGCCGATACGCAGCTTGCGCTCCGGCTCTGGCGTCACCTTCAACGCTAACGGCACTATGCCGAGCGGTACGATTTGATGTGCGTACCAATCCTTGCGCACCTGCTGCTGCTCGGCTGCGCCCATGGATGGATTAAAGTCCGTCGAATAGGCGAGCACACTCTGCAGCTGCTGGGCACGCGGGTGCTCATGCAATGCTTGAGCGAAACCCGCCAGCGTTGCCTGCAAATCAGTGCCACCCTCGAGAATCGCGACCATGGCGTGATGCGCATTTGCATACATCGGATCGCGATCAAGACAGTCCTGTAACTGTAGTAAGGCCGCCGTAATCTCCCCGGCATTCCATAGTGCAAGCGCCCTGCCATAGCGAGGCTCAAGATAATCGGGATGCGCGTCAATCACAATCGAAAACTGAGCAAGCGCCTCTGCATGCAGCCCCGCATCCGCAAGCGTGTTGCCCAAATTTGTTCGTAAGGCAGGCGAGCTTGGATCTTTCTCGAGCAAGCTGACAAAAAGGTTGATGGCCTCTTCGTAGCGTTTAAGTACTTTTAGTAACCGTGCATAACCCGCAGTAACCGCCATGTCATCTGGGGAGAGTTGATATGCCTTCTCCATCACTGCAGTCGCCTCTTCAAAGCGACCGAGCGACATCAGAGAGTTTCCTAAATTGCACAGGACAACTGGGTTATCAACGCCTCGTTGCTGATCGATACCAACTGCGCGAACATAAGCTTTGACTGCGTCACTAAAGCGCTGCTTGTCATGCAGTACATTCCCAAGATTGCTGTAGTACTGGGCCTCTTTCGGATGTGCCGTAATAGCCTGCTCGATCAAGGTCTGCGCCTCATCAAGCCGGCGCTCTTGGTAAGCGATTACACCCAGCAGGTGTAGCAAATCTGGATGCCCAGGATGGCTCTGCAGCAAGGCTTGATAGTGCTGTGCTGCAGATGCCAAATGCCCCTGCTGGTGCAGACTGATTGCGGCTTGCAGGGCCTGCTGAAAATCCTTGCTCATATGCGTGTCCATTTTTGCCAGAGTTGGCGGTAGATCTTGTAGACCTCGTCCGCATAGCGTTGCGGATTGCCAGCGACGGAGGTCGCCACTACTGTACGCAGTTGGCTACGTACAGCGGCCAGCGTGGGCAAGTTGCTCGCCAGGTGCACGCCACGATCAATGTAGTCAGCCTTGCTCACAGCCACCCAATCGGTAAGACCCACTGCACTAACAATGCCAGCACTCAAACGGCCGACCTGAGTATCACCAAGTAAAGTGAGCACAGGTACCCCCATCCACAAGGCCTCGAAGGTACTAATGCCTCCCCCATGCGGGAATGGGTCGAGGCAGATATCCACCTGACCATAGGCAGCGAGATGTTCTAGTTGCGATGTCTTGCCCTGCATGAGGATACGTTCTTCAGTGATGCCTGCTGCCGCTGCGCTTGCCAGCAGCGCATCCTGTGCGGCTGAATCACTGAGCTCGGGCGATTTAAACAGCAAACGTGCGTCAGGGATAGCCGTCAATAACTGCGACCATACGGCCAAGACAGTGGCATCGACTTTAGCTAGGCGATTGAAGCAACCAAAGGTCAGTGGCGAGGTCAACGCAGGCAAGGGGGATACAGCGGGCAGATCGAGCCCGGGCGAATAGGTCAGCGTGCATGGCAGGTAAGTGAGCGTTTCGGCATAAAGCGGTGCCAATGCTGGCGGTAAAGTCACAGCATCGGACAGCAAGTAGTCGATCTCCGGCAAACCCGTGCCGTTGGCATGACCCCACGCAGAAATCTGTACAGGGGCCGGGCGACGCGCAAATACGCCGAGGCGATGCCCTGCCGAATGTGCAGACAGGTCGACGAGGATATCAATCTGATCGCTACGGATCAGCGATGCTGCCGCAGCATCGTCTAGTTCAGCAATATCGCGCCAGCCATCAACACTGCGCTGCAGCTCGGCGGTTAGATCATCAGCGCGTTGCTGATTGGCATAGCAAAACACTGAGAACTCGCTGCGGTTGTAGTGTTGCAGCATGGGCGCGAAAGTAAAGGCTGCCGAGTGGCGCCAAAAGTCCGCCGACACATAGCCCACTCGCAACTTGCGTACTGGGTCACGGCTATTTTCAAAGGTAGGAGTAGGTAAGCGTAGTGGCTCAATGTGCTGCTGCCACCAGCGATGGCGCTCGCGCTGCTGAGCGGCAGCGTCAATCGCAAAATCGTAATCGAGGAAGAAGATCAGATTCGAGTGATAGGCGGCATTCTGCGGCGCCAAGGACATTGCTGTGCGCAAGGCCACGCAAGCATCACGGATACGGCCGAGCTTACCAAGCTGAATGCCCATATTGTTCCAACTATCGGCATGACTAGGCGCTCGCGCCAGCACTTCTTCATACGAGGCAATAGCTTCTTGAGGCTGCCCCGCCTGTACCTGCGCATTGGCCAGGTTGTAACGTGCTTCGAGAGAATCAGGCGCGTAACGCAAAGCCGACTCATAGCAAGTTAAGGCTTCGGTCAATCGACCGTGTAGCGCCAGCAAGGAGCCCAGATTGCTCCAAGCTGCAGTAAAGCCCAGCTCCGTGGCCATGCGCAAATGATGCTCGGCCGCTGCAAACTGCCTCTGCCCCTGCCGCAACAGGCCCAGATTATTGTGGGCCATCGCCAATTGAGGGTTCAAACTAAGTGCCTTGAGCAGGGAATGACTGGCTTCTTCACTGAGCCCCAATGCCTGTTGTGCATTAGCAAGATTGACGTAGTAGTCGGCCTGCGCAGGCTGCAATGCAATCGCATGTTGAATCAATGCCAAGGCCGGCGCAGGTTGGGCGCATTGGGATGCGAGCACGCCGAGCAGATGCCAGGCATCTGCATGCTGATCGTCCTGTGCCAATACCATCCGATAGGCTGCCTCGGCCCCAGCCAGATCTGCCGCTTGGTGTAGACGCAAGCCTTGTTCAAATGCTTCGCGTACTGATGCAACGCTCAAATGCGACGAACTCACGCCGGACGCTCACCCTTTTCAGGAAAGCCATCCACGGCACGACCTGACTGCGCCAGCAGATCGGCACGTTCAGCCAGGTAATCAGCATTGTCCGGCAACAACTCAATCGCCGCATTCACCATGTCTAGCGCTGCCGTAGGATCGCCCGCAGCCCGCATAATCAAGGCCAGCATGAACCAGAAGTCTGACTCATGCGGATAACTCATCAGCGCTTCCTGGCACACCTGTGCAGCCTGCTCCAGATTGTTATCACGCAGACATTGCAACGCCAGAGCACAATAGGCTTCAATCACCGACTGTGCATCCGCTTGGGTGACATGTTCCATGGCTACCTCGCTTGCTTGCGCAGTCCCAGGTTCGACTGATGGCTGATCAGGAAAGGTAACGACTGGCTCAGCCAATTCGGGCATTTTTGCCATCTCCGCCTCCAGTACCTGTATGCGTTGTTGAGTGGCGGCAATACGTGATCGCATCAACTGATGCTGGTGATCAAGCATGGGCACAAGATAATTGGCCGCTTCAAGCTGCCCGCCGGGTGCCGCACGTACGCAACGATCCAGCGTCTCGCGCATATGCGAAGCCATTTCAAGGTGGCCTTGCCATTGCAGTAATTCCAACTTCAACTTCTCCAACCGATCGGCACTTGCCTCCTGGGCTAGCGACAATGAGGTCTGCGCATCGTGCACGCGATAAAGCAGCAAGGGCTCCGGCAGCATGACACTGCCCTTGAGCAAACCTGCATAAAACGGAAAGATCACATCTGGCGGCAGGTGTGGTGGCGGATTGGTCTCACTGAAATCAAACTGTTCGGCAAGCTCGCGTGAGAAGCCCATGCCCGCGCCAAAGTTGCAGTCATTAGCGCCGTTAGTAGCTAACTCCTCGACCGCGTCCCGCGGCGCAGCAGTCGGGTCGCGGAAATAGCGTCCCAGCGGACGCGAATGGCTGTCGATGTACTCGGCGTTTACCGTCACCAGTGAGACATCGCGCTTTTGCCAAGCATCCACCATGCACTCGACCTGCTTAGGTTGCATGACATCATCGCCACAAAACCAGACAATAAAACGCCCCTGACTTTGCCGATATGCGGCCAGGAAGTTATTGCGCCCACGCTCTCCCTGATTCGTTGACTGACGAAGAAAACGCACACGATGCGGACCGCTATAGTTTGCCAGCACCGCCTCCACAATCTCGGCTGTATTGTCGGTCGAGGCATCATCAGAAATAATGATTTCCAGTGGTGAGTAGGATTGTGACAGCACCGAGTTCAAGGCTTCACGTACATATTGCGCATGGTTGTAAGTCACCATGGTCACACTCACCAGCGGCCGAGACTCCTCGCCACGATGATTATTGAAACACCCGATGCAAAAATCCGGCGAATTGTCGCAGTAATCATTCAGGAAGTGACCGAACGCGGGGCTACTCTGCAGGGTATCGAAGCTGTGCTGCTTGAGATCCATCTGTCCCAGCGGATCGGCCACCAGCTTGACGCAGCATGGCGTGAGATAGCCATCTACGGTAACGGCAGGCTCACGCCAGGGTGAAGAACAGGTTGGCCGCGCAGTGGTGTCACCCATGCCACGCAGCATGGGGCAATGTACGCGGGTCACACGCAGCTGAGGTTGAAGGGCATCGACAACTTGAATCAAATCCTGAATCTCCGCCAGACTGAGCGCATTCGGAGCATCATCAAATTCGATATAAGGTTGGATATGCACGGTATAAACCCCCAGTGCATCGAGCGCTTGCAGCGTTAGTGGGATATCTTGCAGATTAAGGCGGCTCGCCACCACACTGACTGAAAAGTTCAGGCCATGTTCGCTGAACTCACGTAGCCGCCGGCGCAATTTCTCAACGGGTGTACCCGTGCGTGTCAGATCAGCAATGTCCTGCGTCAAGGAATCAACCGACACGGTGAATGAATTCATGCCGGCCGCAATCATGGCCTTGTAGTAATCGAGATCGCGCGCCAGGGCATTCGTGATGCACACAATGCCTTCAAACTTTCCACTCTTACGTGCGTAGCGAATGAAGTCCAGATAATCCGGATTCAAGGTTGGCTCGCCGACACCATGCAGAACAATCTGGCGTGAAGCTGGCAGGTTATCTACAACACGCTGAAAGGCATCGAGTGCCATATGCTTGTTTTGCCAGGTGCCATTTACCTCACCGATTGTACGGGTGCAACCGGGACATTTAAGGTTGCACCAGGTCGTCACTTCGACAACTACCATTTCGAGCGGGGCTTGGGTAACGTGAATGGGGATCATGATGGCACTCGGACAGGGCTGCCAGCCTCGACAATCACCCTGTCAGGAGTCTGGCTGGACAAATAATGACTGGCGTTCGGGCCACAGTTAGCAATCAGGTCGAGAACACTGACGGCACCGTCGAACTCTCCCCATAACTGGGCATACGGCAGGTAATCATACGACTTGTATTCCAAGGCAATCCCCTGCTCGGCAAATAGGGCCTTGTCGAGATAGTTATCCGCGCTCGGACCGGATAGATAGCGACTTGCTCCTACTGCTTGCAGCAGACTAATCAAACGCTGCGTACGCTCGCCGGTAACGGCATAACTGCTGGCAAGCACCAGGGGGGTCTCTATCTTGAGATAAGCACAAATACGCCGCATCAAACGCAAATTTAGCTGCAGCAAACTATAATCTTGGCCCGCATCCATGCAAGCGAGGATGTCGCAAATATCCCCAAACCATGGGGCACTTGCGTAATTTGCCTGCCAAGTCCCCATATGCTTGCGACGCCAGCCTCGTACTTCGTCGGTCACCACTTCATTGATCTTCATGTTCAGGCTATCGACTCGCACAGGCACGGTCAGCCAGGCAGCCCCCTGCCTTGTCTTGATGCGATTCCGTGAACGCCAGTCTTGTTTTGTGTACTGCACATCATCCAGCAGAATGAATACATCAACGCTGCGGATGAAATCAAAATAGCCTCGCCACGGAACAAAATTGGGTTGAATAATGCCGACGCGCATCAGCCCCGCCTGCGTGCAACAAAGAGCTTGCGTGTCAATTGCTGGGCCATATCGAAATGCTCACTATCCAGCACTTTTTCACGGATAGCCTGATTGACACCTTCGTAGCTGGTAAAGGCATCATCAAAACAGAGCCAGGCACCGGGCAACAGATGTGGCATTACCCGATCGATATCCTCACATACGGCCGCATGGCTATGATGCCCGTCTAGGAAGGCCAAACGCAGGCATAGCGCCGGATGCAGGTTGAAAAAAGCATGCAAATCGCCCCGAAAAGCTTGAACTTGCTGCACCAGCCTGCTGTCTTCGATCGTCTTCTGAAAGCGCGCCTGCAGACTGCCGTGCGCGGCGTAGAGCGGCGCAATGTCGCGCTCAAAGGGCTCAGCCCAGACCGTCTGCTCGTCATAGGAGCTGATGCAGCGACCATCCACTGTCACGCGCATGGAATAGCTGCCATCAGCATTGCGATACCAATCTTCTTTTTCCGGGAATAAGTCGACACAGTGTGCAACGCCACCGCTCAGCCGTGCAGCCAGACCCAAGGCTACTGCAGAGCGCCCACACCAAGAACCAAGCTCAAGAACATCGCCCCCTAAAGGCGCACTAGCGTATGCCAGATTGAACAAGGCGAACAACTGATCCAGTGGCGACCATCCCGGTACGTCGCGAACGGCATCTTCAATCTGCTGAATGATTGGATTTGTTTGTGTACTCATGACTTGTTGCCACCCAGAAAATCGCCAATCAAATCGGCATAGCTACGCCCGTCGGCAGGCCAGCGGGTCGAGGCCCAATCCGGGCATTGCCCACAAAAACCATGCTGGCTGTAATCGTTGTTCAGATGCGCTGCGCGCAGCTGACGATAAAAATCGCCCTGCCACAACTCGTGAATACTGCTTGTGTTGTAGTCGGCAAAGCTGGAACCATGCACCCAGTCGGAGGGGCAGAAGGCCAGATCACCGCGGGCGTTAATGCAAATTCTTTCCCAGGGATACAAACAGGGGCGGCGCGCTTCGCTACGTTGCCGAGCCAGCGCAGCGAGCTCGGGCATGGCACCGGAGCAGGAGTGTTGGCGGCGGATTATGACGGAGTCAGCCCCTTTATCCTGCCAGTACTTCTCGAAATCTGCAGCCTCGGCGCGGTTGTCGGCTTGCTCGACAAAACTGACCACAACCTTGGTAGACGCCTTGCCCGCTCGCACCCACTCAATAAGGCGCAGCACATTGCCTCTCGTCACACTCAGGTCACCACCGACGCGCACCTTGGCATAGGTTTCTGGCAGATGCGCATCAATGCTGATGTCGATCATATTCACACCAGCTTCAAGCAGACGCTGAGTGCGCTTCTCGTTCATGATGGTGCCATTGGTGGTGATGGTGACAAACACACCGGAATGCAGCACAGCGTGCTCGATCATGTCGTAGCCCTGCGGATGCACCAGCGGCTCGCCATTGCTGGCATAGCGGATGTACTGGGTATGGCCCTGACCATAGCGCGCCACCTCGTCGACCATTTTTTCATTCAGTACCGGATCAAGATAGCGCGCGCCGTAATGCTCGGACTTTTTGAAAGTGGGATGCGGACAATGCACACAGGCAAGATTGCACACCTCGGTGATGTCCATCAGGATCTGCGAGGGAAACTCCGCATGCAGGCGGTCCTGAAAACCATAATTCAATGTGCTCATCTGACTTCCTTAAGAATCTCAAGCAGCTGCTCACATACGTAGTCGACATCAGCAACTTCAAGCTTGGCGCCGATCGGTAAAGTCAGGATTTGTGGCGCAAGACGCTCGGTCACTGGCAGCACCGGCGGCTTGTACTCGGCATACAGAGGCATGTTATGCAGGGGGGCATAGTGAATGCTGGCTCCGACATTGCGCAGACGCAGCGCTTTGAGAAGATCGTCACGTTGCATGCCTGTTTTTTCGGGGTCGAAGCGCCCAACCAGCAAATGCTTGGCATGCATCGGAGTAAAGCACCCCTCCTGCATTTTCAACCATGGCAGCTCGGCCTGGAGGCGTTGTTGGTAACGTTCGGCAAGGGCCTGCCGATGCGCCTGCATTTCAGGAAAACGCTGCAGCTGGACACGGCCGATCGCAGCCTGAAGGTCGGAATAGTTCATCTTGAAGCCCAACTCAGCAATCACACCGGGGCCGATCGTAGATGGTTTGACATAGCGCGACCAAGCGGATGAATCCATGCCGTGCATGCGCAAGCTGCGCAGCCGATTTGCTAAGGTTGGGTCACCCAAGGCAATCGCACCGCCCTCCCCTGTTGCCAAGTTCTTGTTGGCGTAAAAACTGAAACAGGTGAGATTGCCCGAACTGCCAACGACGGAACCATCAGGGTAGCGCGCACCAAGTGCATGGGCCGCATCCTCGATAATCGCAACCCTCTCTGGCAAGGCGCGGCGCAGTGCCTGCACATCTACAGCCAAGCCACCATAGTGCACAACCACAACTGCACGCGTCCGTGATGTGAGACTTGCGAGCACGGTTTCAACCGACATGCTGAAGGTGTCAGAATCAACATCACAGAACACCGGGCGGGCATCCAGATAAAGCGCCACATTGGCCGAGCTGCACCAAGTCAGGCTGGGAACAATCACGTCATCGCCAGAGCGAACGCCCGATTCGCGTAAGGCCAAGAACAGCGCCGATGTGCAACTGTTCACGGCGACGATCTCGTCAACGCCGAGTGCAGCGGCCAGTTCGGCTTCAAAGCTGAGGGTTTCTTGCCCCAATCCCAGCCAACCGCTGCGCATAATGCGCGTGACCGCCTCAATTTCAGCCTCGCTGTAATTCGGCGCACCAAAAGGCAGGTAGGTTTCACGAATGCTCATGCAGGTTTCCTGTCTGAACGTGTACTTGAGAAATTAGCGCCGGAATATCAATGCAATCAACGTTGAGTGATTGCGCAACCTGGCTGGCTTTACTCATCCAGGCGGGATAACCAAACCCGGTTAGTAGCAGCGTACCGCCAGCCAGTAACAAGGGCAATTCGCTTGACGGATGTATTGGCACACTGCCGCCGCAGAGTGGTAACCAGCATTGGCGCTTGGCCGGGTCATCATCGATGAGTGCGTCGATCAGTGCAGACAGACCGGAGAAGTTGAGAAAGTTGGCCTGCGGATGAGAGGCACCAAGGGCCACACGCGGACGCATAGAGCCCTCAATCAGGGTAAACAGTTGTCTGCGGCAAGCCTGCCAGCGGTCAGAAAAGCTGGCACACAAAGCAAGCGAACGCGGCAGCAACGGGACAGAGGGCATCTCGTCCGGTATATCGATTGCGCGCGCCCAGACCACAATATTCTGCATTTCACGATAGGGCTCGATACTGATGGTCTCAATCGAGAAGCCGGACTTGTTCAGTGCATACGCCAAGTTTTCTGGCAGGAAATAGCTGATATGCTCATCCCAAACTTCATGAATATGCAAGGACTCGATCACGGGTAAGAGGCTGGGTACTTCGATGCAAACCAGTCCTCTTGGCCTAAGCAAGTGACGTAAAGCCTGCAAGAATTCAAGCGGGGCGGGGACATGTTCCAGCGTGTGGCGACACACCACCGTGTCGGCCGGTCCCTCGTTAGCCACCAATTCGGCGGCAAGCTCAAGGTCAAGCGGTTTTTGCACCACTGCATGACCCTGCGCAGCAACCTGCGCCGCTAGCGCCTGCGAAGGCTCAACCCCCAGTAGTCGAGTAAAGCCGGCACTGCGCAAGGCATTCAAAAAGGTACCGTCGTTACAGCCAACCTCAATCAAACGAGCGCCAGGGCCAGCGGCATGCAGGTGCTCGATCATGACCTCTGCATACGCTGGCAGCTGCCGAGCGGTGGCGCGGGCCACGCCAGTGTAATCAATCGTGCGCTCCGGTTCTGGTTGCTGCGTTACAAGACAGCAGCAGGGGCAATAGTCAAAGGCAAGGCGGCGGTGCGGCACCTGCGACTCAGGTCCATCACCAAACAGACCACTGACAGGGACATCATCAAAAACGATAAACGGATGCAAGCCATGGGTGTTGCATACAGGACAGGTACTCACGCTGGATTCCTCTGCAGAGATGTGAGGGTATCGCCTAGCGTGGGGGCGATGATCCCAAAGCGTTCAGTTGTCGCCTGCATGTCGAGGCGAGCACGAGGGGGTGGCGAACCCGGACCAGGGTCAGGTTGCACACGTGAAGGTGGGTAACCTGACAAGCTCGCCCAGCTACGGGCAAACTCGGCAAAGTTCACATCCTGGATTGCTGACAGATGCCAAACACCAGCAGCACGGGCTGCAGCAATCGTACGGATGGCATGTGTCACCCACGCGACCGCTACCGGTGCCATGCTGCGCCATGCATGTGGATGTATTGCCTGCCCAGCTGCCAGAGCTGCCTGCCACTCACACAGCAGTGGCGTGCTGTCAGCCAGGATCTTGGTGGGTCGAATGATTGCCAGCCCATGACCACACTCCGCCGCAGCAGCACGCAGGGCTGCTTCGGCAGCAACCTTCTGCCGACCATAAGCGTTCAGCGGTTGTGGCGGGGTGTTTGGCTGAGGCACGTCGTCGACACCATCAAACACGCCGCTGGAAGAAATAAAAACAACAAAACTGCCATGCGACTTCCACATGCGCTGCGCCAATGCGAGTGGTGCAGCTACATTAATTTGCTGACTAGTTGCAGGGTCTGCCTCACAGTCGGCAATACGCGGCATAGCAGCGGCAATCACCACAATATCGGCCGGCGGCAACGCCCAAGCATCTGGACTGGCTGCAAGATCGAGATGAATGTGCGGACTACCCCAGCGGCGTGAGGTACCTTTCACATCGAGATCATCGAGTTGCAACGAGGCGAGCAAGTAGCGGCCGACTAGACTGTCAGCGCCGACAACCAGCCATCGCTGGGAAGCGGGCCGGCGCTCATTCAAAATAGATGAACTCGTAGTCACCACTGTAACCTGCCTGATCGAAGAACCAGACCCAGTTCTCGGGACGCAAAAATGTTTCGCAGGTCAGCGCCCAGCACTGTAGGTTATAGAGCTCGGTATCGTTGCGAAATGCCTCAGCCATCATGTATGACTGCTTGCCAACGCGCTCCATTTCACGCAGGGCAGATTGCAAGCCCGGCAGTGGCAGATTGTGCAGTGTACCGAGACTGATAACGAGATCGAAGCTCTTATCCGCATAAGGATATGGCTTCCCAGCATCATGCTCAAACAGGAAGGGCTGCACCTCCTCCTTGGCATGCTCAAGTCCGTAGGTGGAAATATCAAAGCCAGCCACTTTGCCATCGGGCAAACGCGTCATCAACTCATATAGCAGAAAGGCCTTACCGCAGCCGACATCCAGAATTTTTGCATCGGGCTTGAGGTCATACACCTCGATGATGCGATCAGCCACCGCACCCCAACGACCATCGTAGCGATAACCACCATAGCCATATCGGCGATCGCCATCCCAGTAATCGTAGCCGTACTGCTTGGCAATGCCCATGCAGTGGATTTTCTCATCGGCCATGCGGCCGGCATAGTCGCGCGTGGTTTGCTTATGTAATGGGGTGAAGAAATCACGCAGTTGACGCATCAGACAAATGCTCCATGATCAGGATCAATCGACAGCACTTCATGCAAGGCAACGTTCTTGCCATGACTCACACAGCGATGATTGCAGGTGACTGATGGGGCGAGACCGTACATGCGCTGATTGAGGTTGCTGTAGAGAAGTCGGCTACCGATCCTAGAGAATTGCATGAATTTCTCCCTCAACCAGCAAAGACAGTGCCACCTGCGTAGGCAGCAAGATCGGTTGAGACTGGGCAGTCGGCGAGTGCCTGCTTAACACGCCACATGTCGTCCACACGTGGAATTTGCGCTTCGCTGCGCACGGCAAACCCCTCAAGCGCAAAATGCATTTCCTTGCCAGCGGCGATCACCCGCGTCAATGCACGCAAGCGCGACTCTCGATCTGCCGGCAATTGAAACAGGCTATATGGCACCAGCCCATCGACACTGTCTAACTCATCGAGCAAGTGCTCCAGAATCAGATGGCTGTCATCCATGGCGTATTCGCTTGCCGACAGCAGAAACTGAGCGCCGATACGCTGGCAGTAATCGCGGATGACCAAATTTTGTACCGCTTGAGGCACGCGCTCGCCGAGGAACGCTCGGCTAAAAATGTAGCCGCGCAACTTCTTCATTGCACACCTCCCCAATGAATAGCCAGCACTAATCGCCGCTCACCAGTGAGAGCCTGAGCGGTACGACGGGGGAAGGCGGCGCTCATTTACCGGTGCCGGGGTAACGGTAATCCATGCCTAGTCGAGACGCAGCACGCAGTGTAATGGGCTCGAAAAACTCGCCCAGCTTTTTATCACCATAGGGCGTGAAGACGCTCTTGAAACGGCAATTCATCGACCATCGTGTTTCCGGCTCGGCATTGATACGGTTGCCGTGGGGCAATGACTGGTTGAAAACCATGACCTGACCATAGTCGATTTCCAGCCACTTCACCTTGTTTTCAATACTCTTGTAGACTTCTTCGCTACTGCTGCCTTGCAGACGAACGAAGTCGCGATCAAAAGGGGCGTATTCATTTGCGGGTAAAAGATACATGGCCTTGCTGCCATAGCAGTTCACCAGGGGCAGCCACACCACAACCTCGTATGGGGAATCGCCCGACCAGGTGTCGGCATGTACGGGCAGGAGCGAGCTATCGTCATCCGGGAACTGAATAGACAGGTTCACGCGCAACTGCATGGCTAGCTCGTTGCCAACGAGGGCATCGAGATAAGTGCGCGCCAGCTTGTAGTAATTCTCACGCAACGCGTCGGCAGCATTAATGCCGCGGATCATGCGCAAACGGAAATCGTTGAGCTGGGGAACGGGCACCTGCTCGTGAATATGATTAAGAAACACTTCTGGTGGCAGGTCGGATTTACGACCCAGCGCCTCTTCAGCCAACGCAACGAAGCCGTCGCGGATCCAGTCCAGTGCAGCTTGATCTGCTACTGGGCGAATGACATAACCCTGCTCCAGAAATTCGGTGTTGAGGGCTTGATCTTCGACAGTCATGAACATGGGTCACCCCATCAAGGATTGGATACGCTTGGCAATCGAGGGCACATCAAGGCCATAGTGCTCCCGCATACCGTTCTGAGTGCGAACGACATGTACAAACTCATCGGGTAGCGCCATCAAGTTGAGTTGCCAGTCAGCGGTGTGCGTTGCCCGCCACTGCGCGATGCGCGTCCCCAGCCCGCCACTGCTGTAGTGCTCTTCCACGACCAAGACTTGTGCGCAGCCAGCCACTGCAGCATTGATACTCACCATATCGAGTGGCGCTATCTGCGGCACGGAAATCACACGTACATTGCCCTGAAACTGCTGCGCAGCTACTAGCACTTCGGCCAGGATGGGGCCATGCACGACGACGGCAACGTCCTTGCCATCGCACATCACAATCGGACGCGATACATCTGCAGGTGGTGTGGCGTGCAGCGTTGGTTCGCCGCGCTTGGCCAGCCGCACATAGCAGGGTGTATCAGCAGTCAGGCAGACCTGCGCCGCAGCACGTGCCTCGGCAGGATCAGCGGGAGAAAACACACGCAGATTGGGCAACGTCTGTGCCAGCGCAAGATCCTCAATCGAGTAGTGCGTCATCCCTTGCGGTGCGTAGGTCAGACCGGAACCAATGCCGATCAATGTTACCGGTAGCTCCTGATAGCAGATGTCATTTCGGACTTGCTCAAAGCTGCGATACAACACAAAAGGCACGATGTTATAGACGAAGACCTTGAAGCCCGCCATGGCCATACCAGCCGCATGCGACAGCATATTCTGCTCAGCCACACCAAGGTTTAGGAATCGATCTGGTCGTTGCTTAGAGAAGTCGTCAAACACGCCAAGCCCTGCATCGCCGCTGATGATGAAGATATCATCGCGGTTCTTCAGCTCGGCAATGATGGTGTCGCAAAATGTGTTTCTCATACCAGCTCCTCCAGCGCCTGCTGGCGGAATTCGTCAGTCACGATGTAGTAGTGCCAGACCAGCTGGTCCTCCATGAAGCTCACACCCTTGCCCTTGGTGGTGCGGCCAATGATGAAGCGTGGTAAGCCGCGACGCGGCGCAGTGATCGCCTCAAGCAAGGCCGCATGGTCATGTCCATTGACCTCCTTCACATCCCAACCGAATGCATCGACCTTGGCGGCGACCGGCTCCATTGAGCAAATTTCGGATGGACGACCGTAACCCTGCAAGTCATTGCGGTCGAGCAGCACAGTAAAGTTATCGAGGCCAAGCTTGGAGGCGAACAACAAACCTTCCCAGATCGAGCCCTCTTGCAGCTCACCATCGCCGATGACCACATAGACCTTGCGATCATTGCCTTGAAGCTTGAAGGCATGCGCCAATCCAAGACCGACATTGAAGCCGTGACCAAGCGAGCCCGCTGAGACCTCAACACCCTTCACGGAGAAACGGTCAAGGTGACCGGGCAACGTACCCTTGTCCTGACAGTACAGATCCATCAACACTGGGTCGATGATGCCCTTGGCAGCCAATGTGCCGTACAGAGACATCGCACCATGCCCTTTGCTCAGGATGAAGATGTCGCGTGAGTCCCAGTCATCAAGACGCAGTACCGCGCCATACAGGACGCCGAGAAAATCCGTACACGATAGTGCGGTCCCGACATGTGGGCCCTTGGACTTCCAAGCCATATGAATGATGTTGCGCCGCGCTTGTAGCGCCAATGCGCGCGTAGTAGCGAGGGTTTCAGATGAAATTGACATGAGGCACAGGGGCATCAGTTAAGCGGTTCATATAACGGTTGACCTCATCCATACGACAGTTCAACCGACACTCTTTGATATCCAAATCCTTTTTGACGTACTCGTAATTAAGGCGACGCTTATCGCCTTCCCAAATATCCTGGAAGCTCTGCTCGTTGAGGTTACCGAGATTGAAGCGATCGTCCAGTAGGTAAGCGCTGCAGCTATAGAGCGAGCCATCAGCCATGACATAGGCCCAGAGGAAAGGCGTCGCCTGGCACTTCTCGTAACGCTCGCCGCTGCCATGAAGGGCATCCAATGTTTTCTTCATGGTGTTTTCCCGGAACACCACATTGAAATTCTCAGTATTAAGAGCGTCGAGTTGCTGACGAAGCTTGAGGTAGGGGGAGTAGTCAATCCCCTCGTACAAGTGAGTTTCGCTAAACATGTGCTGTGAGTAAGGCTTGATAACGAGGTAGTCGAGACCGATAACGTCGCGACAAATCAAAGCCAGCTCGACCATCTCATCTGCGTTTTCCGGCAACAGCAGACATTGCGCGCCGATAACAACATCACATTGCTTCGCCTTGCGCACCTCAACCGCACGCGTCAGGTTCTTGATTACGCGCTCAAAATCGCTCGTTTTGGTCTGATGAACTTTCGCATAGGTTTCTGCGGAGCCCGCATTCAGAGAAACCTTGATCCACGAGACCAAAGGCAATGCCTCGTAAAAGGCATCATTCATGACGGTACCGTTGGTAGTGAAGGCCACATCGATTCCCGCAGCCTTGGTATCACGAATAATTCTGGCAATTTGTTTATGCAGGAGCGGCTCACCCTCGCCCGCATACATGATGCTCTTGACCCCTTTTGCGCCCATTTCGACTAGGCGCGCCTGCAGGATGTCCGGGTCCAGCATCACCGACTTGTAGCCGATGTAATCAACCGCACAGAAAGTACAGCGGTGGTTACAGGCCCCCACCGGGGAGACTTCCATGTAGAGCGGGTAAACCGACTTTGCGGCCTCCCAGTTTCTCCAACCATCCATGACCTGCACCACCCGCTTTGGGTGATAGATCAGCTTATGGCTGTCAATGGCATAGGCGTCAGACATGTAAGGCTTTCAGAGCAACGAGTAATGCTGAAAATAGCAGATCCCTCATTAACGGCAGGAGGGAACAAAAGCTAAACCTGTTACCAATTCGGAAGACCGTAAGACCCAGCCTAAGTTGTACTTACCCCATCGCTAGGGACGATCTGCTCGGAGATGACTTCTCACGCGTCTAGAAACGCATTTATATGCGCAAGAACGCTTGCTTGAGGAATGGTGTCAATACAACATTGCGAACGTTTGCACACTGCCGCTGAGAAGTCGCACTCACAACCCGCCTCGGGCACAAGCTTTACCAACTGCGGACTTGCACTCACCTCGGAGGCTAGCGTTGGGCCGAATAGTGAAACGACCTTCTTGCCCAACGCGAGCGCGAGGTGCAAACCCAACGAATCATTGGTTACCAGCACACTGCAGGTATTAATCCACTCGATATAAGTTTCGATATTGCTCTCGCCTTGCTGCCAAGAAACAGAGCGCCCTTCAGACTTCAGGGTATCGTGCAACGCGTGCCAGTTTGATTCTGGCCACCGTTTGAGTGGATAACGAACACCCACAAGATGATTCAGACCAACGTCATTGATCTCTTGTGACTTGGGTTGGTAGCCGAGAATGTAGTTTTGTCCGTCGTAGACCTCGCCAAGCATTTCGTAGAGCATGGCCGACCAGCTCTTGGCTTGCTGACGTTTGAAGTCAGGGTTTTTGCCCATGATGATGGCTTCATCTGCGTGATCATAGGCTTGAGCACTCCGCGTTTGCGGATCAAAGCGGAAACCGTAGCGCCGCCAGGCTGGGATCTTGTCAGCAACGACACAGATGCCGGGCTCCTTCTCGAAGTTAACAACGATATCGAACCACTCTGCCATCAGCTGGTAAGGCGTAAAGGGATTTACCGTAAGAATGCGATCGATATAGGGGTTACCATTCAGCAGTGCCAGACTCTTCTTGTCGGTCAGCCAAGTCACCGCATGGGTTTCCGGTGGAAACAGATGCAGTATCACAGTCGTACGCAGGACATCGCCCAAGCTGACAGCACCGGTGGTGTACTGATCCAGCGTCTCGCTGTAACCCGTCTTGATGATGAGAACCTGCTTACGGCTCTCGTGAACGCCGACAGACATTAATTTCCTTTCAGGCAACAGTCTCTGTAGCAATCAGCCAAGGTTGCGTTCGCTCATCTGGGGACAGCTTTGCCAATAGGTGCTGCGGCATCTGAATATTGCGAATTTCGACCGAGGTATGGGCAACCCCTTGGTCGTAGTAGCTTTGGAAGCGATTGTTTTTGATCTTGGTGTCACAGCCGATACATCGACCGTACTCGCTACAGGAGCGAAATACGGTGAGGTCGGTCATGCGGAACTCGGGGTCAAGAATATGACCAATAGGGCGAAGTTCACGAGAGCCAAAGAGCTTATCAATGGTGTCTGCAAACTTGAAACCAGCGGCCTCTAGGGCATAAAACTGAGCGACAGGGCCGCCATGCGTCCAGGTTTCGTACAAGTAGTAATGACAGCCCCATACAAAACCCAGCGGATCAATTAACAGCTCGCTGGTGCGACACTCGCACGAGAGTGTCTGCTCAGAAAAGCCACGCGCGATCAGGTCGGTCGAATAGGGATAGAGATAATGGCCGTGCAATAAGTCGCCATCCACGCCAAGAAACTCCTTGGACTCAAACGGTACGCGCCCCTTGAACACAGCCTCCATCTCTGGGGTGACCACGTTACTTGGGTGAGCCACCATGTAGATGCCAACATCACTTTCTGCTTTATCCGGGGACACACGGAAACCATGATTGGCCAACGCTTCACAGCGATTGACGAGCTCTTCAAAACCATTCCCCCAGACACGATTCATCTCATCCGCATGCCAGCTCACTCGGATCGACGGGTATGGAGCATTGCGCTGGAGCTTTGCCTGTTGACCATTGAGATTACGGGCCAGCGTATCTGGCTTCATCGGAAAGTTAGTCAGCAAATCAACGTAGTGCGGTACGCCCTCAAGGACTAACCCCACACCTTTTCCACCCCAGTACAACATGGGTTCGCCCCCTTGCAGGGTAATCGGCAGATCGGGCGAAAAAGGGATACGTGACAACCCCTCGATCCATTGCTCGGGCGTCATGGTGTGGCGCTCGGTCTTGACCGGGATCGGGAACAAAGTCTCGCGATGCCCGGCTTGCAGGGGGTCATTAATGCAATAAGAACACTTGAGATTGCACTCAAGTGTCAGAAATACGCCGATATAATTCAGCGAGGCTGGCATATCCAACATCGGCAACTTCATTTTTCGCCACCCTTACCGTAGATCAATAGACTTACCATTAACGACACACACCAAAGGTTCCTTGAGTGGGCATCAACCGAAACGAACCTTGCCCTTGTGGCAGCGGCCTGAAGTACAAAAAATGCTGCCTCTCCGGAACTCAAGCGGCGACTATAGTCACGCCCACAACAGACACGGAAGCCCTGATTGATCAAGGCTTTGCATTGCATCAAAGTGACCAACTTGAGGCTGCAGCGATCCAGTATTCTGCGGCGCTGGCACAGAGCCCCTCACACCCAGACGCCATGCGCCTACTCGGCGCCGTCAAACTTCAGCAAGGCAAGTACGCCGAATCCATCGTCCTGTACGAGGAAACGCTACGGGTACATGGCCAACATCGTGATTCTCTTTACAATTTGGGAAATGCCTTACGCGGAGCAAACCGGAATATCGAGGCTATTTCGGTTTATCGCGACTTACTGCACCAATACCCCAATGACGTAGCCGTGCTCAACAACCTCGCACTCACGTTGCGCCCCCACCGCCGCAACGCGGAGGCGTTGGCCTGCTTGGAACAGGCTCAACAGCTAGCACCAACGGATACGGAGATACTCAACAACCTAGGCATGACGCTCCTAGACATGAACCGCATCGATGAATCGATTGCCGTTCTGCAGAGCGCATTGACACTGAACCCGGATCAACCGGAGATATGCAATAACCTAGGTAACGCCCTGCAGCGCACCGGCAACATTGAGGCAGCCATCCCGCTCTTGAGGCAGGCGCTCAAACTTCGTCCTCACTATCCACAAGCGCATAGCAATCTGATCTTTCTGCTCGACTTTATTGAACAGGGCGGTGCAGCTCAGCAGCAACAGGAGCGCATACGCTGGGCAGAACACTATGCTCAACCGATCCCGGCGCGTACAGCCTTCACCAATGACAGATCGCCTGAGCGCAAACTGCGTATTGGCTATGTCTCACCCGATTTTCGTCAGCACTCAGCGGCCTACACATTTGGGCCCATGCTGCTCAACTACGATCGCAGTGCCTTTGAGGTAATCTGTTTTAGCAATACCGCCATCGGTGATGACCTGACTGATCGGTTCAAGTCAGCTGTAGACGGTTGGCATGATATTTGGTCTCTTACTGACAGCGAAGCCGCAATGCTGATCGAGGGAGAACGTATCGATATCCTCATAGACTTGGCTGGGCACTCCGCAAATAATCGTCTTGGCATCTTTGCCTATCGCCCAGCCCCGATTCAGGCAAGCGGCTGGGGGCACGCCAACGGGACGGGGCTGGCGACAATGGATTATCTTTTCTCCGATCCAATCTATATTCCCCCAGCTGATGCCGCCCATTACCGCGAAGCGCTCCGCTACTTGCCCTGCGCACTTGGATATCTCGCGCCAGGGCAACCTCCGGAAATCTCGCCACTGCCTGCATTGAAGAATGGTTACTTGACCTTCGGCAGTTTTAATCGACTCTCAAAGGTGAATGCGACCACCCTCGCCCATTGGATCGAGCTACTACACCAACACCCAAACAGCCATTTACTGATCAAGACACCCGAGCTCAACAGCCCGTTGCGCCAACAACAACTTCGTTCAACTTTTGAGCAGGCAGGCATTGCAGCGGCACGCCTACAACTGCAAGCGGGAACCCCGTGGCAAGAGCATCTAGCGGCGATCGGCAGCGTGGATGTCGCGCTTGATCCATTTCCGCACGGTGGCGGCGTATCAGTCTTTGATTGCCTGTTGATGGGCGTACCCGTTCTGGCAGTACAGGCCCCCATCCCCACGGGTCGATTGGCAGCTTCTATCCTGCATGCTGCAGGACTTGACGGTTGGGTTGCCGCAGAGGCGTCACAGCTCATTCCCGTAACCCAACGTCAGTGCGCAAACATTGATGCCTTGGCCATGCTACGGACAGGCTTACGCCATCATCTAGAGACCGAAACGATCATTGGCAATCCTGCGCGCTACTGCCAAGCAGTTGAGCGTGAGCTCCGGCATCTTTGGCGACATTGGTGCTCAAGCGCACCTAGTTCAGCGCATCCCGCTCCAAGCGTTCCATAAACGCTCGCGCTTCCTGGTTGCCGCTTGCAGCCGCTGCGCGTAACCAGCGTAGTGCCTGACGCGGGTTGCGCGGTAGCCACTCACCTCGGTAGTAAGCACTGCCCAGCTCATACTGCGCACTGGCATCCCCAAGCACAGCCGCACGGCGCAGATAGCGCAAACCGCCACGGACATCCATGCGAGCGCCCTGCCCGTGCAACAGACAATAGGCTAGGCTGTAGAGAGCATAGGCATCTTCATGTTGCGCAACAGCTTCGCGTAACCAGCGCACGGCCTCGCCGTAATTCTGCTCAACACCTTGGCCGTAGTAGTACATATCGGCCAGCGCCACCTTGGCATCAAACAAACTGGCTGCACGCCTAAACCATGTGACGGCCTGCACTTGATTCACCTCAACACCGACGCCATGCCGATAGCACTGGCCCAGCATCAATGAGGCGCGCAGGTGTCCCAACTCGCCGGCCTTACGATAAAGCTGCACGGCCTGTGCAAAATCAGCCTCGGCACCACTATTCCGCAAACAACGCTCGGCCTCGGCAAACCAGAAGCGTTCCAACTCGCCCAATGCAGGCTTCCAGCCGCTTTCTGCCGCACAGCGCAACAAATGCTCACCACGCGTAGCATCTGCAATCATGCCAATCCCATGCAAGCAACAACGCCCTAATTCGGCCTGAGCATGGGCGTTGCCACGATTGGCAGCCTGCTCATACAGTGCAATCGCAGCGGGCAAATCCTGCGCAACACCTTCGCCGTGCTCCAAACAACCACCCAGCCAGACCTGGGCATCGGCATCACCACTCTCAGCGGCACGGCGATACCAAGCGACGGCCAGTTCGCTGTTTTCGCCAACGCCCTCGCCCCAGCGATAACAATGTCCGAGCTTGAGCTGGGCACGTACATGACCTAGACGGGCCGCCGTACGAAAATGACTAATCGCCTCTTTCGTGTCTTGGGGTACCCCCCGCCCAAAGGCATAACATTCACCAAGGGCATACGCTGCCTCACGGCTGCCACGCGCAGCCGCACGGCGATACCAGAGTAAGGCCGTCTCAATGTCGGCCTCGGCACCGTAGGCAAAGCTGTAACACTGCCCAAGAAAGAACATGGCCGGCGCGATTTTCTTGCGCGCAGCACCCTCAAACCAAAGGACCGCTGCGGACAAGTCCTGCGCTATGCCATAGCCTGCATACAGACACAAGGCATGGCAATACATGGCTGTTGGTACGCGGGCAGTAGCAGCCAATGCCCACAACCGCGCCGCTTCGACACTTGCGACCACTGCGGGGACATCTTTGACATGTTTGAAGAAATAGCAGCGCGCGAGCAGATCTTGCGCTTGCGCATGCTGTTGTGCAGCAGCCTGCTGCAACCAATGAACGGCAACACTCGTATCGCGTGCTTGCCCAAGCCCAGCATACGCAGCGCGCCCAAGGCTGTACTGCGCCTCACTGTCACCACGCGCAGCCGCAGTACGAAATTGCTGCAAGGCAGCCGCAACATCAAGCTCTACGCCATGACCCCGCTGCAGACACAGACCAAACCAGGTTGTGCCGCGTAAATCACCTTGAGCACTGGCCGAGGCAAATAAGCGTGCAGCCTCATGGTAATCACGCGGTAAGCCAAAGCCGTGATATAGCAACCAGCCCAGCACGGCCTCGCCTGCCGCACAACGTGCCTCCGCACTACGCGATGCCCAATTGACGGCTTGAGCGTGCGACTTGGGAAGACCATTGCCGGCGGCGTAACGCCAGCCGAGCTCTGCCTGCGCCGACGGGTTTCCGGCCCCAGCCATCCGCTGCAACTCAAGCAAAGGGACAGCGCGCCAGAATCCATCCGCCGAACCCAGTAGTTCGATGCCCTGCAGCGCTCCCCGCTCGACGAGACTGCTATCAAGTGCAGCCTCCAGCATGCCAAGCACCAATGGCGACCCCGGCGGCAAAATCGCCACCGGCGCATTCATCACAGGCACCTGCATTTCAGGATCAATCATTTGATGCTGCAAAATCAACCTCTTTGGGGGTCACACACCACACAGAAACCCAAGTAAATATGACATAGATGAAACATGTACTTATCCACAGAAACTGTGGATAACCATGTGAATTAAGACTGAACAACTACGCTAAATACGCCTCCTGTCTAGCTTTTCTTTATTGCGAGCAAAAATTAAGCTTATATTTCAGTCTCTTTAAAATCAAATACTTACAAAACACCCATAGTGCTGGTGCCGCTTACAGGGCCGCATAAGGCAAGCAAATTCGATTTGCACACACCTCAAACCAGCTAACGCTAGCCAACCGCATTCAAGCGGGCAAAATTCAGCGCATGTCAAGCAGTATCATCCTGCCTCTAAATTACAGGCTTCCTTCAGGGTTTATGGCGACGATAGTGCCTTGATTCAACATAAGGAAAGATCCCATTTTGCCGTGCATGTGGATTTACAATCGACGCTGAGCCTCGTACTTTTCCACTCATTTCGCGCCTTCACACCCACTTTCACTCCTCGTCCCATGCAGCCCAGCGTACTCAGTATTACCGAGCTCAATCGTCGAGCCCGCCAACTGCTTGAAGAAGGCTTCCCACTTATGTGGGTCAGCGGTGAGGTGTCGAATCTGACCCGTGCCGCCTCGGGACATGCGTATTTCAGTCTGAAAGATGACGCCGCACAAGCACGCTGTGTGATGTTTCGCTCACGGGCGCAGCTGCTCCCTTGGCGCCTAGAAAATGGCCAGCAAGTGGAAGCACAAGTCAGAGTGTCGCTTTACGAGCCGCGTGGCGATTTCCAATTGACGGTAGATGGCATGCGTCGCGCCGGTTTGGGCCAACTGTTTGAAGCCTTCTCGCGCCTCAAGGTCAAGCTGGAACAAGAAGGACTGTTCGCGGCTGAACGGAAACGCGAGTTGCCGCGCTACCCGCGCTGTATCGGCATCATCAGCTCACCACAGGCAGCTGCCCTGCGCGACATCCTCACTGCCTTAGCGCGTCGTGCGCCGCATGTGCCGGTGATTATCTATCCCACCCTGGTTCAGGGCGAGCTCGCAGCGGCAGGCATTGCCAATGCATTGACCATCGCCAATGCGCGTAGAGAATGTGATGTCCTTATCGTGGCGCGCGGCGGCGGCAGTATCGAGGACTTGTGGGCATTCAATGAAGAGCTGAGCGCCCGTGCCATCGCCGAAAGCACCATCCCCGTCATCAGCGGCGTGGGCCACGAAACAGACTTCACGATCGCCGATTTCGCCGCCGACCTACGCGCCGCTACGCCGACTGCCGCGGCCGAATTGGTTAGCCATGGGTGGTTCCAGGCACAAGGCGAAGTGCAACAACTGCAGGATCAGCTGCAATCGCTGATGCAACAACAACTGGAAAGTCGCATGCAGGCGCTTGACCTGCTCAGCCACAGATTAATCTCCCCCCAACAGCGGCTACAACACGCACATCAGCAATTGCTCCTGCTGCAGGAGCGCATGCGCAATGGCATTCATACCGCCCAACGGATTCGTCGCCAAGGCATTGGCCAGCAGCAATTCGCGCTGCAACGCGCGCGTCCGCAGTTAGCTGCCCGGCAAGGACAGTTGCAACTGCTTGCACACACGCTAGGGCATAACCTACGACAACGCCTACAAACCCTGCAAGGGGCTTGCGACCGCCTCGGTCCAGCCCTACTGCACCTCAATCCCGAAGCCACGCTGGCCCGTGGCTACAGCATCGTGCGAGACGCTCAAGGCCGTATCGTCAATGACAGCCGCCAGCTGCAGATCGGCGAGCATGTCCAGCTGCGCTTTGGCCAGGGAAGTGCCAGCGGACGCATCGAAGATATCGAATAAGCATATGCAAGGATCGTGGCTTGCCAGCCTCACAGATTCGACTAGAATGCTCAGGCTTGACTACAAATAGCAACACCCCAACCGCAACTGGAGAAAACAATATGGCACACACTCTGCCCGCCCTGCCCTACGCACAAGACGCCTTGGCGCCACACATCTCGGCCGAGACGTTTGAATTCCACTACGGCAAGCACCATCAAGCCTATGTGACCAACCTGAACAACCTGATCCCAGGCACCGAGTACGAAACCCTGTCGCTCGAAGAGATCATCAAGAAGGCCCCGGCTGGCGGCATCTACAACAACGCAGCCCAAGTCTGGAACCACACCTTCTTCTGGAGCAGCATGAAGCCGAATGGCGGCGGCGCTCCGACTGGCGCGCTGGCGGATGCCATCAACGCTAAGTGGGGTTCGTTCGACGAATTCAAGAAGGCTTTCCAAGCGTCCGCCGTTGGCAACTTCGGCTCAGGCTGGACCTGGCTGGTCAAGAAGGCTGATGGCAGCCTAGACATCGTCAACACCGGCCCAGCTGGCACCCCGCTGAAGAGCGGCGAAGGCAAGGCCCTGCTGACCATCGACGTCTGGGAACACGCCTACTACATCGACTACCGCAATGCCCGTCCGAAGTTCGTTGAGACCTTCCTCAGCAGCCTCGCAAACTGGGACTTTGCTGCAGCCAACTTCGCTTAAGCGGATACGCTGAACAGCATGAAAAAACGGGGCACATGCCCCGTTTTTTCTGCCCGATCGTTGCTCGATACGAACACTGACTGAACAACAGGTTGGTCTGTAGACAGCACAAAGTGCTGTTTAAGCAATAGAATTTAGTTTTAAAATGCTAATTTTGAACCCTAAGGTTCAAACACCCCTCGTAACTTAATCTATGCATTACACCCTTCAACAGGGCAGTTAACGCGATGCGCTACAACGACACGCCCGCCAAAAGTGCAGAGTACCTGCGCCAAGCCTTGCCCTTGATGACGAAACAGCATACTGCCCTGCATCCGGTCAGCTATGCCGTCTGGTACGAATACGTTGCTGGCATTAACAAGACGCTCAAGGAGCAGGTTGATGCGCTCACGGCCCAACAGCGCCTGCTGGACGAAGATACGACTTGGCAACTTTACTGCCGTCATATTGCTGATATCAATGAGGACTTGGCGCGCAATATTTCAGTCGAAATTGATCAAGTACTGACCAATATGGCGAACTCCGCTGAGGTGGCAGGTGATCAGGCTAGCCGTTTCGGTAACTCACTTGCGCGTCTGGCAATCGAGCTGGCACAAAATGATACGAGTGGCTTGGCCCAAATGCGCCAAGATGCACACGAGATGCAGGATGCTGTGAGCACACTCAAGCATCGTCTAGAGCAAAGCCAACAGGAAATTAAACGCCTAGAGCAGGAAGTCTCGCTTGCGCGTGAAGATGCGCTATCTGACGGCCTAACCGGGCTGAGCAACCGCAAGGGATTTGATTTGGCACTGGCTCAGCATCTGGCCAAATTAAACGATGACAGCCGTGGTATCTGCTTACTCATGGCGGATATCGACAACTTCAAAAAGATCAACGATACCTATGGTCACGTTTTTGGTGACAAGGTGATTCAAACCGTCGCCGAGATCCTCAGAACTAACATCAAGGGATCCGACCTCGCCGCCCGCTATGGAGGTGAAGAGTTTGTGGTGATCCTGCCGGAAACACCCCTCGAAGGTGCGTGCGCCTTAGCTGAAAAAATTCGTTCCACCATCGCCCGCAGCCGCATTCTTCGGAACGGACAGGATGAGGTGCTGGAAAGCATCACTGTCTCATTCGGGGTAAGCCGATACCAGCCCTCAGAATCCGTAAAGGACTTTATCGTGCGCGCTGATCGGGCCTTGTACGAATCCAAACATCAAGGCAGGAACCGCGTCACGGTCGCCTAGCCTGCCTCTGGCTGAGCTTTTATCAAGCAAAGCCAGTCAGGTCTGAATCTCAGTCGCCAGCTAACGCGCTGCTCTTAGTTTCGATACGTTGCAACATCTGCTGCCAAGACTTAACGAAAGCCTCAGCCCCCTCAAGCTGTAAACGCTCAGCCAAGGCGTTGATATCGATGCCTGAACCGATATACGCCGACAGCACAGTCTCAGCTGCAGCGCTCGCTGAAGCGAGCTCGTGATTCAGCTCCTCCGTGTGCGCAGCCAGGGCCAGCAAGGTCTTCTCCGGGATGGTATTCACCGTATCAGCAACCGCCAGCGTCTCGATATAGAGAATTGGCGAAGCGGCTGGGTCCTTGGTACCCGTGCTTGCCCACAGCAACCGCTGCGGTTGCGCCCCTGCTTTTGCCAATGCCTTCCAGCGATCAGAAGCCAGTAGCGAACGATACGCACGATAGGTTCGGCCACCGATAGCAATGCCCAGCTTATTGCGCAACTTTTCTGGCACCTTACCGCTCACGGCAGCATCCCAACGGCTGATGAACACAGAGGCCACTGAGGCAACATCCAAAGATAAACCTGCTGCATGGCGACGCTCAAGCCCGCGCAAATAGGCTTCTGCTGCAGCCAGATACTGCTCACGCGAGAACAACAGCGTCACATTGACCGGCACGCCCGCGAAGATCGCTTCTTCAATCGCAGGAATGCCGGCTGGCGTGCCCGGAATCTTGACGAATAGATTAATGCGCATGGCCTGCTCATGAATGGCCTTGGCAGCAGCAAATGTCCCGGCAGTATCGTCGGCAAGCAGCGGTGACACTTCCATCGAGACCCAACCATCCACACCGCCGGTTGCATCGTAGATAGGGCGGAACAAATCGGCGGCGCGGCGCAGATCTTCCAGCGCCAGCTCATTGAATAGGCTCTCGCCACTCAAGCCCTGCTTAGCCTTCGCAACAATCGCAGTATCGTAAGCAGTAGTATTGCCAATTGCTGCATCGAAAATGCTTGGATTGGAAGTCAGACCAGTGACCGACAGGGTGTCGATGTAACGCTTGAGCGTGCCATCCTCGAGCATTTCCCGTGTGATGTTGTCCAGCCAGAGGCTTTGACCAAGAGCGTGCAGTTGAGCGTTGGCATTCATGTTCGACGTGTCCCGCAGAAGGTAAAGTGAATGGGAGACCGTTGTTGAACGGAAGTTCCCGATGGCTTAGCTGGGTTAGTTAGCAAAAATTTTCTTGAGCAAGGCTGAGCCGGTTCCAACCGGGTCATTACGGATGGCGCGCTCTTCCTCCGCCAAAGTCAGGAACAGGCCATCTAGCGCCTTACGCGTGACGTAGCTCTCGATCTTGCTGTCTTCCTTCTTGATGGCGCCAAATGAAGCAGCCTGATCTGCTACCTTGTTATATTGCTTGGCTAAGCCAACGCGATCGGTCGCCCCTTTGACGATAGGCAGGAATTTTTGTCCGAGCTGCGTCTCGGTTTTAGAACGGAAAAACTGCGTCACCGCGTCATCACCGCCGCTGAGAATGCTTTTCGCGTCCTGTACCGACATGCTTTTCACTGCATTGATCAGCAGCGCCTTTGCCTCCGGCATTGCCGCCTCAGCGGCACGATTGATGCTGACCTCCAGCGCTTGGAATTGATCTCCCTTACCAAGCAGCTTCATGGCCTTCTCAGCCTGCTTGAGCCCATCCGGCAAGGGGATTTTGACCTTGGGATTGTTCAGAAAGCCATCTGCCGCACCCAGTTGCGATACTGCCGCTTCAGACGCATGTGTCAGGGTTTCTTTGAGGCCGCTTCCGGCTTCCTTCTGCGTCACACCTGACAGATCCAGCGCATGCGCATTGAACGCCACAAGTGCGGACAGAAAGATCAAGCACTGACGAAATGACACACGCAACATAGCAACTCCCGAAATGAACAAGCAACAAAGAAATTAAACGGACTACTGCGGCGCAGGTGCACGCTCTATGCCCTGAATCGGCGTACCCGCAATAAAGCCACGCTGCTTGAACCAGCCGCGATTCATCTCCAGCGCGTAACGTGCTGGCTTAGCCGCGCAATGGTTCGTTTCAGTCTGTGGTTCCATTTCTTCAACATTGATGATTTTGCCATCCTCACCAATAAATGCCACCGCCAATGGCAGGAAGGTATTGCGCATCCACATGCAATGCGTTGCGCGCTCTGGGAAAACAAACAACATGCCCTGATGCGCCAACATTTCCTTCCGGTGCATCAGCCCGCGCTGACGCAAAGGCTCGGTATGTGCAACTTCAGCCTGCACGCGATACATCCCTATCGTGAGGTCGAGAATACCGCTCGCATGGGAGGCAACGCTAAAACCTGCCAGCACCAGCCAAAGCATCGTACGTACATAAAACTGAACGCTCATAACAACTCGCATAAAAACAGATACCGCTAGTATGCACCGCTCACCAAAAATTGGCGGGACGCAATGTCACTCAATAATGACGGCGCAGATTGGCGCGCTCACGCAGACTAAGCTCTGGTGGAATCTCTCGCGTTTCACGCCATGCACCCGGCGGTAAGTCGGCCAGCATCCATGGGCCAATTGCAGCACGAATCAGCCGCAAGGTAGGTAGACCAACCTTTGCCGTCATACGCCGGACCTGGCGATTTTTGCCCTCATGAATAACCAGCTCTATCCAGCTGGTAGGCACCGAGAGACGGAAACGAATGGGTGGGGTGCGTGCCCACAGATTGTCCGGCTCAGGAATTTGCTTTGCCTGACAGGGCTGCGTCACAAAATCACCCAGATCCAGCCGCCCTTGCAGTTGGGTGAGCTGCTCGGCGGAGGGCACGCCCTCAACCTGCGCCCAGTAGGTCTTGCCCAACTTGAAGCGCGAATGCGCGATGCGCGCCTGCAAGGCGCCATCGTCCGTCAGCAACAACAACCCCTCACTGTCGGCATCCAGACGGCCGGCGGCATAGACGCCGGGCACAGGAATGTAGTCCTTGAGGGTTTGCTTGCCTTCAGCGGGAGAAAATTGCGTCAGAACACCATAGGGCTTGTTGAGGAGAATTATTTTGGTCATGGCAGCGTTGCCAGCTGTTCGGCAAGTGTGGCGATGATAGCCCTTGCCACCACCCAAAAACAAAAACCCGCCGGGCGGACAGCGCGGCGGGCCAATCCAGCAACCTGATAACTCAGGTACTGAGCGATCAGGGCTTCTGAATATTCGAGGCTTGCTTGCCCTTTGGACCTTGCGTCACCTCGAAGGACACTTTTTCACCTTCCTTGAGTGTCTTGAAGCCGGCCATCGTGATCGCGGAGAAGTGGGCGAAGAGATCTTCGCTGCCGTCATCCGGCGTAATGAAGCCGTAACCCTTGGAATCGTTAAACCACTTAACAGTACCGGTTGCCATATTGCGTCTTTCCTTAAGATGTAGAACGAACCGACACACCGCGCGAGGCGGTACATGCCAGGGCATGTTTGCATTCAGACATCACAGGGGAAATGTTCTTGAGGGAACTACGTGATTCCGTCACTGCGCTGCAACTTGAAACAAACACGGTGGTCTTTTTACTCACTTCCGTTTTTGTCGTCAACATATTTTTTATGCCCACAGCTAATAAATTAATCATATATGCAACATCTTGCCTTTCATGAATCCGGCCCCAGCTAGGAACCAAAGGGCACATCAAGCGTAGGTAAGGCCCCTGTATTCTGGTTGCACAGTTGGCAAATCCCATTAGAATCAAAACATGGCCACACGCAAAGATGAGAGCGGCAATGGAGTCGTGCTGGAGACAAGCAAGGCTCGCACAGCACCGCCACCGATGTACAAGGTTATGCTGCTGAACGACGACTACACCCCTATGGATTTTGTCGTCGTGGTGTTGCAGAAATTTTTCAACCTAGACAGGGAACGCGCTACCGTGGTGATGTTGCAAGTGCATCGAGAAGGACGGGGCGTATGCGGGGTTTACCCGCGTGACGTGGCAGCAACCAAGAAAGAGCAGGTCAACACATTCGCGCGCCAGCATCAGCATCCGCTGGTGTGCGTAATGGAGGAGAATTGAAATGATTGCGCAGGAACTTGAAGTCAGCTTGCACATGGCCTTTGTCGAAGCCCGGCAAAAGCGTCATGAATTCATCACCGTGGAGCACCTGCTGCTGACGTTGATCGACAATCCCTCTGCGGC
This sequence comes from Betaproteobacteria bacterium Ga0074130, assembly GCA_001464495.1. Classification (GTDB taxonomy): domain Bacteria; phylum Pseudomonadota; class Gammaproteobacteria; order Burkholderiales; family Rhodocyclaceae. Next base: position 37,639 of record LNDZ01000028.1, read on the forward strand.
CGAGGTACTGCGCGCCTGCGCCGCCGATATTGACGCCCTCCGCAAGGAGCTGGACGACTTCATCGGCGAACATACCCCTACCGTGGGCGGCACCGAAGAAATCGAAACCCAGCCAACGCTGGGTTTCCAGCGCGTCATCCAGCGCGCCATCCTGCATGTGCAATCGTCGGGCAAGAAGGAAGTTACTGGCGCCAATGTGCTGGTCGCCATCTTCGGCGAGAAGGATTCGCATGCGGTGTATTTCCTCCAGCGTCAGGGCATCACCCGTCTCGTCGGCAAGAACCCTGCTCCTGCAGGCAAGGAAGAGCCAGTTGAGGCCGAGGCTGAACCCGCTGAAAAGGGCGGTGCACTCGAAAGCTATACCCAGAACCTGAATTCTCTGGTGCTGGTTGGCAAGATCGACCCGCTGATTGGCCGAGATAAAGAGCTGGAGCGCGTGATTCAGACGCTGTGCCGGCGTCGCAAGAACAACCCGCTCCTCGTCGGTGAAGCCGGCGTAGGCAAGACCGCCATTGCTGAAGGCCTGGCGCATCGTATCGTTGAAGGCAAGATTCCTGAGATCCTGCAGAACGCGGTTGTCTACTCGCTCGACATGGGCGCCCTTCTCGCTGGCACCAAGTATCGCGGTGACTTTGAGCAGCGCCTGAAGGCTGTCCTCAAGCAATTGGCCGACAATCCAGATGCCATCCTGTTTATCGATGAAATCCACACCCTAATCGGTGCAGGTTCAGCATCGGGCGGCACCTTGGATGCCTCCAATTTGTTGAAGCCGGCCCTGTCCTCGGGCGCGCTGAAGTGCATCGGTGCCACGACTTATAACGAATTCCGTGGTGTTTTCGAAAAGGATCACGCCCTCTCCCGCCGCTTCCAGAAGGTTGATGTCAATGAGCCTTCAGTCGACGAGACCGTGTCTATCCTGCGCGGCTTGAAGTCTCGCTTTGAAGAGCACCATGGCGTCAAATATTCGGCTGCGGCAATTTCCAGCGCTGCCGAGCTTGCTGCCAAGTTTATCAATGACCGCCATTTGCCGGACAAGGCCATTGACGTGATCGACGAGGCTGGTGCAGCACAGCGCATCCTGCCAAAGTCAAAGCAGAAGAAGGTCATCGGCAAGGGCGAGATCGAGGACATCGTCGCGAAGATTGCACGCATCCCGCCGCAACACGTCTCTGCGGACGACCGCAGTGCGCTGAAGAACTTGGATCGCGATCTGCGTACCGTGGTATTCGGTCAAGACAAAGCGATCGATGCACTGGCTAAGGCGATCAAAATGTCGCGTTCAGGCCTGGGCAACCCACAGAAGCCGATTGGTTCCTTCCTCTTCTCCGGCCCTACCGGCGTCGGCAAGACCGAGGTGGCCCGCCAACTCGCCTACTGCATGGGTATTGAGCTGATCCGCTTCGACATGTCCGAGTACATGGAGCGTCACGCGGTGAGCCGCCTGATCGGCGCGCCTCCCGGTTATGTTGGCTTCGACCAAGGCGGGCTACTCACTGAGGCGGTCACCAAAAAGCCACATGCCGTACTGCTGCTCGACGAAATCGAGAAGGCACACCCGGACATCTTTAATATCCTGCTGCAGGTCATGGACCATGGCACGCTGACGGATAACAACGGACGCAAGGCCGACTTCCGCAATGTGGTCATCATCATGACGACCAACGCGGGTGCTGAAGCCCTGCAGAAGACCAGCATCGGCTTCACCAACAGCAAGCAAGCCGGTGACGAAATGGGCGATATCAAGCGCCTGTTCACGCCGGAGTTCCGCAACCGTCTGGATGCCATCATCTCCTTCGCCGCCCTCGACGCAGAAATCATCCTGCGCGTGGTCGACAAGTTCCTGATGCAACTGGAAGCACAGCTGCACGAGAAGAAGGTCGAGGCTATCTTTACCGATGCACTGCGTGCCTGGCTCGCCGAAAAGGGCTTCGACCCACTGATGGGTGCCCGCCCGATGTCACGTCTAATTCAGGACAGCATCCGCTCGGCACTTGCCGATGAGCTGCTGTTTGGTCGTCTGGTCCATGGCGGTAAGGTCACCATCGATCTCGATCAGGACAGCGACGAGGAAGGCAAGATCAAGCTCACCATTGAAGAGAAGGCGGAACACGCCGCACTTTGATGCTGACGCCTCCCCGCCCTTACCGGCAGGGCAACAAAAAAGCCGCGCATCTGCGCGGCTTTTTTGTTGCCCTTAACGCGAGTTAAGGTGCGACAGGCGCTGGAGCCGAGATCGTTGCACTCTTGGCCGGAACAACTGCAGGGGTTGGCGTAGCGACGGGGACTACAGTAGCCCGTGCCGCCTCCTTAGGGAGTTTGGAGGAGGTCTCAGAGGTGATCAACCAGCGACCTTCAATACGCTCCCACTGTAAGACCTTTTTGACCGAGTCCTGATACTGAGCAGCGTTGTAGTGCTGGGTGAAGCTGGTGCGCGCATGAGTCGCATCGCCCACCTCAACCTTTACATCGGCAAGGTCGAGACGAATCTCCCCTGCACGCTCCAAGGCAGCCTTACGCTTGCCCGACCAAGTGGAGAGACTGCTGCCATCGGCAGGTACAAAGGTTTTTGCGTAGCTGTCCAGATAAGGCTGGACATTACGGCTGCTCCAGTTCGTAGTCCAAGCCTTAAGCGCAAGGCCCACACTATGGACTGGAGATTCAACTTCTGGAACAACCGTAGCCGCATCGGCACTGCGTGGCGCCAACTCGCGCAACATTTCCGCAGCACGCTCATCGAGCGCCTTCTTATCAGCGACGTAAAGCACAGGGGCATCAGGCGGGCATTGCTGCGCGCCATCGCCTTCTGCAGCCCAACGCTCCGCTTCCTTTTTCGCATCCGCATCCATGCGCGACAAACCAAGCGTTTCCAGCAAGCGGCCCATACCTGCTAGGGTTCGGGCATACGCCAGTTGCAAATCAACCTCAGCATTGGTGTAAGCACGACGTGCTTGGAAGAGCTCGTTTTCGGTATCCAGTACGTCAAGCAGGGTACGTTGGCCGATATCAAACTGCTTGCGATAGGCATCTCTGGCCTTTTCAATCGATAGCTGATGCTGATCGAGATAGCCAAGTTGTTCATTCAACTTGCGAGCGTCGTTATAGGCAATCGCAAGTGTCTGACGCATATCGCGACAGGACTTGTCACGGAGGTCACGGGCTACATTGAGCTGCTCTGCAAACTGACGGCGGCGGTTAACGTCCGAAAAACCGTTGAACAAATTCCAGCTCATCACGACTTCAGCCACGCGGTTATCGGTGGTGCCGAGCAAACCATTGATGTCGCGGCCACGATCTTCGCGCAAGCGCAGATCAAACCGCGGCTGGAAATTGGCGGCTCGAGTTGAGTGAGCCGCATCAGCCGAGCGCACATTTTCAACCGCAGCCCGCAAGGCAGGATTGTTTAATTGGGCAATGGCCTGAGCCGCGTTCGGATTGGGGGGCAAGCTCTTGTTAAGCGGCTCTGGCTCTACCATGTCAATCGCTGGTGATGTCCCAATCAGTCGCTGAAAGCGTGCGGTGACATCATGAAGATTGGAAGTTTCAATCAGAAGATTAGATTCCGCCAAGGCAAAACGACCTGAAGCCTGCTCAAGGTCGACACGACGCCCTACGCCTGCTTTGACCTTGAGTTGAATTTGCTCAAGCACAGAACGGTGGCGCACATAGTTTTCTTCGGTCAGGAGAACCAACCGGCGATAACGCAGGACGTCCAAGTAAGCGCGAGCCGCTTCCAGCGCAACAGTCTCTGACGCATCCTGCAATTCGAAGAGCTTTGTCATGCGCGCATGATCAAGCCGTTTCACTTCATTTCTCGTGAAAAAGCCGTCATACAGCATCTGAGTTAAGGTTAAAGAAGATGAGTTACGGGTGTAATCGCGGCGGACCACAGGATCATCACGTTGCTCTTTACCTCGTCCCGCCGTCAAATCAAGCTTGGGCAAATAACCACCGATGGCTGCATCATGCTCATAGTCTGCGGCCAAAAATGCATGCCAGCGAAATTGAACTTCCGGTTGAGTCAAAATGGCTTGCTGAACAACGTCTTTGAGCACATGGCGTGCTGGAGTCGACGCACCTGAAGGTGCGACCTGTGCAGGCGGCGGTGGCGGCAACTGTGCGTGAGCAAGTGCGGCACATGCGGCCAAGACAGCAAGAACAGAGATCTTTTGTGGTTTACGGCCCAAATGAGCGGGAAGTAGGGGCATGGCAGTATATTTTTATATGCAGGTTGTAGCCAAGTCCTAGTATATTGCATACTCTGCAGACCATGACGAAGACAACACCAACTTTGCCTATGATTTCAAGCGTTTCGCATAGATTGCGACGCCTGTTTCTATTGGCTTTCGTCTGTTGCCTGACTATCCCAGTATTTGCGCTCGACAATGAGCGTTTGTTCGCCAATCTGACACGCATGTTTGGCAACGCTGGTACTCGTAATTTCCAAGACTGGCAAAAGCTGATTGATGACAGCCGGACGCGCAACTTGCAGGACAACTTGCGCCGAACTAACGAGTTTTTCAATCGCCGCGTTCAATTCGCCGACGATCAAAAAGCCTGGGGACAAGCGGATTATTGGGCTACGCCAATGGAAACATTAGGAAAAGGCGCAGGCGACTGCGAGGATTTTGCCATCGCAAAATACTTTTCCCTGCTCAACATGGGTGTACCTAATGAGCAATTACGGCTGGTCTATGTCAAGGCACGGATTGGCGGCCCAACCAGTACGGTCATGCAGGCGCACATGGTGCTTGCCTGGTACGCCGATCCGGATGCCGAACCGGTCGTCTTGGATAACCTGATCACTGACATCCGTCCCGCCTCGCGCCGGACAGATTTACAACCAATTTTCAGTTTCAACAGCCAGGGTATCTGGCAAGGTGCTGGCGGGCGAGATACGCAAGGCCCCGGCGGCACCAGCCGCCTGTCCCGCTGGCAGGACTTATTACAACGTGCTCGTAACGAAGGTTTCGACTAAATCAGGTCGATAGGAAGAGAGAATAACCATGTCCATGTACCGACAACTCTGGCTCGCCATTATCGTCAGCATGCTGCACGCATTGCTAGGCAGCCTTCTTGTATCAACACTTTCGGCACGCGTCTATTTGTCGGAACAGCTGAACATGAAGAACACCGACAACGCCTCAGCACTTGCGCTGTCGTTGAGTCAGCAACGTCCGGATGACGTTTCTGTCGAGCTGGCCGTATCTGCCCTGTTTGATAGCGGACACTATGAGCTGATCCGCGTTACAGATCCAAGCGGTCAAATAATCACCGAACGCAGTAGCCAAGGTGGCGACCTTGGCGCACCCGATTGGTTTATCAAAATCCTACCCCTCCGCATTGAGTCAGGACATGCGCAGATCACTGATGGTTGGAAGCAGTACGGCACTATTGAGCTGGCCAGCCACAGCCGCTTTGCCTACAACTCCCTCTGGAAGAGCGTATGGAAGATGATTGTGGCATTAATGGTCGCTGGCATGCTGGGCTGCTATCTGGGGCATTTGGTCCTGCGCCGACTACGTCGCCCTTTGCAAATGGTCATTCAACAGGCACGAGCGATCACCGAGCGACGCTTTATCACCATTCCAGAACCTAATGTCCCAGAGCTGCGTCAGCTTGCCAGCGCCATGAACGCTACCGTTGCGCAAATCAAGACCATGTTCGATGACGAGGCGGCCCGCTTGGAAGAGGTGCGTCGTGAGGCGAATCACGATCCACTGACTGGTTTGTCCAATCGCAACTATTTCATGGCAAGGCTGCGCGACGCGCTGAGCCGCGAAGATGCGAGTGGTGGCGCCCTACTCCTGATCCGCATCACACAACTAGCTGACATCAATCGGCGCCTCGGCCGCGAAGCCACAGACAACATGCTCAAGCAAGTGGCAGTAATCGTAAGTGGCTGCGGAGAAAAACAAAGTGCAGCACTCGCAGCCCGTCTCAATGGTGCAGACTTTGCACTCCTACTACCCGAACGCTACAGCGTGAGCACCGAAGCAGAAACGCTACTGCATAACATCGCCAATCTCAGCCCCACTTATGTCAGCGAAGGCAGCTTTGTCTGTATTGGCGCCAGCCTATTTCAGCCGCAAATGGATATGGGGACCTTACTCTCTCTAGCCGACAACGCCCTGGCCAGCGCCGAAGCCAGTGGCGAAAACGCGGTACGTGAAGCACATGCGGCAGACTTGGATGACCAGCCACGCAGTGCAGAAGAATGGGGCAAGACAATTGCTGCCGCCTTGGAAAACAACTGGGTGAAACTGATTTATTTCCCCGTCGCGGATTTCGCAGGGCAAACCATTCACCATGAATGTCCATTACGCTTGATGTTTGATGCGAGTGGCGAATGGCAGCCCGCAGGGCGATTCATGCCAGTGGCTGAACGCCTCCGCTTAACACCAAAGATAGATTTGGCCGCCATCGCATTAGGCTTAGAGGATTTGCGTAAGCAACCGCAGTTGGATGGATTAGCCATCAACTTATCTTCCAACTCGATTGCCGATGAGAGTTTCCGTAACGCACTGTACGCCCTGCTCCGCCAAAATCGCGGTATCAGCACACGCCTATGGCTGGAAATTCCGGAAGGCGGTGCCTTTGACCAGATTGATGCTTTCCGGGCAATGTGTCTTGAGCTTAAGCAATACGGTTGCCATTTGGGGATTGAGCATTTCGGTCGACACTTCAGCCAGATTGGCTTACTGCATGATCTTGGCCTAGATTATTTAAAGGTCGACTCAAGTTTTGTGCGCGGCATCGATAGTAATAGCGGCAACCAAGCCTTCCTTAAGGGGCTTTCTTCAATTGCACATACGATTGGCTTAAGTGTCTATGCCGAAGGCGTGACCAGTGACGCTGAAATTCAAGCACTGGCCTTACTCGGCTTTGACGGTGCAACAGGACCCGCCATCAAGGGCTAAATCACTTACTAAAAAATGATCTTACTCACTAGGCCCGGTGCAATGTGTATTGCACCGGGCCTTTGCTTTTAGTCAGTTTGCAGCTTGCCCCTGTTGAGCAGATCCTGAATCACCTGTTGGTCGGTCGTGAACGACCCGATCAGATCAACGCCCTGTAGCACAATCGTCTGGTCTTCACTACCGCTGGAATGCGTGCCGCCGACATTATGACTGTCAGAGGCAAACCCACCATTCGAGCTAATATGCAAAACCGTATTGCCGCCACTCAACTCAAAGTGCAAGAAGTTTGCGAGATTGGCATTTCCCCCGCTACTAAACTCACCAACCAACAGATCACGTAGATCAAGCTTGTCACTTGAGCTTACGGTATCAAAGTCAGTGATGGTATCGATTGCTGGGGTGCCAGAAGGACCTTTGTCTGCCAGATCCCAGACAAAAACATCGGCACCAATACCGCCGGTAAGGGTGTCGTTACCGGCTCCACCAAGCAATATATCTGCACCAGTACCACCATCTAGGGTATCACTGCCTTGTCCACCTTCAAGTCGATCATCCCCACTTCCACCGCGAAGCGTATCGTCACCCGCATTGCCCAGTAAGACATCCTTGCCAGCATTGCCCAGCAGTACGTCAGCACTCCCACTGCCGTAGAGAATTTCATCGGTAGCACTGCCCGTGATGGTAGAACCGGTCACGCCATAAACTGATGCAGATGTAGTATCGCTTTCTCCTGAGTCTGTCAGGGTATAGTCAAAACCAACCGCTGCAGTGGAAGGAATGACTTGTGGACTAATTGATATCCACAAGTCGTAATTCCCGCCAGCATCTGTGGCAGTAGCATTGCTTTGGTGGCGCACTCGAACGTAATAGTCACCAGCAACACCAACGGTATAAGCCAAATAAGGATCGGCCGTGGATGTCGAACCAGCGTCCACGGCTACTGATGTCGAGTTAATTGCGAGCTGATTACCTGCTTGATCATAGAGGTACAAGCGTGAATCAATACTCGTTGCAGCCCCCCCAGCATCAACGCCGCGATCAACATCAAGATAAATTGTTTCACCCGCCCTCAAACTGACTCTGATGTAATCAGAATCCTGATTCCCATTTGTTGCATTCAGCGTGCCAGTGAATTTCACTGTTGGAAGCTCAGGGTCAGTAAGGTCAGCGGCATCTACGCCCGTCACCCGGCCGAACAATCCGCGGTTAGTTAAATTTACAGCTGTGGCAATACTGTTATTCAGCGGATTGGAGAAACTATCACCTGCAGCTTCATTAATTGTGGTGTAGGTGACCCCGAAGTCGCTTGTACTAGTTGCCAATGCCGATGTTGGATCAAAAGTCACCACGCCGCTAGCGGTTGAAACCGTACCACCTAGCGGAGTACTTGTGCCGGTAAAGCTTGTAGTACCCGCCGTGTAGTCATTATGAGTGAGCGCCTCCGTTGATATCGTAAGCGCTGAGCCATCTGTCACATTGGTCAGAATGATGTCCCGATTTGCGTCAAGGTTGGCAATGTAATCAAGATTGATGGTGAGATTAATGGTCCTCGAATCTCCATCACCATCGATAGCGGTGATCGGGAACACCTCTTGCTGCCCTTGAATCGTTGTATTGACAGTGAGTTGATAGCTATATTCACCCGTCACGAAGTTGATCGTTAGCTCGCCACCCTTGGCTGTTACTACCGTGACACTTGGCGAACCAACAACGTAAGTGTAAGTAACGCCATCCACAACAACGCTTTGAAGATTCCCACCGTCCGCACCAATTAGGAACCCACTCGCGCCAGAATTGGAAAGTATAGAAACATCCCCAAGAACAATACCCTCTTCAACGGTGCTAAGCAGGGTATCGGCCAACTCCGCAGGATCATCAACCACGATGGCATATGGCTCATTCGTACCATTCGGGTAAGCAATCGGGTTAAGCGCTGTCAGACTGACCGAAGTCCCGATACCAATACCGAAGGACAAGTCGCCATTTGCATCAACGAAGTTTTGCCACGTTGCTTGCTGCGTGGCGCCAACTTCATAGCCCGCATTGGGTTCGCCATCAGAAAGGAAGTAGAAGATTGTCTTATCGGCAGTGGGTTGCGTGAACCCATTCATCACTGCGTCAAGTGCGGTTGAGTAGCGGGTGCCACTCAATGGCTCAAGTGAGTTGATATAAGCCAACGCAGCGGCAGGATTGTCAACATACCAAGGTGATTCGGATGTCGTTTCAGAGAAGGCGACAATTTGAACATTTACATTCCCGATTTGATCAAACTTTTGGATCATCTCGGCCAAGGCTTCCTTGGCAACCTGCAATCTGGTTTTACCTGTATTGCCAACCATACCGTCCATACTTCCTGAGACGTCAATGGTTAGTACCAAATTGTAGGTTGGCAGTGTTGCAGCAGCCTGCAAGGTTTGGACGACATTGCTGCCTATCGGGGCATCGTCAATCACATTGATCGTTAGCGACGACGACGACGTCTGGCCACTTAGCGTATTACGTGCGGTATAGCTAAAGGTTTGAGCATCATTGCTTCCCTGTGTTGTGGCAGCATTCAGCGTGTATGTGTAGTCGCCGACTTGATTGCTACCTGATGTGACGGTGTAAACCGTTAGCGTACCGATCGCATTGGTTACGGTGATTACACCACCAACAGGTGTCTGTCCTGCCACTGTAGTGATCTCGACCGTACTAGGTACGCCAGTATCATTTGCAAGCAAATTACCGCTAGTTGTTATCGATGTTTGACCTGCCTCAGTGCCAGCAGCAAGGCCAGACTCGTAAACAGTTCCAATATCTGCGATAGCGCCAATCAGGCTACTAGAATTGATTGTCAAGGTAGTGCTGGAGGCATCACCATCACTATCCGTTAATGTGTAGTTAAACACATCAGGCGTAATCGAAGATAGGTCTGGCTGAGCAATCACACCACCAATTCGATAATCATTGGCGCCTCCCGCAAACACAAGATAGCGAGCACCAGGCACGGACGTGATCGTAGCAGTTACGATTTGGTCGCCATCACCAGCGATCGTTCCTGTACCAAGATACCCACCCGATGCACTATAGGCATACCACGTTGCCGAGTTGCCAGTTGGCAGATTATTCAGGGTAACCGCCATGGCAGAGGTCGCCATATTCATATCGAGAACAATAAACTCGCCGTTCTCCAAACGATTGTTCGCATTATTCGCTAGGCTACCGCGCTCAACGCCCATGCCATCATCGTCTATACCCGTGTTATTCGCAAAGGTAATCAATGAGGCTGCGCCAGCGGTCAGTGTTGCTGTATTCAACCCCGCGCTGAATGTGCCACCCGTAAATGGGTTTGCGTCGCCCACGCCACCTTCCCGGTCAAAGCCGTAATAATCGATATTGACTGCATCCCATATGGCGGCTGAAGTCGCATTCGACACAGACTTGTTTGCGTAGTTGGACACATAACTAAACGCACCACTTTGGTTGATAGTCAGCGTGCCGTTAGTAGTGGCAATTGTCCAAACCCCACCAACATTGCTACTGGAAAGAGGTGTTCCAACATAGCTCACATTCGTCAATTGAGCCGTGTCGAAACCAAGCGTGTCAGCCGAAACACCACCAGCGCCTGTAATGACATTACCCGTAGTGGTCGCACCAACACCAACACTATCCGTATCCGCAATAGCGACAGGAGCTGTATCAGTAACTGTGACATTGAAGGAAACTGCACTAGTCGTCGCAGAGCCAGTACTCGACTCTGTGCTGGTCGCCGACAATGTCATTGTGTAAGTTTGGCTGGTCCCTGTGGCCGATCCTTGGAATTGAAGTGCGGAGAGATTCCAGCCGGTCAAACTCAGAGAAGTATTACCAGCGGTAGCCGTAAATGTGTTGGTTCCATCAGTAATAGATGCGCCAATGGGGATGCCCGTCAGAAGGCGTCCAGAGAGGGCTTCTGAACCGTCAAGATCCGTCAGTGCAGCCGACAACGTCAGGCTCACCCACTGACCTTCCGTACCACTAGCGTTGCTTGCAGTAACGGTTGGCGCATCAACGACAGGTGTGATGTCGATACGAGCAGTAGCAGTCGCACTATTCTGGGTACCGTCATAGCCCTGATAGTTAAAGCTGGCGTAATCAGACTGCCTGTTGCCAGTCGACGTTCCACCAAAGGCATCAGCACCCGATTCGTTGGTGTCTGGCACAAAACGGAACCATCCCGCATCAACAGTTGCCTTGCTGATCAGCTGATTAGCCGCCACTGAAGTCCATGTGGTGCCATTAGTCGACACTTGCAACGTGCCATCAGTCGGCAACGTGGTCACACGGATCGACAAGCTAGCGGCAGCTGAATCTGAGTCAGCCACATTGAAGGCTGCCCAGCTAAATACGAACGGCGTATCTTCAGTGCCAGTGACATAGCATCCACCCGCCGTTGGAGGCGCGTCATTCGCGGTGATGGTGCCGCTGCCGGTGTCACCGGTGGTGACCAATGGGTTGCTGGAGCTACCGGCGTTGAGCACGACGGTTTCGGCGGCTTCGGTGAGGGTG
>LNDZ01000029.1 GCA_001464495.1 Betaproteobacteria bacterium Ga0074130
GCAATCGGTACGTCCATCGGCATCGGCTCGATCAAGGATGGCGCTACCGTCGAAATCTCTATCGAGGGCATCGGTACGCTCTCCAATAAACTGGCGGCATAAGGAAGCGCTTACCACCTGCCAAAGCCTTACTCAAGCATCTGTTTGGGCGGGGCTTTGTATTGTTTGTGCATGGGTGGTCAAGATTTTCATTCTTCTGTAGAATACGCGCAGAAAAAATCGTAAGTGCCGCATTAAACAACCAGAGGATAAGGGTGAGCGGCACACACCGAGGGGACGTTGTGAAAACGTTCAAAATCAACCAAAGAGGGTGTAATTTCTTATGAGCAACGAGACAGCAGTAGTACCCGAAGGCGTAGAACTGACCGACGGCTTTAACCTCCTGATGGATGCCTTGGAAATGAACGGCATCACCAACATCTACGGTCTTCTGGGCATTCCGGTCACCGAAGTTGGTCGCATGTGGCAAGCTCGCGGCAACAAATTCTACAGCTTCCGCAACGAACAAAATGCTGGTTATGCCGCATCGGTTGCTGGCTACCTGACCAAGAAGCCTGGCGTCTGCGTGACCGTGTCCGCTCCCGGCTTCCTGAACGGTTTGACCGCACTGGCCAACGCCACCACCAACTGCTTCCCGATGATCCTGATTTCCGGCTCCTCCGAGCGCGAAATCGTCGACCTGCAACAAGGCGACTACGAAGAAATGGATCAGCTGAACATCGCCCGTCCGCACTGTAAGGCTTCCTTCCGTATCAACCGTCCAGAAGATATCGGTGTTGCCGTCGTCCGCGCCGTGCGTACCGCCCTGTCCGGTCGCCCAGGTGGCGTGTACCTGGATATCCCAGCACGCCTGTTCAGCACCGTGATGAGTGCTGAAGAAGGCAAGAAGTCGCTGTGGGTTCCGGTTGATCCAGCTCCTGCACAACTGCCAGCTCCGTCGGCTGTGAAGCGCGCTGCTGATCTGATCAAGAACGCCAAGAAGCCGTTGATCCTGTTCGGTAAGGGTGCTGCCTACGCTCAGTGCGATGCTGACATCCTGTCCTTCGTTGAAGAAACCGGCATTCCTTTTACCCCAATGTCGATGGCTAAGGGCCTGATCTCCGACACCCACCCGCAATGCGGCGCGGCTGCTCGCTCGATGATCCTGCAAGAGTCCGACGTTGTTGTTCTGGTCGGTGCCCGCCTGAACTGGCTGCTGGCACACGGCAAGGGCAAGACTTGGGGCGCAGCACCGAAGAAGTTCGTGCAAATCGATATCCAAGCTAGCGAAATCGACAGCAATGTGCCGATCGCTGCACCGCTGGTTGGTGACATCGAGTCTTGCGTGAATGCGCTGCGCGCTGAGCTGAAGGGCTTCAAGGCACCGGCTGAATGGCTGAACGCTGTGAGCGAAAAGGCTGCTGCTAGCCGCGCCAAGCTGGCTCCGAAGCTGTCGACCGCCACTCCGGTGATGAACTACCACAACTCGCTCGGCGCTATCCGCGACGTGCTGAAGAACTACCCGGATATCACCCTGGTTAACGAAGGTGCCAACGCACTCGACAACGCACGTATGGTCATCGACCAATACCTGCCGCGTAAGCGTGTCGACACCGGCACCTGGGGCGTGATGGGTATCGGTATGGGTTCCGCTGTTGCTGCTGCTGCCGAAACCGGCAAGCCAGTCGTAGCAGTCTGCGGTGACTCTGCTTTCGGCTTCAGCGGCATGGAAATCGAAACTGTTGCTCGTTACGATCTGCCAGTCACCGTGATCATCATGAACAATGGTGGTATCTACCGCGGTGACGAGCCAAGCCCAGATCACCAAATCTCTTGCATGCTGTTCAACCCGAACACCCGTTACGACCTGCTGATGGAATCGGTTGGCGGTACTGGCGTTCGCGTTACCACCCCGGAAGAGCTGTCGAAGGCTCTGGATGCCTCCATCAAGTCGGGCAAGCCGACCCTGATCGAAGCCATCATCGATCCAGCTGCTGGTGTTGAGTCTGGCCGTATCGGCAACCTGAACATCGTCAGCAAGGTTGGTACCAAGAAGTAAATACTGCTGTCGCGTGATCAGCCTGGTCTGATCACTCACCGCATCCAATGCCCCTTGAGCCTAGGTTCAAGGGGCATTTTCTTTGGGCTTACCGCCAAGGTTGCCAAGCGCCATGTACCGCTATTTCTATTTCCCAGACCGCATCAAATACGACAGCCCTGAGCGCACTGGCCTGCCTTTCGACACAGTGGCATTTAACAGTTCTGATGGCACGCACCTCTCTGGATGGTTTATCCCTGCAGTGGGTGTGGCCCCGCACCACGCCAAGGGCAGTGTGATTCACATGCACGGCAATGCGCAAAATATGACTGCGCACTGGACCTACGCAGAGTGGCTACCGCATCAAGGCTACAACCTCTTCACGTTTGATTACCGTGGCTATGGCAACTCACATGGCAGCCCGGAACCACAGGGCATGCTCGAGGATGCGATTGCGGCCCTTGACCATATGCGCCATCGTAATGACATCGATACGAACCAGCTCTTCGTGTTTGGTCAAAGCTTGGGCGGTATGCTCGCCATTGCGGCGGCGGCATCCAGTCCGCAAGGGGTTCGTGCTGTACTGGCAGAGGCGCCCGTGCACTCGTACAGCGCATGGGCCGAAGACCAAATGCCAGAGAAAGAGCTGGCACTCGATGACACGCACTGCGCGAGCAGCTATATCGCCAAGCTGGCGCCGATCCCGCTGCTGCTGATTCATAGCCTCACAGATCGCGTCGTCCCTTACTCGCATTCAACGCAACTGTTCTCAGCAGCAAGTGAGCCTAAGCATCTGGAAACACTCACTGAAGGCGAGCACAATGACGCCATGACAGAACGCCACGGCACGCGCTACCAAGATTTAGCGCTGACTTTTTTTGCTAAGGCGGGTTGATGCTCACAACGCCCACTCACGCCTGTCGGCCCGGCTGTGGCGCTTGCTGTATCGCACCGTCTATCAGCACCTTGGACAAGCCTGCAGGCACTCCATGCCCCCACCTAGATGCCAACTTGCTATGCATGATCTTCGGGCAACCAGAAAGGCCATCGTGTTGTAGCGGCCTACAACCGTCGGAAGACATGTGCGGGGACAGTCGCGAATACGCGATTGTCTGGCTCAGCGAACTGGAGCGACTAACGGCGAGTTAAGTCCTATCTGAACGCTACTTGAGGTCGCCGTGCAGGAAGCGATTGATGTGTTGCAGGCCCCACTTAATCGGGTCCTCATGGGCAACAATCTTGTCATGGATACTAGGGCGCGAGAGGTCAATGATTTCCGGCTTGATGTAGGTCTGCGCTCGCGTCGAGAAGAACACCTTGACCTTGGGCGACAGTAACGAGCTTTCACTTTGGTCCATGACAACGCCCAGACGCCCAGACTCCAAACGAATCAGCGAGCCGACGGGATAGATGCCAATACTCTTCACGAAAGCCTGAAAAACGACCTCATCGAAATGACCCTTGCTCCACTCAGCCATCTTTCGAATCGACTCACCTGGCTCCCAGCCCGCCTTGTACGGCCGGTTTGAGGTAATCGCATCGTAGACATCACAGACTGCGCCCATCTTTGCGAAAAGGCTAATTTGCTCACCTTTAAGATGATCGGGATAACCTGAACCGTCGACCTTTTCATGGTGATGTAAGCAGACATCCAAGGGGATTTCGCCAACCGCAGCGCCCTCTTGCAACAAGCGATATCCTTCAAGCGGGTGGCCTCGCATGATTGCAAACTCGTCATCCGTGAGCTTGCCAGGCTTATTGAGCACCTCAATTGGCATCATGGCCTTGCCCAAGTCATGCAGGAGGCCTGCCATACCCAACTCTCGGGTCGTGGTTTCGTCCAGTTCAAGCTGATTGGCGAGCGCAACCATCAAGGCACAGACGGCAACCGAATGCATGTAGGTGTAATCATCTGCCGTCTTGATGCGTGCCAAACTGATCAGAGCACCGGGGTTACGCATCACCGAGGATGAAATTTCTTCGACCAACTCACCCGCAGCATCAGCGCTGATGGCCTTGCCCATTCGCACTTCTTGAAACATCGACACCACGGCACTTTTGGCCTTGTTGCAGATTTTGGCAGCCCGCATCACCTCTTGATCAAACCCGACTTGTTGAACAAGCGGCGCTTTGACTAGTTCAGCATGCGCCAACAATTCGTCAACTTCGTTTGCCACCTCGGTCTCAGAGGCTACTTTGGCGGGGCTCACACCGACAACGTCCGCACCTTTGCTTGTATCAATCCAGACCTCGCTAACGCCACTGCCCTTCACTCGCGCAAGATCTTGAGCGTCCTTGACTGCGAACTTGCTGCGCCAGAAAGAGTGGTCCATCCAGCCGCCACAAAATTCGTGGATGTACATTCCGGGGCGCAGGTCACTAATATTGATTTTTTTCAGCATGTTAAACTCGACAACCTATTTGGCTGGACTCTCCAATGGATTACTACCCGCTACTGCAAGCCCTTATCCTCGGCATTGTCGAGGGCATAACCGAGTTCCTGCCAGTCTCGAGTACAGGTCATCTCATCCTCGCTGGCGATCTCTTGGATTTTAACGATGATCGCGGCAAGCTGTTCGAAATCGTTGTCCAATTTGGCGCAATTCTTGCCGTCGTGTGGGAATACCGCACACGTGTTGCGCAAGTCTGTTCCGGTGTGTTTACCGACAAATCTGCACAACGTTTTATCCTCAATATCGCGATTGCATTTATTCCACTCGCTGCATTGGGTCTCGTGTTCGGCAAGAGCATCAAGACTCACCTATTTGCCCCTGTACCCGTTGCACTAGCCTTCATCATCGGCGGCTTAATCATCCTTTGGGCAGAAAAACGTGAGCACTCAGTTCGGGTGGAAAGTGTTGATGATCTCACCCCTCTGGATGCCCTCAAACTCGGCCTCGCCCAAGCCGTTGCACTGATTCCCGGCACGTCTCGCTCTGGTGCAACCATCATCGGTGGCCTGTTGTTTGGGCTATCGCGCAAAGCGGCAACCGAATTCTCATTTTTCCTCGCCATCCCAACCCTCAGTCTCGCAACCTTCTATCAGCTTTATAAAGAACGTAACTTACTCAGTGCTGACGATATCGGTATGTGGCTAGTCGGTTTTGTGTCCGCCTTCGTCTCCGCATTCCTTTGCGTGCGCTGGTTATTGCGCTTTATCAGCACCCATGACTTCACGCCCTTTGCCTGGTATCGCATCGCATTCGGCTTCGTCGTCCTCGCCACCTGGCATTGGGGGCTGGTTGATTGGAGCAGCCATTAAGCATGGCGAGACTCCTATATCTGCACGGCTTCCTATCTGCACCTGCTTCGCGTAAGGCGCAGGATTTGCACGCCCGCATGCGTGAACGCGGCTGCGGCGATGCCTTTATCTGCCCGCAGTTACCGATTTCGCCCAAGGCGGCCATTGAACTCGCCGAGTCCCTGCTGCAACCGGACACTACGGTGGTCGGCTCCTCACTTGGCGGCTTCTACGCCACCTGGCTGTGCGAGCGATATCCTGCGCTCGTCAGCAAGGCCATCCTCGTGAACCCTGCGGTGGTTGCCTATCTCTCGCTGGCCCAATACATTGGGGTACAGAAGAACCTCTACACCGGCGTTGCCTTTGACTTTACTCAAACGCATATCGACGAAATGCAAGCGCTGGATGTCCCCACACTAAAGCGTCAGGATGCTTATTGGCTGCTGGCTGAGGAGGGGGACGAGGTACTCGACTATCGGCAGGCCGTATCCAAGTATCAAGGGGCGCAGCAGACAATTCTGCCCGGTGGCAATCATAATTTCTCGCGTTGGCACGACTATCTCGATCAAGTTATTGATGTTGCCATGTCGGTCTGACTGGGTACGACTGACCGACTAAGGCCAAGCCGGGGCACGCGGTATAATTCGTGCCCGCAAACCCGCAGCACCCATCCCCCATGAATGTCCTGTTTGAAGAGGACGGCGCTTTCAAGGCCGGCACTATCCTCGCCGACAATAACACCTCGCTGCAAATCGAACTCCCGACGGGCAAGCGCAGCAAGGTCAAAAGCGCCAATGTGCTGCTGCGTTTCGATGCCCCCAGCGCATCCGAGCTGTTGCAGCGCGCCGAACGCAGCGCAGAAGACATTGATGTCGCATTCCTATGGGAGGTCTGCGCTGACGGCGAGTTCTCTTTCGAGGAGCTGGCTGCTGAGTATCAAGGTGGCAAGCCCACCCCAGTCGATGCCGCCAGCGTATTGCTAGGCCTGCATGCCGCGCCAATCTATTTCCACCGCAAGGGCAAGGGCCGCTATCGCAAGGCGCCGCCTGAAATCCTACAAGCCGCACTCGCTGGCCAGGAAAAGAAGCGGCTGCAAGCTGAGCAGGTTGAGCGCATGGCCGCGGAGTTGGGCGCTGGGAAGCTGCCCGCAGAATTCCCGCCGCTGCTGAACCAACTGCTCTACAAGCCGGATCGAAACCGACTCGAAACCAAGGCACTCGAAACTGCTTGTGCTGAAAGACATCTCTCGGCGGCCAAGTTACTCTCAAGCTGCGGCGCCTTTGCCAGTAGCCATGACTTTCATCTGGGTCGTTTTCTGTTCGAGTACTTCCCCAAGGGCACTGACTTCCCGCTTAGCGAGGAAAGCTTGCCAGACTTTTCTTCACTGCCACTCGCTGCTGCTGAAGCCTTCAGCATCGATGACGCGCAGACGACCGAAATTGACGACGCCCTCTCCGTTACACCACGCTCGCTGAGCGAAGGCGGCGGCTGGCGGGTGGGCATTCATATCGCAGCGCCCGGTCTAGGCGTTACGCCAGACAATGCGCTCGGCGCGGTTGCTCGCCAGCGCTTGTCGACCGTATATATGCCGGGTCACAAGATCACAATGCTGCCGGATGCCGTAGTCGACACCTACACCCTCGCAGCCGGCAAAGTCTGCCCGGCGCTGTCGCTGTATCTCGATGTCGCACCTGATCTGCGGGTGGTGGGCCAGGAATCGAAACTTGAACGCATTCTGATCGCGGCCAATCTACGTCACCACGACATCGAGCCAGTCTTCAACGACGAGACGCTCGCCGGTGGCGACAAGAGCGGGCTGACTGATTTTCCCTATCGGGATGAGCTGTATCTGCTGTGGCAGCTCGCCACCGTGCTCGAAGCCGGACGCGGCAAACCGTCGGCCAATCGACAGCAGAAGGATTACAACTTCCGCATTGACTGGGAACGCGAAGGTGTCGATCCCGGTTTTGCCAATACCAAGGGCTGGATCAGCCTCGACGAACGGTCGCGCGGCAGCCCGCTCGACATGCTGGTTGCCGAGATGATGATTGCCGCCAATGCAGGTTGGGGGGCCGCACTGCGCGATGCCGGAATCGCCGCCTTGTATCGAGCCCAGAGCGCTGGCAAGGTCAGGATGACCACAGTTGCTGCCCCGCATGACGGTCTGGGTGTTGATTGCTATGCTTGGTCGAGTTCCCCCTTGCGCCGCTATGTTGACCTCATCAACCAATGGCAGCTGATTGCTTGGCTGCGCAATGAACCACCACCTTACACGGCCAAGTCACCCGAGTTTCTCGCTGCGCTGCGCGACTTTGAACTCACCTACGCCGCCTATGCTGAACTCCAGCGTGGCATGGAACGCTATTGGTGCCTGCGCTGGCTAGCGCAAGCCGACTTGAAAGTCGCCACAGCCACCGTTCTGCGTGAGCACTTGGTACGTCTGGAGACACTGCCACTGGTCTTGCGCACCCCCTCTCTGCCAGCACTTGATCGCGGCGCTCGTGTCGAGCTGGAAATTACCCGCATCGACCTGCTCGATGCGGACATCAACGCCCAGTACCGAACCACACTGGCCGAGCATGGCGAAGTGGCCGAAGATGAGGATGGCGAGGGAGAGGATGCCGCATTAGTCGGTGCCGAAGCAGTCAGCGAAATCGAAAGTCCGACGACGGCCCCTGAGCTGGTTGGCGCACAGGCTGGCGAATTGGCAGCAAATGCGGGCTCTGCTAGCGCTTTGGGAGACCCCACAGGCACAGAGTAAAATCAGGGCACATGCTTAAACCTGCTTTCCCTGCTGTTTCCGGCCTCACCCTCGGTGTCGGCGTTTCACTGCTTTTGCATGCGGTGATCTTGAGCATTCATTTCGAACTGCCACAAGCCATCGGCAAAGCCAGTGCCAAAGCCATGGATGTCATCCTGGTAAACAGCAAGCACGCACGCAAGCCATCCGATCCCCAAGCGTTGGCACAGGCCAACCTTGATGGCGGCGGCAACACTGACCAGAATCGCATCGCCAGTACGCCGCTGCCCCCCTCGCAACAGACGCGTGAGGGGAATGATTTGGTCAGCGCACAACGTCGCGTAGCCGAGCTGGAGGCCATGCAGCAACAGCTGATGACGCAGGCCAAGAGTAAGCAGACGATCCGCAACGAAAAGAACACGCGCGATCCTCAACCCCGTGTTACAGACACGCTGAGCGGGATGGACCTCGCCAGCAGCGCAATGGCGATTGCGCGGCTCGAAGGGCAGATCGCGCAGAACCTCGATGAGTACAACAAGCGCCCGCGCAAGAAGTTCATTGGGGCGCGTACCGAGGAATATCGTTTTGCCCAGTATGTTGAAGACTGGCGTCAGAAGGTCGAGCGGATTGGCAATCTCAACTATCCTGAAGCGGCGCGGGGCCGGCTCTACGGCAATCTGGTGCTGACGGTGGTCATTCGCAACGATGGCAGTCTTGAACGCGTCGAAATCAATCGCTCGTCCGGGCACAAGGAGCTGGATGAGGCCGCCCGCCGCATTGTGCAAATGGCAGCGCCCTACGCCGCCTTCCCCGAAGCCATTCGGCGCGACACCGACGTACTCGAAATCTCGCGCACTTGGTCGTTCACCAGTAACGATCACCTGCAGACAAGTAAATGAGTTATTCACTCCCAGATCGTTATGTCGTCATCGGCAATCCGATTGCGCACAGCAAGTCGCCGCGCATTCACCATCTGTTTGCCGCACAGACGGGCCAGCTGCTCGATTACGCCACTTTGCTCGCTCCGCTAGATGGCTTTGCGGCCAGTGTGCGTAGCTTTATCGCAGGGGGCGGCCGGGGTGCCAATGTCACCGTGCCCTTCAAGGAAGAGGCCTTCCAACTGGCTAATCAACTCAGCCCTCGTGCACGCGCCGCAGGTGCCGTGAATACACTACGCTTCGAGAGTAGTGGCAACATCTATGGCGACAATACCGATGGTGCGGGGCTGGTCCGCGACATCACCGTGAACCTGCACCGAAGCCTGAATGGCAAACGCGTTTTGCTGCTCGGTGCCGGTGGAGCAGCGCGCGGCGTCATCCTACCACTGCTGCTTGAGGGCCCTGCCCGTCTCTATATTGCCAACCGGACAGCGGCCAAGGCGGTCGCACTGGTGAGCGAGTTCAATGCCCTGCCAAATGGGGAACTAGGCCGTCTCGATGGCGGTAGCTTCAACAGTTTGACTGGACAGCAGTTCGATGTGATCATCAATGCAACCTCGGCTGGCCTTTCAGACTCCCCCCTAGATCTGCCGGATGATCTTTTTGCAGCGCAGTCGCTGGCCTATGACATGGTCTATGGGCGGAACACCCCATTCATGCAGCAGGCCTGCGCCGCGGGAGCGGAAATTGCAGACGGCCTCGGCATGCTGGTCGAGCAAGCGGCTGAAGCCTTTTATATCTGGCGCGATGTGCGGCCAGACACGCTGCCCGTCATGCAGGCGTTGCGCGCCGGATGAAGCATCTATGGCACTGGTTGAAGCGGGGCTTGGCCGTTCTGGTGCTACTGGTCCTGCTGGTACAAGCCTGGTACCTAGGCTGGGTCATGTGGTGGCGCTTCGTCAATCCAGACACCACCAGCTTCATGGCCTTGCGCCTTGGTGAGCTCAAAGAAAAGCGTCCTGATGCCCAGCTCAAACACCAGTGGCAGCCCTATGAAAAGCTCTCGATCCATCTAAAGCGCGCCGTCATCGCGGCCGAGGACGACAAGTTTATCGACCACGAGGGCTTTGACTGGGAAGGCATACAGAAGGCGCTCGAGAAGAATCAGAAAAAGGGGCGTATCGTCGCAGGCGGGTCGACGATCTCGCAGCAACTGGCCAAGAATCTGTTTCTCTCCTCCAGCAAAACACCTTGGCGTAAGGGGCAGGAAGCCATCATCACACTCATGCTGGAAACGCTGTGGGACAAGCGTCGGATTCTTGAGGTCTATCTAAATGTCGTCGAATGGGGCGACGGTGTCTTTGGTGCCGAAGCTGCATCTAAACGATACTTCAGCACGACGGCCACGCGGCTGGGGCCAGAGCAAGCTGCAAGGCTGGCGGTAATGCTTCCCGCACCACGGCGCTTCGAGAAAAATCCGTATTCGCCCTACCTGAATGGGCGCACCCAGCTGATTCTCGGGCGCATGTATTACGCCACTGTCCCGTAATCATTGCACTGCTATCATCCCTGCATGAGTGCTACACCCGATCCCGCCATGTCTGACCTGCCCGCCTACCGCACTGCGGTATTGCGCCGCATGTTGGGTATGTCGCTTTCATGGCGGCACCCCTTCAGCTCGGCGGAGGCGCTGCTGGATCCTGGTGCCCTGATTGGCACGCTGTGGATTCTGGTACTCAATGCCGGCTTGCAACATGAGTTTCATTGGTGGTTGCTTACCGGCGTGCTGTTGGCCCTGACCTATCCTTCACCTGCCTATCTGCGCGTACCGGTAACTGCCATGCTGCGTAGCCAGCTCTCCGGCTGGCTAGTGCTCGCAGTCATCCTTGGCTGCGGCAGTGTGGTCATGCACGCGCTTATCGATACGCCTCACCTGCTCGAGTCCCCCGTCCTGCTCGAGTGGGTCTGGCTGGCGCCTTTATGCCAAGTGGGTCTGCACCTGGGCTTGCGTTGCCTCGTGCCTGTTATTGCGGACAAACACGGCAACACGCGGATCGCCATCATTGCCGGCGCAGGCGAAGTCGGTGCACGTCTCGCCACGCAGCTCACCAATAATCCTTACGGCGCCACGCAGGTGAGCGGTTTTTTTGATGACCGCAACGGCGAGCGCATCGACCATGCCCTGCCCTTGCTAGGGCCACTCTCAGACTTACCTGCCTACATCGCTGCAGGGAAAGCCAACATCGTCTATATCACGCTCCCATTGGCTGCACAGTCGCGTATTGGGAATTTATTGGAATCACTTCGGAACACCGACGTAGAGGTGTATTACGTACCGGATGCCCTAGTTGCCGACTTGTTACGCGGCTGGTGTGATGTTGTAGGCGACGCGCCGGTCGTCGCCATGCTGGAGTCGCCCTTCAGCAGTCTGGCCGGGGTGATCAAGCGCGTGATCGATGTCTGTCTCGGCACCCTACTGTTCCTGCTCAGTCTGCCGCTGCTGCTAGTGCTTTGCACAGCCGTCAAGCTATGTTCGCGCGGGCCTGTGTTTGTGCATCATCATCGTTACGGTCTGGATGGCAAAGTGATTGTGGTCTATGCATTGCGCGCCACATGTGACGGGCCACAAGAAAACGAGCTAGGCGACAAAGCCCCGCCGAGCAATGCGCTGGGTCGCTTCCTGCGCAAGAGCCAGCTCGAAAAACTGCCACGCCTGATCAATGTGATCCAAGGCCGGCTCAGCCTTGTCGGGCCGCGGGCTCATGCCAAGACGCACAATGAAATCTACCGCCGGATCGTGAAAGGTCATCTGATTCGCCATCAGGTGCGCTGCGGCATAACCGGTTGGGCCCAGATCAACGGGGTGCGCGGGGGCGAAAAGTCGCTCGACCACATGAAAGCCCGTGTCAGTCATGATCTCGAATACCTGCGCCACTGGTCACTCCGCCTGGATCTGCAAATCATGGTGCGAGCGCTAGCCAATCTATTCGCACGGCGTCCCTGATGGCCTACAATGGCGCCCGTAGCGTGGAGAAAGCATGAGCGAAACTGGCGACACCCCAATTGATGACGACAGTGCAGCCATGCAACTTGACCTGCGTGAGGTTCAGGACTTGCTGGCACGCCAGAAGCGTGTGGAAAACCTGGTCCACCGCCAGGACATGCCACGCCATGAGCTGGTAGAAAACCTGGTTCACAAGCAACACCTGAATGAACTAAAAAACCGCCTAGAATCGATGCCTTCGGCGCGCATTGCCCGTACCCTCGAAGCCCTGCCGCAAGACGATGGTCTGCTGCTATGGGAACTGATAGGGCCAGACCGCGGCGAAGATGTCCTGAATGAACTCTCGGAGGCTGTGCGCGAAACGCTTGCTGCCACCCACCCCTACCAGCGTCGCCCCATCATGCTCAACGCTTTCGAACTGCACAACGGACGCCTGCGCCAGATTCCGGTTGAGAATCGGAGTGATCTCGCCTCGACCAAGCCTATCTGGGTTGACCTGATCGCCCCGAGCGAACTTGAACGGCAGTGGGTCGAGGAAATCTTCGGTCTAGTCCTGCCAGATACCAGCAACCTCACCGACCTTGAGGAATCCGCTCGCTTCTACATCGAAGAAAACGGCGAAGTGCATTTGCACTCCGACTTCCTGCTCGACAAAGATGATGAGTCGCGCAACGTGCCGGTTGCTTTTGTCATCCATCAGAACATCCTGTTTTCTGTCCGCGGCGAAGAATTGCCAGTGTTCCGCTTGCAACGTCTGCGCGCACGTATTCAGCCCGGCTATGTGTCAGAAGGCCGCGACGTACTACTCGACTTGTATGCCGCCGATGTCGAGTACTCCGCAGATGCGCTTGAAGACGTCTATGCCGAGCTGGAAGAAGTCGGCAAGAAGGTGCTGACGCCGAATGTGAGCGATGAAGAGGCCGCCACGATTCTGGCCGACATTGCCCGTGAAGAAGACTTGAACGGACGCATTCGCCGCAATGTGCTGGATACACGTCGTGCGCTGTCATTCCTGCTGCGCGGTCGTATTCTTGCGCCAGACCAGCATGAGGATGCGCGCCAAATTCTGCGCGACATCGAGTCAATCGATGGCCACACTGCCTTCATCTTCAACAAGATTAACTTCCTGATGGATGCCACCGTTGGCTTCATCAACATCAACCAGAATAAGGTGGTGAAGATCTTCTCGGTGGCCTCGGTCGCCCTGTTGCCGCCCACGTTAATCGCCAGTATCTACGGCATGAACTTCCAGTTCATGCCGGAACTAAACTGGGACTACGGTTATCCGTTCGCCATCTCGCTGATGGTCATTTCAGTCGGGCTGCCCTTCTGGTATTTCCGCAAAAAAGGCTGGTTGCGCTAACCAAGAAAAACGGCACCCACGGGTGCCGTTTCTGTTTATGTCGAACAGCGCTTACTGCATGGTACTGAAGACGGCATCTGCGGCAGCAACGGTCGCGGCAATGTCTGCATCACTGTGCACAATCGATACGAAGCCGGCCTCGAAGGCTGAGGGAGCGAGATAAACGCCCTTATCCAGCATGCTGTGGAAGAAGTGATTGAAGCGCACCTTGTCGGCCTGCATTACATCGGCAAAGGTGCTCGGTGGCGTGTCTAGGAAATACAGCCCAAACATGCCACCCACCGACTGTGCCGAGAAAGCAATGCCATGCGCACGCGCTGCACTCATGAGCCCCTCGCACAAGGCTTGGGTCTTAGCGGCTAGGGTTTCATAAAAACCGGGTGCCTGAATTTTAGCCAGCGTGACGAGGCCCGCAGCAACAGACAGCGGATTGCCCGACAAGGTACCCGCCTGATACACCGGGCCGAGGGGGGCAATCTTTTCCATGATGTCGCGACGACCACCAAACGCACCTAGCGGCATGCCACCGCCGACGATTTTGCCGAAGGTCGAGAGATCCGGCTTGATGCCAAACAGCCCTTGCGCACTACCTGCAGCGACACGGAAGCCGGTCATGACCTCATCAAAGATCAATACAGCGCCGTGCTGTGTGCACAACTCGCGCATGGCGAGCAGGAACTCCGCCGTGGGCACCACCAGATTCATATTGCCAACCACCGGCTCAACGATGATGCAGGCGATCTTGTCGCCATGTTTGGCAAACGCCTCACGCAGCTGCTGCGGATTGTTATAGTCGAGCACCAGCGTGTGCTGCGCCAGATCGGCAGGCACACCACTCGACGAGGGGTTGCCAAACGTCAGCATGCCAGAACCGGCCTTGACCAGCAGACTATCCGCGTGGCCGTGATAACAGCCTTCGAACTTGATGATGAGATCGCGGCCCGTGTGGCCCCGTGCGAGACGAATCGCACTCATGGTGGCCTCAGTGCCAGACGACACCAGACGCACCATATCCATGCTGGGCACCAGATTGACCAACAGGTCAGCCAGCTCAATCTCGCGCTCAGTCGGCGCGCCAAAGCTCAGCCCTAGCGCCGCCGCCTCCTGCACAGCCTTGACCACATCAGGATCAGCATGGCCGAGGATCAAGGGGCCCCAACTACCAACGTAGTCGATATAGCGCTTCCCATCCGCATCCCAAGCGTAGGCGCCTTCGCCGCGCGCAAAGAAACGCGGTGTGCCGCCGACGGAGCCAAAGGCACGCACCGGTGAATTAACGCCACCGGGGATATGCGCCTGCGCGCGCTTGAACAGTGCCTCGTTCTTGCTCATGCCGACACCTTGAACAGTTGCTGATA
This sequence comes from Betaproteobacteria bacterium Ga0074130, assembly GCA_001464495.1. Taxonomy (GTDB): domain Bacteria; phylum Pseudomonadota; class Gammaproteobacteria; order Burkholderiales; family Rhodocyclaceae. The sequence goes on from LNDZ01000029.1 coordinate 14,602, forward strand.
GGCGCGGGCTTGCGCTTCGACATCCGGTGCGTCGAACAGATCGGTAATCACGGCGGCCATATCGGTACCCGACTCAATCAGCGAAGGCACTTTATTCAGCTTGATACCCCCAATCGCGCAAACGGGGACCTTGAAACGTTCACGCGCCTCGGTCAGCAAGGACAAGGGGGCAGCCACGGCACCGGGTTTCACGGTTGAGGGGAACATAGCGCCAAAGGCCACATAGTCAGCACCGTCTGCCACTGCAGCGGCGGCGATCGACAGATCGTCATAGCAGGACACCCCAACAATGCGATCCGGGCCAACGATGGCACGGGCACGGGCAGCGCCCCCATCTTCACGGCCAACGTGTACGCCATCCGCACCAATGTCTGCGGCAATCTCCGGGTTGTCATTGACGATCAGCAATGCGCCGGCAGCGCGGCAGATGCGCAACAACTCGGCGGCCTGTGCGCGGAACAAGGGGCGCGGCGCAAACTTATTGCGGTACTGCACGACTTTGACGCCGCCTGCCAATGCCTGATTAACCAGGGTGGACATGCGCGGCAACAGGGGGTCATCCGGGGTAACGGCATACAGGCCGCGCAGGCAGGCCTGCTGGGTAGGGCTGAGACTCATTGATGTGCTTTTCTCTTAGTACTTATTTATTCGTGCGATCCGCATTTCTGGCCCAAAAAAAGCGATCCGGAATATGTTGGCCCATCCCGGCGCGGAAGCCCGCAGCAAGGCATTGCCAGGTGAATTCCTGTGCCTCGTGGACTGCCTCTTCAATCGACATACCCTGCGCCAGTGCGGCGGCCAATGCAGAAGCCAAAGTGCAACCTGAGCCGTGATAGCTACCCGCCAAGCGCTGCCAGCGATCTGCCCGAACAACGCCATGACTGCCATACAAGGTATTTACGACTTGGGCTGTATTCTCATGCGTACCGGTGACCAGCACATACTCGCAGCCTGCCTGTATCAGTCGATGAGCACACTCGCTTAACTCGGGTGGTGCACTCTCGTCATCCACCTCCGCCAGACGGCGCGCTTCCAAACTATTCGGGGTGAGGATGGTGGTCTGCGGGAGCAAGAGCTCGGTGATGGCCTCGATCATGTCCTCATTGGACAGCTGGTCGCCACGCCCAGACGCCAATACCGGATCAAAAATCAAAGGAATATGGGGATAGTCGGCCACCACCTCGGCAATGGCGGTAATGTTCTCGACACTGCCAAGCACGCCAAACTTGAATGCTGCAACGGGCATGTCTTCAAGCACAGCGCGCGCCTGATCCTCAACCCAACCGGCATCGATCGGCAAAATATCCTCAACCCCAGTCGTATCCTGCACCGTAATGGCAGTCACGACCGACACGGGATGACAGCCCATGCCGGCAATCGCGAGCAAATCGGCCTGAATCCCGGCCCCTCCAGTGGGGTCCGACGCGGCAAAACTGAGCACGATAGGCGGACAGGGCGGAGGGGTAACCGGAAGGGCAGCGCTGGCAGGTGTGCTCATGGGATTCGGGAAAGTGTGCCGCAGTCACAAGAGCCTGCGGTATAGTGTTTCCATTCTAACCGAAACACGAGAAAGACCATGAGCAGCAACGACTTTCACACATGGATGTGCCTAATCTGCGGTTTTATCTATGACGAGGCCGCAGGTATCCCGGATGAAGGCATTGCGCCGGGAACGCGCTGGGAGGATGTGCCGCCAAACTGGACATGTCCGGAGTGCGGCGCACGTAAGGAAGATTTCGAAATGGTGAAAATATAAACAATAAGATTGCCTTATCTGTTCCGGTCTTAGTATGATGGCTGGTATTGGTAAGCACTGAACAAGGGGTTTGGGCCTGCAAAGTCCTCAATGAGGAATGCAAGCCATTAAACATTGCGGGTTCAGTTCTTGCACCCAATAAAAGCATTCTCTGTTTCGAACATTAGGGGTGGGCGGCAGGTGAGTGAATCTCGCAGTTTGAATAGTGTCAAAGTCATGGTTATCGATGACTCGAACACGATCCGCAAGAGTGCGGAAATTTTTCTGGTTCAGGCCGGATGCCAGGTTGTTCTCGCCGAGGACGGTTTTGATGCCTTGGCAAAAATCGCTGACCACCAACCCGACTTGGTGTTTTGTGACATTTTGATGCCACGTCTAGATGGCTATCAAACCTGCGCGCTCATCAAAAAAAATCCCCGTTTCGCCGGCACCCCGGTGGTCATGCTCTCATCCAAGGACGGCCTGTTTGATCGCGCTCGCGGCCGCATGGTCGGCTCGGACGAGTATCTGACTAAGCCTTTCACCAAGGACAGCCTGCTTAACACTGTCGCAGCGCACGCCCGGAATAATTAAGTCCGCTTCAACCTGTTTTGCCCTGAAGGAAAAGTAATGCCGATCAAGAAAATTCTCGTTGTCGATGACTCCGCGACCGAGCGCCATGTTCTCGTAACTCTGCTGGAAGGCAAGGGTTACACCATTGTCACTGCCAACAACGGTGAAGAGGGTGTCGCAGCTGCCAAGCGCGAATTGCCAGACTTGATCCTCATGGATGTCGTCATGCCTGGCATGAATGGCTATCAGGCGACTCGTACCATTTCGCGTGACGATGCAACCAAACACATTCCCGTAATCATGTGCACCAGCAAGGATCAGGAAACCGACAAGATCTGGGGCATGCGCCAAGGTGCGCTCGATTACATGGTTAAGCCGGTCGATCCGACGGCACTGCTGGCCAAACTGGCCACGCTCTGAAGCAGGCATATCAATGGCCAAACGGCTCAGCCTGCGTGACTTTCAGGAGAACCTTTCCGCACGCCTGCTCTCAGCCAAGCGGGGTGAAACAACGCCCCCCATGCTCGGCTTCCGCTCAGGAGGACGACGCTGGTTGCTTGAGTTGCCGGATTCAGGCGAGGTTGTGCCACTCCCCCCGCTGAGCCAAGTCCCGCTAACGCAACCGTGGTTTGTTGGCATGGCCAATATCCGGGGTGGCTTGCATGCCGTGGTCGATTTTGCGCAGTTTGTCGGCGCTCCGCCGACGCCACGCGCTGAGCGGAGTCGTTTGCTGCTTGTTGGTGCGCGTCATGGCATCAATAGCGCGCTCTTGGTTGAAGGTATTGAAGGCTTGCGCCCCATAAGTGCGCTTCAACCGATGGAAATGGAAGCGGGAGCGCCTAGGGCCACTTGGGTCCAAGCCGCCTACCGCGACGACCAAAACAACACCTGGCTGCATATTGCCCTTGCCAATCTGCTGCAGGACTCTGCTTTTCTTGATATTGCTCTGTGACCTCGAACGCCGTACGGCGTTTTTCTGGAGATAGCTATGGCGTTTAACCTGAAACTGCCCTCACTCAACCTGCCCGGACAAACTCTCAAAGACGAGGCCGATGCTCCTATTGCTATACAGAAGGTTGAAAAACAGAAGGTCCAGTTCAGCAAGCAGCTAAAGTTTTTCGGCAGCTTGTTTATCGTCATTCTGCTTGCAACAGCCGGTATCACTTATGTAAACAATCGGGCCGACTTGGCAGATGACGCACGGATACGTCTAGGCCACCAAATCAACGTTCAAGCCTATCAAATCGCCAAGGCGGCAACACTCGCGCAAACGGGTGATATCAATGCGTTCCGGGAACTTAGTCAGCTTCGAAAAGACTTTTCGGCTGCGCTACAAACCGTCTCTAAGGGTGGTGAAGTGGATGGCATTCGTATTCGCCCAGCCGGTGAAACCGTGTCTCCTCAATTGAGCAAATTGCAAGACGAATGGAAGGTTGCTGATTCGCGTATCCAGGCACTGCTCGATCAGCAAAACGCCTACGTCGCGATTGGAAAGTTCTTGCTCGAAGGTGGTCGCAAAGGCGGCTGGAGTGGGCAAGGCGAACGCATCCTCCGTGAAGCGAGTCAACTCGCTAGCCCTACGCCAATGGATATTGCAACAGAGATGGCACTGGCCAAAGACTTGCGCATGCAGCTCGAATTCGTGGTTGGAAAGGGCGACAACAGTGATTTCGGTGCAAATGCAAAAACACTGCTCGCTGCTCTCCCCGCTGACATGGCTACCTTTGCTAAGGCACGCGATGGCGCATCAAAACTACTGGCAAATATCCTGCCGCTGACGGCAGCAACGGATACGCTGCTCAGCGTTTTTGAAGCACAGACTGACCAGCGTTCAATTCACGCCGCACTCTTTGCTGTCTTCGGATCATTGGTGCTTGCCCTACTCGTGGTTGTGGTGAAAATCTTCAATGAAGAAGCGGCAGAACGAAACCAAGAATCTGAAAATCTGCGACAACAGGCTGAAGCGGAACGTAATGCGTCACAGGACGCCATTCTTCGCTTGATGAATGAAATGGGCGACCTTGCTGACGGTGACTTGACAATCCGAGCCACTGTGACGGAAGACATTACGGGCGCGATTGCTGACTCGGTGAACTACACGATTGAAGAGCTCTCGGTGCTCGTTAAACGGATTAATGACGCGGCAACGCGAGTGGCGGCAGCCTCTGAAACCGCACAAAAAACGACTGATGAACTGCTCTCCGCAACGGAAACACAATCTGAAGAAATTCGTTCTGCCAACAGCTCCGTGCTGTCGATGGCAGAATCGATGACGAATGTATCGATCAATGCAAGTGAGTCTGCCCGTGTGGCACTGGTTTCGCTGGCCGCCGCAAAAAAGGGTTCGGCTGCTGTAACGAACTCAATCAAGGGCATGAACGAAATTCGTCAACAGATTCAGGAAACCTCAAAGCGGATTAAGCGTCTCGGCGAATCATCCCAGGAGATCGGTGAAATCGTGGAACTGATTTCAGACATTACCGAGCAAACCAACGTGCTGGCGCTTAACGCTGCTATTCAGGCTGCATCTGCAGGTGAAGCTGGTCGAGGCTTCACTGTGGTTGCAGAAGAAGTGCAACGACTGGCAGAGCGCTCAGCCGAGGCAACCAAGCAGATCGCAGCCATTGTGAAGACCATTCAGACCGATACGCACGATGCGGTATCGGCAATGGAAAACTCCACCCAAAACGTGGTTGAAGGAGCACAGCTTTCCGATGCGGCTGGTCAGGCGCTGGAAGAAATTTCAAACGTGTCGCAGAATCTTGCCGAACTGATTGAATCAATTTCAGGCGATACCGAAAAGCAGGCGACGGTTGCAACCGAGGTTGCAACGCTTATGCAGAACATTCTGCAAATTACAGAACAAACTACTACCGGCACGCGTCAGACTGCCGTGTCGATCGGCGAACTCGCTGAACTCGCGAGCGAACTCAAGGGCTCGGTTGCTGGCTTCAAGGTGTGATGAATACAAACTCCGTAGATATCGGCCCACTCACTTGGGTCAAGGGCGAGATTGATATTGCGCTTGACCGCGCAGGTGAGTTGCTGCGCACGGCAACGGAGGGCGACCTTGAGCCCATCAGCAAGGCTGCGGCACAGCTGCACCAAGCCCATGGCGCACTTGCTATCGTAGGGCTTGATGGCGTTACCCAATACTCAGAAGCGCTTGAACAGCTTTTCGCCGCAGTCGAGTCTGGGCAGCTATCCTACTCAGATGAAGTAAGAGAAGCTGCGGAACATGGTTTGTTCACAATTCGCCATTATCTGGATGATCTGGTTGCTGGCAATCCGGATCAGCCTTTACGGCTGTACCCGCACTATCGCGTTTTGCAAACGTTGTGTGGTCAGAGTACGCCGCCAGAGTCAGACCTTTTCTTCCCTGATCTGAGCCTGCGCCCCCCGAAGCGTGACAAAGAAGATCTGTCACTTGAGCCAGCAGAACTTGCGCGTCACCTCAAGGCAGCGCGCATGGCTTACCAACGCGGGCTGCTCAAATGGCTACGCGGCAATACAGACGGCCTTGCTGACATGCGTACCGCATTGGAAGCGATTGAGGCGACCCAGACGCAACCCGCACGGAGAACGCTGTGGTGGTCAGCGTTAGGCTTGCTCGATACGCTCCGCGAAACCGGCATTACTGCGGACAACGCCATGCTGCGCAAACTGAACGCGCGCATTGATACCCAAATCCGCAAACTGATTGAAGGCTCGACGACAATTGCGGAGCGTCTCCTGCGCGACGTGCTCTACCACGTTGCCGTGGCCCCTGCGGGCAGCGAGCATCTTGAATGTGTTCGTGCTGCATTTCAGCTGAATGAGCAACTACCAAAGTCGCAACATGATGATGCGGATGCTGAAACCAAGCGCCCGATCATCGCCCAGTTGCGTGACATGCTCAGCAACGCCAAAGACGACTGGAACCGATTCAGCTCTGGAACTGCAGCAGCCCTGCCACGATTCCACCAGCGTATTGACGAATGTTGTGTACTCGCAGTTCAGCTTGGCCATACAGATTTCACTAATCTCGTTAATGCGATCAGCGGCATTGCTGAAACATTACGCAAGAACCCTCTGCGACACGATGAAAGCATTGCTATCGAAATCGCCACAGCGATGCTACTGGCAGAGAGTAGTACCGCCGGCTATCCAGCCTTAGGGGATGATTTCCCTGAGCAAGTCAGCGCAATGGTTGCACGTCTTGGTGCATTGAACCGTGGTGAGTCACTAGAAGCACTGGCAATGCCAAAGCTCGATGATATTGCCCGCAAAGCACAAGAGCGACTGCTCATGGCTCAGGTGGTGCGCGAAATTTCTGCCAACTTGGCCACGATCGAACAGTCACTCGACGCCTTTTTCCGCAACCCGACTCAGAACGAGGGCCTGGCAGCATTACGTAAGCCGCTTGACCAGGTTGCTGGCGCACTCGCTGTGCTGGGACAAGACAATGCATCGGCCCTGCTGCAGGAATGCGATCTCAAAATTCGCAGCTTTGAATCTGGTACGAATACACCAGAGCAGAGTGACTTTGAAGAAGTTGCCAGCAAGCTTTCCGCCCTTGGCTTCTTTGTCGAGCAGTTGCGCCATGGACAGGCAAATCTTGAGGCCATTCTTCATCCGCGCAATGCCGCGAGCAATGATGAAGATGCAAAGACGATCGAAGCCAGCCTTGATCTGAACAAGCGCCTGACGCAAACCCTGATTGGTGCCCTGCGCGAAAAGCCTGAAGACAGCGAACTGCGTGATGAACTCAAACAGCAGCTTGAAACGCTGCGTGAAGACGCGCAACTGGTGGCTGACGAAGGGCTTGAGCTGCAACTCAATACTGCGATTGCAGCACTGGATGACAATGCTTCAACCCCGATCATTGAAGAAGCCATTGCCACATTAGTAGAAACACCGACGTTTATTGCCCCGTCGGAAGAAACCATGCGGCTTGCAAGTGCAAGCAGTGAAGTTCTTGATGCCGAGCTGCTCAGTATTTTTCTTGAGGAAGCCAACGAAGTTCTCGCAACACTGCGCGAAACCCTGCCCATCTCGACTCGTGACCCGCATGACCACGAATCCTTGACTACGATTCGCCGTAGCTTCCACACCCTCAAAGGTAGTGGTCGTATGGTCGGCCTGCACGAATTAGGTGAAACCGCTTGGGCTGTCGAACAAGTCATGAATCACTGGCTACAACTGGAAGCAGACGGCACACCACCTCTCATACAAATGCTTGAGGATGCGCAAGCGCTATTTGCTGAGTGGGTAGTAGCCCTTGAGCAGGGTGATTTCACTGCGCCCGATACCCGTGGCCTGATAGATCGCTGCCAGCAATTGCAATCCGGGGAATCAGCAGAGCCTTTGCTTCAAGCCCCGACGGAAGAACCGGAACCCGAACTCGTCGAGTACTCGACAACATCCACGGAAAGCGCAAAAGTCATTGACTTCCCGAGCAGTCCGACGATGATCGAAATCGGCACGCTGTCACTAACACCGATGTTGTTTGACACCTTTGTCGGGGAAGCACGTAGCCATATTTCTGCCATGCAGGAAGAGTTTGCGGCTGAAGATGAAACGCCCTCTGAATCATTGATCCGTGCGGCACATACGCTCGCAGGAATATCGGCAACGGTCGATGTAGAGCCGATTCACGTCTTGGTCAGCGCACTTGAAGATGCGCTGACCCGCTATGCTGTCGCAGCCCAAACCGTCTCGTTTGAAGATCGCACCGTCATTGCCCGCGCCATTGGCGCCCTCGATGGCATGGTCGGCGTCATCGCCGGACGCCGCATGCCCGGACGGGATACGGCGCTGGAATCGACCCTCATGGCCCTGACCCCGGCAATCGTACATGTGGACGAGGCTCAGATCCCGGCCGAGGTTGTCACAGAGATTGTAGCTGACCCGATTGCAAGTGAAGAAACGCTGTCGGCACCCGCGCTTCAAGCAGCGCTTGATGAAGCCATCTTCGAGGCTCAGCCTCCGCGTCATGACGACGAACTGCAACTGGTGGATGAGCTGGAATTCACTGTCATTGACGATGAAATCGATGCCCAGCTTCTCCCGATCTTTCTTGAGGAGAGCGATGAGCTGATGCAGGCCATTGGGAGTGCCCTGCGTGATTGGCGCGATTCGCCTGACAGCAAGGTGCCGGGCGAGCAACTGCAGCGTCAATTGCACACGCTCAAAGGAAGTGCTCGCATGGCCGGCGCTATGACCTTGGGCGAATTGCTGCATGCCATGGAAACGCGTGCTGAGCATGGCTTGCATATAGGCGCACAGCTCGGCCTCCTTGACACGCTGGATGCGGCCTATGACCGTAGCGCGCACATGTTGGCGCGCCTCAGTCGTGGTGAGCCCGCACTGGAGTCAGCAATCGTCGAAGCTGCCGCAGAAGATGAGGCAGCCAGCGAAGGCGCGCAAGCGCTCATACGATCAACCGGGGATCCTAGCGCCGCAACACCGAGTGATGTCGCTGGCAGCAATGTGCTGCGCGTTCGCGCCGGCCTAGTCGATGACTTGGTGAATAGCTCCGGTGAAATCGCCATCACCCGCTCGCGGATTGAGGGCGAAATCCGCACGCTCAAGGACTCCCTACTCGACCTGACTGAAAACGTGATCCGTTTGCGTAGTCAGTTGCGTGAAATTGAAATTCAGGCCGAGTCCCAAATGCAGTCGCAGGAATCGCTAATGCCAGAGCACAGCGCCGCCTTCGACCCGCTCGAATTTGACCGATTCACACGCTTCCAAGAGCTAACGCGCTTAATGGCCGAAAGCGTGAACGACGTCTCCACCATTCAGCACAACTTGTTGCGCAACCTCGAAAATACCGATGCTGCGCTGGTTGCCCAAGCGCGCCTTAATCGAGAGCTTTCGCAGTCGCTCATGAGTGTGCGCATGGTGCCGTTCAACTCAGTCGCCGATCGGCTCTATCGAGTAGTTCGCCAAGCAACCAAGGACACGGGTAAGCGCGCCAATCTTGATATCCGCGGCGCCCAAACCGAGCTGGACCGGTCCGTTCTGGAAAACATGATCGGGCCAATTGAGCACTTACTGCGCAATGCCATCGCACACGGCCTTGAAAATGCTGACGCAAGAAAAGCGGTGGGCAAAACTGATATTGGGGAAATCGGCATCAGCCTCGCGCAAATCGGCAACGAAATTGCGATCACGCTTGAGGATGACGGCGCAGGCCTGAACTTCGAACGCATCCGTGCCATTGGTGAGGAGCGTGGATTAATTGATCCTTTGTCGGAGCTTGATGAGCAGGCCTTAATCGACCTGATCTTCACCCCTGGCTTCTCGACCATGAGCGAGGTCACCGCACTTGCCGGTCGTGGTATCGGCATGGATGTGGTCAAGAGCGAAGTACAAAATTTAGGTGGTCGTATTGACGTCAGCACGACAGCGGGCAAGGGTTCGCGCTTCAGCATTTATTTACCCCTGACCCTCGCCGTGGCGCAAGGCGTACTGGTGCGCGTGGGACTCCGCACCTTCATTCTGCCCGCAGGCATGGTGGCTCAAGTCAATGAAATGAAGCCGGCCGATATTGACGTTGTTCGCAAAGCAGGCGGCATAGAGTGGCAGGGAACACACTACCCCTATCACTATCTGCCGCAACTGCTAGGTCATCAGGATGCGCAGCCAGAGCCAGCACGCCGTCATTGGCTGATGCTCCTACGCACAGGCCCGCAGCATATTGCGCTCGAAGTTGATGCCCTGCTCGGCAACCAAGAAGTCGTGGTCAAGAATATTGGCCCGCAGTTGGCCCGGGTAACCGGCATTGCCGGCGCTACCGTTCTGGGGGATGGTGAGATTGCACTGATCATCAACCCCGTGGCATTGGCAGGTCATAAGCCGCGCACCAGCTCGGCGGCTCCTGTTATCGCCTCGGTGCCAGAAGAAGCTACCGCAGTGATGCCTACCATATTGGTTGTGGATGATTCGCTCACTGTTCGCAAGATCACCGGCCGATTACTCGAACGCTCTGGTTATCGGGTCGTCACCGCAAAAGACGGCATTGACGCACTTGAACAGATGGTTGAACTGGTGCCGGATGTCATGCTGGTTGATATTGAAATGCCACGCATGGATGGGTTTGATCTAACGCGAAATGTGCGTGCTGACATCCGCCTCAAGGCTGTACCGATCATCATGATTACTTCACGTACGGCTGAAAAGCATCGCAATTACGCAGCAGAAATCGGCGTGAATCACTATCTTGGCAAGCCTTACGATGAAGATGAGCTGCTGCGCCTAATTGGTACCCATCTCAAGGCGTAGTAAGCACATCGCTATAATCGACAAGTGTGGCGGGAGAATAGTCCCGCCACAGGCTTCCTCCCCTTAAAATAGCGATCCCTGCACGGCCAGCATGTGCCTGCCTTTTTTCTTTGCCCATGAATAGCCGCCAGCTTTATCTACGCTTGCTGTCCTACGTACGGCCTTATGCAAAAGGCTTTGCGCTTGCTATCGGCTGCATGGCTGCAGCCGCTATCACTGAGCCGCTGTTCCCGGTGCTTATGAAGCACATGCTCGACAACGGCTTTTCGGCGAATCGCGGCGCTTGGGATTGGCTCATGTATCCCTCAGCCATCGTTTTGGTACTGCTTTCCCGCGCGGTGTTCAATTTTTTTGGTGACTACGCTATGAGCTGGGTTGCCAATAATATTGTTACCGAGCTGCGGGCTGTCATGTTTGCACGCATCATCCGCCTGCCGAACGGCTACTTCTCTGACACCTTGTCCGGGCATCTAATGTCACGCGTGGCCTATGACGTCACCAATGTCGCCGCTGCTGCCACTACTGCACTAACAACGCTCATCAAGGATAGCCTTATTATTTTCGGCCTCCTAGGTTGGCTGTTCTATTTGAATTGGCAGCTTACGTTGATCACCCTGAGCATGGTTCCTTGCATATTTCTCGCGGTGCAGATTTTCAGCAAGCGGTTGCGCCGGATAGCGCGCAATGTTCAAGAGTCACAAGGGGCGTTGACGCAAATTCTGCAGGAAAGTATTGCTGGTCAGAAAATCATCAAGATATTCGGTGGACACAGTTACGAGGCACAGCGTTTTAATCGCGCTATCCATGATCAACGCCGACAAAATATGCGCGCTACTGCTGCTTCAGCAGGGCAAGGGCCACTGGTGCAGTTCTTCGTTGCTATCGCACTTGCGGTCATCATGGCTATCGCGTTGCGGCAGGCAGTGAATGAAGAGGCAACGGTAGGCAGTTTTGTTTCCTTCATTACTGCCATGATGATGTTGCTCGGCCCGCTCAAACGATTAACCGACGTTAACGCGCCAATTCAGCGAGGACTCGCTGCGGCCGAGAGTGTATTCAGCGTGATTGATGCCGAACCCGAGAATGACAGTGGTACCGAGGTGTTGGGCCGCAGTCAGGGTGCGATCGAATTCGACAAAGTGGGTTTCCGCTATCCAGGTGCCGAACGGGCTGCCCTGGAGAATATCAGTTTCAATATTGCGCCCGGAGAGTGCGTCGCACTGGTAGGTCAGTCGGGCAGCGGAAAGAGCACTATCGCCAGCTTGCTACCGCGCTTTTATCCAAGTACGACAGGCACCATAAGCATCGATGGGCATGCCTTAGAAAATATCAGCCTAGCCAGCCTGCGCCAGAACATTGCATTGGTGAGCCAAGACGTTGTCCTGTTCAACGACAGCATCGCCGCCAATATTGCCTACGGGCAGGCTGAAGCAACACATGCTGACATTGTGGCCGCTGCACGGGCTGCACATGCACTTGAGTTCATCGAGTCTTTGCCAGAAGGCTTCGATACGCAAGTCGGCGAACTGGGCGTCAAGCTTTCAGGTGGGCAACGTCAGCGTTTGGCTATTGCCCGTGCGCTGCTGAAGAATGCGCCGATCCTGATCTTGGATGAAGCCACCTCGGCGCTTGATAGCGAGTCAGAGCGCCATGTTCAGGCAGCATTGGAAACTTTGATGCAGGGACGAACAACACTGGTAATAGCTCATCGCCTCTCGACCATTGAACGCGCTACCAGAATTTTGGTGCTGGCCGAAGGTCAAGTTGTAGAACGCGGCTCACATGCTGAGCTGCTGGCCGCCGATGGCACCTATGCAAGGCTGTATCGTCTGCAACACAGCAACTGATTAGCAATCGAGCAATACCGGGGACTTATCAGGCGCGGCCAGCAAGCTTTTGAGCGCGTCTTTGACGCGTTGCACCTCTAGGTACTCAAGACAGTCGCTGAGGCTATTCACATGACGATCACAGCCTTCCAGCAGGCAAGGTACACAGCTGCCCTGCCCCTGAAGCAAAAAGACATTCCCCTGTCGTCCACTGCCGACGCGTGACCACGGGCTGGTGGGTTCTGTCCTGTTGGCAGGCCACGGCCCCCACTTGACCGGATTCGATGGACCAAACAGTGCCAGCGTAGGCGTGCCACTGGCAGCCGCCATATGCGTAACCACCGTATCTGGCCCCACATAAAATGCGGCGTGTTTCAACAATGCACTGGTGTGCGCTAAGGACAATTGTCCCGCCAGATTGCGGCTATTGAACGATAGCTGAGCCTGAATCGCTGCGACATAGGCTAGTTCATCTGCATCACTGCCACCACTGAATACGACACTCAAGCCGCATGCATGCAGCCATTCGGCCAACTCGACCCAAGCGTGTTGGCGCCACATTTTGTAGCGGAACTTAGGGCAGGGGTGGAGTACTACATATGGCACATCAGGCAGGCTGGCAGTGAAAGCGGCTTGCGCAGCCACATCAAGCTGAGGCAAGACCACCTGCATGCGCGCTGGGATCTCCAGCAGCAGGAGTAGTTGCGCCTGCATGGACACCGTGTGCGTATCCAAATCATCAAAACTGACGTGCCGATCTAGCAGGAAGGCCTTGCGCTGCTCGCCCTGCTGCGGGGTCAGAAAGCCAACACGGAAACGCCCACCAATCCAGGCGGACAGACGTGAACGATCAGTCGGCATCGCGGCCACGGCAATATCGTAACGACGCCACAAGCCAAACGCCTCCCGCACCTTGCTCCACAGGGAAGCGCGCTGAACCTGCACCAACACTTGCCGAATATCTGGATTGCCGGTCAGCACTGATTCCGTCCCTCGCAACACCAGCACATCAATGGCAGCCGCTGGCCAAGCTTGCTTGAGCGAGTGAATCAAGGCTGTAGTCAATAGTACATCGCCAAGGCGTTGCGGACATGTCACCAGAATCTGACGAGGATTGGTAGGAAGGGGCTTCACAATGGGGCTGGCGTCACAGGTAGGGGGTGGGTTTGACTATAATGCGCGATCACTTCGCCGCAGGCAAAACAAGTAGACTGATATGCCCAAGCTATACATTGACGAGTTTGTCGGAGTTTCCAATCGACTCGAAGTTTTGCCGCTGGCATTTGCCATACGCCAAGCCTACGGCCATGAAATTATCCTCGATTGGCACGAGCTTGACTCATTTTCTGTGGATGACACGCGCCGCGGCAAGGTACGCGTGTTGGCCCGTATCGGGGCAGAACGCATCCGTAACTGCGATGCGGCCACCTTTGCACGGCTTGCTGGACAGAAAATCATTCTGCGCTCACTGGATGGGCCTGAAGATGTCTTGGCCCCAATTTACCTCGAAGCCGCTCGCAAGATCCATCTGGCACCGCATCTCGCTGCCGCTATTCGCACCACATTCGCCAGTCGTCAGGGGCGTCCGATTGTCGGCGTGCATATCCGCCAAGGCGATTACGAGCTGGAAAACCCCGATTGCTACCAGATCGGCAAAGAATGGCCAGCGGTGCCCGTATGGTGGTACGAAGAAACCATGGCGCGCATTGCGAAGGCGCAGCCAGATGTGAGCTTTTTCCTGTCATGCACGGGTGACCCGGCAGCCTTCAGCAATCTGCACGCACGCTTCGACACTTTCAGTCTCGACACGCTATCCCACTATGACTACAAGGGCCCGGATCATCGCTCCACGGTAAATCCGGTTGCGGATCTGTTTGCCCTAGCCTGCTGCCCAACATTGTTGGCAACGCCCATCTCCGGTTATTCACACTGGGCAGCCAACGTCCTTGGCTCCCCCAGCAGCTGCATCGTGCCACTGCCTGGCGCAACACGCGAGTCGCCTCTGGCCGGCTTGGTCGAGCTCTACGGACAACGTATGCCGCGCTGGCGGACTGCCGGCAGGACCGGCAGCGACACAACTGCCATCCATGATCTCGCGACGCTGAATCTCGCTCAGCCCGCACACACAGACTGGCTGTAACTCCTATGAATATCACCCTACTCAATCAGCGCGCCCGCAGTGTTGCCGTATGGGGGCTGGCCGCTCTGGGCTTCGCACTGCCGCTTACACCTGCGCTTGCAAACTTGATGCTGCTGCTTGTTGTTGTTAGCTGGTTGCTTAGTGGTCACTGGCAGGAAAAATGGGCCGTTATCAAGACATCGGCCGCCGCCAAGGCGGCAGGGCTTTTTTATGGCCTTGTACTGATCGGCATGCTCTATGGTGTCAACGATGACAGTACGCACTATGCAAGCAAATACGCTTCAATATTCATTCTGCCCATCATTCTGACCTTGCAGCTCAGCGCAGAAGAAAAATGGCGTGCGATTGGTGGCTTTTGTGCAGCCATGGTACTGACCTTATTTCTCTCTATGCTGATTTGGCTTGAGTGGCTCCCTATCGGCTTATTCAAGAATACGCACCCGACCAATCCCATCGTCTTCAAGTTGCACATCACGCATGGATTCTTCATGATATTGGCGGCCTTCTTCCTGTATGTCGCCGCACTACGCTTACCAGACAACCTACGGCGATATGGCATTTTGCTTCTTGTTTTCTTGGCTATCAGCAACGCACTCTTCATGATCCAGGGGCGAACAGGCCAAATGGCGCTACTCGGCTTGCTGGTTTTCCTATTCCATATGCGATTCCCACGTTACGGCTTGTTAATTGGACTTATCGCAAGTATCGGGTTAGCCAGCGTTGCTTACATTGCATCGCCAAGCTTCAAACTACGCACTGATACCGCAATCAGTGAAGGCTTAAACTGGTCAACCACTCGCGGCGATCAGTCTTCTTCCATTGGTATGCGCTTTGACTACTATGCAACCTCTCTCGCCATCATCAAGCAGCATCCGATTATCGGTGTCGGGACTGATGGCTTTCCTAAAGCATATGAAGCGCAAATTGTCGGCACACCGCTCCCCCCATCCAACAATCCGCACAACCAGTATTTGCTGATAGCCGCGCAATACGGATTGATTGGGTTAGGTGTTCTGTTTTTTTTCTATTTCAGCTGCTGGCGGCAGGCGCTTGCGCAGCCGCAACCTTTCGTTGTGATGGCCATAGGGGTGCTTATCGCCTTCCTGATCGGCAATCTATTCAACTCTTTTATGCTTGACCTAGCGGAGCGGTTGATGTTTGTCTGGGCCATGGGGGTATTGCTGTCATCAGCCCCACCTAATCACACACACTGATGGCTGAAATACGTCGCGTCCTGTTCACGGAAAGCTCGCCAAATATCGGCGGACAAGAGCTGCAATTACTGGCGCAAGCCAAGGGTTTGCAACACCTCGGTATCGAGACTCGGCTGGTATGTCGCCCCAATAGCCGTATCAGTACAGTTGCCACTGAAGGACAGATCAGCGTCACTCACCTGTCCTTTCGTAACAGCCTGCATCCGCCGAGCATTTTGGGTTTGCGGCGCATCATCACCGAGTTCTCGCCGGATGCGGTCATCTCACACAGCGGTCACGATGCCAACACTGCTGCACTCGCGGCAAGGCTGTTTTTTAAGCGCCCGCTCTTGGTCAGATCACGTACATATCAACCAGGGCAACCTCATGCGTTCACTTACAACACGCTCTTCGATCTGACGCTGGTTCCTAGCGCGTTCCTTAAGCATTTGCTCCTGCGCAACCCGAAAATCAAACCAGAACGTATCAGTGTGCTCTACCCGGGCATTCCGTTCGAACACAACGACGCGCGTAGCCAGGAAAATGTATCGCCCGAATTACTGGCGCAACTCGGGGGGGGAACTCGCAAGCTACTCGTGCATGCGGCCATGCTGCGCAGTGAAAAAGGGCATCACACTATCCTGCAAGCACTCCCGGGGCTTGTGCAAAAATTTCCTGATCTTTGCTATGTGATTGCGGGAGAAGGAGAGTTGGATGCTGTGTTGAAACGGGAAGTGGCGGAGCGACAACTAGAAGCACACGTACTGTTTTTTGGCATGGTCAGTGCAGTCCCTGCCCTGATGCGACAGGCAACCCTGGTCCTCATGCCATCCACCTATGAGCCTCTTGGCATGTCGCAAATTGAGGCGTTAGGGCTTGGTATTCCTGTTGTTGCCAGCGATACGGGGGGTATTCCAGAAACGATTGTGGATGGCAAAACCGGCTTGCTGGCAGCGCCCGAAGATGTCACCGCTTGGCAGGCTAAGCTGGATTGGGCACTCAACCATCCTGAAGAAATGCAGGCCATGGCGGCATTGGGCAAGGAAACCGTACGCGCACAATTCTCGATGGACGGAAATCTGCGGCAACTGCTTGCGTACTTGCAACCCGCTGCAAGCGCCCCTCACTGACTCAAGGCAACAAGCGCCATCCGGCAGGCGCCGCACTGTTGTGCTCAAGACACACGATGCCTAAATGAGCGAACGACATTCCAAGCCACTGCGACTCAGGCAAGCTCAATAGCTGGGCGCACACCAGCTTCATCACCCCCGCATGCGTGACCCATAGGCAGTCGGCGTTGAGCGCATTGAGCGCCTCGGCAACCCTCATCTGCATCATGGCCACACTTTCGCCGCCATGGCTCGCATAAGTCAATGGTGCTGCTGCCCAGGCATCCAGCTCATCACGCGGAATCTGGTCCCACGCTTGCATCTCCCA
Source organism: Betaproteobacteria bacterium Ga0074130 (assembly GCA_001464495.1). GTDB lineage: Bacteria > Pseudomonadota > Gammaproteobacteria > Burkholderiales > Rhodocyclaceae. The sequence goes on from LNDZ01000029.1 coordinate 31,774, forward strand.
GCGTCCAAAATCGAGCTCGCGCAAACGCGAATCGATGCGAGCGGAAGGGGATAACGCTGCCGCCAGCTCATGGCAGCGGCGCAGTGGGCTTGAATGAACGGGTAATCCCGCTGGCAAGGCAGCCCGCAAACCAGCCAGAGACGTCTCCCAGCCAGCATACAGGGGCAGGTCGCTACTGCCGTAACACACCCCGGCATCAACGGCGACAGCTGGATGTCTTACCAGGTAAAGACGCACAACAGACCACAGTAGAACGCCAGCTCACCTAGCTGCTGAGTAGCACCAAGGACATCGCCGGTATAGCCCCCAATCCGACGGACACTGTAGCGTGCCCACGCCCACACCACCAACACCTGCAACAGAACAGCACACAGCGCGTTTTGCCAAGGTAAAAGCAGGCAGGGTAAGAACCCAAACGACCAAACCAAGGCAAGCTCAGCAAACGACATACGGCGCGCCAGCGGCTTGGCCTTGCTGTCCTCATCGCGCACGTAGTCGAGAGCGTAAATCAGGGTTGCGGCAGCAGCACGCGAACTCGCATGTGCCGCCAGCAAGCCGACCAGTAGCCACTCCTCCAGTTCCATCAGGGCGTTCCACTTAGCCAGCAATAGCAGCATGATGCCGATGGCACCGTAACTACCGAGACGGGAGTCCTTCATGATGGTCAGGACTTGCGCTTTGTCCCACCCGCCGCCGAAACCATCGCAGCTATCGGCAAAGCCGTCCTCGTGGAAGGCGCCCGTGACGAGCAGCGTCGCTGCCATGCCCAGCAGGATCGCCAGCGAAAGCGGCAGCGCCCATGCGGCCAGCCATGTCGCCAGCGCTCCCAACGTACCGACGACAAGACCAACGATGGAAAAGTAGCGCGCTGCATGATCGAGCTGATCCTGCGAATGCCCGACCCAAGCTGGCACCGGCAAGCGGGTAAAGAATCGCAGGGCGGCAAAAAAATAGCTGGCTTCGCGGCGAATCAAATCAATGCTCACAGGACGACAAGCAGCATTTGATCACTCACGATTGGCCAGCAAGCGTCCAAGCAAATCGCTCACCACACTGGCCTCGAAAGGCTTGTCGCAAATGCCTGATACACCGGCTGCCTCAACCGCTGCCAGTCGGCTGGCATCGGCCTCGCTGGTCACCATCAGGATGGGTACATCCTTCTGCCAGCTGTGCTGCCGAATATGCTGGACCAAGGCCTGTCCATCCATTTCTGGCATGTTGTAATCCGTCACCACCAAATCGACCATTGTGCCGGCCAGCAACTCAACCGCCTTACGTCCATTCTCGGCTTCAATAAAATTCGTGATGCCCAAATTTTCCAGCATGCGGCGCATGAAGCGGCGTGCACTACCACTGTCATCAACGAGCAGCACCTTAAGTTCTTCAGCGCGAAAATCTATCGATGTCGTGTGCTCAAGTGCCAGAAAATCGAGGGTGGTATCAAGCACCTTGCGAAGCTGTGCGGTCGTAAACGGCTTGGGCAGAAGCCCGCATATGCCGGCTTGACGAACAGGGTCTAAGGCTTGCGGTCGTGTCTCACTCGACACCAGAATGAAGGGGATACCGGCCAGATCGGTTTCCTCACGCATTGCCAATACAAGATCAAGACCAGACATGTCCGGCAGATAGAGCGCGCTCACTACCACTTCCGGGCGCACCTCGCGCATTTCCGCCAACGCACCCCAGCCATTTTCAGCCGTGCGAATACGATCCATGCCCAACTCACGGAAAGCCTTGCTCACCACCTTGGCCTGCATGGCCGACGGCTCAACCAGAAGAATACTTGGATCAGCAAACAGGCTACTCATACGGGGCCTCGCGTCTGTAGCGTGAACGACTTTCCATTGTAGTCGCTTTCAGTTTTACGACTTCATGCCTCACTGACGCCGGCACTGGCAAAGCTCGCCATCTCGTCCATAAATAAGCATGCCGACTGAAGTAATGGGTAGGCCAGCGCAGCACCCGTACCTTCACCCAACCGCAGCCCCAGCTGCAGCAAGGGTTCGGCCTGCAGGTACTGCAGCTGTAGGCGGTGTCCGGCCTCAGCAGAGCAATGTGCAAAAATGCAACAGGCGCGCACCTCCGGCGACAAGCGTGTCGCGACCAGCAAGGCCGAGGTAACGATAAAGCCATCGATCAGTAAGACCATGCGTCGTGCAGCAGCGGCGCGCATGGCCCCGGCCAGCATGGCAATTTCAAAACCGCCAAAGTGTGCCAGCACCGCTGGCGCATCATCACGCGCAATCTTCGCGCCTGAGAGCGCCTGTGCAAGCAGCGCTTGCTTACGCTCAAGGCCAGCATCATCAAGGCCGGTGCCCCGCCCAACACACGCTGATAAGGGCGCCCCCGTCAGGCAGTGCGTGATCAATGAGGCTGCCGCCGTGTTGCCGATACCCATCTCGCCGAAACCGAGCACATTACAGCCGGCGTCATGCAGGCGCGCCACCACATCGGCGCCATGCTGCATGGCTGCTGCACACTCCTCAGTGGTCATCGCCGCACCGTCCAGATAACTGGCAGTACCGTGCGCAACCTTCACATCAAGCAAGCCCGGGCGCGCACCAAAGTCATGATTCACACCCGCATCAGCTACGACCAGTTGCATACCGGCCTGTCGGGCAAACACATTGATGGCGGCACCACCGGCGAGAAAATTTTCCACCATCTGCCAGGTCACATCCTGCGGATAGGCGGAAATCCCCGCGCGGGCAGCGCCATGATCGCCGGCACACACGAGGATATGTGGCTGGCTCAATTGGGGTGTCAGACGCTGCTGAATCAGGCCGAGCTGCAGGGCTAGGGTTTCCAATTGGCCCAGCGCGCCGAGGGGCTTGGTCTTGCTGTCAATTTTCGCCTGCAGGGCGATGGCAAGTTCTGAAGTTTCGGTTGCAGGTTGGCTTAAGGAATTCATGGTCAGTCGTCTCTTCGTAGAGGCGCTATTGAAGCATGACGAGAATTCACCATGCTGAGTTTCCGGCTGAGCACACGAATTATTCTTTCCCGACACACTGTGCCGCTCATGGCAGAATCGGACTATGAGCCTGCCTGCCTTGCATGTCACCACCTACAACATCCACAAGGGCTTCTCGCAATTCAACCGAAGCCTGATGGTGCATGAGTTGCGCGCTCAGTTGCAGGCCCTGAATCCAGATCTCATTTTCCTTCAGGAGGTGCAGGGGCTGCATGAAAAACATGCGCTGCGTCATCACCAATGGCCCGGCACGCCACAGCACGAGTTCCTCGCCGACGACATCTGGCATCAGGCCTACGCGCAAAACGTGGTGTATGACCACGGACACCATGGCAACGCCATCCTGTCACGCTTTCCTATCCTGCACAGCCGCAACCAAGATGTGACGCACCTGCGTTTTGAAAAGCGCGGGCTTCTGCATTGCACGGTGCAACCCGAAGGGTGGACACAAGCCTTGCATTGCGTTTGTGCGCATTTATCACTCTTCGCGGCCAGCCGACGGCGCCAGATGGACGCACTCGCCGCGAATATTGAAGAGCTGGTACCTGCTAACGCACCGCTCATCATCGCAGGCGACTTTAACGATTGGCGCAATCAGGCACACCGCCATCTGGCGCAGCGCTTGCAGCTGGATGAAGTATTTGCCGGCCCGCATGGCAAGCCAACGCGCAGCTTCCCCGCCGCCATGCCGCTGATGCGCCTTGATCGCATCTATGTGCGTGGCTTCCGTGTCGAAAAAGCGACCTTGCATGTGGGCCCCGGTTGGGCGCGCATTTCCGATCATGCCGCACTGTCGGCCTATTTGCAGCCGCACAGCTGATGTCCCTCATCCCCTTCAGCAGTGGCAACCATGTCCGCCTGTTGCACAGCGGGGAGGCCTTTTTCTCGGCGCTGCTGCAGGCCATCGCTACCGCACAGGCTGAAATCCGCCTTGAAACCTACATTTTTGCGACGGATGCTACTGGCCAAAAAATCGCCGACGCATTGAGTGCGGCGGCCCAACGTGGCATCAACGTGCATGTCATGGTAGATGGTTTTGGTAGCCCTGACTTCATGCCGGGGCTAGGTGAGCAGATGCGTAGGGCCGGGGTCGAAGTCATGATCTATCGCCCTGAGCTAGCGCGTTTTCGCATGCGCAAACAACGCTTACGCAGACTGCATCGCAAGCTGGCATGCATTGATGCGGGGGTTGGCTTCATTGGTGGCATCAATATCATCGACGATCTGGATGACGCTGGTCGGCCGCGGCTCGACTATACGGTGAGGGTCGAAGGCCCTGTGGTTGCACCGATCCATCACACCATGACACGCCTGTGGGAGCTGGTGCGATGGGCCAGCCTAGGGCGCCGCTATCGCGCGGCACCTCCGCGCCAAATCACAACGGCAAGTGAAGGGCAGATGCATGCCGCCTTACTCGTGCGTGACAACCTGCGTCATCGGCGCAGCATTGAAAACGCCTATCTCGATGCCATGCAAAACGCGCAAAATGAGATCTTGATTGCTAATGCCTATTTCCTGCCGGGGCGGCGCTTCCGACAGGCGTTGATCGATGCCGCACAACGCGGCGTCAATGTGACCTTGCTGCTCGAAGGTAAAGTCGAGTATCGGCTGCAGTACTTTGCAACGCTCGCGCTCTACGAACAGATGTTGAGCGCCGGCGTGAACATTTACGAATATCGCCACAGCTTCTTGCATGCGAAGGTCGCGGTCATTGACGATGACTGGGCGACTGTGGGCTCATCCAACATTGACCCCTTCAGTCTACTGCTGGCGCGCGAGGCGAATCTCGTCGTGCGCGACAAGGCGTTTGCTTCATCGCTACGTGCCGATCTCACCCATGCCATTGCAACCGGTGGCGTTAAAATCGAGGGCTGGGTGAAGTTGCCTTGGTACTACCGCCTAGCGGCCTGGCTTGCCTACGGCACCGTGCGCACCCTGATCGGTCTGGCTGGCTACAGCAAGCTGCACTGATCAGCGAAACAGGCGCGGATAGTCGATCTTCGGGCAGCGATCCATCACCACCTCGATGCCTGCATCGAGCGCACGCTGGGCGGCCTCTTCATTGACGATGCCAAGCTGCATCCAGATAAACTTGGCGCCAATCGCAATAGCATCCTCCACGATGGGTGGAATATCCTCGGCACGACGGAAGCAGTCCACCATATCGACTGGCTCGGGAATGTCGCGCAGTGAGGCATAGCACTTCTCACCCAAAATCTCAGTCTGCCCCGGGTTCACAGGAATCACGCGGAAGCCGAGGTCCTGCAGATATTTGGCGACATAGTGGCCCGGCCGTTCAGGTTTCGGTGAGCACCCCACCACCGCAATGGTGCGTACGGTTTCAAACAAGCGCTTCAAATCGGTATCTTGGGTGATCAGCATGATTCAATCAGATAAGGGAGAGGAAATGTGTTGGGGCACGCGCGCCAGCGACCAATGCTCAAACGCCCATTGCCACAGCGCATCTCGCGTACCACTGCGCAGCGCGAGTGGCGGTTGCTGGCCCAGAAAATTCAGCGCGCGCCACAACGCAGGCACCGGGTCGTCATCATTGAGCGGTTCGGCCAAGGTTTGCTTGGAGAGTTTTTCGCCAGCGGCGTTCAACACCACAGGTAAGTGCGCATAGTGCGGCGTGGGCACGCCAAGGCATTGCTGCAATGCAATCTGCCGCGGGGTTGAGTCAAGGAGATCGGCCCCCCGCACCACATGCGTAATAGCTTGGTCAGCATCGTCCTGCACCACGGCAAGCTGATAGGCAAACAGGCCATCGGCGCGCAGCAAGACGAAATCGCCAACGGCGTGCGCGAGATGCTGCGTGATCTCGCCTTGTACGGCATCGGTGAAAGTCACCGTCTCATCGTCCACTTTGAAACGCCAGGCACGCGCCTCTTTGCCCGCTGGCAAGCCTTCGCGACAGGTGCCGGGATAGATCGGCGCACCATCGCTGCCGAGCAATGCGTCACCAATTTCCTTGCGCGTGCAGGCACAGCCGAACACCCGCTGATACTCATGCAACAGGTTCAACGCTGACTGATATGCGAGCGTACGATCACGTTGGCGCATGATCTCGCCATCAATGCGAAAGCCGTAACACACCAGCGTGCGCAGAATGGCAGACTCATGCTCAATGCGGCAACGCGGCGCATCAACATCTTCGATGCGTACCAGCCACTCGCCCTGCTGCGTACGGGCTTCAAGGTAACTGCCAACTGCAGCGACCAGCGAGCCGAAATGCAAGGGCCCGGTGGGCGACGGGGCAAAGCGGCCACGGTAGCGCACCTCACCCATGGCCCGCCCCCGCTACCCTCTGCCTTAGACGTTGAAGAGGAAGTTCAGGACGTCGCCGTCCTTGACGACATATTCCTTGCCTTCCGCGCGCATCTTGCCCGCTTCCTTGGCGCCAGCTTCACCCTTGTATTGGATGTAGTCGTCGAAGCCAATGGTCTGGGCGCGAATAAAGCCTTTTTCGAAGTCGGTGTGAATCACGCCTGCGGCTTGCGGCGCGGTATCGCCAATATGAATGGTCCAGGCGCGCACTTCTTTCACGCCGGCGGTGAAGTAAGTCTGCAGACCCAGTAGCTTGTAGCCGGCACGGATCAGACGATTCAGGCCCGGCTCCTCCAGCCCCAGATCAGCAAGGAACATTTGCTTTTCTTCATCATCCAGCTCGGCGATTTCTGCTTCAATCGCTGCGCAGACCGCCACGACCTCAGCCTTTTCGGCCGCTGCACGTTGGCTCACTGCATCAAGATGCGGGTTGTTCTGGAAACCGTCTTCCTTCACGTTGGCGACATACAGCACCGGCTTGGCGGTAATCAAACACAGTGGCTTGATGGCCGCCAGCTCTTCCTTGTCCAGACCCAATGCGCGAATCGGCTTGGCCTGATTCAGCTGCGTCATACACTTTTCAAGGACAGCGACCAGCACCTTGGCATCTTTGTCGCCAGTGCTAGCGAGTTTCTTGTTCTTGGTCAGCGTACGCTCAACTGCAGTAAGGTCGGCCAAGGCCAGCTCGGTATCGATCACTTCGATGTCGGACAGCGGGTCCACCTTGCCAGCAACGTGCACAACGTTCTCGTCAGCAAAACAGCGAACCACGTGCACAATTGCATCGGTCTCGCGGATATTGGCGAGGAACTGGTTGCCCAGACCCTCCCCCTTGGAGGCGCCAGCCACCAGACCCGCGATATCCACAAACTCGACAATCGCCGGCTGAATCTTTTGCGGATTGACGATCTTCGACAGCTCGGCCAAACGCGAATCGGGCACTTCGACGATGCCGACGTTCGGCTCGATGGTGCAGAAGGGATAATTTTCTGCTGCGATGCCTGACTTGGTCAGCGCATTGAAGAGGGTGGACTTGCCGACATTAGGCAGACCGACGATGCCGCACTGGAGACTCATGGTGGATTCCGGAAAATACTGCGCAAGCGCAAAGGCGCTATTGTACCGTGCGGCACCCCTGCGCCGGCCCCCTTGCTGACGGCCACCCGGTAACGGCAGGTATCATTCACCCCATGTCGCTCACCTCCACCAGCGCCTCGCCATTGCGCCCCGCTCTGTTCGCCCAGCTTGGCGGCGCACTCATTGTGTTTGCGCTGGCGTATCTGCTGCCGGTTACTTGGCTACGCCAGCCCTTAATACTCGCAGTGTTGCAAGGCCTGTGTGCCAGCGGCATCAGTTGGAAATTGGATGCGCCGCGCTGGTGGTGTCTGATTCATCTGCTATTCATGCCATTAGTTGTGATTGCCTTGGCGCTGCAGATTGCGCCGGGCTGGTATCTAGCAGCCTTTGTCCTGACCCTGCTGATTTTCTGGCGCACCGACAAAAGCCGAGTGCCCCTGTATCTAAGCAATCAGGCTACGGCCATGGCCGTGGCAGACCTGCTGCCGACCAATGCAAACGTCATCGATATTGGCTGCGGCGACGGGCACCTGCTGCGCCGTCTGGCACTGACGCGGCCAGACTGTCTGTTCACCGGCATCGAGCATGCACCGGCGACTTGGCTGGTCGCTAGACTGCTGAATATGGGGCGCCGTAATGTCACCATCCGATATGGTGACTTTTGGCAACACTCGTTGAGCGGCTATGACACGGTCTATGCATTTCTCTCTCCCGCACCGATGCCAGCCCTATGGGACAAAGTTCAGGCCGAGCTGGGCAGCGGCAAGCGTTTGATCAGTAACAGCTTTCCCGTTCCAGACGCGCCTGCAGACCCGGTGATTGAGGTAGATGACCCGCGCCAGACCCAGCTTTATTGCTACACCATTGGGTTAAAAACCATCGCTAAGCCTCAGAACTGAAGGACTTTTCTGGCTCAGCTCCTCCCCGTTTAGACAAACACCCTTTCCCCTGTCATTTCGGCGCATCGCCGTTTGCGCCGCTCGCCATAATTCAATCCAGAAAGCACCCCAGCCAGACCATTCAGGGGTTCGCGGAGATCTTATGGCAGACATTATTTGCATCATCGGTAACAAGGGCGGCACCGGCAAGACCACACTCTCACACATGCTGTGTCAGGGTTTGGGGCTGCTCGGGCAACGCTCAGTCTGCGTCCTCACCGATACCGCGCGCGAACCGCTGAGCCCAGAAGGTCGCCGTTATCTGGTGGCCGATGCGCGCACCCGCGAAGCGCTGGCGAAAGTAACTGATAAGATCCGCTCCCTCAACTCATGGATGGGCGTGGTTGACGGCGGCGGTAACCGCACCGAGATGGACCGCAAGCTCTACAGTCTGGCTGATCTGGTGCTGCTGCCCTTCCGTGATTCGCATGAAGATATCCGTACCCTGATTCGTGACCTTGAGATGTTCCCGCGCGCCTACGCCATTCCAACCCAATGGCCGGTGATCCCATGGCAGCGTGACACAGCGGAACGTACGGTCGATGAGCTACTTGCGCCCTACCGCGATCGCATCCTCATGCCCGTCAATGCATTCAATGCCACCAAGCTACTGTTGAAGAGCGAAATCGGCAATGACATTCCACCGGCCCTCGCCGATGCCTGCTGCAATGTGGCTAAGCAGGTGCTCGACTTGCTGCAAATCCCGATCCAACAGGTCGAAGAAGTGCCGCGCGTGCTGCGCCCGGTAGCGCCTGCTACCCCTGTCGCGCGTCCGCACATGTCGCCTGTTCGTGAGTTGCAACCGGCGATGGCGTAATGAGCGCCGGCACCCCGCCGCCCGCTGATCCGTTTGAAGCAGTCAAAGCCCTGTGGGGCAGCATGGGATTCGCCATGCCCGGCATGGTCGCACCCACGTTCGACAGCAATGAACTCGACAAGCGCATTGCCGACATGAAGGCCGTGGAAGGCTGGTTGCAGATGAACCTGAGTATGTTGCAAGCCACCATTCAGGGGCTAGAGATGCAGCGCAGCACATTGGCTACAATGCGGGCCTCGATGCAGGCTGCACCGCATAGCAAAACACCCGAACAAGAATGACACTTCCCAATGATGAACTCGCTGGACTGGCTGATGCTGCCGTCCAGAAGGAAGCGGCCGGTCTGGCCCAAGATGGTTTTATCCGCATTTTCCGGCTGCTCGCCGAAGGCGACGAAGCCGCCGCCGAACTCGGTCTATCAGTCATCGAAGCCCGGGCACGCGACTGGGCCATGCAAGGGAGCAGTGAAGAAGCCAATACCCTCCGCCTCGCGCTGCTGATCAGTGGCCTTGATCAATGGGGCTTGGCCTGGACTCAGGCTTTCGGGCTAGCCGCCCTGCCCGGCTTAACCACACTGCTGGGCAATCTGCGCAACCCGCTCGACGCGCAGGCCAGCGCACGTTTTGAACAGCAGTTCGCGGCGATTGAAGCGCGTGAAGACAACGCCATTGATTTCAAGATCGAGTTACGCCGCGGCATTCACCTCGCGCTCTGGCATGCCATGGTGGCGTGTGATGAGCGCGAACCGGCAGAACGTTTGCTGCAACACCTCGGCAGCATGATGCGCGTGCTTACGGAAATGATGCCGACCTATGGGTGGCGCTTGGTTGCCGATGCGCTGGCGCATATCCAGCTGCGCTGCCTTGATCCAAATTTCGCTGCTGACCCTGAGCACAGCTCGTTGGCGCAGGAAACCACGCAGGGCTTGTTCACCGCGCTGAATCATTCCCTGCCGGCCGACATGGCTAAGCAGGTGATGGCACAGGCCACGCAGGTGGTGCTCGCTTATCAACGCGCGCAGCAACAGCAAGCGGCACAGGCTGATCCCACCTAAATCTGGGCGAGCCTCAGCGATTGGCGAGGCCCATGTGAATCGAGCCGGCAGGGCCGGCTCGATGGGACTTACGACATACGCTGATTACTTCGCAGGCTTCTTCTTCACACCTGCGCTCATGCTGCGTGCTGGCGGCTTGCTACCGTCCTTCTTGAAGCCGGCTGAGAAAGACTTGGTCTTTTCGCCGTAGGGCTTCTTGTCCGCAAATGGCTTTTTGTCACCGTAGGCCTTCTTCTCGCCATACGGCTTCTTCTCGGCATCAAAGCTCTTTTCGCCAAACGCTTTTTCTCCGAAAGCCTTTTCCGGCTTAGCCAGCGTCTTGCGTGGTGGCTTGTCGCTGAAGCTGCTGCCTTCGTCCTTGTAGCTCTTGCGGGCACGCGGCGCGGGCGAAGGCGAGCTGCCATCATCTGGCTTGATCAGCAGCACACGCTGACGCACGCGGGTCTTCTGCAGCTTGTTCAGCAGTGCATCCGGCAGCTCGGGTAGTTCCACCGTGCTGTACTCGTCAAACAAATTAATCTGGCCAATCATCTTGCCTTCGATACCGCCCTCGTTGGCAATCGCGCCAACGATTTCCTTGGGCAGCACACCGTGCGACTTGCCCACTTCGATGCGGTACTTCTGCAGATGGCCAGCACTGAAGTCACGACGCTTGGCGAGGATTTCGGTACGTTGTTCCTTCTCTTCCGGCGTACGCTCACGAGCAGGCTTACGCGAGCCTTCGGCGGAGAAGTTGGAGGCTTCGTAGTCACGGCCTTCCGGCTGTAGCGGGCGATCACGTTGCGCCAGCCAAGCCAGTGCGGCAGCAACTTCATGCATGCCCAATTCCTCTTCGCGCGACAGATCGGCCACCACGGTTTCCATGAAGCCCAGCGGCTCACGGTTGATGACGTCAACAATCTGCTTCTTGAACTGCGCAACACGGCGATCCGCCACAGCAGCCATGGTCGGCAGCTGGATGGCTTCGATCGGCTGACGCGTAGCGCGCTCAATGGCCTTGAGCATGCGCATTTCACGCGGGGCGACAAACAGGATGGCATTGCCGGTACGGCCTGCACGGCCGGTACGGCCGATACGGTGCACATATGATTCAGTGTCGTACGGCACGTCGTAGTTGATAACGTGGCTGACGCGCGGCACGTCGATGCCGCGAGCGGCAACGTCGGTTGCCACAACGATGTCCAACGTGGTGTTCTTGAGCTGCTCGATCACTTGTTCGCGCAGACCTTGGGTCATGTCGCCGTTCAGCGCGGCCGCGGCATAGCCACGCGCTTCTAGCTTCTGCGCCAGTTCTAGCGTGGCGGTCTTGGTGCGCACGAAGACGATGGCTGCTTCAAAATTTTCTTCCGCTTCGAGAATGCGGGTCAGCGCCTCTGGCTTATCAGCACCGCGCACTTGCCAGTAGGTTTGCTTAATCGCGGCAACGGTAGACGTCGCCGACTTGATCTTCACTTCCTTGGCTTCGCTCATGTGCTTGTGAGCAATGCGGCGAATCGGCTCAGGCATGGTGGCCGAGAACAATGCGGTCTGACGCGACTCAGGGGTGTGTTCGAGAATCCACTCGACATCATCCACAAAGCCCATACGCAGCATCTCGTCGGCTTCGTCCAGCACCATGACCTTCAGATCCTTCAGGTCCATGCTCTTGCGTTCAAGGTGATCCATGACACGGCCGGGCGTACCGACAATGACTTGGGCACCGCGCGACAGCTGACGCAGCTGCACAATCATGCTTTGGCCGCCGTACACCGGCAGCACATGGAAATCCTTCAGATACTTGGCATAGCTCTGCAGCGCTTCGGCCACCTGAATCGCCAGCTCACGCGTCGGCGTCAGCACCAGTGCCTGTGGGGTGCGCTTGTTCGGATCGATCAGCGACAACAAGGGCAGCGCAAAAGCCGCGGTCTTGCCGGTACCGGTCTGCGCTTCACCCAGAATGTCGTTCCCCTGCATCAACAGCGGGATGCACTTGGCCTGAATCGGCGAGGGAGTTTCGTAGCCGATGTCGGAAAGTGCGCGCAGCAATGCGTCGGACAAACCGAGGTCGGCGAAGGTCATGGTGGGTTGGGGAGCGTCTGACATAAATAGTGGCCGGCGTTCGAAAACGCGGCAAGGAGCGGGTCGAGATTATCGCAGAAGCCAGCCCCAGAAGCCAATCAGCATAATTTGGGACATGCAGTAATGGCCGCCTGCGCTACACTCCGCGCCATGCCCTCTTCACCCCCACGTATTGCTGTCATTGGCGGCGGCCCAGCCGGTCTGGCGGCAGCCGAAACCCTGAGCCAGGCAGGGCTGACGATTGATCTCTTCGATGCCATGCCGTCGCTGGGGCGGAAGTTTCTGATGGCCGGTCGCGGCGGACTCAACCTGACCCACAGCGAGCCGCTTGATCGCTTTCTGACACGCTACGGCATTCGCAGCACAGAGCTTGGCGCCATGGTGAGCGCTTGCACACCACAATCATTGCAAGACTGGGCCGAGGGCTTGGGCGTGAGCACATTCGTCGGCACCTCAGGCCGGGTCTTCCCGCGTGAAATGAAAGCTGCCCCGCTATTGCGCGCGTGGCTGCACCGCTTGCGCAGTGCTGGCGTGCGCATCCACGTGCGCCATCGTTGGCTCGGCTGGCAGGCCGATCAGTCGCTGCGTTTCGCCACACCGGATGGCGAGGTCATTCATCAAGTCGATGCCGTGGTGCTGGCCATGGGGGGCGGCAGCTGGGCGCGCTTGGGCTCGGACGGCGCCTGGATGCCCGTTCTGGCCGCGCAAAATATCCCGCTGGCTGCGCTGCAACCTGCCAACTGCGGCTTTGAAGTGTCTTGGAGCGAAGTCTTCCGCATGCGCTTTGCCGGCGTGCCCCTGAAAAATGTCAGCGCCAGCTGTATCGATGTTCATGGGAAGCACCACCAACAGCAAGGGGAGTTCGTCATCAGCGAGCACGGTGTCGAAGGTGGGCTGATCTATGCACTCTCCGCACCGCTGCGTGACCGCCTACGCCGCGATGGCAGCGCCACCGTGATGCTGGATTTGCTCCCCTCACATGACAGCCAGCGCGTGCTACGCGAAGTCGGCCATCCACGTGGCTCGCGCTCCTTGTCGTCGCATTTGCAAAGCCGCCTGGGCATTAGCGGTGTCAAGGCCGGCCTACTGCGCGAGGTGCTCGACAAAGACGCCATGCATGACAACACAACGCTTGCTGCGGCGCTCAAGGCCTTGCCACTGCGGCTCACGGCGACACGCCCCATCGACGAAGCCATCAGCACCGCCGGTGGGGTCGACTTCACCGCACTGGATGCAAACCTGATGTTGAAACAGCTACCCGGTGTGTTCTGTGCTGGCGAAATGCTCGATTGGGAAGCACCTACTGGTGGCTATCTCCTCACGGGCTGTATTGCCACCGGCCATGCGGCAGCACGCGGCATTTTGCGCTGGCTGCAAGGAGCCAATTAGCCACTCGCCCGCAAGGCGGGAGGCGGCTTAGGTACAATCCGGCTTTCCCCGAAAGTTTTCAGCATGCCCATTCAGTGGTTTCCCGGCCACATGGTCGCCGCGCGCAAGAAGTCAGCGGAGGTCATGGAGCGCACCGACGTTGTCATCGAAGTCCTCGATGCGCGCCTGCCTATGGCAAGCAGCAATCCGATGATCGATGAGCTGCGCCGTCATCGCCAGCGCCCCTGCCTCAAGCTTCTGAATAAGGGCGACTTGGCGGATCCGGCAGTGACCAAGGAATGGCTGGACTTCTTCAATGCTCAGCCCGGCGTGAAGGCGATTGCTCTGAGCGCCAAGAAGCCAGGCGATGCCGCACGCATTCCCAAGCTGTGTCAGGGGCTGGCGCCACATCGGACCGGCGGCATCAAGCCTTTGCGCATGATGATTATGGGCATTCCGAATGTCGGCAAATCCACGCTGATGAATGCCCTGCTCAAGCGTCGCGTTGCCGCGGTTGGCGACGAACCCGCGGTGACCAAATCAGTCCAGAGTCTGGAGCTGAATGCCAACATGACGCTGACCGATACTCCCGGCATGATGTGGCCGAAGATCGAGCATGACAGCGATGGTTTCATGCTCGCCATTGCCCACGCCATTGGTCGCAATGCGGTGATTGAGGAGCAAGTCGGCGCAGCGCTCGGCGAGATCCTGCTGGCGCGCTATCCGCAGCTGATCTCTGCCCGTTACAGCTGCAGCACCGATGGCATGGACGGTATCGGCGTCGTTGAAGCCGTGGCCAAGAAGCGCAATTGCCGACAAACCGGCAAGGGTCGCTCACAAGAATACGATCTCGAAAAAGCCGCCATGGTGCTGCTCACCGATTTCCGCGATGGCATTCTCGGTCGTATCAGCCTGGAAACCCCGACCACGCGTGCTGCCATGCTGGCCGCTGCACGCATTCCTGCACCCGCCCCCGTTGCCGAGGACGACGCGGAAGCCTGATCTATGCGCTCTTGGCGCATTCGCCACGAAGGTGCGCCAGCGAACAGATCACATCTCATCCCCCCTGCATCCTGCTCATTTGGCCCCCACCGTTATACGGAGAACCCCATGAGCAGCATCAAGATGAAGGACGGCACGCATATCCACTACAAAGACTGGGGCAACGGCCCGGTGGTGATCTTCAGCCACGGCTGGCCGCTCAATGCAGACAGCTGGGAATCGCAGATGTTTCATCTCGCGTCCAACGGCTATCGCTGCATTGCCCATGATCGACGTGGGCATGGTCGCTCTGACCAGCCTTGGCACGGCAATGACATGGATACCTATGCAGACGATCTAGCCTGCATCATCGACACGCTGGGCGTTGATAAGGTCATCCTTGTTGGCTTCTCAGCTGGTGGTGGCGAGGTCGCTCGCTATGTCGGTCGCCACGGCACACGACACGTCAGCAAGATTGTGCTGATCGCCTCCGTCCCACCCCTGATGCTGCGCACGCCAGACAACCCAGAGGGTCTGCCACGTGAGCGCTATGACGGTAATCGTCTCGCCACCCTCACCGATCGCTCACAGCTGTACCGCGACATTGCCAGCGGCCCGTTCTATGGCGCCGATCAGGAAGGTGCGGAGGTTTCACAAGGCATGATCGATGCCTTCTGGCGGCAGGGCATGCAAGCCGGTTTGAAGAACACGTATGACTGCATCGCCGCGTTTTCGGAAACCAACTTCACAGAAGACCTGAAGAAGTTTGATGTCCCAACCCTGCTGATCCATGGCGACTTCGATCAGATTGTGCCCATCAGCACCTCATCACAACGGGCAGCCAAGCTGATCCCGAACGCGACCCTGATGGTCTATCCCGGCGGGCCGCATGGCTTACTGGAGACGCACAAGACGCAGCTCAATCACGACCTGCTGACCTTCATCCAGCTTTAGGAAGGCATCAGAAGCCTGGCTGCAGGGGCATCGCCATCTTTTCCAGCGGACGCAGTTGGGCCCGAACCTCGCCGCTGGGGTAAGCCGCGCTACGTACATTTACATAGAGCAAGCCGGCTTGGTAGCGCTTGAACTGGCTGGAGTTCAGTCGGGCGGCATCGGGGACAGCAAAGGTTTCGCTGCTCGTCTGCGTCAACGTAATGATGACTGGGCCGTTCTTGTCTATGGGCGCCTCATGGATGTGCGCTGCGGTGGGTACAAAGCCAGCGATCTTGATAGTGCCGCTGATCGTGCCATCGAGCATGACCGTGAAGAGCCCCGCACCACTTGCAGAGGTAATGACGGGTGGAACTTCAGCACTGCCTTTTAGCGCCACAGGCACAGGCTGCTGTGCCTGCAGGCCACAGGACAGGGTGAGCAGCACGATAGCGGCTAGGCTTGAACGGCGTTGGGGGGTAGGGAAAGCATGATGCATGGCAACCTCCTGCGAGAACGTGCGGTTATCTGCACGCAACCTGCCGGCAGGATGGGCCAACAATGCGCTTTCTTGTGCAATGAACTCAGTTCGCTAGCGCACACAGTTTCCACTTCAGCGCGGCGCTGTACGGGATCCCGAAGCGGGAAATGACCGAAACCCCAGCCCGACGGGGCCTGGTTTCACATCAAAAATCCTGATATAACATCTGTTTACATGGATTTTTGATGAAATTACGTCAACTTCTTGGTGGGACGGTCGTTATTCGCTACAGGAGGTTCATCATGAACTCGAAACAAAGCCAGCAATCGCAACAATCTGCCGCTCTCCCTACTGGGCAATCTGCCCCAGTGAAGCAGCCGGTCCCAGCCTCGAACGACGAAGTCCATCAAGTCGCACTGCTCGGCTACAACTGAGCCAGCCAGTCGCCCAGGGCAAGCACCCTGGGCCGAGGTCGCAGCCTTAGCCTGCGTCGCCCCCTGACACGTAGTTTTTTTCGCCATGCAGGTAGCGCGCCAGCCACTCCAGCAGGGCAATAGCATCGCCGAAGGTCATAAAGCCTTCGCGCCCGGCATCTGCAAACAGCGCCTTGCCGTCCAGCGATGCATTGATCACTAGACCATCAAACGCAGCCACAGGCATGTGGCCGGGCGCGATGCGGAAGGTATTGGCATTGAGAATGGCATCCACGGCCCGCCCCAGAAACTGAATCTCCGGCGTGCGCATTGATGCCATGTCGTGCTCTCTCAAAAACAAGCCCACTGCCAGTAGGGCGTTGCTCACGATCACGCGCAAACACTCTGCCTTTTCGTAAGGCAGTGCGGGCAAGGCGTCATCGCTGGACTCTTCCGCAACGATATTGCCGCCAGAGCCTGTCTTGACGACCTGCAGCTTGCGCTCAAACAGCTGCCCGGTCATGCGCTGCAGAGCGGCATCACCATTATCAAAAGCTCTTGAAACCGCCAGTAGCGTAACTGGCAGGCTACGTACTTGTGCTGCAATCAGATTTGCTGCGAGAACAGATGCCTTTTCGCCGTGCGTTTTGCTCATGTCACACTCCTCTGTCGTCAGATAAGCGCTAGCCCCACAGAATACGGGCTGGCTCGTGCGCTGTTTGCAAGCAGTAGCGTTCGCTGCGCTACCCGGTTTCATTATGGGTGGCAGCGGACGAAAAGGCGAATCAAGTCTGCGCCTGACGGCCTCTCATCATGTGTTGCGTCTGCACTGGCGGGACTCAAAAGCTGATGGCATAACCACCATAGATCAGCGGCTGATTGCGCGTTTCCACGATGGGGCTGTTGGCTTGCGCATCGCTCAAGCGAGTGACCATGGCACCAAACAGCAACGCATTCTTTGGCCCCAGTGGATAGAAGCCATTGATGCCAAGCTGTGTCTGGACCCCGGCGCCTGCTTGGTATGCGGGCCGCCCTGCACGCCCTTCTGTCGGTGCCACGCCAAAGTAGTAGTTATTCATCTTTTGGTCATTCCAAGTTGCACCAACCAGACCGTTGATGCGCAGACCGGGCCCGCGTATAAGGGCGCGTACAAACTGCAATTGCGCGGTTTGTCCGTTACTTGCACCGCCGGCATCGACCGCCCAACTCGCATTAAAGGTACCCACGTCAGTCTGCCAACGCAGCGCAGGGCCAATATCCAAAGAGGTGTCTCTGTCTTGCATCCCACGAGTCCGGCTGCCATCAGCCGCATCCCAACCAAAACGAACATCTGCTGCGAGCCCGAAGCGCAACCGTTTATCAGCCGAGTCGGCCAGCCAAACGCCGCCACGCAGGGCGTTGATATAAAAACGATCACCGAAATTGGCCTGAATAACTGGCAGCACCATCGTTTTCGTATCTTTTGCGCCGGCAGTTTCCGGCATCATCGCAACGCCGATGCCGTATAGATTGCCGCCCTGCTTTGGAATAGCGGCTTCGGTTTGCGCATCGCGGGCAATCACACCTGATGCTGCGAGTAAGGCGCTCGAAACTAGCGCGGTGCGGACGAGCGTATTAGCTACGTTATGGGTGCGAGTTAGTCTGTTTTTCATGATGGCTCCAGTGTCGACACTGTTACCTCTGATCGGTACCCGCTGGAAAAAGTTGCAAGCCCACTCGGAAAGTTTCTAACTTGAATGCAGGGGGATCAGGCCATGCTGTGTGCTGAGTTTCATCCATAATGACTGCACTTATTTGAAGGGGCGCGCACTGTGCTGACCATCGCTGCACTCACACTCAAGAAAACCATCACCCTGTTTGCGCTGGTTGGGCCGATTGGCGTGATTCCGATTTTTCTTGCTGCGGTCGAAGATCACGATCAGCGTGGCAAGGCACGCTTTGCGCGCACCATCGGCCTCAGCGTGACGATCGCTCTTCTGATCGCCGCCTTTCTGGGGATGCCCTTGCTCGATGTGTTGGGCGTATCGCTCGGCGCGATGCAGGTGGGTGGGGGTGTCATCGTGCTGCTGCTAGCCATCGCCATGGTGCTGGGTCAGGAAACCAGTTTCAAGGGCATGCCTCCGCTAGCAAAGGCGGGCGAGGCGCGTGAAGCCTCGATCATTCCGCTTGCCGTACCCTTGCTCGCCGGCCCTGCCGCCTTCAGCTATGTCATGGGTAGCAGCCAGTGGCGGAGTTGTGCCGACCTGATCCACGTCATCCTGCCCATCGTGATTGTGGGTGTGGCGTGCTGGGTTATTTTCCAATCCGCCAGTCGCGCGGGCAAAAGTCTGCGCCGCTCGACGCTGAACTTGGTCGAGCGCGTCGGCGGCTTTATCCTCGCAGCCATGGCGATTGAGATGATGGCGGCTGGGTTGCGCGGACTGTTCCCGGTCCTGCTTGGCGAATAAGGTTTTTATCGGGCGGGCGGTCACCCAAGTCTTCAACATCCGCCTAGCTGCCCAAGGCCCACTGCTGCCGTTTGCAGTTGATAGGGGCTTTGTCGCACAATGTGTGCCCACAATTTTCGTGAGCTAAGACATGAGCAAAGCACTGTCATTTAAGGTTGAGCCAGAAGACGATATCTTCGTGGCGCAATGTCTGGACATCGACATTTCCAGCGATGGGCTCACCCGTGAAGAAGCCATCGCGAACCTGCAGGAAGCCATGACCCTGCACTTCGACTTTGTCGACTTTGAGCTGATTGAGGTTAAGCCGCAGTAAGCACCGTTAAGGCGGGCAGATCAAGGCGCAGCCTCAGCTTGCTTCGCCATCCGCATCTGCGCCCGACCCCACGGCTGCGCGCCCCAGTCGATCGGTAACCGCGCGCCATTCCGGCGACTGCGGTGGCTGCTCAACAAGGATGAGGTCAACACCCGCCGCATCCAGCAAACGCAAATTGGCGTAGAGATCGTGGGCGTAGTGTGCTGCGCTGTGCGCGGCAGCAAACCAAAGCACCGCGGGATGCCGCAAGGGCGATACGCTAAAGGCCAGCACCGCGATGGTCTGCCCCTTGAAGACACACGCATCGACTTGTTTCAGCAACGCATCACTTGCAATCAACTGCAGCGGGGTACGTGGCGCATAGTGAGCGGCAAGTGCACCTGATACGCGGGGCGCCGCTGCGGCCGCTACAGGGGCTTGGGGCGTATGGTCGGTGCCTGCGACAGTCGCCGCGATCTCCTCCTCCGTAATAGCACCAGGACGCAGCACCACCGGCGCGCCACGCGACAGATCCACAATGGTGGACTCAATACCAACGGCGCATTCACCACCATCGAGAATGATCGCCACATCCTTACCCAAGTCGCTCTTTACATGCGCAGCCTTGGTCGGGCTGATACGCCCAAACTTGTTGGCTGATGGGGCGGCGACAGCGCCGCTGCCGAGCTTGGCAAACTCGGCGAGCAGGCTCAACGCCATGGGGTGATTGGGGATGCGGATGCCAACCGTATCTTGCCCACCCGTCACGGCATCGGGTACGCCCGGCTGACGCTTGAGAATTAGGGTGAGCGGACCGGGCCAGTACTTCGCAGCCAGCGCATATGCTGCGGGCGGAATATCACGCGCCCAGCGCTCGAGCTGCGCCACATCGCCAATGTGTACGATTAGCGGATGGTCGGCTGGGCGGCCCTTGGCCGCAAAAATTTTGGCAACCGCAGCAGGATTGCTGGCATCGGCCGCCAACCCATAAACAGTTTCGGTGGGCATGGCGACCAATTCACCGGCAGCGAGGTGTTGCGCGGCTTGCTGAATGTCGCTCATGGTGCAGTGGGGATTTATTCCCGGCCCTTGCTTGCGGGCGCTTCCTCGTCGGCAATGCCGATGGCAGCGCGTGCGGTGAGCGCAGCAGCGCGAACTTCAGCGGGGTTGCTACCGATCACCGTGAAATGCCCCATCTTTCGGCCAGCACGCGCATGGTGCTTACCGTAGAGATGCTGCTTCAGATTGGGCACGGTGAATAGTTCGTTCCAGTTTGGCTCTTTGGAATGGTGCTTATCATCTAGATACCAAAGGTCGCCAAGCAGATTCACCATGACGGCAGCGCTATGCGCACGTGCATCGCCAAGCGGCAAGCCACACAGGGCGCGCACTTGTTGCTCGAATTGATTGGTGACGCACGCATCAATGGTGTAATGGCCGCTGTTGTGTGGGCGTGGTGCCATTTCGTTGGCGTACAACTCGCCACCCACGACAAAGAACTCAACGCCGAGCACACCGACGTAGTGCATCTTCTCGGCAATCTGCGCGGCCAGAATTTCAGCTTGCTGAATCAGCGCCTCCGAGCCGGTAGCCGGCACAGCGGACACATCCAGGATGCCGTTGGTATGGAGATTTTCGGCCGGCGGGAAGCAGGCAATACGGCCATCCTGACCCCGCGCCAGCACCACCGAGACTTCGTAATCCAGCGCCAGCATTTTTTCCAGCACGCAGGTCTCGCCCTTAAAGGACTGAAAGGCAGCCCTTGCTTCGGCAGCGTTCTTTACGCGCGCTTGGCCTTTGCCGTCGTAACCGAAACGCACCACCTTGAGGATGCCGGGGAAGAGCGTATCTGGGGCCGCATTGATATCGGCTTCACTATGCACCTCGGCAAATGGCGCATGAGGAATGTGGTGATCACGGAGGAAGGTTTTTTCCTTGATGCGGTTCTGTGCAATCGACACACAGCTGGCATCCGGGCGCACCGGGACAAACTTGGACAGATAGGCCAGTGTATCGGCTGGCACGTTCTCGAATTCAGTCGTGACCGCAGCACACGTCTGCGACAGGACATCTAGCGCATTCTGATCGCTGTACTCAGCAACGATATGTTGATCGGCAATGGCGCCGGCCGGGCTGTTCAGATCCGGATCAAGCACTGCCACCTTGTAGCCCATTTCATGGGCAGCAACGACAAAGAAGCGGCCAAGCTGGCCACCGCCAAGCATGCCAAGCGTAGCAGGCGGCAGAATCGGGGCTGGGTTCTTCGATGTTTTCTGGCTCATTTGCTTTCCGCTTCATCCAGCTTAAGGGTCATGGCCAGCACCTTTTCGCTTTGCAGGGTGCGGAAGCCTTGCAGTTGTTCGGCCAGACGGGCATCGCTGTTGGCCAGCATGGCTACGGCAAACAGGCCGGCATTGGCGGCACCGGCTTCACCGATGGCAAAGGTAGCAACCGGAATACCCTTAGGCATTTGCACGATGGAATAGAGCGAGTCCTGGCCGGACAAGTGCTTCGACGGCACCGGCACCCCCAGAATCGGCACGATGGTCTTGGCGGCGAGCATGCCCGGCAGATGGGCAGCACCGCCCGCACCGGCGATGATGGCCTTTAGACCACGCGACCGTGCAGCCTCGGCATACTCATAAAGCAGATCAGGGGTGCGGTGGGCAGAAACGACCTTGGCTTCGAAGGGGACACCGAAGTCGCGCAGCACCTTGGCGGCCGCTTGCATGACGGGCCAGTCCGAGTCGGAGCCCATCACGATGCCGATTACAGGCTGGCTGTTTTGATTCTTGTCAGTCATGGTCATTCCTCGGCAGCGCGTTCGGCTGCTTCCAGTGTGTTTGCCAAGAGCATGGTAATTGTCATCGGGCCGACACCGCCGGGCACCGGGCTGATGGCGCCTGCTACGGCCTGCGCCGAA
Source organism: Betaproteobacteria bacterium Ga0074130 (assembly GCA_001464495.1). Taxonomy (GTDB): domain Bacteria; phylum Pseudomonadota; class Gammaproteobacteria; order Burkholderiales; family Rhodocyclaceae. Next base: position 53,851 of record LNDZ01000029.1, read on the forward strand.
TCAAAATCTACGTCGCCGCACAGCTTGCCGTCTTCGGTGCGGTTGATACCCACATCAATCACCACAGCGCCCGGCTTGATCATGTCGCCGGTAATCATGCGCGGACGGCCCACTGCTGCCACCAAAATATCAGCACGCTTGGTGTGGAAAGCCAGATCACGCGTTTGCGAGTGACACACAGTAACAGTTGCGCCGGCCGCCATCAGCAGCATGGCCATGGGCTTACCAACAATATTGCTGCGACCGACGATCACAGCCTCGGCACCGCGCAGCTGCACACCGGAAGATTCAAGCATTTTCATCACGCCGTAGGGCGTGCAGGGGATAAAGCGCGGCTGGCCTTGCATAAGGGCGCCGACGTTTTCTGCATGGAAGCCATCGACATCCTTCTCAGCCGAAATGGCTTCGAGCACCAGCTCACTGTCGAAATGAACGGGTAGCGGCAGCTGGACCAGAATGCCGTGAATCGACGGATCACGATTCAGCTCATCGATTTTTGCCAGCACGTCGGCCTGCGCCACATCGGCTGCATATTCAATCTTGCGCGAATGCATGCCAGCCTTTTCGCAGGCGGACACCTTGTTGCGCACATAGACAGCTGAGGCGGGATCGGCGCCAACCAGAATCACGGCAAGGCCGGGCGTCAGGCCTTGGGCCTTGAGTACGTTTACGCGTTCGGCCAGCGCACCGCGCAGGGATGCGGCCAGAGCGTTGCCATCAATCAAGCGAGCGGTCATGAAAATGTCGGTATATATATGTGCAAAAAAACAAAACCCGCGACGGAAGTATTCCGGGCGCAGGTAAAACGCGATTATCTGACAAAGCCCCTGCTGCCGTCCAGCCCATGTTTAGCGGCTCAAACTGGGTCAAAAGCAAAGTTATTGCACAATGTGAATTCTGTTTTTATAATACGAAACAGAAAAGCACCCTGAACCCACCAGTTCGGCTAAGCTTCGACCAAGAAAAACGAGGGGCGCTGCTACCACCCGACCCAGCCTACCCGCTGTGTCGGGCGTCGTTGTGCCTGCAAGCCTGCTTACCCGCGGGCTCCACACCACTCTCACAAGGAGGAGGAGACAGGATGTCTTCCATGCCGAAAATCAACACGTCCTCGATCGGCGAGGATGTCGATGCACAGGAAACTCAGGAATGGCTCGAAGCACTTGAAGGCGTTATCGCCGAAGTGGGCCCCGAGCGCGCCCATTACCTACTTGAGCGACTGATCGAACACAGCCGCAACACCGGCGTGAACATGCCGTTCAACGCCACCACCGAATACGTCAACACCATCTCCGTCGACAAGCAGGTTTCTGCCCCTGGCGACTATGCCATCGAAAACCGCATCCGCGCCTACATCCGCTGGAATGCCATGGCCATGGTGCTGCGCGCCAACCGCGACAACTCCGGTCTTGGCGGCCACATTGCCAGCTTCGCTTCGGCAGCCACGCTCTACGACGTCGGCTTCAACCACTTCTGGCGTGGTGGCGATGGCGATAATGACGGCGATCTGATCTACATCCAAGGCCACTCGGCACCCGGCACCTATGCCCGTGCCTTCCTGCTCGGCGAACTGACCGAAGAGCAAATGGACAACTTCCGTCGCGAAGTCGACGGCAAGGGTCTGCCCTCTTACCCACACCCTTGGTTGATGCCTGAGTTCTGGCAGTTCCCGACCGTATCCATGGGTCTAGCGCCGCTGCAAGCGATTTACCAAGCGCGCTTTATGAAGTACTTGGAAGATCGTGGCCATGCCAAGACTGCTGGCCGCAAGGTCTGGGCCTTCTTAGGTGACGGCGAGTGCGACGAAGTCGAATCGCTCGGCGCCATCGGCATGGCGGGTCGCGAGAACCTCGACAATCTGGTCTTCGTGATCAACTGTAATCTGCAACGTCTCGACGGCCCAGTGCGCGGCAACGGCAAGATCATTCAGGAACTCGAATCCGAATTCCGTGGTGCGGGCTGGAACGTGATCAAGCTGGTCTGGGGCTCCTACTGGGATCCGCTGCTCGCAGCCGACACCACTGGTCTATTGCGTAAGCGCATGATGGAATGCGTAGATGGCGACTACCAGACCTTCAAAGCGAAGGATGGTGCTTACGTGCGCGAGCACTTCTTCGGCAAGTACCCAGAACTGGCTAAGATGGTTGCCAACTGGTCCGATGAAGACATCTGGCGCTTGAACCGTGGCGGCCACGATCCGCACAAGGTCTACGCGGCGTATCACGAAGCCACGCACAACAGCAACGGTAAGCCAACCGTCATCCTCGCCAAGACTGTGAAGGGCTACGGCATGGGCGAAGCGGGCGAAGCGATGAACATTTCGCACCAGCAAAAGAAGATGGGTACCGTATCGGTCAAGGCCTTCCGAGACCGCTTCAAGCTGCCGATCACCGACGAACAGCTGGACGACCTGCCCTACCTCAAGTTCGAAGAGGGTTCGCCGGAACTGGCCTACATGCGCGCCTGCCGCGAAAAGCTCAGCGGCCGTCTGCCAGTACGTCGCACCAAGGTCGAAGCGATGCCGGTGCCACCGCTGAACACCTTTGAAGCACAATTGAAGGGCACGGGCGAAGGTCGTGAAGTGTCGACCACCATGGCTTTCGTGCGCATCCTCAATACCATCATCCGCGACAAGGTGATTGGTCGCCGCGTCGTGCCGATCGTGCCAGATGAATCACGCACCTTCGGTATGGAAGGCATGTTCCGCCAACTGGGCATCTGGAATCAGCTGGGTCAGCAATACACCCCGCAAGACCATGACCAGATGATGTTCTACAAGGAGTCGACCGACGGACAGGTGCTGCAAGAAGGCATCAACGAAGCCGGCGCGATGGCTGACTGGATTGCTTCCGCCACCTCCTACTCGGTGCATGGCGTTCAGACGATTCCGTTCTACATCTTCTACTCGATGTTCGGTCTGCAACGCACGATGGATATCGTGTGGGCAGCGGGTGACCAACGCTCGCGTGGCTTCCTGATTGGCGGAACGGCCGGTCGTACCACGCTGAACGGCGAAGGTCTGCAGCACGAAGACGGCCACAGCTTGGTACTCGCCGGCGCAGTCCCTAACTGTATCTCATACGATCCGACCTTCTCGTACGAAGTCGCAGTAGTGGTGCAAGACGGTCTGCGTCGCATGGTGACAGAACAAGAAGACGTGTTCTATTACATCACCGTGATGAACGAGAACTACGAGCACCCGGACATGCCGGAAGGCGCTGCCGAGAACATCATCAAGGGTATGTACCAGTTCAAGAAGGGTACGGCCTCGAATGGTCCGCGCGTGCAACTGCTGGGTTCCGGCACCATCTTCCGTGAAGTCATCGCTGCGGCTGAACTGCTGCGCAACGACTGGGGTGTGGAGTCGGATCTGTGGGGTTGCTCGAGCTTCAACGAACTGGCCCGCGATGGTCAGGACGTCAACCGCTGGAATCTTCTCCATCCGACCGAAACACAACGCGTCACCCACGTCGAAAGCTGCCTGAAGGACACGCGTGGTCCGGTCATTGCGGCCACTGACTATGTGCGCCTGTATGCCGAACAGATTCGCCCGTGGGTCTCAAGCAAGTATGTCGTGCTGGGTACCGATGGTTTCGGACGCTCGGATACGCGCGAACAGCTGCGTCACTTCTTCGAGGTTGATCGTTACTGGGTCACGCTGGCCGCCCTGCGCGCACTGGCTGACGAAGGTCAGATCGACATCAAGAAGGTGGCTGAGGCGATCAAGAAATACAACCTTGATCCGAACAAGCCGAACCCGACCAAGGTTTAACCTTCCCCCAACCCCCTTCCGGTGGAAGGGGGTGACTACGGTTCAGTTGCGCTGTGCGCAACTTCCCAAGATTCTCTACCGCAGGTCTGTCGCGGTGTTGTGGAGGCAGTATGAGCGTAATAGAAGTCAAAGTTCCGGACATTGGTGATTTCAAGGATGTGCCGGTCATTGAGATCCTGGTTAAGGTCGGTGATACGGTCAAGGCCGAGGACGCACTGGTCACACTGGAATCCGACAAGGCCACGATGGATGTGCCCTCGCCTGCAAGTGGCACCGTCAAAGAAATCAAGGTCAAGATTGGCGACAGCGTCGCAGAAGGTAGCCTAATCGTATTGCTCGAAGCCGCTGAAGCAGCTGCTGCGCCGGCCCCCGCCGCAGCACCGGCCAAGGCAGCACCTGCGCCGTCCTCTCCTGCCGCCAGCGTTGCTAGTCTGCTGACCCCACCACCGGTGGTGGAAAGCAGCGTGAGCCGCCCGGCCGCGCCCGCTGCAGCGCCTGCACCTGCTCCTGCGCGTGCGCCGGCAGCTCCAGTTACCGCACCGCAAGATATTGTGCGCCCGACCGACGAAGAGCCGACAACGGCACCGCCGCCCGTGCACATGCCAACCCCCGCTGAACTTGCCAATATCAATGGCGGTCAGGCACACGCTAGCCCTTCCGTGCGCCAGTTTGCACGCGAGTTGGGTGCCGACATCAACAAGGTGACAGGTACGGGCCCCAAGGGTCGTATCACCAAGGAAGACGTGCAGGCCTGGATAAAGGGCGTACTCACCGGTGCGATCGCCAATGCCGCCGCGCCGTCTGCTGCACCGGCGACCGGTGGGGGCGAATTGAATCTGCTGCCATGGCCGAAGGTTGATTTCACCAAGTTCGGTGAAGTTGATGTGCAACCGCTGTCACGCATCAAGAAAATCTCCGGCGCCAATCTGCATCGCAATTGGGTGATGATTCCGCACGTCACGCAGTACGACGAAACCGATGTCACCGAACTGGAAGCCTTCCGTGTCGCCATGAACAAGGACAAGGAAACCGAAAAGGCTGGCGTGCGCTACACCATGCTCGCATTCGTCATCAAGGCCTGTGTTGCTGCACTGAAGAAATATCCGCAGTTCAACACCTCGCTGGATGGCGATAATCTAGTGTTCAAGAAGTATTACCACATCGGTTTTGCAGCTGACACGCCTAATGGTTTGGTCGTGCCCGTGGTTAAGAATGCCGATCAGAAGAGCGTGACTGAGATTGCCCGCGAAATGGCGGTGCTATCCAAGAATGCACGCGACGGCAAGCTCCTGCCGGGCGATATGCAGGGCGGCACCTTCTCCATCTCCAGCCTCGGCGGTATCGGTGGCACTTACTTCACGCCACTGATCAACGCACCTGAAGTGGCCATCCTTGGACTCTCGAAGCTGCAGACCAAGCCACTGTGGGACGGCGAGAAGTTCGTGCCGCGTCAGGTATTGCCGTTGTCGCTCTCGTATGACCATCGCGTCATCGACGGTGCCGAAGGTACACGTTTTGTCGATTACATCGGCAAGGTGCTGTGCGATCTGCGCCGGGCAATGCTCTAACTATGACGACCATTACTGTCGTCCGTAAGAACGATGAGGTTGCGATTGCCGCCGATGGTCTAACGACCTTCGGCGACACGCGCCTCAACCGCAGCTACAAGGGCGAACACGACAAAATCATCACTGTCGGTGACTCATGGATTGGCATCTGCGGCAGCTCGGCGCATCATCTGGTGTTTGCCAATGTGCTGAACCTGCTCACTGATGTGAAGTTCGGCACGCGCATGGAAGTGTATGAAACCTTCCGTCGTCTACATCCGCTGCTCAAGGAACACGCATATCTCAACCCCAAGGAAGACGATGACGACCCTTACGAGTCGTCGCAAATCACCGCGCTGATCGCCAATCCGAGCGGCATCTACGGTGTGTATTCCTATCGCGAAGTGTTCGAGTTTGATCGATTCTGGGGCGTCGGCTCCGGTCGCAACTTTGCCCTTGGCGCCATGTACGCGGCCTACGACAGCGATGCCAGCGCGGCCCAAATCGCCGAGCTCGGCGTCAAGGCCGGCATTGAGTTTGATACGTCTTCGGGTGCGCCTATCGTGCTGCACTCGATCTCGTTAAAGCGTAATTGACTAACCCCCTGATGCGCATGCCGTACAAGCGCATCACTACAGCCCAGCTGCAGCAGTGCAGCGGCTGAATGGAGAAAGGCTGAATATGGCTCTGATCGAAGTCAAAGTCCCCGATATCGGCGACTTCAAGGATGTGCCCGTCATCGATATCCTGGTCAAGGTGGGTGACGCCATCAAGCCCGAAGATGCATTGGTGACGCTGGAGTCGGACAAGGCGACGATGGACGTTCCATCTCCTGCCGCCGGCACGGTCAAGGAAATCAAGGTCAAGCTGGGCGACAACATTGGCGAAGGCCATGTGATCCTGTTGCTCGAAGCCGCAGGCGCAGCTGAGGCGCCTGCGGCAGCCAAACCAAGCCCCGCCGCGGCAATGCCCCCTGCCGCTACACCAGCAAGTGCACCAGCGGCCCCTGCTAAGCCCGCGCCCGTAGCGGCACCTGTCGCAGGCAGCTACAGCGGTAAGGTGGATGTCGAAACCGAGGTGCTGGTGCTGGGCGCTGGCCCCGGTGGTTATTCGGCAGCCTTCCGTGCGGCAGACTTGGGCTTGAAGACCGTAATGGTCGAGCGCTACAGCACCCTTGGTGGTGTCTGTTTGAATGTGGGCTGCATTCCTTCCAAGGCATTGCTGCATGTCGCCGCCGTGATCGACGAAGCAGAGCATCTCTCAACAGCCGGCATCACCTTCGCTGCCCCTAAGCTCGATATTGATGCACTGCGCGGCCACAAGGAAAAGGTCGTCGGCAAGCTGACCACCGGTTTGTCCGGCATGGCCAAGATGCGCAAAGTCGATGTCGTGCGCGGCTTCGGCAGCTTCCTCGATGCGCATCACGTTGTGGTGGAAACCACGACAGGTGACGCACAGGAAAAAACCGGCGAGAAGAAAGTCATCCGCTTCCAGCAGTGCATCATTGCTGCGGGTAGCCAAGCCGTACACCTGCCTTTCCTTGAGCTTAATGACCCACGCATCGTCGATTCGACCGGCGCACTTGAACTCAAGAGCGTGCCGAAGAAGATGCTCGTGATCGGTGGCGGCATCATCGGCCTCGAAATGGCAACGGTGTATTCCACACTCGGCGCGCGCGTCGATGTCGTCGAAATGGCAGATGGTCTGATGCAAGGCCCGGACCGTGACCTAGTCAAGGTGTGGGAAAAGCAGAACAGCCACCGCTTCGACAACATCTGGCTGAAGACCAAAACTGTCTCGGCTGAGGCCAAGAAGGACGGTATCTGGGTCAAGGTCGAGGGCGAAAAAGCACCAACCGATGCCCAACGTTACGACCTCGTGCTGCAAGCAGCGGGGCGCAGTCCGAACGGTAAGAAGATTGCTGCCGATAAGGCAGGCGTCAGCGTCACTGACCGCGGCTTTATCCCGGTCGACAAGCAGTTGCGCACCAATGTGCCGCACATTTTTGCTATCGGCGATATCGTAGGCCAACCCATGCTTGCTCACAAGGCAGTGCATGAAGGTCACGTTGCCGCTGAAGCAGCCGCGGGTCAGAAAGCCTTCTTCGACGCCAGCATCATCCCCAGCGTTGCTTACACGCACCCTGAAGTGGCATGGGTGGGCGTGGGCGAGGATGAAGCCAAGGCCGCTGGCCGCAAGATCGAGACCGCCAAGTTCCCGTGGGCTGCATCAGGTCGCGCTATCGCCAACGGTGCAGAGTATGGCTTCACCAAGCTGGTGTTCGATGCGGAAACCCATCGCATTATCGGCGGCAGCATTGTCGGTCCATCGGCGGGTGACATGATTGGTGAAATCTGTCTTGCTATCGAGATGGGAGCAGATGCTGTCGATATCGGCAAGACCATTCATCCACACCCAACGCTGGGCGAGACGATTGGGCTTGCTGCTGAAGTCGCCCACGGTAGCTGCACCGACCTGCCACCGCCACGCAAGAAATAGGCAATAGATTCAGTAGCGTTCAGTATCAAAGCAGGCCGGCGCAAGCCGGCCTGTGCATTTTACTGGCAGTGTTTTCGCTCATAATGTGACCATGTTTAACAAGCTGGCGACTCTCCTGCAGGGCGAGAAATCGAACCATCCACTCGGTTCGAAGCAGAATCTCGACCACACGCTGAGTGAAATTCCGCTCAGTGATCCATCACGGGTGCTGATTGATATTGCTGCGATGATAGAAGACATCAGTCGCTACGACAAAGAGCTCTCCCCGGCGGCATTGAGAGAAGCGCTACTGTACATCGACACCTTTGCGCGTCCGTATTACAGCAACCTGCTCCTGACTTTTCTGTTGCCGGGCACGCGCGAGCACAACTCGGAGTTGCTTTGGGCGCACCTTGATCGCCATAACCTGCTGTTGTTTCAGGGTTACGAACACTGTCTCGACGTTGCGTTGCGCAGTAAAGAAGACTTGAGTAAGACCAAGATGCAACTGGCGCTGTGTTCAACACGCGCCATGCATGCTTGGGTAGAGCGCAAGAAGTTGCATCATTTTCGGTATCGCCCTCCCGACCTTGAGTGGTGGTTGGCTGCACACAAGATTGTCGGGCTGGCTTCTCAACATGGCGTGACCTCGTTGGTGCAAGCCGTGTACCCGGATGAGCCGCAGCTGCGCAGCACTCTGCACACTTATCTGGCTGGGCTATATCTGGAAATCGCCCCCACGTCGAACTTGGTCAGTCTGCAGATCGAAGTTCTACACCGCTGGTTACAGCAGAATGCGAGCAACTTCGAGTTTGCAGAAGTCGGGCATGCGGGGACCAGCCACTTTATCAGCCTGCATAACCCGGGCAGTCCCACTCGCTATACAAACAGTGTGGTGCACAACCCGTCGCTACGCTATTGCTCTACTCGGCGCCTACGCACGCCGCTCCTGCAGTTTGCCAAGGACACGCGTGGTGATACACCACCGGAATGGTTACAGCCCTTCATAGATCACCGCGAGGGCATTGATAAGCTGGTACAGACATTGTTCTCGCACTGGGCAGAAAAGCCGCCTGAACGGACCAGTCCGCGACAGGCTGACAATATGCCTATGCGCGTTGTCCATGGCTTCAGCTTAGTGCGCCGCATGATTGCCTGCGCTGCATTTGCCAAACGAGGTAAGTCGCTCAACTACCGTGGTGCGGACATGGAAAGTCTGTTCAACGAATTGCGTTTTGGCAATAGTGCAAAACTCTCAGACATCGCAACCGAAGACAGTGTCGACCCATTGGAAACATTGCTCAAACTGGAAACTTCCGGTGACAAGCAGATGATGGATGAATGGCTGAAGGTAGATGCCAGCGAAACGGGCCTAGGCGCACTGGCACCGGGACTGCGCAGCCGAAGCCGTATCGGTGAACTCGTCGGCTTTCGTTTCGACGGAGACATCGAGTGGCGCGCCGGCATCATTCGCCGTATTAGCCGCGACAAACAGAAACGTGCCAGCCTAGGCCTGGAAACACTTCCCGTGCCTTCCATATGCGCACAAGTCAGGCCGGCGAATCTTGTGCTGACGGTGTGGAGCGAGGCCTGCGAAGCTGGGAATGGCTATGTCGATGCCATCCTGCTTGCAGAAGATAGTGATACCTTGCTTCTGCCCCCAGGACTTTTTGTTGCCGACCTAGCGATTATTCTCAACGTTGGCGGCAAACGACGTGATGTTGTACTGACTGAAAAACTCGATCACGGTAACGACTGGGAGCGCATACGCTTTCAGCCAAGCACACAGGAACCCCTATGACTCAAGATGAACTGAAACAAGCCGTTGCACAAGCCGCTGTGGACTACATTGCCCAGCATGCGCCAGAAGGCGCCACCATTGGCGTAGGCACTGGCTCTACCGCCAACTTCTTCATTGACGCACTCGTCGCGCTCAAGCCGCGCATTGGTGCCGCTGTTGCCAGCTCAGAGGCGACGCGCAAGCGCCTTGAAGGGCACGGCTTCAAGGTGTTTGACCTCAACGCAGTCGCGCGCATGCCGATCTACGTAGATGGCGCGGATGAAATCGATCCCGGCTTCGCCATGATCAAGGGCGGAGGCGGAGCCCTGACGCGTGAGAAAATTGTGGCTGCGGTGGCTGACACCTTTGTGTGCATTTGCGATGCCAGCAAGCAAGTTGATATTCTTGGTAAGTTCCCGCTGCCGCTTGAGGTCATTCCGATGGCCCGCGCACAGGTCGAGCGCGAACTCATTGCCCTTGGCGGCAAGCCCGTCCTGCGCGAAGGTTTCACCACGGACAATGGCAACATCATCTTGGATGTGCATGGGCTTAGCATCGGCAAGCCGACTGAGCTCGAATCCGCACTCAATCAGATCGTCGGGATTGTGACGAATGGCCTGTTTGCACGTCGCAGTGCTGACGTCCTGTTACTCGGCACCAGCGATGGTGTGGTGACGCTGACGAAATAGAGATTTCAGGGTTGCAACAAAACCTTCATAATCACTTGCTACTATTCACGGTCCGAGAGAAACCCCATGAGCCCACCCATGAATGACCATATTGCCAAGCAGTTTGATGCCGACCTGGAAAACATCCGCAATCGCGTATTGCAAATGGGTGGGCTGGTTGAACAGTTGATCGTGATGGCCATGGATGGCCTCTCCAGCGGCGACATATTACTGATTGACCAAGCCATTGCCACCGATGAACGGGTGAATCGTCATGAAGTCGAGCTCGATGAAGCCTGTACCCAGATCATTGCCCGTCGCCAGCCGACTGCCAGCGATTTGCGCATGGTGATGACCGTGATCAAGACCATCACTGATCTAGAGCGTATTGGTGATGAAGCCAAGAAGATCGCAAAAATGGCCAAAAAAATTCACGGGGCCGAATTCCATTCGGCGCCGAATATCGACTTCCGCCATGTCGCCGGCATTGTCGTGAGCATGCTACGTCAAGCACTGGATGCCTTTGCCCGTCTTGATGTCGCCGCAGCGGGTCAAGTCGTACGTACGGACCAGGAAGTGGACATTGAATTCAAGGCATCCATGCGCCAACTGATTACCTACATGATGGAAGATCCACGCACCATCTCCCGCTCGCTCGATATGGTGTTCATTGCAAAAGCCATCGAACGAATCGGCGATCATTCCAAGAACATTGCTGAGTACGTGGTCTACATGGTCAAGGGCCGTGATGTCCGTCACGTCGGCCTTGCTGAGATCGAACGCGAAATCGCCAGCTAAAGTCAGTTCAGCAGCATAAAAAAGGCCGCAGCAGCGGCCTTTTTTATTTCAGCGATGCATGCTGAGGTTGCGGCCAACCCCAGTTTTTTTCCCAAGCCCCGCGCACCATGTTCGGATACTCCGGCCGCCCCAAGCTGCCGTTATATCGCCCCAGTGCACGATATAGGTCGCCCTTTTCGATATCAAGATAGTGACGGAGAATCGTGCAGCCAAAACGCAGATTGGTACGCATATGGAACAGGTTGCTATCGGGCGTGCCAATCAGCTTTACCCAAAAGGGCATAACCTGCATGTAACCGCGTGCGCCAGCGCTAGACACTGCGTACTTCTTGAAACCACTTTCCACCTGAATCAAGCCAAGCACGAGTTGCGGATCAAGACCTGCGCGGCGCGATTCGTAGTACACCGTCTTGAGAAAGTCGATGCGCTGCTGCGGATCTGGCATACGCTTGTAGAGGCGCTCAGACATCGTCGCCAGCCAGTTCACCTTGTCCGTAATACTCGGAAACTCTGGCTCAGGTGATGCCTGATCGGCGATAGCGGCATGCAATGCGGCCTGCACACTCGCTGCCAGCTTTTCCTCCTGCTGCGCGCCTGCATAGACCGTTGAAACGGCCCAAGGGCTGAGGCACAACAGCATCAGAAAAGCTGGCCGGCGCAACATGCTCAGCGCCCGAGCAAGCCGCGGATATGCGACACGATGGTGCCGGCGTCGAGCAACGTTGCTTCGGCGTCCGTACGCGCCTTGTACTCAACCTTGCCTTCCTTGAGCCCGCGATCACCCACCACCAAACGGTGCGGCACACCAATCAGCTCCCAATCAGCAAACATCGAGCCCGGACGTTCGTCGCGATCATCCACGATGACGTCCACACCAGCCGCCTGCAGGTCGGCATACAGCGCATCGGTGGCGGCCTTCACCGCATCCGACTTGGTGTAGCCCATCGGCACAATGACAACCTCAAAAGGTGCAATCGCGGCGGGCCAGATGATGCCCTTGTCGTCATGGTTCTGCTCAATCGCAGCTGCAGGCAGGCGCGTGATACCAATGCCGTAGCAGCCCATTTCAAAGAACTGGGGCTTGCCGCCTTCGTCCAAGAAAGTGGCATTCATTGCCTTGCTGTATTTAGTGCCCAGATAGAAGATGTGACCGATTTCGATACCACGTTCGATCGCCAGCACACCCTTGCCATCGGGCGATAAGTCGCCTTCGACGACATTGCGTAGGTCGGCAACGAGCTCAGGCTCAGGCAAATCACGGCCCCAGTTCACGCCTGTGATGTGGAAGTCAGCTTCGTTGGCACCGCAAATCCAGTCGGCCATGACCGCGACTTCACGGTCAGCGACGATTTGCACTGGCTTCTTCAGACTGAGCGGGCCTAGGTAACCGGGTTTCGTGCCGAAGTGTTCTACAACTTCAGCCTCGGTCGCAAAGCGGAATCCCGCCTCAAAACCCTGCAGCTTGCCGACCTTGACTTCGTTCATGTCGTGATCGCCGCGCAACAGCAAAAGCCAGATCTGGCTTTTGCTGATTGCACCGCTCTCATCAACCTCGTCAGTCGCAAGAACCAGCGACTTAACTGTGGTTGCGAGTGGCACACTCAGTAATGCGGCCACATCAGGACAGGTGCTCTTGCCCGGTGTTGGCACCTTGGTCAGCGACTGGCTCGCTACCGGACGCGTGTTCTGCGGGGCCAGTGCTTCGGCCTTTTCGATATTGGCGGCGTAGTCGCTGGTTGGGCAGTAGATGATGGCATCCTCACCGGTTGCGGCAATCACCTGAAACTCCTCGCTCAGATCGCCGCCGATGGCACCACTGTCGGCTGCAACTGCGCGATAGCGTAGGCCAAAGCGATCAAATGCGGCCCGATAAGCCGTGGCCATAGTCTGGTAGCTGACTTGCGCCGCAGCCGGGTCACGGTCAAAGCTGTAAGCGTCCTTCATAACGAACTCACGGCCACGCATCAAGCCAAAGCGCGGACGGCGCTCGTCACGGAACTTGGTCTGGATCTGATAGAGGTTTTTCGGTAACTGCTTGTAGCTCTTTAAATCCTGGCGAGCGATGTCGGTAACCACCTCTTCGCTGGTCGGTTGCAACACGAAGTCACGATCGTGCCTATCCTTGATGCGCAGCATTTCCGGCCCCATTTTCTCGAAGCGCCCAGTTTCTTGCCACAGGTCCGCTGGCTGGACGACCGGCATCGAGAGCTCGACTGCTCCAGCTCGATTCATTTCTTCGCGCACGATGGCGGCAACCTTGTTGATGACCCGCAGGCCCATCGGCATATAGGTATACACGCCCGCACTCAATCGTTTGATCATCCCGGCACGCATCATCAGCTTATGGCTGACGACTTCGGCGTCGGAGGGCGCTTCCTTGAGAGTGGCGATGTAAAACTGCGAGGCACGCATGAAATTGCTTCCGGAATTGGTGAAAACGCAATTTTACGGGCTTTTACCAGTCTGGGGCTGGCTTTGCTCTTACGCTGAAGTGTGAAAGAATGGAGCCAGTCAAAAATTAAAGGTGTTCCCATGCTTGATCGGGAAGGCTACCGGCCAAATGTTGGCATCATCCTGGCCAACTGCCACAACCAAGTGTTCTGGGGCAAGCGCATCCGAGAACACGCGTGGCAGTTTCCTCAGGGCGGCATCAACAGGGGTGAATCGCCGGAGCAGGCAATGTTTCGTGAACTGCACGAGGAAATCGGGCTACTGCCCGAGCACGTGCGCATTCTCGGCAGGACGCGCGAGTGGTTGCGCTATGACGTCCCCAAAAATTGGGTCCGTCGCGAATGGCGCACCACCTATCGTGGGCAAAAACAAATCTGGTTCCTTTTGCGCTTGGTGGGCCGCGATACAGACGTGTCGCTGCGCGCCAGCGAACACCCCGAGTTCGATGCCTGGCGCTGGAGTGACTACTGGACGCCGCTAGACGGCGTCATCGATTTCAAGCGTGGGGTTTACGAGCTTGCGCTAACCGAGCTTGCTCGCTTCCTTTTTGCCAATCCCTCCCAGCAGAAACCGCAATGGGATCAGGCTGCCTTGTCGGAAAGTAAATCCAACCCATGAGCGCTCGCGCCCTTGCCGGCTTCTTGCTATGTGCCTTTGTTGCTAGCCAAGCGCAGGGGCAAGTCCGTTTCAAGAATTGGGAAGACCCAGACGAAGAACCGTGGAAAGAAAGTGCTTACACGCTCCCTGCCTTTCCCCGCGAAGAGAATTTGATTGAGTTCTACGTTGGGCCTGCGGTAACTGGCAAGTATTACATCGACCAAAGCACCATCGGTGCGGGTGGCAATGACAATGTGGTCCGCTATGCGATGGTGGTAAAGACCACTGGCGGGGCCACGAACATTAGTTACGAGGGTTTACGCTGCGATACCGGCGAGCTGCGTATCTACGCGACTGGCAGGGCCGATGGCACTTGGGTTGAGTCACGTCAAAGCGAATGGAGACCACTCAAGGCACAATCTCTAAATCGTCATCAAGGGGCACTTTTCGTTAACTACTTCTGTCCAAATCGTATTGCGGTGTGGACAGCCAAAGAGGGGCGCGAAGCGCTCAAGCGTGGTAGCCACCCAGACCTCGCCCGATAGGAAGTCACACATGCTCGACCAAGCCATTATCGAATTCGACAAGGCTTTGCGTACGGTTTTTGCCTCCGCACCGACGGCACGCACACGCCCCGGCGCAGACCTCCCGGAGGCCGACCTGAGTCCGGCAGAAAAACAGCATGCCGGCGCGCTGATGCGCATCAATCATGTCGGCGAGGTATGTGCCCAGGCACTCTATCAAGGGCAGGCACTCACTTCACGCGACCCGGCCACGCGCGCGGCACTCGTTCAGGCCGCTTGGGAAGAAACCGAACACCTCAACTGGACCGAGAAACGCATTGAAGAACTGGGGGGGCGGAAAAGCCTCCTCAATCCCCTCTGGTATGCCGGCTCATTGGCCATGGGTATCGTTGCCGGGAAGTTCGGCGACAAATGGAATCTGGGCTTCCTTGCCGAAACGGAGCGTCAGGTAGGTGCGCACCTCACTGACCATTTGCAGCGCTTGCCGCAGAGTGATGAGCGCTCGCGTGCCGTGTTGCAACAAATGGCGCTAGATGAAGCCGAACATGCCGAGACAGCAGTTAAGCTCGGCGGTGCTGCTCTGCCCGCACCAGTGAAGGCAGCCATGCAGCTCTCGTCAAAAATGATGACGAGTACTGCGTACTTTATCTAGCCCCTCTCGTTACGCTGCGACTGAGGACTGAGTTCAGGCCTCGACAACTTCCCAAGTATGCGTAATTTCGGCTGTCTTGCCTAGCATGATCGACGCTGAGCAATATTTCTCAGCAGATAGCTTGATAGCACGCTCTACGGCTTCCGGCTTTAAGTTACGGCCCGTAACCGTGAAATGAAAGTTGATCCGGGTGAAAACCTTTGGGTCGGTGTCGGCACGGTCTGCCTGCAATTTGGCGGAACAACCGGTGATGTCCTGACGCCCGCGCTTGAGAATCAATACAACATCGTAGGCTGTGCAAGCCCCGGTACCCAGCAAGACCATTTCCATTGGCCGAGGCGCGAGGTTGCGCCCTCCCCCCTCAGGAGCGCCATCCATGGTGACCAGATGACCGCTGCCCGTCTCGGCAATGAAACTCATCCCTTCACCCCACCGCACAACGCATTCCATAACCATTCCTTTTGTCAGAAGCGTCATTCTAGCCTGAGTAAAGACAGCCTGAACAAGCCAAATTGCTGCGCCGCACAACCCCCACCTAAAAGCCTTCAAATCAAAGACTTTTATGCGACCATAATCAAGCGTTCATGGCCTTCATGATTTTTATAATCTTATGTTTTTATTAAATATAAGAAGGTATAAAGATACCAACTTATGGGAATAAAAACATTTGTTGTGCAACGCACAAAAAAGACTTGCAGCCATTTTTTCTGTCTGCCACAATTCATACAACCTGAATTCACGCAAGTATTTGCGTATCTTTCGTAACAGGTTGTTTGGCGGCTGCCACCACTGAACTTCCTTGCCTTGGCGTAATTCGCGGTTCTCCTCCACCCTCCTCCTCTGGTGTGGAACTCAAAGCGCAACCCTCGGGTTGCGCTTTTTCTTTGTGGCAACCCGAGTGCTACCTTGCGCCCTAGGCCTAAGCTCAGCTAAACTATTTCCGACAAAAACGATCAACTATTCGGGTGAGCCTCACCCGAATGGCCAGAACACTGAAAAGGAACGCAGCAATGAGTGCACAAGACCGAATTCGTGAAACCGTGACCGGCAACCCGGTTGTTCTCTATATGAAAGGAACGCCCCAGTTTCCGCAATGCGGCTTTTCCGCCAAGGCAGTTCAAATCCTCAAGGCGAGTGGCGTAAATAATCTGGTGACAGTGGATGTGCTGGCCGACCCGGAAATCCGCCAAGGCATCAAGGAATACGCCAACTGGCCGACGATCCCGCAGCTTTACATTGGTGGCGAATTCATCGGCGGTAGCGACATCATGACCGAGATGTATGAGTCTGGCGAACTGCAACAGCAGATCTCCGACCTCAAGTAAGTCGCTTTAGCTACCGGTGCCGGCAACCCGATTCGAGGTTGCGGCAAGGCGCCGGGAGACGAGGCTGAGAAAGGCCTCGTAAAAATGCATACGGCATGCATCTGACGCATGCCGTAATGCATTGCGTGACGCGATTGCAACGCTCACGCTGGTCTGAGCCACGGCATCAGCGGTACGGCTATGTAGGGAGAGTGTATTGGCAGCAATCTCACCAAAAATATCTCCGGGGCCAAGAATATCCAGTACCACACCCTGCTTGCTAATTCGTACCTCACCATCGAGCAGGATTACAAAAGTGTCGCCTACTTCACCTTCACGCATAAGTTGCGTGCCGACTGCAATATCTTCCCAGTGAGAAAAACGGACGATTTCCCAAATCTCAATATCCGAGAATTCAGTAAAAAATGGCAGGGCACGTAACATCTCGAACTTCTCAATGTCAGGAGTAGGTGCGCGGTCCGTGAGGCGGCGATTACGATAAGCCTGCGCTAGGTCAACCGAGAACTCCTCCCAGCTTTGATAGCGAGCAGAAAGGTCCTTCTGCATGGCGCGTTGAACAACCGCATCCAGCGATGAGCGCAAATCACTGCGGAAGGTCGAGGGCGGCGGCGGCGTGCTGTTGCAGATTTGATAGACCATGTTGTAATTGCTGCTCGCCTGAAAAGGCAGGCGGCCCGTCAGCAATTGGTACATGACCACACCAAGCGAGTAAATGTCGGTCTGGTGGTTGAGCGGATGCTCGCGAACTTGTTCAGGCGACATGTAGGCTGGGGAACCTACTGCCGATACCTGCGTTTGATCGTTATCGGGCGTAATCGCCGCGCCGAAGTCGGACACCTTGATATCACCAGAAATATTGCCCGGCTGTACCAGCAGGATATTGGCCGGCTTGATGTCGCGGTGGGTGATCCCTAAGCGCTGCGCATACTGCAATGCACGGGTGCACTTGAAGATCACTTCAACCAGTGTTTCAACTGGCATCAAATGCTCGGGGCTGCAGAACGCCTCCAGCGTGCCGCCCGCCACATACTCCATGACAATGTAGCTTTGCTCTTCATCGTGCAACACGGCTTCGTGGATCTGCACAATGCTCGGATGATCAAGCTTGCCTGCCAGCGAGGCCTCGTTCATCAACAGATGCCGGTACATCAGCCCGCGCTCGCGGTCCTTGAGCACATGCGGGTAGATAACTTTGATGGCAACGTCACGCTCATGCTCCGGGTCATAGCCCAGATAGACAATGCTGGTCGCACCTTCTCCCAGCCTGCCTTTGATTTCGTAACGGCCTATCGTTTCCATGGCGTTAGAGTTCGCTGCGGCGGCGTGCAATGGCGGCACGCACCTGCTCAGGTGCGGTTCCGCCGATGTGATTGCGCGAAGCCAGTGAACCTTCAACGGTTAACACGGCAAACACATCATCTGTAGTCAACGGCGAGAATGCTTGCAGCTCAGCCAGAGACAATTCCGATACGTCGCAACCCTTTTGTTCGGCAGCACGCACGGCACGCGCGACAGCCTCGTGCGCATCGCGGAAGGGCAAGCCCTTCTTGACCAGATAGTCGGCCAGATCGGTTGCCGTGGCAAAACCCTGATTCAACGCTGCACGCATATTGGCGGCCTTGACCGTAATACCCGGCACCATGTCGGCAAAGATGCGCAGCGTATCGATCACGGTATCTGCGGTATCGAATAACGGCTCTTTGTCTTCCTGATTGTCCTTGTTATAGGCCAGCGGCTGCCCCTTCATCAGGGTGAGCAGACCCATCAAGTGCCCATACACACGGCCAGTCTTGCCGCGTGCAAGTTCCGGCACATCCGGGTTCTTCTTCTGCGGCATGATCGATGAGCCGGTACAGAAGCGGTCCGCGATATCGATAAAGCCGACACGCGGGCTCATCCACAAAATCAGCTCTTCGGAGAAGCGTGAAATGTGCAGCATGATCAGCGAAGCGGCGGCGGTGAATTCAATCGCAAAATCACGATCTGACACAGCATCAAGCGAGTTCTCGCATACGCCATCAAACCCAAGTTCTTGTGCCACGAATTCGCGGTCAATCGGATAGCTGGTGCCCGCCAGCGCAGCTGCGCCAAGTGGCAGACGGTTCACGCGCTTGCGAGCATCCTTGAGGCGCTCACGATCACGCTTAGCCATCTCCACATACGCCAGCAGATGGTGGCCGAAGGTTACCGGTTGGGCAACCTGCAGATGCGTGAAGCCCGGCAAGGGGGTTGCGGCATGCTGCTCAGCCAAGTTCAAAAGTGATGCTTGATAGTTAGACAGCAGACCGTCGATCAGATCAATCGTGTCACGCAGCCACAGGCGAATATCTGTAGCCACTTGGTCATTCCGCGAACGCCCCGTGTGCAGGCGTTTGCCGGCATCACCGACCAGCGCAGTCAGGCGTTTTTCGATATTGAGATGCACATCTTCGTCATCCAGATTCCACTGGAATTCACCACGTTCGATCTCACCGCGCACTTGCGCCAGCCCTTGCTGGATGGCGCTTAGGTCAGCCGCAGAAATGATGTTCTGCTTGCCCAGCATGGTCGCATGCGCCAGCGAGCCGCGAATATCCTGCAGCGCCATGCGCTGATCAAAGAAGACCGAGGCGGTGTAGCGCTTAACCAGATCCGACACAGGCTCAGAGAAGCGGCCGGACCAAGCCTTGTTTTCAGCAGCGTTTTTTGATTGTTCTGTCATAATGAAAATTCTTGTGCGGCAGTGGGTTGCAGCAATTAATTAAGCGATTTTCTACCATATCGCCGATGAATCCAACAAGTATACGGCATAAGCCCTTCGCGACCGCCCTACCGGACTTCCGCAATCTGGGGGTCTGGTTGCGTATTTTGCTGGGCGTGAACCTGCTGGCATTGCTGTGGGTGCTCGCCCGCAACCAGTCCTGGCCGCGCCTCGCTGACGAGTTTGTGGACACCGCCCTGTGGGTCGAGCCGCCTCTATTCGTTTTGCTGCCGCTGTTCCACTTGCTTAACCCGTGGCTTGAGAAGCTGTCGTTGCGGCATGGACGTCTGACTGTATTGCTACTGGTGCTACTTGTTGTCGGCGTACAACATGCCGCCTTTGGTAGCCTGTTTGGCGACCTGATGGAGGTGCGAGGCCCCTTGCATGCCATGTTGTGGGCGGGATTAGCCTGCATCTTCATGCTTGGCTATTTTGCTTGGCTGAACACGCTTTACTCACCTGCACTGGCCGAGGCACGTCTGCTCGCGCTGACCGCGCGCATTCGCCCTCACTTCCTCTACAACAGCCTGAACGCCGTACTTGGTGTGATCCGCCACGACCCCAAGCGCGCGGAAGCGGCATTGGAAGAGCTGTCTGACCTGTTCCGTGTATTGATGCAGGAAAATCGCGAGCTGGTACTACTCTCCGATGAAATTTCGCTCGCTCGCCAATACCTTGAACTAGAACGTTTACGCCTAGGCGAGCGGTTGCAGGTCGATTGGCAGATCGATTGCTGCCCACCCGACACGTTGATGCCACCACTGATGTTGCAACCCCTGCTCGAAAACGCCGTTTATCACGGCGTAGAGCCGGCCGATGGCGGCGCCACAATCACCGTCAATATCTCGGCCGAAGGCCCACGTATTCGGATCATGATTACGAATCCGACACATAGCGTCGGCCATCAGTCTGGCAACCAAATGGCATTGGCGAATATCCGTGAACGTCTGATGCTCTTCTACGACCTAGAGGCGCGCTTAGAGACGCATGAAACACATGGTCGTCATGAGGTGCTCATTGAGTTGCCACACCGCCGTCAGGCCCGCTCATGAATCCCTTGCGCATCCTTATCGTTGACGACGAAGCCCCGGCACGCAGCCGGCTCCGCGACCTGCTCTCCGATCTCGCCATCAGCGTACCGAACCAGATCATTGCTGAAGCAGCCGACGGTGTGGCGGCAATGGAAGCCTGCGCCGAAGAACGCCCGGATATCGTGCTCACCGATATTCGCATGCCACGCATGGATGGCCTTGAGCTAGCCCAACATCTAGGGCGCCTGCCACAGCCGCCGGGGCTGATTTTCATCACTGCCTTTGATCAATACGCCGTCAAGGCCTTTGAATTGGCGGCCCTCGACTATCTCCTCAAGCCGGTCCGCTCGGTGCGGCTGGCTACTGCACTTGAGAAGGCGCGGCACTCGGTACTGCGCAGTGAGCAGCTGCAATTGCTTTCGCCGCATGGTCGGAGTCTGCTCCGCAGCACAGAGCGTGGGCGCAGCCTGCTGGTAGCGGTAGCGGATATCGATTTTCTGCGTGCAGAGCAAAAGTATGTGACGGCACATACCCGCGAGCGTGAGTACCTACTCGAAGAATCGCTCAACCAACTCGAGCTCGAATTTGGCGAACTCTTCGTGCGTGTCCATCGCAACTGTCTGGTGGCCAAGAAAGCCATCACCGGCTACGAACGTAGCGAACGGGATGCTGAAAGTGGTGAAGGGAGCGACACCCAGTGGTTATTGCTGCTCAATGGTGTGAGCGAAAAAATCCCGGTGAGTCGGCGCCAGTGGCCACAGGTCAAGGCACTGCTCAAGGTGTAACGTTTAGATGAACCAAGGACAATAAAAAAGGGAGGCAACGCCTCCCTTTTTTATTGTTGTGAACGTCAACGTCGATCAGCCGCTATTCCGTAAGCCCGCGGCAATACCGTTAATGGTCAGATGAATGATGCGCTGGGTACGCTCATCGGTTTCACCTGTGCGGTGACGTTCCAGCAGCTCGATCTGGAGATGGTTGAGCGGATCGAGATAGGGGAAGCGATTGCGGATCGAACGCGCCAGCAGCGGGTTGGTTTCCAACAAGGCGTTCTGTCCGGCGATTTCAAGCAGTGCATTGATACTACACGCCCACTCGGTCTTGAGGCGCGGGAAGATCGCGTCACGCAGTGCTTCGTCCTTGACCATCTGCGAGTAACGCTCAGCAATGGCGATATCGCTCTTAGCCAACACCATGTCCATGTTTGACAACAGCGCGGCGAAGAAACCCCAGCTCTTGTACATCTCGCCGAGGAGTTGCATGCCCGCTTCACCCTTGGCGGCACGCCAGGCAGTGATAGCAGAACCGAAGCCGAACCAGCCCGGCAGCATCAAACGGCATTGCGACCACGAGAACACCCAGGGAATTGCGCGCAGATCTTCGATGGCGGTGGTTTTCTTCCGCGATGCCGGACGGCTACCAATGTTCAGCGCGGAAATTTCGCTGATGACAGTGGACTGCCAGAAATACTGCTCGAAGCCCGGCGTCTCATAGACGATGTTGCGGTATGCCTTGAACGCCTCAGCCGACAGGAACTGCATGGCCTCGATAAACTCGGGGCGAGGATCGTCGTGCTCATGCGGCAGCAGTGTGGCTTCCAGCGTCGCTGAAGCAAGGATTTCCAGATTACGGCGACCGAGCTCCGGATTCGCATACTTCGACGCGATCACTTCGCCTTGCTCGGTAATGCGAATACGTCCTTGCACGGCACCTTGGGGCTGGGCAAGAATGGCCTGATAGCTGGGGCCGCCACCGCGACCGACCGAACCACCGCGGCCGTGGAACAGGCGCAAGGCAACACCATGTTTCTTGAAGACATCGACCAGCGCGTTTTCAGCCTGATACAAGGACCAGCCCGAGGTCATGAAACCGCCATCTTTGTTGCTATCGGAATAGCCAAGCATGCACTCCTGTACGTTGCCGCGCGACTCAAGCAGACAACGATAGACGGGCAGGCTGAAGAGCGCATCCATAACCGGGCCGCTACGCTCAAGATCACCAATGGTTTCAAACAGCGGAATGATATTGACGTCGAGCACACCCTCTTGTGGCCGCAGCATGCCAGCTTCCTTCAGGAGGACGGCCACTTCCAATACGTCGGACACGCCATCCGCCTTGGAGATAATCACATTCTCGATGGCTGCCTTGCCGAAACGTTCATGAATCTGGCGGGCGGTCTGGAAAATCTTCAACTCGTCAGCCGTCTCTTCGCTGTACTGCGCATACGGCGAGGACAGCGGTCGTGGCGAACTGATTTCGGCAATCAGCAGTTCGATGCGGGCGGCTTCGTCGAGCGCCGCATAGTCGGTGCCGGGGCGGGCGACCGCGAGCAACTCACCCACCGTGCGGGCATGTACATCGGAGTTCTGACGAAGGTCTAGGGAGGTCAAGTGGAAGCCGAAAATCGATACGGCACGACGCAAACGACGTAGTCGGCCACGGCTAATCAGCACCGAACGATCGGCCACCAAGGAGTCATGAATGACATCGAGGTCGCGCTTGAACTCGGCCACATCGGCATAGGGTTCGGCAATTGGGACACCATTCGGCGGAGGAATGTCATCCAGCAGCTGCGCGGTCGCGCATAGGCGGGCATACATGCCGGCGACAGCCAAACGGTAAGGCTCGGTTTCGCGATGCGGGCTGGTTTCCGTGGATTTGTCAGCCAGTGCCTGTAGGTCGGGGGTGATGTCGATTAAGCCGGCCGCAGCAGACAACTCCGAACTCAGCTTTTTGAGTTGAGGAATGTAGAAGTCCATCGCGCGGCGACTCTGCGCACGTACAGCTTCGATCAACACTGAAGCAGTCACGAAGGGGTTGCCATCGCGGTCCCCGCCGATCCATGAACCCGGGCGCAGGAAAGGCGCCAGTTCAGGCGTACGGCCACTCTGTTTCCAGTTCGGCACAGACTTGGCCAGATGGTCTTCGAGATCGCTGTACAACAGCGGCAGTTGCTTGAGGAACGTGGTGTCGTAATAGGTGAGGGCATTCGACACCTCATCCATCACCGACAATTTGGTCCGGCGCAGCAGGCGCGTCTGCCACAGCGTCAGCACTTCACGACGCAGCATTTCCTCGCGCGTGCTCAGCTCCTCGGCGGTCAGCAGGGTGCGGTCGCGCTCTTCAAGCACGCTGGCAATTGCCCACTGACAATCCAGAATACTCTTGCGTTGCACTTCGGTCGGGTGGGCGGTGAGTACCGGGCTCACCAATGCGGTGCTGAAAAATTCGTTCAACCCCTTGGCATCCACACCGCTGTCCATGGCACGCTTCAAGGTGTATTGCAGTTCTCCTTCACGTGGCGGTGAGCCGGCTAGCGCGTGCGCACGGCCGCGGCGGATGTGGTGCTGGTCCTCGGCGATGTTGGCGAGATGCGAGAAATAGCTGAAGGCGCGTACGACCTGACTGGTTTCTTCCAGCGACAGGGCATCGAGCACAGCGACCAGCTCGCGGCGGGCATCGCTATCGTCATTGCGGTGATAACGCAGGGAAAGCTGGCGGATCTTTTCGATCGTATCGAAGGTGGCATCGCCCTCGCGTTCGCGCACGGTTTCGCCGAGCAGACGACCGAGTAGGCGAATGTCTTCGCGCAGGGGCTGATCCTTGTCGAGGGTATCGTTACTCATTGCTTTCCTTCGCGCCGGGCTATCCGGCCTAGTCAATTCAAAACCGATCAGCCGAGCACTGCATCACTGATGCACGACATGGGCAAAAAATGGCGCCATGCTAGAATCGACGCCACTTTACAGCTGACGGCACGCATGCTGCCAGCCATTTTCCATCCAGTCCGAGAATCCCTCCGTGAGCACTGCCGCGAACCAACATCCTGCCCCAGAACGCATCGTGATCGCAACCCGGGAGTCGCGCCTTGCGCTGTGGCAGGCCGAGCATGTGCAAGGCCTTTTGCGTCGATTATATCCGGGATGCAGCGTGGAACTGCTGGGGATGACGACAAGAGGCGACCAGATTCTAGATCGCCCGCTGGCCAAGGTCGGCGGCAAGGGCTTGTTCGTCAAGGAGCTCGAAACAGCCTTGCTGGATGGCAGTGCCGACATCGCCGTGCATTCACTCAAGGATGTACCCATGGTGTTGGCCGACGAATTCCGCCTAGTGGCCATCGGCCCGCGCGAAGTGCCTTTTGATGCCTTCGTTTCGAATAAGTACGCCAGCCTTGACGATATGCCGCCGGGCGCCGTGGTTGGCACCTCTAGCCTGCGCCGCGAAGCCCAGCTGCATGCCCGCTACCCCTATCTGGCGGTGACGAGTCTGCGCGGCAACCTAGATACGCGCTTGCGTAAGCTCGACAGTGGTGAATACGACGCCATCATCCTTGCTGCAGCGGGCCTGACGCGTCTTGGTTTGAAAGAACGCATCCGCTCAGTACTGCCGCCGGAAGCCTCGCTGCCTTCGGCCGGCCAAGGTGCCCTCGGGATTGAAGCCGCAGCGCATCGCACTGATATTGCGGCGTGGCTGGCGCCCTTGAACGATGCCAACACTGCAGCGTGCGTGCGTGCCGAGCGTGCCGTTTCACGCGCGCTGGCTGGCAGTTGCGAAGTACCGCTGGCGGCCTTTGCTGAAATACACGGTAGTGGCGACAACCAGCAAATCCGTCTGCGCGGACTGGTAGCCCTACCTGACGGTAGCCAAGTTGCCGCTGCCGAACTGATCGGCGATGCCAGTGATCCCGAAGCCTTGGGGCTGCGTCTGGTGGCAGAGCTGCGCGCCGCCGGGGCAGACCAGATTCTCGCGGCCCTGCCCGGCGCACTCAACGGCGCATGAATCAGCCGCTCGCCGGCCGCAATATCGTTGTTACCCGGCCGGCGGGTCAAGCCACGCATCTGGCCGAAGCCATTGTGGCGGCAGGCGCGCACCCCGTACTTTTTCCGGTGCTAACGATATCACCGCTGCGCGACAAAACCGAGCTCACCCAGCGCCTTATCCAGCTCGATCAATATGATCTGGCCATCTTCATCAGCCCCAATGCGGTCGACATCGGGCTGCGCGAGGTCCTCGCAAAGCGCCCTTGGCCGGCGGGGCTCAGGGTTGCGACAGTCGGCCGCAGCAGTGAGGCCGCGCTGCAGGCACATGACCTCAGTGGTCAAGAAACCCAAGTCATCTGTCCGTCCGGCCGTTTTGACTCAGAGGCCTTGCTTGAGCTACCTGAGTTACAGGCCATGGACGGGCAACGGATCATCATTTTCCGTGGCGATGGTGGGCGCGAGCTGCTTGCTGAGACGCTACGTGGGCGCGGCGCGACCGTGGACTATTTAAGCTGTTATCAACGCAGCATGCCTGACATCGACCCGGCACCGCTGTATCGGCTGTGGGAAGCAGGCGCGTTGGATGCCATTACCGTGACCAGCAGCGAGGGCTTACATAACCTCGTGCAGATGGTGGGGCCCTTGGGGCTGGCCTGGTTGCGTAAGACACCGCTTTTCGTGCCGCATGCCCGTATTGCTGCTGCCGCTGATGCTTTCAACCTACACACTGTCGTGGTTACCGCACCCGCCGACGCCGGACTGATGGCGGGTTTGTTAAGATACTTTAGCCATGACGACTGAAAACACGCCGATCCCCGTAGCCCGCCGCAACCGCTTGCCCACGCTGCTTCGTCAGCCGGCGCTGGTGATTGCCGTATTGGCGATCATCCTGATGCTCGTGCAATGGTTCGCTGCCAGCAGCCGTATTGATACCTTGCAGATGGAGCTGGCCCACCGCTTGAGCGAAGGTGACAGCATCGCCAAGGAAAGCCGCAGCGTCAGCCGTCAGGCGCAGGAAGAGCTGCAAACACTGAATGCCAAGGTCGGACTACTGGAAGCCAAGCTGAATGACGCCCAAGGCCAGCAAGCAGCGTTAGAAAACATGTATCAGGAATTGGCGCGTGGCCGTGACGAACGCATCCTCGCCGAGATTGAACAGTCAGTCGCGATCGCGGCCCAACAACTGCAGCTAGCAGGCAATGTGGAAGCGGCACTGATTGCCTTACAAAGTGCAGATGCGCGCCTGACGCAGAATGGCAATGCCCAATTTGCCAGTGTGCGCCGCCTGATCGTACGCGACATCGAACGCCTCAAAGCGCTGCCACAAGCCGATATCTCAGGCATGGCCGTCAAGCTCGAAGGCGTGGTTGCCGTCGTGGACAGCCTGCCCCTCGCCTATGCACAACGTCCCCTGCGTAACAACGGCAACGACAACAAGGATGCGGTAGCAGAGGCTGCCCCCGCACTCACCGACAGTGCCTATTGGACCGGATTGCTTGCCAGTGTTTGGACGGAAGTAAAACAGCTGATCCGTATCGAACGCATGGATCACGATGCGCCGGCACTGCTGGCCCCAAGCCAGGCATTATTTCTGCGTGAAAATCTGCGCCTGCGCTTAATCAATGCGCGTCTCTCCCTGCTGCAACGTGACAGTGAAAGCTTCCGTGACGACCTGAAGCTATCGGTCAAATGGTTGGAGCAATATTTCGACATGCGCGCACCGGGCGTCAAGACGGCGCACGGCACGCTGCAACGTATGGCGACAACGAATCTGACGCTGGCACTGCCGACGCTGGATGAAACGCTGTCTGCGTTGCGTACCATCCGTCTGCCGCGCGAGAAAAAATAATGCGCGCCCTGCTCTGGTTGCTCACGCTCGGCGCACTCGCCGTTGGTCTTGCGCTCGCAGCGCACTATAACGACGGCTATGCCTTATTTGTCCTGCCGCCATGGCGGATCGAGGTGTCACTCAACCTGCTGGTGCTGCTCACGATTGGCGGCTTCCTGTTTGGTTATCTTGTCTTGCGCGGCGTCTTTCTCACGCTTGGGCTGCCCGCGCGCGTACGCGCCTTCCGTGCAGCACGGCGGAGCAAGAAGGCGGAAGGAGCGCTGCGTGAAGGGGTACTGTTTTGGCTAGGTGGGCGCTATGCGCGCAGCCTCGCCAATGCCGAGCTGGCTTGGAAAGCTAACCACGCTCCCGGACTGGCCGCTTTGGTGGCACTCGGTGCCGCACACGCCTTGCGCGATGAGCAGAAAGTGATCGAATGGCGCCAGCGCGCCACCGTGCATGACGAGGAAATTCACGGTGCCCGCCTGCTGCTCGAAGCTGAACTCGCGGTCGAGTCACGCAACTTCACAGAAGCACTGGTGCTGCTCAATCAGATCGAGCATCAAAGCGGTCGGCATATCGTCGCCATGCGTCTAGCCCTGCGTGCGCACCGGGCGGTGGGCCACTGGGATGAAGTCGTGCATCTGGCACGCCAGCTGCGCAAACACCGCGCCCTGACCGACATTCAGGCCGCCCCGCTGATCGCCGGTGCCCATCGAGAACGCCTGCAATCACTGGTGAATGATGGGCACAGCCTAGCCAACTATTGGGATCGCGTACCTGAATCAGAACGACAGGCACCGGGCCTTGCGCTCGAAGCGGCGCGCTGCATGCTCAAGGCAGGTGAACACGGGCCGGCACAACAAGTGATCGAAGATGGGCTTGATGAGGAATGGAGCTCCGCCTTGGTCGCACTGTATGGCGATTGTGTCGGTGGCGATGTTCTCGGGCGCATTGCGCGTGCCGAAGCTTGGTTACTCGCCCATCCTCGCGATGCAGCATTGCTACTGGTGCTCGGTCGCTTGTGTCTGGAAAAGCAGCTGTGGGGCAAGGCGCAAAGCTACTTCGAAGCCTCGCTCTCCTTGCAGGAAAGTCGTGGCGCTCACATTGCCCTTGCCAAACTGCTGGATCGCATGGAACAAAGCGAGCTGGCCAACAAACACTACCGCGCTGCGGTGCTGCTGCCGTAAATCAGGCCCAGTCGCGCGGGCGCAGGAAATCCGTATACAGCTTTTCCTCCGGCGTTCCCTTGGCGGGATGCCAGTCATAGCGCCACTTCACAGTAGGCGGCAGTGACATCAGAATGGACTCGGTACGGCCATTCGACTGCAAGCCAAACAACGTACCGCGATCCCACACTAGATTGAACTCAACATAGCGGCCGCGTCGATAGGCTTGGAAATCGCGCTCGCGTTCGCCATACGGGGTATCTTTGCGGCGCTCGCAGATGGGCAAATAGGCTTCGGTAAGGTTATTGCCAACAGCCTGCATCAGGGTGAAGCAGCGGGTGAAGTTCCAGTGCGACTTATCGCCCTCGCCCAGACCACGTTCATTCAGATCATCAAAGAACACGCCGCCAATGCCGCGCGGCTCATTGCGATGCTTGAGGAAAAAGTAGTCGTCGCACCATTGCTTGTAGCGGGGATAAACATCCTCACCGAAGGGATGCAGGGCAGTCTTACAGGTTTGGTGGAAATGCTGCGCATCGGCCTCAAAACCGTAATACGGCGTCATGTCCATCCCACCGCCAAACCACCAGACGGGGTCTTCGCCTTCTTTTGTAGCAATAAAGAAACGGACATTCGCATGCGCTGTCGGGCAATAAGGATTGCGGGGGTGCAGGACCAGCGAGACACCCATTGCCTCCCACGCACGCCCCGCAAGTTCGGGGCGGTGAGCGGTGGCTGATGCCGGCATGGCATCGCCTGTGACATGCGAGAAATTGACGCCGCCACGCTCGAAGAAGTTGCCCTCTTCGGTCACGCAGGCAATGCCGCGCTCCCAAGCATCACGCTTAAAGGGTTTGCCATCGAAGCGTTCCAACGCGCTGACGATTTTGACGCGCAATCCGGTCAGGTAATGGCGGACGGCTTCCGTATCAATCTTGACGGCCATGCGGGCTCCAAGCCTGTTGAACAGGGAGGGATGTCGCCAGCATTGGCTGGCAAACATCCGCGAGAATTCAGGATAAAGAGAATACCAAGGGCGCGCGCCCTTGGGCAGGGTTACCTCAACGCTTGAGGGCGCGATACCCGATGTCGGTACGGTACTGCATGCCGTCAAAGCGAATCTGATTGACCACATCGTACGCCAGCTTCTGTGCACCACGCACGGTATCACCTAGCGTCGTCACACACAGCACACGGCCACCCGACGTCACCACATGCTCACCCTGCTCGGCAGTGCCGGCGTGAAAGACATGCGCATCCTCATTCTGCTGCTCAAGGCCCATGATGATATCCCCCTTGCGCGGGGTCTCCGGGTAGTTGGCCGCTGCAATGACCACCCCCAAGGCAACACGAATATCCCAATCCGCTTCGACCTGATTAAGGCGACCGTCAATTGCCGCATCCAGCAGGGTCACAAAATTACTCTTGAGACGCATCATGATCGGCTGGGTTTCCGGGTCGCCCATGCGGCAGTTGAACTCCAGCGTCTTGATCGAACCATCGGGCTTGATCATCAAACCGGCATACAGGAAGCCTGTGTAGGGGATGCCATCGGCTTCCATACCGCGCAGCGTCGGCATGATCACCTCGCGCATAGCACGGGCATGCACATCCGGTGTGACAACCGGTGCGGGCGAGTAAGCGCCCATGCCACCGGTATTCGGGCCTTGGTCACCATCTTTGAGGCGCTTGTGATCCTGGCTGGTAGCCAGCGCCAAGGCATTCTTGCCATCGGCCATGACGATGAAGCTGGCTTCCTCGCCTTCAAGGAACTCCTCGATGACAACGCGGGCACCGGCATCGCCCATCTTGTTGTCGAGCAACATCATATCGATGGCGGCGTGTGCCTCATCCAGCGACATCGCCACAACCACGCCCTTGCCAGCAGCCAGCCCGTCGGCCTTGATGACGATAGGCGCACCTTCCTGATTCACATAGGCATGTGCGGCCGCTGCATCACTGAAGGTTTCAAACTTGGCAGTAGGGATGCCATGGCGCGCCATGAAACGCTTGGAGAAGTCTTTGGAGCTCTCGAGCTGCGCGGCTTCCTTGGTCGGGCCAAAGACACGCAAACCACGTGCACGGAAAATGTTGACGATACCCGCAGCAAGCGGCGCTTCAGGGCCGACCACCGTCAGATAGATGTTCTCTTTCTCGACAAAATCCGCCAACTCATGCGGGTCGGTAATCGGCACATTCTGCAATTCGCGTTCACGGGCGGTACCTGCATTGCCCGGCGCCACATAGACAACTTGCAAACCTGGGGACTGGGCGAGACGCCAGGCAAGGGCATGTTCACGACCACCGGAACCGACGACGAGTAGTTTCATAAGCTGATGCTTGAGTAATTAGTGACGGAAATGACGGAAGCCGGTGAACACCATGGCGATGTTCTGTTCGTCGGCAGCGGCAATGACTTCTGGATCGCGGACCGACCCACCCGGCTGAATAACCGCAGTGGCACCCGCCTGCGCGAGCACATCCAAACCGTCGCGGAAGGGGAAGAAGGCATCCGAGGCAACCGCACAGCCGGCGATTTGTAGCTTGGCGTTTTCAGCCTTGATCACCGCAATGCGTGAGGAATCAACACGGCTCATCTGGCCGGCGCCAACACCGATGGTCACGCCATCCTTGCAATACACGATGGCATTCGACTTCACATACTTGGCGATGCGCCAAGCGAAGAGCAGATCGGACAACTCGTGCTCAGTCGGTGCGCGCTTGGTGACCACCTTCAGGTCTGCGGCGGTGATGCGGGCAATGTCAGCGCTCTGCACCAGTAAGCCACCACCGACACGCTTGTAGTCAAAGCTCTCGGCCGTCTGGCCCAGTGCCACGATCAGGACACGCAAATTCTGCTTGGCGGCAAAAACTGCACGCGCTTCAGGGGTGACTTCCGGTGCGATGATGACTTCGGCAAACTGGCCGGCAATCGCTTCAGCGGCGGCCTTGTCGATAGCCACGTTGAACGCGATGATGCCGCCGAAGGCCGACGTCGGATCAGTGGTGAAAGCCTTACGGTAGGCCTCGGTCGCATTCGCGCCGAGGGCCACGCCGCAGGGATTGGCATGTTTGATGATGACGCAAGCGATCTCACCAGCCATTGGGTCGAAAGCTTTGGCACATTCCCATGCCGCATCCGCATCAGCAATGTTGTTGTAGGACAGTTCCTTGCCCTGGATCTGCGTATAGCTGGCAATGCTGCCGGCCGCAGGCTGCGGCTCTTTGTAGAAAGCTGCGTGCTGGTGCGGGTTTTCGCCGTAGCGCAGATCTTCAACCTTATCGAAGGCCAGTTGGAGCTTGTTTGGGAAAGTCTGTGGAACGTTCTTGTCGTCCAGGCTGGTCAGCCAGTTAGCAATCGCGCTGTCGTAGCGGGCGGTATGCGTAAAGGCTTTCTTGGCCAAGGCAAAACGTGTGGCGTAGGACAATACGCCGGCATTGCTTTTCAGTTCAGCAACGATAGCAGCATAGTCAGCGGGGTCGGTCACGATGCCGACGCCACCTTGCTCATTGCCATGATTCTTTGCAGCGGCGCGAACCATGGTCGGGCCACCGATGTCGATGTTCTCAATAGCGTCGTCCAGCGTGCAATCGGGCTTGGCGATCGTTGCTTGGAAGGGATAGAGATTCACGACAACCAGGTCGATGCGGGGAATATCGTGCTGCGCCATCGTGGCCGCATGCTCCGGCAGATCGCGGCGACCGAGAATGCCGCCGTGTACCTTGGGGTGCAGTGTCTTGACGCGGCCATCGAGCATTTCGGGAAAGCCGGTGTAGTCGGACACATCGGTCACGGGCAAGCCAGCATCACGCAGCAGTTTGGCTGTACCGCCAGTGGAAAGGAGCTTGATATCGAGTGCAGCAAGCTGCTTGGCAAACTCAAGTACGCCATCCTTGTCGGAGACGCTGAGCAGGGCTTGTGTAACTTTCATGGAGTCGGATACGTCAGGAAATTGCAGAACAGCCCAGCCAAGGGCAGGAATCAGAGCAGGCCGTGTTCGGTCAGCTTGCGGCGCAAGGTATTACGGTTGATACCGAGAATGTCGGCAGCGACAGTTTGGTTGCCGTCAGCCTGTTTCATCACCACTTCAAGCATGGGCTTCTCGATGCTCGCCAGCACCATGTCGTAGATAGCAGCGGGGCGCTCGCCTTCGAGATCGCGAAAGTAACGATTGAGCGTGCGGCGTACGCAATCCGACAGATCACTTGAACTCATGCGGCCAATACCTCGGTGGAATCTTTTTCGTAGATCAGATGTTCATGCGACGCCGCTTGCGCAAGGAAGAATTCGTCGGTCGCGGCGAGCTGCTCCTGCACGTTCGGCAGTTGGTTCATGGCATGACGGAAGTTGGCGGAGCCGACCAGTCCCTTGGTGTACCAAGAGATGTGCTTACGCGCGACACGTACACCGGTTTCTTCGCCATAGAAGCCGTAAAGATCAAACAGATGTTCGCGCAGAATCTGGTGAATCTCGCTGACCCTAGGCGGTGGCATTTCAGTGCCCGTCTTCAGGTAATGCTCAATCTCGCGGAAGATCCAGGGACGGCCCTGGGCAGCACGACCGATCATGACGCCATCCGCCTTGGTGTAATCCAGCACAAACTTGGCTTTTTGCGGCGAGGTGATGTCGCCGTTGGCAATGACCGGGATCTTGATCTGTGATTTGACCAGCGCAATGGTGTCGTACTCGGCTTCGCCCATGTATTGGTCGGCACGGGTGCGGCCGTGAATAGCCACGGCGCGGATACCCGATTCCTGCGCAATACGCGCAACCATCGGGGCGTTCTTGTTTTCGCGATTCCAGCCGGTGCGGAACTTGAGGGTCACCGGCACATTGCCGGCGCCGCGCACGACTGCTTCGAGAATCTCAGCCACCAGCGGTTCGTTCTGCATGAGGGCAGAGCCCGCCATGACATTACAGACCTTCTTGGCTGGGCAACCCATATTGATGTCGATGATCTGGGCGCCTTCGTCTACGTTGTAGCGAGCGGCCTCTTCCATCATCTTCGGGTCAGCGCCAGCGATCTGCACCGAGATCGGATCAACCTCGCCATCATGGTTAGCGCGACGCTTAGTTTTGGCGCTGCCATAGAGCAACGAATTCGAGGTCACCATCTCCGATACAGCTACGCCCGCGCCGAGCTTTTTGCAAAGCTGGCGGAAAGGTCTGTCGGTCACACCCGCCATGGGGGCGACGAACAAATTATTGCGGAGCGTGAAGCCGGCAAATTCCATGAGTCGAAACAGGGAATTGGAGGAAGGAAAGGGCGCAATTCTAACCCAAAGGGCGAATGCGGAAAATGAGAATTGCTGTTTTTTTAGGCAACCGCTGTGGCGGAAGCCAGACGCCACAGTGAGGTAACTTCAGCCGCCCGCGCTGCGTGCAAGGGGTCACTCTCGTCGGTGCTCTTGGCATGGCGCGGGCGAATGTCGTGCCGTTCGATTACGCGCAAGCCCGCCTTGGCAATCGCTGCCAGCAGAAACTGGCGGCTGCGCAAGCCCAGATACTCAGCCAGATCAGACAAGATTAGCCAGCCTTCGCCGCCGGGGGCCAAATGCGCGGACAAGCCGTTCAAAAAACCCAGCAACATGCGGCTATCTGGATCGAAGATGGCCTGATCAAGCAGGCTATTTGCCGCCGCTGGCGCCCAAGGCGGATTGCAAACAATTAGCCCGGCCTTACCCGGTGGAAACAGATCCGTTTCAAGCACCTCGACGTTGCCTTTTAGCCCCAGACGTTGCAAATTGTCGCAGGCACACGCCAAGGCGCGCGGGTTCAGCTCAGTCGCGACGACGTGCTGCACGCCGCGCTTAGCCAGCATTGCGGCGATCACGCCGGTGCCGGTGCCAATATCAAACGCCAGATCAGTCACTGGCAAGGGGGCTGCAGCGATCAAATCCAGGTACTCACCGCGAATGGGCGAGAACACGCCGTAATGCGGATGAATGCGCTCGCCCAGCGCAGGAATCTCGACCCCGCGCTTACGCCACTCATGCGCCCCAATGACCCCCTGCAATTCACGCAGTGACAGCACATAGGGTTCAGCACACTCGCCATAGGCTTCGGTACAAGCGCTCGCAACATCGGGGGCACGTCGCAAAGGAATGCGGTGGCCAGCTTCAACCGGGATCAGCAACATCCCCAAAGTACGGGCTCGTTGTAATTGCGTCTGTCGATTGAGGTGGAAGGTATCGGTGATGCTTTTGGCTGCGGCCGGTTTCTTCTTTTTCTGCTCGCTACGGCGTGCCATGGCTTGTAACAATTGACGGCCATTGTGAAAGTCGCCGCGCCAGAGCAATGCGGTACCTTCACAGGCCAGCCGCCAGGCGGCATTCGCGGTGGTAGTGTCGTCAGCGATAACGACCCGTTGCGGCGCCGGGCTACCATTTTCTGAACGCCAGTGCGCGCTGTGGGTCGTGCCGTTTTCTTCCCAGACGATTGTGGACAAGGAAATTTACCAGGCGCGCGCGCCGAACATCATGCGTCGCGCAAGGAAGCTGCGCAGCGGGGGCAGCAGATCTAGCGCCACCAAGCCGGCACCCCGCAAATGGCGCAGCACAGGGTGATCATTGCTGAATACGCGGATGAGGCTATCGGTGATGCCAATGGTGCCCCGTCGATCAAAGCGTCGATCGGCCGCATAACGGGCAAGCACCTCCGCTGCGCCGGGATCGGCAGCGCCGGTCAAGGCGTGCGCCAAGGCCATGCAGTCGCGCAGTGCCAGATTGAAGCCTTGTCCTGCAACCGGGTGCAGCGTCTGTGCGGCATTACCCAACCAGACTTGTCGTTCAGCAATAGGCTGGCTGCGGTAACGCAATCCAAGCGGATAAATAAAGCGATTCTGGACACGCGTGAACTGTACCCGTTGGCCGAAATCAGCCTGCAAGTGCGTAAGCAAATCGGCATCCGACAGCCCCGCAAGTCGCTCGGCCTGTTCAGGGCTACAGGTATATACCGCTGAGTAGTCCTGCTCATGCGGAAGCAACGCAAACGGTCCGTGAGTGGTGAAGCGCTCCCAAGCAGTGCCGCCATGGGGGGCCGCAGGGGTCAGGCGGCAGATCAGGGCATGTTGGCCATAGTCGCGCTCAACAACCTCGGCACCGTCACCAATACGACCTTCAGCATAGGCAACCAGCGGGGCTTCAAGCTCGCCATCGCTACAGCTAAGCGTGATGGCGGACGCGGATGGCAGCGCTTCGAGGATGCGGCTATCGCCCACGTAGGCAATGTTCGCGGTACTCAAGGCATGGTCCAAAGCACTGGCGATACAGGAAGAGCTGGCCACATGACCCAGTGCATCCACCCCCTGCTCACGTGCGGAAATTTTTGTGCGGCCTGCGCCGCCTCGCTGCGAGACGTGGATATCGGTTATGGCGGTGGCCTGAATCTCGGACCAGACGCCCAACGTGGTCAGAATCTGCCGTGAGCCATGCGAGAGCGCCAGAATACGTTGATCGCCGGCCGCGGCGCCACGCGGGCGAATGTCATGAATTTCACTGGTAATGCCTTGCTGATGCAAGGCCAAGGCGAGCGCCATCCCGACAGGGCCACCACCGACAATAACAACGGGCTTATTCACTGGCGCGCCTCTGCCATCAGGGCTTCGATGTCGGCAATCGTCTTCGGTGTAGCCTCGGTGATGATGTCGCAACCCGTAGGCGTCACCAGCGCGTCATCCTCGATCCGAATGCCGATGTTATGGAACGCCACTGGCACGTCATCGGCCGGACGGATATAGCAGCCTGGCTCGATCGTGAGCATCATGCCTGGTGCCAACTTTTTCCAGTCCTCGCCGTCCTTGTAATCCCCGGCATCATGCACGTCCAGCCCCAGCCAATGTCCAGTGCGGTGCATATAGAAGCGCTTGTAGCTTTCCTGCTCAAGCACGCTATCTAAGCTGCCTTGCAGTAGCTTGAGATCGAGCATGCCCTGCGCCAGCACTTTGACAGCAGCGTCATGCGGGTCATGAAACGTATTGCCGGGACGCGTTGCAGCGATGGCCGCGTCCTGCGCGTTCAGCACCAGCTGATAGACGTCGCGCTGCGCAGAACTGAAGCGCCCGTTGATAGGGAAGGTGCGCGTGATGTCACTGGCGTAGCCATCGAGCTCACCACCCGCATCAATCAAGAGCAAATCGCCGTCATTGAGCTTCTGATTGTTTTCCACATAATGCAGTACGCAGGCGTTTTTGCCACCCGCAACGATGCTGGTGTAAGCGGGCGCCTGACAGCCTTGACGGCGGAACTCATGCAGCAGCTCCGCTTCGATTTCGTATTCGTATTTGCCGGGGCGCGTCACACGCATCGCGCGCTTGTGGGCCTCGCCCGAGATTTCGCCCGCCCGGCGCATCAGATCAATTTCGAAGGCATCCTTGAACAGGCGCTGCGCATCGAGAATGCTGCGGATATCGCGAATATTTTCTGGCGCACGCTTGCCAGCGCGGGCTTGTGCACGCACGCCATTCAAGGCGTGCGTGATCCGCGTGTCCCAGGCAGCATCATGTCCGATGGCGTAGTAAAGATTCGGCTGATTTGTCATCAACTCAATCAGCTTCGCATCCAGCTCGCTGATGGAATAGGCTGCATCAAAGCCAAAGGCTTCTGCGGCAGCCGCTGGGCCCCAACGGAAACCGTCCCAGATTTCGCGCTCTTCGTCTTTGTCACGGCAGAACAGAATGCTTTGCGGTTGGGTTTGCTTGCCATCGCCAGCGATGAGCACCACAACTGCCTCAGGCTCTGTAAAGCCCGACAGGTAAAGCGCGTAGCTGTCGGCACGGTACGGGAAATGAGCGTCACGGTTGCGCGTTTGCTCCGGAGCGGTCGGAATGATCGCAATCCCTGCGCCCATGCGCGCCAGCGTGGTGTCTCGACGATGACGAAAAGCCTGGATGTTCATGATGTCAGAGCGGTGGCGGGTTCAATGTTAGTTCGACATCCAGCGCCGCCAAGCGTTCCGGCGTGCCAACGTCCTCCCAGCGGCGGGGATGACACTCGCCACTGACCCGCCCATTGTGCATGGCTTCGCGCAAAACAGGGGCGAGCTTTGCGGGCTTGCCTTGCTCAAGCCCGGTAAACAGCGCAGGGCGGTAGATGCCAATGCCGGCGAAGGTCAGCTTGCCTTTGTCACTCGGACTATCCTGCACGCGATCAGCCACCAAGCGGAAATCGCCTTGCACATGATGCGGTGGGTTCGGTACCAGAACGAGATGCGCTAGATCCTCACCGAGGGCATCCGCCCGCTGCAGGGCCAACGCCGGCTGCCAGTCGGAATAAATGTCACCATTGATGACCAAGAAGGGCTCGTTGCGCTGTTCAGGGTCGAGCGAAGGTAGGGCGTGTGCGATACCGCCAGCGGTTTCCAGTGCCCCCTCGGGTTCAGCCGACCACTCGATATGCACACCATATTGGGAACCGTCACCCAAGGCCGACACAAGCTTTGCGCCCAGATGCGCGTGATTGATGACGATGTCAGTCAGACCAGCGGCAGCCAGGCGCGCTAGGTGCCACACGATCAGCGGCTTGCCACCCACAGCCAACAAAGGTTTGGGTAGGTGGTCAGTCAATGGCCGCATGCGCTCGCCACGGCCGGCAGCGAGGATGAGGGCTTTCACCGCGCACCTCTACAAAGCAAGAACACGACTGTTCGCTGCGCTTGCGAGTTGGCACTCATCCGATATGGGAGCCCGATACGATTGGTCAAAATGTCAGCCCCGACTTCACGTCGTTGCCGTGCACTTGATCAAGCAAGCGCAATAGGGGATGGAGACCGTCATAACGATGACATGCCTTGCGTAGATACGTCAGCACCAGCGGCATGTCTTTCAAATAGCCATCCTTGCCGTCACGGTGGTAGAGCCGGGCGAAGATGCCCAGCACCTTGAGATGGCGCTGCACCCCCATCCACTCGTAATCGCGATAGAAATCGCCGAAATCCTCACGAATAGGCAGGCCTTGTTTGCGTGCCTTCTCCCAGTAGCGCACCAACCAGTCGATGACCAGCGCTTCATCCCACTCGATGTAGGCGTCCTTGAACAGAGAGGCCAGGTCATAACTCATGGGCCCATACACGGCATCCTGAAAATCAATAACACCGGGGTTGGGCAAATCAGGGTGGGCGATGCGCATGAGGTTGCGCGAATGGTAGTCGCGGTGGACATAAACGCGCGGCTCAGCCAAATTGACATCAAGGATACGGCGGAAGGTTTTCTCCAGCACCTGACGCTGCCTGTCATCCAAGTTCACGCCTAGGTGCTTGCCCAGATACCACTCGGGGAACAGATCAAGCTCACGGCGCAACAGGGCTTCGTCGTAATCGGGCAATTGCCCGGGCTGGCTGGCGGCTTGCAGTCCGATCAGGGCATCCAGCGCATCGCCGTACAGCACAGGCGCGGACTCGGACGTGAGTACCGGCAGATAGGTTTCGCTGCCCAGATCAGATAACAGCAGGTAGCCACGCTCAAGATCGGTTGCCAGCACCTGCGGCACATGCACGCCGGCATCGGCAAACAGCTGCTGTACGCGCAACCAAGGCTTGCAGTCCTCATGGCTGGGCGGTGCATCCATGACGATCTGCGTTTCGCCATCGGCATAGCTCACCCGGAAATAACGGCGAAAGCTGGCGTCTGCAGAAGCTGGGGCCAAGGTGAAGTGGCGACCGGGAGAGAGTGTCTCCAGCCAATGGGTGATTTCCTGCTGTCGTTGCATGGATATGTATATCTTGGTTACAGCCATTAGGGGGCTAATTTCCCCGGGCGGCCGATGTTAGAATGCAAAATTCTATCATTTGGCTTGTAACTGTCTGTCTGCAGTATGCGGCGGTCGGGGGCATAACAAGAAAAGTACACGGCATGACGGCTTCGGTACGCGGACAACTCGGGATCGCTGCACTGCTCACGGCAGCGGGCGCAGCAAGCGCTGCAGAAAATCTGCCGCTATTGCGGGTTGATCCTGCTCTCCTCGGCATGGGTACGCCGGTTGCTAAGCCAGTCACAGGGGGAGCCACCGTTGTAGCGCCAGTAAAGTCTACTGCTGTTGCCACAACATCTGCTGCACCTACCCCAGCGACACCAGCCGCTCAAGCCAAAATCGCCCAGACGACCGCGCCTGTTGCCGCTGCGGCGGTTGCTACAAGCCAGGCCGCTGTACAAAAGACCGACACACCCGCTCCGGTCGCCAGCCCCGCCAGCCCGCCGCAAGTATCCGAACAGGCCCAGGTGGCACCACTCTACTCTGCCCATGTACAAGCGGGCCACCTGCCTGGCCCGAATGGCATCAAGGCCGTACCGCATGACCCAAATGCCAAGGCGCCTATTTACATCACGGCGGATAATCTGACCGGCACGACCGATCAGACGGTTGTTGCCCAAGGCAACGTCGAGCTACAGCAGCGTGATGCAACACTGAATGCTGACAAAGTGACTTACTGGCAGCTCGACGAGGAAACTGAGGCTGAAGGCAACGTCAAGCTGGAACGTCCCGATGGCCGCATCACCGGCCCCAAGATGCGCATGCGCATAGAAGAAAGCCAAGGCTACTTCGAGAACCCGACTTACACCATTCAGCGTCAAATCGTTGTAAAGCAAGCAGGCGCGCAGCAGTCGCTGTATAAGCCCTTGCACCCAGACATGCCAGATATCTATGCGCCGCAGAAGCGCACGACCACTGGTACTGGCACTGCCGAGCGTATCGATTTCGAGGGCGAAGGCCAATACCGCATGAAAAATGCGAGCTATAGCACTTGCCCAGCGAACGACAAACAAGATTGGTACGCACAAGTTGCCGACCTCAAGCTCGACTATGACCGTGAAGTTGGCAGTGGCCAGGAAGCCAAGGTCTACTTTAAGGGTGTGCCCATCATGTACACCCCGAGCCTGTCATTCTCGCTCAACAATCAGCGCAAGAGTGGCTTGCTGCCGGCCACCTTTGGCGCAAACTCGCGGGTCGGCTTCCAGTATATCCAGCCGTATTACTGGAACATCGCGCCAAACATGGATGCGACCTTCTCTTCACGCCTAATGTCACGTCGTGGCCTGCAATTGACGAGTCAGTTGCGCTACGTCGACTACAACTACTCCGGCATCAGCAACTTTGAATACCTGCCTAACGACTCGATTACAGGCGAAAACCGCTACGCCTATTCGATCCGGCATAACCAGAACTTCGGTGCAGGCCTGACCGGCGGTCTGAACCTGAATGGTGTATCTGACAACACCTACTTCACGGATCTGTCGACACGCATTGCGGTGATCTCCCAAGGTAACTTGCTCCGCCAAGGTAACCTCACTTACAACGCCGGTTGGTGGTCATCAAGTTTGACGGCACAACGCTATCAGACCTTGCAGGATTTGAAGAATCCGATCACACCACCGTATGCGCGCTTGCCGCAAGTAACACTGACTGCTCTGCGCCCCGATCTGCCGTATGGTGCTGCTTTCAGTCTCAACGGCGAATATGTCAGCTTCTCGCATCCGACCAATGTAATTGGTCAGCGTACGGTGCTGTATCCGCAGCTCTCGCTACCAATGCAAACGGCATCGATGTATGTGACGCCCAAGATTGGTATTCACGCTACTAACTACAAGCTTGAACGACAGGCAGCAGGCGTGCCTGATACGATCAGTCGCCAAGTCCCCATTTTCAGTGTCGACAGCGGTGTTACGTTTGAGCGCGACAGCAGCTGGTTCGGCCGTGGCATGACTCAGACCCTAGAGCCACGCCTTTACTACGTTTACATCCCGCGGCGCGACCAATCCAAGATTCCGGTATTCGATACCGCACTGGCTGACTTCAACTTCGCACAGGTGTTCTCGGAAAATCGTTACATTGGTAGCGACCGTATTGGCGATGCGAATCAGCTCACGGCTGCTGTGACTTCGCGCTTTATCGACCCTAACACTGGGGTTGAACTGCTACGTGGCATGATCGGTCAACGCTATTACTTCAGCGACCAAATCGTGACGCTGCCGACTGAAATACGGCGCACTGCCCGCGATGCTGACCTGCTTGCATCTTTGAGTGGCTTGGTTGCGCCCAAGACCTATCTCGATAGCGGTATCCAATACAACCCACGCGATGGTCGTACCGAGCGCCTGAATTTTTCTGCACGTTATCAACCCGAAATCGGCAAGGTCGTGAATGCTGGCTATCGCTATACACGTGATCTGCTCGGACAAATCGACATCTCTGCGCAATGGCCACTGAGTGGTGGCTGGTCAGGTGTGGGGCGCTACAATTACTCGACTAAGGAAAAGCGCATCATCGAAGGCGTTGCCGGCTTTGAATACAACGCCGGTTGCTGGGCGATCCGCGGCGTGCTGCAACGCCTGTCAACAACGGTCGACACCAAGACCACGTCCTTCTTTGTCCAGCTTGAACTCAGCGGCTTCTCAAATCTCGGCTCCAATCCGGGTGAGATCCTGAGACGAAACATTCCAGGCTATAGCCGCAACTACAATGACGGCACAGACTCGGGGACGAGCTACTACTAAAGCCGCGCTGCCCGATGGAGGCATTCATGAAATTCCGCACCCTGCTCCCTCTCTTTGGATTAATTCTGGCCCAGGCTGCACCGGCACAGACGCGAATCAAAGTAATCGAAGTTGATCGCATTATTGCCGTCGTCAACAACGAAGCCATCACGCAATACGACTTGCGCAGCCGCATCGATAGCGTCGAGGCTAATCTGCGGCGTCAAGGCACACCGATGCCGCCGGCCAAGGAACTCGAGCGACAGTTGCTTGAGCGTCTGATCATTGATCGCGTGCAAATGCAGACCGCCACCGAGCAAGGCATGCGCGTTGGTGATGCGGAGCTGGATGCCGCCATGCGTCGAATTGCCGAGAACAACCGCATGACACTTGACAGCTTCAAGGCGGCACTGGAAAAAGATGGTGTTCCTTGGGCCAAGTTCCGCGAGGAAATCCGTCAGGAAATCACCTTGTCACGTCTACGTGACCGCGAAGTCGACAGCCGTCTCGTTATCTCTGAGGGCGAAATCGATAACTACCTCTCCAGTGCCGATGCGCGCGGCGAAACCGCTGAATACTCACTCGCTCACATCGTCATACGCCTACCGGAGCAGGCCAGTCCCGACCAGATCGCCCGTCTACGTAATCGCGCACAGGAAGCCTTGCAGCAACTGCGTCAGGGTGAGGACTTCGGCAAGGTGGCCGCAGCATACTCCGATGCCCCGGATGGTTTGAGTGGTGGCAAGATTGGCGTGCGAACCCGTGACCGCTTGCCCGGTCTGTATGCCGACGAAGTCGACAAGCTCAGCGTCGGCGGCGTGAGTGACATTCTGCGCAGTTCGGCGGGCTTCCACATTCTCAAGTTGATCGACAAGCGTGGTGGGAAAATTGCCGCAGTCGCTACACAACAGACACGCGCGCGCCACATTCTCATCAAGACCACCGAAATCGTCTCCGATGTGGACGCCAAGCGCAAAATCGATGTGCTCAAGGAGCGTCTCGACAACGGTGGCAACTTTGCCGAAATCGCGCGCCTGCATTCGAACGATCTCTCAGCCTCCAAGGGCGGGGATCTCGGCTGGCTTGATCAAGGCGCCACCGTTCCTGAGTTTGAAAAAGCCATGAATGCCTTGCCACTCAACAAGGTTAGTGGGCCGGTGCGTAGCCCCTTCGGCTGGCACCTGATAGAAGTGCAGGAGCGTCGCACCAGCGAAGGTGGGACCGAACAGCTACGTCTTGCTGCACGTCAGGCGCTACGTGAGCGCAAGTCGGACGAAGCCTATCAGGACTGGTTACGTCAGCTGCGTGACCGTGCGTATGTCGAATACCGTCTTG
Organism: Betaproteobacteria bacterium Ga0074130; assembly: GCA_001464495.1. Lineage (GTDB taxonomy): Bacteria > Pseudomonadota > Gammaproteobacteria > Burkholderiales > Rhodocyclaceae. The sequence continues at coordinate 96,772 of LNDZ01000029.1, forward strand.
AAGAGCGCTGATTTACCCAGGCTGGTCATTACCTCGGGGGAGCCGGCCAGCATCGGCCCGGACATTTGTCTGGCCCTCGCGCAACATGAGGTCGCTGCCAACATCACAGTATTGGGTGACCGTGATCTGCTCGCAGCCCGTGCGGCCCAACTAGGCATCAGCATTGATGGCTTGCGCATCGAGCACGTTCCCTTGCGCGCACCGTGCCAAGCCGGCGTCCTTGATTCAGCCAATGCGCCGTATGTGCTCGCGTTACTGGATCGCGCCATCGCCGGCTGCCAATCGGGTGAATATGCCGCCATGGTGACTGCGCCAGTGCACAAGGGAGTGATCAACGATGCCGGAATCCCCTTCACCGGTCACACCGAATATCTGGCCGAGAAAACCGACACGCCGCGCGTCGTCATGATGCTAGCGGGTGCGGGTTTGCGCGTAGCGCTGGCGACGACGCACCTTGCACTTAAAGAGGTACCTGCTGCCATCACGCGTGATGAACTAACAACAACGCTGCGCATCCTGCATGCGGACCTCGTCAATAAATTTGGCATTGCCAATCCGCGCATTCTGGTGGCGGGTCTCAACCCGCATGCGGGTGAGAGCGGTCATATGGGCAGCGAGGAAATTGAAGTCATCACTCCGGTGCTTGAAGCACTGCGCAGCGAAGGCATGGACCTAATTGGCCCACTTCCAGCAGATACGCTGTTCACCAAGCACTGCCTTGCCGGCTCGCACGCACAACTTGCCATGTATCACGATCAAGGGTTGGCCGTGCTCAAATTTGCGGCCTTCGAAGAGGGCATCAATGTCACGCTGGGGCTGCCCATCATCCGTACGTCTGTTGATCATGGCACCGCGCTTGATCTGGCCGGTACTGGGAAGGCTGATCCACGTAGCCTGTTTGCGGCAATCGCGGCAGCGCTTGAAATGACAGCAGAGCGAGGCTGATCATGTGTCAATTGCTGGGTATGAATTGCAACACACCCACTGATATCTGCTTCTCCTTCGCAGGTTTCCGTACGCGTGGCGGGCTGACCGATGTGCACAAGGATGGCTGGGGCATCGCTTTCTTTGAAGGCCGTGGCTGCCGCTCCTTCATCGACGTCCAACAAGCATGCGAGTCACCCGTCGCCGATCTGGTGCGCCAGTATCCGATCCGCTCGACCAATGTCATCGCCCACATTCGTAAAGCGACCCAAGGTCGCGTTGCGCTGGAGAATACCCATCCGTTCCAACGCGAGCTGTGGGGTCGTCACTGGGTCTTCGCGCACAATGGTGACCTCAAGGACTTCCATCCCAAGCTGGTTGGTCCCTATCAGGCGGTTGGCGACACCGACTCTGAACGCGCATTCTGCTACCTGCTGCATCACCTGCGCCTTGAGTTTGCCTCGGCGCCAGCTCCCGAACGCATGTTCCCGGTGCTACGCGAATTGGCAACGCGCATTGCCGCCTATGGCGAATTCAACTTCCTGCTCTCCAATGGCGACTTCCTGTTTGCCCATCGCGGCACGCAGCTCAGTTATATCGTCCGACAAGCGCCCTTCTCCACGGCGCGCCTCAAGGACGAAGACATGAGCATCAACTTCAATGAAGTCGCCAGCCCCAATGATCGCATCGCCGTTGTTGCAACACAGCCACTGACTGAGAATGAAGTCTGGACAGCGTTCGAAGATCGCACACTGAATCTTTTTGTGGATGGCGAATTGCGCATGAGCGCATCGACCGCTTCCCCGGTAAACGTCTGACCATGCAAGAGCACCGCGCCCGTAAACGCTTTGGGCAGAACTTCCTGTCCTCCTCCGGCGTAATCGCCAGCATCATCTCGGCGATCAATCCAAAACCAGATGACTGCATGGTTGAAATCGGGCCAGGCCTCGGCGCCATGACCGTCCCGCTGATGGATACGCTCAAGCATTTGCATGTGGTCGAGATTGATCGTGACCTGATTGCCCGCCTCAAGCAAAACCACCGACAGGACAAGCTGACCATTCATGAAGGCGATGCGCTTGAGTTCGACTTTGGTGGTCTGAGCGAAAAAAATCTGCGGATCGTTGGCAATCTGCCTTACAACATCTCGACGCCCATCTTGTTTCACCTCTCGCGCTTTGCCACACAGGTTCGCGATATGCACTTCATGCTGCAAAAAGAAGTGGTGGATCGCATGGTGGCCGAGCCTGGCAGCAGTGAATTCGGTCGCCTCTCAGTGATGCTGCAATATCGCTACGACATGGATCGCTTGTTCATCGTCCCGCCCGATGCCTTCGTTCCCGCCCCCAAGGTCGATTCAGCCATCGTCCGTATGATCCCGCGACCTGTCGAAGCCCTCACCGCAAAAGATGAAGCGCTGTTCGGCGACGTTGTCACGGCGGCATTCTCTCAACGTCGCAAGATGCTGCGCAACACATTGAAGGGCATCATCAGCGAAACTGGATTAGAAGCGCTGGGTATTGCGCCCACCGCCAGAGCCGAGACGCTGGCGGTGAGTGATTACGTGCGAATCACAAATTCATTGTCTTGAAATTGTGCTGCCAATTGGCTGATCGCCACTGTAAGTAGGCGCTCTGATAGGCGCCCCTCTTGCTTATTTCATGACAAAAAAAGAGGGTACAGACAGTCTAGTCTGCCAACTCCACCACCACCGGCGCATGATCGGACGGCCGCTCCAGCTTGCGTGGCGCTTTGTCTACTAGGCTTGAGGTGCAGCGTGCCGCCAGCGGCGCTGAAAGCAGGATGTGGTCGATACGCATCCCGAGGTTTCGACGAAAGCCCATCATGCGGTAATCCCACCAGGAGAAAATCCGTTCCGGTTGCTCAAAGAGGCGGAAGGAATCCGTCAGGCCAAGGTCAAGCAGCGCCTTGAAGGCCGCACGTTCTGGCTCAGAGCAGAGAATCTTACCGGCCCATGCAGCCGGATCGTGCACATCACGATCATCCGGCGCAATGTTGTAGTCGCCGAGCAGGGCCAGGTTCGGATACTTCACCAACTCAATTTGCAGCCACTCAGTGAGCGCGGCAAACCAGCGTAGTTTGTATTCGTACTTCTCCGAGCCCACCTCGCTGCCATTTGGCATGTAGGCACAGACGATGCGTACTCCATTCACGGTGCCAGCGATGATGCGCTTCTGGGGATCATCAAAATCTGGGATATCGCGATGCACCTCGGTCACATCGCCACTGCCCTTGCGTACCAACAGCGCCACCCCGTTATAGGTTTTCTGGCCGTTATGCAGGGCTGTATAGCCTGCGGCCTCCAGCTCAGCAAAGGGGAAGCCCTTATCTTCCGTCTTGGTCTCTTGCAGACAGAGGACATCGGGGTTTTGCGCGGCAAGCCAGTCCAACACATGTGGCAGGCGGACCTTAAGCGAATTGACATTCCAGGCAGCGATTTTCATGTCGAGATCTTAACCCGATCTCCCCATTTTGCCCCCTATAATGAGACATCCAAACGCAGGAGAAAACCCATGACCACAACAAGCCACGAACGGCGCCGGTTTTGGCGCGCCAACTTTCATGCTGGCGCAAAGCTGCTCACCGATTTGGCCGAATACAAGGTGCAGATTGTGGACCTTTCTCTCAAGGGCGCGCTGGTGACACTGCCTGAGCCTGCGAATGTGGGCACCCAGGAAAACTGCCGTCTGCAACTGACGCTGGCGGATGATGTGAGCATCACTTTGTGGGGAAGGATTGCGCATGTAGCGGGCCTACAGATCGGCATTCGCTGCGAGAGCATGGACTTGGATAGCGTGACGCATCTGCGCCGCTTGGTTGAGCTCAATGTTGGCGATCCGGTATTGCTGGAAGAAGAAATTTCCTTCCTGATCCAGCCAGAGCAAGTCGCTTGAAACCTTTAAAGTTCAAGTAAGAATAAAAAGGCCCGGACTTCCGGGCCTTTTTATTTAGGGTGCAATTAGGCCTGAAAGGTCAGGCAGCGACCATACCGTTATGACGCAGCAGCGCATCGACTGACGGCTCACGGCCACGGAAAGCCTTGAACGACTCAAGGGCTGGACGCGAGCCACCCACCGACAAAATCTCTTGCCAGAAACGGCCCCCAGTGACGGGATCGAGCACACTTGCGCCGGCACCCTTCTGCTCACGGGCTTCTTCAAAGGCTGCAAAAGCATCGGCAGATAAGACTTCGGCCCATTTGTAGCTGTAGTACCCAGCGGCATAGCCGCCCGCAAAGATATGCGAGAAACTATGTGGGAAACGATTCCACTCCGGCGGCGTGACCACAGCCACTTGCTTACGCACCTCAGCCAGAATCTGCAAGAAATTCTTCGCTTCGCTCGCGGGGGCGCTGTGCAGAAGCAGATCGAACAGGGAGAACTCGATCTGACGCAGGGTCTGCAGACCAGCTTGATAGTTCTTAGCCGCGATCATCTTGTCATAGAGGCTGCGCGACAGGGTGGCGCCGGTTTCACTATGCTCGGTCATGCCTTGCAGCACATCCCATTCCCAGCAAAAGTTTTCCATAAACTGGCTAGGCAGCTCGACCGCATCCCATTCGACACCATGAATGCCAGACACAGGCAGCTCATCCACCTGCGTGAGTAGATGATGCAAGCCGTGACCACACTCGTGGAATAACGTGATCACATCGTCGTGCGAGAACGTCGCTTGCTTATTGCCCACCGGTGCTGGGAAATTGCAGGTCAGGTAAGCAACAGGGGTCTGCACTCCACTGCCGGTACGGCGGCGGGTAATAGCTTCATCCATCCAGGCACCACCGCGCTTAGTTTCGCGGGCATACAGATCTAGGTAGAACTGGCCAACCATGCGGCCCTCGCGGACGATGCGGAAGAAGCGCACGGCCGGGTCCCAAGTGGAGGTGCTGTCGGCTTCCAGCTTCACTTGGAACAGCGACTCAATCACGCGGAACAAACCACTGAGCACTTTATTCTCGGGGAAGTACTGCTTCACCTCTTCATCGGAGAATGCATAACGCGCCTGCTTGAGCTTCTCAGCGGCATAGCTCATGTCCCACGATTCCAGCTTGTCCAGCCCCAGCTCCTTGCGCGCAAACTCGCGCAGCTCAGCAATGTCTTTCTCGGCAAAGGGACGCGCCTTGGCGGCGAGCTCATGCAGGAAGGCAATCACCTGCGCAGGGGTGTCGGCCATCTTTGCTACGAGCGACACCTCGGCAAAGTTCTGATAACCGAGCATCTGCGCCTCTTCGGCCTTCAACGCGACAATCTTTTCAATCAGCCCCGTGTTATCCCACTCCGGCTTGGAAAATTCAGATGCGCGGGTTGCATAAGCGCGATACATACGCGCACGCAAGTCGCGATCATCGGCATATTGCAGCACCGGAATGTAAGACGGGGCATGCAACGTGAATTTCCAGCCCGGTTTGCCATCTCTCTCGGCCGCCGCGCGCGCAGCATCAATGGCATCTTGCGGCAGGCCCGACAGCTGGGATTCGCTCTCTACCCACTCGGCATGGGCATTTGTCGAATCCAGCAAGTTCTCGGAGAATTTGGTCGAGAGTGCAGACAGCTCTTCCTGAATCGACTTGAAGCGTGGCTTCTGCGCATCCGGCAGTTCGGCACCGGATAGGCGGAAATCACGAACCTCATTGTCCACAATCTTTTTCTGTGCGGTGGATAGCGTGGCGTATTCAGCGCTCTCGCGCAGGGCCTTGTACTTGGCAAATAAGGCAAGGTTCTGGCCCAGCTCGGCATAGAACGATGAAATTTCTGGCAACAGCGCGTTATAAGCCTCACGCCATTCCGGTACGTCGTTGACTGAGTGCAAGTGACCAACCACCCCCCAGGCGCGGCCCATGCGTTCGCCAGCGTCAATCATCGGCTGCACGAAATCAGCCCACGTAGCGGGCGTCTCGGGCTTGAGCAATGTCTCGACCAGCTGACGATTCTCCTCAAGCAGCGCATGAATGGCAGGCTCAACATGCGCTGGCTGCACACGATCAAAGCGTGGGAGGCAGGAAAAATCGAGGAGAGGATTGTCGTTCGTGGTCATGATCATTACCCAGTAAAGAAAAAAGCCGCCGACGCGAATTGCAGACGGCGGCCTTGTATTTCATATGCGGCTACTTGGTCAGTTTTTCAAGCGCTTCGGTGTATTTCTCTCCCGTTCTGGCAATCACGTCAGCGGGCAGTTTGGGGCCCGGTGCCTGCTTGTCCCAGTCCAGTGTTTCCAGATAGTCACGCACAAACTGCTTGTCAAAGCTTGGTGGGTTATTGCCTACTGCGTATGTATCTGCTGGCCAGAAACGTGATGAATCCGGCGTCAGTGCTTCATCAATGAGGTGCAGCACACCCGCGTCATCCAGGCCAAACTCAAACTTGGTATCCGCGATAATGATGCCGCGCTGACGCGCGTAGTCAGCAGCTTCGCTGTACAACTTGAGAGTTACGTCGCGCACCTTGGCGGCCATCTCCGGGCCAACCAGCTTTTCGACGGTGGCGTAGTCGATATTCTCGTCATGCGCACCGGCTTCGGCCTTGTAGGCCGGCGTGAAAATCGGCTGCGGCAATTGCTGCGCCATTTGTAGGCCAGCAGGCAGGTTAATGCCACAAATCGCTCCGCTGGTCTGGTAGTCCTTCCAGCCCGAGCCAATGATGTAGCCCCGCGCCACCGCCTCAATCGGCAATGGCTTCAGACGCTTGACCACCAGACCGCGACCACGCACCTGTGCCTTTTCTTCCTCACCCTGCACCACGCTTTCCGGATCGATGCCAGTCAACTGATTGGGCAGCACATGCGCCAGCTTGCCGAACCAAAAATTGGCCATCGCAGTCAGCACCGCGCCCTTACCAGGAATCGGGTCGGGCATGATCACATCGAAGGCCGACAAGCGATCGCTGACGACGATCAAGAGCTTGTCATCGCCCACAGCATAGATGTCACGCACTTTGCCACGGCCAAGCAGGGGCAGACTCTTGATGGTGGATTCGTAAACAGTGGTCACAGCAATTTTCTCCGGCGGGGCCCTACAGTCGGACAGTGCAAAAAACGACGGCGCGGCAGATGACCGCGCCGGTGTGGCAATAAAAGTCGGGCTGAATCAGTTCACAACCTGATTGAGCTCGCCCTTCTTGTAGCGCTCAGCCATCTGCTCCAGCGTCAGCACCTTGATCTTGCTGGCCTGGCCAGCACAACCAAAAGCTTCATAACGCGCTAAACAGATCTTCATGGCGGCTTCACGCGCCGGCTTGAGGAAGTCGCGCGGGTCGAACTTGGATGGGTTCTCTGCCAGATAGCGACGTACAGCACCGGTCATGGCGAGACGAATATCGGTATCGATATTCACCTTACGCACGCCGTGCTTGATGCCAAGAACGATTTCTTCGACCGGCACACCGTAGGTTTCTTTCATGTCGCCGCCGAACTCACGAATTTCAGCGAGCAGCTCTTGCGGCACCGACGACGAACCGTGCATGACTAGGTGTGTGTTCGGGATGCGCGCGTGAATTTCCTTGATGCGATCAATCGCGAGGATGTCGCCCGTCGGCTTCTTGGTGAATTTGTACGCACCGTGCGAGGTGCCAATGGCAATCGCCAGGGCATCGCAATTGGTTTGCTTGACGAAATCGGCAGCCTGATCCGGATCGGTCAGCAGTTGCTCGCGTGTCATGGTGCCTTCGGCACCGTGACCATCTTCCTTGTCGCCCATCATCGTTTCAAGCGAACCAAGCACGCCCAGCTCGGCTTCAACCGAGACGCCAATGGAGTGTGCAAATTTAACAACCTCCTTGGACACGTCAACGTTGTATTCGTAGGAAGCGGTGGTCTTGCCATCTCCCTCCAGTGAGCCGTCCATCATCACTGACGAAAAGCCGGAGCGGATAGCCGCCATACACACGGCTGGCGATTGGCCATGATCCTGGTGCATGACAACGGGAATGTGCGGATAGGCTTCGAGGGCGGCGAGAATCTGGTGACGCAGGAAAGCTTCGCCTGCGTATTTACGCGCACCGGCAGAGGCCTGCATGATCACGGGGGCGTCAACCTTGCTGGCCGCCTCCATGATGGCCCAGACCTGCTCCATGTTATTGACGTTGAAGGCGGGCAGACCATAGGTGTTTTCAGCAGCATGGTCGAGCAGTTGGCGCATGGATACGAGTGGCATGGTGTGATCCTCTGGATAGTTTTTATGATCAGTCGTTCGCGCGTTGCGCAAGGATTTCTACGGCTGGCAGGGTCTTGCCCTCGAGGAACTCGAGGAAGGCACCACCCGCAGTGGATATATAGCTGACATGTGTGTCGAACTTGTGAATCGCGGCAATCGTATCGCCGCCACCCGCCAGCGAGTAGGCTGGGGATGCAGCAATCGCCTCGGCCAGCGTACGTGTGCCATTAGCAAAGGCATCGAACTCAAATACGCCGAGCGGGCCGTTCCAGACGATGGTGCCGGCTTCTGCCACGATGCGGGCGAGCACACGCGCTGTTTCAGGGCCGACATCCAGAATCATGTCGTCGTCGGCGACGTCTTCAATTTTCTTCACGGTCGCAGCCGCGCTTGCGGAAAACTCCTTGGCCACCACGACATCGGTCGGCAAGGGCACGCTGACCTTGTCCATGATGCGCTTGGCGGCATCCACCAGATCGGCTTCAGCCAATGACTTGCCGATCTTGTAACCTGCGGCAAGCAGGAAGGTATTAGCAATGCCGCCACCCACGATGAGCTGATCCACCTTATCGGCCAGCGACTCCAGCACAGTCAGCTTAGTCGACACCTTGGAACCGGCAACAATGGCAGTCAGCGGTCGGGCCGGCGCGGCGAGGGCCTTTGTCAGCGCGTCAAGTTCGTCTGCGACACAGGGGCCCGCACAGGCCACCTTGGCGTACTTGCCCATGCCGTAGGTGGTGGCTTCGGCGCGGTGGGCTGTGCCAAAGGCATCATGCACCCACACGTCGCACAGCGAAGCTAGCTGCTGTGATAACGCATCGTCGCATTTCTTCTCGCCCTTGTTCACGCGACAGTTTTCCAGCAGCACGACTTCGCCTGCAGCCACGGCAACACCATTCACCCAATCCTGCGCAAGGCGTACGGGGCGGCCGAGCAGTTCACTCATACGTACAGCGATAGGGGTAAGGCTGTCTTCGCTACGGAGATCGCCTTCAGTCGGACGCCCCAGATGGGACGTCACCATGACGGCAGCACCGTTGTCGAGCGCGTAGCGGATACCCGGTAGTGCCGCGCGGATACGCGTATCGTCGGTGATGGCGCCTTGATCGTCCTGCGGAACATTCAGATCAGCGCGGATAAAAACGCGCTTGCCGTGAACGTCGAGATCGGTAAGTTTCTTGAAGCTCATAACGACGCGCACTTACTTGGCAACATGCTGCACGAAGCGCAGCATGTTGCAGGTGTAACCGTATTCGTTGTCGTACCAGATCACCAGCTTGACGAAAGTATCGTCTAGGGCGATGCCGGCGGTGGCATCGAATATCGACGGCAGCGGGCAGCCTCGAAAATCAGTGGCAACCACGGCATCGCTGGTGTAACCCAACACGCCCTTGAGTGAGCCTTCGGAAGCGGCCTTGATGGTTTGGCAAATGGTGTCGTAGGAAGCGCCCTTTTCCAGCTCGACGGTAAGGTCGACGACAGACACATCGGAGGTCGGCACGCGGAAAGACATACCAGTCAGCTTCTTGTTCAGCGACGGAATGACCTTGCCGACGGCCTTGGCAGCACCGGTCGATGACGGGATGATGTTTTCCAGAATGCCACGACCACCGCGCCAATCCTTGGAGGACGGGCCATCTACGGTCTTCTGCGACGCGGTAGCGGCGTGCACGGTGCTCATCAGGCCGCGCTTGATTCCGAAGTTGTCGTGCAGTACCTTGGCAACCGGTGCCAGACAGTTAGTCGTGCAGGAGGCCGCCGAGACGATGCTTTGACCAGCGTAATCGGCATGATTGACGCCAAACACAAACATTGGGGTGTCGTCCTTCGATGGCGCTGATTGCACCACCTTCTTGGCGCCCGCTGCAATGTGCTTCTGGCAAGACTCTTCGGTCAGGAACAAGCCGGTTGATTCGATCACGATATCGGCGTCGATCTCGGCCCACTTCAGATTGGCAGGGTCTTTTTCGGCGCTCAGACGAATCGAGCGTCCATTGAAAACCAGATTGCCATCGACCACAGAAATGTCGTCGGTCAGTCGGCCATGTACAGAGTCGTACTTCAGCATGTACGCAAGGTAGTCCGGATCCAGCAGATCGTTAATACCGACCACTTCGATATCCGAAAACTCGGCCTCGTTGGCGATGGCGCGAAACGCCATACGACCAATACGACCGAAACCATTAATGCCGACTTTGATAGTCATGTTCTAACGTCTCCGCAAAATTACAGTACAGACTTAACCGTGGCGACAACATTGTCGACGGTGAAGCCGAATTCCTTGAACAACTGGCCGGCCGGGGCTGACTCGCCAAAACGATCGAGGCCAATCACGGCACCCTCAAGGCCAACATACTTGCGCCAGCCGTCGGTCACGCCCGCTTCAATCGCGATGCGTACGACGCCGCGCGGCAGCACGCTGTCCTTCCATGCCTTGTCTTGGCGGTCGAACACGTTGGTCGATGGCATTGAGACTACGCGCACAGCAATACCTTCTTCCGCGAGCTTGGCTTGGCCCTTGAGTGCCAGCTCGAGTTCAGAACCGGTCGCAATGATCACGGCCTTCGGGTTCGCCGCATCGCTCAGTACATACCCCCCCTTGCGAATCGCCGCCACTTGCTCGGCACTGCGCACAGTGTAGGGCAGGTTCTGGCGCGACAGGCACAGTGACGACGGGCCATCCTTGCGCTCGATCGAATGCGCCCAAGCCACCAGTGTTTCCATCGTATCGGCCGGACGCCACACATCCATGTTCGGCAACAGTCGCAGAGTGGCGGTTTGTTCGACGGGCTGGTGCGTTGGGCCGTCTTCACCGAGGCCAATCGAATCATGGGTAAATACACAGATCTGACGCAGCTTCATCAACGCCGCCATGCGCAGGGCATTACGAGCGTATTCCGAGAACATCAGGAAGGTGGCGGTATAGGGAATCAGGCCGCCATGTAAGGCAATACCATTGGCAATTGCGACCATGCCGAACTCGCGCACACCATAGTGAATGTAGTTGCCAGCGGCGGTTTTGCTCACCGACTTAGAGCCCGACCACAAGGTCAGGTTCGAACCGGCGAGGTCAGCCGAGCCGCCGAGCAACTCGGGCAGATTGGGTGCCAACGCCTCGATGCTGTTTTGCGAAGCCTTACGGGTCGCAATAGTCTCGGCCTTGTCAGCGACCTTGGTAACAGCGGCATCCACGTTCTTCTGCCAATCAGCCGGCAGATCGCCTGCCATGCGGCGCTTGAATTCAGCAGCGAGTTGTGGATGAGCGGCGCTGTAAGCGTCGAACTTCTTGTTCCACTCCGTTTCGGCGGCAGCACCCTTGGCCTTGGCATCCCAAGCGGCGTAGACGTCAGCAGGGATTTCAAACGGGGGGTGATTCCAACCAATGTAAGCGCGTGCGGCTTCGATTTCAGCGGTGCCCAGCGGCGCGCCATGGACATCGTGACCACCCGCCTTGTTCGGCGAACCAAGGCCGATAACGGTCTTGCAGCAAATCAGTGACGGCTTGTCGGTAACCGCTTGAGCTGCCTTGAGCGCAGCTTCGATAGCCGCAGCATCATGGCCGTTCACGTTCGGGACAACGTGCCAGCCGTAGGCTTCAAAGCGCTTCGGGGTGTCGTCGGTGAACCAGCCTTCGACGTGGCCGTCGATGGAGATGCCGTTATCGTCGTAGAACGCAATCAGCTTGCCCAGTCCTAGCGTGCCCGCCAGCGAGCAAGCTTCATGAGAAATGCCCTCCATCAGGCAACCGTCGCCGAGGAAAACATAGGTGTGGTGATCAACGATGCTATGGCCGGGTTGATTGAACTCAGCCGCCAGCAGCTTTTCAGCCAGCGCGAAACCAACGCCATTGGCAATACCCTGCCCAAGCGGGCCCGTCGTGGTTTCAACGCCCGGCGCATAGCCATATTCTGGATGACCCGGCGTCCGGCTATGCAACTGGCGGAAATTCTTCAGGTCATCAATGCTCAGATCGTAACCAGTCAAATGCAGCAGCGCATACAGCAGCATGGAGCCATGACCGTTGGACAACACAAAGCGATCGCGATCTGCCCAGTGCGGGTTGTTCGGGTTGTGCTTGAGGTTTCTACGCCACAACACCTCGGCAATTTCAGCCATGCCCATGGGCGCACCGGGGTGGCCTGAATTGGCCTTCTGCACAGCATCCATCGCAAGTGCGCGAATGGCGCCGGTAATGGGATTGAATACGGAAGCGGGTACGGCGTTGGCGGATGACATGGAGGGTTCCCGAGGACGGCAGCATGAAAGGTGGAGACGCAGCCCTAAATTATCGGCGAAAACCCCTATCTCTGGCTAGCGCAATGATTCTTGAAGATATTTTTACGCGCAACAGTCGATTTAATCATGCGCTAAAAATGTCACAATACAAGCCTTCTGTGAGGAGAACCCCATGTCGGAGCACGCCACCCCAAGCCACGCAGCCCCCTACCAAGCGATGATTGAGCAGATGACAGACTCGGTCATCTATGCCGATGCCGAGGGCATTATCCGGGTCTGGAATCACGCCTCTGAGCTGATGTTTGGCTTCAGCACTGCCGAGGCAGTGGGGCAGAGCCTAGACATCATCGTGCCGGAACGCCTGCGCGAGCCCCACTGGCGCGGCTATCACGCGGCCATCGCTGCGGGTGCCACCAAGCATGGTGGCAAGGCCATGCGCACCAAGGCCATTAACAAAGCGGGCGAGGCGATCTTTGCCGAGGTCAGTTTCTGCGTGGTCGAAGATCCAGCGACCGGTGCGCGTGGCTCAGTGGCAGTGGCCCGCCCTGCTGCACCAGTCACTCCGCCAGCACCCAAGCCTGCCGCCTAAGCGCTGGCCTTCCACTTGATTGAACACCCGATGCTGGGTGTTTGATCAGCCGGGCCACGACCGCTCTGTGCGACTTGGGTCATGGCCAAAAACAAATCGCGTGGCACATCTGCTGGCGCGGCCTCCTTGCGTGAGGCATCCAGCCTGCCGCGGTATTGCAGCGCCATGTGGCTGTTGAAACCAAAAAAATCGGGCGTACACACGGCGCCATACGCCTTGGCAACCGCTTGCGTCTCGTCCAACACATAGGGAAATGGAAAGTCCATCTCTCTGGCAATACGCACCATGTTGTCCCAGCTGTCTTCTGGGTATTCGCTCGGGTCATTGCTCATGATAGCAATACAGTTGATGCCCACTTGCTTGAGCTCCCTCGCATCACGCACGATGCGATCAAGGATGGCCTTGACGTAAGGGCAGTGATTACAGATGAACATCACCAGCAGCCCTTTTTCACCACGCGCGCTATCCAGTGAGTGGCGCTTGCCGTCGGTGCCGGGCAAGTCGAAGGCGGGCGCAGGCCAGCCGAAATCGCAGACAGGTGTTGGCGTGCTGACCACGATCAATCGTCCCTGAAGGGATGCTTCTTGCCGGCCAGCTTTGCGGTCGCCTTGGCCAGCATCATGTAAAAGCAGCCCAAACGGGGATCGATTTCATCCAGCGTGTTTTGCTGGGCTTCGACCAGCGCCCAATCGCCGCGCGCTACCGGTCCAGTAAGCGCCTGGCTGGGCTCCATATGGTCGAGGTTGCCCAAAGTTTGATGCATCAGTGGCAGCAGCAGCTCGCGCCCTTGATCGCGCGTCAGCCCAGCGCTTTCGATCACCTGCAACGCCTGCTCGGTCAGCGTGACCAGATAGTTCGAGGCGATCACCGCCGCGGCGTGATAGCGCAGCTTCGACTCAGTCGGGATCGTGATGACATTGGCCCCAATGCGCGAAAAGGCCAAGCTAAGCATAGCCACAGCACCCGGCTCGCCTTCAATACTGCAATGACAGTGAAAATCGCGCACCACCTGTGCTGGGTCAGCAAACGACAGCAATGGATGCACGCTGGCAATATGCGCCCCCTGCTCGGCACAAGGTGCGAGCAGGGCCGACGACTGCGCGCCACTGCAATGAAAGACGGTGGTGCGCTCATCCAATACATGCGAACGTGACAAACGCGCTGCCACATCTGCCAACGCAGCGTCCGGCACAGCGAGCATGAATACATCCGCTGGCATGACATCTTCTGGATCCGTGATCGCCTGGCCTGCACCAATGAAACGGGCTGCCTCGGCGCCGGACGCGGCATGTCGCGTCAGAATCTGACGTGGGGAGAAAACAGCATTGCGGTGGAAAAGGTGACCGAGACTGCGGCCCAGCTTTCCGCACCCGATGAAACTCATGGTCGGCATATAAAGTCGCGGGATAGGGAGGGCAAGGGTTCCCCTATAATCGCCGCATGATACCTCGCTTCTATGCCCCCACTCTGGTGGCGGCCCCCGGCTCAACGGTCATGCTCACCGAGCAGGCGGCCCATCACGCTGCCCGCGTATTGCGCTTACGCAGTGGCGATGCCGTCACGCTGTTCGATGGCAATGGCCAAGAATGGCAAGGCACGTTGGCGGATGTGGGCCGTACGGTCAGCGTAGCGATTCAATCCACCAGCAACGGCATTGCCGAGCCCAGCCTGAAAATCACCTTGGTGCAATCGTTGCCGGGTGGCGACAAGATGGACTGGGTGATACAGAAAGCCGTCGAACTCGGCGTGCATGCCATTCAGCCAGTTGCAGCGAAGCGCAGCGTGGTCAAGCTGAGTGGCGAGCGCGCAGTGAAACGCAACACGCACTGGCAGGAAGTTGCGGTGTCCGCTTGCGAGCAAAGCGGCCGCAATGTGGTCCCACAGGTCTTGCCTTTGCTTGAGTTGCCGAATTACCTCGCCACACCCGCCGCAACTGATGAACTGCGTTTTCTGCTCGCCCCTACGGGCGGTCAGCGCTTGCGCGACATGTCAGCGCCCTCGGGGGCGGTGACCTTGCTGATCGGCCCGGAAGGCGGTTTTGATGAGGGCGAGGAAGCCGCAGCACGGCGGGCGGGCTTTGCCCCATTGCTGCTGGGCCCGCGCGTATTGCGTACCGAAACGGCTGGTTTGGCGGCACTTGCCGCGATGATGGCGTTGTGGGGCGATGTCTAGGAGACGCGTAATGAGCTTGTTCGAATCGGCCGAACTCGGCCACACGGTTGATGATGCAAGCTACGCCAAGCGCGTCACCAAGTTGCGCGCTGAGCTGCTCGATGTGCAATACGCCATCAAGGAAGCTGCGGCCTTCCCCATCCTGATCCTGATCAACGGACTGGACGGCGCAGGCAAGGGCGAGACCGTGCATCTGCTCAACGAGTGGATGGACCCACGGCATATTGAAACCCATGCTTTTCCACCGCCAAACGATGAGGAGAAACAGCGCCCGCGCATGTGGCGCTTCTGGCGCGCGCTACCGCCCAAGGGCAAGATAGGCATCATGTTCGGCAATTGGTACACCGACCCGATCGTTGCGCAGGCAAGTGGGGGTGGCAAGAAAGCGGTCCTGGCTGAACGGCTGGACGAGATTCTGCACTTCGAACACATGCTCGCGAGCGAGGGTGTAGTACTCGTTAAATACTGGTTCCACCTCTCCAAACAAGGCCAGAAAAAACGTCTCAACCGGCTGGAAGCCAATCCGAAAACCGCATGGCGCGTGACCAAGCATGACTGGAAGCTCTACAAGCGCTATGACAAGTTTGTCGGGGTCGCTGAGCATGTGCTGCGCGAAACCAGTACCAGCGATGCGCCATGGCATGTGGTCGATGGCAGTGATGACAACTATCGCGCACTGGCTGTAGGCGAGCATCTGCTGTCGGTCATGAAAAAGCAGCTGGCGGCACTGCAGCGTGTAGCGAAAAAGGTCACCACTCCAGCCAAAGCCAAATCTGCGCATCGCCTGCCTGCACTGGATAGCCGCAACCTGCTCAACAGTCTGGATATGAGCCAAACGCTCACGAACAGCAAATACGAGCATGAGCTGGAGAAGTGGCAAGGCCAGTTGAATCTGCTCTCGCGTCACCCGAAATTCCGTGACCGCTCGGCGGTGCTTGTGTTTGAGGGTATGGACGCTGCCGGCAAGGGCGGCGCCATTCGCCGTGTGACGGCTGCGCTCGATGCCCGGCACTACAAAAATATTCCTGTCGCAGCCCCAACCGAAGACGAACGTGCACAACCTTATCTGTGGCGCTTCTGGCGACACATTCCGGGGCATGGGCAGTTCGCGATTTTTGACCGCTCCTGGTATGGCCGGGTGCTGGTGGAGCGTGTCGAAGGCTTTTGTACGGAAGCTGACTGGCAGCGCGCTTATGGCGAGATCAACGATTTCGAGGAGCAGTTGCACGCCAACGGCGCCATCATCAGCAAGTTCTGGCTGTCAGTATCGGCAGATGAGCAACTGCGCCGCTTCAAGGAGCGCGAAGCCACCCGCTTCAAGCGCTTCAAGATCACCCCCGAAGACTGGCGCAATCGCGAGCGCTGGCCGCTGTACGAAGCGGCTGTGTGTGACATGGTAGACCGCACCAGCACGGACCTCGCCCCGTGGAAGCTCATCGCCGCAAATGACAAGCGCCATGCGCGCATCACGGTCTTGAAAACTTTGTGCGAGCGCATCGAGGAAGCGCTCTAACAGCGTGGTGGTGGTGGCCCGCGCGTTGTTTCCTTCCAAATTAGTAGGCGTGTCCGCTTCACATCCTGACGGGATGAGGGCCCCAGCCTGCTAAGATTGCCGAATCCACACAGGGGAATACAACATGAGCAAGGCCAGTACGACCGCACCGACGACCCGCACCCAGAGCGCAGACGACGCCCGTCTTGTTGCCTGGGTCCGCCAGGCTGCGCCGTATATTCATGCCTTTCGCGGCCGCACGTTCGTTATCGCCTTTGGCGGCGAAGTACTGCAGGGCGACGATGGTGGTTTGCGCGCCCAAGCACTGGCGCAAGACATTAATTTGCTCGAGAGCATGGGCATCAAGCTTGTCCTCGTGCATGGCACACGGCCACAGATCGACGCTGAAATGCAGCATCGTGGCATGACGCCGCGCTTCCACAACGGTTTGCGCGTGACCGATGCAGAGACGCTGGAGTGCGTGAAACGTGCTGTCGGTGTGACCCGTATCGATCTGGAGGCCTTGTTGTCGCAAGGCCTGCCACACACGCCCATGGCTGGCGCCTACATGCGCTTGACCGGTGGGAACTTCATCACAGCCAAGCCAGTCGGTGTGGTCGATGGTGTGGATTACCACTACACCGGCGCCATCCGTAAAGTGCTGGCCGAGGAAATTCAGGCCGATCTCGATCAAGAAAACGTCGTGCTGATCTCGCCGATCGGCACCTCGCCCTCAGGCGAAGTATTCAATCTCGCTTGGGAAGAAGTGGCTGAAGCCGTGGCGACGTCACTCAAGGCCGACAAGCTCATCTATCTGTGCGACGCCCCCGGCATCACCGACCGTAAGGGCAAGCTGGTGGAAGCCATCACGATCGAAGATGCAGCCAGCAGCAAGATCCAGCAAGCGCCGGAAGTTGCACGCGTCCTGCCGGGCGCCGTGCGTGCCTGCCGCAATGGTGTGGGGCGCGTGCACTTCCTCGACCGCACCGTGGATGGCGCCATGCTGATGGAGTTTTTCACGCGTGATGGTGTCGGTACGGTCATCACACAGGCCCCACTCGCCAGCATCCGTGAAGCCACGATTGATGATGTCGGCTCGGTTGTCGCCCTGATTGCCCCGCTCGAAGCCGATGGCACACTGGTCAAGCGTGGCCGCGAACGGCTGGAGATGGAAATCACCCGCTTCTCGCTGCTGGATCACGATGGCGTGATCGTTGGCTGCGCTGCGCTCTATCCTTTCACCAAGGACAAGATGGCGGAGATGGCCTGTCTGGTAGTCATGCCGGAATACCAACGGCTCGGCTACGGCGACCTGCTGCGCAAGCATATTGAAACCACGGCCAAGAAGCTCAAGCTCAAACGCCTGTTCCTGCTCACCACGCGCACCGCACAATGGTTCACCGAGCGCGGCTTTGCCGAAGAAGGCTTGGAATCACTGCCTTCGCAACGGCGCGAGCTCTATAACTATCAACGCCGTTCAAAGGTCTTGATCAAGACACTGTAACGGCAAGCCCGGGCTGCTAAAATCCGGGCATTCCCCCTGCTGCACACATAAGGACACGTCATGTCACGTAACGTTAATTGCATCAAACTCGGCCGCGAAGCCGAAGGCCTCGACTTCCCACCCATGCCCGGCGAGCTCGGCAAAAAGCTGTGGGAAAACGTCTCCAAGGAAGCCTGGGCACAATGGCTCAAGCAACAAACCATGCTGATCAACGAAAACCGCCTCAGCCTGGCCGACCCACGCGCCCGCAAGTACCTGCAAGAGCAAGTCGAAAAGCACTTCTTCGGCGACGGCGCCGACAAGGCCCAAGGCTACGTGCCGCCACCGGCGCAGTAACCCTCTTAAGCCAACAAAAAAGCCGCTCTCAATGAGCGGCTTTTTTGTTGGCTTGATCTCTTGCGACCTTCAATCAATCCTTTGGCAAGGCTGCGCTCCGATCGGTTGAGGTCCCTTCTGAACCGCCGAATGGCGGTTTGTCGAGCTGGGGTAGTCCGGGGCAGTTGTCTGAGCGTAGCGAGTTCTGCCACGGCCAGTTCGACAAGCCAGAATGAGCGGAGCCCGCAGGGCCGGTGAAGAGGGGCGCCTTTTCTTTGGGTACTTTCTTTTGGCGAAGCAAAAGAAAGTACCTCGGCTGTCGGGACGAACTCCCGACACCACGCGCTCAGGTCGAGGGGACGAGTTAAGGGCAGCCTTGATTACAGGGGCAACGCTGTGCTGAGAAATCCGATTGGTGCGGCAGTACGTAGAGTCCAACCATAACCTGAGGTTTTTTGCGCCTTTACTTGCGTTGCAGGCGATGCAACACAGCGCAATATTTTCAGGAGTGATAATTTTTTCGTCGTTGATGATGTGCTCCCAAGAGGAAGCGTTACGACGATCTTTGTTTGAAGAGGAAAACACGACACCGCAATAAACACAGGCTTTATCCCTATCGATAACTAGACGCTCCAGCCAATCTGGAATATTCCATCTATTCATCAATAGGCTCCCTTAACGCATCCCCGGCATCATGCCCTTCATCCCGCGCATGAGTTTGCCCATGCCGCCCTTTGAGAAAGTCTTCATCATCTTCTGCATCTGCTCAAACTGGGTGAGCAGGCGATTCACTTCCTGCACCTGAACCCCGGCACCCGCAGCAATACGCCGCTTGCGGCTGGCCTTGATGAGCTCAGGCTTGCTGCGCTCTTCCAGCGTCATCGAGTTGATAATGCCCTCGGTGCGGCGAATGCTCTTTTCCGCCTGCTTCTCGTCAACCTGACCGGCAGCCTGAGAGAGTTGCGCTGGCAGCTTGTCCATCAGTGAAGAAATACCGCCCATCTGGCGCATTTGGCTGATCTGGGCCTTAAAGTCATTCAGGTCGAAGCCCTTGCCGCTCTTGAGCTTCTTGGCCAGCGCTTCAGCCTTGTCCTGATCGACATTGCGATGCGCTTCTTCAACTAGGCTGAGGATGTCGCCCATGCCGAGAATGCGTGAAGCCATGCGCTCGGGATGGAACTCTTCGATGCCATCTAGCTTTTCGCCCACACCCGCGAACTTGAGTGGCTTGCCGGTGATATGGCGGACCGAGAGGGCCGCGCCACCACGCGAGTCACCATCCAGCTTGGACAGCACGATACCGGTGAGCGGCAAAGCCTCGTTGAAAGCCTTGGCGGTATTCACCGCATCTTGACCCAACATGGCGTCGACCACAAACAAGGTTTCGATCGGCTTAACCAGCGCATGCAGGGCCTGGATTTCCGCCATCATGGCCTCGTCGATCGCCAAACGACCGGCGGTATCGACAAAAAGCACGTCGTAGTAGTGACGCTTGGCGTGATCCAGCGCCGCGGCTGCAATATCCGCCGGCTTCTGCTCGCCGCTGGAGGGGAAGAAATCAATGCCAGCTTGTGCGGCAACGGTCTTGAGCTGTTCGATGGCCGCGGGGCGATACACGTCGCAACTGACCACCAGCACTTTTTTCTTCTGCCGCTCTTTTAGCCACTTGCCGAGCTTGGCAGTGGTTGTGGTTTTACCTGCACCCTGCAGACCCGCCATGAGGATGACGGCAGGCGGCTGGGTGGCGAGGTTAATACCGGTAGCGGTACCCCCCATCAGGTCGGTCAGCGCCTTGTGCACCACGCCGATCAGTGCTTGGCCTGGGGTCAGCGAGCCGACAACCTCCTGACCGATGGCCTTTTCCTTGATCTGGGCGGTCAGTTCCTTGACCACAGGCAGTGCAACGTCGGCTTCCAACAAGGCCATGCGCACTTCACGCAGCATGTCGGCAATGTTGTCTTCGGTCAGGCGGGCTTGCCCGCGCATGGTCTTTACGACCTTGGCAAGGCGTTGAGTCAGGTTATCGAGCATGACAATCGAGCAAAAGTAAGAGGGAAAGCAAGGGCGGGGGAATGCGTTAAACTGCTGCAATGCCTGAAATTCTACTGCATCTGCTGGCTGCAGCCCTGTATCTCTCTCTTGGTGCGCATTTCTGGCGCACCCGTTGGCGCGGCCCGACACTGAATCAACCGCAAGGCAATCTCAGCGCGGCCGAGCGCGGCTGGCTGCTGCTTGCCATCGGCGCACATGGCTTGACCGTAGCTGAAGAGCTGTTTGGCACCGGCCATATGCGCTTCGGTTTTGCCGTCGCCATCTCGCTGATGCTGTGGCTGGCGATCTCGCTGTACTGGATCGAGAGCTTCTACGCCCGCATGGAAGGCTTGCAGATGCTGGGCCTACCACTGGCGGCCGTGAGCGTACTGCTGCCAACCATCTTCCCCAGTCAGCATCTGCTGGCGAATGCCAGCTCCCCGCTGTTTCGCGCGCATTTCCTAGTCGCGATGCTGGCTTATAGCTTGTTCACGCTGGCCGCTTTGCACGCCCTGTTAATGATGGCGACTGAGCGCAGCCTGCATCGCGGCCGCCTGCCGCGCTTGCTCGCCAACCTGCCACCCTTGATGACGATGGAAGCACTGCTGTTCCGCCTCATCCATATCGCCTTTGCGCTGCTAACGCTGACGCTGCTGTCGGGGATCTTTTTCTCCGAATCGCTGTTCGGCAAGGCATTGAGCTTCAATCACAAGACCGTGTTTGCCATTCTGTCTTGGGTGATTTTTGGTGCCCTGCTGATTGGTCGCCATCTGCGCGGCTGGCGTGGGCAACTGGCCTTGCGCTGGACACTTGTCGGCTTCCTCACCCTTCTGCTTGCCTATGTCGGCAGCCGCTTCGTCCTTGAAGTGGTGCTCGGCCGCGGCGTCTAACCTCACCAACATGGAAAGTGGCTCCCTCTCCAGCAATTTGCTGATTCTCGGCGTATTGCTGATTTGTTCCGGTTTCTTCTCCATGGCGGAAACCGCCATGATGTCGAGCAACCGTCACCGCCTACGCATTGCCGCCAAGAACGGCAGCCGCGGCGCCCGGCTTGCTAATGCACTACTCGCCCAGCCAGACCGTCTGCTGGGTGTGGTGCTGCTTGGGAATACGCTTCTCAATGCTGCATCAGCGGCCTTGACCAGCTACATTGCCCTCGAGTTTTTTGGCAGTGAAGGGTGGGCGCTGGAAGCCGGGACACTTGCTGTCACCTTCTGTTTGCTGGTGTTTTCTGAGATGACGCCCAAGGTGGTGGGCGCCACCTACCCCGATTGGCTTAGCCCGCGCATCAGCTTCATTCTTGCGCCGTTGGCACGCATCGCCTATCCGGCGATCTGGTTCGTTAATCTGTTCGTTAACCCTATCCTCAAGTTGCTGCGCTTGGATAAGAAACCCAGCGAACAAGACAGCGTGATGTCGCCAGAAGAGCTGCGTGCGCTGGTCATTGAGTCCGGTCAGTTCATTCCCCAGCAGCACCAAGCCATTCTGATTAACCTCTTCGACCTCGAGGACATCACCGTCGAAGACATCATGACGCCACGCGGAGAAATCGAAGCGATCGATCTGCAAACACCACTTGCCGAATTGCAGGAGCAAGTCGCCACGGGTTTTCACTCCCGCCTGCTGGTGCATGACGGTGAGCCGGGAAATGTAGTCGGCATTCTCCAGTTACGACGCCTGATCAATGCCGCCTTTGATGGCGAACTAAGCCTAGAAGAGCTACGCGGCGCTTTGGTCGAGCCCTATTTCATTCCAGCCAGTACGCCGGTGTATGACCAATTGCAGTTTTTCCAGGAAAACCGCCAACGCTTGGGTTTGGTGGTGGATGAGTATGGCGAGCTGCTGGGGCTGGTCACGCTGGATGACATTATTGAAGAGCTGATCGGCAAATTCACCACGGGCGCCCCCGGCGGCCACCACGCTGTTCGCTGGGACGATGAGGGCAATGCCTTGGTTGATGGGGCCCGCACCTTGCGCAGCCTAAATCGTGAACTTGGCCTTGAACTACCGGTAGATGGCCCGAAAACCCTGAACGGTCTGATTCTCGAACACTTCGAGGATATCCCGGAGGCTGGCGTGTCTGCCAAGGTAGCCGGGGTTACGATGGAAATCCTACAGACCCAAGATAGACGCATCAAGGTTGTAAAAGTGCAGCGCCCGGTGGTAACAATAACCAACGATATAGCCCATTAATCAGGGCACTAGCGTATGATCCGGTGACTACACTTGATATATTCAAGCATGTAGTCGCGGCCTTTATCGCCGAATGCATGCCTTAGTCAGGGGAACACAATGGCAGTAGCCAGACCAGCAAAGAAGCCTGCCGGACCGAAGGAGTACAACTTCGTCTGGGAGGGCAAGGACCGCAGCGGCAAGATCGTGCGCGGCGAAATGCGCGCCGGCGGTCAAGCCGTGGTTCAGGCAACCTTGCGCCGTCAGGGCATTCTGGTCACCCGCGTCAAGCAGCAGAAGATGAGTGGCGGGGGCAAGATCACTGAACAAGACATCTGTCTTTTCACCCGACAACTTGCCACCATGATGAAAGCTGGGGTTCCGTTGCTCCAGGCCTTTGACATTGTGGGCAAAGGCGCGAGCAAACCCGCTGTCGCCAAATTACTACTTGATATCAAAACCGAGGTAGAGACAGGGAACTCGCTGAATGCGGCCTTCCGCAAGCACCCTTTGTATTTTGATGCCTTGTACTGCAACCTCGTCGGCGCTGGCGAGCAAGCCGGTATTCTGGAAGCCTTGCTGGATCGATTGGCGACCTACAAGGAAAAAATCCTCGCCATCAAAAAGAAGATCAAGGGCGCGATGTTTTATCCCATCGCGGTGCTTGGTGTTGCCGCGCTGGTGACTGCCGTCATCATGATTTTCGTGATCCCGCAGTTCAAGGAAGTCTTCAAGAGCTTCGGGGCTGACCTGCCTGCACCTACGCTACTCTTCATTGGCATCTCCGATATGTTTGTCGAGTGGTGGTATGTGATGTTCGCTGCCATCGGTCTGGCGATTTTTGCGTTCTTTGAAACGTGGAAGCGCTCAAAGGCCATGCAAATTGGTATGGACAGGCTTGTCTTACGCTTGCCCGTTTTTGGCGATGTTATCCGTAAAGCCACCATCGCCCGCTGGACCCGCACGCTGTCGACCATGTTTGCGGCTGGTGTCCCGTTAGTCGATGCGCTTGACTCCGTTGCTGGCGCCGCCGGTAATCATGTTTATTACACGGCCACGCGCCAGATCCAGAACGATGTCAGCAGCGGCTCAAGCCTGACGGTCGCGATGCAGAGCACTAATGTGTTCCCCAGCATGGTCTTGCAGATGGTCGCGATTGGTGAAGAGTCAGGCGCGCTGGATGGCATGCTCGGCAAAGTCGCGGACTTCTTCGAGGCCGAAGTTGATGATGCTGTTGACGCGCTCTCTAGCTTGATGGAGCCCATCATCATGGTCTTCCTCGGTACATTGATCGGCGGCATGGTAATCGCCATGTACCTACCGATCTTCAAGATGGGTGCGGCAATCGGCGGTTAAGGGCTGCCACAGTGACGGGAGCAAAGTGGTAGAAGGTCTCATCGAAATGATTTTCTCCACTCGCTCACAGTCAAGTGCCAGTGCTCTCTCCCTGTGGGCCTCTCTGGGTCGTTTTGATACGCCTCTTGAAATAAGCTGACGCCATGTCCCTCGAATTCTGGATTTTCACCGCAGCGCTGTTTGGCCTCATGGTCGGCAGCTTTCTCAATGTGGTCATCCATCGTCTTCCCAAGATGATGGAAGCCGACTGGGCGATGCAATGCGCCGAATTGCGCAATGAGCCCATGCCCGAGCTGCCGCGCTACAACCTCGCTGTGCCGCGCTCGGCCTGTCCGCATTGCGGCCACCAGATCACGGCGCTGGAAAATATTCCCGTTATCAGCTGGTTTGCCTTGCGTGGTAAATGCAGTAGCTGCAAAGCCCCCATCAGTGCGCGCTATCCTCTGGTCGAGGCCAGTACCGCCGCACTCTTCGTTGCCGCAATCCTGCACTTCGGCCCCACCGCCCAAGGGCTGGCAGCCATTGTCTTCCTCACAATCCTGTTGGCGCTGGCTTTGATCGACTTCGATACCACGCTCCTTCCCGACGACCTGACCTTGCCGTTGATGTGGGGAGGACTTCTCGTCAATCTGTGGGGCATGTACACCAGCCTGCCGAGTGCAGTGGTCGGCGCCATGGCCGGCTACCTGTCGTTATGGTCTGTCTATTGGGGCTTCAAGCTGCTGACCGGCAAAGAAGGCATGGGTTATGGTGACTTCAAGCTGCTTGCGGCACTCGGTGCCTGGCTGGGCTGGAAGATGTTGCCCTTGTTGATCCTCTTGTCCTCCTTTGTGGGCGCCCTCATCGGCATCGCCCTCATGGTGCTGGCCAAGCGTGGACGCGACATCCCCATTCCATTTGGCCCCTACCTTGCCGCCGCTGGCGCCATTACCCTGTTCTGGGGCGAATCACTGAACCGGCTATACCTCCATCTTTAATGCCTCTCGCAGGGGCTAAGATGCTGAATCCGGTACGGATTTTCTAGGCGGCAGTATATAATCATGCGCACCTTGTCCGGCTTATGTGCCGGGCGCACGCTTGCTGGAGAACTTTAATGCCGATTTATGCCTACCGCTGCAGCGCCTGCGGCCATACCAAAGATGTCCTGCAGAAAATGAGCGCCGACCCGCTCACCACCTGTCCCGCCTGCAACACCGAGAATTTCAGCAAACAAATCACCGCTGCGGGCTTTCAGCTCAAGGGTAGCGGTTGGTATGCGACTGATTTCAAGGGTGGCAGCTCCACCACCAGCACCCCGGCTGCAGAAAGCGCGGCGCCCGCCGCCTGCGGCACCGGGTGTGCCTGTCATTAAGTCATCCCCTTGAAACAGATCAAGAAATACTTCATTACCGGGCTCCTTATCTGGGTGCCCTTGGTTATCACCGCTTGGGTGCTGTCCATCGTGATCAACACGATGGATCAGTCAATGCGCGTCATCCCTGCACACCTGCGCCCACAAGCCTTGTTCGGCTTCGATATTCCCGGCCTCGGCACCATCCTGACCTTGCTGATCATCTTGGCCACTGGCCTAGTCACAGCCAATATTCTGGGCCAGCAGGTCGTCAAGTTCTGGGAAGGGGTGCTATCGCGTATCCCGGTCGTTAAATCCATCTACTACAGCGTCAAGCAAGTCAGCGACACGCTGTTTTCCGGTACGGGAGACGCCTTCCGTCAGGTCTTGCTAGTGCGCTACCCGCACGCTGGCGCTTGGTCGATTGCCTTTCAAACGGGCGATCCGGCCAAGGAAGTATCCAGCAAGCTTGATGACGACCATGTCGCGGTCTTCATCCCGACAGCCCCTAGCCCAGTCAACGGATTCTTTTTCTTCGTCAAACGCAGCGAGACCGTCGTGCTTGATATGACAGTCGACGAAGCGCTGAAATACATCGTCTCGATGGGGGTTGTCGCCCCCATTCACCTGCTCGGCGATAACGCCGGCGGGGCAGATTAGCCCGGAGCGGTCGCCAAGCAATATCGTGCCGCTCCGCGTAAAATAGCGGGCTACTCTGCAATCCAACTGCATTTACCAACGGAATTCAACCATGCGTACCCATTACTGCGGCCACGTTAACGCCGCCCATGTCGATCAGATCGTCACCCTCGCCGGCTGGGCTCACCGTCGCCGCGACCACGGCGGCGTCATCTTTATCGACCTGCGCGACCGTGAAGGCTTGGCCCAGATCGTCTGCGACCCCGACCGTGCTGACATGTTCAAGCTAGCTGAAGACGTGCGCAGCGAATTCGTTCTCAAAATCACCGGCAAGGTGCGTCGTCGCCCAGCCGGCACTGAAAATCCTAATCTGCCGTCGGGCGAAATCGAGATCCTCTGTCACGAACTCGAAGTCCTCAACGTTGCTGTCACGCCGCCGTTCCAATTGGATGAAGACAACCTCTCCGAGAACGTACGCCTGACGCATCGTGTGGTCGACCTGCGCCGTCCGCAGATGCAGAAGAACATGATGCTGCGCTACAAGACAGCAATGGCTTTCCGCCGCTTCCTCGATAAGAACGGCTTCATCGACATCGAAACCCCGATGCTGACGAAGAGCACGCCAGAAGGTGCACGCGACTACCTTGTGCCTTCGCGCGTGCATGACGGTCAATTCTTTGCGCTGCCGCAGTCTCCGCAACTGTTCAAGCAGATGCTGATGGTGGCTGGCTTCGACCGTTACTACCAGATCGTGAAGTGCTTCCGCGATGAAGACCTCCGCGCCGATCGTCAACCTGAATTCACCCAGGTTGATATCGAAACCTCCTTCATGGGCGAAGACCAGATCACCGCCATGATGGAAGAGCTGATCAGCACCGTCTTCCGTGAGGCGCTCGGCGCCGAACTACCCTCGCCGTTCCCGCGCATGACCTATGCCGAAGCCATGTCGCGCTTCGGCTCGGACAAGCCTGACCTGCGTGTCACGCTTGAGCTCACGGACGTCACTGACGCCGTCACCGACGTTGCCTTCAAGGTCTTCTCCGGCCCCGCCACCAGCGGTGGCAAGGTCACCGCCCTGCGCGTGCCAAACGGTGGTGCGCTGACCCGCGGCGAGATCGATGGCTACACCGAGTTCGTGAAGATCTACGGTGCCAAGGGCCTCGCTTACATCAAGGTGAATGACGTCACCCAGCTGAACGAAACCGGCCTGCAGTCGCCCATCGTTAAGAACATTCACGAACAGGCACTCAAGACCATCATCGAGCGCACCGGCGCGCAAAACGGCGACCTGATCTTCTTCGGTGCCGACAAGACCAAGATCGTACAAGACGCCCTTGGCGCACTGCGCACCAAGCTCGGCCATGAAAAGGGCTACACCAACGGCAAGGCGTGGGAGCCGCTGTGGGTGGTGGACTTCCCGATGTTTGAATACGACGAGGAAGCCAAGCGTTGGAGCGCCTGTCACCACCCCTTCACCTCGCCCAAAGACGGCCACGAGGAGTTCCTCAAGACCGATCCGGGCAAGTGTCTGGCCAAGGCCTATGACCTCGCGCTAAACGGCTGGGAACTGGGTGGCGGTTCGGTGCGTATCCACAAGGCTGATGTGCAGTCCAAGGTTTTTGACGCGCTGGGTATCAGCGCCGAAGAACAACAGCTCAAGTTCGGCTTCCTGCTCGACGCCCTCAAGTATGGCGCCCCGCCGCACGGTGGTCTGGCCTTCGGTCTGGATCGTATCGTCACCATGATGACAGGTGCCGAATCGATCCGCGACGTGATCGCCTTCCCCAAGACACAGCGCGCCCAATGTCTGCTCACCGACGCACCGAGCGCTGTCGATGAAAAACAGTTGCGCGAGCTGCATATCCGCCTGCGCAACACGACGGCGCCGACGGCCTAATGCCCATCATGCGGCGACTGCTTGCGCTGTTGCTGCCGCTCTGGCTGGCTTGCTGTCTATTCAGCGGGGCAGCCAGCGCTTTTGATGGCAGCAGCATTGCTGTCCATGCGCTACCGGCCGAGGCGCGCACCACCTTGCGTTTGATTGATGCGGGCGGGCCCTTTCCTTACGACCGGGATGGGATTGTCTTCGGCAACTACGAAAAGCGCCTGCCCCTGCAAAAGCGTGGCTACTACCGCGAATACACCGTTAAGACCCCGGGGCTTAGCCACCGCGGTCCGCGCCGTATCGTTGCTGGGGAGGGTGGCGATCGCTACTACACCCCGGATCACTACAACCGTTTCTACCGAATAAGCGAATGAACGACTACACCACCATTCTGGCAAACCCTGAACTCGCGGGCGTCTTCGAGATTCCAGAAGAAGGCATAGACGCCATCATCGCCGCTGCCGAAGCCAATCAGCATGTTGTGTATCGCGTCGACCTGCGCGCCGTGCGCAGCCGCGACCAGATGCTGCAAACCGTGGGTGAAGGCCTTGAGCTACCCACGTGGTTTGGCAGCAACTTTGACGCGCTGATGGATTGCCTGTGCGACTTCAGCTGGGTGCCGGCGTCGGGTTACACCATCATCATGGAAAACTGCCACAACATCCACAGCATTGCCTACCCAGACTTCAACATGATGATTGATCTGTTTGCCGAAGCTGCGAATGCCTGGCGCGAACAGGACAAGCCGTTCTGGTGTTTTGTGGACCTGCCTTCCAACGTGTGATTCGCAGGAACGTACCGTGAGCGATACGTCTCTTGGCAAGAAAATTCCGGTGTCTGTCATCGTTGTGATTCACACCGAGGATCTGCGCATTCTCCAGCTCGAACGCAAGGGCCACACAGGCTTCTGGCAATCGGTGACGGGCAGTCAGGAGGCCGGCGAAACACTTGCTGAAACTGCCTGCCGCGAAGTGTGGGAAGAAACAGGCTTGCGCATCACTGCGGATATGCTCGTGGATTGGCAGCTGTCCAACCGCTACGAGATTTTCCAGCAGTGGCGGCATCGCTACCCGGAAGGCGTGACGCATAACGTCGAGCATCTCTTTACGGTCTGCGTCCCCGGCAATACCGAAATTGCCCACTGCGAAGACGAGCACTGCAACGTGCGCTGGCTACCTTGGCGTGAGGCTGCTGAGACCTCGTTCTCATGGAGTAACCGCGATGCAATCTACCTGCTGGCTCACGCCGCTGGACTATTGCCTATCGCCTGAGCCTGCGCCAGTCGCAAACAATCCGCACAAAAGCAACTCGCTTCAGTCAGTGAACTTGGTAGCGGCAATGCTGGCATGTCATTGTTCACCTGCATGCACCAGCAGTCTGATCCACCCGCCGTGATGCCGCAGAAAAATGCCCTCCCACAGCAGGTGCATTGCATATTAGGCGCATCAACTGACTGGGCTGGGGGTGAGGGCGCGGATTGATCCATCCCCGTACTTTAACCGAGCAATGTATCTACGCTATCAGTAACGCTGCTTGGCGTTTTACATACCAACTAGGGAGCAATTGGCTGACATAGCGTCTTGCCCCCGCGAAGCGGCAACCTCGATATGCTGCGCAAGTAATCGCACATCCGGTAAGCGGTTACTCCGGTGTGTGCGGCTTTAACAGCGTACATAGCGCTTGCACGGCAGCACGTTTCGACTTGCCATTTTGGCAGGGCGTACAGGTAGAATGCGGTTTCATTCGTCGCACTTTCTGACCCCCCATGTCCGCACCGCAGATCACCCCGCAACAGGAAGCCGGCATTCTTGCCGAGGCCCTGCCCTATATCCAGCGCTTCCACGGCAAGACCATCGTCGTGAAATACGGCGGCAATGCGATGACCGAGGAGCGGCTCAAGCAGAGCTTTGCCCGCGATGTCGTGTTGCTCACGCTGGTCGGCATGAACGTGGTGGTCGTCCATGGCGGCGGTCCGCAAATCGAAAGTCTTCTGGCCCGCGTGGGCAAGAAGGGCGAGTTCATCCAAGGCATGCGCGTTACCGATGCCGAGACCATGGAACTGGTCGAGATGGTGCTGGGCGGGCAGGTTAATAAGGATGTGGTGAATCTGATTAATCAGGCCGGCGGTAAGGCCGTGGGCCTGACCGGCAAGGATGGCAACCTAATCCGCGCCAAGAAGCTGTTGATGGCCAACCAGTCCAATCCGGAAGATCTGATCGACATCGGTCAAGTTGGCGATATCGTCTCGATCGACCCCGCCATCATCAACCTGCTTGAGGGCGAAACCTTCATCCCGGTGATCGCACCAATCGGTGTGGGCGCCGATGGCGAAACCTACAACATCAATGCCGACGTCGTTGCCGGCAAGATCGCTGAAGTATTGAAGGCTGAAAAGCTGGTGCTGCTGACCAATACCCCGGGCGTACTCGACAAGGCCGGCAACCTGCTGACCGGCATCACACCCAAGGATATTGATGGCATGGTCGCCGATGGCACCCTGTCCGGCGGCATGCTGCCCAAGATTGGCTCGGCACTCGACGCCGCACGCAGCGGCGTAAAGAGTGTGCACATCATCGACGGTCGCGTTGAGCACGCACTGCTGCTCGAAATCCTGACCAACGAAGGTGTAGGGACACTGATCAAGTCGAAGTAAAGCAACACACGCCGGGGGAGAGCGTCATGGCAACAAAAGCTGGTGAACGCAAGTTGCAAATTCTGCAAGTTATTGCCGAGATGCTCGAAACCCCGCAGAGCGAGAAAGTCACGACAGCCGCCCTCGCCGCCCGGCTGGAGGTTTCCGAAGCCGCCCTCTACCGTCATTACGCCAGCAAGGCGCAGATGTATGAAGGCCTGATCGAGTTCATCGAAAACAGTGTCTTCTCGGTCATCAACCAAATCGAGCAGGATGAGGAAAGCGGCTTGAAGCAAGCCGAGCTGGTTGTCGCCAGCCTGCTGCGCTTTGCGCAGAAAAACCGCGGCCTAACCCGCGTGCTGATTGGCGACGCACTGGTGCATGAAAATCCACGGCTGCAATTGCGCATCAATCAGCTGCTTGAGCGCATCGAAGCCTCGCTCAAACAATCACTACGTATTGCGGCAACCCAAGGGGCGCTCCCTGCCGAACATGACTTCGGGGCCCATTCCAACCTCTTGGTCGCGCACGTCGTAGGGCGTTGGCACTTGTTTGTGAAAAGTGGCTTCAAGCAGGAGCCGCTGGCCCAACTGCCCTCACAATGGGCTGTGCTGAAAGGCTAAGCCTTCAGCAGCGCCGCCGCTTCTAGCGCACAGTAGGTCAGGATGCCATCGGCGCCAGCGCGCTTGAAGGCCAGCAGTGCTTCCATCATCGTCGCATCGCCATCAATCCAGCCATTTTGCGCGGCGGCTTTCAGCATCGCGTATTCACCACTGACCTGATAGGCATAGGTCGGCACACCAAATTCATCTTTCACGCGGCGCACGATGTCCAGATAGGGCATGCCCGGTTTGACCATCACCATGTCGGCGCCTTCGGCAATATCCAGCGCCACTTCACGTAGCGCTTCGTTGCTGTTGGCCGGGTCCATCTGATAGGTGTATTTGTTGCCCTTGCCGAGATTGCCAGCGGATCCAACTGCATCTCGGAATGGCCCATAAAAGGCAGAGGCGTACTTGGCTGAATAAGCAAGGATGCGGGTGTGAATCTGTTGCGCCCCATCCAGTTCGGCACGTATGCGTGCAATGCGGCCATCCATCATGTCGGACGGTGCAACCACATCCGCCCCCGCCTGAGCCTGACATAGCGCCTGCTTAGCCAGTGCTTCGAGGGTTTCGTCGTTAAGCACATAACCACGCGGATCATCTTTGGCGATCAGGCCGTCCTGCCCATGGCTGGTATAGGGGTCCAGTGCCACGTCGCAAATAATTCCGAGCTCAGGAAGCGCTTCCTTGAGCTTGCCCACCACGCGCGCGACCAGTCCATCGGGGTTCCAGGCCTCATCTGCCCCCCAGGATTTCTTGTCTGCATCAATGACCGGGAACAACGCCAATGCGGGAATGCCCAAGGTCAATGCGCGCTCAGCCACCGGCAGCAAGCGGTCAAGCGTCAGCCGTTCGACACCCGGCATGGAAGCCACGCTTTCGGTACGGTTATTTCCGTCCAGCACAAATACGGGATAGATCAAATCTGCTGCAGTGAGCGCATGCTCACGCATCAAGCGCCGTGAAAACTCGTCCCGGCGCATGCGGCGCATCCGTGTGGCAGGAAAGGCTGGGGTTGGCTTAATTGTCATGTCAGATGTAAAAGGCTGGAACTTTCTTGAATGCTTTCTATCCTAGAAACAGACGGTGAGCAACCGTCTCCCGCTTACCCTCCCTGAGCGGGTGCCTTGATCGACTTGTTCAAGGCATTCTGCCCCCGGTCTTCTTCCCCTTGGACCGGGGGTTTATTTTTTGGCAAAGCCAAAAAATAAACCCCCGTTGCGGGACCCGGCTAGCCTTCCCCCCGCCCCCCTTCCCAAGGAAGGCGGTGACTAGGCAGTTCGCTCGCTTGTGGCGTTACTCCCCGGTAACTCCCTACTCTCCACGGCTACTACGCAAAACCTGATTGTTTATTCGGGTTCAGCTGCGCGCTGGGCGGCTTCCCCGTCCTCGGTCACCCAACTACTGACCACCTTCTCAACATCCTCCATGCCTGTCTTCTTGAGGCTAGAGAACAGTTGTACGGTGATCTGTCCATTGAACTTGGCGACTGCTTCACGTGTTTCCTTAAGCGTCTTGGTTTGCTCCTGGCGACCTAGCTTATCTGACTTGGTGAGCAGGCAATGAATCGGGCGGCCACTGGGCGCAAACCAGTCGATCATCTGTACATCCAGCGGCGTCAGGGGGCGGCGTGAATCCATAATCAGCACCAGACCCACCAGATTCTCACGTTCGGTAAGGTAGCGTTCGAGCAAATCCTGCCATTCGCGACGCACCTTCTCCGGCACATCGGCATAGCCGTAGCCCGGCAGATCGACCATCACGGCGCCATTGGTCAGACGGAAAAAGTTGATCAGCTGGGTACGGCCGGGGGTTTTGGAGACATACGCCAAACGGGTATGACCGGCCAAGGTATTGATCGCACTCGACTTTCCGGCGTTCGAACGGCCGGCAAACGCGATTTCTGCGCCTCGCGAAACAGGCAACTCTTTTGCCTTGGCAATGGAAATCTCGAAAGCAGCGTGGCGAAACAGAGACATGAGCAATTACCGGGCAGGAGCTGGTATAGAATGCAGGAGTTTAAATGAAAGCAAACACCTATCGGAATTTGTGAGTCTTCCTCTAGGTAAATAAAAAAGAACTACCCTCCTGGCTTTCCGTGTGACAGGAGGCGCCTCTACCAGTCATGACGAATCCAAAAAAAAGCTCTAAGGAGTAATCAAGATGATGCGCGTAATGCTGTCTCGAGTTGTGCTGCCGCTGTTAGTTCTGACCTGTAATACCGCCATGGCGCAAAACGCCAAGACTACTACCAGTGCCGAGCGCGGCAAGATACTTGCTGCTGGCGTTTGCGCTGCTTGCCATGCAGTCGATGGCAACAGCACTATCGGCGCCAACCCCAAGCTGGCCGGTCAACACTACGACTATCTGGTCAAGCAACTGAAGGAATTCAAGGCCACTGGTGATAAGCCTGCAGCGCGCCCGAATCCGGTCATGGCTGGCATGGTCGCTGGATTGACCGAAGACCAGATGAAGGATCTCGCTGCGTACTTTGCGGCCCAGAAACAAACCGACAGCACGGCCAAGAACAAGGCCACTATCGAACTGGGCCAAAAGCTCTACCGTGCGGGTGACCAATCGAAGGGTCTAGCTGCCTGTGCCGCCTGTCACGGCCCAGCGGGTAGTGGCATGCCCTCACAGTACCCACGCATTGCAGGGCAACACGCTGAGTACATCGAGGCACAGCTGAAGGCCTTCCGTGCCGGCGAACGTGCCAATGACCCGAACAAGATGATGCGCATGGTTGCACTCAAGATGACCGACGCTGAAATCAAGGCGGTGTCTGATTACGTTGCTGGCCTGCGTTAAATCAAAGGTTCATTCCACTGTACCTTTAGACTAAGAGGGTGGCCGTGCGCCACCCTTTTTGTTTTGCTCCACAAAACACGCTCACATGAACCGAACTTATTCTCGCCAGCTGTATGAAATGCTGAGTTCGATGCGCTTTGCGGTCAGCCTACTGACCGTGCTGGCGATTGCATCGATCATCGGGACGGTGCTCAAGCAAAACGAGCCGTATAACAATTACCTCAACCAGTTCGGCCAGTTCTGGTTCCCGGTGTTTGAGGCCATTGGGCTTTATTCGGTTTATCACGCCAGCTGGTTCCTTGCGATCCTGGCCTTCTTGGTTGTTTCGACCAGCCTGTGCATCATCCGTCAGTCGCCGGGGATGGTGCGCGAAATGAAGAGCTTCCGTACTGGCGCGCGCGAAGCCTCACTGCGTCAATTTGCACACCAGCACACCACGCAGACAGCCTTGACGCACACTGAGGCCGAACGGGTAGTCACCACTTATCTCGCCGCGCAAGGTTACAAGAGCAAGAGCAAGGCACAAGCTGATGGGTTGTTGATTGCCGCCAAGGCGGGCAGCTGGAACCGCATGGGCTACATGCTGGCGCACGGTGCCATCGTGATGATCTGTATTGGTGGCTTGCTGGATGGTGATCTACCGTTAAAGGTAGAAATGCTGCTTGGCAACAAGCAAGTCACCAGCCTCGACAAACCATTTGCTCAAATCGGCCCGGAAAGCCGTCTGGGGCCCGATCACTGGAGCTATCGCGGTAATGTCTTCCTGCCCGAGGGTAAGCGCGGCAACATCGCTGTGCTCAATGTGAAGGATGGGGCGCTACTACAGGAACTGCCCTTCCTGATCACGCTCAAGCAATTTCATATCGAGCACTACTCGACCGGCATGCCCAAGCGTTTTGCCAGCGACATAGTAATCACCAACCCGAAAACCGGTGCCGAAATCGAACGCACCATCGAGGTTAACAAGCCGTTCGAATACATGGGCGTGTCGCTATATCAGGCAAGCTTCGAGGATGGCGGCAGCAAGCTCAAACTCAAGGCGCACAGCCTGTTGCCCGGCTCGACCAAAGTGTTCGATGCTGAGACCGAAGTCGGCGGCAGCCTGCAGCTCAAGCAGGGCGAGGAACCATTGCGCGTTGAAGTCACAGGCTTCCGCCCCTTCAATGTCGAGAACATGTCGCAGCCGACCCCGACGGATAGCGAGAAAAACACGCTGGCAATGCTCAACCGGCACCTTGGCAGCGGTGCCAAATCACCTGACAGCAAGGATCTAAAAAACGTTGGCCCGAGCTTCAGCTACAAGCTGCGTGACGCCGCCGGGCAGGCCCGTGAATACAACAATTACATGGTGCCTGTCACCCAAGAAGGGCGCAGCTTCTTCATGACGGGCATGCGCGAAACGCAGGCCGATGGCTTCCGCTACTTACGCTTGCCGGCTGATGAGAACGACAAGCTCGACACTTGGTTCGCCTTGCGGGCAATCCTCACCACGCCCAAGGAACATGCCCTGATTGCCCGGCGCTTTGCCGCAACGGCGATGAGTGGGGAAGGGGTTTCCGACACCATGCGTGCGCGCCTCGCCGACACAGCTGAACGCACCTTACATTTGTATGCAGAACGCGGTTTTGAAAGCCTCGGCAAATTCATCAATGACACGGTGCCGGAAGCCGAACGCGAAAAAGCCGCCGATGTATTTGTCCGCGTCCTCCAAGGCAGCACATGGGAAGCCTGGCAGCTGCTGCGCGAACGGCAGAAACTGAAGCCTCTGGAAATGACCACTACCCGAGCAGACTTTGTGCGCGATACGGTCAACAGCATCAGCGACAGCTTTCACTACGGATCACCGGTCTATTTGGAACTTGATCAGTTCGAGGAGATCAAAGCCAGTGTCATTCAAGCCACCCGATCGCCCGGCAAGAACGGGGTGTATCTCGGCTGTGCCTTGCTGGTGGCCGGCGTATTCTTCATGCTGTATGTACGCGAACGACGCCTGTTCGTGCTGCTCAAGGACTCAGGAGAAGTCCTGCTAGCACTTTCAAGCAATCGTAAGACACTGGATACCGATGGCGAATTCGCTCGCCATCAGGAAACCATCACTACCCTGCTGAACCATGGACCTCGCACAAGCTAACCACGCCCCCAAGCCCTACCTCAAGGGCCGCAGCGCACTCGACTGGCTCGCGGCATTGTTGCTCTCCGCGGGCGGCCTGTTTGCCCTTGCCCAATACGGCCAGTACATGGACGACTATGAGCAAGCCATCCTGCTCGCGGCTATTCCCACCTTCATTGCGCTCGCTTGGGCATGGGCAGGCCTGCGCAATCTGCTGGCAGGCGTAGCCCTGCTCTCCCTTGGCGGGATCGAGTTGTATCACGCTGATCTCGCCCGCGCCGAACAGGCGTTTTTGCTCAAGTATTTCCTGTCCAGCCAAACGGCCATCGGCTGGATGTGTTTTCTTTTCTTCTTTGCCACAGCTACCTATTGGCTGGGGCTACTTGCGCGCAGTGACTTCGCCGAGAAGACGGGCACCGTGCTGACCTGGGCTGCTACCGTGATGGGCACCACCGGCTTGCTGGTGCGCTGGTACGAAAGCTATCTGATTGGCCCGGATATCGGCCATATCCCTATTAGTAATCTCTACGAAGTCTTTGTGCTGTTCTCCTTGATCACTGCGCTGCTCTATTTGCATTACGAACGCCACTACGCCACGCGTCGCCTCGGCGCCTTCGTGCTGATCGTGATCTCCGCAGCCGTGGCCTTCACCCTCTGGTACACCTTCTCGCGCGGCGCGCACGAGATCCAGCCACTGGTACCGGCGCTGCAAAGTTACTGGATGAAAATCCATGTGCCCGCCAACTTCATTGGCTATGGCGCGTTTGCACTCGCCGCCATGATCGGCGTGGCGTGGCTGCTGGCCGAGCGCGGCATCCTGGCTACTCGCCTGCCGTCGCTGGTGATGATGGAAGACGTGATGTACAAGGCTATCGCCATCGGCTTTGCCTTCTTCACCATCGCCACCATCCTCGGCGCACTCTGGGCGGCCGAAGCTTGGGGCACCTACTGGCAGTGGGATCCCAAAGAAACCTGGGCGCTGATCGTGTGGCTCAACTACGCAGCCTGGCTGCACCTGCGCCTAACCAAGGGCCTCCGAGGCGCAGTGTTGGCTTGGTGGGCGGTAGTAGGTCTACTCGTCACCACCTTCGCTTTCCTCGGCGTGAACATGTTCCTCAGCGGCCTTCATTCTTACGGGGCGTTGTAACGCGCACCCAGTGCTTCACTAATCAGCCTTTGGCGGATTTGCTGAACGCTGCCGAGATGAACTCAACGCAAGCATTTCCGCATCCGAAAAGCCCGCCGCCCGGCGGGCTTTTTCATTCAGTGGCGGCTGCGGCCAAGGTGCGGCGTACTCTGCAAGCAAGGCTCTGTACGTTACTTCTGCCTCGACACCACGTTCCGCGCATAGCACACGGAACCAGTGATCACCGACCGCGACATGGCCGACTTCATCACGCAGGATGATGTCGAGGATGGCCACACCTGCGGTGTCGCCGATGCCCTGCAACTTTCGCTGAATGGGCGGCGTGGCATCCAGTCCGCGCGCTTCCAATAGTCTAGGTACCAAGGCCATGCGCGCCAAGGGATCATGCGCTGTACGCACCGTCATCTGCCACAAGCCATCATGAGCAGGGAAGTCACCATAGGCATAGCCCAAGGTCTGCAGGTGGTCGCGCACTAGGCCAAAGTGATACGCCTCCTCCGCCGCGACACGAATCCAATCGGCGATATAGGCCGCGGGAAAGGTTGGGAAGCGCACAATGTGATCGAGCGCAAGATTGATGGCATTAAATTCAATATGCGCAATCGCATGAATCAGCGCCGCATGACCTTCGAGCGTATGTGCGCCACGGGCAGCTAGCTGTGCGGGCGGTACCAACAAGGGCCGCTCAGGGCGGCCGCAAACGGGGTCGAGCGTGCGCGGAGTCGCATCGAGGGTGCCGTCTGTCCAATCTCGCTGCAAGGCGGCTGTCAGGCTTAGCTTTTGCTCGACATCAAGGCATGCCAAGGCTGCGGCTGCGTGGTCAAATACGTTGTGCATGGCAGCAGTCTACCGAGGCCTTTCGTGAAATTAAATGCCAGTGCTTTTAATTTGTTGCCGGTTTCCTGTAATTTTCCGGCCGCCAATCCGTCTATAGCTGTAGCGAAGAAACGAATCATTGCCGTCTCGCTCAAACTTGCCACACACAGGAGCACGCCATGTTAATCAAAAGCCCGGACGATATTCTGCCTTCCGAAATCACCTCCCCGGCACTGTATTCACGCCGTCGCGACTTCATCAAGACCGGCATCGGCCTTGGCGCCTCCTTGATTCTGCCGGGCACCGCCGCGTTTGCGGCGCCCAAGCCAACGGTGCCGTTCTCGACCGCCAAGAAAAGCCCCTACTCGACCACCGATGAGTCGCTAACCGATCATCAGGACGTCACCCGTTACAACAACTACTATGAGTTCGGTACCAACAAGGCCGACCCGGCCCGCTATGCCGATGCGCTACAAACACGCCCCTGGACTGTGAGCATCGAAGGTCTGGTCAAGCAACCGAAAACGCTCGGTATCGACGACATCCTCAAGGTTGCACCGCTGGAGGAGCGTATTTACCGCATGCGTTGTGTGGAAGGCTGGAGCATGGTGATTCCTTGGGTAGGACTGCCCCTATCGAGCCTGCTCAAGCAAGTTGAGCCATTGGGTGGCGCAAAATATGTCGAGTTCATCACCGCTGTGCAGCCGGAGAACATGCCCGGCGTGCGTCGGCGTGTGCTGGACTGGCCGTATACCGAAGGGCTGCGTCTCGATGAGGCCATGCACCCGCTCACCATCATGGCTGTTGGTCTGTACGGTGAAGCGCTACTCAATCAGAACGGTGCACCGCTACGACTGGTAGTGCCATGGAAGTATGGCTTCAAGAACGGCAAGTCAATTGTCAAAATCCGCTTCACCGACAAAGAACCGCGCACCTCGTGGATGAAGGCGGGGCCGTTTGAGTATGGCTTCTATTCCAACGTAAATCCGGAAGTCGATCATCCACGCTGGAGCCAGGCGCGCGAACGACGTATTGGAGAATTCACCAAACGTAAAACGCTGATGTTTAACGGCTACGGTGATCAGGTGGCGCAGCTCTATACGGGCATGAATCTCAAGATCAATTTCTGACGCCAATCTCACCTGTCGTATCTGATGCCCCAACCCAGCCCACGCCAACTGGCCCTCATCAAGACCAGCCTATTTTTGCTCTGCCTGTTGCCAATGGTGCGGCTGGCAGTGGGTGTGTATGAGGACAGTTTAGGTGCCAACCCTATCGAGCTCATCACACGCGACCTCGGTACTTGGGCGCTCAACTTTTTGCTCATCGCGCTCACCATTACACCGCTACGCAAAGCGACTGGCTGGCATTGGCTGGTGCGCTTGCGCCGCATGCTCGGGCTGTATGCCTTCTTCTATGCGCTACTGCACCTGAGCAGCTATCTGTGGTTGGATCAGTTCTTCGATTGGGGCGAAATTCTCAAGGACATCATCAAGCGGCCTTTTATCACCGTTGGCATGCTGACCTTCTTGCTCCTGGTGCCGCTGGCGCTGACGTCGAACAATTTGGCGATTCGGCGCCTTGGTGGCAAACGCTGGCAACAGCTACATCAGCTGATTTATCCGCTGACGATTTGCGCAGTGCTGCACTACTGGTGGCTGATCAAACTGGATGTGATGCTACCCGGCATCTACGCCGGATTACTCGCGGCCTTGCTGATGGTGCGTGTGCGCGACGGGTGGCAAAAGCTGCGGCAGCGTTACTAACGCCGTCTCACCCATCACGCTCAAGGGCGCTGTTTGTGAAATTGCACAATGCTGCGACCATCGGCCGCTTTTTGGGGCTCGGCACGCCAGGCATGGCCGTAGACAATTTCAAAACTCAGCGGCAAGCCTGCCGGCGTACGACGACCTTCCCAGGCTCGGATCAGACGGCGCCAGTCCGCAAAGCTCAAGGCACCCAGCAATGCATCACGTACGCCAAGGTGGCGCTGGTCACGCAAAAATGTTCGGGCACTGCGGTAGGTGAAAGTGATGTATTCGACATCCATGACCGGATCGGCAAAGCCAGCACCCACCAGCTGATCGCCAATGTCGTGCATGTCGTAAAAACGGCGTACTGGCACATTGATGCCGATAGCAGCACCCACCTCGCGCAACTCACGCAGCGTATCAGGGCCAAGCATGGAGAAGCTGAGCAACCCGCCGGTTTGCAGCACACGCGCAAACTCGCGCCACACCGGGCCGGGATCATCCAGCCATTGGAAAACCAGATTCGACCAGATCAGCTCAAGCGAAGTCTGCGGCAACGGCAGTGACACGGCATCGGCTTGCAAGGGATGGGGCACGTTGTTGCGCTTGACCAGCTTATCCAACCAAGAGCGGCTTTTCTGGCTCGCCTGCACCGTGCGCAGCATGGCATGCGCATAGTCGATGGCGAGCACCTGTGCCTCTGGATAACGGCGTTGCAGCTCGCGTGCGCCGCCACCGGTAGCGCAGCCGATATCGGCCACCCGCAGCGGATTCAGTTTGACGTAATCGAGTCGCTCGGCAAGGCGCAGCTCCACCTCGCGTGCCAGCACCGCGGCTTCGTCATACGTCGCAGCCGCGCGTGAAAACTGGAACTGCAGATCAGACAGCGACAATGCCCAGACGCTCAAACAACACGGCGTCACGATCCTCTTCGTTGTTGCCAGTCGTCAGCAGCTTATCGCCGTAGAAGATCGAATTCGCACCTGCGAGGAAACACATGGCCTGCAGCTCGTCGCTCATCACTTCGCGACCGGCGGAAAGGCGCACATAGCTGGTCGGCATGGTGATGCGCGCGACCGCAATGGTGCGCACGAAATCGAAGGGGTCGATCGGTGCTGCATTTTCCAGCGGCGTGCCTGGAATCGGCACCAGATTGTTGATCGGCACCGACTCGGGCGGCGGGCACATATTGGCCAGCTCGGCGATCAGCGAAGCGCGGCCTTTCTGCGACTCGCCCATGCCAACGATACCGCCGCAGCACACCTTGATGCCAGCTTCACGCACCTTGTCCAGCGTATCAAAACGATCCGCTTGCGAGTGGGTGCTGATGATCTGGCCGTAGAACTCAGGCGCCGTATCCAGATTGTGGTTGTAGTAGTCGAGGCCGGCGTCTTTCAGGCGTTCGGCCTGACCTTCGCGCAGCATGCCGAGCGTGACACAGGTTTCGAGACCCAGTGCCTTCACTTCCTTGACCATCTGGGTGACCTTGTCCAGATCACGATCCTTGGGGCCGCGCCAAGCAGCGCCCATGCAGAAACGGCTAGCGCCCTTGTCCTTGGCTTCCTTGGCGGCCTTCACCACTTCTTCGATTTCGAGCAGGGCCTCCTTTTCCAAGCCTGTGTCGTTGCGCGCAGCTTGTGAGCAATAACCGCAGTCTTCCGAGCAACCACCGGTCTTGATCGAGAGCAGCGTGGAACGCTGCACCTGATTGGCAGAGAAATGCTCGCGGTGAACTTGCTGAGCACGGAACATCAGGTCCGCGAAAGGCAGGGCAAACAGATCTTCAACAGCTTGACGGGTCCATTGTGCCGAAGGCAAAGGGGAGGCAGCGGAAGCGCCGGCGGCGTGGCTGACGGACGGGTCTAAAGGTGCATTCATGGTGAGGCCGGTACAATCTAAAAACCGAATGGTGGTGGAAGGGGAGAGGCTTGTCAAATTGGCGTCAGCACGGCCGTGACCTGATAAATGCGCTATTGCCGCAAAGCTGCCTGCTCTGCGGCGGCCACAGTCACGCCTCCGCCCTTTGCCTGCCCTGCCGGGCAACGCTGCCACGACTGGATACCCAGCACTGCCCCAGCTGCGCCCTGCCCACCCCGAACGGGCAAATATGCGGCAGCTGCCTGAAAGATCCGCCGCATTTCGACGCCACCCAGGCGAGTTACCGCTATGCCTTCCCGCTGGCCCAGCTCCTCCAAAACTACAAGTACAGCCAACGCCTGATCATTGGGGCGCTCTTTGAGGACACACTGCATACAGGCTTGCCGGCAGATGCGGTCATCGCCGTGCCCTCAACACCCGGCCACCTGCGCGAACGCGGCTTCAACCCGGCGCTAGAATTGGCGCGGCCATTAGCCAAAAAACTCGGCATTCCGCTTTTGTTGGATGCCTGCACCCGTCCAAACGACGCACCGGCCCAAGCCAGCTTGCC
Source organism: Betaproteobacteria bacterium Ga0074130 (assembly GCA_001464495.1). Taxonomy (GTDB): domain Bacteria; phylum Pseudomonadota; class Gammaproteobacteria; order Burkholderiales; family Rhodocyclaceae. The sequence continues at coordinate 138,882 of LNDZ01000029.1, forward strand.
ATGGAAAGAGCGGCACAAGAACATTCGCAACGCCTTTGCCTGCCACGCTGACCTCAGCGGCCGCCGCATCATCGTCGTTGATGACGTAATGACCACCGGCGCGACATTGAACGAACTGGCACGCACCTTGAAACGGCATGGTGCCGTGCACGTCGAGAATCGGGTGGTGGCGCGGGCACTGAAGGACTAATCCCTATGGGGGCACGTAGCTAAGCGTGGGTACGCGCACTTGCTGCTTAAGAGGTGCCGCTGGGTCAGCACTGCGAACCGAGCAAGCAACGGTAGAATGCACCCCATGTTCCACATCATCCTCTTCCAGCCCGAGATCCCTCCCAACACCGGCAACTCCATTCGCCTTGCCGCCAATACCGGATGCACCCTGCATCTGGTCAAGCCCTTGGGCTTCGACCTTAGCGATGCGCAACTGCGCCGCGCCGGCATGGATTACAGCGAAATCGCAGATACGCGCATTCACGAAAGTTGGGAAGATTGCCTTGCCGCCTTGGGCAATGCGCGCCTGTTTGCGCTGTCCACACGCGGCAGCACGCGCCATGACAAAGTCACCTATCAGGCCGGTGACGCTTTTGTGTTTGGTCCAGAAACGCGCGGCTTGCCGCAAGCTATGTTGAACGCGCTGCCTACAGAGCAACGTATTCGCGTCCCCCTAGTGCCAGGTAACCGCAGCCTGAATCTCTCAAACACGGTTGCGCTCGTGGTCTACGAAGCTTGGCGCCAGCTGGATTTCAGCGGCGGGCGTTAAGACGTTTATAAGGCGTTTACTCAGCCTTAGGATCGCGATTCATTAATCGCGCAACGGCCTCGGCAGGCTTGAGCTTGCCATCCAGCACGGCACACACGGCATTCGTGATCGGCATATCAATGCCAAGCGCTGCCGCGCGTTTGGCAACTTCGCGGGCAGCTGGAACCCCTTCGGCAACGTGGCCAAGAGAAGTGATGACCTGATCCAGGGTTTGCCCTGAAGCGAGGCCCAAACCAACACGACGGTTGCGCGAGAGGTCGCCAGTACAGGTGAGGATGAGATCGCCGACACCGGTCAGGCCCATCAGCGTATCGCGCTTAGCGCCCATGGCCTCACCAAAACGCGTGATCTCGGCCAAGCCTCGGGTGATCAGTGCGGCGCGCGCATTCGCCCCGAGCCCCAAGCCGTCGCAAATTCCGGTAGCAATCGCGAGGACATTCTTTACTGCGCCACCGACCTCTGCACCCACCACATCGTCATTGGCGTAGATACGCAGGTGGTTACCATGCAGCGCTTGTGCCATGCGCGCAGCGAAATCAACGTCACGCGACGCAAGTGTCATCGCGGTAGGCAAGCCTTGGGCGGCTTCAGCGGCGAAACTAGGGCCGGTGAGCACGCCGCAGATCGCTGTATTTACTTCGGCGACCACCTGGTGCGGCAATAGACCGCTACCCGCCTCCAGCCCCTTGCACACCCACAGGAAGGGGAGACCCGGCGCCACCGCAGCCAGTGCAGTGGCAGTGCTGCGCAAGCCGGCCAGTGGCGTAGCGATCAGGGCAAGGTCGGCGCGCTCTGTTGCGCGGCCAAGGTCGCCTTCAACAACAAGTGAGGGAGGAAAGGGAAAGCCGGGCAGAAATTGTTTGTTCTCGCGATCGGCGCTTAAAGCGGTGAGCTCACTGGCGGCATGACTCCACAAGCGGACGCCGTGCTTGGCGGCGAAGGCCAGTGCCAGCGCAGTGCCCCAGGCACCGGCCCCAAGAACAGCAATCTGCATTACAGGCCCCAGACCTGGGCGACTTTGACGAAGCCGCTCTGCCCGTCCCGGTGACGCACCTTGACCCACCCAGCCGCAGGCGACTCGATCAGGTCTAGTACGACATCGCGGTCAGCCTCGAATACGAGTGCAGCCTTGTCATTGGGCTCGGCCCGAATCTGCGCGCGATCAACACGGACTTGCAAAGTCCGCTTTTCAGCGAGGCTCTTTTTCTCGACCCATGCGAGGGTGCCTTGCATATCACGCACCTTGGTCCAGCCGTCCATCGCCACAACAGCCTCAACCGGCGTACCGGCGTTGATGATGAAAAGCTGCTTACCCTTGGTGGAGGGCGAGTCGTACATCACGGTCGCGGCCGTGAGCGAACGAAAATCTAGGGCATGTGCTGACGCAGCCAGCCCCGCCAGCAGCAGGGGCAGCAGACGAAGACCGGCGCGCAGTGATGACATAGCTTACTGAACCGTGGCCGGCTGCTCAGCCGTTTGAGTTTGGGCTTCAGCCAAACGCTGCTGGTAGATGGCTTCAAAATTCACTGGGGCCAACAAGACGGGCGGGAAACCAGCGCGGCCAACGGCACTGGCAACCACTTCGCGCACGAAGGGGAACAGGATGTTCGGGCAAGCAATCGCCAGAATCGGATCAAGGTCTTCTTGCGGAATGTTCTCGATGCGGAAAATGCCGGCCTGCTTCACTTCGACCAGAAAGACATTCTTCTCGCCAATCGTGGCAGTAACGGTCACGCCGAGCACGCTTTCATAGACGTTTTCGCCAATCACATGGGCTTGCGTCTGCAGTTGGATAGCGACTTCCGGTGCTTCACTTTCCATGAAAACGTGGGGCGCATTCGGGACCTCAAGGGAGAGATCACGAACGTAGGTTTTTTCGATATTAAATAAAGGAGCGGTGCTCATGTCAGGAAATTCCGGAATAAAAATTGGGGTAATCAGCCTATCTCACAAAGATTACAGGCTGGTGATAAGCGGTGCAAGGTTAGGCGAGTAGCGGATCTAATCCACCAGCACGATCCAGCGCATGCAATTCGTCGCAGCCACCGACATAGGTGTCGCCAATGAAGATCTGCGGGACAGTGCGCGCACCTTCTGTACGTTCGAGCATTTCGTCGCGGCGAGCGGGGTCAAGGTCGACCCGCACCTTTTCGATATCGGTCACACCCTTGCGGCGAAGCAGCTGCTCTGCACGAACGCAGTAGGGGCATACACCGGTTGCATACATCAAAATCTTTGCCACTTGAAAGCCCTCAGCGCAGGTTAACTTTCGACCGGCATGCCGGCGTCAGTCCAGGCATCCAACCCACCGGCAAGTGCGGCAGCCTTGGCAAAGCCCTGTTTTTGGAGCAGGGTCACAGCGCGATCTGCGCTGCTACCAGTCCCGTAAATTACGATGGGGCGATTCTTCGACTTTTCAAGCTCCGACACACGCGATTCGAGCTGATCGAGCGGGATGTTGCGGGCGCCCACTAGATGGGATGCGGCAAAGTCGCTGGCCGGGCGCAGATCGACCACCACACCATGTTCGCGATTGATCAGCAGAACGGCATCTTGCGGGCTGATACCAACACCATCACCGCGCATGCCATTCCATACAAGCAGCACGGCACTGACTGATCCGAGAATGACCCAGAAGAGGTTTTGCAGCAGGAAATCCATATAAAAGTCCGGTTGGGAGTAAAACGATGCACAGCCATCACAAGACGACAGTACCTGAAAGGCCCGGGTATTATAAAATAGGAACCTTGAGCAAGCGACCTGAAGCCAACTTAAGGCAAACTTAAGCATACGCTTAGGCAAACATTGATCCAGATCGCACGCTGACAGCCCTAATTTTCCCTGCCATCATGAAGAAAATCGTCCTCCTGCGCCACGGCCAATCCACATGGAATGCCGAAAACCGTTTCGCCGGCTGGTGCGACGTCAATCTGACCGAACAAGGGGTTGAAGAGGCCCGCAATGCTGGCCGCCTGCTGCGCGATGCCGGGTTTACCTTTGATATTGCCTACTCATCACTGCTGCGCCGCGCCCTGCGCACCATGTACACCGCGCTGGATGAGATGGACCTACTGTGGATTCACACCGAGCATTCTTGGCGCCTGAATGAACGCCACTACGGCTCGCTACAGGGCCTCAACAAGGCCGAGACTGCTGCCAAGTTTGGTGAAGAACAAGTCCGCATCTGGCGTCGTAGCTACGATGTACCTCCGCCACCACTGTCCATGGGTGAAGCCCTGCAACTGGTGAAAGACCCTCGCTATTCCGGCATTAATCCGAGCGACTATCCACGCGGCGAATGTCTAAAAGACACGGTCTCGCGTTTCCTGCCCTACTGGCACGAAGTAATTGCACCTGCAGTCAAGAGCGGCAAGCGAGTATTGATCGTCGCCCACGGCAACAGCCTGCGCGCACTGGTCAAGTATCTAGACAATATCTCTGATCAGGACATTCTGGAACTGAACATCCCGACCGGTCAGCCGCTGGTCTATGAGCTCAATGATGATATGACGCCCATAAAACACTATTACCTTGGCGACGAAGCGGCCATTCAAGCGGCCATTGCTGAAGTCGCCAACCAAGGCAAGGCCAAATAGCCCGGGCAGTGGTCGTGCTGCCACGCCTAATCCTGCTCTCCCTCATCGCCGGCACCACCCTGCCGGCGGCCATTGCGCAAGACACCCGCACTGAAAAGCGGGGTGAGCTGCGCGAATTGCAAGGCCGCATCGATAGCCTGCGCAAAGACTTGGCCAAGAGCGAAACCCATCGCTCAGAAGCTGCCGATCAGCTACGCGAGACTGAACAATCCATCTCGGCCAGTAATCGTCGCCTACGTGAATTGTCCGAGCAGCGCACTGCCCTGCGTCAGGATCTGAACAATTTAGAGGCGCAAGCTGAACGCTTGGAAAAGCAAATCGGTACTCAGCAGCGCCAAATCGGCAGTCTGCTCTATCGCCAGTATCTGCGCGGCGATACCGATGCCACAAGGCTGCTGCTCTCAGGCGAAGATCCAAACCAGATCGCCCGCGACTATCACTACCTGACACTGCTATCGCAGGCCAAGACCGCCATGGTCGATGACTTGCGCGAGGTGTTGGCCGAAAAGCAGCGGCTCGCTGAGGCTGTGCGCGATCGCACTGATAAGCTCGCCGAGAACGAAAAGAAGCAGCAGGAACAGCGTCAAAGCTTACTGGCACAGCAGAAACAGCGTCAGACCATGCTCGCGGGCATTGCCGATAAGATTAAAGGGCAACGCAAGCAGATCGAAACCCTGCAGTTGAATGAAAAACGCCTGACCAAGCTGATCGATGGCCTCACCAAGCTAGTTGCCAAGCCGCAGCGGCCACGCTCAACCACAACCGCCAGCCGCAACACGACGAGCAACACGCCGTCCATCCGCAACGAACGCGAACCTGATAGCAGCCTGAGTGGTGCTTTTGCCGCACTGCGCGGCAAGTTGCGCCTACCTGTGAGGGGTGACATTGCGAATCGCTTTGGCACCCCACGGGCCGAAGGCACCAACTGGAAGGGATTATTTGTCCGAGCAAACGAGGGGACGGATGTCAAAAGCGTTGCGACCGGTCAGGTAGTGTTTGCAGACTGGCTGCGCGGCTTTGGCAATCTACTCATCATCGACCACGGTGACGGCTTCCTGACGGTGTATGGGAATAACGAGTCGCTATTTCGCCAGACTGGTGACACCGTCAAATCAGGCGAGACAGTCGCCAGCGTGGGCAACAGCGGTGGCAATCCTGAATCAGGTTTATACTTTGAGCTCAGGCATCAAGGGCAAGCCTTGGATCCACTGAAGTGGGTGAATCTGCGATAAAACCGTGCGCTGAAACATGCTGCAATATATTCGGCACGCTTTTTCGTCATACTCATTCCTCGCCCATCTCCCCGATTCGGAGTATTCAATGCGCAGCAAGCTGCAGAAGTTTGGTCTGGTCATGTTCGGTCTGGTGACCGGCGTGTTGCTCAGCCTCAATTTTTCCGCCAACGCCCAGAAAGAAACCAACACGCTGCCAGTTGAAGAGCTGCGCGCGCTGGCCGACGTATTCGGCGCAATCAAGGCGGGCTATGTCGAGCCTATCGATGACAAGAAGCTGATCACTCACGCCATCAGCGGCATGCTGTCGAACCTTGATCCGCACTCGGCCTATCTGGATGCCGAAGCCTTCAAGGATCTCCAAATCAGCACGCAAGGCGAGTTCGGCGGCCTCGGTATCGAAGTCGGCATGGAAGACGGCTTCGTTAAAGTCGTCTCGCCGATTGAGGACACACCTGCCTTCCGCGCCGGCATTAAGCCGGGCGACCTGATCATCAAGCTTGACGATACGCCGGTGAAGGGCCTGACCCTGAACGAGGCCGTCAAGAAGATGCGCGGCAAACCAAAAACCCAGATCACGCTGACAATTGCACGTAAAGGCGAAAACAAGCCCATCGTTGTGACGTTAACGCGCGAGAAGATCAAGGTCCAGAGCGTCAAGTCCAAGCTGCTTGATGACGGTATGGGCTATGTGCGGATCACCCAGTTCCAGGAAGAAACCGTCTCTGATCTGGCCCGCCATCTGGAGCGCCTCTACAAGCAATACGACAAGGACGCCAAGGGCGAAAGCCTGAAGGGTCTGGTACTCGATCTGCGTAATGATCCAGGCGGCCTGCTCAATGGCGCCATCGGCGTTTCCGCCGCGTTCCTGCCCGAAAAGACACTTGTCGTCTCCACCGATGGCCGTACCCCGGATGCCAAGCGCCGCTATGTTGCTACCCCGGAAGACTATCTGCGCGGCAGCAAGGATGACCCACTCAAGACCTTGCCGACTGGCGCCAAGAATGTGCCGCTGGTCGTGATCGTCAATGGTGGTTCGGCCTCGGCTTCCGAAATCGTTGCGGGTGCGCTGCAAGATCACAAGCGGGCGTTGATTGTTGGCACGCAGACTTTCGGTAAGGGCTCGGTACAAACCATCCTCCCGATCTCGCAAACCTCAGCCATCAAGCTGACCACGGCACGCTACTTCACGCCGAGTGGTCGCTCGATCCAGGCCAAGGGCATTACGCCAGACGTCGTGGTTGAGGAAAGTGCGAATGGCACCGCAAGCTCGCGTATCCGCCTACGTGAAGCTGACCTTGAGCACCATCTTGAGAATGGCGACAAGGATAAAGATGCTGCCAAGACTGCCGTGCAGGACAAGAAGGCCAAGCCTGCAGACAGCAAGCCGGCAAGCAGCAGCAAGAAGGTTGAAGAAGAGGAAGCACCACCCGTCTTCGAATTCGGCGCAAAGAATGACTACCAGTTGAATCAGGCAGTCACGCTGCTTAAGGCCTGGCAAGTCATGAAGCGTTAAACGGACCTGAAGCGATCGACGGGCACGTCCGTATGGGCGTGCCCGTTTTGCTTCAAGCCGCACCGCATTGGAATCATCACAATGAACGACGATCAGCTCATACGCTACAGCCGGCACATTCTGTTGCCAGAAATCGATGTAGACGGCCAAGAAAAGCTCCTTGCCGCACGCGCCTTGATCATTGGCGCCGGCGGGCTGGGATCGCCGGCAGCCCTCTATCTTGCCGCCGCGGGTGTAGGCACCATCGTGTTGGCGGATGGCGACACGGTGGACATGACCAATCTGCAGCGCCAGATCCTCCATCGTGCTGAAACCGTCGGGCTGCCGAAAGTAAGCTCCGGCCAACAGGCGTTAGCCAGCATGAACCCGGAATGTATCGTCATTCCGCTTGAAGAACGGCTCGACCAGGCGCGCCTGGAAGAAGAGGTTGCCAAGGCAGATGTCGTGCTCGACTGCTGCGACAACTTCGCCACCCGACATGCCGTCAATCGGGCCTGCGTGAAGTTCAGTAAGCCACTCGTATCTGGTGCCGCCATCCGTTTTGATGGACAGATTTCCGTATTCGATCCGCGCCGTGAAGATGCGCCCTGCTACCACTGCCTATTTCCAGAGGGCGAGGATGTCGAAGAGGTGCGCTGCGCGGTGATGGGTGTGTTCGCGCCGCTAACCGGCATCATCGGCACCATGCAGGCAGCCGAAGCCATGAAGTTGATCATCGGTTGCGGCACATCACTGGCAGGGCGCTTATTGCTGCTTGACGGCATGGCCATGCGCTGGCGTGAGGTACGCGTGCCGCGCGATCCTGGCTGCAGTGTCTGCGGCAGCGCACACTAAAAACAGCGCTGCAAAAATAAAAAGCCCGACCAGAGTCGGGCTTTTTTTCAGCATGGCGTTAAGCCATGCTTCGATTATTCGGCAGCGCGAATGTTCGAAGCTTGCTGACCCTTCGGGCCGGTAACGGTGTCGAAAGTCACGCGTTGGCCTTCCTTCAGGCTCTTGAATCCATTGGACTGGATTGCGGAGAAGTGAGCGAAGAGATCGTCGCCACCACCATCGGGGGTGATGAAACCGAAGCCCTTAGCGTCGTTGAACCACTTTACGATACCTGTTGCCATGTCTTGTCTATCCTAAAAAAATAAAAACAACGAGGGAGACCCTCAGAGAGAGACTCAAGACGGCAATGCAGGGGGGATGTACCGAGGAACCACAGATACTTGCCAAGCAAAAAGCAGCACAACTTGAAAATCTCAAGTGTGACTATGCATGCGATTAGGTAGTTTGGCAAATACTTTTTGCGGGAAAACTTATCCGTGGAATCGAAAAAGTAATCCGCTACAACACACCAAAAGAATCAGTGGCGACGGCGCGGTGCTGGACCGCTGCGACCTTCAATATGGCGGAACATGATGCGGCCCTTGCTGATGTCATAGGGCGAGAGCTCCAGCGAAACCTTGTCGCCGGCAATAATACGGATGTGATGCTTGCGCATTTTGCCCGAGGTGTAGGCAACCAGCATGTGGCCGTTGTCCAGTGTCACTCGGTAGCGCGAATCCGGGAGAACCTCGGATACCACGCCATTCATTTCAATTAGTTCTTCCTTCGCCATGCAGATACCTCCAGGTAAACACACAAAGAAAAAGCCCGGCATGCGCCGGGCTTTTCCGGTGGGGCAGGAGTCACCGCGAGGGCGGTCTTACCCCGGGAATGCAGGCTAGGCCTGCAGACCACGTATTAGTCAGCAGCGCGGATGTTCGCGGCTTGCTGACCCTTCGGGCCGGTCGTGATGTCGAACGACACGCGTTGACCTTCTTGCAGGGTCTTGAAACCTTGCGATTGGATTGCGGAGAAGTGAGCGAAAAGATCGTCACCACCGGCTTCCGGGGTAATGAAACCGAAACCCTTGGAATCATTGAACCACTTAACGGTACCTGTTGCCATGTCTTGTACTTCCTATTCAAAAAAACAAAGAGGGGCTGATGCCCCGTGAGGGCGAAGGTCAAGACGGCGGGGTGATGAGGGGAGAAATACCGAGGACTGCAGAGGTACAAACCAGACAACAACACTACTACTTGAAAATCGCAGACCGGACTATGCACCCTATTTGCATTTTTTGCAAACCTTTTTGAGAAATAGGCTGTAAGCCTTGAAGGACAAGGCTTACAGCCATTTCAGCGAGGCCGGAGTTCAATAAAAATCCGGGCTTTCCAAGGGGCGAAGGTCAAATACCAGCACTTCAGCATCGGTTCCGTCCGCAAACGTCAACACCTCAACCTCACGTAATTTGAGGCCATCGCCCTCGCTCAGACGCTCACCATTCACCGTGATACTGCCTCGGGCGACATGCACATAGGCATAACGATTGGCACCCAATGTCAGCGTTGCCGTCTCGTCACCATCAAACAGTCCTGCATACACGCGTACGTCCTGATGCACACGGATACTGCCCTGCTCGCCCATCGGCGTGATCACTGGCCGCAGCTTGCCGCGCTTCTCTGCGGCGGAAAAGTGCGACTGCTGATACTCCGGCGTCACACCCTTGGTATCCGGCAGCAGCCAGATCTGCAGGAAATGCACGCCCTCGCTCGGCGAGTGGTTGTACTCACTGTGCGCAATCCCTGTGCCGGCGCTAATCATCTGCACATCACCCGGACGGATCACCGATCCCGTGCCCATTGTGTCCTTGTGTTCAAGCGCGCCTTCCAGCACGTAGGAAAAGATCTCCATGTCGCGGTGCGGATGCATGCCAAAGCCTCGGCCGGGCGCCACACGATCATCGTTGATCACCAGTAGGTCAGAGAATCCGCGTTGCTTCGGGTCGTCGTAATGGGCGAACGAGAAGGTATGACGGGAACTCAGCCAGCCGTGTTCGGCCACACCCCGTTCATTGGCACGGCGCAATTCTGTCTTGTTAATAGTGCTCATGCTGTTCTCCTTTGCGTTCCCGCTCCCCAGCGGGGAGAGGGTGTTTATGATGATGATTTCAGCCGGCCTTGCGGGCACGGAAGGCATCCACACTCAGCGCGCCACCGCCGAAAGCCACGATTTGCAGCAAGCCCCCAGCAATAGCGATGTTTTTGAAGAAGTGGATGAACTGGTTCTGATCCGCCAGGTTGAAGTGGAAGCCAAACGCCGTCACTACGCTAAACGCAGCAATCGCAGCAGCCACCAGACGAGTTTGGAAGCCCACGATCAGTGCGGCGGCCAATACGACCTCGATAAACACCGCGCCGGCATAGGCCACTTCTGGAAAAGGCAGTCCAGCGGAAGCGGTGTAGCCAATGGTCCCGGCGGGTGCCGACAGCTTGCTGATCCCGGACAGCAGGAAGATTGCGGCCAGCAGTAAGCGCCCAACGGTGGCAACGGAAGCGATGGTGGTGTTTTGGTTGGTTTGTGCGTTCATGATCATTCCTTTCATATGGGGTTGAGGTTGTCGGTCAATGGTGTGTGTTCCATTGCCGCAACCGATGGACGAACTTTACTGTCGCCTCAAAATCCAATAAAGCGCCTACAATGCGTTTAACTGTCAATCTATAAAGGACAATCAGGCGCCATGAATCAGCTCGAAGATATGCAGATATTCGTCGGAACCGTTGATGCGCAAAGCTTCACAGCAGCAGCCGACAAGCTCGGGCTGTCCAAACAGTTCATTAGTCGGCGCATCATGGCGCTAGAGGACAGGCTGGGGGTGCGTCTGCTCAACCGCACCACACGCAAACTCAGCATCACCGACGCTGGCACCGCCTATTACGAACGCGCGCACAAGATCATCGACGAGGTGCAGGAAGCCGAGCAGCTGGTCAGCAATCGCAACGCTACGCCACGCGGCACCTTGCGCCTGTCCGCGCCCATGTCATTCGGCACCCTGCATCTCGGGCCGGCCATTGCGCGCTTCATGGAGCATTACCCCGAGGTACGCATCGAGCTGGATCTCAGCGACCGTTTTGTCGATATCGTCGGCGAAGGCTATGACATGGCCATCCGCATCGGCCACCTGGGCGACTCGTCGCTTATCGCGCGGCAGATTGCGCCAGCGCAAATCGTCGCCTGTGCCAGCCCTGCGTATCTGAAACAGCGTGGCACACCGCAGACACCCGCCGAGCTGAAAGACCATGACCTACTGCTCTACGGACACAGTCGCAATGTCGAATGGACTTTCTACGCGCAAGGTAAAGCGCTACAAGTGCCGGTCAAGGGGCGCTTACGCGCCAATAACGGCGAACTGGCGTGTGCCGCAGCAACCGCCGGGCTGGGTATCGTGCTACTGCCAACATTTATTGTCGGCAAGGCCCTGCGCGAAAAACAACTAGTGACACTCCTGAATGAATGGGCACCGCTGCCACTGACCATCTATGCGGTTTATCCGCAGCATCGCCAGTCCTCGCTAGTGGTCAAAACATTGGCAGACTTTTTGCGCAATGCCTTCGGCAAGACCAACTTCTAAGGCAAAGAAACCGCAGCACGCTGGGCTTAACTGAGGCATAAAACGGACCCACGCAAGATGACCCCATAGCAGGAATCAGCCGTGATTAAGCCTCTGCCGCCTGGCGTTCGAGGGGATCACCTGAAAAGCGCGCCTCAAAATCGGCTTGTGGCATGGGGCGGCCGAACAGATAACCTTGTCCGTATAGACAGCCCTCTGCCTTGAAGAAATCCCATTGCGCCTCAGTTTCGATACCTTCAGCCACCACCTCAAGATTCAGCGCATTGCCCAGCGCAATAATGGCGCGGCAAATTGCCGCATCGTTCGGATCATCCAGTGCTGCACGGGCAAATGACTGATCGATCTTGACCTGATTGAATGGCAGACGCTTGAGGTAACTCAGGGATGAATAGCCGGTACCGAAATCATCCAGCGAAAAACGTACGCCAATTGCGCGCAGCGAGTTGATACGCGAAATGATTTCATCAATCCGATCAACCAGCATGGTTTCCGTCACCTCCAGCTTGAGGCGCGTGGGATCGACGTCATAAAACGACAGCAGCTCTTCCACCTCTTCGACGAAGGTTGGCAAGCCAATCTGCTTGGCACTGACATTCACGGAAATGGCCACCTGCGAAAGCACTGGATGGCTATTCCAAGACTCCAGACAGCGGCAGGCTTCGCGCATAACCCAGTGACCGATCGGCAGGATCAGCGACGTTTCCTCAGCCAAGGGAATAAATTCAGCCGGAGAAACAAAGCCGCGGCGCGGCGATTTCCAGCGTATCAAAGCCTCGGCACCGATCAGTTGGCTGTCAGTATTGAACTGCGGCTGGTAATAGAGCGAGAACTCTTCGTGGATGATTGCCTGTTTGAGATCCAGCTCCAGCTCCAGCCTTGAAGCAATACTGGCCTGCATTTCCGGGTCAAAGAAACAGACGCTCCTATGCCCATTCGACTTGGCCTGATACATGGCCAGATCAGCGCGGCGCAATAATTCATCGCTGCTCAAGGACTGTCCACTGAACAGAGCAATCCCGATACTGCACGTACCGAGGTATTTGTGACCACTCAGATCGTATTCGCGGGACAGTTGCTCGGCCACCTTTTCAGCGACATGCTGCGCCTGCGCTGCTGCATCCGCCTCTGATGGACCGAGCTGCTCAAGCAGTACCACAAACTCATCGCCACCCAAGCGCGCTACCGTATCGTACTCACGCACAACACGGCGTAAGCGATCTGCAATTTCCATCAGGAGCAAATCACCAATCTGGTGACCCAGCGTGTCATTCAGGGTCTTGAACTTATCAATATCCAAAAACAACAGCGCTTGATACGTTGCATTGCGATCACTAACCGCCATGCTTTGCCGCAATCGATCTAGGAAAAGCCGCCGATTGGGTAAGCCGGTAAGCATGTCGGAAAACGCAAGTTGCTCAATCTGGGCTTGTGCGTGATTGCGTTCAGTAATGTCGCGCGACAGCACAATGAAGGTTGATTGATCGGTGCGATGGTCTTGCTTACGTGCAATCGACAGCTCAAACCACAGCTCGCCTGCCGGCACCTTGATGTGGATTTGCGCTCCGTAGGCGTAGCCCGTTTCGTTCGCTTCTGCGATAGCGGCCATCATGGTTTGGGCCGCCTCTTTCGGCAAAATCTCCGACACCTTGCGGCCAATAAACGCTTCCGGCGGCATCGCCAGCAACTCGGCATTGGTTGCTCGACAATCGAGATAATGTCCTTCGATATCCAACTCAAATAGCAAGTCAGGGATTGCCCGGATGATTGCGGTCAGATGATCATGGGATGCCTGCTGCTCCTCCAGTGAAACCACCTGAAACCGCGCGGACACATAGCGGCGTACGCTAAAACCCAACGTCAGACTGCCAATCCCCAACAACGCAAGAAATGCGAGCCCCAGCTGGCACTCTCGCCACCAAGGGGCAAGATAATCAGTCTCTGCCAAACCCACGATGACATACATTGGGTAATGGGAAATCTTGCGATACGCCAGCGATCGCATTTGGCCGTCATAGGGACTGCGCGAACGATAGACAGCCTCGGTTTTACCTGCATCCAAGGCCGCAAGCGTGCCTGGCGAAGATACGTGCATCACTTGCTCATCGCCAGTATTGGGTAACCGCGGATAGCGGATCACGATGCGTCGTTCAGCATCAAACAGGCTAATGATGCCTCGCTCACCAAGCTTGATCGAGGCAAAGAGTTCCTCAATCCGCGGTGTGGCTGTGTTCACGTAAACAATGCCAGAGAAAGCGCCTTCGGCATTGATCAGCGGTAACGACGTTGTAAACAGCCGTTCGCCCGTTACGCGTGAAGTCACAGGCAAGCTAAAAGTCAGTTGCATGCTGTCACGCACGCGCTGGAAATACTCTCGATCGCCTATGTAAGAGGGGCGTTTCGGATTAACGCTTTCACCGTAGATGATGTTGCCCTTACTGTCCGCACCGCGTACGGATAAGGCATTCGGCAAACGCTGGCGCAAGCCCTGCAGATAGGTACTAAACTGCTGCGCGTTGAATTGGCCGCTTTCATGGAGATCGCGGTACTCGGTAACCGCGCTGTGCAAGGCAAGTTCGCTTGCCTGAAAATGGGCACCGAGAAAGCGCTCAAGGCTAATAGCGGTATTCAGCGCGTTTTCAGCTGCGGCCTCGTGGTAACGCTCATAGCTCTGCTTGAGCAGCCAGACCACCAAAATCGTGGCGAGACACATCAAGCCGGCAGCAGCGGCCACAAAGATGAGATTGGTCTTGCGTAGTGTTGCGGGACTGCTGTCTTTCACGCCACCCCCAATACAAACGACTTACCTGCTACGGTTGCCATGCCTTGTATGCGGCGCTGACTTTTCGATTGTCTTATGTATCCTCAACAAACACAAACACTTGCATATTTTCACTTTCTGCGGCGTCGTTGCCCCACGACAGCAGGCTTGCTTGGCAAGCCCAGCGCAGCACGCGACAAATCATCCGCTGCCTGATTGCGATGCCGCGGCACCCAGCTCAAATCCACATCATCAAACATCTCAACCAGCGTCTGTGCACGTTCAATTAGCAAGCATAGTCGCTCGATGGACGTCGTGTCTGTGCGGTTAACGTAGCGCACTGCAATGTCGCTGTCACCCCGCACCTGCACCCGGCGCGCACCTGCATCGTGGGCCAGCGTCAATACGGCGCACAGCGCCAGTAACTCTGCCTCATTGTTGCAACCACTATCTCGCGGCACAAACGACTGTTGCTGACGCTGACCATCAGGCGCCTGCAGCACAATGCCGACCCCCATGCGTCCGGGGTTTGGCAGCGCCGATCCATCAAACCATGCCTGCCAATAGTCGCTGGCAGGCATATGGGTCGTATCAGGCAGCGTCATTCAGTCGCGCAGTCAGCCACTCGCCCATGGCCAGCACTTCTTCCAAACACAGCGTATGCGGCATCGGCCAGCTATGCCACTCGACCCGGTCATTCAGCTTTTGCGCCAGATCTCGCGCCGTCTCGCCAAGCGCAATGGGCAGTACATCATCGTGCTCGCCGTGCGCAGCAAAAATCGGCGTGTGTCGATTGGCTTCGCTGTAGTGCTGCTCAACCCATGTGGGTGTGGGAATGTAGCCCGACAGCACCATCATGCCGCCCAGCGTTTCCGGGTAGGTTAGGCCAACGGTGTAAGTCATTGCCCCACCTTGCGAGAAGCCTGCCAGCA
Source organism: Betaproteobacteria bacterium Ga0074130 (assembly GCA_001464495.1). Taxonomy (GTDB): domain Bacteria; phylum Pseudomonadota; class Gammaproteobacteria; order Burkholderiales; family Rhodocyclaceae. Next base: position 154,117 of record LNDZ01000029.1, read on the forward strand.
CAATGCGATTGCTTGGGATACCACGCGCGTTTTCCTGCTTGATCAACCCATGGATCAGCTCGACAGAGGCCACTACCGTATCCGGATTCACATCACGCTTGCCGCCTGCCATCGACAGAATGTCGAACCAAGCGCGCATCACATACCCGTTGTTGCAGGTCACCGGAATCCTCGGTGCATGCGGGAAGATAAAGCGCACAGCCGCAGCCGCTGGCAGCTTTAGCTCGGGAATAATGGGCGGGAAGTCATTGCCATCCGCACCCAAGCCATGCATCCAGATGACCGACAGCGTCGGGTTGGGGCCGGTTTCGATCTCAATCGATGGCTCAAGGGTCAACGGTGTTGATGGATTACTCATTACAGCTCCAGAAAAATTAATCTGAGGGGGTAGTCAAAATTCAGCGCGGGTCTTCAACCCATAACGCCGCCCAGCCAGCATGGCCGAGGCGTTGTAGGGTGTCGATATTGCGCTCATAAATATCCGCTGCATCCGGGAATGCCGCCACCGCGCGATCAATACTCGACTCGCGCAGCAAATGCAGGATGGGGTATGGCGCGCGGTTAGTGTAGTTCTCAATGTCATCACTTTCCGAGCCCGCGAACTCAAACTTGGGATGGAAGCTGGCGATCTGGAAAGTACCTTCCAGCTCCATGCGCTTCAGCAGCGCTTCGGCTTCCGGCAGAAAGAAAAAGAAATCGAGAAACTCATCAAACAAGGAGGGCGCCAGCAGCAGGGTCGTGTCGGTTTCCTGCGGGTCAGTGGTATTGAGCAGCGCAAGTTCACGCTCAAGCTCATCCAGCAAGGCATCGGGGGTCTGCGCCCTGCTCACCACATACCGAATCTGCTGCTTCACATACACGGCCTTGGCGAAGGGACACAAATTCAAGCCAATCACTGCGCGCTCCAGCCACTGCCGGGTTGCCGTGATCTCTAGCGCAGAATCCCCGCCTGCCTCAGTCGGCATCGGCGCTCACAATCTGATTACGCCCGCGCTGCTTAGCGGTGTACAAAGCGCGGTCCACCTGCTCAATCAAGGCAGGGATCGACTGACCATGCTCAATCGTCGCAACACCAATACTCACCGTGATCTGGCGATACATCCACTCGTCCCGCTCGATAGCGCGGCGCAGCCGCTCGGCAAGGCCCATGGCACCTTGGTTGTCCGTATCCGGCAGAATCACACCAAACTCTTCGCCACCATAGCGCGCAGCCAGATCGTAATTACGCACCGTGTATTGAATGATGCGTGCCACATCCTCCAGCGCATCATCGCCCGCTTGGTGCCCAAAACTGTCGTTGTAATCCTTGAACAAATCGACATCGATCAGCAGCAATGAAAACGGGTGCTTGCTGCGCATGCTGCGGTGATGCTCATCAATAATCCGCTCATCAAACGCGCGGCGGTTACGCAAGCCGGTCAGACCATCCGTTGTACTCAGCGTTTCCAGATCGCTCACCAGCCGGCGCATTTCGAGTAATGCAATCACTTGCCGAGACAATGCCTGCAAAGCCTGCAGGCCTTCTTCACTGAGTTCTCGTGCTGTTCGATCAATCACGCAGAGCGTGCCTATCGCCTCCCCGGAAGGCGTGACCAAGGGTGCGCCGGCATAGAAACGGAAATGGTCATTACCTACGACCAGCGGATTATTGGCAAAGCGCTCATCTTGCGTGGCATCGGGCACAACCAGCGTTTGATCTGGGTTAAGAATCGCATGTGCACAGAAAGCATGATCTCGCGGTGTTTCTTTCGCGCTAACGCCGACGCTTGACTTAAACCATTGCCGATCACTGTCCACCAGCGAAATCAGCGCAATCGGCGTTCCGCAAATTTGCGCTGCCAGCAAGGTAATGTCGTCGTATGAGGGTTCGGCCAACGTATCCAGAATTGCATAACGCCTAAGCACACTGAGGCGCAGCGGCTCAGTCTTGGGTATTGCAGCGGGCATGTCACTTCCTTGGGGTGGCTGCGCTCGATAATGGCGCATTAGCTCAATGACTGCGAATGTTACACACCAATAGCCGTCAGATAGACAAAAATCAGCGCAAAACCACCCAAATTCGTGTGTTTGCGGCAATTTCTGATCAATCCAGCTCGCGCACACAGCGCGTTACAACCTCATACCCACAATGCACCGCTCGGCTTGCATACTGATCGCCTCATCACGCTCCCCTGCGCCTACATTGCCATGCCACACCAACGCTCTAGCCCTATCCGCTTTGCCACCGCACTGCTGGCCCTCACCGTGCTGGGCCTGCACCCCGCCAGCGCCGAAGACGGCCCCCTGCTCAAGCGCCTCAAGGAGCGCCGCGAGCAACGCGAACAAAATCGCGCACAGGAACGCACAGCAGATCCGGCCACTACGCCGGATACCAGCAGCCGCATCACCCAGCCCGGCGACTACCGCTACAGCATTCAATTCGGGGGCGAGACGCGCTTATACCGCCTGCATGTCCCTACCAGTTATCGGCCCGGCACTCCGGTGCCGCTGCTATTTGCCCTTCACGGCGGCGGTGGCAGCATGGACTATCAGGCCGACGACAGCAGCTACGGCCAAATCACCTCGTCCGAGAAAAACGGTCACATCGTTGTCGTCCCCAATGGCATCAGCCGCTTTGACAGCGGCAAGCTCGCCACTTGGAACGCCGGCAAGTGCTGCGGACAGGCGCGCGACAAGCAGGTGGACGATGTCGGCTTTATCCGCCAGATTGTCGCCAACCTCACCCGCCAGCTCGACATTGACCCCAAACGGATCTACGCCACCGGCATGTCCAATGGCGGCATGATGGCCTACCGCCTTGCCTGCGAAATGCCTGATGTCTTTGCTGCTATTGCACCCGTTGCGGGGACGGACAACACGGTGGCTTGCACACCAACACGCCCCGTCTCGGTGCTACACATCCATGCGCGCAACGACGAACGCGTGCTCTACGAGGGCGGTGCGGGTTTCGGCAAACGCTCGCAAGACGCAGTGACTGATTTCAAGTCGGTGCCTGCCAGCCTCAATGAGTGGCTGACCCACAACAGCTGCGCGCCTACGCCGCAGCGCGTACTCGACGTCGCCGGCGCTTACTGCGACCGCTACAACGCATGCAAGAACGGCAGCGAAGTGCAGCTATGCATCACAGAAACGGGCGGCCACTCGTGGCCCGGCGGCAAGAAGGCCCGTGCCAAGGAGGGTCCGTCACAAGCCCTATCCGCCAATGACGTCATGTGGGAATTCTTCAAACGTCACTAATACCGGACACACAACACCTGGACCAAACAAAACGGGAGCCGCAGCTCCCGTTTGTATGTGTGTCTGACGTAAAGGCTCAAACCTTGCGCAGAAACTCCGCCTTGAGCATAAAGTTGCCGGCGTCCATCTTGCAGTCCACTTCGTGATCGCCACCCACGAGGCGGATACTCTTCACCTTGGTGCCCACCTTCAGCGTGATCGACGAGCCCTTTACCTTCAGGTCTTTGATCAACACCACCGCATCGCCATTCGCCAGCACATTGCCGTTGGCATCGCGCACCACCGCATCGGCATCTTCCTCCACCGCTGCAGCGGCCTGCGGCCACTCAAAGCCACAATCGGCGCAGACAAAGTTGTCGCCATCGGGGTAAGTGTTTTCAAGGGTGCATTGCGGGCAGGCGGGGGCGTTAGACATGATCGAGAGGTGCAGCAGCAGTTAAATGAGGCGCCGAGTATAGGCGCCAGCCAAACAATTTCCTTGATATGAAACAGGTGAAACCGTCTTTGTGAGTTTGCGTGGCAGAATCAAACGACACTCACGGACAGTCACTATGGCCAGCTATATCGAAGACGCACTGATTCAAGACGAACACATTCTCTACACCGGGCGCATCAGCCTGTGGCCCATGTGGTGGCTCTTGCTGATTGGAGTATTGCTGCTGCCGGCGTTTGGGCTGGGGCTGATCTTTCTGGCAACGGCGTACATCAAGTACAAGACCACCGAACTCGCCATCACCAACAAACGCGTCATCGCCAAGTTCGGCTTCATCAGCCGCCGCACCGTCGAAATCAATATCAGCAAGGTCGAGAGCATTCAGGTCGATCAAAGCGTACTCGGCCGCATCTTTGATTTCGGCACCCTGCTCATCGCCGGTACCGGCGTATCGCAAGCGCCCATCCTCGGCATTTCAAAGCCGATGGAATTTCGTAAGGCGTTTATGGAGGCTCAGGACTCTGCTCACGCTTACTAAAAACAGCCTTCTTAACAGGCGACTTACAACCAAACGAAGGAATTTACGTGCCTAAAACTGACTTCACAGAGAAGATTCTTCCCTTAGTTACCCCTATTCGCAGAAGAAATTCCACCATTACGGACACACGCAGCATTCTGATCGAGTCAGAAAGCGATAAAGGGCGTGTTATTAACTCAGCATCCTTCAGGCGATTGCAGCAAAAAGCTCAGGTTTTCCCGCTTGAACCGAATGCAGCAGTGCGCTCAAGGCTGACTCACTCTATAGAGGTCTCACAGGTTGGGAGACACATTGCTCAGAAAGTTATCGAGAGCACTCTTGAGAGCTCCAACCAGCCATACATAGAGCTAGCGGCCTTCGTGAATACAATCGAAACAGCCTGTCTATTGCACGACATCGGAAATCCGCCTTTCGGACACCTTGGGGAAACGGCAATCCAATGTTGGTTCACAAAAAGTAAGTTTGGGGATGCGCGGGAATTCAAAGATCTCTGTAACTTTGATGGAAACCCTCAGGGCTACAGAATTGCATCCTTTTTAAGCGGTAAAGATAGTTTCGGATTAAATCTAACCTGCACGCAACTGCTCTCAATGATCAAGTATCCGACTGATGTAACAGGCAAGGATGCGGGTGCGCCGTATAAGAAAATTGGAATCTTTGATGCAGACTATGCGGGCTATGAGGATGCTTGTGAAAAGCTAGATTGGGTCCCTCGGCGAAAGTTTCCTTTTGTCTACTTGATGGATGCTGCTGATGACATAGCCTATTCAATGAGCGATCTAGAAGATGGGATTGAGAAAAAAGTTGTGTCTATCGAGGTGACCTGCTCCCCGAGAATAGTCCGGAATTGAATTAGAGTTTGCCTCAACGGAGGCAACATGAAGAAGCGATTCACGGAAGAACAAATCATTGGCA
>LNDZ01000030.1 GCA_001464495.1 Betaproteobacteria bacterium Ga0074130
CTCGTGCAGTCCCGTATTCAAAAGCTTCCTGCGCCGCGACCCGGCTCTCCGACTGATCTACCGCCTGCGGCTGGCTCGGCGGATGCACTCGTCCTCACTCAACTGATTCAGGCTAATGCGCCGCTGCTGGTCATCGCCAGCACGCCGCTGGACGCACAACGCCTGCAGGAAGAAGCCCGCTGGTTTGCACCGCAACTGCGTGTGCATTTGCTGCCGGACTGGGAAACACTGCCTTACGATGCTTTCTCGCCGCATCAAGATCTGGTCTCAGAACGCCTCGCCACGCTCTATGCCGTCATGCGCGGCGAATGCGACTTGCTGGTGGTCGCTGCCGGCACCGCGCTGACCCGTTTAGCGCCAACGCAATACCTCGCTGCGCATACCTTCTTCCTCAAGAAGGGTGACAGCCTCGATATCGAAGGCCTGCGCGCTCAGCTCACCACCGCTGGTTACGAACATGTCACGCAAGTTGTTGCACCCGGCGAATACAGTATCCGCGGTGGGCTTGTTGATCTCTATCCGATGGGCGCGGCGCTGCCCTTCCGTATCGACCTGTTCGACGATGAAGTCGAAAGCATCCGCACCTTTGATGCCGACTCGCAGCGCACCCTGTTCCCGGTGCCGGAAATCCGCATGCTGCCGGCACGCGAATTCCCCATGGACGAAGCAGGCCGCACCTGCTTCCGCCGTCGCTTCCGCGAGACCTTTGAAGGCGACCCAACGCGCACCACGCTATACAAAGATGTATCGAACGGCACACCGAGCGCGGGTATCGAGTACTACCTGCCGCTGTTCTTTGACGAAACGGCCACCCTCTTCGATTACCTGCCCGCCAATACGCGTGTACTGCTGCATCACAACGTGCCGGGTGCGCTGGCTGAGTTCTGGGTCGATCTGAAAAGCCGCTACAGCATGGTGGGCGGCGACCGCTCACGCCCCGTGCTGCCGCCGAACGAGATTTTCCTGAGCGACGAACAGCTCTTTGTCGCCCTACAGAAATACCCGGTCTGGCGCATCAAGCCCGCCGTGCAGCAAGACGCAGTCGAACGCGAAATCATTCCGCCGGTTGCGCTGGCACCTATGTCGATCGCCACAGACCGCCGTGCCGACGATCCGCTGCGTCTGCTGCGCCATCACCTCAACACCTTCACCGGTCGAACCCTGCTACTGGCCGAGTCACCCGGCCGCCGTGAAACGATCCTTGAGTTCCTCGCGCTGCATGAACTGCGCCCCGAGGCCTGCGCCGACTTTGCGTCGTTCATCAGCAGCGATGCGCGCTTCATGCTCAGCGTGGCCCCGTTGTCTGCCGGCTTTGTGGTGCCGTTGGAACCCGAAGACACCGCCTACTGCATCGTCACCGAAAACGAGCTGTACGCCGCCACCGCCCGCCCGCGTGGCAAGCGCACGGAAAACCGCCGCAGCAACTTAGAAGGCTGGCTGCGCGATCTGTCCGAGCTGAAGATTGGCGATCCAGTCGTGCATGAAAGTCATGGCATCGGTCGCTACCAGGGCTTGGTGCACTTTGACTACGGCGATGGTGACAATGAATTCCTGCATCTCGAATACGCCGGTGGCGACACACTTTACGTACCCGTCTCGCAGCTGCAAGTTATCTCGCGCTATAGCGGTGCCGATCCCGAAGCGGTTGAGTTACATCGCCTTGGCAGCGGCCAGTGGGAGCGCGCCAAGCGTAAGGCCGCCGCGCAAGTACGCGACACCGCTGCCGAGTTGTTGAACCTCTATGCCCAACGCGCCGCGCGCGAAGGCCACAAGTTCGACTTCCAGCAAAACGATCTAGATGCCTTTGCCGAAGGCTTTGGTTTCGAAGAAACGCCAGACCAGCAAGCCGCTATCAATGCCGTGATTGCTGACATGGCCTCCGGCAAGCCGATGGACCGTTTGGTCTGCGGCGACGTTGGCTTCGGTAAGACCGAAGTCGCCTTGCGCGCGGCTTTCGTCGCCATTGCTGATGGCAAGCAGGTCGCCATGCTGTGCCCAACCACCCTGCTGGCTGAACAGCATTTCCAAACCTTTGCCGACCGCTTTGCCGATTGGCCGGTGCGCGTGGCCGAGCTATCGCGCTTCCGCAGCGCCAAGGAGCAAGATCAGGCGATTGCCGATCTCGCCGCGGGCAAAATCGATATCCTCATTGGCACGCACCGCCTGTTGCAAAAGGATGTGAAGTTTGACCGTCTCGGTCTGGTGCTGATCGACGAAGAGCACCGTTTCGGCGTACGCCAGAAGGATGCCCTGAAAGCGCTGCGCGCCGAAGTGGATGTACTGACCCTCACCGCAACCCCCATCCCACGTACGCTGGGCTTGTCGCTCGAAGGCCTGCGCGACTTCTCTGTGATTGCCACTGCGCCGCAGAAACGTCTGGCGATCAAGACCTTCCTCTACCCGTGGTCCAAGGGTGTAGTGCGCGAAGCCTGTCTGCGCGAATTCAAGCGCGGGGGGCAGGTCTATTACCTGCACAACGAAGTCGCCACCATCGAGAACATGAAGGAGCGGCTGGAGTCGCTGCTGCCGGAAGCGCGCATCATCGTTGGTCACGGCCAGTTGCCGGAGCGCGAGCTTGAACGTGTGATGAAGGAATTCACGCAGCAGAAACACAACCTGCTGCTGTGCTCGACCATTATCGAAACCGGTATCGACAACCCGCACGCCAACACCATCCTGATCGGTCGTGCCGACAAGTTTGGTATTGCACAGCTGCACCAACTGCGCGGTCGCGTTGGTCGTTCGCACCATCAAGCGTATTGCTACCTCTTGAGCGATCAGGACGCCAAGCCATCGAAGCAGGCACAGAAGCGACTGGAAGCCATTCAGATGACCGAAGAGCTGGGTTCCGGTTTCTTCCTCGCCATGCACGATCTGGAAATTCGCGGTGCCGGCGAAGTGCTGGGCGAAAACCAAAGCGGCGAGATTCACGAAATCGGCTTTGCCATGTACACCAACATGCTCAATGCCGCGGTCAAGGCGCTCAAGGACGGTAAGGAAGTACCGGATCTCACGCAGCCGCTGTCGGTCACATCCGAAATCAATCTGCGTGTCCCCGCCCTGCTGCCTAACGATTACTGCCCCGATGTGCATGAACGCCTGACGCTCTACAAGCGCCTGTCGAATGCCGA
>LNDZ01000031.1 GCA_001464495.1 Betaproteobacteria bacterium Ga0074130
AGCTGGTGTAGCTGCAGTCTTCAGCGACCGTCCAGACCTGTTCTGATTTTCTGATGTAACCAAGCCTTACATTTGCGCGTCGGCAAACAGGCAGTGCCAGCGTTAATGAACAGGTGGGACGCCTGTCCCGGTTCAGGAAAATCGCAATGAGGCATTTTGGTTTGATCGCTGCTGTTGCTGCCGTCATGGGCTTGTCGGGGTGTATCAGCAACCCAACTTACGACAGCCTTGGTTATTACAGTCCCCGGCCATCTTATTCGGTCGGTGTTACCTACGGAACTTATCCGGTGTATCGACCGGCACCCGTGTATCGCGCTGTGCCGGTTTATCCACCGGGCTACTTCGCACCGCCACATCACCATCATTATCGTGGCCCAGGCTTCCCCTACCGGCACGGCTGGTAAAGCGAGATGTAAGAGAACTAACGAAACTTTACAAATACACTGTCCGCAGCTTTCAAATAGCTCGCGTTAATGTAGTCATGGGGCTTGCCCATATCATCCCGAGGAGACACACCATGAATTTCAAGCTTGCACTCGCCACCCTTGCTGTTACTGCCATCGCATTGCCTGCAGTCGCACAAACCAGCCCCGGCAATATCGATCAGCGACAAGCGAATCAGGAGCTACGCATCCAGAAGGGCGAGCAGTCTGGCACCTTGACCAGTCAGGAAGTGCAAAAGCTGGAGAAGCGCGAAGCGCATGTCGATACGCTGCAAACTAAGGCACAAGCTGATGGCATGGTGACGCAAAAGGAGCAAGCACGACTCGTGCATGCGCAGAACAAGACCAGCCGCCGTATTGCCGACCAGAAGCATGATCGCCAGCATGACTTCGATCATGACGGTAAGAACGATCGTAGTGAGCGTCGCCAAAACCGCCGCAATCACTAAGAGGAGTGCTGCGCCTTACATAGACCCTGTATCGGCCTATTTGCAAAGCCCGCTTCGGCGGGCTTTTTGTTGCCTAGAACACTGACATAGCCTGCCGCTGTCAGCCTATTGGCGGCTGAATCGCGTAAAATCAGGCCTTTACTTCATTTGCCTGCTTCGTCCCCATGAAAAGCGCCGAGATTCGCCAGAAATTCCTTGATTTCTTCGCCTCCAAGGGCCATCAGATCGTAGCTTCCAGCTCACTGGTCCCGCACGAAGACCCGACCTTGCTGTTCACTAACGCAGGTATGAATCAGTTCAAGGATGTTTTCCTTGGTTTCGACAAGCGTAGCTACAACCGCGCAACGACAGCACAGAAGTGTGTGCGCGCTGGCGGCAAGCACAACGACCTTGAAAATGTCGGCTATACCGCGCGTCACCACACCTTCTTTGAAATGCTTGGCAATTTCAGCTTCGGCGATTACTTCAAGGAAGACGCGATCAAGTACGCGTGGGAGCTGCTGACCGAAGAGTTTAAGCTGCCCAAGGAAAGGCTCTGGGTCACCGTCTATGCCGAGGATGACGAAGCCTACGACATTTGGAACAAGGTGATCGGCGTGCCCGTCGAGCGCATTGTGCGCATCGGCGACAACAAGGGTGGTCGCTATCAGAGCGACAATTTCTGGATGATGGGCGACACCGGTCCGTGTGGCCCGTGTACTGAAATCTTCTATGACCACGGCGACAAGTACTGGGGCGGCCCTCCGGGATCGCCCGACGAAGACGGCGACCGTTACATCGAAATTTGGAACAACGTGTTCATGCAGTTCAACCGCGATGAAGCGGGTGTGATGCACAAACTGCCCAAGCCCTCGGTCGACACAGGTATGGGCATGGAGCGCATCACGGCTGTGCTGCAGGGCGTGCATGCGAATTACGAGATCGATATCTTCCAAGCACTGATCAAGGCCGCAGCGCGCGAAACGATTGATATCACTCAAGCCGCTGATATCGACAGCCCTTCGCTCAAGGTGCTGGCCGACCATATCCGCGCCTGCTCCTTCCTGATTGCCGATGGCGTGATTCCGGGTAATGAAGGTCGCGGCTATGTCCTGCGCCGCATCATCCGTCGCGCCATCCGCCACGGCTACAAGCTGGGTGCGCGTGCTGCCTTCTTCCACAAGATGGTGCCGGACCTTGTCGAGCAGATGGGCGA
>LNDZ01000032.1 GCA_001464495.1 Betaproteobacteria bacterium Ga0074130
GTGTACCTCTCACGGCTGGTCGGAACGGATCTAACCCAGGACGCGCATTACGCGATCAACGAAGACGGTTCGGACTACGACGATGACGTCGGCGGTCCAGCCTATGTCGCAGGTCGCGACGGGGTAGATCTTGAACCGCTTGGTCCGGAGCAGGACGCCACGGCCAGGCTCGCCGCGCAGAAACTGTTTGAGCAGATTGAACGGAAGGCCCGGTAGCGCTTCTGGCTTCGCGCTGGCGACAGTTTGTTCCCCTCGGTAGCCAATGCCGCAATCCAACCGCTTGATTCGTCCGCGCGTAAGTCTTTGATCTATATGGCACTGACTTGTGGCCTTTGCGGACTTCGGGCCAGTTCCAGGGAGCGAGGTCGGAGCGAGGAATGGCCAGGAGAGAGTGGAATGTGGCCCGGAACGGCCAATTCGGGCGGCTGGCGAAGTCCGCAGGCTTCCGCAGGAACCCCCAACAACACGCGGGAACTGGCGCAAATAGACAAGAAAAAACCCCAACCGAGAACGGTTGGGGTTTCATTATTGGTGGTGATGGGGGGACTTGAACCCTCGACCTACGGATTATGAATCCGTCGCTCTAACCAGCTGAGCTACATCACCGCTGCAACTGGACGTACCAATCGGTTCGCCTTGTCAAGGCTGACCGACTCCGCGACAATGGCGGCATGAAGGTAGATATTGCGATTGTCGGTGGCGGCCTTGCTGGGCTGGCCTTGGCTGCGGCCCTGCGGGGCAGCCGGTTCTCGGTGGCGCTGGTGGAAGGGCGCAACCCGCAGCCCCCGGCCGGGCTGGATACGCGCATTTACGCCGTTAGCCCCTCCAGCGCAGTGTTTTTGACCGATATTGGCATTTGGCGCCATTTGGCCGCTGAACGCATGCAGCCTGTGCAGCACATGGAGGTGTTTGGCGATACCTCCGGCAAGATTGGCTTTTCGGCCTATGACAGCGGTGTGACCGAGCTGGCTTGGATTGCCGAGTCTTCCTTGCTGCATCAGGAGCTGTGGGAGACGGTGAAGCGCCAAGCCAATGTGCAGCTGCTGTGCCCGGCCAAGCCAGAAGCGCTGACCGTGGGTGATGGTGGCGCGACCCTGACGCTGGCTGATGGCCGCACCTTGGTGACCGATCTGGTGGTGGCCGCCGATGGCGCCGACTCCTGGACACGGCAAGCGCTGGGCGTGGATGTGTCCTTTAAGCATTACGAACAACTGGGTGTGGTGGCTAACTTTGCCTGTAGCGAGCCGCACCGTGGCACGGCGTTTCAGTGGTTCCGCCCCGATGGCGTGCTGGCATGGCTGCCCTTGCCGGACAACCGCATTTCGATGGTGTGGTCCACGCCTAAGGCGCATGGCGAGGTACTGGCGCAGCTGTCGCCAGAGGAGCTGTGCGCTCGCGTTGCCGCGGCTGGGCAAAACCGGCTGGGCAAGCTTGAGCTGATCACCCCGGCGCAGGGCTTTCCGCTGCGCCTGATGCGCGCGCCAAAGATCGTGGGTCCGCACTTTGCCTTGCTGGGCGATGCCGCCCATGCGATTCACCCGCTGTCCGGCCATGGCATTAACTTGGGCTTTCAAGATGCCAAGGTGCTGGCCGAGACATTGATGAGCCTGCGCCCGTTTGAACGGTGCGGTGATGTGTTGTCCTTGCGCCCTTACGAGCGCGCCCGCAAGGAAGAGATTGTGGCGCTGCAAACCATGACCGATGGCCTGCAGCGTTTGTTTGCCCCACAGATCGCGCCGCTGGCGTGGTTGCGCAATACCGGCTTGAACCTTACTGATCGTCTGCCTGTCCTACGAGATGCCTTGGTGCGCTACGCACTGGGCTGATTGCCTTTCCCTTCGGAGTTTTCATGAAAAAACTGTTTGCTGCCCTGATGTTCGCCCTGCCTGCACTGGCTTTTTCCAGCACGTCTTTCGCGGGCGAAGCCGAGGCGCGCAAAGCCGCCGAAAACTTCTTCGGTGAGCGGGCCAAGATCGACTCGGTGCGCAAGTCCAACGTCCTCGGTTTGTTTGAAGTGCAGATCGGCCCCGATGTGTTCTACGTCGATGACAAGGGCCAGTACGCCTTCTTCGGCGATGTGGTGGATCTCAAGAGCAAGCAGAACCTGACGGAAGAGCGCAAGAACAAGCTCAGCCAGATCAAGTTCTCCGATCTGCCGCTGAATCTGGCGATCAAGCAAGTGCGTGGCAACGGCAAGCGCGTGTTCGTGTCGTTTGAAGACCCGAACTGCGGTTACTGCAAGCGCTTTGCCAAGGAAACGCAGAACCTCACCGACGTGACCATCTACATCTACCCTTTCCCGATTCTCTCGGCTGATTCCTACGAGAAGTCGCGCAACATTCTCTGCGCGGCTGATCAGAACAAGGCGTGGAATGACTGGATGGTGAACAACGTGACGCCGCCGACGCTCAAGTGCGACAGCAATGTCGACAAGATCGTGGCGCTGGGCCAGAAGCTGAATGTGCGTGGCACGCCTAACTTCTTCCTCGCCGATGGCAGCCGCATTCCCGGCGCTATTCCGCTGGCCCAACTGGAAAGCCGCTTGAACGCGGTGACCAAGTAAGCGCATAGTCGCGAAACACCGCAGAGAAACGCTGCAAATATAAAAGCCACCTTCGGGTGGCTTTTTTGTTTTTGCGGTCATGGGCGATTAGAATTCAAGGGTCCAAACGTCTTGGACAGTTCCGGAGCGAGCATGAGCACTGCAGGCCAAAATCCCGTGTTGAACCACCCGTACGTGCAAAAAGCGAAGGGACTCGCGTGCCGCTATCGCAAGCCCTTGGGTGCCGTGGCTGTATTGATCGTTCTGTTCGGTCTGCTCGGCTACTTCTGGCTGCCGGGTTTTGCCAAGGGCAAGGTTGAAGCCTTGCTGTCAGAAAAGCTGCACCGCCCGGTAACGGTTGAGCGTATTGATATCAGCCCCTACACGCTTGAGCTCACCGTGCATGGTTTCCGCATTGGCGAGCGCCCGGAAGAGGGCGAGGGCGCGCTGTTCAGTTTCGACAGCCTGTATGTGAATCTCAGCTCAATGTCGATTGCGCGCGGCGCGCCGGTGATCAGCGCTGTGAAGCTGTCGGGCCCGGCGGTGCGCTTGGTCCGCAAGGCGGACGGCAGCCTCAGCATTGATGATTTGATCGAAGAGTTTTCTAATCAGCCTGAGTCCGAGCCCACACTTTTCTCGGTCAGCAATATTGAGGTTGAGAAAGGCCGTATTGATTTCGAAGATCGCGTAAAGAAGGTGAATCAGGAAATTGACACGTTGATGTTGGGCATTCCTTTTGTCGCCAACTTTGAGAGTGCAGAAAAAACCTGGGTGCAGCCTTACTTCACCGCGCGTTTGAATCAGGGCACCGCGATTGCCATGGAAGGCAAAGTGCTGCCGTTTGCCGACCACCGCGAGGTGGTGCTGAACATTGCAGTGGATGCACTCGATCTCAATGATATGGATGAGTACATTCCGCTGCCCAAGGGCATGCATCTTAAGTCCGCCAAGGTGGACACCAAGGTGGATGTGTCGTTCACGCAGGCACCGGGCAAGACGCCACAAATCAGTTTGAATGGCGACATTACGCTGCGCGATCTGGCGCTTGATAATCGCGCTGACCTACCGTGGTCATTGAAGAGCGAGCGTCTGGTGCTGAACCTAGATGCAGTTGATCCGCTTCTGACGCGCCCACTCAAGGTGGGGCTGGCGGGCACGGAGGTGCGCTTTAAGCAAGGCAGCTTCCCGGAGCTGCGTGTGAATACACTGGCGCTCACGGGTGTCGAGGTCGATGTGCCAAAACACCAAGCGGCGTTTGCGCTGGATGCCACGATCAATAGCAATGGCAAGCTCAAGGTGGGCGGCAACGCTGGGTGGGCACCGGTGGCAGCGGATGTGCGCATAGATGCTGAGAGTGTCGATATCGTTGCCTTGCAGGGCTTTGCCGCGGGCAAGTTGAATGCCCTGCTGACCAAGGGTGCGGTGAGCTTTGGGGGGCAGATCAAGGCCGCTGGCACGCCCTTGAATGTGGCCGTGAATGGCGATGCGCGCGTCAGCGATTTCAATATGCTCGACAAAGCCAACGACAACGATCTGTTGCGCTGGCGCAGTCTGGATGTGGCAGGCATTGCGCTCAACACCGCACCGCTGAAAGTTGATATCGAAAAAATCTCGCTGGCGGATTTCTTCGCGCGCATTGTCTTGTCGCCCGAGGGCAAGCTGAATCTCAAGGACATTACCGTTCAGCAGACGGCTGCGCAAAGTGCAGCACCGACTGAGGCTGTGCCCGAGAAAACCACCGAGAAAACCGCAACCGGTACCGCCACAACGGCCCCGGTGGACGACAAGGCAGAAGCCTTGCCAGTGCGTATCGGACAGATTTTGATTCAGGGCGGCAACATCAATTTCAATGACCGCTTTGTCAAGCCCAACTACCGTGCCAACCTGACCAAGCTGGATGGCAAGATCGGCCCGCTGGATCCGGGCAAGCCGGGTTTGATTGAAATTCGTGGCTCGATTGATCGCACCGCACCGCTAGAGATCAAGGGCAAGGTCGATCCATTCGGCAAGGAGCTGTTTGTCGATATGACTGCCAAGGCCAAGGGCATTGATCTGCCCACCTTCAGCCCCTACTCAGGTCGCCATGTCGGTTATGCCATCGAGAAGGGCAAGCTGTCGGTCGATCTGCACTACTTTGTTGAGAAGGGTGAGCTGCGCGCCGAGAACAATATCTTCATCGATCAATTGACCTTCGGCGAAAAAGTCGAGAGCCCCGATGCCTTGTCTTTGCCGGTCAATCTGGCGGTGGCGCTGCTCAAGAATTCGCGTGGCGAGATTGATCTCAACCTGCCGATCAGTGGCTCGCTCAACGACCCGCAGTTCAGCGTGGGCGGTGTGATCGTCAAGGTGATTCTCAACCTGATTGTGAAGGCCGTGACCTCACCGTTTGCGCTGCTCGGTTCGATTTTTGGGGGCGGTGCCGATCTGTCGCAGATTGGTTTTGTGCCCGGCTACGCACGCCTTACCCCGGACGCCGAGAAGAGCCTGGATGCAGTCAGCAAGGCGATGATTGATCGCCCGGCGCTGAAGCTGGAAATCACCGGCGTTGCCGATGCCGTGAATGATCGCGAAGGCCTCAAGCGCGCCGTATTGGAGCGTCGCGTGAAGTCGCAGAAGCTCGCCGATCTGGCCAAGCAAGGCCAAGCCGGTGGCACGTTGAGCGAGGTCACGATCAGCGCGGCTGAATATCCAAAGTATTTGGAGCTTGCCTACAATGCCGAAAAGTTTGAAGGCAAGCCGCGTAATTTGATTGGCATGAACAAGAGCCTGCCGGTGCCGGATATGGAGCAGTTGATGTTGGCCAACCTGCCCGCGGGTGACGACGAAATGCGCAGCCTGGCCGAGCGTCGTGCGCGCGCCGCGCGTGAAAGCTTGATCGCCAAGGGCGTACCGACCGAACGTGTGTTTGTCTTGCAACCCAAGGTGGAAACGCAGACGGACGGCAAGAAGCTCGCCGGTCGCGTTGATTTTTCACTGCGTTGATATTGAATGCTTCAGCTAAAGATCACGAAAAGGCCACGATGAAATCACCACTCATGCAAACCCTTACCGCTTGCGGGCTGCTTTCACTGACGTTACTGACAGGCTGTGTCGCCAATCCGTCCAAGCCCATCCCGGTTGCCGCCGCCAAGCTCGATGCGTTTGACGGTAACCCGATTCGTGGCTCGGTCACATTTGGCGAGCATCAAGGTATGACGCGCATCTTCATCGATGTGACGGGCCTCACGGGTGAGCATGGCTTCCGTATCTACGACGCGGCCGATTGCCGCACCGCCATGGCCGATCTGAGCAAGGGGCGATTTAATCCGGAGGACAAGCCGGTAGGTGAACGCGCTGGTGATCTGGGCAATCTGCGTGCGGATGTGTACGGCACCATGCGCGGTGCCGTGTTCAACAAGACCTTGGTCGTCACTGGCAAGAACAGCGTGATCGGCCGCACGCTGGTCATTACGGCCCGCCCGGATGATTACCGCAACCCTACTGGCAACCGCAACAATCCTGCTATCGCCTGCGGCCAGATTTTGCCTATCTAATCGGCTCGTTTGATCAGGGCTGTTTTATCAGGCCTGTTTGACACCAGCACACGCGCCCGCGACGCGGGCGCGAATGATCTCCGCCAGCCGCTTCACGCCCGGCCCGGCAAAGTCGGGGTCGGCCACAATCAGATAAAGGTCCAGCCAGCGCTGCTGCCCTGCCTTGAGCGGCAGCGGCTTTAGCCTGCCATCTTGCAGCTCACGGCGGATGCGCTCTTCCGGCAGCCAAGAAAAGCCGTACCCCGCACACAGCGCCTCGACAGAAGTCGCGATGTGGCTGAGCGTCCAGCGTTGCTCCACCTCAATGATCATTGCGCGTCGGTCACGCTGGCTGCCGGTATCGCGCACGGTGATGTGACGGTGATTGCGCAAGTCGCGCTGCGTGAGTGGACGATCGAGTTTGTGCAGCGGATGGTCCGGTGCGGCAACCGCCACCACCGGCGTTCGCATCAGCAAGTCGCCAAAGAAGCCCGGTGGAATGTGCGGGGTGATGGCAAGGTCGGCCTTGCCCGTGAGCAGCGCTTCGGCGGTGCCGCTCAGCACCGACTCAATCACCTCAATCCGCGTTTGCGGGCTTTCTGCGCCAAAGCTGTTCAAACAGTCCAGCAGCAGCCAGTTGGGAAAAATGATTTCAGCAGCAATGCCAATCTCGGCCTCCCAGCCGGCCGAAAGGTTCTTGGCGGCGCGCTCCAGTTCATTTGCTTCATTCACCAGCGCGAGCGCGCGGCGATAGAGCATCTGGCCCGTTGGCGTCAGCACTGCCTTGCGCCCCTGAATTTCAAACGCCTTGAGGTCGAGCAGCGATTCAATCTTCTGCACCGCATAGGTCACGGCGGATTGGCTCTTGTGCAGCCGTTCGGCCGCCTGTGCGTAACCCCCGGCCTCCACCACCGCGATCAGCGAACGCCATTGCTCCAACGAGATATGCGGGACTTCGGCCACAGATATATCCAATTAACTGATTAAAACTAGCGAAATCTTCTTCTTTTTTATCTGTTTTGTAAATTGTTTAATGGAGTCACTGAAGCAGCACACATGCAGTACCCCTGAAGTACATGCCTTCAACTGAACTCAAGGAGACACACCATGACGACCCAAACCAACACCCGTAAGCTGGTACAAATCAACAGCAGCCTGTTCTCCGGCCAAGGCCAGTCCAGCGCGCTGGCTGATCAGTTTGTTGCCAAGTGGCAAGCTGCCCACGCCGACGGCGAAGTGATTCGCCATGACTTGGCTGCTGAGGCATTTCCTCATCTCGATGGCGCTCGTTTTTTGTCCTTCATGGCTAAACCGGAGGAGCGGACTGAAGAACAGAAAGCTGTTGTGGCCTTCTCCGATGCGCTCATTAACGAGCTGCGCGCGGCGGACACCATCGTGCTTGGCCTACCCCTCTATAACTTTGGCGTGCCTTCCCAACTGAAGGCCTATTTCGATCACGTGGCACGTATTGGTGAAACCTTTAGCTATACCGCTACCGGCCCTGTCGGCCTGCTCAAAGACAAGAAGGTCTATGTCTTTGCCACGCGTGGTGGTCAATATGCCGGCACAGCGCTGGATACGCAGACTAGCTATGTTCGCGACTTCTTTGCCTTCATCGGCATCACCGATGTGCAGTTCATTTACGCTGAAGGTCTGGCCCGCAGCGGTGGCGTTAAGGAAGCTGCGCTTGAACAAGCGCACGAAGCCATCGAGGCGATTGCTGTTTAAAAATTGCTGTTTAAGCATGGCTGTTTAAGTACAGCCCGCTAACGCTAGAATCAAAAAACACAGGAGAAGCATCATGAGCACCCCCCGTACCTTGCGTCAGATTATTCGTTCCGTCCCCGCCTCGGATGGTGCGGGGGTTAAGCTGCGCCGCAGCCTGGGGCAGACGCCGCATCTGCGTCTCGATCCCTTCCTCATGCTGGACGAGTTCTCTTCCGAAAATCCAGACGACTATGTCGCTGGCTTCCCAGCGCATCCCCATCGCGGCTTTGAAACCGTGACCTATATGCTCGACGGCCACATGCTGCATGAAGATCACCTCGGCAATCAGGGCCACCTGAAAAGCGGTGGTGCGCAATGGATGACGGCCGGGCGCGGCATCATCCACTCGGAAATGCCGCAGCAGGAGTCCGGCCGTATGCGTGGCTTTCAGCTGTGGATCAATCTGCCCGCCAAGGAAAAGATGAAGCCCGCTGGGTATCAGGATATTCAGGCTGAGCAGATTCCTGTGGTCTCGCTTGCCGGTGGTGCGCGCGTCAAGGTGATTGCGGGTGTGCTTGAGAGTGACGGTACGTCAGTCGAAGGGCCGATCCGTGGCGTAACCACCGCACCGCTGTTCCTTGATGTGCATCTGCCTGCAGGCACGCGCTTCGAGCAGCCAGTGGGTGCCGGGCATAGCGCATTTGTGTATCCGTATGAAGGCAGTCTGAACCTCGGAGACAAGACTGTGCCGCGTGGCGATGCCGGCGTGCTGGTCGATGGCGAAGTGATTGCCGTCACTGCCGGTGACGAAGACACGCGCTTTATCGTGTTGGCAGCGTTGCCCTTGCGCGAGCCGGTGGTGCAGTACGGCCCCTTCGTGATGAACTCGCGCGAAGAGATCGAGCAAGCCTTGCGTGACTACAGCGACGGTACCTTTGCGCAGGCCGCGTGACATTTGGCTAGACGGTGGACGCATGGGTAAGTGAGATCGCGAGGGCAGGGTGATAAAGCCGAATACGCTTTAGAATCCAGCCTTCTCGCTTTCTATCCAACTCGCCCGGCGGAGATGTAGGCCGCCCCGGAAACCGCTATGACAAGTTTTGCCACGCTGGGACTCATTGCGCCGCTGTGCCAGGCCATTGAGGCTTTGGGTTATGCCGCACCCACGCCAGTTCAATCGGGTGCCATTCCCGCCGTGCTGGCTGGGCGCGATGTTCTCGCTGCCGCACAAACCGGAACGGGCAAGACCGCTGCGTTTGCGCTCCCCATCATTCAGCGCCTGAGCGCCATCGATACGCCCGTCGCAAGCAACAGCATTCGCGTGCTGGTGCTGGTGCCCACGCGCGAGCTGGCCGAGCAGGTGTGCGAAAGCTTCCGTGAGTACGGCAGCACGCTGGGTGTGAAGAGCTTTGCGGCGTATGGTGGTGTGAGCCTCAACCCGCAAATGATGCGGCTGCGTCGTGGCGTCGATGTGCTGGTCGCCACGACGGGACGTCTGCTCGATCTGCTCGGTCGCAATGCACTCAAGCTCAAGCAGGTCGATACGCTGGTGCTGGACGAAGCCGACCGCATGCTCGATCTCGGCTTTGCCGACGAGATCACCACGCTGCTGCAAGCACTGCACCGCAAGCCGCAAATCCTTTTGTTCTCCGCCACCTTCTCGCCGACCATCCGCACGCTGGCCGATCAACTGCTGGACGATCCTGCCAGTATTGAAGCCAGCCCAGCCAACAGCACCGTTAAAGAAGTGCAGCAGTGGATCATTCCCTGCGATAAGAAAAAGAAGCCCCAGCTTTTTCTGCATCTGTTGAAGCGCGAGCGCTGGACGCAGGTACTGGTGTTTGTGAAGACCCGCAAAGGCGCCGACGAGCTCACAGAAACCCTGCTCGGGCGTGACATTCGTGCCGAGGCCATTCACGGCGACAGAAGCCAACCCAGCCGCCTTGCTGCCCTGCAACGTTTCAAAGCAGGCGAAGTCGATGTATTGGTTGCGACGGATGTTGCTGCACGCGGTCTGGATATCGAGCTGCTGCCGCACGTCGTCAATTTCGATCTACCGACGGTGGCTGAAGATTACATCCACCGCATCGGCCGCACCGGCCGCGCTGGCGCCAGTGGCGAAGCGATCTCACTGGTGTGCGCCGACGAAGTCGATCAACTCGCCGCCATCGAAACCCTCATCGGCCAAACCCTGCCGCGCGAAGAGCAGCCGGGTTTCGAAGCCGAACACCGCGTCCCACAAACCGCACCCGGCGGTGCCGTCGTCAAGAAACCCAAAAAGCCAAAAGCATCCAAAGCAAAAGCGCTTCAGGGGCTCGCGTCGGCAAGTGTGGGTACCAAGAAGCCCAAGCCCGCCGCACCACCCAAAGCCTCACGCCCAGCCGCGCCCCCTTTCGGTAAGCGCGGGCCGAAACCCGCAGGGCCAAAGCGCAGTAAGGCTTGAGCGCCGATCCAGAAAACAAAAAAGCCCCGCACTGCGGGGCTTTTTTGTTGGGGTTCGCAGTGAAGCGATCCTCGATTTACTTCTCGGCGAAGGCGCGTTCGATGACGTAGTCGCCGGGGGTGCCGATGTGCGGGGAGATGATGAAGCCGCGGGCATCGAGCAGCTTCGACAGGTCTTCAAGCATTGCTGGGCTACCGCAGATCATGGCGCGATCGACGGCGGGGTCGAGCGGTGGCAGACCGATGTCGGTGAACAGCTTGCCGTTCTCGATCAGGTCGGTCAGGCGGCCTTGATTGCGGAAGGCTTCGCGCGTGACGGTGGGGTAGTAGATCAGCTGGTTCTTGACCATGTCGCCGAGGAATTCATTGTTCGGCAGTTCGTTCTGGATGTAGTCAGCGTAGGCGAGCTCGGACACATTGCGCACGCCGTGGGTGACGATGACCTTCTCGAACTTTTCGTAGGTGGCCGGGTCTTGGATCACGCTGATGAAGGGGGCAAGGCCGGTACCGGTGGAGAGGAGGTACAGGTTCTTGCCCGGCTTCAGATCGTCGATGACCAAGGTGCCGGTGGGCTTGCGGCTGACGAGCAGGTCGTCGCCAACTTGGATGTTTTGCAGACGCGAGGTCAGTGGGCCGTTTTGCACCTTGATGCTGAAGAACTCGAGATGCTCTTCGTAGTTCGGGCTGGCGATGCTGTAGGCGCGGACCAGAGGCTTGTCGTTAACGGTCAGGCCGATCATGACGAACTGGCCGTTCTCGAAACGCAGACCGGGGTCGCGGGTGGTTTTGAAGCTAAACAGCGTGTCGTTCCAGTGGTGAACGCTGAGGACTTTTTCGGTAGCAAACTTGCTCATGACTTCTTTCCTTTACTGCTTTTGCAGTGCTGCGGTGAGTTCGGGCACAACGTCGAACAGGTCGGCCACCAGCCCGTAGTCGGCAACCTGGAAAATTTGTGCATCGGGGTCGGTATTCACGGCCACGACAATGCGGCTGTCCTTCATGCCGGCCAGATGCTGGATAGCACCGGACACGCCGAAGGCAAGATACAACTCGGGGGCAACGATAGTGCCGGTTTGTCCGACCTGAATATCGTTCGGTGCATAGCCTGCATCCACCGCGGCGCGGGTAGCGCCGAGGGCGGCGCCGAGTTGCGTGGCGAGTGGGCCCAGCACGGCGTCAAACTTTTCAGCGCTGCCGAGCGAACGGCCACCGGACACCACCACACGTGCGGATGACAACTCGGGGCGTTCGCCTCCGGCCAGCGCTTGCGAGACAAAGCGCACGCGGCTGTCGGCTGCAGGTGCGGCAACGGTGGTCAGTTCTGCTGCGCCATCGAGTTCAACTGCCTTCCAGCGCGAGGCACGCACGGTGAGCACTTGCAGGCCAGCTGCGTTTTCCACGGTGGCCAGTAGGTTGCCAGCGTAGATGGGGCGCACATAGTTGTTCGGTGCGTTGATTTCCAGCGCTTCGCTGATCATGCCCACGTCGGCCAGTGCGGCGAAACGCGGCAGCACGTTCTTGGCGAGGCTGCTGTGCGCACCCAGAACCACGCTGTAATCAGCGGCGAGTTGTTGCAACAGCTTGGCGACATCTTCCGCGCGTGGGTGATTCAGATGCTCGGCGTTTGCGTGCAGCACCTTGCGAACGCCATTCAGCTTTTGCGCTTGTTCCAGCACGGCTGCAGTCGCGGTGCCCAACACCAGCACATCGACAGGCAGGTTCCAGCTTTGTGCCGCGCGGACGGATTGGCGGGTCGAGGTCTTGAGGCCAGCATTCTTGTCGCTGGTGTCGAATTCGGCAATGAGAAGAACGGCGCTCATTACAGTACCCCCGCTTCATTCTTAAGTTTCTCAACCAGCTCGGCCACGCTGCTCACCTTAATACCGGCGGCGCGGGCTGGGGGTTCAGCAACCTTGTGCGTCTTCAGGCGCGGTGCGGCGCTAACGCTGGCGAGGTCGATGGTGCCGATCGGCTTTTTCTTGGCCATCATCAGATTAGGCAGCTTGACGAAGCGCGGGTCGTTGAGGCGCAGATCGGCCGACAACACGGCTGGCAGATCGACGCTCAGGGTCTCGGTACCACCATCGATTTCGCGCACAACGGTAAGGGCGTTGCCTTCAACGGTGATGTGCGAAACCGCTACCGCTTGCGGCCAGTCGAGCAGGGCGGCGAGCATTTGCGCGGCTTGGCCGGCGTCATCATCAATCGCCTGCTTACCCAGCAGCACCAACTGCGGCTGTTCAGCCTTGACCACTTCGCGCAGCAGCTTGGCGACAGCGAGTGAATCCAGATCATCGGCGGCTTCGCCATAAATCACGCGATCTACGCCCATCGCCAGCGCATGGCGCAGGCCTTCTTGCGCGCCAGTGTTGCCGAGCGAAACGGCAACGACTTCGGTTGCCTTGCCGGCTTCCTTGAGACGCAGCGCTTCCTCGATGGCGTTTTCATCGAAGGGATTGACGCTCATCTTCACGCCTGCGGTTTCCACCGCCAGACCATCGGCACGCGGACGGACGCGCACGTTGTAATCAATGACCCGTTTTAGGGCGACTAAAATCTTCATTCGGCACACCTTTTCTAATTTGGCGCAATTTTAAAGAAAGCCTGAATATCTGTAAAATGGATTGTTTGTATATTTACTATCTGTTTTACATATAAGCATATAAAAGCAGATGGACTTTGCCGCTGCCAAGCGTTGAAGCTTGCAAACCCTTAAGCCCCCACGCCATGAAATTCACCCTGCGCCAGCTCGAAATCTTTGTTGCAGTTGCCAATGCCGGCTCGGTCTCGCGGGCGGCGGAACAGCTTGCGCTGTCGCAGTCTGCCGCCAGTACTGCCTTGGGCGAACTGGAGCGCGCCTACGAGCAAATCCTGTTCGACCGCGTGGGCAAGCGGCTGGTCCTCAACGACACCGGCCAATGGCTGTTGCCCCGTGCGCTGGAGCTACTGGCCCGCGCCCATGAGCTGGAAGAACAACTGGGCACCGATCAGAGCATTGGCAATCTGCGCTTGGGCGCCAGCCTGACAATCGGCAATTATCTCGCAACCTTGCTGGTTGCGGACTTTCTGCAGCAACATCCGGCCAGCCGGGTCCAGCTGGTGGTGCAAAACTCCGCCACGATTATTGAGCAGGTCGCCCGCTACGAGCTTGATCTGGGTCTAATCGAAGGCGACATGAGCCACCCGGATGTGGTGGTCACGCCGTGGTTGCAGGACGAATTGGTGGTGTTTGCCGCCCCCGAACACCCGCTGGCCAAGAAAAAGAGCGTGTCTTTAGCGCAGGTGTTGCAGGAAAACTGGATTTTGCGTGAAGCCGGCTCTGGCACGCGTTCAACCTTTGAGCGCGCCTTGGGCCCACGCCGCAGTGAGCTTAAAGTGCGGCTGGAGCTGGAACATACCGAGGCGATCAAGCGCGCAGTCGAGGCCGGCTTGGGGCTGTCATGCATTTCGCGGCTGGCCCTGCGCGACGCTTTTCGGCGCGGCAGTCTGGTGCCGATCCGCCTGCCCGAATTACAATTGCAACGTCAGTTCTACATGGTGCAGCACAAGAACAAGTACCTCACCAGCGGGATCCGCAGCTTGATGGCGCATATTCGTGATGGCGTCGCGGCGGAGAGCACCGCCGAGATTGAGTTGCCGGTGATTCCGTAAGCACGACAGAACACGCAAAACGCATATAAAACCTACTCTGCAGTCCATACAAGAAAGAATCTATGTCTGACGACATCATGCAATACGACGTTCTGATCGTCGGCGCTGGCCCCGCCGGTCTGGGCGCGGCGATCCGTCTCAAGCAGCTGGCGCTGGCCGAGGGCCGCGAGCTGTCCGTCTGCATTCTGGAAAAGGGCGCCGAGGTTGGCGCGCACATTCTTTCTGGTGCCGTGATCGATCCTAAGGCACTGGCTGAGTTGTTCCCGGACTGGCAGGCCAAGGGCGCACCGCTTAAGACGGCGGTGACGACCGACGAGATGTGGCTGTTGTCAGAAGGCGGTGGCTTCAAGCTGCCGCCAGCCTTGCTGCCGCCGCTGATGCATAACGACGGCATGTATATCGCCAGCCTTGGCGAGCTGTGTCGCTGGCTCGGCACCGAAGCCGAAGCGCTGGGCGTGGAAATCTACGCCGGCTTCAGCGCGGCTGCGCCAGTGTATGACGCCGAAGGCCAGATGATCGGTATTCGCACTGGCGAAATGGGTCTGGACCGCGATGGCAACCCCACCGACCGCCATGTGCCGGGCATGGAGATTCATGCCGCCTACACGCTGGTTGCGGAGGGCGCGCGTGGCTCGCTGAGCAAGCAGATCGAAGCGCAGTTCAATCTGCGCGGCGAATCGGGCGACAGCAAATATGCGCTGGGCATCAAAGAAGTCTGGCGCGTGGCCAAGGACAAGCATCGCCCCGGCCACGTGCAACACACACTGGGCTGGCCGCTGGATGCGAGCACCGGCGGCGGTTCTTTCCTCTATCACTATGGCGACAACCTTGTGTCGATTGGTTTTGTCACGCATCTGGATTACGCCAATCCGCGACTGTCGCCGTTTGATGTGATGCAGCGTTTCAAAACGCATCCGAACATTCGCACTCTGCTTGAAGACGGCGAGCGTATTGGTTATGGCGCACGCGCGATTAATGCCGGTGGGCTACAGGCACTGCCGCAGCTGGCTTTCCCGGGCGGTGCGCTGCTCGGTTGCAGCGCGGGCTTCCTCAATGTGCCGCGCATCAAGGGCAGCCATACCGCCATGAAGTCGGGCATGTTGGCCGCTGAAGCAACCTTTGCAGCGATTGTCGAAGGCCGCACACATG
Organism: Betaproteobacteria bacterium Ga0074130; assembly: GCA_001464495.1. Lineage (GTDB taxonomy): Bacteria > Pseudomonadota > Gammaproteobacteria > Burkholderiales > Rhodocyclaceae. The sequence continues at coordinate 15,004 of LNDZ01000032.1, forward strand.
ATGTGTTGAGCGCCTATCCCGCCGCCATCAAGGCCAGCTGGGTGTGGCAAGAGCTGGAGCTGGTGCGCAACGTCAAACCGTATCTGAGCCGCTGGGGCGAATATGGCGCCATGCTACTGGGCGGGCTGGACATGTGGCTGGGTACGTTCGGCATCAAGCTGCCATGGACGCTGAAGCACACGGGCGCCGATCACAATAGTTTGAAGCCAGCGGCCGCACAAGCGAAGCCGGTACCGGTCAAGTTCGATGGCAAGCTGACCTTTGATCGTCTGAGCTCATTGGCGTTGGCCAATCTGCAGCACGAGCACAGCCAGCCTATCCACCTCAAGCTCACTGACCCTTCACTCGCGGTTCGCTACAACTTGGCCGAGTTCGACTCGCCCGAGCAGTATTACTGCCCAGCAGGTGTGTACGAAATCGTGAACAAGGACACCACGCCGGCATTGCAGATCAATGCGCAGAACTGCGTGCATTGCAAAACCTGCGACATCAAAGATCCTTTGCAGAACATCGTCTGGACCTTGCCTGAGGGCGGCAGCGGTCCGCAATATGCCGGGATGTAAGGGTGGCTGAACGCGACGGCTGGGCAGCGCGTAACACGGACAGCGATGCTGAAAGTAAAACACCGTTGCTCGATTTCGATACGCGTAAGGCGCTGTTGTTTGCGTTGGCGGCGGAACGACTGTCCGCGTTTTACGAGCATGGGCAATGGATGACGGAAGCACAGGGGGCGACACTCGCAGCCCTGTGGTTGTCGCGCTCGAAGATGCGCCTTGATTTATCTGAACGACGCCAGCTCTCCGATCTCAGCGACCAGTTGGCGCGCGGTATCGCAACGACACTGTCACGCGAAGCCGGTTTGTACACCGCCCATGAAATGATGGAAGCGCTCGACCCCAACTATCGTTCGGAAGCGGTGTTTGATCTGCTCGACGAATGCGAACGCCTGTTGCGCGAACAGGGCATCACCGAATAAGCCCCGACTGGATAACCCCCGACTGAACCACAGGTGTGCAGCGATACGCACACCGCTTACTTTACAGAGCACACTATGACTGAAGCCGAAGCCCGCAGCATTGCCACTCACGAACACTACAAGGGCGGCCTTTACCGCGTGATTGGTGAGGCGCGCCACTCGGAAACTGAGGAATGGCTGGTGGTGTATGAACAGCTTTGGCCGAAAGAGCGCAGCCTATGGGTTCGCCCACGCGAGATGTTTCACGGCCAGCTTGAAGATGGTACGGTGCGCTTCCGCGCGCTTTAAGGCCGCTAAGCCGGTTTGCGCTAACGCTCAGCCGCGAATTTCACGGCTGCTTGGTTCAGCGAAATAGAACCACTCGTTGCCGGGCAGGGCACGCGGATTGGGGAACAGGATGAAACCGCTGCGATCCGCCTTCACCTCTTTGCCATCCTGACGCCGACCAATTAGCTCACCAGCATTGACACGATCAAAGCTCGACCACGGTTGAGCAAAGCGGTCGTCAGCATGTTCAAGATCGGTGACATCTTGCATGCGCAGGACTTCAAATTCTGCCGGTGGCGGCGCTAAAGGTAGATCCACAATCTTCAACAGCGCCAGCGTCTGGCGGATGGCATGCCAAGCCACATCAGGGGCGGTCGGGTCGTCGTGTTGCCCACATTCCAGCGTTACGCCATAGCCACCGCAGCTACGCATGTATTCCGTGGTGCCGATGCCATACGCCGCATCGAGCAAGAGCGGGTTGGCGTCCGGGTAGCGCTCGCGCCGGCGGGTGACACCCAACGCATAGGTATCAAGCCAGCCTTCGACGATGCGCGAAACACCAAGATGCGCCGCGAGCCGTTCTTCCGCTGCCGCATGTGCAAAGGGTTCCAGCGTGCCGTTGTTGTCGCGCGGCCCGAGCATGACAAAGGGTTGCCCCGGTGTATGAAAGGAGTGCAGGTCCAGCAGTACATCATGCGCCGCCAGCAGTGGGCACAACACATTGGCGATGCGGTCTTCGAAATCCTGCGGTGCATCGTTCGGGCGCAGATTGCGATTGAGATTGCGATCGCCCTGCCGCTGTCCACGCTCATAAGCGAGCGGGTTGGTGATCGGCACCACGGTCAGCGTGCCACGCTCAAGCTGCAAGGTGCCGCTTTCCAGCTCAGCCAGTAAGCGCTTGAGCGCTTTGGTACCGCAGGTCTCGTTGCCATGCACGGCGCCAAGAATGATCAGGCGCGGCCCCGGTTGCAGGCCGGCGAATTGGTGGATACGCAGATGAGTGGTAGAGGCAGTCACGGCGATCAAAGGCGGAAGAACAAGCCCCGATTCTAGCCTGACAACACGCGAGCCTGATAATCCCTTAGGGGAGAAATGGCAGCGAGAGGAAGCGCAGGCCGATGGAAAACCAGCTTTCACTGCCGCCTGTGCGATTGCCATATGTGGCGTCGAGCTGGATGCGGTTTTGCACGATCCAATGACGCACGCCAAGCTGAAAGTAGGGGCGGCCTTGGTTTTCGCCATAGGTCTCGCCAATCAGCCAAGTGCGTGGGGTCATTTCAATTTCACTGCCAACGCCCCAAGTCATTGCATGCTTATTCGTCGCCTTCTCGCGCGACCAGCCGATATTTGTGTGTAGCAGCACGCGGTCATCATTGAACGAGAAGGTGACTGGTACGTAGCTGTAAAGGTCGCCCATCATCTTACGGCTGACATCCGGGTGGCTGACGGTACCGAAGGCCAAGCCCCAGGCCCAGCTGTTGGGCTCCAGCGTACGGAACAGGGTTTTACCTTGCAGCAGCAAATCGGTGGTGCGTAGGCCCGTGGCATCGTGGGTGCGAGCCCCGCCGGCAGTGATTTCAAGATTGCCGGTGAAGTTGCAGGAGGGGAGTGCCCAGAATTCCTGGCTGCCACGATTGTCCTTGACCCAGGTTTCAGCCTGACAGGCTTTGCTGTCGACGATACGGGCATCGTCCGTGATCATTGGCCGCGCGGCGTATGCCAGCGGGCAGAGAATCAAAAGTCCGAGAACGAGAAGGTGGCGGAAGGTAGGCATGAGCAGGGAATTGGGAAGCGTGTAGCCGTATACAGCCGCCATATTCTCCCACTACTGTCTGACGTTCCTATTACAGCCGGATGGCAGCCCGACTTATAATACCGGCCTTGCGCTGCGCCGGCCATGACTGCAGGGAGGCTGCGCTGTCTTCCACCTAGGGTTTTTGCGCGTGCGCTTTTTCATCATCGATTTATTCAAGGCGATTGCCGCACAGTTGATTGTGCTGCATCACCTAGTGGCCTATGGCCCGGTCGCCAATGCCGTGGCTGTTGCGGTGCCGACCTTGGCGCACTGGCTGTATGACTATGCCCGCATGGCGGTGCAGGTTTTTCTTGTCGTTGGCGGCTATCTGGCTGCGCGCAGCGTTGAAGGGCCACACAAAGGAACGGTGTGGTCGGCGATCCGCAAACGTTACCTGCGCCTTGTGGTGCCGTTTCTCGTTGCCTTGCTGATCACCACGCTGGTGGCAACCCTCGTCCGTCCGGGGTTTATCGACGAAGCCATGCCGGCGGTGCCGACGCTGACACAAGTGCTGGCGCATGTGTTTTTGCTGCACGGGGTGCTGGATTATGAGTCGCTCAGTGCCGGCGTCTGGTACGTGGCGATTGATTTCCAGTTGTATGTCTTATTTGCTTTGCTGGCCTGGTACAGCCGGCATGCCTTGCGTTTGCATCTGGGTATTGTGATTGCACTGACGCTGGCATCGTTGTTTCACTTCAACCGCGACAGCAGCTTTGACGATTGGGCGGTGTATTTCTTTGGGGCATACGGCTTGGGCGTGTTGGCTTTTCATATCAGCCGCCAGCCGCGTCCCATGCCCTGGCTGGCGTTGTTGCTGAGTGTTTCGGTCGCTGCGCTGTGGCTGGATTTCCGCGGGCGCATTTTTGTCGCGCTGTGTGTCGCATTGGCGCTGGTATTGCTCCGAAATATTGAAATTCATCGGCAATGGCCGCAGCGGATGGCCGCCTACTTTGGTACCAATTCCTATGCCTTGTTCTTAGTGCATTTCTCACTGTGTCTTGCAGGCAATGCTCTGTTTGTTCATTTAGGCTGGGAGTCTCCCCTTGCGGGTGTGCTGATGCTGGTGCTGGTGTGGCTCAGCAGCAACCTGCTGGCGCATGTGTTTTATCGCTGCGTTGAGCATCCAGCCAGCAGGCTGCATTGATGTATGGACGACGCGCTTCACCCTCGCCGGTCTGGGCAGTTGAGGTGGATTCCACTATGATGTGACCTAGGTCTGCGGCAGGTGAATCTGACGGAACATCGAACGACGCGTCAGATTGCCTGCATGGCCGGGAAACACAGTGGCGCAAGCCCGCCCGGCTGCCCGGATACGCGGCCTCCCATGCGGAGGCCGTTTTTATTTGACCTCATGGCGTTCCGCGTCTGCCGCCCGCAGCGCATCAAGGGATGACACATGTGGCGCAATAACAGGAGCGGCAATGGATTTCGAAATACCGGATGTGCTGGCAGGCAAGCTGCTCGGCAACATAGACGAAGACGGTGCGCTGGCAAAGCAGCTGTCGGAACATCGCAACCGGCGCGGTCGCATCATCGTGTCGAGCAAGCTGTTCAATGGCGCTGCGCTGAATACGCTGTACGGCCTGTGCAAGGCGAATGACGAGCGCAACCTGATGTTCCAGCTCTTGGCGCTGGACAATATCCGCAGTTCACCCGATGCGCGCAAGATTCCCAGTCTGGAAGTCCTGATCAACGGCCTGATCGCCTACCTCAAGCGCGATGCCATTGATGGCTGGCTGTACAAGCGCAACAAGGATGGCGTGCTGCTACCGTGGTTGGTCACTGGTATGCGTCATATGTTGCCGGTTGAGGGTAAGCCCTATGTCGTCGTCAGCCTAGCGGCCAATACGTTGCAGTCGGCGGACAAGGAAGTCTCGGACGACTATCGCCAACGCCGTTCCGGCATGAATACGGTGATCGTGATCGATGGCAACGACATCGCAGAACGCACCATTCCCGAGCTGCTGGCCGAACTCGGTTATTTCCACGAGTGCGCTGACTTCAAGCGTGAATACGAAGATCAGGTCGCACGCTTCCATGAAATGCAGCCTCGGTTTGGTACCCAATTTGTGGCCAAGCGCGCGGCCTATCTGGTCCGCACCAAGCAAGGCAATGAGTACTTCGCCTTGCCTGAGGGCCAGGTGGCCAAGGTGGTTAATGACGAAGAGATTCTGGAGCGTCGTTTCGAGACCAACGCCGACAACACCTTCTGGTGTGAGGCAGGGGTGAAGGACTGTTTCGACAAGATCCCGTTGCATCCCTATTTGCACGTCTTCCATCTCGAGTTGCATCGCAATATCTGGGTGCACGTCGATAACCTGACGGAGTACAAATACAACCCTTCATTGCGTGAAAAGCTGGTGCTGCCGCAGGATCACCGCGATCTCATCGACATCCTCACTGCCGACATGGGCGTACTGCTGGAAGATATCGTCGAAGGCAAGTCGGGTGGTACCACTATCCTGTGTAAAGGCGCACCGGGTCTGGGCAAAACGCTGACCGCCGAGGTGTATGCCGAAGTCGTGGGTAAGCCCCTGTATCGTGTGCACTCAGGCCAGCTCGGTATCAGCGCTGAGTCAGTCGAAGCCCACCTCTCGACCATCCTCCGTCGTGCGGCGCGTTGGGGAGCAATCTTGTTGCTTGACGAGGCTGACGTTTATATCCGCCAGCGCGACAACGATCTGCAACATAACGCCATCGTCGCCGAATTCTTGCGTACGCTGGAGTACTTCAGTGGCCTGCTGTTCATGACCACGAATCGCACCGATGACATCGACGACGCGATCATGTCGCGCTGTATCGCCATCATCAAATACGAGATGCCGTCACGTGAGGATGCGGTGCGTTTGTGGAAGACCCTGTCGTATCAGTTCGAAGTTGAGCTGACCGACGAGATGATCGAGACACTGGTGGATCGCTTCCCCAACACCAGCGGCCGCGATATCAAGGAGCTCCTCAAGCTGACCGCCAAGTTCTGCCGCAGCAAGAAGATCCCCTTCTCCGAAGAGGCCTTCCGCCAATGCGCGATGTTCCGCGGGATTAAGTAATGCATAGGTAAGTAAACAAAAAGCCGGTTCGAGCGATTCGAACCGGCTTTTTTATTTCCTGCCCCACTTTCAATATTGAAGTCATGAGAGGACTGACGACAGCGCATAGCCCAAGGCGCGTATCATCCCTATCCGCTTTGCTTACTCCAGACCCCTGATGCAACTTGATCCCAAAGAATCTCCTCAATACGCCATTGTGGCGGCCGTTCAGCTGCCCAGCGTCAGCGATGCGGAGTTCAATGCGTCGTTAAGCGAGCTACGCGAACTTGCTAAAACACTCGGCATTACGGTGGTGCATACCTTTATGCAGAAGCGTTCGAGCTTTGACACCACGTCGTATCTTGGCAATGGCAAATGCGAAGAGGTGAAGCGTTATATCGACAACGATCCGGTCATGGATGCTTGGCAGACGGATGCCAAGCTCCTTGAGTACGCGGGGAAGATTGATTTTGTGTTGGTTGATCACGACATCTCGCCTTCACAGGCACGCAACCTTGAGTTGGCGGTGGGTTGTGAGGTGATGGATCGCACGATGGTGATCCTTGAGATTTTCCATCGCAATGCGCGCTCGCATGCCGCGAAGGCACAAGTTGAAATTGCGCGCCTTGGGTACATGGCACCCCGTTTGCGTGAGGCCGCCAAGCTGGCGGGCCCGCAGGGCCGGCAACGCAGTGGCGTGGGTGGGCGTGGTGCCGGTGAGTCCGGTACCGAGCTGGATAAGCGAAAAATCCGTGATCGTATTGCCGAGCTTAAAAAAGACATTACTGCCATGGAGGCCGATCGTGTGATTCAGCGCTCGCGCCGTCAGGAGCGCCAAGGGCTGGCATGTGTCACGTTGGTGGGCTACACCAATGCCGGCAAATCTACTTTGATGCGCGCTCTCACGGGCAGCGAAGTGCTGGTGGCGAACAAGCTATTTGCCACACTGGATACCACTGTGCGTGTGCTGTATCCAGAAAGTGTGCCGCGCATCCTCGTGAGCGATACCGTGGGCTTTATCAAAAACCTGCCGCATGGTTTGGTGGCGTCGTTCAAGTCCACCCTGGATGAGGCACTAGATGCCTCGCTGTTGCTGCATGTGATTGATGCGAGCGATCCCGGCTTTGAGCGCCAGCTTGCGGTCACCGACGAGGTGCTGGCCGACATTGGTGCGCAGGACCTACCGCGGCTACGCATTTTCAACAAGATTGATCATGTCGGCGATGACGCTGCACAAGCCAGCTGCCGTGCAGCACTGACTGAAAAGTATCCGGGTTGCGTGGTGATGAGTGCGCGTCGCCCTGACGATGTGGCGGCATTACGGCTTGCCATCATTGCAATGTTTCAGGGCGAGTTGATTGAGGCTGAGTTATTTCTGCCCTGGTCAGCCCAGCAAGTGCGTGGGCAGATTTATACGAATTGTGCGGTGCTGGCAGAACGCTCTGAAGAGGATGGCACTTACTTCACTGTTCGCGGCGAACCCGCTGCCATCCAAGCCTTGCGAGAACAGATTGATCCAGCGATGAAGCCCGTCATCCTTGAGGATTGGGAAAAGTAAGCTGAACTAAAGCTGTGCAGGCAAAGCGTTCGAGTTTGCGCTGAATCGCCCGTTTGATGAGTACCCAAGTATCAAACGGCGGAAAACAAAAAGCCCAGCAGTCGCTGGGCTTTTTGTTTGGCTGGTTGAGATCTCAGTGGATACGTGAGATCAGTTTGCGCAAGGCATGATCATAAATAATTAAGTTGGTCGGGCTGGGTGTTGTTATCGCTTTGATTCTGCTGGATTATTTTCTTGGAAATTTGAGCCTAAGTCTGTCGGGTTCCTGAGCATTTAACGTTTCGCGAGAGTTTCAAAGTTGGTCGGGCGTTATTCGGCTGTTACCGGGAAGTGGTTTTCAGTGGCTATATAGAAATGATCGAGCTTGGCTGACTGTGGCCATAACACGCTATGGGTGTTCGACATGAATCACATTCAAGTGTCTTTGTGCGGAAGGGACCTCAAAAGTGGCGATAAGTCACTTTTGTTATGCAAGCGAACAGTTTTGAAATGCATTGGGTCAGCCCCCCAAATTTTCGAGTTGCTCCACGACCTTCTGCGCATGGGTCAAGGCCGTATTAATACGGCGCTTTTCGCTCTGCTTGGGCCTGGTCCCGAATAACTTCTTCAGACATGAACTGATGACGTGAACGGGGGCGCCAAGCTTCTCGCTTTCATAACGAGAGTAAGAGCTTGGTTTGACCCCCAGTTCTTTGGCGAACACGCGCTGAGTCGCATCCCCTCTGGCATAGAGAAGCAACTCCCGCTGCGAAATCGGGAATTTTTGCATTCAATTTATATTGCTACTATTACATCGTGGATGCTATAGTAGCATCATCAGAAGGCGTTTTGAATATGCTTCAGCCCCTGCGATAATGTGACCAAACATTAAGGTGAAGACGATGGCCAAGGCCGACCAAGTCAAGGCGCTGCTCCGTGCATATGCCATTGATGACAAGCAGAATTTTTATTCGGTGGCCCTGCAAATGGCCGCCGATGAAGCTGTGCGCGGCCATGTCAAATTCGCGGCGGAACTACGCGATCTCGTCGATGCGGCTAAAGCCACTCGTGGCGTCGCGCCTGCACCGAGGGCCATTCCTTTAGTCCAGCCGAAGGGTGAGCTTTCGGAGTTGCTCACCGTTCACTACCCTCATGAGCACCTGCAAACCATGGTGCTGGCCAAGGAGGTTCAGGAAAAGCTACAGCGTGTGCTGGTGGAGCAAAGGCAGCATGAGCGCCTTTCTGCGCATAGCCTTGCACCGCGTCGGAAACTCCTTTTGGTCGGACCTCCTGGAACCGGAAAAACCATGACGGCTGCTGTTTTGGCGGGTGAGCTTCGCCTGCCGTTATTCACGGTTCGCTTTGACAGTCTGATCACGAAGTTCATGGGCGAGAGCGCGTCCAAACTCCGGTTGGTATTTGATGCGATAAAAGCAACTCGTGGCGTGTACTTCTTCGACGAGTTTGACTCTCTGGGTCTTCAGCGCGGCAGCCAACATGATGTTGCTGAAATGCGGCGTACCCTGAACATGTTCCTGCAGTTGATCGAACGAGATGATTCGAACAGCTTGATCGTTGCAGCAACGAATCATGGTAAGGACCTCGATACAGCACTGTTCCGCCGTTTCGATGATGTCATTCGATATGCGGCTCCAGATAACACACAAATTCAATCGTTGATTCTGAGTCGTCTCGGTGCGTTTGCCAGCAATGCGTTGAACCTTGAACGGATTGCTGAGGCGGGTGTCGGCGAGTCCCATGCAGATGTGGTGAACGCCTGTAATGATGCTTTGAAAGATGCCATCATGGCTCATGAGACTTCTGTCTCCGAAGAAAGCATCATCCGACATTTGAGAGAACGCGCATCAATGAAAATTGGGTAACATTTTTTCATTTGCAATCGTTACAATCGATAGGACTCCTCGACGTGAGACCTATCGATGCCAGATCAGTCGTTTGACCATATCTTCGCTCCCGGCTTTGTTACCTCGAGCGACTTCAAATCTCCTCTCCAGGTTGTAAAGGGTCCCGCGCCGCCACGACCACGTCAAGCGCACGGCTCATCTTTGCTTGATCAAGTTGCCATCATCCAGGGCCAGATCGCGGCGTTGGAAGCAGCACGCCTTGCACTGGGGGTGCCTCAGCGGGCCGGTATCGCCGTCGCAATTGAGATCAAACCGAAAGGCATCCTCGACTACAAGACCTTCGAGTGGAGGCGCGATGGCATTGAGGTGCTTAGCGTGACCGAAAGCGACGAGTCGGACTTGGTGGTCATCCATGTGCCAGATGGCAAGCTGAGTGCGCTACAAAGCCGAATTCTCGACTATCTGAACCCTGCACGGGATGTCCACAATCCGAAGAAGCCGTACGAGGCACCGAAGCCTAAGAATTCGGCACTCATCAATGTCATCGAGAGCATACGTCGTGCGGCATTCATCGAGTTCTGGACAGATGATTCTCCTTTGCCGGAAATGGAGGAGCCTACCTGGATGCAGGTCTGGTTGCGCCAAACCGATGCGAATCCTGCAGAGACCAGAGCTCGATTTGTCGCTATTTGCAATCGGTTCGAAATCGATGTCGCGGAGGGCTACGTCCGCTTCCCCGGACGAGTCGTCGTTGCAATAACAGCAACTCGTGCTGCAATCGAAAATGCAGTTGAGCTGCTCGACATGATTGCAGAAGTACGGCGAGTCAGTCCGACGGCAGAGTTCTTCCTACGAACGTTGACGCCGCGCGAGCAAAACGAGTGGATCGAAAATCTACTGGAGCGTACGACTTACACTGCTGAGGGTGACGTTCCGTATGTAACCCTTTTCGATACCGGAGTTAATTACGGTCATCCATTGATTGGACCTGTACTTCATGCAGGCGATGCAAAAGCCTATGACGCGGCGTGGTTGGGAACCGACCACGAGGGGCACGGCACAGAAATGGCGGGGGTTGCCGTCTATGGCGATTTGACGACACATCTGGCCAGTTCCGATCCAATCGAAATCTCGCACAGACTAGAGTCCATCAAGATTCTTCCACCTCAAGGTGTGATTCCAAAAGCTCTTTGGGGATATGTCGTAGAGCAATCAACGGCGATTGCAGAGGAAGGGACTGAAGATCGCGCGCGGGTATTCGCAATGATGACGACGGCTAGTGCTAGCCCGACGGGTGCTCCTTCGGAGTGGTCGGCAACGATCGACCAACTGGCCTTTGGCCGTGAACCGATTAATTTGCATGCAGTCGTACCCGATGGCGGTGTCCGGAAACAGCGCCTGTTTGTTCTATCGGCTGGTAATGTCCAATGGAACGAGTGGCTGCACTATCCGAATGTGAATCTCGAAAGCCCAGTGCAAGACCCTGGGCAATCGTGGAATGCCCTAACAGTCGGTGCTGCTACGCATTTGGTCCACGTCGATGGTGCGCAATACCCTTCCTATGCGCCGATCGCTGCTCACGGTGGGCTATCGCCAGCAACCACAACTTCGCGGCTATGGAATCGAGGGTGGCCGTTCAAACCGGACGTCGTCGCTGAAGGTGGGAACGGTTGCATCGACTCCGGCACTATGGTGTCCGTGGGCCCCGAGTCCCTACGATTGACCACAACAAACAAGGATTTCATTCAGCGACCACTTACGGAAACTGGCGATACGAGCGCGGCGGCCGCGCATGCAGCAAGGCTATGTGCTGCCCTTAAGGCTCGTTATTCAGACTACTGGCCGGAGACGATACGCGGCTTGGTAATTCATGGAGCCGTCTATACGCCCAGAATGTTGGATGGCTTATCAGCTACGCCTAGCAAAGAGGAAAAAGAAACACTGCTTCGCACCTGTGGGTATGGCCTGATTAACGAAGATCGTTCTATTGGATCAACGACCCGCCGGCCAACCTACGTTGTGCAGAAAGAAATCACGCCTTATCGTCGAGATGGAAGCTCGGTGAAACTGGGCAACTTGGACCTTCATGAACTGCCATGGCCATCTGACGAGTTGGCAGCGCTGCGTGAAGCAATGGTGGAGATGAAAGTTACCCTTTCGTACTTTGTCGAGCCTAATCCTAGTAGTCGTGGCTGGCAGAGCAAATTCCGATATCAGTCATTTGCTTTACGATTTGCGGTTAAAGGTGCATCAGAGGATGTCGAGCGATTCTCAAAGCGAGTGAATCAGCTAGAGCGGGAAGAAGAGTCAAAAGAGAAGTTCGGTGATCCCGACTCAGCCGATTGGGTACTGGGTGCGCAGCTTCGGGTAAGAGGATCTGTCCACTCGGACGTATGGAGAGGGACCGCAGCCAAGCTGGCAGCGAAGTCGCAAATCGCGGTACTGCCAGTGGGCGGGTGGTGGAAGGATTGGGCAGAAGCACACCAAGGGGAGTGCCACGGTCGATATTCCCTCATCGTTTCGTTGGAAGTGGCAGAGACCGTGGACATTGATCTATACACACCTATTGCCAATGCTGTTCAGGTTGCCGTCCGCAATGTTGTCGAGGTTCCTGGAACATAGTTGATCGCAGCCACCGAAAGACGAAATGTATTTCTACATTGACGAAAGTGGGCATACAGGGCCTAACCTATTCGATCCGGCCCAGCCCACGCTTTACTACGGTGTTCTATCGGCCGCCGGCGATGTTGATGCATTGGCAGCACGACGTGTCGCGAAACTGAGAAAGAAACTCGGCGTAGAGCGTCTTCACGCGGCCGAGCTAGGCAATGGTCGATTGGCCTCTATTGCCAACGATATTCGTGCAATCCAGAAAGTCCTCCGCCTTCGTTTCGACCTTTATCGCGTCGTAAAACCAGACCACGCGATCATCTGTTTCTTTGATCAGGTTTTTGATTCCGGTATGAATCCTGCCATCACTTGGACGGGGTATTGGACACCATTACGATTCGTCCTTCTGCTGAAACTGGCCACATTGTTTGATGAGGGGCTAGCGAAGCTTGCTTGGGCAGCTCGAATAGAAATCAACGATGCCGTAGCCCAACAGAAATTGGTAGAGGTTTGTACTGGCTTGCTGGTCAGGGTATCGACTCTGCCAGATGCCCGTTCAAAAGAGCTCATTAGCGACACTCTGCAATGGGCGATCGATCACCCAGCGGACATCGGATACAACGTCAACGATGAAGAAATGCGATTGCAGGTAATGCCCAATGTGGTTGGCTTTCAGTCCGTTATGCATGGTATTGCGCGGTGCGTGAAAACCTATGGGACGTTGGCTTCGAAAATTGTGGTTGATCAGCAAACCCAATTTAACAAAGCACAAAAATCCTTGGCCGTCTTTTATGCAAGCGCGCGCGATGTCCCCTGGACCTCAGGCCCCGGGCTGCCCGTAATGGATTTGACCCATATTCCGGATACTCCGATCACTGTGATGTCTAGCCATGACAGCGCGGGCCTTGAGCTTGTTGATATCTATATCTGGATATTCAAGAGATGGTTGGAGAAAAAGGAGCTCGCACCAGAACTTCGGTTAGTGGTATTCGACCAATTTTCTATTGGAGAAACTGACGAGCTATCATTAAAGGCGCTGGCGAAGCGTTGGACGCAATGGTTTGAGGAGCTGCCGGAGCCAACGGCAGAGCAGTTCGAGTGCGGGAAAGAATTAATGGAGATGGCTGAGCGTCGGCGGAAAGATGCGCTGGCGAACTCAGCGGGCGGCGCAGAAGAATAGTTAGCGTTATTCGATGTCGCTTTTGTTTGGCTGGTTTAGATCTCAGCGGATAAGTGAGATCAGTTTCTGCAAGGCAGACTCACCAGTGTGTATCGCTCTCTGCCGTTGAGCCAATCTTATGGATGCTCAGATCGGCACCGTTGAACTCTTCCTCGTGATCGAGGCGGATGCCGACAGCGCGCTTGAGGCCCGCGTAGACGATGAAGCCGCCGACAACCGCGATGGTGATGCCAAGGACGGTGCCAATCAATTGGCTGGCGAACGACACGCCGCCGAGCCCGCCGAGTGCGGTGCTGCCGAAGATGCCGGCAGCAATACCACCCCATGCACCACAGATGCCATGCAGCGGCCATACACCCAGTACGTCATCGATCTTCCAACGATTTTGCGTGCAGGTGAACAGCTGTACAAACAGCACGCCGGCAATCGCGCCGATGGCGAGTGCGCCGAGCGGATGCACAAGATCAGAGCCAGCGCAGATGGCCACCAGCCCGGCCAGCGGGCCGTTGTGGACGAAGCCCGGATCATTGCGACCCATGAGGGTAGCGGCGAGTGTGCCGCCAACCATGGCCATCAAGGAGTTCATGGCGACCAGACCGGTAATGTTTTCCAGCTTCTGCGCGCTCATTACGTTGAAGCCGAACCAGCCGACGATCAGGATCCAGGCACCCAAGGCGAGGAATGGGATGCTTGATGGCGGGTGTGCGGCGACAGCGCCTTCCTTGGTGTAGCGGCCACGGCGTGCGCCAAGTTGCAGCACGGCTATCAGGCCAATCCAGCCACCGACAGCATGTACAACGACGGAGCCGGCAAAGTCATGGAACTCTGCACCAAAGGTGGCTTTGAGCCAGGCTTGAACGCCATAGGCCTGATTCCAGGCAATGCCTTCGAAGAAGGGGTAGACGAAACCGACGATCAAGAAGGTGGCGGCGAGCTGCGGGTTGAAGCGGGCGCGCTCGGCAATGCCGCCGGACACAATCGCTGGGATGGCGGCGGCAAAGGTGAGCAGGAAGAAAAACTTGGTCAGGTCATAGCCGTGATTTTCTGCGAGCACGTTTGCGCCACTGAAGAAATGCACGCCGTAGGCAATACCGTAACCGATGAAGAAGTAGGCCAGCGTTGAGACGGAGAAGTCGACCAGAATCTTTACGAGCGCATTGACTTGGTTCTTCTTGCGTACCGTGCCTAGCTCCAGGAAAGCAAAGCCGGCATGCATGGCCAAGATCATGATGGCGCCGAGCAGGATAAAAAGCGTGTCGGCTGAGGTGTTGGGTTGTTCCAAGTTGGGGCTCCTAGGCTTGTTGTGCACGGATATGGTGAGCCGGCGACAAGGCAGAGCAACATTTGTTCCAACTTGGTGCTTATAGTTAAATCAATGGCTTATTGCGCACGTATTGGATTTTACGCCCGGTATGGGTGCGTTGTTCTTGTGTATACGCACCATAAAGGTGCTAAAGCCTAGTTCTGGGGCGCTGTTTTGGCCCCGGCTGGCGTGTGCTCGCGGGGCAATAGCACCCACATGCGGCCGCTCTGTTTCATCTTGCCCGCTTGATTGCCAGCCGCGGTGCCTGAGCCCCAGTAGAAGTCGGCACGGACTGGCCCGCGGATGGCACCGCCGGTGTCTTGCGCCAGCATCAGTCGCTGCAGGGTTTGCTCGCTGTTAGGGAGCGTTGTGCTGAGCCACACGGGGGACCCCAGCGGCGTGTGGCGCGGATCGATGGCGATACTTCGTTCAGGTGTCAGCGGTAGGCCCATAGCGCCTTGCGGGCCGCTGCCCTCGGCCTTGAGCTCGCGGAAGAAGACCACGCTGGGGTTGGTGTTCAGCAGCTCCTGCAAGCGCTTGGGGTTGGCGCGCGCCCATTGCTTGATGCCTTGCATGGAGGCTTGCTCAGCCTTGAGCTCACCTTTGTCGATCAGCCAGCGGCCAATGGAGCGATAGGGGTGGCCGTTCTGGTCAGCATAGTTGAGGCGGGTGCGGCTGCCATCCTCAAGCTCGATCTGCCCCGAGCCTTGAATCTGCATGAAGAAAAAGTCGATCGGGTCGTCAACCCAGAGCAGTGGCTTGCGGCGGCTTTCCTGTTGCGCCCAATCGGCACGTGCGTAGTAGGGGATGAGTTTGCGGCCTTCTAGGCGGCCGCGCAGGCGCATGTGTTTGAGCTCAGGGTAAAGATCACCAAGATCCACCACGATCAGATCGTCAGGCACGCCGAAAACCGGCGTGTTGAAGGTGGCGCTGCGTGTGCGGCTGCCTTGCAGAATGGGTTCGTAATAGCCAGTGACCAGCCCGTCGCGGGCGCCATCCGGGTTCACCAGTTGCCAGGGGCGCAACTGCACCTCAAACCAAGTGCGCAGGGCGTTGCTGTCTGGGTTGCTCTCAGCGAGTGAGCGTGCACTGCTACAGGTGTTGCGCCACAGTGCCTGCCGTTGCAGGCTCGTGCATTGGCTGACAAAGGCCTGAAACGATGGCAGTAGATCGTCGCCAGACCAGTTGGGCAGGTCGCTGTATTGGGCTGCTTGCAGTGGCGGCTCAGCCGGTTTGGGCGGTTCAGCGTCCTTGCAAGGTGTGCAGGTGCTTGTACCCGTGGTGCTCACTGCGTTGTTACTGGTCGGCTTGAGCGGGAGTTGAGTGCAGCCAGCGAGCAGTAAGGGGGCTGCAAAGAGGGCTGCAAACAGGGGCTTGAGTGACAATGTCGAGAGTGTGTGTGGCATGCGGTTCTGCTAAAGTCCGGGCAGTGCGTAATTGAGATAAGCGCGTTATTGCGCAAATTCGAATCGCGCAAGATTATCAGAACAAGACATTTCCTTTCCCGCAGAGTTCAATCCCTATTGCCATGAGTGCCTTGCCGCCCGAGCTCCTCCGCTTTCTTGAACGCGCCGATACTGTGTTGGCACGCGTCGAGTCTTTGTTGCCACCCGCGCCGCGCCCGATCAATTGGGAGGCGCAGGCCTATCGCTGGCGGCGCAAGCAGGGACATGGGCAGTTAGAGGCCGTGCTGCATCCGCATCACATTCGCGCTGAGGATTTATGTGGCGTGGAGGATCAGCTCTCGCGCATCGATCAGAACACGCGTCAGTTTGTCGCGGGCCGTAGTGCCAACAATGTCCTGCTCACGGGTGCTCGCGGCACCGGCAAGTCGTCGCTGGTCAAGGCCATGCTGCAACGCTATGCGCCACAAGGGCTGCGCCTGATTGAGGTCGACAAGGAAGACTTGGTTGCCCTGCCAGATATCGTGGACCTTTTGGCCGGGCGCAGCGAGCGCTACATCATTTTCAGCGACGATTTGTCGTTTGAGTCGGGCGAGCCCGGCTATAAGGCATTGAAGAGCATTCTGGATGGTTCGATTGCGGGCACACCAGACAATGTGCTGATCTATGCGACATCCAATCGTCGTCATCTCATGCCTGAGTACATGAGTGAGAATCTGGAAACCAAAACAGTGGATGGCGAGATTCGCCCCGGTGAAACGATTGAAGAAAAAGTGTCGTTGTCGGAGCGTTTTGGGTTGTGGATTTCTTTCTATCCCTTCGATCAGGATGCCTACTTGGAAATCTGTGCGCACTGGCTGGCGGAGTTTGGGCTGAGTGCAGCGCAGATTGCGGCGGCGCGTGCAGATGCATTGCAATGGTCCTTGCTGCGTGGCGCGCGTAGTGGCCGTGTTGCCTGGCAGTTTGCGCGCGACTACGCTGGCCGTCACGAAGGTAGGGGGCAATGAGCACGCGCAAGCAGGTTGAGGTTGCAGCTGCCGTGATCGAGCGGCCGGACGGCACGTTTCTACTCGGCCGTCGCCCGCCGAATAGCATCTATTCCGGCTGGTGGGAGTTTCCCGGCGGCAAGGTGGAGGCGGGTGAAACGCCACACCAAGCACTGGTGCGCGAGCTGCAAGAGGAGCTTGGAATCACGGTTGAGCACGCCTATCCGTGGATCACGCGCGAGCACGCGTACGAGCATGCGCATGTTCGATTGCATTTCTTTCGCGTGACGCAGTGGTCGGGCGAGTTGCGTGATCTGCAGCATGATCAGCTGTCCTGGCAGCGTCCCGATGCTGTGGATGTCGCACCCGTTTTGCCGGCAAATGCACCCGTGTTTGCGGGTCTGCGCTTGCCTATGCAATACGGGATTACGCATGCCTCTGAAATTGGGTTGGTAGCGCAGCTTGAGAAGCTGGAAGTCGCCTTGGCGCATGGCCTGCGATTGGTGCAGTTGCGGGAGGGCGGTTTGACGGCCGAGAACCGCGAAATGTTTGTGATCGAAGCTGTGCGTCTGTGCCATGCACATGGCGCACGCGTGCTGGTGAATGGCGATGTGGAGCTTGCGCGTCGCGCGCGTGCCGATGGTGCCCACTTCGCCTCAGCACACTTGATGGCGCTGACCGAGCGCCCGGGCTTTGAACTGGTTGCCGCGTCGTGTCACACGCCGGAGGAACTGGCGCATGCAGCGGCCTTGGGCCTCGATTTTGTGGCGGTGGGTACGGTGCAACCGACGCTCAGTCATCCGGGGCGTGCGGCGTTGGGCTGGGAGGCGTTTGCGGCCCTGATTAGAGACTACCCATTGCCAGTATTCGCTTTGGGTGGTTTGGCGCCGGGTGATCTTGAAAGTGCCCGCCGCAACGGCGCGCATGGTATCGCGGCGATTCGCAGTATCTGGGGTGCCTGAGCGGCAGCGATCGCGCCGTCTTGGCTTAGTTCTGGTCTGGCGCCCCAGAAGCGAGTTCGTCGTCTTCGTTCGGTGCGCTTTGGGCGACGCGATACTCTTCATTAGCCCAAGCGCCAAGATCAATTTTCTTGCAACGGTCTGAGCAGAACGGGCGAAACTGACTTTCGGGTTTCCATTCGACCGGCTTGCTGCAGGTCGGGCAGTTAACAACTTTGCTCATCGACTTACAGGTTGCAGAAGGTCAGGCCAAAACTGATATCGACGTCTGCCTGCTTGGGACGCAGTTCTGCATCAGGTGCAGTGAAGCGGATATTGATGGCGTACTTGTTGGCGCTGATTTCTGGAATATAGGCATCGCTGCGCTGCACGTTGAGGCGCAGCATTTGTGCAGTACGGCCACCGAGCATGAGCTGGAAAGCCCCATGTTTGGCGACTTGCGTATCGGGACGACCGGAAGAGCGCAATAGACGCAGAACAATCGCCAAGCCTTGACTGATGGGCAGCATGGGCTTGATCCACTTTGTCAGGGTTTCTTGCCGGTGTGCTGCATCGGTGTGCAACCAGTAGTGGTAGCCGGGCAAATCAAATTCGCACACGCCGCCGGGAATGCCAGCGCGGTTCTTGATCGACATCAGCCATTCGTTTTCACGTAGGTACTGACCAATCTTGCCTTGAATGGCGAGCAAGCCTGCACTGGCTTGTTCAATTTCATACAGCGCACCGGAGAGAGCGTCTTCTGAAATCTGAGGATTGTTGCGGAAGGAGAGCAGAATTTGGCGCTGACGCTCGAGTTCTTGGACCAGATCAAATTTCAGATCGGCACGGCCGGCAACTTCCAGAATTTCGAACAGCGTGACGAGTGCCACGTGGTGCTCTTGGGCGCCTTCACTTTCAATAAAGTGCAAGGTGCGGTCGAACAAATCCTCGAGCCGCAGCAGCGTGCGAATGCGTTCGTTCAACGGATATTCGTAGGTGATCACGCGCCGGTCACTGGTTTGAAAGTATTAATTCTTCGATTCTGACGGATTTATCAGTAAATCTCAACCAATCCGCGCTAAATCTAGGTATTTGTCATGCAATGCCGCAATTTGGGGCACTAGGGCATTGGGCGCACCACTATTGTCGATGACGTCGTCCGCTACGGCGAGACGCTGTGCGCGGGTGGCCTGGGCGGCCATGATGCGTTCTACATCCGCGCGTGACATGCCATTGCGGGTCATCACGCGAGCGATCTGGGTTTCCTCCGGGCAGTCCACTACTGCTAGGCGCTGGCAGCGCTGGCGGTAGGTCCCACTCTCTACCAATAACGGCACAACCAGTAGCGCATAGGGGCTCGTGGCGGCTGCACAACGTTCGTCGCACAGACGCCGAATGCGTGGATGCAGAATGTGCTCCAACCTGCTGCGTACCTCAGGGTCGGCAAACGCTAGGGTGCGCATGGCGGCGCGATCCAGTGCACCTTCCGAGGTAATAACGGCTGTGCCAAACTCATCAATGATCAGCGGCATGGCCAAGCCTTGTGGGCCGGTGAGTTCGTGGGCGACGACATCGGCATCAATGATGGCAATGCCGTGGGCGCCAAAGCACTCGGCGGCGGCCGACTTGCCGCTGCCGATGCCACCGGTTAGGCCTACAATGTAGGTGCTCATGACGAGAGGGGCAGTTGCTTCAATTACTGGCCTGGCCTGCGATCTTGCAATCGCCCAGCGTGGCGCTTGCAAGTGGCTTGATCTCGCGCGCCAGCACACCAAGCGCTTCGGCGGGGGCGTTGATTTCAAGACGTACTTTTTCGGTGTCCTTGTCCCGTACTTCAATCTTGGCAGAACGAACACCTTGCTTGTTCAGCTTTTGCAGGAAACTCTCGGCAGTTTCTTTGCTGCGGAACAAGCCGAGCGATACCGACCAGCGGTTGCTGCCTTCGTCGCTGATGATGAAACTTTCCTCAACGCCTAGCTGCTTCAATTCGCCAACTTTTTTCTCGGCGCCAGCCTTACTGCCCTGCGGCGGAATATGTACCCAGTAGCTGGCTGCTTCCTTCACGGTATGGAGGGATGTCTTTACGTTGGGTGCGCGGGTGTTGATATCGCTTTGAGCGGCCTTGGCTGCCTCAGGTGTGAGTCCGCTAAACGCCTTGCACAGCATCGGTGGTGAGGCGCTGGTGGTGTTGGTCGCGGGCTTTGCTGCTTTGTCGGTGGCGGGTGCAGGTGCTGCAGGGGGTGGAGCTGCCGCTACCGTAGCTGCGGTTGTTGAGGGCGGTGTGGGTTCAGCTGTTTTGCTATCCGTTGGCTTCTCTGTGGCCACCTCGGCATCGGCTGGGGGCGAGGATGCTACTGTCGGTGCAGCCGCAGGTGCTGGTGCCGGGCGATCTGGCAGGATCAGCTTGAGCTTGTCGGCGTCTAGTTGTGCGTGCAAGCGATGCGGCTCATGGCCAGCGGCCGGGCCGGCATTCTGCCGCCAAGCAAAGAAAATCACATTGGCCAGCAGCAGGATAAAGAAGGTCAGACGTAAGGGCTTCATGGCGTCACTCATGAGGACAGGGCAATGCGGGCGAGGCCACGCAGAACGAGATCATCCACGTTTTGTACGGGGATATGCAACAGGGGCTGCAATTCAGCGGCAGCGCCCCCGGCCAGCAGACAGGTCGCTGGCTGCTGTTTAAGCCGCGCATACATGCGTTCAATTGCGCCAACTGTGGCTTCCAGCGAGCCACTTACAATGGCCGCATGCGTGTCGCGAGGCTGTGGTGTGTAAGTCGCTTCTGCCAGTGGCAGATCCGCCGTGTTGTGGGCGAGTGAGCGACGCATCAGATCCAGCCCCGGGAGAATAAGGCCACCGACAAAGTGACCATTGGCCTCCAACAAGTCGATGGTGGTGGCCGTCCCTGCATTGACAACCAATGTCGCGCGATCGCTCATGGCATGCGCGGCAATCAGGCTGACCCATCGATCCGCGCCCAACTGGCTGGGTTGCAGATAGGCATTGTGTACGCCGCATTGCTCGCGTTGAGGGACTATCCATTCGGGCGCAGCTTCGAGTTGTGCTGCGATACGCTGCGCATTGTCAGCCCCAGCCACATTGCAGCCAATCACCCGTTCGGCGATAGGGTGTCCAATTAACGCCGCCCGCAAGGTGTCTATTTGCAACAGCGAGAGTGCACCACGCGCATGCCATGCGCCGTCAGCGTTGAGTAGCCCCCACTTGAGGCGGGTGTTGCCACAGTCGAGACAAAGGATCATTGCAGTCGGAGCGACACTTCGCCGCTGCTAATGGATTGCATACCAGTAGGGGTTTCAAGCAATAGCTCGCCCTGGCTGTCGACACCGCGACACAGGCCTTGCAACGGCGTACTGCCTTCGCTAAACAGCAAGTTCACGGCCCTGTCCTGATAGGCATGGCGTGCTTGCCAACGCGCCTGCAAGCCGGCAAAGCCTTGTACCGAGAAGGTGTCGAGGATAAGTACAAGCTGATCAAGGAGGTGCGCTAACAAGGCGTTGTTGTCTGTGGGTGCATCTAGTGCAGTGGCCGTGTGTTGCAGCTCAGTGGGTAGATCATCGGTGTCGCCCAGGTTGATGCCGATACCGATGATGTAACGCTGTGCAGCGGCACTTTCGATCAGGATGCCAGCGATTTTTCGATCGTTGAGCAGAATGTCATTAGGCCATTTTAGTCGCGCGTCGGCGTGCAGCGCTTCAGCCACGGCGAGTCCGATGGCAAGACTGAGGCCAGTGGGCGCGCGGTCGTCCGGCAAACGCCAGAGCAGCGAGAAAGCGAGTGAGTGGCTGCCTTGATGCCAGTGGCGTCCGCGTCGCCCGCGTCCTGCAGTTTGGCGCTCGGCCAGCAATACGGTGCCACTAGCTGCGCCAGCTTTGGCCATGTACTGCAACTGCAGATTAGTAGAGTCGCATTCGGCCACCACATGCAAGTCGATACGGCCCGCCGCCGCTCCAAGTAGCGGCGCGACCGTTTCGGCCTGAATAGGTTGGGGGGCTGTGGTGTTCGCGACAGTCATAGGCCCCGATTATGCAACAGCTGCGCCCTGACGGAACGGTGCGCATACCTAAGTGACGCAGCGACTGCGCACTGCGTCACTTAAGTCATGAGCGGCTTACGCGGCTGAGTCGTCAGTGGTGCGTGCGTCTTTGATGCCCAGTTCCTGAATCTTGCGCGTGATCGTGTTACGACCAATACCCAGGATCTGCGCGGCCTCAATGCGCCGGCCACCACTGGCGTTGAGCGCGCGTCGGATCAATGTGGACTCGAACTCGCGCGTCAGTTGGTCAAAGACCTGACCGGGCTGCGTCGAGATCATGCGGTCTGCTTCGTTGGCGAGCGTTTCAATCCAGTCCGATGACACTTCGCGGATCGGGTGCTCGCGCAATTCCGCGGGCAGGTCGGCCACTTCCACAATCTGGCCGGCCGCCATGACGGTAAGCCAGTGGCAAACGTTTTCGAGCTGACGCACATTGCCGGGGAAGTCGAGAGCCGCCAGATACTTGAGTGCAGCTTCCGACAGACGCTTAGGTTCGACCCCCAGCTCTTGTGCACTCTTCTGCAGGAAGTGACGCGCAAGCAGGGGAATGTCTTCACGCCGTTCACGCAGCGGTGGCAGACGCAGGCGGATCACATTCAGGCGATGAAACAAGTCTTCGCGGAACAGTCCATCTTTGACACGCTGTTCAAGGTTCTGGTGTGTCGCAGCGATGACGCGCACATTGGCCTTGACCGGCTGCTGACCACCGACCCGGTAGAAGTTGTTATCCGACAATACGCGCAGCAGACGGGTCTGCAGCTCGGCCGGCATGTCGCCGATTTCGTCGAGGAACAGCGTGCCGCCTTCGGCTTGCTCAAAGCGACCGCGACGTTGTGCGGTGGCGCCGGTGAAAGCGCCCCGCTCATGGCCGAAGAGTTCCGACTCGAGCAAATCTTTTGGAATGGCAGCCGTGTTGATGGCGATAAAGGGCGAGTCTTTGCGTGGGCTGTGGCGATGCAGCGCGCGGGCAACCAACTCTTTGCCGCAACCTGACTCACCGTTCACCATCACCGTCGCATGTGACTGCGACAGACGACCGATAGCGCGGAACACCTCTTGCATTGAGGGGGCTTTGCCCAGAATTTCTGGCGTGATGCTGCTGGTTTCCGGAATGCTGTCTTCCTGTGCCGATTGTTCCAGCGCGCGACGGACTAGTTCAACAGCCTGGTCGACGTCGAAAGGCTTAGGCAGATATTCGAATGCACCACCTTGAAAGGCAGCCACTGCGGATTCGAGATCCGAATAGGCGGTCATGATTATGGTCGGTACATCAGGATAGTGCGCCTTGATGTGACGGAGCAGGTCGAGGCCAGATTGACCCGGCATGCGAATGTCCGAGACCACGACTTGCGGCAGATCACCTGAGTCGAGTGCGGCCAGTGCTTCGTTGGCCGCACCGAAGCTGCGATAGTTAATGTTTTCGCGAGCGAGCGCTTTTTCAAACACCCAGCGGATGGAACGATCATCATCGATGATCCAAACAGGCTTCATTGTTCTTCTCCTGTGGCTGTGCCGAGTTGGAGCGGCAGCAGAATATTGAAACTGGTGTGACCGGGACGGCTATCCACTTCGATGGTGCCCATGTGCTGGTGAATAAAGCTTTGCACCAGTGTGAGCCCAAGCCCGCTGCCACCTTCGCGGCCGGAAACGAGGGGATAGAAAATCTTGTCGCGAATGGTGTCGGGGATGCCGGGGCCGTTGTCGATTACGCACAACTCCATCGCCAAGCGATGACGCTTCTTGGCAATAGTGACCTGACGTACAGCACGGGTGCGCAGGGTGATTTCACCATCGCCATGCATGGCTTGCGCTGCATTGCGTGCAATGTTCAGAATGGCTTGAATGAGCTGCTCGCGGTCAGCGGTGATTAAAGGGAGTGAGGTGTCGTAATCACGTTTGACTTTGACCCCGGCGTACTCGGCATGAATCAGACGCCGTACACGCTCGAGAATTTCATGAATGTTCACCTGCGCCGGCTGCATCACGCGGTGGGATGACAGCAGGCGTTGCATCAGGTCCTGCAGTCGATCGGCTTCGTTGATGATGACCTGCGTATATTCGGAGAGTTGGTCGGCGTTATGCAGACCTTCCAGTTCGTGTTCTAAGAGCTGAGCCGATCCACGAATGCCTCCCAGCGGATTTTTGATTTCATGCGCCAAATTGCGGATCAGCTCGCGGTTGGCTTGCTGCTGTTCAGCCAAGCGCTCTTCGCGCGCCGCCTTGAGTTGCTGATCAATTGGACGAAATTCAATCAGCAAACGGGCGCCGCCGACTTCAACCGGCGTGACGGTGCAATCAAGATGCAGCACACCCGTTTCGCCGCGGCGAATGGCGATGTTTTGTCCGGTGTAGCCCCAGTTGTTTTTGAGGGCGTTATCGAGGGCGGCAGATAGACCAATAGGTTCGCCTACCAGTTGGCGCAGCGGATGGCCGTTGAGCAGACGATGGCTAACCGCGAATAAGTTTTCCGCAGCCGGATTGACGTAACGAATCTGTAACTTTGCATCAATCAGCACAACAGCCGACGACAACAAGTCGAGTCCGGCGAAGGCGGGCGGTGCAACGTGGTTCTGGGAAGTCATGCTCATGCTGTGAGCAAGAAGCAAGCCATCATCGTCTGTCGTACTCACGACAGCTCCGAATTATCTGAGATTGCCGAGCTCTTTCTGCAAGGCTGCGATATTGCGCTCATGCAGTTGAGCTTTGTTTGCGTTGTTACTCTTCTTCGCCTCATCAAGATTGCGCTGCTCATTCGCCAGCTCCTGTTCCAGAATGGTGCGTCGGCCGCCATCGCGTTCCTTCTGTGTATCACTGCTGACACGTGGGAAATCGCTAGGGGTTGGGGTGCTGGCTGCGCGTGGTCGCGGGCTGTTGGTAGCGCTGCTGCCACTACCATTGCCACCCTCAATGCGCGAGAGCACGGAGCATTGCTTGTTGGCGACGCGCTGATTGGTGAACAGTACCGAGTCCGAGGACTTGTCAGTGCACTTGTAAAGTGTGTCAGCCATGGCTGAGCCGGAAAGCGCACCAAGCATTAGGAAGAGTGCAGTTTTCATCGCAAATGCAGGCATGAAGAGGGTCACAGTGTATTGCATAGTGAGGCTGCTGTTGGCAATCCAGAAAAGGAATTCACCATCCGTTTTGAAGTTGCAACGGTGTTTTGCTGGTGTGCCAATGAAAACGGGGCCGAAGCCCCGTTTGTCATGCGTAATTTCGACTCAGCTTAGAGGCTGTAGTACATGTCGAATTCGACCGGGTGAGTGGTCATGCGCAGCTTGTTAACTTCTTCCATCTTCAGTTCGATGTAGGAGTCAATCCACTCGTTGCTGAACACGCCACCACGGGTCAGGAACTCGCGATCCTTGTCCAGTGCGTCCAGCGCTTCGTCGAGCGAGGCACACACGGTCGGGATCAGCTTATCTTCTTCTGGTGGCAGATCGTACAGGTTCTTGTCGGCTGGGTCGCCCGGGTGGATCTTGTTCTGTACGCCATCCAGACCGGCCATCATCAGGGCGGTGAAAGCCAAGTATGGGTTGGCCAGTGGATCCGGGAAGCGAGCTTCAATACGACGCGCCTTGTCCGAAGCCACGAACGGGATACGGATCGAAGCGGAGCGGTTACGGGCCGAGTAGGCCAGCTTGACCGGGGCTTCGTAGTGCGGAACCAGACGCTTGTACGAGTTGGTACCCGGGTTGGTGATGGCGTTCAGTGCCTTGGCGTGCTTGATGATACCGCCGATGTAGTACAGCGCGAACTCGGACAGACCTGCATAGCCATTGCCTGCAAACAGGTTCTTGCCGTCCTTCCAGATTGACTGGTGAACGTGCATACCGGAACCGTTGTCGCCAACGATAGGCTTCGGCATGAAGGTAGCGGTCTTGCCGTACTGGTGAGCAACGTTGTGAACGATGTACTTCAGCAGCAGGGTTTGGTCAGCGCGGCGAACCAGGGTGTTGAACTTGGTGCCCAGTTCGTTTTGGCCGGCGGTCGCCACTTCGTGGTGATGCACTTCAACTTCGAGGCCGCAGGCTTCGAGCAGGGTACACATTTCGGCACGGATGTCGTTCGACGAATCAACTGGCGGAACTGGGAAGTAACCACCCTTGACGGCCGGACGGTGACCGGTGTTGCCACCTTCGATCTTGGCGTCAGACGACCAAGCGGCTTCGTCAGCGTGAATCTTGACGAAGGTGCCGGACATGTCGGTCTTCCACTCGACGGAGTCGAAGATGAAGAATTCTGGTTCCGGGCCAAAGTAGGCGGTATCGCCTAGGCCGGAAGCCTTCAGGTAGGCCTCGCCGCGCTTGGCGATCGAACGCGGATCGCGGTCGTAGCCCTTGCCATCGGACGGCTCAACCACATCACAGGTCAGAACCAGCGTGGTTTGCTCGAAGAAGGGATCGATGTAGGCGGTAGCAGGATCGGGGATCAGCAGCATGTCGGAGGCTTGAATGCCCTTCCAGCCGGCGATCGAAGAGCCGTCGAAGGCGTGGCCGTCTTCGAACTTGCTGATATCAAAGGCCTTGACCGGCACACCAACGTGCTGTTCTTTGCCACGGGTATCGGTAAAGCGGAAGTCGACGAACTTGACTTCTTTGTCTTTCACCAGCTTAAGTACGTCTTGGGGCGTCAATGACATTGAGGTGATCTCCTGAACGGGTGTCTCTAAACAGTGTATTTCTTGCGAAATGGGCTAACGTAATCGGTCTAGCAGGTTACGTGCCATTATTGATGGCGCGGGTAACTGCCAGCAAAGTATTGTGCCATAAAGGAGCCCGGCTCCTTGTGCCAAAACGGTGAATGCACCAATATGGTTCAATGCGACGCCTTGCGCTCCAAAGTGGTGCATAAGTTGCGAATAAATGCAGTTCTGATGGTGCGTGCAAGGGACATAGCCGTAGC
Source organism: Betaproteobacteria bacterium Ga0074130 (assembly GCA_001464495.1). Lineage (GTDB taxonomy): Bacteria > Pseudomonadota > Gammaproteobacteria > Burkholderiales > Rhodocyclaceae. The sequence continues at coordinate 41,846 of LNDZ01000032.1, forward strand.
GCAGCACCCCTACCAGTCCGTGGCCCGCTTGTGCCGGGCATAGTCGGGTTTCACCTATACTCACCGACTAGATAAACTTTTCCTAGGCTCGTTCGAGCCTGAGGTCAGATCAAGGAGTCAATGAGATGGGGCGTATGACCGAATTGCTCAAGTTGGCCCAAACCCGCGCCAAGGACCTTCAGCTACCGTATGCCGGTGCCTTTACCCCGCAAGAAGCTTGGGAGGTTTTGCAGCAGTCACCGGGCGCGCGCTTGGTGGATGTGCGTACCAAGGCGGAGTGGGATTGGGTGGGGCGTGTGCCAAATGCGGTCGAGATTGAATGGCTGACCTATCCCGGCAGCCAACCAAACGGTCATTTCATCGATCAGCTGAAACATGCGTTGTCGCCTGAAGGCATCGTGCTGTTCATGTGCCGTAGCGGCGCACGGTCGAGTGCGGCTGCAAAAGCCGCCAACGAGGCCGGCTATCACAGCAGCTATAACGTGCTCGAAGGCTTCGAGGGCGACAAGGATGCCAATAATCACCGCAGTTCAGTCAATGGCTGGCGTGCCGCGGGATTGCCCTGGATACAGGGGTGACTTGAGTGGCCGGTGATAAAATCATTCTCTTATAACTGTCAGCGGTTTCCTGCCACAAGTCGCCATCATGCAAACGTCTACAATCAACTTTGATCGCTTTAATGTTCTTGCCGATGAGGATGCCCATGCGCGCATACGTGCCGCTCGGGCTAAGCTCGGCGGGAGGGCAGTGTTACTTTGCCACCATTATCAACGCGCAGACGTTTATCAATACGCTGACCTCACTGGAGATTCGCTTAAGTTATCTCGCCTAGCGGGAGAAACGAGTGCCGAATACATTGTTTTTTGTGGTGTCCACTTCATGGCTGAAGTGGCCGACATCATGACACCGGATACTCAAATTGCAATCCTGCCCGATCTGGCTGCTGGATGTTCCATGGCAGACATGGCTAGCTTGGCCAAGGTTGAGCGCTGCTGGCGCGAGTTGTCCGAGGTGCTGAACCCCGACGAGATGATCACGCCGATCACCTATATCAACTCAGCGGCTGATCTGAAGGCCTTCTGCGGTGATCATGGTGGGATCGTTTGCACCTCAACCAACGCCAAGACCATCTTGTCCTGGGCCATGGAGCGACGCGAAAAGGTGTTGTTTTTCCCTGACCAGCATCTCGGTCGCTGGAGTGGTCACCAGATGGGCATTGCACTGGAAGACATGCAAGTGTGGGACCCCGACCAAGAGATGGGCGGGCTCACCCCGGAGCAAATCAAGAAAGCCAAAATCCTGCTGTGGAAGGGGCATTGCTCTGTCCACCAGATGTTCCAGCCCGGCCATATTCTCAAGTGGCGCAATCAACATCCGGATGGCTTCGTCATCTCGCACCCGGAATCCAGCTTCGAAGTGTGCAAGCAATCTGACTATGTCGGTTCGACCGAATACATCATCAAGATCGTCAAGGAAGCCGCACCGAACACCAAGTGGTTGGTCGGCACTGAGTTAAATCTGGTCAGCCGTCTGGCAGAAGAAGTGAAGCACGAAGGTAAGCTGGTGCAGTTTATGGCGCCAACCGTCTGCATGTGCTCAACCATGCAGCGTATCGATCCCCAGCATCTCGCTTGGACGCTGGAAAACCTTGCTGCGGGCAATGTGGTCAATCAGATCAAGGTGCCTGCGCACGAGGCAGCATCGGCCAAGGTGGCGTTGGATCGGATGCTGGCGATTTCCTGAACTAACCCAGCGCTACTGTCTCAACAGGCGGTAGCGCACTGCCACTCTCGTCCTTAAGATCCACGCCGCTACGTCCGAGTTTGCGTGCGCCGGCCATCAGCCAAGCCAGCTTATGTGCGGCTTCCGTGTAGCTCAGGCCTTCGGGTCGCACATTTGAGATGCAATTGCGGTTGGCATCGGAGAGGCCTGGCTTGGGATCGTGGGTCAGATATAAGCCCAGGCTGTTTGGCGATGACAAACCGGGGCGTTCGCCGATCATCATGACAATCTGACGCGCACCCAGCAGGTGGCCGATTTCGTCACCAAGGGCCACCCGTGCTTGGGTTGCGATGACGATAGGTGACTTATCCAGTTCAGGCAGTAATGGCCGCAAGGCTTCCAGCAAGGGCATCGCATGTTCTGCGGCCAGTGATGACAGACCATCGGCAACGACGAAGACATATTCAGGGGGGCGATCAGGCGCATTCGCTGCGAGCAGTGTGCGGCTAGTGTCACTGAGCTTGCGTCCCCAATCCGGGCGTCGCAGATACGTGGCTCGGTCGACCGCCGCGCTGCTGACGGTATGGACAGGAAAGCCTCGGGCACTGAGTTCGGTATGCAGCGTGAGCACGTCCAGCGGTAGATGAACCGCATCACGCGCTTGTGCGTGCGCCAAGGAAAAGTTCAGCACTTCGCGCGTGGGCAGGCTGACACCCGAGCGACCCAATGCAATGCGCGCCTGCGTGAATTGGCGAGCACTGCTCCATACATCCGGCGTGACGATGCTGCTCATATCAGAACCCCGCAGCCAGCCCCAGCAGGGGCTGTGTGTCTTCGCGTTGAGCTATCAACTCACCGCGTGTGTTGGTGATGCCCATGCGTTCCAACCACTCTTCAAACTCAGGGGCGCGACGCTTGCCCAGTACGCGGCGGAGATACAGCGCATCGTGGAATGAGGTGCTTTGGTAATTGAGCATGATGTCATCTGCGCCTGGAATACCCATGATGAAGTTAATGCCAGCCGTACCGAGCAGGGTGAGCAAGTTGTCCATGTCGTCTTGGTCAGCTTCCGCGTGATTGGTGTAGCAAATGTCACAGCCCATCGGTAGGCCGAGGAGCTTGCCGCAGAAGTGATCTTCAAGGCCGGCGCGAATGATCTGCTTGCCGTCGTAAAGATATTCGGGGCCGATAAAGCCAACCACGGTGTTCACAAGGAACGGATCGAACTTGCGCGCAACTGCATAGGCGCGTGTTTCCAGCGTCTGTTGATCGACACCGTGGTGGCCGTTGGCCGACAATGCACTACCCTGGCCGGTTTCGAAATACATGACGTTATTGCCAACGGTGCCGCGCTTGAGTGAGCGCGCCGCATCGCAGGCCTCACCGAGCATGCTGAGGTTGATGCCAAAACTCTTGTTGGTGATTTCCGTCCCTGCAATCGACTGAAATACCAAATCGACTGGCATGCCTTGTTCAATGGCCTGAATCGTATTGGTGACATGCGTGAGCACACAACTCTGCATCGGCACTTCATAGCGGCGCCGCAAATCGTCTATCAGGTGGAGGAGCTTGCCAATGGCGACGAGATTGTCGGTCGCTGGATTAATGCCGATCATGGCATCGCCACTGCCGTAGAGCAGACCATCAAGGATGGAGGCGGCCACACCCTTGGCATCATCCGTCGGGTGATTCGGTTGCAAGCGCACCGACATGCGACCGGGCAGGCCAACCGTCGTGCGGAAGCGCGTAATGACGCTACATTTGCTGGCAATCAGAATCAGATCCTGATTCCTCATCAGCTTGCTGACGGCAGCAACCATTTCGGGCGTGAGCCCCGGCGCGAGTGATGACAGCGTTGCCGCATCCGTGCTGTCTGCCAGCAGCCAATCGCGAAACTCACCCACCGTCAAACTGGAGATGACCGCAAAGGCTTGCGTGTCGTGACTGTCGATAATCAGCCGCGTGACATCGTCAATCTCGTACGGGACAACCGCTTCATTCAGAAAGTGCGTGAGCGGCACATCGGCCAGTGCCAGGCGGGCCGCCATGCGTTCCTCTTCCGTTGCCGCTGCCACGCCGGCCAGCATGTCGCCCGAACGGGCGGGGCTGGCTTTGGCGAGCAGCGTCTTCAGATCGGCGAAGACATGGCGACGGGCGCCAACGGTATAGCTGAATGTCATTCAGTCACCGCAGCCAGACTGGCATCAAAGGCTACGTTATCGCGGGTATGGCGGGTCAGGTGGAAGCACAGCAGACCGAATGCCAGAATACCGAGGAACACTCCAGCCAGCATCAGGTTGAACCAGATTACCGTTGTTAGGGCGATCAATGCGCCACCAAGTGCGATGGCCGGGAACACAGGATAGAAAGGCGTACGGTAGGTGCGCACCAAGTTTGGCTCGCTCTTACGCAGCTTGAACAGTGCCGCCATGCTCATGATGTACATCAGCAGCGCACCGAACACCGACATGGTGACGATGTTTGCGGTGAGGGTTTGCCCGCCAAACTGCAGCAGTTCATCGCTGAATATGGCTGCGATACCAATCAGACCACCAGCAATAATGGCGCGGTGCGGGGTTTTGAACTTGGGATGGACAGCACCCAGCCAGCCCGGCAGATAACCCGCACGTGCCTGCGCGTAGATTTGGCGGGAGTAGCCGAGGATGATGCCGTGGAAAGAGGCCACCAAGCCAAACAGGCCCAGCCACACCAGCATATGCAACCAGCCACTGCTTTCACCCACAATCATCTTCATGGCTTGTGGCAATGGGTCGTTAATGTTTGCCAATGCCTTCCAGTCGCCAGCACCGCCGGCAAACACCATCACCCCAATTGCGAGGACAACTAGCGTCAAGATGCCCGTGGTGTAGGCAATCGGAATCGAGCGCTTCGGATCCTTGGCTTCTTCGGCAGCCATGGCGACGCCTTCAATGGCGAGGAAGAACCAGATCGCAAACGGGATAGCCGCAAACATGCCGGCAATAGAGGCCATAGAGAAGTTGCTCTCGCCCGCCCAGCCGTCCTTGGCGAAGTTGGCGAAGGAGAAGCCAGGTGCAACCACGCCCATGAACACGAGTAGTTCGAAGATCGCGATCACCGTGACAAACAACTCAAAAGTGGCAGCAATGCGCACACCGACGATGTTGAGTCCCATGAAAACGATGTAGGCGCCGACAGCTGCGGTCTTGGGGTCGAGTCCCGGAAACTGCACATTTAGGTAAGCGCCAATTGCCAGTGAGATCGCGGGCGGCGCAAAGACAAACTCAATCAGTGTTGCCATGCCGGCAATGAAGCCACCGGTCGGCCCGAAGGCACGGTAGCTGTAGGCAAACGGCCCGCCTGCATGTGGAATGCTGGTGGAGAGCTCGGTAAAGCTGAAAATAAAGGTGGTGTACATCAGTGCTACCGCGATGGTGGTGACCAGGAACCCCAACGTTCCTGCTGTTGCCCAACCAAAGCTCCAACCAAAATACTCGCCTGAGATAACCAGACCAACGGCAATCCCCCATAACTGCCAAGTGCCCAGGCTTTTGACCAGGCTGTGCTGTGATTCATTACTCATGGATATCCCCTTGATGACATGACGCCCCACGGATCACGCGGGGTTCTGAAATCATCTTGCGCCAGCCTCCGTGCCGCTGACTATCCCTTTTCAGCACAATTTGTCGCGTTGCACCATTGAGGTGCTGAATTTGTGTAAATGCCCTGTTGTGGAGACCGGGTTGAGGCCATTTCCGCAGTGTTGTGGTGTCAGGCCAAGTGCTGCAAGGCCTTGAGCGATTTGGCGAAAGTGGTATGTGAGTTGCTTATAGGGAAGGAAGTCTTCGCTGGAGCCTCTCCATGCCATCTTCCCCACTCGCTCACACTGCTGCTCCCTATGTGCCCTTGTTGCGCAGGGTCGAGGCGCATGATGCCGGCGCGCATGCCGCGAACCTGAGTCAGTGGGATCAGCTCTACGATCAACTGTCTCCGGGACAGTTTGAAGGGCAGGTCACCGAGTTGTGGTTGCCGCAATCGCAGGTGTTTGTCGAAACCGCGAATCAGTCTTTACGGCAGAGTTGCGCGGCCTGGGATAACTCGCTGTGGTTTGGGATTCCAGCACCGCGAGCGGGTGTGATGTCTTGGAGCGGGCGCGAATTGCCCGCGAACGCGATTTGTATCAGCGAAGGTGGGAATGAATTTGAGCTGCTGACTGCGCCTAACTTCAATCTGTTTGGCATTGTTGTTGAGCGTGAGGCTTTTGGCGCCTATCTTGAAGCAACCGGACAGCGCTCGCTTGATGATTTATTGCGTGTTCGGGATGTGTTGTCGCTGCCACTCGATCTCAAGCTGGATGTGTGCAACAAGCTCTCGGACATTTTGCTTGATGCTGACCGTTATTTTCCACACGCTAGCACCGGTGATGGCATCGCTTTGCAAGGGCGTATTTTTGCAAGTCTTGCGCGCTTGCTGAGTGGCGAACGCACTGACACCGCACCTGTCTCGCGTCGAGACTCACGTCAAACCTATCGACACCCCGCGCTTGAACAGCTGCGTGTGCGCATCCTGCAACAGCCTGGCGAGCATGTATCAATCGATGAGTTGTGTGCAAGCTTTCATCTCAGTCGCCGCGCCTTACAGAACTACTTTGAAGAAGCGACTGGCTTAGCCCCGCTGGCCTATATGCGCGCGCTTCGCCTCAATGGTGTTCGCCGGGCGCTGCTGAATGAGACCGGGACCGTATCTGAGATCGCCTATGCTTGGGGCTTTAACCACCTAGGCAAATTCGCCCATCAATATGCCGCCATGTTCGGCGAGCTGCCCTCACAGACACGCGGCCGTCACTAACTCTATTTTTTGCGCGCGCGCGGATGCGCTTGGTCGTAGACCTTGGCTAGATGCTGGAAGTCGAGATGGGTATAAATTTGTGTCGTGCTGATGTTGCTGTGCCCGAGCAGCTCTTGCACCGCGCGCAGATCACCTGACGATTGCAGCAGGTGAGAAGCAAAAGAGTGGCGCAGCATGTGCGGATGCACATGGACGCCGAGTCCTTGTTTTTGTGCCCAACGGGACAGGCGACGCGCGATGCTGGTTGTGGAGAGTCGAGTGCCGGTGCGATTGACGAACAGCGCCTTCTCTCCCGCCTTGGCGATGGCGGCGCGTTCCTGAATCCAGTCGAGTAAAGCTTCCTTGGCTTTGCCTCCGATGGGCACCGTTCGGGTCTTGTTACGTTTACCGAGCACGGTGACTTCGTTTTCTTTCAGGTCGAAATTGGCACCGATATCTAGACTGGCAAGTTCGGACAGGCGTAGCCCTGATGAATAGAGCAGCTCTGCCATCGCGCGGTCACGGTTTTCCAGTGCATCGTCTGGCTCACCATCGAGCAGCGCATTGGCTTGATCGGCGCCCAGGGCCTTGGGCAGATTGCGTGGCTGTTTGGGGGCGCGAAGGCCATCACAGGGGTTGCGTGTAATGGCGCTGCGCTTGGCCAGCCAGCGGTAGTAGGCACGCCAGGCGGAGAGTGTGCGTGCGATTGAACGTGGCGCCAGCCCCTCGCCATGCAGCTTCATCAATAACCGTTTGAGTTGCGGTGGTGCGATCTGTTCTGGCGCGGTTGCAGGCGTTAGCGTCTGCAAGTGCTGCAGATCACGCCGATAGGCAGTCAGCGTGTGTGGGCTGGCGAGCCGCTGATGCTCGAGTTCGGCGAGAAAGTTTTCAATGCTGCTCGCCGACATATCGTTTACTCGACCAAGCTTACTCAACAACCCGCAGCAGGGCGGCAGCGGCGAGGTCGCCAATACGTTCGAGATAAAGCGTGCCCATATCCGCGTAGAAGCGTCGTACATCCTCAGAGGCGAATAACAGCACGCCAAAGCAAGCGCCCTCATGCGTGGTGCCATGCGTGCTAGGTTCCCGCAGGGGTACCTGAGCGACAGAGCGCACATGTTCATCAAACCAGCCAGCGACTTCCTGACCCGCAATGGCACCGCAGTAGGGGTGGGTCATGGCGCCAACCTGTGCTTTGAGCACATCAGCTACTGGTGCGAACTCAGGCGCACCGCCGCTGCCGACACCCCATAGACGGACCAGCACGTGAGGAACCGCGAAGTTGTTGCCGATATGGTCGTAGATGGTGGCAACAGCGCTGGCTAAATCTTTTGCACCCAGCAGGGCGACACCGAGCCGGTGTACCTTTTCCGAGATGATGTCGTTTTCTTCACCGAAGCCGATCAGTTCGGACATCTTGCCCTCAAGCTGGCGCGATTTGTCGCGCAGGATGCCGATCTGGCGTTCGGTGATGGAGATGGCCTTGCCGCCGTGGGGGCTGGGAATATGCACATGGGCCAGCAGGTCCGCATAGTGCTCAAAAAATTCCGGATGGCTTTGCAGGTAGCGCGCGACTTCGTTGGGATCGAATTGAGTGGTCATGATGTAGGTCGTCAGCAGAGTTAGTCGTTAGCGTCAGGAATTTCGATGGTGCCAGTGAAAACGGTGACAGCGGGGCCGGTCATCATGACTGAGTGGCCATCGCCTGCCCAAGCAATCGACAGGTCGCCACCGTGGGTAGTGACGCGCACCGGACTGTCGAGCAAGCCCCGGCGAATGCCCGCTACGACTGCGGCGCACGCCCCTGTACCACAGGCTAGCGTTTCGCCCGCGCCGCGCTCATACACGCGTAGATGAATGGTGTTGCGGCTATCCACCTGCATGAAGCCGGCATTCACACGCTTAGGGAAGCGCGGGTGTGATTCGATGACCGGGCCGTCGATATGCACCGGGAACGCTTCAGCATCGGGGACGACCTGCACTGCATGCGGGTTGCCCATCGAGACAACGCTGATATCGATAGACTTACCGTTCACGTCCAATGCGTGAAGCACCGTCTCAGAATCGCTGATGAAGGGAATTTCATCCGGTTGGAAGTGGGGCTCACCCATGTCCACGGTGACCTCACCGCTCTCTTCCAGTGTCAGTGTCAGCACGCCGCATTGTGTTTCCACCTTGATGGCGCGTTTGTCGCTCAGGTGCTCGTCATGCACGAAGCGGACAAAGCAACGTGCGCCATTGCCGCATTGCTCAACTTCGCCGCCATCGGCATTGAAGATGCGATAGCGGAAATCCACATCCGGTCGTGTTGGCTTCTGGACAATCAAAATCTGGTCGCAGCCAACGCCGAAGTGTCGGTCTGCCAAAAACTTGGCTTGGGCTGGACTCAACTTTGCAAGGGCAGCATTGCGTACTGCGTCGAGTACGACGAAGTCGTTGCCGAGTCCTTGCATCTTGGAAAACTTGAGTTTCATATCAATCTATCTTTATGGCAGCCGAAAAATGGCGCCATGGGGTTCAGTCATCAATATCTAGCCTGCACAGCGCTAGCTTATGCGGATAAATCCTACTCCGCTCCGGCGATAGGCAAAAGCTCGATTGGGTGAGCTATAGCTAGCCATTTGCGGCCTTAGTACATGCTAGCTTCGCCTTCAGGACGGGTCTTGAAGCGTTTATGTACCCAGTAATACTGGGCTGGCATCCGTAAAACCTCAGCCTCGATGAAGGCATTCATGCGGCGCGTATCTGCCTCGATATCTGTGCTGGGAAAGTTGTCCCAGGCTGGGCCAATGCGTGTCACGTAGCCTTGCCCGCCGGGCAGCATCTCCGTGACACAGGCATGTACGCGCGCGCCGGTGAGTGCGGCAATGCGCGGCAGCCCAGTGATGGTGGCGGCAGGCACCCCAAAGAAGGAGACGAATACGGCATCGCGCGGACCGTAATCCATGTCCGGCAGATAGTAGAACGGTCGATGTTCTCGCAGTGCTTTGACGGTGGAGCGCACGCCATCCTGTCGCGAGAGCAGCCGCTGAGCGCCGAAGCGACTGCGCCCGTGATACAGCAGTTGATCAAAGGCTTGGCTTTTTTGTCGCGCATAGATGCTAACAATGTCGAAGTCCATGGTCACGCGCGTGCCACCCAAGTCGAGGCCCACAAAGTGCGGTGCGAGCAAGATCACGGGGGCATCGCTGCTACGGCTGCCTACAGGCGCAATATGTTCGATACCTTCAATCCGCAGCAAGCGCCGTAGCCGTGCTTCGCTCGCCCACCATACAAGGCCGCGTTCGAGCAGGCTGCGCCCTACCAAGGCGATATGTTCGTGTGCCAGCGCCGTGCGTTCACCTTCGCTCATCGTGGGGAAGCACAGGCGCAGATTGGTCTGCACGATATGCCGGCGTTCGGGCACAGCCCAATAGAGCAGATGGCCAAGCCCTCGGCCAACCAACGCTAGCAGCGGTAGTGGCAGCCAGTGCAGCAGCCACATGCAGAAAATCCCAATGCGGCTCATGGGGTCTCAGTGACGGGTGGGCGTGGTGCGCCGGCCGGCTGCTTGTAGCGGTTATAGCCCCACAAATATTGTCCGGGACAGGCGCGGATCACGCGTTCGATTTCGGCATTCAGTTGTGCGACTTTGTCTTCAGGGCCGCCATTCAAGGGGGCTGACAGCGGCATGAAGTGCACATGGTAGCCAGCGCCATAGGCGAGCCGCTCAGCATAAGTCAGCAGCACAGTAGCGCCGGTATCGGCAAGGCGGGCAGCGAGGGTCATGCTGTAAGCGGGGCGGCCAAAGAAAGGTGCCCACACGCCTTCACCGTTGCCCGGTACTTGGTCGGGCAGCATGCCGATGGCTTCGCCCGCGCGGAGCGCCTTGATCAGGGTGCGCACGCCGGCCATATCGGCAGTGGCTAGTTTGAGATTGGCACCGCGCCCTGCGGCGTAAAGGTCGCGCAACCAGCTTTGCTTAGGCGCGCGGTAAAGCACGGTAATCGGGCGATGCGATGCGAGGTACTGTGCGGTGATTTCGAAGCAGCCCAAGTGTGGCGTCAGATACAGAATGCCTTTATTGGCCTCCCATGCCGCTTCGACATATTCCTGCCCGCTGACCTTGACGACGCGCTCCATGACTTCGTCCTGTGGCCGTAACCAGATCTTCGGCAGTTCCGCCACTAATTGCCCACCGGCAACGATGGCCTCATTACGGACCTCGCTCAGCCCGGCTTGCGTGAGGTTGGCCTGCAGCTGACGGCGGTAGCGCGGGGATAGCAGCCAAGCCAACCAGCCCAGCAAGGCGCCGAGGTTGTGTAGCAGGGGCAGCGGGAAAACACGCAGGATGCGGAACAGGAGAAACATCGTTGCTGTCAGGGTTGAACGTGGCGGCTGAAAGGGCTACATTATCGCCTGTAACAGGCGTGCTTGCCGTGCCCGTTATGTACCGCCGAGTTAATGAGGACAACTTGCAGGGCGGTGTTGTTGGTTTAGAGCCACGACGAATTTCTGCTAAAGCGCGCCTGCTCTGTGTTCCCGGGGCTGGTAACGCCAGCTATCACTAACGGGACATTTCTTGGAGCAGGATCAATGAGCAATAGCTACTTCTTTACCTCGGAGTCAGTGTCCGAAGGACACCCCGATAAGGTTTCAGACCAGATTTCTGACGCCATCCTTGACGCGATTCTCGCGCAGGATCCGTATGCACGTGTGGCCGCCGAAACCCTCTGCAACACCGGTCTGGTTGTGCTGGCAGGTGAAATCACCACTACCGCGAACGTCGACTATATCCAGATCGCGCGCGACACCATCAAGCGCATCGGCTATGACAATACTGAGTTTGGTATCGACTACAAGGGCTGTGCAGTGCTGGTGGCCTATGACAAGCAATCGCCGGATATCGCCCAAGGCGTGGATCGCGCTAGCGATGATTACCTGAATCAAGGCGCGGGCGACCAAGGCCTGATGTTTGGTTACGCCTGTGACGAAACCCCTAGCCTGATGCCGCTACCGATCTATCTGTCGCACCGTCTGGTCGAGCGCCAAGCTGCGCTGCGCAAGGACGGTCGTCTGCCGTGGCTACGCCCGGACGCCAAGTCGCAAGTCACCATTCGCTATGTGGACGGCAAGCCTGACTCCATTGATACCGTTGTACTGTCTACCCAGCACTCGCCGGATATCTCGCTGGAAGCGATCCGCGAAGCCGTGATCGAGGACATCATCAAGCCAGTGCTGCCGAAGGAACTGATCAAGGGCGAGATCAAGTATCTGGTTAATCCGACTGGTCGTTTCGTTATCGGTGGCCCGCAAGGCGACTGCGGCTTGACCGGTCGCAAGATCATTGTCGATACCTACGGCGGTGCTGCACCGCACGGTGGTGGTGCCTTCTCCGGCAAGGACCCGTCTAAGGTGGACCGTTCCGCTGCTTATGCTGCGCGTTATGTCGCTAAGAACGTTGTGGCTGCTGGCTTGGCCACCAAGTGCTTGGTACAGATTTCTTACGCTATCGGCGTGGCGCAGCCGACTAGCGTGTATGTCACCACGCAAGGCACCGGCAAGGTATCTGACGAGAAGATTTCGGAGCTCGTGAAGAAGCACTTTGACCTGCGCCCGAAGGGCATTGTTGCGATGCTCGATCTGCTGCGCCCGATCTATCAGAAGTCGGCTGCTTACGGTCACTTCGGTCGTGATGAGCCAGAGTTCACTTGGGAAGCGACTGACAAGGCTGCTGCGCTCCGCGCGGATGCTGGTCTGTAAATTACCTCTGTCACAATAAAAAACCCGGCCTTGCGCCGGGTTTTTTATTGTCTGTGCAGAGCGCTCAATACAGGTCAGAAGGCATCAAAGTCCAAGTCTTTCCTTGTGGGCATACACCGTGAGTCGTCCTGGCCGCGTCATACCAATCAGCGTCAGGTTTGACTCTTCTGCCAGCCGACGCGCATAGGCGGTGGGTGCCGAGACGGCCGCGAGCAGGGCGATACCCTGTGAGGCGGTCTTTTGTACCATTTCATAGCTGGCGCGGCTGGTGACAACCACGAAGCCTGATTTTGGATCAACCTTGTTGCGAGCGAGCGCGCCGAGTAATTTGTCGAGCGCATTGTGACGACCGACATCTTCGCGGGCATACAGTACGGAACCATCCGGCAGGGCAAATGCCGCGGCATGGGCTGCGCCCGTTTTCTTGTGGACGACTTGTAACTCGGCCAAATTATTCAACGCTGTGTGGATAGCATCGGGCGTCACGCGCAAGCCGTCATCGACCGGCGCTGGGTTTCTGACTGCTGCATCGAGACTTTCCACGCCACAGAGGCCGCAGCCGGTACGTCCCGTTAGATTGCGACGTCTATCCTTCAGCGTTAGAAAGCGCTCGGTGGCGATTTCCAGTCGGGCTTCAATCCCGTTGGTCAGCTCAACTACGTCCACGTCGTAGAGCTCGGCCGGTGATTGCAGGATGCCTTCGGTCAAGCTGAAACCGAGTGCAAAGTCGGCGATATCGTTTGGCGTTGCCAGCATCACGGCATGGGAAATACCGTTGTAGACGAGTGCGACAGGAACCTCTTCGACTAGCTCTTCGACTTGCTCAAGCAAGCCGTCCTTGGTAACGCGGGTGATGTGTCCAGGAACCGATGTGGTCCAAGGGGTGTCGCGCAAACCAGCTTCTTCGATGGCACAGACTTCGGCTTGCTGGGTAGGGGTGTTCATGGCTGGCGCTTTCTGGGGCGTGCGGCGTAATGTCGATATTGTACGGCTTCGGGGCGCCCTCGCTTGAATCAACCCTATCAAAGGAGGGCTGTTGGGTTGGGCTTGCCCAAAAACAAACCCCGCCAGGGTTGCCCGTGGCGGGGTTTGTTTTGATTCAACCAGAGAACTTAGTTGTTCGGTGGCGGGGCCGGCATCGTGCTGAGGGCTTCACGCACAATGGGCATCAGGGCGTTGCCATCCTTGTGTTCAGCCTCGTAGGCCATGATGGCACGGCGCATGCGAGGATCCCAGAAGCGCGACAAATGCTTGGCGACCTCGTTACGCGCCAGTTCGCGATCGGTAAAGCTGTCAAAGAAGGAACCAATTTGGTTGGCCATCTTGATCAGGTTATCCGGTCCGGATGAATGACTCATTTAATTTTCCTTTCAAACAGGCCCTCCCTCCCGAGAGGGCCGTACTGACATGGTTCAGACCTTGGCGACGGCGTTGGTGAGGAACTCTTCCTGCTGACGGGAGAACTCGCGATAACGCTGTTGCCAATCCGACGGCTGGCTGACCTTGGTGATTTCGACCGCCGTAACCTTGTATTCTGGACAGTTGGTCGCCCAGTCCGAGTTGTCGGTGGTGATCACGTTGGCGCCCGAGAACGGATGGTGGAAGGTGGTATAGACCACGCCTGCCTGCATACGCTCGGTGAGGACAGCACGCAGCACAGTTTCACCTGCGCGACTCGTAATACCAACCCAGTCACCATCCTTCACGCCACGAGCTTCGGCATCGATCGGGTGGATTTCCAGCACGTCTTCGCTATGGAATTCCTGGTTAGCAGTACGGCGGGTTTGGGCACCCACGTTGTACTGCGACAGGATACGGCCGGTGGTCAGGATCAGCGGGAAGCGTGCATTCACCTTTTCGTCGGTCGGTACGTACAGGGTGTTCATGAAGCGACCCTTGCCGCGAACGAAGGTATCGATGTGCATGGTCGGCGTGCCTTCCGGTGCTTCATCGTTACATGGCCATTGGACGGAACCCAGCTTGTCCAGCTTCTCGAAGCTCACACCGGTGAAGGTCGGGGTCAGGGAGGCGATTTCGTCCATGATTTCCGATGCGTGCTTGTAGTTCATCGGATAGCCAAGGGCGTTAGCCAGCATCTGGGTGACTTCCCAATCTTCGTAACCCGCAACCGGGGTCATCACGCGGCGAACCGGCGAGATACGACGTTCGGCATTGGTGAAGGTGCCACTCTTCTCAAGGAAGGTTGCACCCGGCAGCAGCACGTGGGCGAACTTGGCGGTTTCGTTCAGGAAGATATCCTGGACAACCACACACTCCATGGCGCGCATGGCAGCTTCGACGTGTTGCGTGTTCGGGTCGGACTGAACAATGTCTTCACCTTCGCAGTAGAGGCCCATGAAGGTGCCATCCAGCGCTGCTTCGAACATGTTCGGAATACGCAGACCCGGTTCCGGGTTGAGCTTGACGCCCCATGCAGCTTCGAATTGCAGGCGTGCGGTGGTGTCGGACACATGACGGTAGCCCGGCAGTTCGTGCGGGAAAGAGCCCATGTCGCAGGAGCCTTGCACGTTGTTCTGACCGCGCAGCGGGTTCACACCCACGCCTTCGCGACCGACGTTGCCGGTGGCCATGGCGAGGTTGGCGATACCGATAACAGTGGTCGAACCTTGGCTGTGCTCGGTTACGCCCAGACCGTAGTAGATCGCGCCATTGCCGGCGGTCGCATACAGGCGAGAAGCTTCACGGATGATGTTTGCATCAACGCCAATGGTCTCGGCCAGTGCTTCCGGCGAGTTTTCTTGACGCGATACAAATTCCTTCCACATCGCGTAGGACTCAAGATCGCAACGCTCCTTGATGAAGTCTTCCTTCAGCAGGCCTTCGGTTACGATCACGTGGGCCATGGCGGTCACGACAGCCACGTTGGTGCCCGGCTTCAGCGGGATGTGATAGTCAGCCTTGATGTGCGGTGACTCGACCAAGTCGATGGCGCGCGGATCGACAACGATCAGCTTGGCACCTTGACGCAGACGCTTTTTCATCAGTGAGCCGAACACTGGGTGGCCGTCGGTTGGGTTACAACCGATGACAACGATGACGTCGGACTTCATGACGGAGTCAAAAGTTTGCGTACCGGCGGATTCACCGAGGGTTTGCTTCAGACCATAACCAGTCGGTGAGTGGCAGACGCGGGCGCAGGTATCAACGTTGTTGTTACCGAAAGCAGCACGCACCAGCTTCTGGACGACATAGCCTTCTTCATTGGTACAACGCGACGACACCAGGCCACCGATGGAATCCTTGCCGTACTTGGCTTGGATGCGCTTGAATTCGCTGGCGGCATAGTTGATCGCTTCTTCCCACGACACTTCTTGCCATGGATCGTCAATGCTCTTACGGATCTTCGGCGTGGTGATGCGGTCAGGGTGGGTTGCGTAGCTCCATGCGAAGCGACCCTTCACGCACGAGTGACCGTGGTTGGCGCCACCGTTCTTGTCCGGCACCAGACGAACGATTTGTTCGCCCTTGGTTTCGACATTGAAGGAACAACCCACGCCGCAGTAGGCGCAAGTGGTGGTGGTGGTCTGTTCGGCTTGACCGTGTTCGATCACGCCCTTTTCCATCAGGGTTGCGGTTGGGCAAGCCTGAACGCATGCGCCGCAGGACACACACTCGGAACCCATGAAGGTTTCCATTTGACCGGGTGACACGCGCGAGTCAAAGCCGCGACCATCGATGGTCAGTGCAAACGTGCCTTGGGTTTCTTCACACGCGCGCACGCAACGGTTACATACGATGCACTTGGAGGCGTCGTAGGTAAAGTAGGGATTAGATTCATCCTTGCCGATGTTCAGTGGGCTGTCGGCTTCGAAGTGATTGGCGTTACCGGTCATGCCGTAACGCACTTCGCGCAGACCGACCACACCGGTCATGTCCTGCAGTTCGCAGTTACCGTTGGCCGAGCAGGTCAAGCAGTCGAGCGGGTGATCGGAGATGTACAGCTCCATCACGCCCTTACGGATTTCGGCTAGCTTCGGGGTTTGGGTCTTCACCTTGAGGCCGTTGTCGGCCGGGGTCGTACACGAAGCGGGGTAGCCGCGACGACCTTCGATTTCGACCAGGCACAGACGGCAAGAGCCGAATGCATCCAGGCTATCGGTGGCGCACAGCTTCGGGATCGGATGTTCGATCATCGAAGCGGCGCGCATGATGGAGGTGCCGGCAGGAACCGTAACCTCGACACCGTCGATTTCCAGGGTGACGTACTTGTCGGATTCCTTCGCAGGTGTACCGTAGTCAGTGGGGCGGGGTAGGGACATTATGGTTCTCCTTTTTAGGCGGCTGCAGTCTTGTCAATGCCGAAATCCTCAGGGAAATGCTTGAGGGCCGACACAACAGGGTAGGGAGCCATGCCACCGAGCGCGCAGAGCGAGCCGTTGAGCATGGTGTCGCACAGCGAGTTGAGCAGGGCGATGTTCTTTCCGCGCTCCTTGCCTGCGATGATCTTGTCGATGGTTTCGACGCCACGGGTCGAGCCGATACGGCAGGGCGTGCACTTGCCGCAAGATTCGATGGCGCAGAATTCCATGGCGTAACGCGACATCTGGGCCAGATCGACGGTATCGTCGAACACCACCAGACCGCCGTGGCCGACCATGGCGCCGACCTTGGCGTATTCCTCGTAATCGAGCGGAATATCGAATTGCGACTCAGGCACATAGGCGCCCAGCGGCCCGCCCACTTGCACGGCGCGGATTGGACGACCGGAAGCGGAGCCGCCACCAAAGTCGTACAGCAGTTCGCGCAGAGTTAGGCCGAAGGCTTTTTCTACCAGACCACCGTGCTTGAGGTTGCCAGTCAGCTGGAATGGCAGCGTGCCGCGTGAGCGACCCATGCCGTAGTTCTTGTAGAACTCACCACCACGGGCCAGGATGATTGGCACCGAACCCAACGACATCACGTTGTTGATGACGGTTGGCTTGCCGAACAGGCCTTGCAGTGCAGGCAGTGGCGGCTTGAAGCGCACCAGACCACGATTACCTTCGACCGACTCCAGCAGCGAGGTTTCTTCGCCGCAGATGTAGGCGCCAGCGCCTTCACGTACGATCAAGTCGAAATCCTTGCCGGAGCCGAGGATGTTCTTGCCCAAATAGCCTGCCTTGACGCAGATCTCGATGGCCTTGTTCAGGTTGCGGATCGAGTGCGGATATTCTTCGCGGCAGTAGATGTAGCCCTTGGTCGCGCCGACGGCCAGACCTGCAATGGTCATACCCTCGATCAGACACATCGGGTCACCTTCCATCAGCATGCGATCGCTGAAGGTGCCAGAGTCGCCTTCGTCGGCGTTACAGACGATGTACTTTTGATCGGCTTGAGCGCCCAGCACGGTGTTCCACTTGATACCTGTCGGGAAGGCTGCACCACCACGACCACGCAGGCCGGAGTCAGTGACTTCCTTGACGATGTCAGCCGGTGCAAGCTTGAGTGCCTTTTTCAGACCTTCGAAGCCTTCGTGCTTGGTGTAGTCCTCGATCGAGAACGGGTCGATGATGCCGACGCGCGCAAAAGTCAGACGCTCTTGCTTCTTCAGGTACGGAATTTCTTCGGTCAGACCCAAGCTGAGGGCGTGCTTGCCGCCCTTGGTCAGGCCAGCGTCGAACAGACCGGCAACATCCTTGGCCGTCACCGGGCCGTAGGCCACACGACCTTCGGGGGTTTCAACTTCGACCATCGGCTCGAGCCAGTACAGGCCACGCGAACCGTTGCGTACGAGTTCAATCTTCTCGCCGCGCTTTTCGGCTTCCGCCACAATCGCTGCAGCGGTCTTCTTGGCGCCCATGGCTTCCGCGGAGGAGTCCATCGGGACATAAATACGAGTCGTCATTGTGCGCTCCTCAGTTCAGCGATCACTTCATCGAAACGTTCCTTGCTGACGCGACCAACGATGTCGTCGTTCACGCGGATCGATGGCGATAGGGCACAGTTGCCGAGGCAGTAAACGGCCTCAAGACTGATTTGACCGTCAGCGGTGGTGCCGTGATAGTCGATGCCTAGGCTTTCCTTGACGTGGCACTCCAGTGCAACAGAGCCCATGGATTGGCAGGCTTCGGCGCGGCATACTTGAACCATGTGCTTGCCGACCGGGTGAGTGCGGAAGTGATGGTAGAAGGTGATCACGCCATGAATTTCGGCACGTGAGCGGTTCAGGGCCTTGGCGATGGCGGGTACGGTTTCCTCCGGCACCCATCCAAGCTCATCCTGAATGGCGTGCAGAATTGGAAACAGCGGACCTGGCTCGTCCTTGAGGCGGGCCAGAATGTCGTCCAGCGATTTTTTTTGCTGGTCCGACAACGTAGGGGTAGTTGTCATGACTTCTCCAGATGTACCAAAAACCGATCTTGTGCAGCGAATCACATAAGCTCGGGGGTTATGCACTCTCGTGCATAAAGTCTAGGGCGTCTCACAGTGACCTAGAATTGCTTCAAAGTCCTTCTTGTTCAAAGCCGTTACGCACTGGATAATAGACGTCGATACCCACCTTTCCAATATGAAATTTAATGCACAAGCGCATCATCAACATTGAAGCCGCATGGCGATTTCGCAACCATCTGGGGCAGGACATTGAGCCCGCTCTATTTGATGTTCTTGCGGCAATTGCGGAAACCGGCAAGCTGACCGAGGCAGCCAAGCGTGCCGGCTACTCGTATCGCCATGCTTGGAATCTCGTGCATAAGTGGTCCGACTTTTTTGGCGTGCCCCTGATCGATACTGAGCAGGGCAAAGGCGCTAGCCTGACCCCGCTGGGCGAGAAGCTAGCCTGGGCAGCGCAGCGTATCCGTGCCCGTTTGGGCCCCCAGCTGGATAACTTGGCGGCCGAAATTGATCTTGAATTGTTGCGTGCAATCAATGCGTTGGCGCCCGGTATCCGGGTTCATGCCAGTCATGGATACGCAATTGCGCGTTTGCCCGAGCTGATGCGCCCTGAAGACAATGTGCGTATCGATCTGCAATATTTGGGGAGCATCGATGCTTTGGCCTCGCTTGCGCACGGCAACTGCGATTTGTGCGGTTTCCATGTGCCGCAGCGCCCGCTCAATGATGTCTTACGTGAGCGGCTGACGCGCTACTTAAAGCCGCGCGACTTTAAGGCCATTAAACTGGTCAGCCGTGTGCAGGGCTTGTATGTCGCGCCGGGAAACCCCAAGAAAATCCATACACTGACCGATTTGACACGCCCTGATGTGCGCTTCATCAATCGCCAGCAGAATTCAGGCACCCGATTCCTGCTGGATTTGATGCTCGAGGAGGCGAAAGTCTCCCCGGCCAAAATTCATGGCTATGAGTCGGTTGAGTTCACCCATGCAGCAGTTGCGGCTTTTATTGCCAGCGGTATGGCAGATGTGGGCTTTGGTGTGCAGGCGGCCGCCTCCCAGTTCAACTTGGAGTTCATCCCGCTTGCGCATGAAAACTACTGTCTGGCAGGGGCCAAGACAACCTGGGAAACGCCGGCGGTTCAATTGT
This sequence comes from Betaproteobacteria bacterium Ga0074130, assembly GCA_001464495.1. GTDB lineage: Bacteria > Pseudomonadota > Gammaproteobacteria > Burkholderiales > Rhodocyclaceae. Next base: position 61,598 of record LNDZ01000032.1, read on the forward strand.
TGCTGGAAAAGATTTGCAGCCCGGAGTTTCCCGAGCTGATTGCTAACCTGCCAGGCTACGACGCGACGGGGGCGGGCGACTGGCTGAACCTGAAAGACTTCAGCCTTAATTAACAGTGGGTTTCTGCATGTCTTGTTGATACATGCGGAACCCATTGCCCCCTTGATGCTTCGCCGCATACATCGCGATGTCGGCATGATGCAGTAGTGTTTCAGCGCTTACAAAATCCGCGGGGTATAGGGTCGCGCCAATACAGGCCTGAACCGTGAGCGTTTGGCCCGAGACATGGAACGGTGGCTCAAGCGCTTGTAACAGGCGACGAAAGGTCGCCTCATGAGCGCCGTCTTCTCCCAAGTCGCACAGCAGGATGGCAAATTCATCGCCCCCGATGCGCGCCAGTGTGTCGCTATCGCGTAAGCAACTGCTCAAACGCCGGGCCACGCTAATGAGCACCTCGTCTCCTGTGAGGTGACCGTACAAGTCATTGATCGGTTTGAAATTATCAAGATCTAGATAACCGACGGCTAGCCGCTGCGATTGTCGGCGTACGCGAGTCATGGCCTGTTGCAGGCGGTCGGCCAACAGCACGCGATTCGGCAAGTCTGTCAGGCTATCGTAGTGTGCGAGGTGTTCTAGGTGCGCAGCGTATTCCTGTGTATAAGTGATATCGCTGAAGGTGCCGATATAGTGCGTGACATGGCCGTCCTCACTATAGATGCTTGAAATATTGAGTAATTCGGCATAGTGAGCGCCATTTTTCTTGCGATTCCAGACAATGCCGCTCCAGTGCCCGCGCTGGCGCAAGGTTTGCCACATCTCCGCGTAAAAGCGCGCATCTTGGCGGCCGGACTGCAGTAATGAAGGTTTTTTGCCAATAACTTCCCCGGCGCTGTACCCGGTGAAGGCGCTAAAGGCGTTATTGACGCTGACAATCCGTCCTTCAGCATCGGTAATCATCGCGCCGATGCTGACACGTTCAAAGACGGAGGCGGCAATCTGCACAAACTCATGGCTTGGAATAGTCCCGCGCTGATCAACCTGCTCGGGTGGTGTGCTTGGGGCGTTGCTCATGGGGCACTGCTCATGTCAGAGATTCCAGCCCAAGCATGGGCGCCAATGGGAGAGATCAACGGGAGTCATCTCCATCCTAGAGCTTGTTGCTGCTTTACTGTTGATCCGGGTCAAGCATGTGTGAGGTTCTTCGGCAGCGGGTGATTGTGTGGGCTTTAGCGCACAAGCGCATGATTCGACTATAATCAGCCCATCTCCGAGGAGCGCTGCGACGGTTCGGTGGTTTTCTTTCAGAAGACTGCACACCGCCAGGCTCGGTTTTCAGATAGAACTGCGCTCGCCTGACCCACCCGTACCGGGCGGCGCGCAGGTGAGCTGGAGCTTGCTCCACTGCCTCCTCGTCTCCCGGTCACCGTTCAAGGAGCGAACCGTGACTGCAAAGCAAGACTTCATCATTGCCGATATTTCCCTGGCCGATTGGGGCCGCAAGGAAATCCTCATTGCCGAAACCGAAATGCCGGGCCTGATGGCGATCCGTGAGGAGTATTCGGCCACCAAGCCGCTGCGTGGTGCCCGCATCACCGGCTCACTGCACATGACTATCCAGACCGCTGTGCTCATCGAGACACTGGTTGATCTGGGTGCAGAAGTGCGCTGGGCGTCGTGCAATATCTTCTCAACGCAAGACCATGCCGCGGCCGCGATTGCCAAGGCTGGTATTCCCGTCTTCGCCGTGAAGGGCGAAACCCTGGTTGATTACTGGGACTACACCCACCGCATCTTCGAGTGGGCCGATGGCGGCTACTCGAACATGATTCTGGATGACGGCGGTGATGCAACCCTGCTGCTGCATCTGGGTGCCAAGGCCGAGAAGGATCTGGCTGTATTATCCAAGCCAGGTTCGGAAGAGGAAACTATTCTCTTCGCAGCGATCAAGGCCAAGCTGGCTACCGATCCGACGTGGTATTCGACCCGTCTGGCGCAAATCAAGGGCGTAACCGAAGAAACCACCACCGGCGTACATCGTCTGTATCAAATGCATGAGCGTGGCGATCTGAAGTTCCCCGCTATCAACGTGAACGATTCGGTCACCAAGTCCAAGTTCGACAATCTGTATGGTTGCCGCGAATCGTTGGTGGACGGTATCAAGCGCGCTACTGACGTGATGATTGCTGGCAAGGTCGCTGTCGTTTGCGGCTATGGTGACGTGGGCAAGGGTTCAGCCCAAGCACTGCGCGCACTGTCTGCCCAAGTCTGGGTCACTGAAATCGATCCGATCTGCGCGCTGCAAGCCGCCATGGAAGGCTATCGCGTTGTGACCATGGAATACGCCGCCGACAAGGCTGATATTTTTGTCACCACCACCGGCAACTTCCATGTGATCACCTATGACCACATGGCCAAGATGAAGAACAATTCCATCGTCTGTAACATTGGTCACTTCGACAACGAAATCGATGTTGTTTCGTTGGAAAAGAACTGTCAGTGGGAAGAGATCAAGCCGCAAGTCGACCACGTCATCTTCAAGGACGGCAAGCGCATCATCCTGCTGGCCAAGGGGCGTCTGGTTAACCTGGGTTGCGGTACTGGTCACCCGAGTTACGTGATGTCGTCGTCGTTTGCTAATCAAACGATTGCCCAGATCGAGCTGTTCACCCGTACCAGTGATTATCCAGTTGGCGTCTACACGCTGCCCAAGCATCTGGACGAAAAGGTAGCGCGTTTGCAACTGAAGACGCTGAATGCGCAACTGACTGAACTGACCGACCAGCAAGCCTCCTATATTGGTGTGCCGAAGGAAGGCCCGTACAAGACCGATCACTATCGTTATTGATCTGTCTGATCTGCCGCTCTAGCGGCGCTATCCAAGGAGTCCTGAAATGAGTTTGTTGCTCGTCTGGTTAATCAATGCGATAGCGCTGCTGGGGGTGGCATATCTGATGCCTTCAATTCAGGTGTCGTCTTTCACAACAGCGCTGATTGCAGCACTGTTGTTAGGTCTGGTGAACACCCTAGTACGGCCAGTGCTAGTAATACTGACTTTGCCGGTCACGCTGCTGACACTGGGGTTGTTCATTTTGGTCATCAATGCCCTGCTGTTCTGGTTTGTCGGCTCTATCCTGCGCGGTTTTGTGGTCCAGGATTTCATGACCGCATTTATCGGCGCACTGCTTTACAGCATCATTTCCTGGCTGCTCTCTAGCCTGCTGCTCAAGGGCGGCAAGTAATTCAATACTGTCATGGCACATAATCTTTCGATCGAATTCTTCCCGCCACAGACGCCTGAAGGCGCGGCCAAGCTGCGGACAACTACTGAACGTCTGGCCGTACTCAAGCCCGACTTTTTTTCAGTGACTTATGGGGCAGGTGGCTCCACGCAGGAGCGTACGTTTGCAACGGTTCGTGAGATTTCTGCGGCGGGCTATCAGGCGGCACCGCATCTGTCCTGTATTGGCTCAACGCACGAAAAGATTCGCGCCATCCTCGACGACTTCACTGCAACAGGTGTTAAGCGCATCGTGGCATTGCGCGGTGATCTGCCTTCCGGCACCGGTGACCCTGGTGAGTTCCGTTATGCGAACGAGCTGGTTGAGTTCATCCGTGCTGAAACGGGTGACCGTTTTCTGATTGAGGTGGCGGCTTACCCAGAGTGGCATCCGCAAGCGCGTTCGCCGGAAGATGATTTGCAGGCGTTTGAACGTAAGGTCAAAGCCGGCGCGAACTCGGCAATTACTCAGTATTTCTATAACGCTGATGCTTACTTCCGCTTTGTCGAAGCCGTGCAGCGCCGTGGCATTGATATTCCTGTAGTGCCCGGCATCATGCCGATTGCCAGTTTTACCAAGCTCGCGCGCTTTTCGGATAGCTGTGGCGCAGAAATTCCACGCTGGATGCGCAAGCGTTTTGAAGCGTTGGGTGATGACGCAACATCAATTCGTGCACTCGGCCTTGAGCTGGTCACTGGCTTGTGCCAACAACTATTAGACGGTGGCGCACCCGGACTGCATTTCTACTCGATGAATCAGGCCGATCTGACGCTTGAGATTGCAGGGCGTCTGGGCTTGCCAAAGTAAGGCAGACAGTTGTTGCGGCCTCAGTGCGCTGGGGTCAGCAAACGCGCTAGTTCAGCCAGTGGCATTGGCCGGCCGGTCCCATATCCTTGCAAGAGGTCGCACTCGTTGTCGAGCAAGCAGGTGGCTTGTGCCTCGGTCTCGACGCCTTCCGCGACAACGCGCAACCCAAGTGCATGGGCCATGCTCACAATGCCTGTGACAATCGTCAGGCTATTGGGGTTGTCGGGTAGCTCGCTGACAAAACTGCGGTCAATTTTGAGCTTACTGACAGGCAGCTTGGACAGATAGCTCAATGACGAGTAGCCCGTTCCAAAGTCATCAATTGCGATCTTGACGCCAGACGCACTGAGGTCTGCCATGATTTGGCGATACTCGTCCAGCCTATCCATCAACACACTTTCTGTCAGTTCGATCTCGATGTCGGCAGCCGTGAGTCCTGCGCTTTCGATGGTGTGCATCATGTCGCGCGCAAAGGTGCGCCGCAGGAATTGGCGTCCGGAGAGGTTCACCGCTACCACAGGTACGGGCAAGCCTTGTTGTCGCAGGGAGAGGATGTCCTGACAGACCTGTTGCAGCACATAGTCACCGATATCACTGATCAAACCTGATTCCTCAGCCACAGGAATGAACTCGCAGGGAGTGATATTGGTGCCATTCGGCCGCACCCAGCGCACTAGCGCCTCTACGCCCTGAGGCGGCGCTCCCAAGGTTGTGACTTGAGGCTGGTACACAACAGAGAGTTCGCGATCACGCAGCGCGCGACGCAAGCCTTCTTCAATTTCCAGGCGCCGCCGCACGGCATTGTCCAGCGTGTCCGAAAAGAACTGGTAGTTACTCTTTCCCAGACTCTTTGCGTGATACATCGCCAAGTCAGCGTGGTGCATGAGGATGGCACCCGCATCGCCATCATCTGGCAGCATCGCGATACCAATGCTGAAGCCGATATGCGCGCTGGCTTCGCCCATCAGGAAGGGTTTAGCAGCTTCGCGGACCAGACTTTCGGCGACGTGTGCGGCATCTGCCGGGTTCGATGTATTTACGAGAATGGCACCGAACTCATCACCACCCAAACGCGCCACCACATCAGCAGCGCGCAGCGTGTAGGTGATGCGCTGACCAATCTCCTGCAAGACTTTATCGCCACTGGCATGGCCAAAGCGGTCATTGATTTTCTTGAAACCATCGACGTCGATAAACAGTAGAGCAGACCCGCCACCGTCACGCTGATGGCGCAACACAGTCTGTTCAATCGCCATCTCGAAGGCATAGCGATTGGAGAGGCCGGTGACACGGTCATAGAGTGCGAGCACATGCAGATCATGTTCGGCCTGCTTCATACGCTGCCGCAGCCCGCGACTCATGAGTAGGCCGAGCAAGGTAGCAACGGTCACTGTGCCGAGCAGGCTGGCAATGAAATACAGCATGCTGCTGTAGAGCCCATCCAGGGTGACGCGTACCAGCAGCGTGCCAATATCACGCACCCCGCCGTAATTCACGGGGACCGTTACGTTCAGAAAGCCGGGTTCGAAGAAGTGTCCAATGGCCGGGCTGGCGGCAGGCAGGGCTCTTTGTCTGTCGCGGTCATAACGCGCAAATAATTGGCCGTCACGACGGTAAAGTCCGGTGTTTTGCACGCGCGGCGCATTAGCCATCGCTGCCAGCATGTCATTCCCCATTTGTGGGTCGCCTGCCGCGAGCGATATCGACACGTTCTCACCGACCAGCGTGGCTTGCAGTTTGACTTCTGCAAGCAATGAGCCTCGCTCTTCCAGCCAGCGCTGACTGACCAACATTAGAAAGGCAATCAGCAAGGCGAACACAATCACCAGCGCAGTGCCGGTGGGGAACACATTGAGAAGCCAGTGACGGGTGGTGCGGGCCGGTTTCATGGGGTTGCAGAGGCGGGAACAGGCCGGGCAGGGCGAGGCAGGCGAGGCGAAGTGAAAAAATTGAGTCTTCTCAATATATTAGCTTATGTTCGACCGCCTTGGGTTAGCGTTTGCCGATTAGGCTGATCCCGAATGCGACCAGCAGCATGCCGCCGATCTGGAAAAGCGAGATCGGTTCGGCCAACAGCCACCAGCCAAAAAGGATGGTGAGCAGCGGGCCGCTTGAGCCGATCAGGGCACTGGTAGGGGCGCCGATACGGCGGATGGCAGCGGATAAAGCCAGTACAGGAATGATGGTGGAAAAGAGTGCCATAGCAATTGCCAGTCCGTGTGTCTGCAAGGGCTGCTGTAGACCTGTGAGCGATTCGGTACCGAGAAAGTGCGCGATGGTGACAGCGGTCGATACCAGCATGGCGAGTGCTGTAAAGCGTTGTGTCCCAATCTGCTGCAGCATCGGCCCGGTGCCAACCAGATATAAGGCATAGCTCACCGCCGACGCAAACACAAAGCCACTGCCAATCCAGACCGCGGTGTTGTCGGCCGCAAAGTTAAGGTCGTGAACAAAGGCAGCACCAATACCCAGATAGCAGATGGCGCAGGCGGCCAGTTTCCTCGATGTCAGGCGCTCACCTAGAAAGGCTGCACTCAGCAGCAAGGTCAATGTCGGATAGACCGCCAGCACAAGACGCTCTAGACCCGCACTGATGTATTGCAGCCCGATGAAGTCAAGCAGGCTGGCGCCGTAGTAACCGAATAAACCGAGTACCGCGACCATGCCCCATTGACGCAAACTCAGACGCGGCTTGTCGCGTGATTCGCGCCAGGCAATCAAGGCGAACACGGGCAGCGAATACAGCATGCGTAATGTCAGCAATGCCAGGGCACTCAGCGGTATCGGACTGGGCACGGCATAGGCGAGCTTGACCAGAATGGCCTTGAAGGAAAAGCCCACCGCCGCCAACACTGCTAACAACAGTCCGAGTGTGCGAGGTGAATTGAGTGAGGCGGGAATAATCAGCGTCGCCTTCCGCCGAGGATGGAGCCGAGCACACCGCGCACAATTTCTCGGCCCAGTTGTGAGCCGATGCTGCGTGCAGCGCTCTTGATGGCAGCTTCAGTGGCGGTTTGGCGACGGTTGCTACTCGTGCTGCCACCGCCAAAGAGATCGCCGAGCACTTCGCCAAACCCGCCACTGCTGGTTGGTTCAGATTGGGGGACGGGCTGAGGTACCGGCTGCGGAGCTTGTGCTGTTGGTGGCTTTGCTGCTGACGCACCCTTGAGTTTTTCATAAGCAGATTCGCGGTCGACAGCTTGTTCGTAATGGCCGAACAAGAGCGAGCCCTTGATAGCTGCGCTGCGCTCCTCCGCCGTCATTGGGCCAATGCGTGAGGCGGGCGGCATGATGAATGCGCGCTCAACAATCCCGGGCCGGCCCTGTTCATCTAGCAGAGAGACCAGGGCCTCGCCGACGCCGAGCTCGGTGATTGCGGTCTCGGCATTGATCTTGGGGTTGGCACGCATGGTCTCTGCCGCGGCCTTGACGGCTTTTTGGTCGCGCGGGGTGAATGCACGGAGTGCGTGCTGCACGCGATTGCCAAGCTGGCCGAGAATTTTGTCCGGGATATCAAGCGGGTTCTGCGTGACAAAAAACACACCAACGCCCTTGGACCGGATCAGGCGCACCACCTGTTCAACCTTTTCGAGAAGCGCGGGTGGCGCATCGTTGAAGAGCAGGTGGGCTTCGTCGAAGAAAAATACCAGCTTGGGTTTATCGAGATCGCCAGCTTCCGGCAGTTGTTCAAACAGCTCGGCCAGCAGCCACAGCAGGAAGGTGGCATACAGGCGCGGATTGTTCATCAGCTTTTCGGCCGCAAGGATGTTGATTACGCCGCGACCATCTGCCGCGGTTTGCATCAAGTCGGCAATGTCGAGCATGGGCTCGCCGAAAAACACATCGCCGCCTTGCTCCTCTAATTGCAGAAGGCCACGCTGGATGGCGCCAATGGATGCCGCCGAGACGTTGCCATAATCAGTGGTGTATTGCTTGGCGTTCTCGCCAACGTGCTGGACCATGGCACGCAGGTCCTTGAGGTCAAGCAGGAGCAGGCCTTGGTCGTCTGCAATTTTGAAGACGAGCTGCAACACGCCTTCCTGCGTGTCATTGAGGTTGAGCAGGCGACCGAGAAGAAGCGGGCCTAGATCCGAAATCGTGGCGCGTACCGGATGACCGCCACTGCCGAACACATCCCAGAACACCACACTGTTGGCCTTTGGCGACCAATCGCTGATACCCAGCGCATCCAGACGCTTCTTGAACTTGTCGCTCTCCGCACCAGCTTCGCCAAGCCCAGACAGATCACCTTTCACGTCTGCCATGAAGACAGGCACGCCGACTGAGGCCAGTTGCTCAGCCAGTGTCTGCAACGTGACTGTCTTGCCCGTTCCGGTGGCGCCGGTAATCAAGCCGTGGCGGTTGGCCAATGCGGGGAGTAGGTCTAGGGTCAGATCATTAGCGCGGGCAATAGGCAAGGGGCGGGACATAAGCGCTCCAGTATGGGCGGGGTGGTGAATGGTAGAATTCCATCATTCTAATGACAGGCACTGATTGGTGCTTGCCTTCACTCACTCAAGCACGCGAATAAGTACGTAACAAGTACGCAAAAGCGTAGGCAATAAAAAGGACATTGTTATGGCCGGACACAGTAAATGGGCCAATATCCAGCACCGCAAGGGCCGTCAGGACGAAAAGCGCGGTCGTGTTTTCTCCCGTATCTCGAAGGAAATCACCGTTGCTGCCAAGATGGGGGGCGGTGACCCCAGCTTCAACCCGCGTCTGCGCATGGCTGTGGACAAGGGCAAGAGCGTCAATATGCCTGCAGACAATGTCGAGCGCGCCATCAAGAAGGGTACCGGCGAACTGGAAGGCGTGGATTACGTTGAAATCCGCTACGAAGGCTACGGTATCGCTGGCGCCGCCGTGATCGTTGATTGCTTGACAGACAACAAAACCCGCACAGTTGCCGAAGTTCGCCATGCGTTCAACAAGCACGGCGGGAACATGGGTACGGATGGTTGCGTGGCCTTCATGTTCGATCACATTGGTCAGTTCCTCTTTGCACCGGGGACCGACGAAGACGCGCTGATGGAAGCGGCACTGGAAGCCGGTGCCGAAGACGTCGCAACCAATGACGATGGCTCCATCGAAGTGATCAGCAGCTTTGCTGACTATCTGTCGGTTAAAGAGGCGCTTGAAAAGGCGGGCTTCAAGGCAGAGATGTCGGAAGTCACGATGCGTCCGCAGAATGAAATCACCTTGACCGGTGATGACGCCATCAAGATGCAGAAGTTGCTTGATGCGATCGAGGATCTGGACGATGTGCAGGATGTGTACACCTCTGCACTGATCGAAGAGTAAATGTCAGCCACTGCGCGCATTCTCGGCATAGACCCCGGTTTGCGCGTGACGGGCTTTGGTGTCATCGAGGCTCAGGGCAGTAAGCTGAGCTATGTCGCCAGTGGCGTTATCAAGACGCCGGGCGAGGAAAACTTGCCTGAGCGAATCAAGGTCATTCTTGATGGGATTGCCGAAGTGATCGCCACCTATGCGCCCAATCAGGCCGCAGTGGAAAAGGTCTTCGTTAACGTCAATCCGCAATCCACCCTGCTGCTCGGGCAGGCCCGCGGGGCAGCGATTAGTGCCTTGGTGTTGGCTAACCTGCCGGTGTCTGAATACACCGCCTTGCAAGTCAAGCAGGCGGTTGTGGGGCACGGTAAGGCGGCCAAGGAGCAGGTGCAGAGCATGATCGTGCGCCTGCTCTCGCTGCCCGGCTCACCTTCTGCCGATGCCGCCGATGCACTGGCCTGCGCGATTGCACATGCCCACGGCGGCCAGGGGTTGGGCAGCATCGTCACTGCTGGCTATCGCGTCCGTGGCGGCCGATTGATCAAATAGACAATAGCGAATAGCGGTACCAAAGGAGAAATTTCTTGATCGGACGCATCAGTGGCATCCTCGCCGAAAAGAACCCGCCGCAGATTCTGGTGGATGTCGGCGGTATCGGCTACGAAGTGGGCGTGCCCATGAGCAGCTTTTACAACCTGCCGAATATTGGCGATAAGGTCACGCTGCTGACCGAGTTCATCGTGCGTGAAGATGCGCAGCTGCTGTTCGGTTTTCTGACTCAAGATGAACGGACCACTTTCCGTCAATTACTCAAGATTTCCGGCGTCGGCGCCCGTACTGCTTTGGCCGTATTGTCAGGTATGTCTGTGGCGGAGCTGGTCAGTGCCGTGGCCCGTCAGGAAGTCGGACGTCTGACCAAGGTGCCGGGTATCGGCAAGAAAACTGCTGAACGCCTTTTGCTTGAGCTCAAGGACAAGCTGCCGACTGCGCCGGGGGTGGCAACCACCAGTGGTGGCGTGTATGTGCCGGACACCAGCAGCGACATTCTTAATGCGCTGATGGCCCTTGGCTACAACGAGCGCGAAGCGGCCAGTGCAATGAAGACCCTGCCAGAAGATGTAACAGTTAGTGACGGTATTCGTCAGGCGCTCAAGCTGCTGGGCAAGGGCTGATAAACTCTAAACACCATGGCGATACAGACCGACCAGTTTTCCGAGCGCGTCATTTCAGCAGCGCCCGAGTCCTCTCAGGAGGAGGCGCTCGAACGTGCGCTGCGCCCCAAGAAGCTGGCCGAGTATGTCGGGCAGCAGAAGGTGCGTGGTCAGCTGGAAATCTTTATCGAGGCGGCCAGAAAGCGTAAAGAGTCCCTCGACCACGTCTTGCTGTTCGGCCCACCGGGTCTGGGCAAGACCACGCTGGCGCACATCATTGCGCATGAGATGGGCGTCAATTTGCGCCAGACATCGGGGCCCGTATTGGAGCGCGCCGGCGATCTGGCTGCGATCCTGACCAACCTCGAGCCGCACGATGTGTTGTTCATCGATGAAATTCATCGCCTCTCGCCCGTGGTTGAGGAAATTCTCTACCCCGCGCTGGAAGATTTTCAGATCGACATCATGATTGGCGAAGGTCCATCCGCTCGCTCGGTCAAGCTTGATCTGCCGCCCTTTACCTTGGTGGGTGCGACGACCCGTGCCGGCATGTTGACCAACCCCTTAAGAGACCGTTTCGGTATCGTCGCGCGCCTTGAGTTCTATACACCAGATGAGTTGGCCTCTATCGTCACGCGCTCAGCCAATCTGCTTAACTGCGCGATTGCTGATGAAGGTGCAACCGAAATTGCCCGCCGCTCGCGTGGTACGCCGCGGATTGCCAATCGCCTGTTGCGCCGCGTGCGTGACTTTGCTGAGGTCAAGGCAGATGGCAAGGTAACGCAGGCCGTGGCGGATGCAGCGCTGGTGATGCTGGATGTTGACCATCTCGGGCTCGACATCATGGACCGCAAGCTGCTCTCGGCCGTGCTTGAGAAGTTTGGTGGTGGCCCGGTGGGTGTCGATAACCTAGCGGCTGCGATTGGCGAAGCGCGCGACACGATTGAAGACGTGCTTGAGCCGTATCTAATTCAACAAGGCTATTTGCAGCGCACCCCGCGTGGGCGCATTGCCACCCCCTCGATTTGGCGCCACTTTGGACTGGATGCACCTCGAGTCGGGCCTAACGGAGAGTTGTGGAAGGAATGAGCGCGCCTGCGCGTGAATTCAGCCTGCCAGTACGTGTCTATTACGAGGACACTGATGCTGCCGGTGTGGTGTATTACGCCAACTATTTGCGCTTTATCGAGCGAGCACGTACCGATTGGTTGCGTACACTAGGCGTTGATCAGGGCAGTCTGATCGCCACGCATGGTATTGCCTTTGCGGTGCGCTCGCTGCAGGCCGATTACCTGAAGCCGGCCCGGCTCGACGATGAACTCTTCGTGCATTCCACCCTCGAAGAGGTGGGGCGAGCCCAAGTCGTGTTTCAGCAAAACGTGTTGCGTGGTCAGGAGTTGCTATTTAGCGCGACGGTGCGTGTGGTGTGTTTTGATCCCGTCGCCGCGCGTGCGGCAGCGATCCCTAAAGAGATTCAGGAAAAATTCAAGGCATTGGAGAAAGTCGCTTCATGAACGTTACTCAGGATCTGTCCATTCTCGAACTGATCATGCATGCCAGTTTGGTCGTCAAGCTGGTCATGCTGCTCTTGCTCGCTGTTTCCTTCATGTCTTGGTACTGGATTTTCCGCAAGGGCTTTGCCATTCGTGATTGCCGCAAGCGTACCGATCAGTTTGAGCGTGAGTTCTGGAGCGGCGGCGATCTCAATGGCCTGTATCAAAGTGCCGTGAATAATCGGCATGAGACTGGCGCGATGGAGCGTATCTTCGAAGCCGGCTATCGCGAGTTCACCAAGCTGAGAAATCAGCGTGCGCTCGACCCCGCCACCATCGTCGATGGCGCACGTCGTGCCATGCGCGCCACCTATCAACGTGAAATTGATGATCTGGAAGCGCATCTAGCTTTCCTTGCTTCAGTCGGCTCCGTCAGTCCGTATGTGGGCCTGTTCGGTACGGTGTGGGGCATCATGCATGCCTTCCGCGGCCTATCCTCCATGGCGACAGCGACGCTATCGGCAGTCGCGCCGGGGATTGCAGAAGCGCTGGTAGCAACGGCGATTGGCCTGTTTGCAGCGATTCCGGCGGTCGTTGCCTACAATCGTTTTGCCCATGATGTGGATCGTGTGTCGGTGCGCTTTGAAAGCTTCATGGAAGAGTTCTCCAACATCCTGCAAAGGCAGATGAAGTAATGCCGCGCCACAAAAGACAGTTGATGAATCAGATCAACGTCGTGCCGTATATCGACGTGATGCTGGTTCTGCTGATCATTTTTATGGTGACTGCGCCCATGGTGCAGCCCGGCAACGTCGAGCTGCCTAGCGTTGGCAAGTCTGCCCAGCCACCCGTGGCTCCCCTCGAAATTACGGTCAAGGCGGATGGTTCGCTGACCCTGCGCGACCGTTCCGGCAATGCGACTGAACAGGATCTTGGCAAGTCTGAGTTGGCGCAAAAAGTGCGCGCTGCACAGCGTAAGAACCCTGAGCAGGCAGTCCTGATTGCCGGCGATAAGAATGTACGTTACGAAGCCGTCCTGGGTGTCATGGACGAGTTACAGCGTCAGCAGGTTGCCAAAATCGGTCTGTTGGTCCAACCGGGCAAGCAATGAACGACGCGCTGCACCTTGATGATCGTGTGAGTGAGCCCGGCAAACGGGCTGCTGCCATCATGACGGTGGTTGTACATGTGCTGCTGGCCTTGTTCCTGATCTACGGCATACGGTGGCAGAGCTCGTTGCCAGCGGCCGTCGAAGTGGAGTTAGTGAGCTCAGTGCCTGCAGCGGCGCCGAGAAGCGAGCCCAAGCCCGAAACTAAGCCCGAGGTCAAGCCAGAGCCCAAGGTCGAGACGCCACCACCAAAGCCTGTCGTCGCGCCCAAGCCGGATATTGCGATCAAGGAAAAGCCGGAGAAGAAACCGGAGCCCAAGCCGCTGTTTGACCCGATCAAGGACATGCTCAAGCGCGAGGCCGAACAAAGCAACAAGGACAAATTGCGCGACATGCTGGCGAAAGAGGAGGCCGCTAGCAATGCAAGTGCTGCCGCCAACGCATCCAGTAAAAGCAAGGCACGTTATGTTGATCGCATTAGCGCCAAAATTCGCGGGAACCTGATGGTACCTCCCGGTGTCAGCGGGAACCCTGAGGCCGAGTTCCGGGTCAATCAACTGCCGACAGGTGAGGTCATTGAGGTCAAGCTGCGAAAGTCCTCTGGGAACCGCGCACTGGATGAGGCCATTGAGCGGGCTATCTACAAATCGAGCCCATTACCCAAACCAGAACGCAACGAGGATTTTGATCGAGCCCTTGATCTCAAGTTCAAGCCGCTTGAGCAGGGCACCCCCAATTGACCCGTATAATTCCTGAATGAACATGCAAATGCGTACATCTTTCCGTTCTTTGTCTGCGCTGCTGGCTCTGTCTGCGGGCTTGGCGCACGCACAGCTTTCCGTCGAAATTATCGGTGCCGGTGCCAACCGTATTCCGGTAGCCGTGGCAGACTTCCCTGGCGAGCGCATCATTTCGCAGGCGCTGACGTCTGTCATCCGTAACGACCTAGATCGTAGCGGGCTGTTCCGCATGGTAGATGCCGGCAGCAACGCTATCCCCGAGAATGCGGCGATTGCTTGGGGTGACTGGCGTAGCCGGGGTGCCGATGCACTGGCGGTTGGCCAAGTCCTGCCAACGGCTGACGGACGGTTTGAAACGCGATTCCGCTTGCATGACATCCAGAAGCAAGCTCAACTCGGTGGTACCGCATTGCTGCATAGCTCTTCCCAGCTACGGTCGACAGGTCACCGTATTGCCGACTTCATTTACGAAAAGCTAACGGGCGAGCCCGGCGTCTTCTCCACGCGTATTGCTTACGTGGTCAAGAGTGTTGGTCGCTTCGAGTTGCAAGTTGCCGATGCAGATGGTGGCAATGCACAAGCCGCTTTTGCTTCTTCCGAGCCGATTATTTCGCCTTCTTGGGCTCCGGACGGAAATCGCATTGCCTATGTGTCTTTCCAGACCAAGAAGCCTGTTGTCTATGTGCATGACTTGGCTGCAGGGCGCCGCCATGTTGCCGCAAACTTCAAGGGCTCGAATTCCGCGCCCGCTTGGTCGCCAGATGGGCGTCGTTTGGCCTTAGTGTTGACCAAGGATGGTGGCTCACAGCTTTACCTAGTTAATGCAGACGGCAGTGGTGTGACCCGTCTGGCCAGCTCGGCAGGCATCGATACCGAGCCGAATTTCTCGCCGGATGGACAGTACATCTATTTCACTTCTGATCGAGGCGGTAGCCCACAGATTTACCGTATTCCGGCGACAGGCGGTGATGTGAAGCGTGTGACTTTTGAGGGCAGCTACAACACCTCGCCGCGCCTGTCTCCTGATGGCAAGAGCATGGCCTATATTTCCCGCAATAGTGGGCGCTTCCAGCTTGCGCTGATGGATCTAGCGAGCAAGCAGACACAAATTCTTACAGACTCTTCAAAAGACGAGTCCCCCAGTTTTGCGCCGAACGGGCGCATGATTCTGTATGCCACGGAAATCGGTGGTCGTGGAGTGTTGGCAGCCGTTTCCAGCGATGGGCGCGTCAAGCTGAAGCTGCCAGCGATCGGCGGCGGTGATGTGCGCGAGCCTAGCTGGGGCCCATTTGCAAAGTAGTTTTACCCTTAATTTTTACGTTGGAGTTTCATCATGCGTCGCCTCTTTATGCTTGCCAGTCTGGCCTTTCTTGCCGCTTGTAGTTCTCAACCGCCCGCCCCTGAGCAAGCCGGTGCCGGCGTTGAAGATCGCTCACCACGCGACCTCGGCAGCGTTAGCCCGGTTGGCCGTGACGGCCTGTACAGCCCGGATCGTCTGAAGGATCCAAAGAGCGTTCTGTATAAGCGCGAAGTGTTTTTCGATCTCGACAGCTATACGATTCGTGATGAGTTCAAACCGCTGCTCGAAGCCCACGCCAAGTTCTTGCAAGCCAACGCCAAGTACAAGATGTTGATTCAGGGCAACACCGACGAGCGCGGCAGCCGTGAATACAACCTAGCACTTGGTCAGAAGCGTGCTGAGGCGGTGAGAAAAGCCCTGCAACTGCTGGGTGCGCGTGAAGATCAGCTTGAAGCTGTGAGCGTCGGTAAGGAAAAGCCGCGTTGTGGCGAAGCGTCTGAAGAGTGCTGGGCACAGAACCGTCGTGCCGACATTCTCTACTCCGGCGAGTTTTAAAGGATGTTGCGTCGTTTCAGTCTGCGCTCATGGAGTGCTGCCTGCCTGACAGCACTCACGCTGCCAGCACATGCTGGTTTGTTTGACGATGTTGAGGCACGTGCGCGTATTGATAAGTTGCGGGCGGATTTCACTGCCATGCAGCAGAGCGTCGATACCGGGAGCAAGAATCAGCTGGAGTTCGTCAATCAACTGGAAGGCTTGAAAGCTGAGCTTGCGAAGCTACGTGGTCAGCTGGAAGTGTTAGCGTACGACGTTGAAACGACGCAAAAGCGGCAAAAGGATTTTTACGTTGATCTTGATGCTCGCCTACGCAAGCTTGAGCCTTCGGCGCCTGCTTCCGCAGCTGATCCCGGTTTGCCGACAGGCGAAGCGACAGGCTCCAAGACGGCTGTAGATGAAGGCGCCGCGACACGTGATTACGACATTGCCCTGAATTTCGTCAAGGCGGGGCGTTATCGTGATGCGGTGTCTGCATTTGCAAGCTTCACCAAGATACATGCCGGTAGTGTACGGCAGCCAAGCGCACATTTCTGGCAAGCTTCTAGCCACTTTCAACTACGCGAGTTTGCCAAGGCCGCGGATCAGTATGCACGCGTGCCTGCTGGCTGGCCAAATGACCCGAAGGCGCCTGATGCGCTTCTGGGGCAGGCTAATGCGCAGTTTGAGGCGGGTGATGCCAAGGGCGCAAACAAGACGCTGGAAGCCCTGATCCAGCAATATCCAAAGAGTTCTGCCGCTCAGGCCGCACAGCAGCGTCTCAA
The DNA here is from genome assembly GCA_001464495.1 of Betaproteobacteria bacterium Ga0074130. Classification (GTDB taxonomy): domain Bacteria; phylum Pseudomonadota; class Gammaproteobacteria; order Burkholderiales; family Rhodocyclaceae. Next base: position 78,086 of record LNDZ01000032.1, read on the forward strand.
GAAAAAGTAGTTTTCTATGGCCGACAATCCCGTCCGGCTGCGCATCAGCGAAATTTTTCATTCTATCCAGGGTGAGTCGTCACGTATCGGCTTGCCCACGGTATTCGTTCGTCTCACGGGCTGTCCATTACGTTGTGTGTGGTGTGACACTGAGTACGCTTTTTCCGGCGGCGAAATGAAGTCGCTGGATGATGTGATGGTGACGATTGCTGAGTTCGGCTGTAAGACAATCTGTGTCACCGGTGGAGAGCCGCTGGCACAAAAAGGCTGTATTGATTTACTGCGCGCACTCTGCGATGCCGGCTACTCCGTCTCGCTTGAAACTAGCGGTGCACTCGATATCAGTGAGGTCGATCCGCGTGTTGCTCGCATCATGGACATCAAGGCGCCAGGCTCTGGCGAGGAAGATAAAAATCGCTGGGAAAATATTCCCCTGTTAAACGCAAACGATGAGGTCAAGTTTGTGCTTGCATCGGCGACAGATTACGCATGGGCTGCCGATGTCGTGAAGCGCGAACAATTGACCGAACGTTGCGCTGTGCTGTTCTCACCAGTGCAAGGTGATCTTTCCCCAACGACATTGGCCGAGTGGGTGGTTCGCGACCATCTGCCTGTTCGATTCCAGTTGCAGTTGCACAAAGTGTTGTGGGGGAGTGAGCGTGCCCGCTGACCCAGTTTTATCGCCTGCTGTGGTTCTGTTGTCTGGTGGCCTAGATTCTGCGACAGTGCTTGCGATCGCGCGTGCACAAGGCTTTGCCTGCCACTGCCTGTCCTTTGATTATGGGCAGCGGCATCGGGTGGAGCTTCAGGCGGCGGACAGGATTACGAAAGCACTGGGCGCTGCATCACATCGCACACTTAAGCTGGACCTTGGCCAGTTTGGTGGCTCCGCTTTGACAGATACCACCATTGCCGTCCCCGTGGAAGGCGTTCAACCGGGCATCCCTGTTACCTATGTGCCAGCACGTAACACGGTGATGCTCTCATTGGCCTTGGCTTGGGCAGAGGTGCTTGGCGCACGCGATATTTTTGTCGGTGTGAATGCAGTTGATTACTCGGGCTACCCGGATTGCCGACCTGAGTACATTGATGCTTTTGAGCGCATGGCTAACCTTGCTACAAAAGCGGGTGTTGAAGGGGGGCATCTACGTGTTCATGCACCACTGATCGATTTGTCGAAGGCAGAGATCATCACAGAAGGTATGCGTCTCGGTGTGCCTTATGCAATGACAGTGTCTTGCTATCAGGCTGATGAGGATGGAAAGGCTTGTGGCGTCTGCGATTCGTGCCGACTGCGCCAAGAAGGGTTTGCTGCCGCAAAGGTTAACGATCCAACCTTGTATCAGTCACCGACGCTATGAACCCGGAAAAGAGTGCGAGATTGTTTGACAGGTAATTGCCCCTGTCCTATAATTTCGCGCTTTCCTGCCAGTGCGGGTCGTTAGCTCAGTCGGTAGAGCAGCGGACTTTTAATCCGTTGGTCGCGTGTTCGAGTCACGCACGACCCACCACCGACTGAGAAAAGTCGCTATAATGGCGGGCTTCGCAGTAAGGCAGTAAATCTGGGTTGTTAGCTCAGTTGGTAGAGCAGCGGACTCTTAATCCGTAGGTCGAGTGTTCGAATCACTCACAACCCACCAGAATTCGAAAGCCTGACCTGACTGGTCAGGCTTTTTTGTTGTAGCCGGTTTGTGCTTTTGGTTTATTGGCGTTTTTTGGTTTGGTTGGGTGCTTCTTCCTTGACACAAACTGCTTAATCGCTAATAATCCGAGGTTCAGCTGGAGGGATTCCCGAGCGGTCAAAGGGATCAGACTGTAAATCTGACGGCTCTGCCTTCGAAGGTTCGAATCCTTCTCCCTCCACCAGAAGTTATGCAGTACGGAGTGAGGCGGGGGTTCTTTCTCGCTTTATTGTAGGTGAGGGCGGGTGTAGCTCAATGGTAGAGCTGAAGCCTTCCAAGCTTAAGACGAGGGTTCGATTCCCTTCACCCGCTCCAGTTTTTGTAAGTTTGCGGTTTGTGTAACGCATTTGCCCTTGTAGCTCAGTGGTAGAGCACTCCCTTGGTAAGGGAGAGGCCACGTGTTCAATCCACGTCAAGGGCACCAGAATTCTTTAATCTTTGTAATTTGACCGGTTGGAGTGATTTGACATGGCAAAAGGTAAATTTGAGCGTAACAAGCCGCACGTAAACGTAGGCACGATTGGTCACGTTGACCACGGCAAGACCACGTTGACTGCAGCAATTG
>LNDZ01000033.1 GCA_001464495.1 Betaproteobacteria bacterium Ga0074130
ATAGCGCCATAGGCTATCAAACCCCTGACCAGTTCGCAGACAGTTTTTTTAACCGCAAACTCTAAATGTATTTCGGACTAAATCGGGGAGCAGGTCAGAGGAAGTAAAGGAACGCTTCGGGGGCCATAAATTTGAATCCGACTCTATATTGGACTTCGTTCAATTTAAGACACAAACTATTAGCCAAGCTGTTAGCTTGGTAGCAGCGAATTTTCTTGCTCATCTAGATGAAATTTTGCAGGGAAAAGAAGTTCAACTCCTCCCCAAAACTAGCGAAACAGGTGATTTGCTGCAACAGATCAAAACTTTTGCTCAGGAGAAAATCTATACCGACCGATCTGTTGAACAAATTGAGCTTGCTGGCAGAAGTGCTATAAATGGATTGCTGGACAACTTCAGCCCACTACTTCAGCTTGAAGAGGGCGACTTCATAAAGCTTCTCGCGAAAGATCGCGGCCACATTAAGACTAAGCAACTCGACTTTCATGCACGCCTTCTACATCGAATATCCACTCGATATATAGAGAAATATAAAATGAACCCAGATGTAGATGAGCGAAAAAGGAGAGCACATCTGATCGTTGATTTTATTTCTGGGATGACGGATGACTTCGCACTCGAGACTTACCAAATATTTAATGGAATCAAAATCCGGTGATTAATCAGCAACACCCATTCCATTTTCTAAGCTCACTGATTGATGGCTCAGCTTCGAACTTTCATTTGAGTAAATACGTTTACGTAAACGATTCGCTATTTGATGAGCGTGAATTGCTGTATATCGGCTCTGATGACTTTTCCGAAAGTTGGGTAAATGCAACTATTAAGTCACTTGCTAGCAATCAAGAGCTGGCAATGCATTCGAATGTTCAGATCCGCGGACGAACTTGGCATATTCCGATGATTGACTTTTCTCTACATGAGGAGATTGCAAGCTCAGCTATTGATCGACTTAAAGCGTTTCTTCCAAGGCCCGTTATTCGCGATATGGCTTTTTTCTCAAGTGGTCGATCTTTCCATGCGTACTCGACCACACTTTTATCGCCGAAGGAGTGGGTCGACTTTATTGGCCGTTTATTGCTAGTAAACCCAAGGGATGGCAACCCTATTATTGATACTCGCTGGGTCGGACATCGCTTGATTGGGGGATTTAGTGCACTGAGATGGTCAAATAATTCAGGTCTCTACTTAAGAGAACCTGAAAAAGTGCAGATTATTTTTTGATCGCTTAAAAACCGATCGCCCATGGCAGTCAATCTGCCATGGGTGGCTCGTTACTCGACTAAAGCAACGAGACTGATCAAACAAACACAGCCTTATTCGCGCTGACATATTGCTCCAGCGTGGTCAGCGGACGACCCAGCAGTTGTTCACCATCAGGCGTCACGACAGCCGCAAGGTTGTCGCCGAACAGATTGAACAGTTCGACCAGACCCTTGGCTTGCCACTCTGGCCAGCCGGAACCTGTGAGCGATGACAGTGTGGTGGCATTGTCTGGTGAGACGTATTGCACCGCCTTGCCGGTGACCTTGCTGAAAATTTGTGCAAAGTCGTTGCCGGACAGCAGCTCTGGGCCGGTGATGTTGTAGGCCTTGTTTTCGTGACCTGCAGTGGTGAGGATGTTGGCGGCGATCTCGCCAATGTCGCCCACGTTCAGCGGGGCAAAGCGGCCTTCGCCAATGCCGAAGTAGAAGCTGCCTTGCTTGATGCCGTCGGCCCAGCCCACCAGATTTTCTTGGAAGAAGATGGTGCGCAGGTGTGTCCAGGCGAGGCCCGATGCTTCGAGATACTTTTCGCCAGCGCGGAACTGGCGTGCAAAGAGAATGGCTTCGTATTCAGCGCCGACGACTGAGTAGAACACGACGTGCTTAACGCTACCGGAGGCCTTGGCGGCGTCAATCGCTGCCTTAGCGTGGGCTTCGCGTTGTTCGACATTGCCGAGGATGAGGAAGAGCTTGTCGACGCCAACGTAGGCGGCGGCGAGTGTTTCTGGCTTGTCGAGATCTAGGATGGCGGTTTCAACGTTCGGGAACTTGGCGCGCAGATCAGCGGCCTTGGCTTCGCTGCGGACGCCAACGCGGATAGTGATATCGGTGTTGCCTGCGACTTGCTTGCGGGCCAGTGCTTCGAGGGTGGCGACGCCGTTGTTGCCTGCTGCGCCGATGATCAGAATGGTTTGCTTGCTCATGATGGTTTCCTTTAAAAGAGAAGTTCGTTCAATGTGTGTGCTGCAATTGGGTTGTTGCAATCTCTAATGAGTCGGTCACAGCGCTTCGGTCACGGGGCTTTGCTGTTTGCGAATCACCATGACCGCAACCGATGAGCGAACTTTACTGTTGCGATTGAAAGCGATAAACCATCTACGAGGCGTTTCACTGTCACCTTAAAAGAGACAATCAAGACGTGGCTTGGCCGAGGTGGGGCTGCGGGCCTTGCTGGGCTAAGACGGGAGCGAGGTAAGGCGGGGGAGAGGTTTCGCGCGGCGGCCGGATTAAGCGGCGTTGCGCCATTGCCCACTGGCGGGGCAGACCTGCTGCGGTGTTCCGTTCAGGCACACCTGCGGTTCAGACACAGTGGGTGCATCGGCTGTGTGCGTGGACGCTGGCTCGACCTGAATGCGTAGCGCGCGCGTGAGCGCGGCGTTGTCGAGCGGCAGCTCCCAGGTGAGGAAGACTTGTGTGCAGTCGTGGTCCGCCTTGAAATCAGCCAGCGCAAAACCACTACTACCGCGGGGGATGGCTGCGTGTGGCTGGGCGGTGTCGAAGATCATCACGGTGCCGCGTTGCAGGGGGATGCGCTGGCCCAATGCGGGGAAGTGGACATCCATCTGCGCGTCGTCGCTGAGGAAGAGATTACAAAAGATGCTGTCGCCGTATTGCGCGGCATCGTGGTGATATGGGGTGCCGCGACAGGCCATGAGGGCAATGTCGCTGCTGGGTAGCAGATCCGGCAGCCCTAGCGTGTGCAGCCACGCAGACACCGCCTCGGCGCAACGTGGGTAGTCCGCCCAGCGCAGAATGGTGCGGGCCAGTGGCAAGGGTTCGATGTCGCCATGCTGGAGTTCAAGGCTCGCCACTTCACGCGCCCAATCCGCCACCAGCCGCGCAGGGGGCACGGGAATGTCGAGCGTGCTGTTCGGTAGCAACGTGCTGACCGTGCGGCGGCGCATGCCCTGCTCGCTGTGGAAGTGCACAGTGAGCTCGCCGCTCATGCTGGCGTTGGGCTGGGGTGATATTGCGGCGGTGTCGGGTGCTTGCATCAAGCGGGCGCGTGCAGTTACAGCACGCTCTCAGCGATGCTGCGTTGCTCAAACATGTCACGCAAGGTTGCGCCTTCACTCCGCTTTTCACTGAAAGTGCAGAGGGCAGCATCGTATTCCTCATCGCGGCCATTGAGCAGCGGGCATTGGGCGAACAATTCAGCCGCCCAGTCGGCAAAGGCACGCACCTTGGGCGAGAGGTGACGATTCTGCGGGTAGAGCACAGAGATGGGCATGGGCGTGGGACGCCACTCGGGCAGGACTGCGACCAGCTCGCCCTTGTCTAGATGTGGGTTGGCCATGAAGCGCGGCAGCTGCACCAAGCCAAAGCCCTGCAGCGCCAACGCCAGATAACCATCGGCATCGTTGACTGAGATGTTGCCGGCGATCTTGATCTCCGTGCTGACCCCATCAATCACGTAGTCCCAATCGAGCACACGGCCGGTACGGCTGGAGAAGTAGTGCACGGCTTTGTGTTTCTCTTTCAGCTCGTCCAGTGTGGTGGGCGTGCCATAGGTGGCGAGGTAGGACGGCGCGCCGCAGGTAATAAAGCTGAGGGTGCCGATGCGGCGGGCCACCAGTGTGGAGTCAACCAGCTCGCCGCCGCGGATCACGCAATCGACCGCCTCCTGCACCAGATCAACCGGGCGGTCGCCCATGCCAATGACCAGCTCAATATCGGGGTAGCGTTCGCGGAAATCACCCAACCAAGGCAGCAGGATTTGGCGGCCAAGCGTGGCCGGGACATCAATGCGCAGGCGGCCTTGCGGGCGTTGCGCTACATCTTTAAAGGCAGCCTCGGTTTCCTCCAGCTCGGCAAGGATGCGCGCGCACCGCTCGTAATAGGCGGCGCCGTCCGGGGTGAGGCTGACGCTGCGGGTGGTGCGGTTGAGCAACCGCACTTTGAGGTGGCTTTCCAGATTCTGGATGGTGGTAGTCACCGTCGCGCGTGGCAGGCCTAAATTGTCGGCGGCACGGCTAAAGCTATTGGCATCGACCACGCCCATGAACACCTGCATTGCTTGAAATCTATCCATTTTCAATACCTTTCAATGACTTAACAATGCAGCGCGCGGCCAAAAAAAGAACTCGCTACTGACAGGACGGTGTCAACATACCTGATTTATTGTTCGCCAATACAGAACAGTGTTAACGAAATTTAGGTATTTATCTCTTGAAAAGCAACACCCAAAATGCAGTCATCCCTAAACCGACTTCTCTTTTGAGTGCATTACCACCCCCGATGACTGCGTTGAATGACCCCGTGACCACCTTCCTTCGCCCGCTGCAAGCGAGCGCGCATGCAGTGCGCGTGGAGGACCACATGGTCAATGGCTTTATGGATCAAATCGTGATGCGCCTGTACCGCCCGACGGCAGAGACAGGTGTGTTGCCGGTGGTGCTGTATTTCCACGGCGGTGGTTTTGTTGGGGGGTCACTGGACGATGCCGATATTGCAGCGCGCTATCTGGCCGAGCATGCCCGCGCGGCCGTGCTGTCTGTCGACTATTCGCTGGCACCGGCCCGCCCTTTCCCGGCCGCACCGGAAGATGCCTATGCCGCTGCACGTTGGTTGAGCACCAACGCCACCCGCCTGAACATTGATGCAACGCGTATGGCGACTGCGGGCGATGATGCCGGCGGCAACCTAGCCACAACGCTGACGTTGATTGCGCGTGACCGTAACGGCCCCGCGCTGGCCGCACAAGTATTGATCGGCCCGATGCTGGACCCGAGCATGACCAAGCTGGGCGATGCGGAAAGGTTGGGCTCCGATATCAAGCCGCAAACCTGCGCCAATTGTTACGCGCAGTATTTGCAAAGCCCGTTTGAACGCCTGCATCCCTATGCCTCGCCTTTGGAATCGCGGCGTCTGGCGGGCTTACCTTCCGCCCTCATTCTCACGGCGGAATCTGATGTATTGCACAAAGAAGCTGAGCACTACGCCAGCGCGTTGATTGCAGCGGGTGTTGCCACCCAGATCACGCGCTTCGCAGTGAAACATGCCGAGCTCCCCGAACACGTGCCGCTGCTGGCGGAAGCTGCGGACTTTTTAAGGCGCCACCTCCATCCGCCACGGACGCCACATACAGCAGGGCGCAACACGCGCTAAGCAATTTCAAATTTTAAATTCTTGCAAAGGAATACACCGATGAACCTCTCTAACCTGAACCTCACACAGAAGCGCAATGCCGTATCGCTGGCCGTGGCCGGCGTGCTTGTTGTTACCGCATGCGCTTGGGGTATCTATGGCAGCAATGAAGCGCAGGCCAACGCACCCGCCGCCAGCCAAGCCGTACAGGTCGAAGTGGCCGAAGTGGTGAGCCGCAAAATCACCGACTGGAGTAACTTCTCCGGTCGCCTAGAGGCGGTTGACCGCGTGGAGATTCGCCCGCAGGTATCGGGTGTGCTCACCGCTGTGCATTTTAAGGACGGCGCGCTGGTAAAGAAGGGTGATGTGCTTTTCACCATCGACCAGCGTCCGTATGCAGCAGAGGCCTTTGCGGCCGAAGCCCGCGCGGATTACACCGCCTCCGATCTCGCGCGCGGCGAACGCCTGCTGGCTGAGAACGCGATTGCCAAGCGTGACTTTGAAGAAAAGAAGAACGCTGCCAAGTCGGCCGAGGCTGCGCTGCGCATTGCCAAGCTGAACCTTGAGTACTCGCAAGTGCGTGCGCCGATTGATGGCCGCATGTCGCGTGCCGAAATAACGGTGGGCAATTTGGTCACGGCCAACAGCCCGACGCCGCTGACCACGCTGGTGTCGTCCAACAAAATTTACGCGAGCTTTGATGTGGATGAGCAAACCTTCCTCAAGTACATCAATCCCGCCCGCGCTGGTAAGGGGCCGGCATTGCCTGTGCAACTGGGCCTTGCCAATGAGAGCAGCTTCTCGCGCGATGGCAGCATCCATTCGATCGACAACCGCCTCGACACCAGCTCCGGCACGATCCGCGTGCGTGCCTTGTTCGACAACAAAGATGGCCAGCTAGTGCCGGGCCTGTATGCGCGCCTGCGGCTGGGCGGCGGGCAAGAGCGTGACGCGGTGCTGATCGCCGAGCGCGCCGTGGGCACCGACCAAGCCAAGCGCTTTGTGCTGGTGGTGGACAAGGACAACAAGAGTGCCTATCGCGAAGTGAAGACCGGCGCCACGCAAGACGGCCTGATCATCATTGAATCGGGCTTGGAACCGGGCGAGCGCATTGTGGTGAATGGCCTGCAGCGCGTGCATCCGGGCGCGCCGGTCACACCGCAAATGGTGGACATGAAGACAGGCAAGGCCGCGGAGACCGCACCGCCAGCACCCGCTGCCGCCACCAATGACAAGAAGGTTGGCTGATTCAGCCGCCTCGACAGAGAACTCTCATGAATATTTCTAAATTCTTCATCGACCGGCCGATCTTTGCCGGCGTGCTCTCGGTGGTGCTGGTGCTGGCCGGTACATTGGCCATGTTCCAGCTGCCGATTTCCGAATACCCGGAAGTGGTGCCACCGTCGGTGGTGGTGCGTGCGCAGTATCCGGGCGCCAACCCGAAGGTGATTGCTGAAGCAGTCGCCGCACCGCTGGAAGAAGCGATCAACGGTGTAGAGAACATGCTCTACATGCAGTCGCAAGCTAACAGCGACGGCAATCTCGCCGTGACCGTGCATTTCCAGCTGGGCATGGACCCGGACAAGGCACAGCAGCTGGTGCAAAACCGTGTATCGCAGGCGCTGCCACGCCTGCCGGGAGACGTGCAGCGCATTGGCGTGACCACAGTAAAGTCGTCGCCAGCACTGACCATGGTGGTGCACATCACGTCGCCGGATAACCGCTACGACACCACCTACCTGCGCAACTTTGCCGTGCTTAACGTTAAGGACAAGTTGGCGCGCATCAAGGGGGTGGGTGAAGTCGCCTTGTTCGGCGGCGGCAACTACGCCATGCGAATCTGGCTGGACCCTACCAAGGTGGCTCAACGCGGGCTGACTGCCAGCGATGTCGTGGCAGCGATTCGTGAACAAAATATTCAGGTTGCTGCCGGCACGATTGGTGCCTCACCGAGCGGCCCGAATGCGCCTTTGCAGCTGAACGTGAATGCGCAGGGCCGCCTCAAAACTGAGGCCGAGTTTGCCGAGATTATTCTGAAGAGCTCCCCCACCGGCGGCATCACGCGCCTCGGTGATGTCGCACGAATTGAGCTGGATGCAGCCGAATATGGCTTGCGCTCTTTGTTGGATAACAAGCCGGCGGCGGCGATTCCAATCTTTCAGGCGCCGGGTTCCAATGCGCTGGAGATTTCCAGCCAAATCCGCGAAACCATGGCCGAGCTGGCCAAAGACTTCCCGGACTCCATCAGCTACAGCATCGTCTATGACCCGACGCAGTTTGTGCGCGCCTCGATCAAGGCCGTAGTGACAACACTGCTGGAAGCGATTGCACTGGTGGTGCTGGTGGTGATCATCTTCCTCCAGACCTGGCGTGCGTCCATCATTCCACTGCTGGCGGTGCCAGTCTCTATCATTGGCACATTCGCCTTGATGCTGGGCTTTGGTTACTCGATCAATGCGCTGTCGCTGTTCGGTATGGTGCTGGCGATTGGTATCGTGGTGGATGACGCCATCGTGGTGGTCGAAAACGTGGAGCGCAATATTGAAGCCGGCTTGTCGCCGCGCGACGCGACATATCGCGCCATGCGTGAAGTGTCTGGTCCAATCATCGCCATTGCGCTGACGCTGGTTGCTGTGTTCGTGCCTCTGGCCTTTATGACAGGCCTGACGGGCCAGTTCTACAAGCAGTTCGCCATGACCATCGCCATCTCGACGGTGATCTCGGCCTTCAACTCGCTGACGCTGTCGCCAGCACTCGCGGCTATGTTGCTGAAGGGGCACGATGAACCAAAGGATTGGCTGACACGCCAAATGGACAAGTATCTGGGTGGCTTCTTTGCTGCCTTCAATCGTTTCTTCAATCGCTCGTCCGAGAAGTACGGCCATGGCGTGACCACAGTGATTGCGCACAAGTCGAAGTCGATGGGTGTGTATGTGGTGTTGCTGGCGGCAACCGTTGGCATCTCGATGCTGGTGCCCGGCGGCTTTGTGCCAGCGCAGGACAAGCAATACCTGATTGGCTTTACGCAACTGCCGAACGGCGCCTCGCTCGACCGGACAGAAGAAGTAATCCGCAAGATGGGCGACATTGCCCTCAAGCAACCGGGGGTTGAATCCGCCGTGGCTTTCCCCGGTCTGTCGATCAACGGTTTCACCAACAGCTCCAGCGCCGGCATTGTGTTTGTCACGCTGAAGCCGTTTGAAGAACGCCGCGACCCCTCGCTCTCGGCGGGTGCGATTGCCGGGGCACTTAACCAGAAGTTCTTCGGCATTCAAGAAGCCTTCATGGCTATCTTCCCACCCCCCCCAGTGGAAGGCATCGGCACCATGGGTGGCTTCAAGATGCAGTTGGAAGATACTGGGTCGGTCGGTTACGCCGAACTAGACAAGGCAGCTAAGGCATTCATGGCCGCAGCAAGCAAGGCGCCTGAGCTTGGCCCGATGTTCTCCAGCTATGAAATCAATGTCCCGCAGCTGGATGTCGATCTGGATCGCGTGAAGGCGAAGCAACAAGGCGTGGCGATTACCGATGTGTTCGACACCATGCAGATTTATCTGGGGTCGCTCTACATTAATGACTTTAACCGCTTTGGCCGCGTGTATCAGGTACGTGCCCAAGCCGATGCGCCGTTCCGCGCGCATGCCGAAGACATTGGCGCATTGAAGACGCGTAACGCCGCGGGTGAAATGGTGCCGCTGTCATCGCTGGTGAAGATCACGCAAACGTTCGGGCCGGAAATGGTGGTGCGCTACAACGGATTCACTGCGGCCGACATCAACGGTGGTCCAGCGCCTGGCTATTCGTCCTCGCAAGCAGAAGCGGCTGCGGAACGTGTCGCAGCCGAAGTGCTGCCCCCTGGCGTGAAGTTTGAGTGGACAGACCTGACCTACCAAAAGATCCTCGCAGGCAATGCAGGTATCTGGGTGTTCCCGATCAGCGTGCTGCTGGTGTTTCTGGTGTTGGCCGCGCAATACGAGAGCCTGACCTTGCCACTGGCCGTGATTCTGATTGTGCCGATGAGTATTTTGGCAGCGCTTGCTGGTGTGTTCCTCACGGGCGGCGATAACAACATCTTCACGCAGATCGGCTTGATGGTCTTGGTCGGGTTGGCGTGTAAGAACGCCATCCTGATTGTGGAGTTTGCCCGCGAGCTTGAAATTCTCGGCGCCACCCCTCTGCGTGCCGCGATCGATGCCAGCCGTCTGCGTCTGCGTCCGATCCTGATGACCTCGATTGCTTTCATCATGGGCGTGATCCCGCTGGTGCTGTCGTCCGGCGCTGGCTCTGAAATGCGTCAGGCGATGGGCATTGCGGTGTTCTTCGGCATGATCGGTGTGACCTTCTTCGGCCTCTTCCTGACCCCGGTGTTCTACGTACTGCTGCGTAAGCTGGGCGGGAAGCACAAGCTGCACTCGGCTGCCCATCACGATGCACCGCTGGCGCCGGCAAATGCTGCCAGCCACCATGCGGGCTTGGAGTAAAAACATGACTACACACAAATCATCTCTTGGTACAGCCACGGGCCTGCTGGCATCACTGCTGATCTTGGCAGGTTGCTCGGTAGCCCCGGTGTATCAACGCCCCGACGTGGCAACGCCTGCAGCATTTAAGGAAGCGCCGATCAACGCAACAGCGCCAGAAGCCAAACCCGCAGCAGGCGACTGGAAAGCCGCTCAGCCAGCGGAAGAGCTGGCACGGGGCGAGTGGTGGAAAGTCTTCAATGACAGCACGCTTAACCAACTACAAATTGAAGCACTGGCGGCGAATCAGGATCTGAAGGCGGCGGCGGCACGCTTGAGCCAGGCGCGCGCCTTGGAACAAAGTGCACGCGCAGGCTTGTTCCCGCAAGTCAGCCTTGGCTTCGGGCCAACGCGCCAGTTGCCCTCACCCGCTTCTCGCGGCCTGCCACCGAATGCCGACACCAACCCGGTGACTATCTGGCGTGGTCAGGCAACGATTGCGTATGAGGCTGATCTGTTTGGTCGCGTCAGTACCGTGGCCGACGCCGCACGCTTTGATGCGCAACGTAATGCGGCGCTGTTTCAATCGACCCTGCTGGCACTACAGGCTGATGTGGCACAGGCGTATTTTTTGATCCGTGAGCTAGATGCAACCCAAGTCTTGTACGCCAACACTGTGCGTCTGCGCGGCGAAACGCTGAACCTGTTCCAGCGCCGCTTTGATGCGGGCGACATCAGCGAGCTTGAGCTGGCAAGGGCACGCACTGAGCTGGCTGCTGCACAGTCGGAATCACTGGGCATTACACGGCAACGTGCTGTTGCCGAACATGCACTGGCAATTTTGCTGGGCAAGGCACCTGCCGACTTTAGCTTCCCGTCGCTACCGCTGACCCGCCTGATGGTCAGCGTACCGGCTGGGCTGCCGTCCGAGCTGCTGGAACGTCGCCCGGACATTGCCGCTGCTGAACGCGCCATGGCCGCTGCCAATGCCCGTATTGGTGCTGCCAAGTCAGCCTACTTCCCACGTCTGAATCTAACTGGTTCGCTGGGCTATGAGTCGAACGATCTTAGCGACCTGTTCAAGAACGCCAGCCGCACCTTTGTGTTCGGCCCGCTGGTGGGCGGATTGCTGACGCTGCCGATTTTTGATGGTGGTACGCGCGCTGCTGGCGTGGATCGCGCCAACGCGGCCTATGAGGAAGATGTGGCGAACTATCGCCAGACCGTACTCAAGGCCTTTAAGGAAGTTGAGGACAACCTCGCCAACCTGCGCCTACTCGACGAGCAGAACAAAGCACAGGACAGCGCCGTGACCTCGGCTAATCGGGCAGCACGCATTTCTGCGATTCAATACCGCGAAGGGGCCCTGAGCTATCTGGGCGTGCTGGATGCCGACCGCAGTGCCTTGCAGCAACAACGCGCAGCGGTGCAACTGGATGGAGAGCGCGCCCGTGCGCTGGTGAATCTGATTCGTGCCTTGGGCGGTGGCTGGCAGGAACAATCTGCCACTCCGACTGTCTCTACAGCATCAGCCTCAACGCAGTCAGCCGCAAAGTAATCGATTTTATTGCCCACACCGCGCCCCCTTACAGTCGGTGTGGGATTAATGTTTGGAAGGAAACTTCATGAGTACGACAAGCAAAGTGGCATTCATCACCGGCGGCAATCGCGGCCTGGGTCTGGAAACAGCACGAGGTCTCGGCAAGCTCGGTATTACGGTGATCATCGGTGCACGCGATCTGGCCAAGGGCGATGCAGCAGTACAGGCCCTGAAGCAGGAAGGCATCGTCGCTGCAGCAGTTATCTTTGATGCACTGACACCGAGTACGCACCAAGATGTGTACAAAGTATTGGAGCGCAAATACGGCAAGCTGGATATTCTGGTGAATAACGCTGGCGTGTCGCTGACACCCTTCTTTGGCAATAACAGCAGCACCGTGTCGCAAGAGATCTTGAAGCAAACCTTTGATGTGAATTTTTTCTCGGTCGTCGCGCTCACGCAAGTGCTGTTGCCGCTGATCAAGAAAGCGCCGGCTGGACGTATCGTCAATCTGTCCAGCATCCTCGGCTCGTTGGGGGTGCATCAAATGCCAGACTCGCCGATTGCTGTCGCCAAGGAGCTCGCCTACAACGCCTCAAAGACGGCACTCAACGCCTTCACCGTGCATCTGGCCGAGGAATTGAAAGACACGAGCGTCAAGGTAAACTCAGCGCATCCGGGCTGGGTTAAAACTGACATGGGCGGTGCCGAAGCGCCGATGGAAATTAGCGAAGGTGGCAAGACCAGCGTTCAACTCGCCACACTACCGGCTGATGGCCCGACCGGCGGCTTCTTCCATTTAGGTGAAGCCCTGCCCTGGTAAGTATTTTGCGCACTCGCTGGTCCATGCGGGGCGTGAGTGGTTCTGATTGCGTGGAGATAACTGATGGCACTGAATGAAGATTTCCTCCGCCTTGCGAGTGCAGCGCGAGCGCGTATCCGCGAAGTTAGCCCCGCTGAAGCACGTGCAGCCGTTGCACAAGGAGCAGTACTGATTGATGTGCGCGACGCTGACGAGCTGCTGGAAAAGCCCCCCGTAGCAGGTGCCGTTAATATCAGCCGTGGCCGGTTGGAGCTGAAGATTAGCGATGCAGTGCCAGACAAAGGCACGCCGGTAGTGCTTTACTGTGCGGGTGGCAATCGGGGTGCCTTGGCGGCAGATAGCCTGCAACAGCTAGGCTATCGGAATGTGGCAAATGTGCAGGGTGGCCTGTCGGCATGGCCGAAGGATGAGCAGTAGTCACATGAATCGGGGGCCCGAATCAATGCTGCCGGGCTCGCCTAACAAAGAACGCTCGCTTTTTAGCAAAGGATCCGGCACATGAGTACATCGATCTACGACATCCCCGTCACTCGCCTCAACGGAGATCCCGCCAGCCTCAAGGACTATGCCAACAAGGTACTGCTGGTTGTGAATACGGCCAGCCAATGTGGCCTGACACCTCAGTATGATGGGCTGGAAACGCTGTACCAGAAGTATGCGGGCCAGGGCCTAGTAGTGCTCGGCTTTCCGAGCAACCAGTTCGGCGCACAGGAGCCGGGCTCGGCCGAGCAGATTGCTACGTTCTGCAGCACGAACTACAGCGTCACCTTTCCGCTGTTCGCCAAGACCGACGTGAACGGCCCGAATGCACATCCGCTCTATGTGTGGCTCAAGCAAAATACCCCCGGCGATGGCGCTGAGGATATTGGCTGGAACTTTGCCAAGTTTCTTGTCGGCCGCGACGGCAAGGTAATCGCCCGCTATGCGCCGACCGTTGTGCCATCGGCACTGGGTGCCACTATTGAAGAGGCACTCAAGGCCTGAACGCAATCCCCTGATAGCACCTCATGGTGACTGATCAGGGGCCATTTCAACACGCACTGCTGCAAACACGATGATCGACCTCTACTACTGGACCACGCCGAACGGCCACAAGATCACCCTCTTCCTTGAAGAAAGTGGACTGGCTTATGAAATCAAGCCGATCAATATTGGTAAGGGCGAACAGTTCGCTGATGCATTTTTAAGCATTGCGCCGAACAATCGTATTCCGGCGATTGTCGATCATGCGCCTGCAGATGGTGGCGCACCGCTGTCGCTGTTTGAGTCCGGTGCGATTCTGCTCTATCTCGCCGACAAGACGCAGCAGTTCATCCCTGCCGATCTGCGCGGCCGCAATACGACCTTGCAATGGCTGTTCTGGCAGATGGGCGGGCTGGGACCCATGGCGGGGCAAAATCACCACTTCAGCGCTGGCGCGCCAGAGAAGCTGCCCTATGCGATTGATCGCTATGTGCGCGAGACGGGGCGCTTGTACGGTGTTCTGAACAAGCAACTGGCTGACCGCGCCTTCATTGCTGGGGCCGACTATACGATTGCTGACATGGCCTGCTATCCGTGGATCGTTCCGCATGAAAAGCAAAGCCAGAATCTCGACGACTTCCCGCATCTGCAGCGCTGGTTCGAGGCGATCAAGGCACGCCCGGCCACGCAACGTGCGTATGCGATTGCCGACCAGTACAAGAAGAATGCAGCGGCACCGACGGCAGAGGAACTGAAGCTGCTCTACGGACAGAGTGCCAGTACCGTGAAAGCCTGATCTGCTTACACAGCCGGGGCTTCGAGCATCACCTTGATGGTGTTGAGGTCACGTGTCACCGCTTGCACGTCGCGGATGAACGCTGCCTCGCTCATCCCCTCCCGCTGAAAGAGCGTGAATATCAGCTCGCTGCCCTCGCCATTCGCCAACACACGGACAGGATTCAGCGTGCTGCTGCCATCAGGCAGTGTCACGGTGTGATCGAGCACCCCAAAGGCGTTGTCGGCGCAAAAGGCCAATTGGACGGTGCCGAGCTCGCTGCCGGTATCGACATGCCAGACGCCATCTTTGACGGTAACGGATTTGCAAATGCCGGGCGCCCATTCCGGGAGCAGGTCAGGATCACGCACACACGCATAGACGCGTGCGGGTGGGACTTGAATCTCGACGCTGACGGTACGGCTACGCATAAGCCAATCTAGTGTTATTTGCTAGGACGATCATACTCATTGTGAAAGTCGTAAGTCGCATGCGTAACATACGGGCCAAGCAGCGTTTTCCAGCCTGTTAAGTGGATAGTGGCAGTCGTTATTGGGTAATGCTCCTGCAAAATACTTGTCGGCAGGTCAAGGTACAAAAGCTTTCCGCTTTCTTTGCTTCTCAACTCCAGCTGCACCCATTCATGGCGTGGCGGTGTGTCCCTTTTGCTAGATTTTCCTCTGTACTGTTTAAACCACGCACGCTCAACCTGCGTAGTTTCCTGATAAGCCGTGGAAGGCAATACATGAGATAGCGCACCGAAAATAGTTGCGCTGTTGTGGGCACTGATAAATACGATCACCCCTGTCCCGAAGGTGAGCATCATGCCGCGGAAAAGTTGGCTAAGCCGTCGTGCATTCGGGACTTTCTTGAACTCAAAAACAAGGAGCACAAGCCCAACTGCTCCAGCACCCAAAAGCCGGCCATCAAAGTCCGTGTAGTGCACGAAAGGTAAAGGCCCCCAAATGCTGAATCCAAGGATTGGGAGGAGGCAGCCCAGAATTGCGTATATCTCAAACCGTCTTGAAAGCCAGGACAGAACTGGCTTATGGGCAGTTCCTTCTGCCATTATTTTTATTTCAATGGCCGCGCGAGGATACGCAAATCCTCGCCAATGATCGTGCGCTCCATGATCTTGAGGCGCGTGGCCTGACTGAGTTCAGTCAGCTCATGCAGGCTGAACATACCCTGTGCCTTATCCCCCATCAGCATGGGCGCTTGATAGATCAGGAACTCATCGACACAGCCTTCACGCAGCAGCGAACCGTTGAGCTTGCCGCCGGCTTCGGCATGCACTTCATTGATGCCACGCTCGCCTAATGCTTGCAGCATCGCATGCAGATCGACCTTGCCGTTCGCATTGGGCAGGATCAGCACTTCGGCACCGATGGCTTGTAGCGCAGCAATACGCTCGCGATCCTCCACCGCACCGACGATCAGGCTATTGCCGCCTTGTAAGACGCGCGCGGTCGGATAAATCTGTAAGCGGCTATCGATCACCACGCGGAGCGGTTGGCGGAGGGGCTCGGTGCCGGTATCGACACCGCGCACGGTGAGCTGTGGATTGTCTTCTTTGACAGTGCCAAAGCCGGTGAGAATGGCGCAAGCGCGGGCACGCCAGCGATGGCCGTCGAGTCGGGCTGCCTCACCAGTAATCCACTGCGACTGATTGTTGTTGAGCGCGACTTTGCCATCGAGACTGGCCGCAGTCTTGAGACGCAGCCATGGGCGGCCGCGCGTCATGCGCGAGACAAAGCCAATATTGAGTTCGGCTGCCTCATTTTCGAGCAGGCCCGATTGAACACTAACGCCCGCTGCGGCAAGCCGGGCCAGCCCCTTGCCGGCAACAAGCGGATTGGGGTCGGTCATGGCCGCAACCACGCGCGCCACACCTGCATTCAGCAAGGCGTCCACGCAGGGGCCGGTACGACCTGTGTGATTGCAGGGCTCTAGTGTGACGTAGGCGGTCGCCCCGCGGGCGCGCTCACCCGCATCGCGCAGGGCATGCACTTCGGCATGCGGCTCACCCGCTTTGACATGCCAGCCGCGACCGACCACCGTGCCGACACCATTCTCCTCTGGCTGGACGATGACACAACCAACACGCGGATTGGGCGTGGTGCTGAACAAGCCGAGTCGAGCCAGGCGCAGCGCTTCGGCCATCCACGCATGATCAGCGGCGCTAAAGGCCTGTGCGTTAGTTTGGCTCACTTGCTCTTTTTACCGCTGCCGGATTTTGTAGGGCGTGGCGTCTTGGCTTCACGAATCACATCGGAGAATTCATCGATATCAGTGAAGTTTCGGTACACCGAAGCAAAGCGCACATAAGCCACCATGTCGAGCTTACGCAACTCACGCATCACCAGATCGCCGATACGGTCCGACGCGATTTCGCGCTCGCCCAAGGTCACCAGCTTGTCCACCACGCGATCCATCGCAGCGTCGATGTTTTCGGTCATCACCGGGCGCTTGCGCAGCGCCAGCATAAAGCTGGCTTTCAATTTGTCGCGGCTGAATTCGGTACGGCTACCGTTCTTTTTGACCACGGCAGGCATTTGCAGCTCGACGCGCTCATAGGTTGTGAAGCGCTTGTCACAAGCAGGGCAACGGCGGCGGCGACGAACAGTGTCCTCTTCATCGTTCAAGCGCGTATCAACAACCTGCGTATTCAAATCACCGCAATAGGGGCATTTCATTGCTTGGGGTCGCTCTTTTTCAGACTGGCCTTAGTGCACAGCGCCCGGTTAAACCAAGTCGCTTTTGCCACATCAATGTAGTTATCGAAATCACACGGCGGCAGATAAAACCCGTTTCCGCCTTCCTTCAAGCCTTCTTCGTCTTTGAAATCTGTGGCCAGTGTTGCACTCAATGTTTTTAAACACTGTGCAGGCTTAGCGCCATGATATTGCGCCAACGCCAAGTCGTTGCGCACTTGATCGAGCTCGATCCGATGCATGAAGTCATTGCACCCTGTCAGCAAGGTCTGCGCCACATTCTCTGCCTGCTGATAGCGGCGCGTGCGATAAAAAGCCATGAATTGATCACGTGCCTTCTGACGGTTTTTAGCCGTGCATGCCTTGGGGGGAATGAAGTAGGTTCCTTCAAAGCCCGCACGCATGCCGCAAAAATCACGGCAGGCATCGGCCGTTTTTGGCACGACACGAATCGCGGCACTCTCCTGCACAAAAGCAACACGGCAGGCTGACGCGCTATCGCCCTGCATCTCCGAATCGGCATGGCCGGTATGCCCACGAATGACACCTGCCACATCACAGGTATGACAGTTGCCGCCAATGGTATTGATTTCGAACGTCAGCTTTTGCTGTGCGTCGCGACGCACGAGCAATGTGCCGGTATCTCCCTTGAGCACATAATGCCCTGTGCGAATCTCAGGCGGTGCGCCATGCGCCAGCGAGGCCACGACGACCGCCCAGAGAAAGACTAGGAGACGGCGGATCATGAACGGATGTTTATCCGCGAGCCTTATGCGCCATACACCGGGAACTTCGCACACAGCGCGGCAACTTCCGTCCGCGCCTTGGCCAGCACGGCTTCGTCACCCGGTGCATCGAGAACATCTGCAACGAGGTGCGCCACACGTTCGGCTTCGATCTCAGTGAAGCCGCGCGTGGTCATGGCTGGGGTGCCGATGCGGATACCCGATGTCACCATGGGCTTTTCCGGATCGTTCGGAATCGCGTTCTTGTTCACGGTGATGTGTGCGGCCCCAAGCGCAGCCTCGGCATCCTTGCCCGTAATCTTCTTGGCACGCAGATCGACCAAGAAGACGTGCGACTCGGTACGCCCGGACACAATACGCAGGCCACGGTGGGTCAGCACCTTAGCCATGACGATGGCGTTCTCGATCACCTGTTCCTGATACAGCTTGAAGTCAGACGTTGCGGCTTCTTTGAAAGAGGCGGCCTTGGCAGCGATGACATGCATAAGCGGGCCGCCCTGCAGGCCGGGGAAGACGGCGGAGTTCAACGCCTTCTCATGCTCGGCCTTCATGAGGATAACGCCACCACGAGGACCGCGCAGGGTCTTGTGCGTAGTCGATGTCACCACATCGGCATGCGGCACCGGATTTGGATAGTAGCCAGCGGCGATCAAGCCAGCGTAGTGGGCCATGTCCACCCAGAAGATGGCGCCCACTTCCTTGGCAACCTTGGCAAAGCGCGCAAAGTCGATACGCAGCGAATAGGCCGACGCACCCGCGATGATGATGCGCGGCTTGTGTTCGCGCGCCAATGCTTCCACCTGGTCGTAGTCGATTTCTTCCTTGGCATTGAGGCCGTAGGAAATGGCGTTGAACCACTTGCCGGACATGTTCAGCTTCATGCCGTGCGTGAGGTGGCCGCCCTCAGCGAGGCTCATGCCGAGCAGCGTGTCGCCCGGCTTGGCAAAGGCCATGAGTACCGCCTGATTGGCTTGTGAGCCGGAGTTGGGCTGCACATTGGCGGCCTCGGCACCAAATAGCTTCTTGAGTCGGTCGATGGCCAGTTGTTCGGTGACATCGACATATTCGCAACCGCCGTAGTAACGCTTGCCCGGATAACCTTCCGCATATTTATTGGTCAGCTGCGACCCTTGCGCTTCCATCACCGCCGCGCTGACGTAGTTTTCAGAGGCGATCAGCTCAATGTGATCTTCCTGGCGCTGGTTCTCAGCCGTGATTGAAGCCCACAGTTCAGGATCGGTCTTGGCAAGGGTGTTGTGCTTGGAAAACATTTTTATTCCAATAAAAGTGCTTCGGCCAGCGCATGCCAACCTTCATGGCACGCCCAAGCCAAAACAGGGGTTTCCGTTGTTCGGCAAGGCAATGAAAGGAAATCTTACCACCAGCCGTGCTGGCTC
The DNA here is from genome assembly GCA_001464495.1 of Betaproteobacteria bacterium Ga0074130. GTDB lineage: Bacteria > Pseudomonadota > Gammaproteobacteria > Burkholderiales > Rhodocyclaceae. Next base: position 18,770 of record LNDZ01000033.1, read on the forward strand.
AGCCTCATCCCTACCCGGAAACTCGCCGACGCTCTTACTTTACTGCCGACAGCGTGCGTTTCAGGCCTACCCGCTTACTCAAGCGTCAGCTCAAGCGTGTTGTCGAGATGGCTTTGCACACCCCAGTCGAGGAGCTGCCAGCCGGGGCTACCCACTTCGATCCAGTTGAGCGCGGCATTCGGGATCGGGAAGTCGCGCGCGGTTTCCAGCGGGCGGTGGGTGGCAACTCGGTAAATGACATCGAGCACACCACCGTGGGCGAACAGCACAATGGTCTGGCCAGTGTGACGCTGGGCAAGGCGGTTGACGGTGGTTTTGATGCGTTCGGCAAAGCCGGCGAGGTTTTCGCCGCTGCCGAAGGAGAAATGCAGGTCGCGGCTGATGTAGCGGTCAAAATCATCACGCGCCTTGATGTCGTCCTGGGTCAGGCCTTGATAGTCGCCGTAGTGACGCTCGCGCAGACCCGGCTCCATCTGCAATGGAAGCTCTAGCAACTGCGCGGCGGCGGCGGCCGTATCGCGTGCGCGCTGCAGATCGCTGCTGTAGAGGGCGGCAAACTCGTACTTGGCCAGCCCGCGCGCCGCTGCAAATGCCTGCTTGTAACCGGTTGCATTGAGCGGAATGTCGATCTGCCCCTGAATACGGCGTTCGGCGTTCCAGTCGGTTTCGCCGTGGCGAACAATGCAGATACGGGTGGGAAGTGGCAGGTGAAAAGCTGGCGAATTCATGGGCTTAGTTGCTGCGCGCATGGTTTACACTGCGCGCTCTTTGCTTCTTTGAAGATCCGTATTTTACCTTGTCACAGCTGCTCATCCTGTCGCGTTTCATTGATCGTTTTAATGGCCTTAGCGCAAAAATTGCCAGTGCCATGGTGCTGCTCGCCTGTTTAATCAGCGCGGGCAATGCCTTGATCCGCTACGGCTTTTCGGGTGGCTCCAATGCCTGGCTGGAAGTGCAGTGGCATCTATTCGCCGGCATGGTCATGCTCGGCTCGGCCTACACACTCTCCCGCAACGGCCATGTGCGTGTGGACGTGCTCTACGGCGGCTGGAAAGCGCGCACGCAGGCATGGGTTGATCTGTTTGGCTTCTGCGTGTTTCTGCTGCCCGTTACCCTCTGGCTGCTGACCTACACCTGGCCCATGTTCGCAACCGCGTGGGCCACGCAAGAGGTCTCAGCCAATGCCGGCGGTCTGCCGCTTTGGCCCGCCAAGTTGATGTTGCCACTGGGCTTTGCCGCGCTGGCACTGCAAGGTATCTCCGAAATCATCAAACGGATTGCCTGGCTGCGCGGGGTGATCGAGATGGATACCCACTATGAGCGGCCGCTGCAGTGACTGAATACGCCGCCCCGTTGATGTTTGTCGGTCTGGTGTGTTTTCTCCTGATCGGCTTTCCCGTTGCCTTTTCCCTCGCCGCTCTGGGTTTGAGTGCGGCTTTCGTTGGGGTTGAGTTGGGCTTTTTCCCGATGAGCTTTGTCGAGGGTATGCCCTTCCGCATCTTCGACATTCTTACGCGTGAACTTTTGCTCTCCATTCCCTTCTTCACCTTCATGGGCGCGTTGCTGGAGCGCTGTGGGCTAGCGGAAGACCTGCTCGAAGGCGTGGGCCAATTGTTTGGCGGCTTTCCCGGTGGTGTAGCGATTGGCGTAATTCTGGTTGGCGCGATTCTGGGCGCCATCACCGGCACGGTGGCAGCATCGGTCATCGCCATGGGCATGATCTCGCTGCCAGTGATGCTGCGCTACGGCTACGACATGCGCATTGCCACGGGCGTTATTGCAGCCTCTGGCACGATCACCCAGCTGATTCCCCCCTCGCTGGTGCTCATCATTTTGGCTGACCAGCTACACACACCTGTGAGCCAGATGTATGCCGGCGCAATGGGGCCCTCGCTGGTGCAAGTCCTGCTCTTTGTTGCCTTCATCGGTTTTGTCGCACTCACACAGCCACACAAAGTGCCGCCGCTACCGCCAGAAGCACGTACGCAACGTGGCTGGCCGCTCATCAAGCGCGTGCTGTGGGGCATGCTGCCGTCCGTCGCGCTGATCTTTCTGGTGCTTGGCACCATCTTCATGGGGCTGGCAACACCGACCGAAGCGGGTGCCATGGGCGCAGTGGGTGCAATGGTACTGGCCGCACTGCACAAGCGCCTGAGCTGGAAGCTGGTGTGGGAAGGCATGCAAACCACGATGGAGGTCACCACGATGGTGGTCTTTATCCTCATCGGCTCCACCATGTTCACGCTGGTGTTCCAGGGCATGCATGGCAATCACTGGGTCGAGTCGCTGGTGAGCTCACTGCCGGGTGGCGTGATCGGCTTTTTGTTCTTTGTCAGCGCGCTAATCTTTGTGCTGGCCTTCTTTCTCGACTTCTTCGAGATCGCCTTTATCCTGATCCCCCTGCTCGCGCCGGTGGCGCAAAAGCTGGGCATCGATCTGGTGTGGTTTGGCGTGCTGATCTGCATCACCATGCAAACCGCCTTCATGCACCCGCCTTTCGGCTTCGCCCTGTTCTATCTGCGCGGTATTGCGCCTAAAGAGGTAAAAAGCAGCGACATCTACCGCGGCGCAATCCCGTGGCTATGCCTGCAATTGCTGATGGCAATGATCGTCATCTTCTGGCCGGGGCTGGTCACCGGCTGGCTGGACAAACAGGCAGTGATTGATGAAGACCGTGTAAAGATCGAGATTCCGCACAACATCTATCCAGCGTATGCGGCTCCGGATGCAGTGCAGACTGGGCCGGAGGCGTCGGTAGCGAATGACGCGGAAGATCGTGCGATCAGCCACGCTCTACGCCAGCAAGAGGTGAAATGATGTCTCTCCAAAAATCATTTAAAGGTTTGGGGCGGTGGTTACTCTTTTGCGCAGTATTCAGCGGTGCGACTTATTGGTATTTAGGAAGTCGCTTGCTCATACTTCGCTACTCAGAACATAGCTTGAAAGAGCCAGTCCTCATCACCATCAATGAGACAGTTCCTTTGTTATCTGTCAGCGAGAGATTAGAAACAGGCGAAGCGGGGGGATTTAGATACATTGAATTCCCCCAAACACTTGGGGCAATTTCCGTCAGTATTCAATCCGCAATGCACGGTAGGCAATCTTGCCAAGTCACCGTCTCAAGTCGCGGCTGTGAACTTGAGATATTTCTTACTGCGAGCAAGCTGTCTTGTGGGAATGCCTGTTCAAAGTCTTTCTGACATCCTTAAGCGTTTTTGCGTGGGATCTAAACTTAGTTCGGTGGCGTTTCTGCAGTCATGCTCTCGCATGGTCGACATTGCAGGTGTAACGCCGATATCTGTCGGGCTTGGTAATCGACAGTCAGTTGCGAGCACACCCCCTCAATCTCTGCCTGACCGCTCGCACCTGGCAAGCTGACACCAAAATATTGTTCGGCAACACTCACTGGCATTCCCACACGCAAGGGCGTAAGCAAGCGCCAGCGTGGGCTATCGACACGAATTTCGATGGGTGTCACTTCGTCGCGCGGCGTCACCACAAGGAAACGTGCGGCGTAGCCTTTGCCGATGAAACGATGCACACGGCATGTACTGCTGCCGCACGGAAAGGTGCCGCCCTCTGGGGTTTCGCTCACCGCCTCAAGCACCGGGCGTAATTCAGCAAGGGTTGGCGGCAGGCGATTGACGACACTGGCGCACAGATCGAAAGGGTCGCTAGCCTTGGCAACCACGTGATGCGTAGGTACCTGTGCAACTGCGCTTCCGCAGAGTACGGCGAGCATCCCTATGCCCAGCCAATAAACTACGCGCTGTTTCAATTCAGCGGGGCAGCGCACTCGCTGTTGCCCCGACAAAATTGTCATAGGGCCGCTCGGTCACGCCGAACCACAGCATTTGTTCATCGCGGAACTTGCGCCAGGGGCCGTAGATGCGCGCGAAGCGCGGATGCTTGGCGGCCAGCTCTTCATACAAGGCAAACGTCTCATGCTGGGCTGCTTCCATCATGGCCTTGGGGAAGAAACGTAGCTCGGTACCACCGCCAACAAGGCGTTTGAGTGCCGCCATGTTCTTGGCGTCGTAAGCGGCCTGCATGTTGGTGTGGGCGTAGGCGCAGGCATCTTCGAGAATGGCTTGGTAACTCTTGGGCAGCTTTTTCCATTCATCCTGATTGATGAACATGGAGAGCTGCGCGCCGCCTTCCCACCACGCTGGGGTGTAGTAGTACTTGGCGACTTTCTGGAAACCAAACTTCTCGTCGTCGTAGGGCCCCACCCACTCAGCGGCATCGATGGCACCTTTTTCCAGTGCGGGGTAGAGGTCATTGCCGGGGATCTGCTGTGGCAGCACACCCAACCGCTGCATCACTTGCCCGGCCAGCCCACCGATGCGTAGCTTGAGTCCCTTGAGGTCGTCGAGCGAATTAATTTCTTTGCGGTACCAGCCGCCCATCTGCGCGCCGGTATTGCCGCAGGGGATGTTGTAGATGTTGTACTCAGCGAGCAAATCGCGGATCAGTTGCATGCCGCCGCCATGCCACATCCACGCTGCATGCTGGCGACTGTTCATGCCAAAGGGCATGGCTGTATCAAACGCTAGCGCCGGGTCTTTGCCGACGTAGTAATAGCTGGTGGTGTGGCCGATGGGCACGCTGCCCTTTTGCACCGCATCCATCACCTGATTGCCGGGCATGAGTTCGCCACCCGCAAATACTTCGATCTGAAAGCGGCCATCCGTTGCAGCAGCAACCCGCTCGGCCATCACCTGCGCCGCACCGAAAATGGTGTCGAGGCTCTTGGGATAACTCGATGCGAGACGCCACTTGATGACGGGCAACTCGGCCGTGCCTTGTGGCGTGATCGCTGCGGCGTCTTTCGCTAACTTATCTTCCGCAGGCTTGCTGCATGCGGCCAGCACGCTGCTGCCGGCGAGCGCTGTGAGGGCATGTTGTACGAAGCGACGGCGCGACATGATTTAGTTGCCAGCGACGGTCATTTTCTCGATCAGGATCGAGCCAACCGGTTTGGAGCCGCGCATCAGCACGTCGTTACCCACAGCCACGATGTTCCTAAGCATGTCCTTGAGATTGCCGGCGATGGTGAACTCATGTACCGGATAGGCGATCTCGCCGTTTTCAACCCAATAGCCGGCAGCGCCCCGCGAATAATCGCCGGTGACATAGTTCACACCCTGACCCAACAGCTCGGTGACGATGAGGCCACGCCCCATTTTCTTGATCAGCGCAGCAAAGTCGAGATCGCCCGGCTTGACGATAAGGTTATGGCTGCCGCCGGCATTGCCGGTGGTCTGCATGCCCAACTTGCGCGCCGAGTAGGTGGACAGGAAGTAACCCTGCAACACACCATCCACAATAACCTCGCGATCCTGTGTAGCAACGCCATCATCATCGAAGGGGCTGCTGGCGAAACCACCGATCAGGTGAGGGCGTTCGCTGATCTGCATGAACTTGGGAAAGACCTGAGTGCCCAGCGAATCGAGCAAGAAGGACGACTTACGATAGAGCGAACCACCGCTGACGGCGCGCACAAAGCTGCCAATCAGACCGGCCGCCAGCGGCGCTTCAAATAGCACCGGCACTTGTGCAGTCTTAGGCTGACGGGCCTGCAGGCGCGACAGGGCGCGGCGGGCAGCATAGTCGCCAATCACTTCTGGTGCGGCCAAGTCGACACTCTTGCGCTGGCTGCTGTACCAGTCGTCCCGCTGCATGTCGTCGCCCTTGCCAGCAATCACCGAGCAGGCGATGTAGTGGCGCGAGCTGGCGTAGCCATCGCAGAAGCCAAGGCTGTTAGCCGAAACAAAGTGCGATTGCTGTACCGACACGCTGGCGCCTTCGGAGTTGCTAATCAGCGGGCTGACATTGAATGCGGCTTCTTCAGCGCGCTTGGCCAGCTCAATGGAATCTCCTACCGACACGTCCCAAGGGTGATAGAGATCGAGCTCCATCGACTTCTTGGCCAGCAGCTTTTCGTCGGCGAGGCCAGCGGCGCTGTCGGCAGCGGTGAAGCGGGCAATCGACAAAGCGGCATCCACCGTAGCGCGCAAGGCTTCAGGCGCAAAGTCGGACGAGCTGGCGTGGCCGCGTTGTTGGCCCAGATAGACGGTAACGCCAACGCCTTTGTCTCGATTGTATTCAATGGTCTCGACTTCGCTTTTGCGTACCGAGACAGACTGGCCAAAACCTTCTGAAACATCAACTTCGCAAGCGGTAGCACCGGCCTTGCGGGCATGTTGCAACACGTCCTGGGCAAGATTGCGCAGGGTGTCCTGAGAATAATTGAAACCTGAACCTGACATATGAACGGGGATGTAGGAGGCTGGAAAGCTATAATCATACCCGTGAAGAAACCTTATAAAGACCGCCCCCTGCCGCGCGGCATGTCCGAGCCGGAAGAACTCGATCCAGAATTCGACGATTCGGGCTTCTATGGCCGCCCCAGCAAGTCACAGCGCAAGCGTGATGTCGAAGCCTTACAGGACCTCGGCGCCAAGCTCGTTGAGCTATCGGCAGATCAGATCAAGAAGATCGAGATGCCGGAAGAGCTGCGCGCTGCGCTGAAGGAAGCCCACCGCATTCCGCCGCGCACCGAGGGGCGCCGCCGGCAGCTGCAATACATTGGCCGCATCATGCGCAAGGTCGATCCCGAACCGCTGCAAGCCGCACTGGACAAGATCGCAGGCCTATCGGCTGCCGAGAATGCGCGCATGCATCAGCGCGAGCGCTTGCGTGACCGGCTGATTGCCGACGAAAAGGTGATTGAGGAAATCATCGCCAAATTCCCGCAAGCTGATGTGCAGTATTTACGCCAGCAACGCCGCAACGCCATTCGCGAACATGAGCAGCAGAAGCCGCCCAAGGCTTATCGCGAAATCTATCGGGTGCTCCGTGAGCTTGAGGCCGATGGCTCCAACTTGCCAGTCCCGACCGAAGACCATGAGGAAGACGAAGCATGAGTGGTGACCTGATTAAGATTGGCCTGGTATCCATCTCCGACCGCGCCTCTGGTGGCGTGTATGAGGACAAGGGCATTCCCGCCCTGCGCGACTGGCTGAATGTTGCCCTGTCGTCGCCTTGGGAAGAGGCAGTCCGTTTGATTCCGGACGATCAGGCCACCATTGAAAAAACGCTGGTCGAGCTCGTGGATCAGGCCGGCTGCAATTTGGTGCTGACCACCGGTGGCACTGGCCCGGCGCTACGCGATGTGACGCCCGAAGCCACGCTGGCCGTTGGCGATAAGCTGATGCCGGGCTTTGGCGAGCAGATGCGCCAGATCAGCCTCAATTTTGTTCCGACAGCCATCCTCTCACGTCAGGTTGCTGTGATCCGCAAGCAAGCGCTGATCATGAACCTGCCGGGTCAGCCGAAGTCGATTAAGGAAACGCTGGAAGGCGTGAAAGATGCGGACGGCAATCAAGTTGTACCCGGCATCTTTGCCGCGGTGCCTTACTGCCTAGACCTGATTGGCGCGCCGTATATCGAGACCAACGACAGCGTTGTCGTGGCATGGCGGCCCAAGAACGCGACTCGGCCTAAGGGCTGAGTTGCTTTAGTTTCTAGTCTCTTGGCAGACCAGCATATCTAAAAATAACCTACTCCGTCATGCTGGTGACTTCAACCCAGTAGGACAGGCTTGAACACCATGTAGTAAGGAAAGCCTACTGCAACAAGCGTGAGACAAACGCTCAGCGCTCCGGTATGAAAGCGGGGCGCATTGAACTTCACATAAAGCACAAACGAAAGAATAGGCCAAACACCGAAGAGCATTGTATGCACTGCGGAACGATTCGGATCAAGGCCAAGAAGCGGCGAATCTAACCAAGCAATCCCCGCAAATATCATGGAACACAAGCTGCCTACAACGTAGATCCAGCCTTCAAGGGTCCGCATCAGCGGGCCCCGGATAAAAGCTCCAAAAGGCGCATGTGTCCATTCCGACTGCATGTTAGCGTTTTGTCTGGCCGACTGTCTGAGCATATGCCAGAGCAAAGTCAGTACTGCGACAAATCCGACCATCACAAAAAGCCCGTACCAGTCACGGGCAGCAAAAGCCACCCACTCTACAAACAGGGCGATTGCAAATAAAAGAAGCAGTCCGAAATAAGCAACTAAGCGCACAGGCAGAGCCTAGGTTTACTCAGCCACCCGTACCCGATAGCGCCCGATCAAGTAATCCGGCCCGCTTTGCACTTGTCCATCTGGGAATAGCTTGACCGACTTACCCTGATCGTTGAATGTCATAGCGATATTGTCTTCCCAAGCTGTAGCAGGCAGCACCACGCGCACTTGGGCTGAGGTTTCCCAAGGGTCAACAAGAATAATTTCGGTCTGAATGCCGCCGCTATCAACGCACAGGGCGCGGGGTTGCTTGGCAAGGGTTTCAATCCCAAGGGTGGCACTACTTTCTGTATCGCGTGCAAAGCGCCGCACAATACCCAGTAGCCAGTTGTTGCCGCCTTCCGGCTGCATGACCAACAAGGTGTTGATCGACAAACGGCTGTCGCGCGTGAGTTGTGCCTGAGCGCCAATGCCGCCCTGACTAACATCTTCCACCACCCATGATTCAGCGCTGGCGTTATCGCCACTATCGGCCAGGCAGCGGTAAGCCGGCGCAAGACCGGACATGATGGTCATGCGCGACTTGACGCGATGGCGGACATGGCTGCGTTGCGGCGGGATCGGCGACCAGTAGCTAGCAAGGTGATCGAGCACATCGACGACCATCACTGCGGGGTAGCTGTTGCCCAAATTGAGGCTGGCTGGCGTGGCTTGTTCAGCTTGTGTCTTGAGCGCGTAGGCCGCATCCAGCGCAAGGCCCGGACTGAAATAACGCAAGCTCGGCGCAGCGGGCGGCTTGATGGCGAGACGCTTGGGCGGTTGCGGCTTGAGCGCGTCGACCCAATACACGCTGTCCGGCCGTTCCAGATTGCCAAATACAAATTGTGGCAGCAGATGATCCAGCAGACATTCTGCCAATTCGATTTCCTGTGGGAGCAAGCTGTCCATGGAGGAAGCTTGAAAGGCAAGGCTCTTCAGATATTCGCGCTCTGGCGTAGTAGGCAGGGTGTTGGCGTAGAGAGTAGCTGACTTCTGCACAACGCCCGCCGCGACGGCCGCGAGATAAATCTTGCCAGCCTCTAGCCAAAACTCGGCCGTGATCGGGCCGTAACGAAATTGTTGCCACTTGAGGACCGCGGTATAGGCATGCAGGGCACGCGCATAGAGCAGTGGTAAAGCTGGCTTCAGTGCATCTCTAATTTTGGCGGAGGCGGTTGGCAGCTCGGTCAGGCAGCTTGCATAGGACTGGGCGAGCTGACTCCAATATTCAGCCCCCAAGCGCCATTGGCGCATTTCTTCATTGCGTGAGCTAGGCACAGCCGCGGCATAGTCACGCGCAAAACGGCGAGCGGCTGCGACGATGGCGGCATCCATCTGCTGGATGATGTCGGAGCGCTGATCCAGTTCGATCAGCTGATCGCGGTGAAGAGACTCAAGGAGAGTGGTGGCGTCGTCAAGGGCAAACTCGGGCTCCTTGCCAGCCAGATCAGCAAACAGCCGACGCGCTTCCTTGGCATCAGTCAGTGGATGATCGGATTTTGCGGAAAACAGACCCAGCATGGAACACCCCCCGTTGCTAATAGATGAATCGTAGCAGATGAGTGAATCCACAAGTATTCCGATCTGAAATCGGCCAAGCTTGGCAAAGTGCATGTTGCTGTGACGCCACCCCCTTTGCCATTAGAATGCGGTTTCCCGCGAACCATTTTTCGGAACCGCAGCATGCAGCAGTACCTCGACTTGATGCGTCATGTGCTTGAGAAGGGCCATGACAAAAGTGACCGCACCGGCACCGGCACCCGCTCGGTGTTTGGCTGGCAGATGCGCTTCGATCTGGAGGAAGGCTTTCCGCTCCTGACCACCAAGAAGCTGCACACCAAATCCATCATCCACGAATTGTTGTGGTTCCTGCAGGGCGACACCAATATCGCCTACCTCAAAGCCAATGGCGTACGTATTTGGGATGAGTGGGCAGATGAAAACGGCAATCTCGGCCCGGTCTATGGCCATCAGTGGCGGCACTGGCCAGCCGGTGACGGCAAGGAAGTGGATCAGATCGCACAACTGGTGCGTGACCTGAAAGCCAACCCAGATTCGCGTCGTCATATTGTCAGTGCCTGGAATCCGGGTGACGTGCCGAAGATGAAGCTGCCGCCATGTCACGCGCTGTTCCAGTTTTATGTGGCGGACAACAAGCTGTCCTGTCAGCTGTATCAGCGTAGTGCAGACATCTTCCTCGGTGTGCCTTTCAATATCGCGTCATATGCGCTGCTCACCCACATGATTGCCCAAGTGTGCGGCTATGGCGTCGGTGATTTTGTGCATACGCTGGGCGATGCGCATCTATACAGCAATCACTTTGAGCAAGCCAAGCTGCAACTAAGCCGCGATACGCGCGCCCTGCCGACACTCAAGCTCAATCCGGACGTGACCGATCTGTTTGCCTTCCGCTTCGAAGACATCAGCATCGAGGGTTACGACCCACATCCGCACATTCCGGCGCCTGTCGCGGTCTGAGCCTGATGCAGCTGGTCGGCGACATCGGTGGCACCCGCAGTCGGCTGGCCTTCAGCAGTCCGCAAGGGCTGCTGCATGTTCGCGTTTTTGCAAACGCTGATTTTCCTGACTTTGCCACGCTGCTGGGCCAGTTCCTGACCGAAACGGGTGTCCGCCCACTGGGCGGTTGCTTCGCGGTCGCTGGCCCGGTGGCGGATGACGGCCGCAGCGTGCACCTCACCAATCTCGGCTGGCGCATTGAGCTCGATGCACTGGAAGCCCACTACAGCTTGCCTCGTCTGCACCTCGTCAATGATTTTGCAGGAGCGGCGATGGGCATTACGGTCACGCCGCCGTCAGCGCTGGTCACCCTGCAGCCCGGACAACCGCTGGCCGAAAGTCTGCGACTCGTCATTGGGGCAGGGACCGGCCTGGGTGTTGCCTCACTATTCAAGGGCGACAGTCGCTGGCATGTGCTACCCGGTGAGGGTGGGCATATTGGCTTTGCGCCGCAGGACGAACAACAGGATGCGCTGTGTCGCTGGCTACGCGAGCGACATCCCCGCGTGATCGCTGAACATGTGGTCTCTGGCAGCGGCCTTGCCAGCATTCACGCCTTTCTTTGCGAGCAGCGCGGCATTGCAAATACCGCTGACACACCTGCTGCTGTGGCCACACGCGCGCAGGCAGGCGAAGTCGTTCCCCTGGAAGCCTTCGACCTGTTTGCCGCTGTTTATGGCGCCGTGGCGGGTGACTATGCCTTGGCACGCATGGCACGTGGGGGTGTCTTTCTCGCCGGTGGCATCGCTGCCGCGAACCTCGGCTTGATGCAGCGTGGCTCCTTCATGGCCGCTTTCTCGCGCAAAGGTGTCTATACGGAGCTGATTGGCCAGATGCCCGTGCATGTGGTCACCGACCCATTGCTTGGGCTGCACGGTGCAGCCTGCTTCGGCGCTTAATTACAGGCGTCTTCTCAACATTAGGCGACGCCTGATGCAACAACGGCGTGTTCGTAGTTATCTACATGCACCCATAAAATTCGCTCATTTGGCATTTGCTCGGTCGAGCGCTAGCTTTAGAGATGAAGCGTCACTGTGATCCAGTGACGCTTCATCTCTCATGTCCTTTCAGGAGAAGCTCATGGTCAGTGACGTCAAGGCAAGTTCGGCGCGCAGCAAAACGGCGACCAGCAAGGCGGTAAAAACCGCAAGCAAGGCAAGCAGCAAAACCAGCACCTCAGCAACAGCCACCAAAGTCGCCAAGAAAGCCACTGCCGAGAAGACCTCCCCAGTCAAAGCACCGGCCAAGAAGCCTGTTGCCACACCCAAAGCGACCCCAAAATCTGCCACCAAGGCACCCGCAAAATCCAGTAAGGCAAAAGTGGCAAAGCCAATCGGTATCACCGCTGAAGCGCGCTTGCGCCACATCGAAGTGGCGGCCTATTACATTGCGGAGAAACGCGGCTTCAGTGGCGGCAGCACTGCAGATGACTGGTTGGCCGCCGAACAGCAGATTGATCACCTGCTGCTGGCGGGCAAGCTCTCGGCTTAAGGTACGTCAGGCACGTTGGGAAAGCGTTACAAAACGCTTTCCAGATGCTTGACCAAGGTGTGCAGTTCGCCTGAGGTACCGCGCAAGCGGCTCATCGCACCACCGATATCACCCACCGTGTGATGATTTTTGTCGACTAGGCTGGCGAGTGCTTCCATACTCACGGCCACCTCGTGCGAGGCATCCGATTGTTGCTGCAACATGCGCCGCACATCATGGGCAAGCTCCATGGCGCTTTGACTGGCGCGTGAGATCTGCTCCATGCTCTCGGCAGTCCCCGAGATGGATTGCGTGCCGCGACCAACCGCGGCAGTGGCTGCCTCCATGCTGTCGACAGCATCGTGGGCGCGGACTTCCACCATCTTGACCGACTGTGTAATGTCCGCCGTCGTTTGCGCAGTGCGCTCTGCCAACTTACGCACCTCATCCGCGACCACCGCAAAGCCACGCCCGGACTCACCGGCACGGGCCGCTTCAATCGCGGCATTCAGCGCCAGCAGATTGGTCTGATCGGCAATCTCCTTGATCAGGCGGGCAAACTCACCAATGTGTGCAATCGACTGGTGCATTTCGCGGATAGTCGCTTGGGAGCCACTCACGACATTCACGACCTCTTGGATGCTCTCGGTGCTGGCCTGCATGGCCGAACGGCTGGCATCGGCAGCGTGATCGGTGGCCTGGCTGGCCTCAAGACTCTGTGCGGTATTGCTGGAGATCTCATTGACCGACACACTCATCTGCTCCATGGCTGCGGCAACCTGCATCACGCGCTCGGTCTGGTTGCCGGAGGTTTCTTCAAGCTGCTCGATGGCCTGTTGTAGCTCCTGGCTACGATTGGCGACTTCACGCGCGGCCAGCAGCACATCCGCAAACATGGCGCGCTGATGCAGGCGCATGGCTTCCACCTGCATGAACAACACATCCAGCAACCCGCCTCGAGGCTCGATCCGTTTTGCTAGCTGTCCTTCGTCGACAGCGGCTAAGGCCTTTTGCAGCGCCATTAATGGGCTCACCAATACTTTCTGTAACCAGAAACCGACACCCAATATCCCGACACAACCTGCTGCCAACATGCCCCAAGCAGCAAGGCCATCCAGTAACGCTGCGCCCACTTGTAAAGGCAACAGGACCGCAATTGCGCCCCATACATATTTCGAAACCACCGACAAGGACTTAAGCCGAGCGGTTGGCTTGAATGTGGCACGCCCTTCTCGCACATCCTTGTAGTGTTGTTCGATGCGATGCACCTCTGACTTATCGGGCGGTGTGCGAACAGAGATGTAACCAATCGATTTGCCGTTCTCGGTAATCGGCGTAACGAACGCTTCAACCCAGTAGAAATCGCCGTTTTTTGCGCGGTTCTTGACCAGCCCACGCCATGGCTCGTGGGCCTTGACCGTATTCCACAAGTCGGCAAAGGCGGCCGTTGGCATGTCTGGGTGGCGGACGACGTTATGGCTTTCGCCAATCAGTTCTTCGGCTGTAAAGCCACTGATGCGAATAAAGGATTCATTGGCGTAGGTAATGCGACCTTTGAGGTCGGTCTTAGTGACAATTGGCTTACCCGGCTCAAGAAAGCGTTCTGTCTGTGTAATGGGCAGATTAGTCTTCATTGCAACCCCCCTTCGTCAGTCATTTATGAATGCACCACCAAGGCTGAAAGGCAACAACGCGCAATAAAGTAAAAATGCTCATCCAATAAAATTGGATGCTGCAACCATTCGTCCAGTTAATCATAACAATCGTGCTCAGGCGTGGCTTGATACAGATCAACCCAAGCGGAGGTAACGACTATGCGGCTTGGAGGACGATGAGTGCCAGTGGTGGCAGGGTCAGGGTGAGGCCAGCGGGTTGGGCCATCCAGGTATGCGGGGTGGCAGTAAGGCCACCACCATTGCCCAGATTGCTGCCCCCGTAGTGGGCGGAATCGCTATTGAAGATTTCCCGCCAGCTGCCTGCAACTGGCACACCAATGCGGTAATGCTGGCGCGGCACCGGGGTGAAATTGGCGGCGACCACCACGTTACTGCCATCGCGGGCGCGGCGCAGCCAAATCAACACGGATTGCTCAGTATCGTGACAATCAATCCAGGCAAAACCACCGGCTTCAAAATCTAGGTCATGTAGCGCAGGAACCTCTCGGTAGAGCCGGTTCAGATCGGCACTCATGCGCTGAACCCCTGCATGTAAGGGCCATTGCAGCAGATGCCAAGGCAGTTCGGTGCGATCTCGCCACTCATGCCCCTGCGCAAACTCGCTACCCATAAAGTTGAGTTTCTTGCCCGGCGAAGTCATCTGATAGCTGAGCAGCAGGCGCAAATTGGCATAGCGCTGCCACTCATCGCCCGGCATCTTGCCAAGCAGCGAGCCTTTGCCGTGCACAACCTCATCATGCGATAGCGGCAGGACAAAGTTTTCCGAGTAGGCGTAGAGCTGGCCGAAGGTCAGCTTGTCGTGGTGGTAACGGCGATAGACCGGGTCTTGCTCGAAGTAGTCAAGGGTGTCGTTCATCCACCCCATATTCCACTTCATCGAGAAGCCGAGGCCACCCACATAAACGGGGCGCGAGACCTGCGGCCAAGCCGTCGACTCCTCGGCAATGGTGAGTGCCCCCGGAAACTCACGGTGCACCATCTCGTTCATTTCGCGTAGGAAAGCGATGGCATCAAGGTTTTCGCGACCACCATATTTGTTCGGCTTCCACTCACCTGCCTTGCGTGAGTAATCCAGATAGAGCATCGAAGCCACGGCATCGACGCGCAGGCCGTCGATATGAAATTCCGACAACCACCAATGTGCGCTTGATAAGAGGAAACTGCGGACTTCATTGCGCGCATAGTTGAAAACATGCGTACCCCAGTCCGGCTGGATCTTTTGCTGTGGGTCGGCGTGCTCATACAGGGCCGTGCCGTCGAAGTGTGCGAGGGCCCAGTCGTCAGCCGGGAAGTGTCCCGGTACCCAGTCGAGCAGCACACCAATGCCTGCCTGATGGCAGGCATCGACAAAATGGCGGAAGTCGTCCGGCGTACCAAAGCGTGCGCTGGGCGCAAAGAAGCCGGTGCACTGGTAGCCCCATGACTCATCGAGCGGATGCTCCATGATGGGCAACAGTTCAAGGTGCGTGTAACCCTGCTGCTGCACATACGGCACCAGCTTATCGGCCAGTTCGCGGTAGCTGTAGAAGCTGCCATCCGGGTGGCGCATCCACGAGCCGGCATGCACTTCATAAATCGACATCGGCGCATGTAGCCAGTCCGCGGTGGCGCGTTGCTGCAGCCATGCAGCGTCTTTCCAGTCATAGCGGCTACTGGCCACCACGCGGGCGGCGGTGGCGGGGCGTTTCTCGAAACCACGCGCATAGGGGTCGGCCTTGGCTTTGACGACCTCGCTGCCACGCTGGCGCAGCTCAAACTTGTACAGCGTGCCGTCCGGCAGATCGGGCACAAACAACTCCCAAACGCCGCTGGCGCCGAGGCTAGCGAGCGGGTGGCAACGGCCATCCCAGTGATTGAAGTCGCCGATCACGGACACGCGTTCGGCATTCGGTGCCCATACACGGAAACAAATCCCGCTGACACCTTGTCTGATCTCGGTCAAAGCGCCGAGGAGTCGATAGGCCTGATAGTTACTACCGGAGGAAAACAGGTACAGATCATGTTCGCTGGGCGAGGGCGGAAAAGCATAGGGGTCATGCACGCGGAAGGAGCGTTTGCCTTCCTGTACGTGCAGGCACCACGGGGTGGCTGGCGGCGCACTGCCATACCACTCGAAAATGCCGCCATTGCCTGCCCGTTGCAAAGAGGTGTTTGCACCGTCACATTCCAGCGCTATGCTGTGCGCATGTGGATTGAAGACGCGGAGTCGCCAGCCTGCGCCATGGCGGTGCAGACCTAAGACTCGGAACGGATCATATTCGCGTGCCTCGAGGAGGGGGCGCATTTCAGCATCAAGCATTTGCAACACCATTCGGATCACACTGTGCGGCCATTGTAGCCGCGGGAGCCTTGCAATGTCTGAGCAAAACAACCAGAACACGGCTGGTCGACATGTCAGCCACCTAACGCGCAACACCTATGCCATCGTACTCGCTGGCGGGCGGGGCAGTCGCCTGATGCAACTGACTGACTGGCGTGCCAAGCCCTCAGTCCCGTTTGGCGGCAAGTTCCGCATCATCGATTTCGCGCTGTCCAACTGCGTTAATTCCGGCATCCGCCGTATTGGCGTGGCCACCCAATACAAGGCACAAAGCCTGATTCGGCATATTCAACATGCTTGGAGCTTCCTTGAAGGGCGCTTCCATGAGGGGGTTGATCTCATGCCGGCCCAGCAAATGATGGGCGAGGGCTGGTATCGCGGCACCGCCGATGCGGTGTACCAAAATATCGACCTCCTGCGCTACAACCGCCCCAAATATGTGCTCATCCTTTCTGGCGACCACATCTACAAGATGGACTACGGTCGCATGCTGGCCGAGCATGTGTGGAACGACGCTGAGCTCACGGTAGCCTGCATCGATGTGCCGATTGAAGATGCCAAGGGCTTTGGCGTAATGGCGGTGGACGAGGCGAATCGCGTCACCAGCTTTGTCGAAAAACCAGCCGAGCCGCCGACAATGCCTGGCAATCCCGAGCGCTCGCTAGCTTCCA
The DNA here is from genome assembly GCA_001464495.1 of Betaproteobacteria bacterium Ga0074130. Lineage (GTDB taxonomy): Bacteria > Pseudomonadota > Gammaproteobacteria > Burkholderiales > Rhodocyclaceae. The sequence goes on from LNDZ01000033.1 coordinate 35,494, forward strand.
TGGGCATCTACGTCTTCAATGCCGACTTCCTTTACGAGCAACTGCTGCGTGATTGTGCGGACGAAAATTCGACCAACGATTTCGGCAAGGACATCATTCCGCATGTGCTCGCCAACAACCGGCGCGTTTTTGCACACAGCTTTAAGAACAGCTGCGTCGGCGGCGCCAGCCCCGAGGTGCCGTACTGGCGAGACGTTGGCACCATTGATGCTTACTGGGAAGCCAATATGGAGCTGACCAAGGTGATGCCGGAATTGAATATGTATGACGAAGAGTGGCCGATCTGGACCTATCAGGAGCAGATGCCGCCCGCCAAGTTTGTCTTCGATGACGACGGACGCCGCGGCATGGCGCTGGATTCGCTCGTCTCCGGCGGCGACATCATCAGCGGTGCGACGGTACGCCGCTCCCTGCTGTTCTCGCGCGTAAATGTGTATGACGGTGCGCTGGTCGAAGATTCAGTCATCCTGCAGGGCGTTGATATCGGGCCGGGTGCCAAGATCCGACGTGCGGTAATCGACAAGCGCTGCAAGATTCCGTCCGGCATGCGTATTGGCTACAACCTTGAAGAAGACCGACAACGTTTTTATGTGAGCGAGAAAGGCGTGGTATTGGTCACGCAAGACATGCTCGGTCAGCGCGCACCGCGCATCGGGTAGGTTGAGAAGGTTGGATAGATTAGCTAACCGAGCGCAGCCTGAGACATGCACAAGATAGACCTCGTTTTTCTGTGGCACATGCACCAGCCGGATTACCGCGACCACAGCCGGCCCGGTGCACCGGAATTCGTGCTGCCTTGGGTCTATCTGCATGCGATCAAGGATTACACGGACATGGCCGCGCATCTGGAGCGGCATCCGCAGGTGCGCGCGGTTATCAACTTTGTCCCGGTGTTGGCCGAACAGATTGAGGATTACGCAGGCCAGTTCGATAGTGGCGTTTTCCGCGACCCACTCCTGCGGCTGCTCGCCACGTCCGAAGGGGGTGTGCTGGCAACCGAAGACAAGCGTCTGCTGCTGGATGCCTGTTTCCGCGCCAACCACGCCACCATGCTTGAACCCTTCCCCGACTACCAGCGCTTGCACGCTTTGTTCACTAGCCTCGGCAGTCCTACTGACAATGAGCCCGCACTGGACTATCTCTCCGAGAGCTACTACTTCGATTTAGTGACGTGGTATCACCTCGCCTGGAGCGGCGAATCCGAGCGTCGCGCCGAGCCACTGTTGCAGGCCTTGATCGCCAAGGGGCAAGGTTTTACCACCGAAGATCGTCACGCTCTGCTGGCGTGGATTGGGCGCACCTTGCGCAACATCATTCCGCGCTACAAGGCACTGGCGAAGCGAGGGCAAATCGAGCTGTCCTGCACGCCACAAACCCACCCGCTCAGCCCACTGCTACTTGATCTCCGCGCTGGACAGGAAACGGTACCGCTGGCACCCGCCCCCAGCGCCCCAGAGTACCCGGGCGGTGCCGAGCGTGTACGCCGCCATATTGTTGCAGCACTCGACAGCCACACGAAACGTTTTGGTGTACCGCCCACTGGCATGTGGCCGGCAGAAGGGGCGGTATCGACTGAGTTTGCCCGTCAAATGGCGGCGGAAGGTGTGCGCTGGATCGCCAGTGGCGAGGGTGTGTTGCACAACAGCTTGAACAAGGCGCAGATGCAAGTCGCACATCCTGCTTGGCAGCCGTGGAAGCTGGATCGTGCGCCGGGTCTGACATTGTTTTTCCGTGATGAGCACCTGTCCGACCTGATCGGATTTGAATACGGCAAATGGCACAGCGGCGAAGCAGCACATCACTTTGTCGAACAGGTCGCCAACACCGCCAATATCGCGCCGGGTGCCGAACATGAGGGACAAAAGCCCATGGTCGCGGTCATTCTCGATGGCGAGAATGCTTGGGAGCACTACCCCTATAACGGCTGGTATTTCTTTGAAGAGCTATACACGCTGCTCGCTGCCAATGAGGGCATCCGCACCACCACCTTTGCCACACTGCTAAGCGAGCGGCCCGCGCCCAGCGCGACGCTGCCTGCGCTCACTGCCGGTAGCTGGGTATATGGAACGCTCTCGACTTGGGTGGGCGATGCGGCCAAGAACCGCGCATGGGATCTGCTAGCGGCCGCCAAGGTGGCCTACGACCAAGTGATGCAAGCGCGCACGCTGAGCACTGCGCAAGTCAATGCCGTCGAAAATCAACTAGCCATCTGCGAAAGCTCCGATTGGTTCTGGTGGTTTGGTGACTACAACCCAGGCCCGTCGGTAGATAGCTTTGATCGGCTGTACCGACGCAACCTCGCTAACCTGTATCAATGTTTGCAGCTTGATCCTCCAGCGATTCTCGACACCCCTATTTCCATCGGCAGCAGTGGTCAGGCCGAAGGTGGCGGCACCATGCGCCGCGCCAGTTAAGCCCAGCAAGGAAAACCATGACGATCTCCCTCCTCTTCGGCGTCCACGCACATCAACCGGTTGGCAATTTCACCGAGGTGATCGACGATGCGCACCTGCGTTGCTACGGCATGTTCATCCGCGTGCTGCACAGGTACCCGGCCTTCCGCTTCAGCGTGCATTTCTCTGGCTGGCTGCTTGACCTGTTGTATGAGCGGCATCCAGAGGACATGAAGTTGCTGGCGGAGATGACCGCGCGTGGTCAGGTCGAGTGGTTTGGCTCTGGCGATTGCGAACCGGTCCTCGCGGCAATTCCGCACCGCGACCGCCTGACGCAGATCGAAACCCTCTCGGCCAAGATCGCCCGCTACACCGGCACACGCCCACGCGGCGCTTGGCTGACTGAGCGCGTGTGGGAATCTGCGGTTGCGGCCTCCTTAGCCGAAGCCGGGATTGAGTATGTGGCCGTGGATGACTACCACTTCCTGTGCACGGGCGCGCGTGCCGACACGCTAGACAGCTTCTACACCACAGAGGAAAGCGGTCGCACGCTTGATCTCTTCCCCATCTCCGAACAAGCGCGCTATCGGATTCCCTTTGCGCCGGCACATGAGGTCGTGGCCTGGATGGAAGATCTGGCGCGACAAGGCCAGCGGGCGGTAGTGTATTTCGATGACATCGAGAAATTCGGCATCTGGCCGGAAACCTTCAACTGGGTCTATGAGCGCGGCTGGCTGGCGCAGTTCATCGAAGGCGTACTCGCCTCGCCGCTGATCCGTACCGACACGTATGCCGATTACCACGCGGCGAATACCACCAGCGGTATTGTCTATCTGCCTACCACCTCGTACATCGAGATGAACGAATGGTCCCTGCCGGGCGCCGCAGCGCGGACGTATCACGCGCTGGTGGAAAGCGAGAAGCAGCAAGGCCGCTTTGAGGCGCACAAGCCTTTCCTGCGCGGCGGCATATGGCGTAACTTTTTCTCGCGCTATCCGGAGTCGAACTGGATGCACAAGCGCATGCTAGAGGCATCTGAGCGCTATGCGGTCCTCAGCCCCACACAGCAAACGGCCGAGTTGCAGGAACTGCTGCATCGCGCACAGGCCAATGATGCGTTCTGGCACGGCCTGTTCGGTGGCCTGTATCTGCCACACCTGCGCCGCGCTATCTGGAACAACCTGCTGATGCTCGAAGCTCGTCTAGATGCCATCACCCCTCGGCCGGCAGTGTTCAGCGCTGATCGCGACTTGGATGGGCACGCAGAGGTCTTCCTCGCCAACCGGCACTTGCTCGCCATCATTCGCCCCGATAGCGATGCCGCATTGGTCGAACTATCCAGCTATGCGTTGGCACACAACTTTGGCGACACCCTGCGGCGTTATGAGGAGGGCTATCACGCACGCATCATCGCCGCCGACCCGGCAGCGCAGGCCGCAAGCCCTGAGGGTGAGGGCATTGCCTCGGCCCACGACCGTATTGCCTTCAAGCATGTGATCACGGCCGCCGACGTTGTGCCGGACGCGCGGCCACGCGGCATGTTTGTGGACACGTGGCTGAGCAACAACAATGCGGATACCCCCGTATATGTCATGACGGGTGCAGGAAGCTATCGCGCTGAGAGTGAAGAAGTCACGCTGCACAAGCAATATGCGCTTGACCAGGACTGCCTGAAAGTCACTTACACCGCATCCTCTGCGGGCCTGCTGCAGATCGAACTCAACCTAGCTATGCCCAGCTGTGACGGTTACGCAGGCCGCTATGTGCTTGCTGATGACCGCATTCCCTGCGGCTTTGGGCAGGCACTGGATCTGGATGCAGCCACCCAGCTCAGTCTTGTCGATGGTGTGCTCGGTGGCAAAATCATTCTCAAGAGTAGTCTGCCCATCCGCATCACTGCACGTCCGCACTTCACTGTGTCGCAATCAGAAGCTGGCTTCGAGAAAGTCATGCAGGCGGCAACGCTGACGCTCAGTTGGTGTGCAGAGGCGGATCAAATCTTGGGGCTATCCTTGACACCTGTCGTCGGTGAATGAGTGACGCTGGGCATTCACCGCACGGCCTGCGGCCTCAGGTAAAGTCTGACCCTATCGAATCAATTTGCTTCGCCCTTGCAATGGAACTGATGTCATGGCGCTGAATTCAACCCCGGCTTGGCGTGCGCTGGTCGCACATACGGCACCGCCGCTGCCGCAACTGCGCGACCTCTTCGCTGCTGACCCGGCACGCTTCTCGCGCTTCTCGGTCGGCTTTGACGGCTGGTTGCTCGACTACTCGAAGCAACGGGTCAATAGCGAAACCATGAGTCTGCTCGGCGCGCTCTGGCAAAGCGCCGATGTGCATGGCTGGATCAACCGCATGCAGGCGGGTGCAGCGATCAACCACACAGAGGCACGTGCCGTTGGCCACACCTGGCTGCGCGCCCCCCTGCCACGACCGGAAGTTTCCGCCGTCCTGCAGCAGATGAAGACGTTTTGCGAAGCGATTCATTCAGGCCAGTGGCACGGGGCCACGGGTGAGCGCATCACCGATATTGTAAATATCGGCATTGGTGGCTCCGATCTCGGGCCGCGTATGGTGACGCAGGCGCTTGGAGCGCACGCGGTGGACAGCCTCTCAGTGCATTACGTTGCGAATCTGGACAGTGCTGACCTTGCCACCACGCTGAAGAAGCTGCGCCCGGCCAACACACTATTCATTGTGTGCAGCAAAACCTTCACCACACAGGAAACCATGCAGAACGCCACCTCTGCGCGGCAATGGTTAGTGGCAGCCTTGGGTGATCTGGCGGTAGCAAAACACTTTGTCGCAGTCTCCACCAATCTTGAAGCTGTCGCCGCATTCGGGATTGATCCCGCCAATGCGTTTGCCTTCTGGGATTGGGTGGGAGGGCGTTACTCTTTGTGGTCGGCCGTTGGGCTATCGACCGCCCTCGCCATTGGCTTTGCCAATTTCGAACAAGTGCTCGCTGGTGCTGCGGCAATGGACGAGCATTTCTTTACCGCGCCCGTGGGCCAAAATCTGCCCGCCTTGCTGGGCTTGCTGCAGGTCTGGAATACCAGTTTTCTAGGTGCGCCCACGCAGGCGATTCTGCCTTACAGCCAATCACTCGAATTGTTGCCGCGCCATCTGCAGCAGCTGGAAATGGAATCCAATGGCAAGCGCGTCGACCGCGAGGGCAATGAACTGCCCGCGCCCGCCTGCCCAGTCATCTGGGGTGAGCCCGGCACCAATGGCCAGCATGCGTTTTATCAGCTCATTCATCAGGGCGGTCGCCTGATCCCCTGCGACTTCATCGCCGTCAAGACACCGGACTATGCGCTGGCGGGGCATCACAGCAAACTATTGGCCAATTGCTTTGCGCAGAGCGAGGCACTAATGCGCGGCAAAACATTAGCTGAAGCACAGGCAGAACTCGGCCCTGAGGGAACTGCTCTCGCACCCTACAAGGTTTTCCCCGGCAACCAGCCATCCACCACCCTGCTGATGCCCGCCATCACCCCTTACAGCGTCGGTCAGCTGGTTGCGTTGTATGAGCATAAGGTCTTTGTCGCAGGCTGCCTGTGGGACATCAATGCCTTTGATCAATGGGGCGTCGAGTACGGCAAGCAACTCGCTGCCCGCTTGCTGCCCCTCTTGGAAGGACAACCTGCAGGCCATGAACTCGACAGTTCAACAGCGGGACTGATTACGGCAAGCCTGAGCAAGCAATGATGAGATTGATCCGCGTCGCATTGCCATCACTCCTCTTGCCCGTATTGCTGGCCCTGAGCAACAATGTTTTTGCACAGGCGGTCACCCAAGCTGAGGCCAAAGCCTTCTTCAAACAGTACGTGGCCTTAAGCGACGCCTTTGATGACGCACTGGTTGATCTTTACGCGCCCGCTGCCAGTATTGTTGGGTTGCGGCGTGAAGACAACGGCGACACGACAAAGCAAGAACTCACAGGTGCGCAATGGCAGCAGCTCCTTGGCTTCAATATGGCCAAGGCTCAGAAACGCAATGAGCGCTCGACCTACAGCAAGCTACGTTTCACGCCACAAGACAAGGCGATGAAGATAACGGCGGATCGTTACTCCATCCGCAAATGCTTTACCGACAGTGCTTACTTCATGGTGGTCGCACGACGCGCGGATAAGCGTCTGCATATCGTTGAAGAAAGCTTTGCGACCCACTTACCGGATCAGTGTCGCTGATCGGTTTTCATCTTTCCGCCAATGAATATTCTTTTCGCCACTTCCGAAATCGCACCCTGGGTCAAAACCGGCGGGCTGGGTGATGTTGCAGCGGCCTTACCGCCCGCCTTGCGCCGTGCTGGTATGGATGTACGCGTGCTGGTGCCCTTCTATCCAGCATTGGCTGCAGCCTTCCCGGATGCGCCCATCGTTGCCGAGCTACCGGCAACCGCCGGCGCCTTCCCCGGTGCAGCATTGCGCAGTGCCACGGCGCCTGATGGCACACCCTTGTTGCTATTGGATTGCATGGCCTGCTACACGCGCAGCGGCAATCCCTATCTCGGTAGCGACGGGCGGGACTGGCACGACAATGCGGTGCGCTTTGGTTTGCTCTCATACGTGGCGGCACTGCTCGCCAGCACGGCCAGCCCGCTTGCTTGGCAAACCGATGTCCTGCATTGCCATGACTGGCAAACGGCACTCGCACCGGTGTATCTGCGCTATGTGCTCAAAGCGCGCGCCAAATCTGTGCTGACCATCCATAACCTGGCTTTCCAAGGGCTGTTCGGTGCGCACAGTCTGCGTGAGCTAGGCTTGCCTCCGCAGGCATGGAGCATGGAGGGCGTGGAGTACTACGGCCACCTCTCCTTCCTCAAAGGCGGCTTGCAGCATGCGGATCACATCACCACCGTCAGCCCAACCTATGCGCGCGAAATTCAAACAGATACGGATGGCATGGGTCTCGCCGGCTTGCTGCGTTATCGCAGCCATGTGCTGACCGGCATCCTGAACGGGATTGATACCGAACAATGGGATCCGAGTACGGACCCGCATTTGCCCGTGCATTACAAGGCCAGCTCACTGGCGCGCAAAGACGACCTCAAAAGTACCCTGCAACAAACGCTAGGGCTGGCTGTCACGAATGACCGTCCCTTGTTCGGGGTTGTCAGTCGTCTATCCGGCCAGAAGGGACTGGATCTTCTCCTCGCCTGTGCGGATGAACTGATTGCCTTGCCCGCACAACTGGTTGTTCTCGGCAGCGGTGATGCGGCGTTGGAAAATGCTTTCCGAGAACTCGCGCTTCGCCATCCGGGGCAGGTGGCCGTCAAGATCGGTTTTGACGAAGGGCTGGCGCATTTGATCGAGGCGGGTATTGATGCCTTCATCATGCCATCGCGCTTTGAGCCTTGCGGCCTCAACCAAATGTACAGCCTGCGTTACGGCACCCCGCCCATCGTGCGCGCGACGGGTGGCCTCGCGGACACAGTGATCGATGCAGACGACAAGTCACTCGGCAACGGCTTTGTATTTAGCCGGGCTGAGCCTGCCGAGCTGTTAGCGACGCTGCGTCGTGCGGCCGACCTATGGTCCCGCTCACGTCTGTGGCGGCAATTACAGAAGAATGGCATGGCGGCTGATCACAGCTGGGATCAGCCCGCGCAAACCTATGTGAACTTATACCGAGCTTTATAATCGAACCATCATGTCTGAACACAATCCACAAATCATCCTCATCGCCTGTATTGCAGCGAATGGCATCATCGGTCGTACCGAGAATGGCGTAGCCACTTTACCTTGGCATCTGCCCGAGGATTTAAAGCACTTCCGCGAACTCACCAATGGTCACGCCGTGGTGATGGGGCGCAAAACTTGGGAATCACTGCCAGAAAAATTCCGTCCGCTGCCCAACCGCCGTAATCTGGTGATCTCACGTAATCCCGACTACGTTGCCCCCGGCGCGGAAGTCTTCGACTCCATCGCAAGCGCGCATGCGGCATGCCGCAATAGCGAAAAGTTTTTTGTGATTGGCGGTGCAGAGCTATACACGCAGGCCATCAAAGACGCTGATAGTTTGGAGCTGACCGAGTTGCATCAATCCTTTGAAGGCGATACCACCTTCCCTGATTTCGACCGCGATCAATGGCAGCAGGTTTTCCGTAGCTGCCACCGCAGCGAAACCGGCCTCGACTTCGACTTCGTCAGCTACGTGCGCCGCTAATATTGCCTGACCATTCGGGGACATCGAAGTCCTCGGGGGGTAGGCCGGCCTGATGCCGTGCCCACATCATTTCATACGCTGTTTCAATTTCGCGGACCCGCAGCTCAGGATTAAAAAGTTTGCTGTCTTCAGTATTCTGAATACGCTGACGAATCTCTTGCCGCCAATGTTCGTCACTACCCAGCCTGACAGCAATCTCTACGTATTCTTGGACGGAGCTGGCCACGAGCTCAGGTAAATGATGCGCTTGTAACATTGCCCCAGCCATACGCGAAACAACGCGATCACCCATTAGTGTAACGACGGGTACGCCTACTCCCAGTGTTTCGATTGTTGTCGTGTGACCATTGAACACTAAAGTGTCCAAATGCAAGTCTGCCAGCGCAAGGCATTGCAAATAGTGCGTGCGCGCTTGGCGCGGGAAAAACAGCAGCCTCTCTGGGGCGACGCCATGCGATTCCATGCAGGCCGTGAGATTCGTTACTTGTTCGGGTAATTCATACTGAAACCACACATAACTGTGCGGCAGCTGTCGCATGACGTCTGCCCATACCGACACGCTCCATGGCTCTAACTTCAATGGGCTGTGTAGAACACTGATGACCAAGCCTGTTGGGGGCAGTCCCACATCATTGCGCGTGACCTCCTGCGTGACTGGCACTGGGAGCTCGCACGGATGTGTCACCCATGGCAGATATGCCACTTTCTCTGTCCAGAATGCGCGCTCGGAAGCCTGCATGCTAGTACGGTCAAGCAAGCAGTAATCAATCCATGGGGCACCTGTTGTGCCCATAAAATCCAAATAGTTGATCTGAACAGGGGCTGGTCGGTATGCCAGAATTTCTGGCCGCGCCTGCCAGTTGTACCCTGCGAGATCTATCAACACATCAATTTCGTCATGGCAGATGATCTGTGCAATCGCTGATGTCGGTAAATGTCCAAGCTCGCGGAAGGTATCAACTTGGGCGGCGATATTTTCTTTTTCTGGTGTGGGGGCAGCACGATCAATTGCATAAGCAAAAACCTCAAACCGTGTTCGATCGTGGCGCGAGAACAGTTGCCCAAGAAGAGTAGTTGAAGGGCGCGGCCCAAAGTTCGGCGACAGATACCCAATGCGAAGGGTAGGGCGTTCTGAACGCCTTCGGCGATGTAAGCGACGTAGCTCCACATCCGTGGCAACCCTTTTGGCAATGTGTTGGCTCAATAAGCGCCGGTGCGCTGCATCCATTGGCTGCGTGAACAGCAATGAATGATGTGCAAGCTCCATCTGATCCAGCGGCGGCAACTCTTTTTCACCTTTGATGAGGGCGATGAACGACAGAATCCCTTGCTCATAATTCCGCCAATCGGCCGCACGGTACGCCTCGAATAGTGCATGCATCCATACGCGTCCCGGATGTAGATCGTGCCCCTCAGCCAGATAATCGGCCACCAATGGGCTGCGATAGCGCTTGGCGATATCCGGGCAGAGCTTCAGAACAGCGTGTTGGGCTGTCGATGCATGCGCTATCTGCCCCGACGCAGCCAGCGCGATTGCTGCTCCATACTGTGCCTCTGCATGGTGTGGGGCGAGCTCTATACAGCGCCGATAGGCATCAACCGCTTCATCCGGCTTACGCAGCCCGAGTAATAGCTCACCCGCATTGAAATGCATCCAAGCATCATCGGCATAGAGGGTACAAGCTCGTGCGGATGCTTCTTGCGCTTGATCATTCAAGCCTAGCCGTGACAGCTCAAGCGGGAAGTTACGCAGCGCCCCATAGTGGCGTGAATTGAATTGCAACGCTTTTGCATAGCAATCACACGCGGCATCATGGGCTTTCAGTGCAGACAGGACCACGCCTGTATTGAAGAGAGAGTCCGGGTTTTCCGGATCTAGCTTTAAGGCCTTTTGACAGGCATCCAACGCCTGTTGCGGCAAATTAAGCTGTAACCGAATGCCTGCCAATTGATGCAGATAGTTGATGTGGTCAGGACACAGCCTTGTGAGATGCTCAAGAATGACGACAGCAGCTTGTGGCTGGGCCATAGCATGAGCTTGCTGGAGCGCCGCAGATAGCTGGGGGACGCTCCCAGATACAAACCAACTGTGAATGTCTTCAGGCGTAATTTGATTCATTTCTTGATCATGCCATAGCTACAATAGGCCATGCCTGATCCCATTCATATCGTCACGAGCCTGCGAGGAATTAGTGGTGCTGAATCACATTCCTCAACCTTAAGCCGCCTACTGCAGAAGCATGGTGCAGATGCGCGTCTGTGGAGTGACCGTAGCTCACCCTACGTCAAACACTATGGAGGGCAAGCAATCAATGCCTTCGCCAAGCAGTTTCCGCGCGGCGGTACGCTGGTGTTGGTTGGAACCTATTTGTCGCTTGATCCTTGGTTAGATCATGTCAAGCCATCCCGGCTCATTCTTGTCTGTATCAATTCAGATGCAGACATGCTGTACGGCATGCTTTCACGCCTGAAGCGCCCGGGGCTGCCTGACGTAGAGATGGTTTATGTCAGTGAACGTTTGTGCGACACCATGCGCATCCCCGGCCGGGTCTGTCCTGAGCTGATGGACTTGGAAACCTTCGCTCCAGCCACAGAACCCGCCGGCAGTGACAAAGGGCCAATTCGTATTGGACGCCTATCGCGCGACGACCCAAGTAAGCATCATGCAGAAGACCCCAGCCTATACAAATTGCTGGCGTGGGAAGGCCTAGAACTAGCCATCATGGGTGGCACTTGTCTTGACGCCGCGATGGGTTCAACAGCCAATATTTCACTGCTGCCGGCAGGAGCATTACCTGCGCCCGACTTCCTGCGCAGTCTGGATATTTTTTTCTATCGCACCGGCGAATGGCAGGAACCTTCAGGCCGCGTGGTCATGGAAGCCCTGAGTTGCGGACTCCCCGTTGTGGCACATGTCAGTGGCGGCTATACCGATTGGATTCAGCACGGCAAAAATGGCTTCCTGTTTCAACATCAGGAGGAAGCCCACTTGCATCTCCGTCATCTTGCCGAAGACTCAGCGCTTCGGAGGGCAATGGGGATTGAAGCACGTGCCAGCGCTCTCAAATTGGCCGGGGCGTCGGCTGCTGCTGAATACTTTGCTTGGTTGCTGAACTAACTCTTATCAGGAAAGGCTCAAGAGCCTCCTGCAAATGTAAGGGAGTCTTGCTTGAAAACAGCGGCTCCATTGATGGTTCCTAGACCATCACTAGTTGCATTGATTTGATACACGATGCCTGCGTGGCTTGCATTCGCCCCCGCGAAGAAGCCTTTGACAGAACCACTTCCTCCCGAGCCGTAAGTGCCACCACCAGAGAAAGTAGCGCCACTGATCGACATCGCATTTGCGTTGAAGGAAATGCCCACGCCACCGATATCAAAGTTTACCGATGCGTTCACAGTTGAGGTGCTGAAGTTTGCGGTGAGCGAGCCCGTGAAGCTGCTGCCAGTTGCACCTGTCGTTGAGGTCGGGGTTGTGTTGCCTGCCCAGACATAGGTACCCTGAAAACTAGCCAAACCACTCAAGTCTGCGGTGCTGGTTGGCTTTCCGACAGCGTAGTGGAAATTAGTGAGCGGCGTGCCAGAACTATAGGTTCCGGAAGACCAAACACCCCACCCAATCACACCTTGCAACGCTACAGAGGTACTGGGCGTGCCTGAAAAATCGCCATTAGTGGTAGTAGAAAACCCCGTCAAGCCGGACATGCTATTGAACTTGGCAGTCGTTGTTGTCCCACCGGTGAAATCGATCAAAGCACTGCTTCCATTGGCAATACCAGCGATGGCAACTGCATAGCCAGGACCTGTCTGCAAACTACCGCCCAAGACTGCCAAACCACCATTGCTGTCGCGATTCTCAGTATTTGAATAGGTCGCGGCTGCAGGCGCCGATGAAGAGGCGGGCGGGAGGTTTGGCTTGATATCTGTACGTTTGGGCTGGGTATTGTTGCCGGCAACAATCGCAGACTCACCGCCAGCGACAATCACGCAACCACCTGCGTTGCAAACCTCGACCGCGCCCTCTCCGGTGGCCAGGTTCAACGTCCCACTATCCCCACCTGTAAACAGCACCGAATACTCGGTACCACGGATGCCAATTGTGGCAACCGCCGTGTTGACCTTGTAACTGCGGCGATCCGCCTTGCCAATCAAACCCGTGATGGTTCGCATCCCGCCTTTAAGCAAGCTAAAGAAGCCCTTGTCAGAAGGGTTTCCGCCCTTGCCATCAAACGTGTATTCATCAATTCGGAGTTCGGTCTGTGGCTGCAGAGAAAGTATTGCGCCATCAGAAAACTTCAGCTGCGCATGGCCGCCTTCACTGGTTCTGATAGTTTCGCCAGCATCCAAGGTGCTGCCTTTAACAAGCAGCCGTTGTCCGCCCGCAGGCGTTACCGCGACAACATTGCCAGCCGCAAACTCAATGCGGGCTGCTGCTGCGGCATGACCAGATAAGGGATACGCCGCTGCTAGCGCAGCTAGCAGGAGGGGATTACGCAAACGGAGAATAGTATGCATGACTGAAATCTCACTCGACATCAGAAGTCGTAACGCACTGTGGCTGAAATCACATTGCGTTTATATTTGTTAAGCGCGATGTTCGAAAACTGATCGGTACGCGCAAACATGCCGGTCACCTTGATATTTTTCTGTACGGTATAGACAGCGCCAAGCGAAGCATTGATCTGCTCGTCACTCCGATGCACAAGGAAAGTCGGGTCGGAGGCATTATGACGACGCTTCTCGGCAGCCAAGTTTGCAAATAAAAGCGTATCAGCGTTATAGCGCATCTGCCCACCCAGTCTCACGCCCACACCATGCAGACCGAGGTGATCAACAGTATCTGCTTTACGTACATTCTCACGAACCAAGTAGCCACTGATGTAGCCAACACTTCCTTCTCGCGTGGCATGTGCATAGCCACCACCGACCAGCCAACGCTCTGCATCGCGAATAGGTTGGGTCACATAGTTCAGGTCGCCGTATTGCACAAAAGCGCTAACTTGGTTCCGCGCATCAAGATTACGTTGCCACTGGCCCGTCCATCCATACACATCACGGAAGCGGTCGTTCTCAACGGCAAGCGAAGCCGCCTGGGCTGAGAATGTGTAGACATCTTTCTCGACTGAATAGGCTACGCCAAGATTCGCATCGGTACTCTGCAAATCGAACTGAGACTTTGATTGATGTCCGTGAAGGCGCTGGCTTCCTGACACACTGCCGATAAGGGCCAACGCTTTGGTTAAAGGTGCTCGAACACTTACACCACCACCGAATGTGGTGAACCAGTCCTTGTTAGCCTTACTTGCATCATTCAGGGTAAACGTGACCCCACCAAAAGCAGGTACGGCAATGTCACCCCTACCTGGGGCAGCATTCACATTGGTGTCGTAACCAAAGGTTCCCTCAAGGTAGCCACGGATGACCGTCTTGTTTTCGTTCTCAAGGCGTTCTACGGCGTTTAGTAGCCCATCAATTGCGGCTAGCGCCTCTTGATCCGTCAAGCCCGTCGCTTTAACTGCGGACAACTCACGACGAGCAGCTTGCGTTTCGCCAACCGCAAAATAGGCTCTGCCAATCTCAGCACGGGCCCGGACATTTTTCGGATCAAGTGCCAGTACGCGCTCAAGTGCAAAGATGGCGCGGGTGTTTTGACCGACCTGAAGGGCGGTAATGCCGAACAACAAGTCAAAGTCCTTGTCACCGGCGCGGGATGACTCTTGTGGTTCCAGAAGGCTATAGGCTTCTTGCGCCTTGCCTTGTTGCAACAGCTGGGCACCCTCAACCACGAGTGCATCCGCTGCTTGAGCCTGACCCGCTAAGGTAAAGCTGGCAATGGCGAGTGCAATGACATGCTTGCGGAATTTCATACTTCCCCCGGAATTCTCAATAGTCGAATTCTAGTGGATTGCCCTACCAAGATGCAATTGAAATACGGGTATCAGTTAACTAAATCTCAATTTAATCATGAGATTAAATGGCACCATTACAGTGCGAAGGAGCCATTAGCGTACCAACTGCCCGCATGGGGCGTTGTTCACGAGATACAAATGCTTCTTCCCTAGCCTTTATCGCAAGTTAACGCCCCGATTCGGGGCGTTAACACTGTGGTTAATTGCGTACACAGTCCACGTAGTAGCCCAGATTGCCCGTGCCATCGTCCTTCACTAGACCGTGAATATCCGTTTCAAACCCTGGGAAGCGTTCGTTGAAGTCGCGGGCGAACTTGAGGTAATTCACGATCTTCTTGTTGAAACGCTCGCCCGGGATCAGCAACGGGATACCCGGCGGGTATGGCGTTACCAACATGGCGGTAATGCGGCCTTCGAGCTCGTCAATCGCCACACGCTCAATCTCGCGATGCGCCATTTTGGCGAAGGCGTCTGACGGCTTCATGGCCGGCTCCATGTCCGACAGGTACATCTCTGTCGTCAGGCGCGCCACGTCATTGGCGCGATACACATCGTGGATCTGCTGGCACAAGTCACGCAGGCCCATGCGCTCGTAGCGCACATGCTTGGCAACAAACTCTGGCAGTACACGCCACAGCGGCTGGTTCTTGTCGTAATCGTCCTTGAACTGCTGCAGCGCCGTCACCAGCGTGTTCCAGCGGCCCTTGGTGATACCAATGGTGAACATGATGAAGAAGGAGTAGAGGCCGCACTTCTCGACGATCACACCGTGCTCGGCCAAGTACTTGGTCACGATAGCGGCGGGGATGCCGAACTCGTCAGAGAAGTCGCCATCCACATCCAAACCCGGGGTAATGATGGTGGCCTTGATCGGATCGAGCAGATTGAAGTTGTCGGCCAGATTGCCGAAGCCGTGCCAACGTTCGCCGGCCTTGAGCATCCAGCTATCGCGCTCTTCCAAGCCCTCTTCGGACAAGTCGTCCGGGCCCCAGACCTTGAACCACCAATCGACACCCCACTCCTCATCCACCTTGCGCATCGCGCGGCGGAAATCGAGGGCCTCAGTTAGGGACTCTTCCACCAGCGCGGTTCCGCCCGGTGCTTCCATCATCGCGGCGGCAACGTCGCACGAGGCAATGATTGAGTATTGCGGTGACGTGGAGGTGTGCATGAGGTAGGCCTCATTGAACACATCGCGGTCGAGCTTATTGTTCTGTGCGTCCTGCACTAGGATTTGCGAGGCTTGGCTCAAACCTGCCAGCAACTTATGCGTGGACTGAGTCGAGAAAATCATCGACTCCTTGCAGCGCGGACGATCGGCGCCGATGGCGTGATAGTCACCATAGAAATCATGGAATGCGGCGTGCGGCAACCACGCTTCGTCGAAATGCAGCGTATCGATCTTGCCATCAAGCTCGTCCTTGATCGCTTCGACGTTGTAGAGAATGCCGTCGTAGGTACTCTGCGTAATCGTGAGTACGCGTGGCGCGCCCTTCACCTTACTGGCAAAAGGATGGGCAGCAATCTTTTTCTGGATGCTTTCCCAGCTGAACTCGGCTTTCGGAATTGGGCCGATGATGCCGAAGTTGTTGCGTGTCGGCATCAAGAACACCGGTATCGCACCCGTCATCATGATGGCGTGCAGAATCGACTTGTGACAGTTGCGGTCCACAATCACGATGTCACCGGGTGCGACGGTGGAGTGCCAAACGATCTTGTTCGAAGTCGACGTACCGTTGGTGACGAAGAACAAATGGTCGGCATTGAAAATGCGCGCTGCATTACGCTCTGACGCGGCAATCGGGCCGGTGTGATCGAGCAACTGACCGAGCTCTTCCACCGCATTACAGACGTCAGCCCGCAACATGTTCTCGCCAAAGAACTGGTGGAACATGCGGCCGACTGGCGACTTCAGAAATGCCACACCACCGGAGTGGCCAGGGCAGTGCCAAGAGTACGAGCCATCTGCAGCATAGTCGGTCAGGGCACGGAAGAACGGGGGCGGCAGCGAGTCGACATAGGCCTTGGCTTCGCGGATGACGTGACGCGCAATGAACTCAGGCGTGTCTTCATACATGTGGATGAAACCATGCAGCTCGCGCAGGATATCGTTCGGGATGTGGCGTGAGGTGCGCGTTTCGCCGTGCAGGAAGATCGGGATTTCCGCGTTCTTGAAACGAATCTCTTCAACGAAGGCGCGCAGCTCGGCAATTGTCTCGTCCTCTTCCATCGCCAGCTCTTCATCATCTACGGACAGAATGAATGCCGATGCACGGCTTTGCTGCTGCGCAAAGGAGGTCAGGTCGCCATAGCTGGTGACCCCGATCACCTCCATGCTTTCCTTCTCGATGGCCTCGGCCAATGCGCGGATACCTAGACCCGAAGCATTTTCCGAGCGGAAGTCTTCGTCGATGATGATGATAGGAAAGTGGAAGCGCATGGCTGCTCCTGAAAGGCAAAGACCCGATTGGCTCAATCGGGTCTTGAGGAAAAATGGCTAGGGTAAAACGCTAGTGTTACGAAGGTGCGTCAGCGATGAAAAGCGTGATCAGATTTTGGGCAAGGTTACACCGACTTGGCCTTGATACTTGCCACCGCGGTCCTTGTATGAGGTTTCGCAAACCTCATCTGACTCGAAAAACAACACTTGGGCGCAGCCCTCGCCCGCATAGATCTTGGCTGGCAACGGCGTGGTGTTCGAGAACTCCAGCGTCACATAGCCTTCCCACTCTGGCTCAAAGGGCGTCACATTCACGATGATGCCGCAGCGCGCGTAGGTGCTCTTGCCCAAGCAGATGGTAAGGACGCTACGTGGAATGCGGAAATACTCCACGGTGCGAGCCAGCGCAAATGAATTCGGCGGGATGATGCAGTACTCACCATTCATCTCGACGAAGGAGTTCGGATCGAAATTCTTCGGATCGACGATGGTCGAGTTGATGTTGGTGAAAACCTTGAACTCCGGCGCGCAGCGAATATCGTAGCCATAGCTGGATGTGCCGTAGGACACGATCTTGCGGCCATCCACCTCACGGACCAGATCCGGCTCAAAGGGCTCGATCATGCCGTGCTGCTCCGCCATACGGCGTATCCACTTGTCAGACTTAATGCTCATGTGCGCTTCCGGGATCTGGAAAACGAAAAGAGCGGATTATCCGCTCTTTTCAATGGGCTGCAACACCTGCCAAACGACACCCCATTCACCACAAAGTCACAAAGGACACAAAGAGACGCCCAAAGCGTGATGGTGCCTTCCTTCGTGATCTTGGTGGCTTAGTGGTTAGCTTGGGCGTTTACGTGTTTTGCACGACGATATTAGGGAACTTGCCGCTCATTTCCTTGGCCTGCTCCGCAATCTTGACCGCCACGCGGCGGGCAATCTGCTTGTAGATAGCGGCAATACGGCCATCCGGGTCAGCCACCACGGTCGGCTTGCCTTGGTCGGCCTGCAGACGGATGCTCAGATCCAGCGGCAGCTTGCCGAGCAGCTCGATCTCGTAATCCAGCGACATGCGCTCGCCGCCGCCAGAACCAAAGATGGCCTCTTCATGGCCGCACTTGGAACAGATATGAATACTCATGTTCTCCACGATGCCGAGGATCGGGATACCGACTTTCTCAAACATCTTCAGACCCTTGCGTGCATCCAGCAGGGCGATGTCTTGTGGCGTCGTGACGATCACAGCACCGGTCACCGGCACCTGCTGTGCCAATGTCAATTGAATGTCGCCTGTACCCGGTGGCAAGTCGATGACCAAGTAATCCAGGTTGTCCCAAGCGGTCTGGCCCAGCAGCTGCTGCATGGCCGAGGTCACCATCGGGCCGCGCCACACCATCGGGGTTTCTTGATCGATCAGGAAGCCAATCGACATAGTTTGTACATCGTAGGCTTCCATCGGCTTGATGGTCTTTTCATCCACCGCTTCTGGCCGGCCGGACAAACCCATCATCTGCGGCTGCGACGGGCCGTAGATATCGGCATCGAGCAGACCAACACGGGCGCCTTCGGCAGCCAACGCCAGCGCCAGATTTACAGCGGTGGTGGACTTGCCAACCCCGCCCTTGCCGGACGCAACAGCAATGATGTTCTTGACGTTGGGCAGCAGCTTCACGCCGCGCTGCACGGTGTGCGCAACGATCTTGGCGTACACATTGACGGTGATCTTGCCGATCCCGGCGATCTTACCCAGGTGGCCCTCGACCATGTCGCGGATCAGGCCAAGCTGGCTCTGCGCGGGGTAGCCGAGTTCGATATCAAGACTGACATCAACGCCATTGACCTTGATGTTGCGGGCGCTGCGGCTGGCAATGAAATCCTTGCCGGTATTCGGGTCGGTGATTTGCTTGAGTGCGTCCTGAATCGTCGCTTCGGTGATGCTCATATGAACTCCAATGCCTAAATACTTGAGTGATTTTGTCTAGTATAACCGAGCCATGATGGACAGACCGGGCTTAGGCGCGGGGCTTTGGTAAAATGGCTGATTGCCGAATCCTGCTGCCCAGCGTCCCCACATGACCGCCCCTCGCAAAATCCTCGTCACCAGCGCCCTGCCTTATGCCAACGGCGCCATCCACCTCGGCCATTTGGTCGAGTACATCCAGACCGATATCTGGGTACGCTTCCAGAAAATGCGAGGGCACAACTGCCATTATGTGTGTGCCGACGATACGCACGGCACGCCCATCATGCTGCGCGCTGAAAAGGAAGGCATCACCCCGGAACAGCTCATCGCCCGCGTGCATGGCGAGCACAGCCGTGACTTTGCCGGCTTCCACATCGCCTTTGACAACTACTACTCGACGCATTCGGACGAAACCCGCACTCACGCCGAGGATATCTACGCCAAGCTACAGACCGCCGGCCTGATTGAGACCCGCGCTATCGAGCAGTTCTACGACCCGGTCAAGGAAATGTTCCTACCGGACCGCTTCATCAAGGGCGAATGCCCGAAGTGTGGCGCCAAGGACCAGTACGGCGATAACTGCGAAGTCTGCGGTGCCGCTTACGCGCCAGCCGAACTCAAGAACCCCTACTCGGCCGTGTCAGGCGCAAAGCCGGAGATGCGCAATTCCGAGCACTACTTCTTCAAGCTGTCCGACCCGCGCTGCCAAGCCTTCCTGCGCGAATGGACGCGCGGCGGCCAACTGCAAGCCGAAGCCGCCAACAAGATGCAGGAGTGGCTGGGTGCCGACGGCGAAAACAAGCTCTCAGACTGGGACATCTCGCGCGATGCGCCGTATTTCGGCTTCCGCATTCCCGGTGCTGACAACAAGTTCTTCTACGTGTGGCTGGATGCGCCGGTTGGCTACATGGGCTCGTTCCAGAACCTCGCCAATCGCGTCGGGCTAAATTTCGACGAATACTGGCAAGACGGTTCGGAGACCGAGCTCTACCACTTCATCGGCAAGGACATTCTCTACTTCCACGCGCTGTTCTGGCCGGCCATGCTCAAATTCAGCGGCCACCGCACGCCCACCAATGTGTTCGCGCACGGCTTCCTGACCGTAGATGGTGCCAAGATGTCCAAGTCGCGCGGCACCTTCATCACCGCCGAGTCCTACCTCACCACCGGCCTCAACCCGGAATGGCTGCGCTACTACTTTGCCGCCAAGCTCAATGGCAGCATGGAAGATATCGATCTCAGCCTCGATGATTTCATCGCCCGCGTGAATAGCGACTTGATCGGCAAGTACATCAATATCGCCAGTCGTTGCGCCGGCTTCCTGACCAAGGGCTTCGGCGGCAAGATTGCCTTCGATGCGGATGCTGATCTGGTGGCCATGGCACGCGCTGGTAGCGACACGATTGCCGAATGCTACGAGCAGCGCGACTATGGCCGCGCCCTGCGCGAAATCATGGCCATTGCAGACCGCGCTAATGGCGTCATTGCCAGCGTTGCGCCTTGGACAATTGCTAAACAAGACCCGACCAGCCCTGCCCTGCAGGCCATCTGCTCCGAAGCCCTTGAAGTCTTCCGTCTGCTCACCCTGTATCTGAAGCCAGTGCTACCCAAGTTGGCGGAGCAGGTCGAAAGCTTCCTCGGCATCCCCGCCCAAGGCTGGGCCGAAGTTCCGGTGCACCTGACCAAGGGTCACCTGATCAACAACTACAGCCATCTGATGCAGCGCATTGACCCCAAGCAGGTTGAAGCACTGGTTGCAGCGAATCGCGATTCGCTCGCTGCAACGCCAGCCGTCGAACCCAAGAAGGAAAAGAAAGTGGAAGCCAAGCCTGAACAAGTTGCAGCAACAAGCAATGACAACGCCTTCATCAGCATCGATGACTTCATGAAGATTGATCTGCGCATCGCCAAGATCGCCAACGCCGAACATGTTGAAGGCGCAGACAAGCTCATTCGCTTGCAGCTTGATCTCGGTGCACTGGGTACGCGTCAAGTCTTTGCCGGGATCAAGTCGGCCTACGATCCAGCCCTACTGATCGGCCGCCTCACCGTCATGGTTGCCAACCTCGCGCCACGCAAGATGAAGTTTGGTATGAGCGAAGGTATGGTGCTGGCCGCATCGGATACTGAAGGCAATACCAGTGGCTTGTACATTCTGTCGCCGGACTCGGGTGCGACGCCGGGTATGAAGGTCAAGTAACAGCGCTCACCCCAACCCTCTCCCCGCGGGAGAGGGTGACTCTGGTTCGTGCAGGTTCGCCCACTTTGCGGGCTCCATGTCCTCTTTCTTCGTAGCCTATGCCTAACAACCTACCCACCGCCGCTGATATTGCACGTCGTCGCCTCACCATCTCAGGCAAGGTACAAGGCGTGTATTACCGCGCATCAATGGTTGAAACCGCACAACGGCTGGGTATCGTCGGCTGGGTATGCAATTGTACGGATGGTAGCGTCGAGGCCGTGATCGCAGGCGAAAGCGCAGCGGTTGCGGCATTGATCGCCTGGGCACGCCAAGGTCCGCCCGCGGCAGCGGTCGCCCATGTGCGGGTTGAGCTGAGCGACGAAGAGGGTTTTGATCGTTTCAGCGTCGTTGATACGCGCTGATCAAAACACCAAGGCGTAGCTGTAGGCCGTGCCGGCAAGGGCGGCAAAGAACACAGCCAGATGTCCCCAAGCCCACCATTGGTAGCGGCTGGCAAGCTTGGCCGGTTCTAGGTTAGAAATCAGATATAGCCGACCGTCGCTTGGGTAATGCATCAAGTGTAGATCGGCGTTGTCACGCGCAGCCCGATGATTGGCCTCGATTTCGCGGCGTGCCGCGCTGCGTGCGAGCTCCCACTCGCGCATGCTCAGCTGGCCATCCTCATCTAGGTCAAAACGCTTGAGCAATTGCGGGTGGTCGCGCTTCCACTCAGCGAGCAAATCACGAATGTCGGCATCGCGATCTAGTTGCAAGTCGAGTGCTGTACGCGTGACAAACTGACCAAGCGCATAGATTCTCTCTTGGCCGAGTAGCAACCATTGCGTATAGCGCGTATCACCCTCGGTCCAACTGTCCTTGCGGGTGGTGATGACTTCCGCGCCATCCGGATCAATCAAACACTCACCAGTAGCATCACGCAGCAGAAATGAAGCATCGGAGGTTTCGCTCCGCTCATGCTGCCACTTACCGTCATTGTCTTTGTGTTCGATGATGTAGCGGTACCAGAGACAGGGCAAACCATTCAGCGGTGACACCAGCGGCAAACCGTCGAGCGGTGCACCACGGCCCATCAACTCAACATAGCCCTGTGCTGCCGTTGCCACCTGTGAGGTTGGGGTATCGCCGACACTGCGCCAGCGTCGCAGCGCGCCCAGCCAGCCAAACACGCTGAGCACCGCAATCGCCGCGGCCACGCCCAACCAGCCTTCCGGGCTACCGATCTCGAGACCGACAAAGACAAGCGCAAGCTGGCCACCTGATACGACAAAGCGACCCACTCCATCCGACAGCCGCCATGGGCCGCCCAGCGATAACTCCATTTAGCTGAACAACGCCTTGACGTCGACGTCAGCCTTTTCGGCAGTGGAGAACTCAAGTAATGGCTTGGCTTCGAAGTGGAAAAGCTTGGCCACGATCGCGTCCGGGAATTGCTCGATGCGCACGTTGTTGATATTTACGCTCTCGTTGTAGAACTCACGCCGATCCGCTATGGCATTCTCAAGCTGGGAGATACGAGTTTGTAGCTGCATGAAATTTTCGTTGGCGCGCAGCTCTGGATACGCCTCAGCCACTGCGAACAGGCGTCCCAGACCTTGGCGCAGCAAACCTTCAGCTTCACCCAGCGCACCAATATCTTGCTGCTGGCGCGCGTCCTGTACTTGGGCACGCGCAGCAATCACGCGTTCCAGCGTACTGGCTTCAAACTGCTTGTATTGCTTGCACACCTCGACCAGCTTGGGCAACTCATCATGGCGCTGCTTGAGCAACACATCGATATTCGCCCAGGCCTTGGCCACGGCATGCTTGAGCTGCACCAGCCCGTTATAAACAACCACCGCATAGATGACGACAACTGCAATAAAACCGAAGAACAGCAGGCTGCTCAAACTCATGGAGAAACTCCCTCAGGAAACTACGGATAGATGACCTTCACGTTTTCCGGCTGCAGCCACTCGCGTAGGCTAATGAGCAACTCATCGTCCAGACGGATGCGCCACGCGTCGGACAGACCCAGCTCGACTTCCGCTTCGTGATTGCGATACGCAACGCGCACCGGGCAGGCGCCGTTGCGATACGGTGTGAGCAGCACACGCAGACGCTCAGCATAGCGACCTTCAATCGAGTTGCCATTCATCGAGAGCTGTAGAGCACGCGCGAAACGACCCCGCGCTTCGCCGAGCGTCATGAGCTTTTCGGCCGTAACGCGCAAGCCGCCCGAGAAATCATCATGGCTGATCTTGCCTTCGATCAGCAAGAGTTCATCTTCCTTGATCTTGGCGCGTTCCGCATCCCACAGCTCATTAAACACGGTGACTTCGACCTGTGCAGTCGCATCATCGAGCATGATGATGGCCATCTTGCCGCGGCGTGTCATCTGCGTACGCGTGCTGTGCACAACGCCCGCCATCAGCACCGGCTCGCGCGACGGCGTGAGCTGGGTGAGTGAGCGTTTGACGAAGGGCGCCAGCTCCTTGCGATAGGCATTAAAAGGGTGGCCTGAGTAGAAGAAGCCCAACGCCTGCTTTTCATTGAGTAATTGTTCTCGCTCGCCCCAGCGTGGCACTTTCACATACTGCGGCGCATGCGCATCGGCCTCACCGCCCATATCAAACAAGCCGCTCTGCAAGGCATTGCGCTCGGCCTGATCCGCCGCTTCGATGGCAATACCAACGGAGGCGAACAACTTGTGGCGATCGTCATCAATCGAATCAAAAGCACCCGCACGAATGAGGGCTTCGACCACACGGCGATTGGCGACACGCTTGTCCACACGACGGCAGAAATCGAACAAGTCCTTGAACGGCCCGCCTTCGGCGCGCGCCTTCATGATCATCGACAGCGCAGCCTCACCCGTACCCTTGATGGAGCCGAGGCCATAGCGAATCGTGCTTGCATCTGAGGGTTCGAAACGAATGGTGCCGCTGTTCACATCGGGCGGGAGGAACTTGATGTTGTTCGCCAGGCAGTCCTGATAGAAGATTTGCACCTTGTCGGTGTCGGCCATTTCAGACGACATCGTGGCGGCCATAAAGGCGGCTGGGTAGTAGCGCTTAAGCCAGGCGGTCTGGAACGCGACGAGCGCATACGCTGCCGAGTGCGACTTGTTGAAGCCGTATTCGGCGAACTTCTCCATCAGGTCAAACAGCTGCGTGGCCAGCTGCGGCTCGACACCTCGCTTAGCCGCACCATCCGTAAACAGCTGACGATGCTGCGCCATTTCTTCGGGCTTTTTCTTACCCATCGCGCGGCGCAGCATGTCGGCGCCGCCCAACGTATAGCCGGCCAGAATCTGCGCGACCAGCATCACCTGTTCCTGATACACGATTACGCCATAGGTGGACTTGAGTACCGGCTCCAGATCCGGGTGGAAATACCACTCGGACTTGCCGATTCCGCTCTGTACCTGCAGCTTCTTGCGGTTGATGAAGTCATCCACCATGCCTGAACCCAAGGGGCCGGGGCGATTGAGTGCCATCAACGCAATAATGTCTTCGAACGTGTCACCCTTGAGGCGCTTTTCCAGATCCTTGGCAGAGCGCGATTCAGACTGAAACACGGCCGTGGTATTGCCGGCCGCGAAAAGGTCGTAGGTCGGCTTATCGTCGAGCGGAATATCCTCAAGTCGGAAGTCGACGCGTGACGGGTCCAGCCGCTTCACAAACTCGACTGCCTCATCGAGGATAGTCAGGGTGCGCAAGCCCAGGAAGTCGAACTTCACCAGCCCAACTTTTTCTACATCGTCTTTGTCGAACTGTGACACTACAGAATCAGTGCCCTGTGCGGCATACAGTGGACAAAAGTCAGTCAGCTTGCCCGGCGAGATCAGCACACCACCAGCATGCATGCCGACGTTACGCGTCATGCCTTCCAGCTTAGTAGCCAGCTCCCAGAGTTCGGCAATTTCTTCCTCGGACTCGATGCGCGCACCCATCTGCGGCTCTTTCTCGCGCGCCTCTTCCAGGCTGATACCGATTTCATTCGGAATCAGCTTGGCAAACTGGTCAACAAAATTGAACGGCAAATCGAGCACACGGCCGACGTCGCGGATCACCGCCTTGGCGGCCATCGTGCCGAAAGTGGCGATCTGCGACACGGCATGATGGCCGTACTTGTCCTTCACATAGTTGATGACGCGATCGCGGCCGTCCTGACAGAAGTCGATATCGAAGTCGGGCATGGACACCCGCTCCGGATTCAGGAAGCGCTCGAACAGCAAGTCATATTCCAGCGGATCAAGATCGGTAATACCCAGCGCATACGCCACCAGCGAGCCGGCACCAGAACCGCGACCCGGCCCGACCGGCACGCCATTGGCCTTGGCCCAGTTAATGAAGTCCGCCACGATCAGGAAGTAACCGGGGAAGCCCATCTGCTGAATGATGCCGATCTCAAACTCCAGACGCTCCGCGTAGCGCGGCCGCTCGGCGTCACGCTTGGTCACATCCGGATAGAGCTGTTCCAACCGCACTTCCAACCGCTCACGCGACTGAATCGCCATGAACTCGTCGAGGGTCAGCCCATCGGGGGTCGGGAACAAGGGCAATTTGGGCTTGCCGAGCTCAATGGACA
This sequence comes from Betaproteobacteria bacterium Ga0074130, assembly GCA_001464495.1. Lineage (GTDB taxonomy): Bacteria > Pseudomonadota > Gammaproteobacteria > Burkholderiales > Rhodocyclaceae. The sequence continues at coordinate 61,145 of LNDZ01000033.1, forward strand.
CGCTGCAGCGACGCGCGACTTCCAAAGTGTTTTCGAGCGCTTCCGGATAATCGGCAAACAGCTCAGCCATTTCGGCCTGCGTCTTGAAATACTGTTCTTCACTGAAATTCTTGGGGCGGCGAGAATCGGCCAGCACATAACCTTCGGCAATACAGGTGCGCGCTTCATGTGCCTTGAAATCGTCCCGATCCATGAACTGGATCGGATGCGTGGCGACCAGGGGCAGGAATAGCTCGCCCGCCAGTTGTGCGCTGGCCTGCACCAACATTTCTTGCTGGGGCGAACCGTTCTTGCCCTGCGGGCGCTGCACTTCAATATAGAAGTTGGACGGGAACATGGCCGCCCATTCGCGCGCGCGCGTCACAGCATCTGCGCCCTTGCCCGCGAGCAAGAGCTGCCCGATATCGCCAAAGGCGGCGCCTGAAAGCGCAATTAAATTGCTGTTGTCGCCGGTGGCCAAGGCAGCGTAGGGCACTTCGGCCCGCGCATTGGGGCGATCGCCGGCATAGGCAAGCGAGAGCAAATCGCACAACCGCAGATAACCAGCGCGATTCTTAGCCAGCAATAACAAGCGTGACCCCGTGCCGCGCCCATCGCCATCCACATCAGCAATCCAGACATCGCAACCGATCAGTGGCTTGATGCCCTTGCCGCGCATACCCGAATAGAACTTGACCATGCCGAACAGGTTGCCCAGATCGGTCAGTGCCATGGCTGGCATACCGTCCGTCTTGGCCCGCGCTATCGCATCGTCAAGGCGCACGATGCCGTCGGTAATTGAAAACTCGCTATGCAGGCGTAGATGGACGTAACGGGCTGTGCTCATGCCCGGATTCTACCCTGTGAGCCTTACAGGTAAGGCCTTGTTCCAAGCACCGTATCGGTGCACTCGTCCCGTACAACAGGGACGATTACTTTTCATTTTGCGCAAAAAACCAACACATACATGCGTATCACTGCGCCAAAAATGCAAAAAACAATATCGCCGTGCCCGCCAAGCGCGCTTCTAAATAGATGGAATAGCGAACAAAAATCACCGCGAATCAATTAATTATTAGCCATTTCTACAAACAAAATACAAGTTATGTTGCCGTTATTGGTACTAAATGAGCTAAATAATTAAGCATTCATGTATATTCCCGCTCAATTCAGAAATTAGAACCGGTCATTAGCTCTCTTTAACCTTCAACGTTAATCATGTCACGTTTAGCATTTCCCGGTAAGCTTAAGCCACAGGTACTTGTTGATACGGACTACATGTCTGACGCTTACCAACCCTTCGACCCGGCCTACTCCACCAATCACTCGCCAGAGGCGCTCATCCTTCATCATGCCGCTGTCATTTCTGCGCAACGTGATCGTGCCGAACTTGAAGTGGTGGTCATGGATGCGATCAGAGCGGCGCTCGACGCAGCAAGTGTCGAACTTTTCCGTGTTTTCACCCCCAAGGGCGACTGTCTTGCCGGCTTAGTAGCTAAGGCAGATGACAATGGCCGCCATTGCCTTGACGATGGCCTGTCATGGCCGGCCAATACGGCCTCAATCGAACACTTTCCAGCCCTGCATCGCAGCCTGACATCCGGGCATAGCATCGTCGTTCCGGCCACTGAAGACGGCCTGCATGAGCAGGTTTTCCCCGTGGTGCGTGAAGGCAATGTCTTCTTTGCTTTCGTCGTTGTGCGGCAGCGAGCAGCACTGAGCACTCAACAACAACAGCTCGTGCATGGTTTGATTCGCCTGTTCTGCAATCAATTACGTATGCTGGACTACAGCGAGGTGGATACGCTGACAGGGCTACTCAATCGGAAAACATTTGATGAGTCGCTTTTACGCATTCTGTCCAGCCTGCAGCACAACGATATCGTCGCGGACGGCAATATACTGCACTTGCCTCGTCGCCGGCATGCGCTCGATACAGAAGAAAGCCACTGGCTAGGCGTGATCGATATTGACCACTTTAAGAACATCAACGACACCTACGGCCACCTTATCGGTGACGAGGTCTTGTTAATGATCGCGAACATGATGAAGTCATCATTCCGCACGCATGACAAGCTTTTCCGCTTCGGCGGAGAGGAATTTGTGGTGGTTTTAAAGCCAACGGAACAGCACAATGCGCTCATGATTTTTGAGCGCTTCCGCCGCCAAATCGAAGACCACCCCTTCCCGCAAGTCGGCCACCTGACCATCAGCACCGGATTTGCGCGCATTGGGATCAACGATCTGCCCTCAGCCATCATCGACAATGCCGATGAAGCGCTTTACTGGGCCAAACATCACGGCCGCAATCAGGTTTTCAACTACGAAGCCTTGGTCGCTGCCGGACATCTAAAAAAGCGAGATGCCGAAACAAGCAATGTCGAGTTGTTCTAACCAAATCAATCGGGTGTAACAACAGATGGGCAGATTACTTGGACGCCCACTCGATAATTGGTAGCCACTGTGCCCAGTCTTGGCTGGCGCGGCTTTCCGACAAATCAAAAATCGTCATGCCATGTGCTGCAACCTGCACATAGTTCTGCGTATCGCGTAGATAGGTCAGCACCGGCAAATCGTTATCTTGTAGAAAACGCTCCAGCTGCGCTGCTGAGCGCGTGCGCGCATCCACACGCATGCCGACCACGCCGATAAAGGCTTGATGCTTACGAATCGCCTTTTCTTCCAGCAACTCATCCAAAAATTCACGCGTCGCCAGAATGTCGAAGATCGATGGCTGCAGTGGCACGATAATGCGATCAACCTGCTTCAGCACATGGCCCAGCTGTTTGCCATGCAGGCCAGCCGGGGTGTCCAGCACGACATGCGTCGTCCCTTCAGGCGGGCGGGCGGGCTTGTCGGGATCGACATTCCAGCGGGCAATCGGGGGCAGTGCGGCCGAGCGCAGTTGCAGCCATTGGCGCGAAGATTGTTGGCGGTCGATATCGCCGAGCATGACCTTATGCCCTTGCTTGGCAAAACAACCCGCCAGATTCGTCGCGATGGTGCTTTTGCCAACACCACCCTTGGGATTCGCAATCAGGAATGACTTCACGCTGCCCCCTCCTTGGTTGATTTCTGGGCCGATTGTATGCCACAGCGATGGCAGCAATCTACTGTAATACGTATGAAGCGCCCGCTATAGCCGAGCTAGTGGCAGCGGCCCCTACAGCACATCGAGCTTGGCCACCGAGAGGGCTAGCCACTTGACCCCTGCGGCGCCAAAGTTAACCTGCACGCGCGCATCGTTACCGCCACCTTCGGCGCCGATCACAACACCTTGGCCGAACTTGGCATGCATCACGTTTGCGCCAATGCGCAAGCCCGGCACACCACCCGCCTCATGATCACGCCGAACACTGGCCGACGCGCCCGCAGCGTTTTGATACGCTGGTGCGGAATAGCTACTGCCACTGGAGAAGCCACGCGTCTGCTTGGGCTTCAGCCATTTGAGTAAGGCCGCCGGGATTTCTTCCAAGAAACGTGAAGCCGCGTTGTAGCGCGTCTGGCCGTGCAACATGCGTTGCTGGGAGAAAGAAAGGTAGAGGCGCTGACGTGCACGCGTGATCGCCACATACATGAGACGACGCTCTTCCTCGACACCATCCAGCTCCATGGCCGAGTTCTCATGTGGGAACAGCCCTTCCTCAAGCCCGCTGAGGAACACCATATTGAACTCCAGCCCCTTGGCCGAATGCACCGTCATCAATTGCAGAGCGTCGTCACCTTCACCCGCCTGATGTTCGCCCGCTTCCAGCGATGCATGAGCAAGGAAGGACGCCAGCACATTCTCATAGGTCTCCGGCGAGCCATCCTCGGCGAAACGCTCTTCGGCGATGAAACTGGCCGCGGCACTGATGAGTTCGTCCAGGTTGGCAATCCGGTCTTGGCCTTCCTTTTCGCTGCTGTAATGCTCTTTCAATGTGGACAGCGCAATCACGTGATCAATCTGTTCCGGCAAAGGCAGGTTGGTGCTGCCCTCCTTCATGCGCGAAATCAGCTGTGCAAAGCCCGCCAGTACTGCGCCGGGCTTGCCCGTGAGTAATGGAATAGCGGCGAACAGGCTGCAATTGTGCTGCCGCGCCGTATCAGCAAGTTGCTCGATCGAGCGTGCCCCAATGCCACGCGTGGGGAAGTTCACCACGCGGGCAAAGGCGGTGTCGTCATCACTGTTGGCAATCAAACGCAGGTATGCCAACGCATGTTTCACCTCCTGCCGCTCGAAGAAGCGCAAGCCGCCATAGACGCGGTAAGGCAAACCTGCGCTGAAGAGTGCGTGTTCAATCACGCGTGACTGCGCATTGGAGCGGTAGAGCAGGGCAATTTCGCTGCGCATATGGCCATCGCGCACCAAGGCCTTGATTTCCTCGACCAGCCACTGGGCTTCGTCGAGATCGCTGTAGGCCTCGAATACGCGGATTGGCTCGCCGGCACCGGCATCGGTCCACAGGTTTTTGCCGAGGCGATCCGCGTTGTTCTTGATTACCGCATTCGCGGCGTCAAGGATGTTGCCGTGCGAGCGGTAGTTCTGCTCAAGACGGATTACGTTCTGCACTTTGAACTCGCGCTCAAAGTCGCGCATATTGCCAACATCCGCGCCACGGAAGGCGTAGATGGATTGGTCGTCATCACCCACGGCAAACATGGCGGCACGGGCCTCGCCGGGATAGCCGGACATCAGGCGCAGCCAGCGGTATTGCAGCGGATTGGTATCCTGAAATTCATCGACCAGAATGTGCGAGAAGCGCTCTTGGTAATGGCGGCGTAGTACTTCATTGCGACTCAACAGCTCATAGGTGCGTAGCAATAGCTCGGCAAAATCGACTACGCCTTCGCGCTGACATTGTTGGTCATAGGCGTCGTAGAGCTCGATGCGGCGGCGCGTGTGGTCGTCCCAAGCCTCGACGGCGCCGGGGCGAATACCCTGCTCTTTCTGCGCATTGATGAAATGCTGCAGCTCGCGCGGCGGAAACTTTTCGTCATCGACATTCAATTGCTTTAGCAAGCGCTTGATCGCTGCCTGTTGGTCGGCAGAATCCAGAATCTGGAACAGCTGTGGCAGGCCAGCATCGCGGTAGTGCGCGCGCAGCAGGCGGTTGCACAAGCCGTGGAAGGTGCCCACCCACATGCCGCGCGTATTGATCGGCAGCATGGAAGACAGCCGCGTCAGCATCTCCTTGGCGGCCTTGTTGGTAAACGTCACCGCCAGAATGCCATGCGGCCCGACTTGCGCTGTCTGGATCAGCCAGGCAATCCGAGTGGTCAGCACGCGGGTCTTGCCCGAACCGGCACCGGCCAGAATCAGGGCATGTTGCGGGGGGAGGGTAACGGCGGCGAGCTGTTCCGGATTTAAGCCGCGAAGAAGGTCTGACATAGTGGCCGCATTATAGCGGCGGCCACCTCAAGCGCACTTAAACACTAACAGGCAGCTTACTTCCCGGGCGTGGCATCAACACCGATTGAGGCCTTAAGGCGGGGAGCAGCAGCCAGCGCCTCTGCCTGACTAGCAAAGCCCGGCAAGTGCACCGTGTAGACATGAGCTTCTGCCTGCTTGCTCACCTTGATGCGCGCCGCATAGCCTGCATTACGGGCCCGGTCATAAAGTGCCAGTGCGCTTGCCTGATTGTCGGACTCACCGAGCATAAGCTTCCATCGCCCGCCCTTAGCAAGAGCACCATCGCCAGGCAGGATTTCTGTTTCGCGCGCGAGGCTCTCTAGCGTTGACATGTCGATTTTCTCTAGCGGCAGCATAGCTGCATCTCTTGGCACGCGACACTGAATCAACGGCTTGTCCAGCAGCATGCTTTCACTGCCACGGCTCATCTCGACCTTGCCCTCAATCAAGACCGCCATGTCTTCGGCCTCATGAGCGCGCCCCCATACGTCGGTGCCGCGAATACCGATGGTAGAAACCCCCACCCGCACAGACAAATCACGGGTTTTTAGCTTGCCCAGCAAACCAGTGGTGTAACGGAAAGCACCTTTCGCAATTTCCAGTACGCCACGAAAATGATCGCTAGGCTGCTTCATCTCGCTATAAAACACGAACTGCGTGTTTTCACCCAGTTTCACTGTGCTGCCCTCAGCGAGCTTGATATAAGCACGCGCATTGGCGCCTGTATTGATGCGGTCGGTGTCTTTTACCTCCATCCCTGGTGTAAGCGGCAGAACCTGGCCGCCACGGGTCAGCCAGGCTGGCGCTTGGACCGTATCAACCACTGCCAATGGCGCCGCCCATGCTGTGCTAGCAAGCACGGTGCAGAGGGCCAGTACGGCGCGGACAGAAGATTGGAGCAAAGACATGGCATTCCTTCCTTGGGAGTACAGGCAGAGAGGTACAATTACTGGTTTATACGCACTTAGCCGCATAGCGGATGCACGAAAACATCATGCAGGAAAAATCTACGCCACAATATAACGCGTCTTTGATTGAAAAAAACGCACAAAAGCATTGGGCATCTACCCATGCTTTCCGCGCCGTCGAAGACAGCAGCAAGAAGAAGTACTACTGCCTGTCGATGTTCCCCTATCCGTCGGGCAAGCTGCACATGGGCCATGTGCGCAACTACACCATCGGCGATGTGCTGACGCGCTATCACCGCATGCAGGGCTACAACGTGTTGCAGCCGATGGGCTGGGATGCCTTCGGCCTGCCTGCCGAAAACGCCGCCATGCAAAACGGCGTGCCGCCGGCCAAGTGGACCTTCGATAACATCGCTTACATGAAGAAGCAGTTGCAGTCGCTCGGCTTTGCCATCGACTGGGAGCGCGAAGTCACCACCTGCACGCCTGAGTATTACAAGTGGAACCAATGGTTGTTCCTGCGCATGCTCGAAAAAGGTATTGCCTACAAGAAGACCCAAACCGTGAACTGGGACCCGGTCGACCAGACCGTGCTCGCCAATGAGCAGGTGATCGATGGCCGCGGCTGGCGCACCGGCGCGGTGGTTGAGAAGCGCGAGATCCCCGGCTACTACTTTGCCATCACGCAATACGCTGACGAGCTGCTGGCGTCCTTGGACACGCTGCCGGGCTGGCCCGAGCGCGTCAAGACCATGCAGGCCAACTGGATTGGCAAGAGCTTTGGCGTGCGTTTGGCCTTCCCGTACGAGCTCGACGGCAAGCAGGAAAAACTATGGGTGTTCACCACCCGTGCCGACACGCTGATGGGCGTGACCTACGTTGCCGTTGCCGCCGAGCACCCGTTGGCCACGCATGCTGCAAAGAACAACCCCGAACTCGCCGCCTTCATCGAGCGCTGCAAGCAAGGCTCGGTCATGGAAGCCGATGTGGCGACCATGGAAAAGGAAGGCATGAAGACCGGCCTCTTCGTGCAGCACCCGCTCACCGGCGAACAAGTCGAAGTCTGGGTCGGCAACTATGTGCAGATGGCTTATGGCGAAGGTGCGGTCATGGGTGTGCCAGCGCATGATGAGCGCGACTTTGAGTTCGCTAATAAATACGGTTTGCCAGTTAAGCAGGTAATTAAAAAAGCTCGGTTGTTGGCGCCGGATGATGTCCGCAATCCTGAAGCTGCGGAAGAAGATAAGTTCGATCCTAAGGTGTGGAAAGCTTGGTACAAGTTGGAGTCGCCATTGGTTGATGAACCTCTAGTCATCACAACAAACTCTGGCAAATACTCTGACTTGTCGACTATTGCCGCCGTCGACGCCATCGTCGCTGATCTCGCCGCCAAGGGCCTAGGCGAAAAGAAGGTGCAGTACCGCCTGCGCGACTGGGGCATCTCGCGCCAGCGCTACTGGGGCTGCCCGATCCCGCTGATTCATTGTCCGACGTGCGGTACCGTGCATGTGCCGGATGACCAATTGCCGGTGAAGCTGCCCGAAGACTGCGTGCCCGATGGCTCGGGCAATCCGTTGAAGAAGCGCCCGGATTTCCTGAATGTCGCCTGCCCCAAGTGCGGCGGCCCCGCCGAGCGCGAAACCGACACGATGGACACCTTCGTCGATTCGAGCTGGTACTACGCGCGCTACTGCAGCGCCGACAACGCGAATGCAATGGTTGATGAACGCGCCAAGTACTGGATGCCCGTCGATCAATACATCGGCGGCATCGAACACGCCATCCTGCACCTGCTTTACGCGCGCTTCTGGAACAAGGTCATGCGTGACGTGGGCCTGAGCACCGGTAGCGATGAGCCCTTTGCCAACCTGCTTACGCAGGGCATGGTGCTGAACCACATCTTCTCGCGCCGCACCGACAAGGGCGGCATCAACTACTTTGCCCCGGACGAGCTCGATCTCACGCACGACGCCAACGGCAAACTGGTGGGTGCAATCAGCAAGGCTGACGGTCAGCCGGTAGATTACAACGGCATCGGCACGATGTCGAAGTCCAAGCGCAATGGCGTTGATCCGCAATCGCTGATCGAAACCTACGGCGCTGATACGGCACGCTTCTTCATGATGTTTGCCGCGCCGCCAGAGCAAACCCTGGAATGGGCCGACTCTGGCGTGGAAGGCGCGCACCGCTTCCTCAAGCGTGTGTGGGCCTTTGGCGTTGAAAACGCTGCCGCAATCAAGGCCGCGCCTGCACTTAGCGGCAAGCTGCCAGAAGAGCTCGCCAAGCTGCGCCGCGAAGTTCACCTCAATCTGAAGCAGGCTAGCAGCGATCTGGCCCGTCATCAGTTCAATACCGTCGCCTCCGCCGGCATGAAGCTGCTCAATGCCCTCGAGCGAGCGCCCGAGGGCGAAGGCAAGGCCGCCGTGCTCGCCGAAGGCTTCTCCATCCTGCTGCGTATCTTGTCGCCTATCACGCCGCACATCGCCCACAGCCTCTGGACTGAACTGGGTTACGGTTCAGACATCCTCTCCGCCCCTTGGCCGCAGGTCGATGAAGGTGCATTGGTACAGGACGAACTTGAGCTGGTGCTGCAAATCAATGGCAAACTGCGAGGCAGTATCAAGGTTGCTGCCAGCGCCGATAAGGCCACCATTGAGGCACTTGCTGTCGCCAGTGAAGTGGCGCAGAAGCAGCTGGCAGGTGCAGCACCTAAGAAGGTGGTCGTCGTTCCCGGCCGTCTCGTCAATATTGTTTGCTAAGGCCCATCATGCGTAAGCTTCTGGCACTACTTTGCGTCACCCTGCTCACCGCGTGCGGCTTTCAGCTGCGCGGCAGTTACGCACTGCCTTTCGACAGCCTCTACATTGCGCTGCCGGAAACAAACATTGTGCATGCCACGCTAAAGCGCAATATCGAGGCCTCCAGCAAGACGCGTGTTGTGTATAGCGCCGAAGATGCCGAGGCGACGCTAACGGTCCTGGCCGACCAACAACAGAAACTGATTCTGTCCCTGAGCTCAACCGGCCGGGTGCGCGAATTCCAGCTGATTCGTACCTTCGTATTCCGTGTGCATGATCTGCAGGGCCGTGACTTCATCCCGCAAAGCACCGTGACGATACGCCGCGACCTGAGCTACAGCGATGATCAGGTGCTGGCCAAGGAAGCCGAAGAACAGCTGCTGTGGCGCGATATGCAAAATGACCTTGTGCAGCAGGTGATGCGCCGCTTGTCGCTGGCTAAGCCGCCTAAATCTGCATCCGTCGATGCAACTCCGCGCTGATCAGCTCCAGCAACACCTGAGTCAACCGCTGGCGGGTTTGTACGTCCTGCATGGCGACGAACTGCTCACCATCGAGGCGGCCGACGCGATTCGCGCCGCCGCCCGCAGGCAGGGTTACGACGAGCGCGAGGTGCTGGTTGTTACCTCGAACTTCAAATGGGATGAGCTCACATTAGCCGCTGGCAATCTGTCGTTGTTCGGTGGCAACAAGCTCATCGACCTGCGCATTCCCTCAGGCAAGCCCGGCCGCGATGGTGGCGAAGCGCTGCAAAAGCATGCCGCCCATCTGTCACAGGGCGTCGTCACGCTGATTTCCCTGCCCGAACTCGACTGGCAAACCAAGAAAGCCGCATGGCTGACCGCGCTCGGCAATGCTGGCGTCATGCTGGAGCTGAATGCCCCCAGCCTGCATCAGCTGCCGGACTGGATTGCACAGCGACTGGCCCGCCAGCAGCAAAACGCCCCACGCGAGGCCTTGGAATTCATCGCTACGCAGGTGGAAGGCAACCTGCTCGCCGCCCATCAGGAAATCCAAAAGCTCGGCCTGCTCTACCCGGCGGGTGCGCTAACCGCGGCGCAGATTGAGGAAGCCGTGTTGAGTGTGGCCCGTTATAACGTAGATGGCTTGCGCACCGCCTTGCTGGCCGGTGATGCCGAACGCTGCGCCCGTCTGCTTGAGGGCTTGCATGCTGAAGATACGGCCCCACCTTTGGTCTTGTGGGCATTAGCCTCCGAGGCGCGCATCATTGCCGGTGTACGTAGCGCGGTGGATCGCGGCTTGTCGTTTGAAACGGCGCTGAGCAACCAAAAGGTTTTCGGGGCGCGCCAAGGGCCGTATCGCAATGCAGTGCAACGGATTTCGGCCAATGCCGCACGGAATGCCCTCTTGCACGCCGCACGCATAGACCGCATGATTAAGGGCCTAGCTCAGGGTGATTTGTGGGATGAATTCCTGCAACTGGCCTTGCGGCTGGCCAGAACACCCGCACGGGGCGCCTGACACGCAGCAGGCAAAGGAAAGATATGAACGACAGACTCGATATCGCTCAATACATGGACAGCGTTGGTCAGGCCGCCCGCAGCGCCGCGACCGCGATGGCCAAGGCCGACACTAAGGCAAAGAACACCACGCTGTTGGCTCTAGCCCGACTGCTGCGTGTGCAGACCGCTGCCTTGCAAATCGACAATGCCAAAGACATTAGTGCTGCTGAATCCGCAGGGCTTGCCGCACCGCTGGTCGATCGTCTGCGTCTGACACCAAAGGTGCTGGCCACCGTCGCCGAAGGCTGCGAACAACTCGCCGCCATGCCTGATCCAATTGGTGAAATCACCGGCGTTAAGCGCCGCCCCACAGGCATCAGTGTCGGCCAGATGCGCGTGCCGCTGGGCGTGTTCGGCATGATTTACGAAAGCCGCCCCAACGTCACCATCGAGGCGGCTTCGCTCGCCATCAAGAGCGGCAACGCCTGCATCCTGCGTGGCGGCTCTGAGGCCATCCACTCGAATCTGGCACTGTGGAAGCTGGTACAGCAGGCACTTATTGAAGCCGGTTTGCCCGCCACAGCAGTGCAGCTGGTCGAAACCACCGACCGAGCCGCCGTCGGCCGCCTGATCGCCATGCCCGAGTATGTGGACGTCATCATCCCGCGCGGCGGCAAAGGCCTGATCGAGCGCATCAGCGCCGAAGCCAAGGTGCCGGTGATCAAGCACCTGGACGGCAACTGTCATACCTATGTCGATGCTGAAGTCGACATTGAGCAGGCACTGGTGGTGACCGATAACGCCAAGACCCAGAAATACAGCCCCTGCAATGCAACCGAGTCGCTGCTCGTGCACGCGGCTTCGGCCGCGGCATTCCTGCCGAAGATCGGCGCCATCTTCGCCGCCAAGGGCGTGGAGATGCGCTGCGATGCAACGTCGAAAGTGATCCTGTCTCAGGTTTCGGGCGCGAATCTTGTTGACGCCACGGAAGAGGACTGGGGTACCGAGTATCTGGCGCCCATCATCAGTATTAAAGTGGTCAAAGATCTCGACGAGGCCATTGCCCACATCAACAAGTACGGCTCTCAGCATACCGAGGCGATTTTGACCACCAATCATCCGAACGCAATGCGCTTCATCCGCGAAGTGGATTCAAGCTCGGTCATGATCAACGCCTCGACACGCTTTGCGGATGGCTTTGAATACGGCCTCGGCGCGGAGATTGGCATTTCCACCGACAAGTTCCACGCACGTGGGCCGGTGGGGCTGGAAGGTCTGACCTCGCAAAAGTGGATTGTGCTCGGCAACGGTGAAGTCCGCAGCTAAGTATTTCAACGCCATCGTGCCGGCGCCGGGCTTTACGCTCGGGATCCACTGCACCGATGACTGGGTCGAGGAAATCGTTTTCCTGCCGCCTCAATACGAACGCATGCCCGATAACCCGCTGGCCATGGAAACCATGCGCCAGCTGCGGGCGTGGCTAAAGAATCCGTATTTCGAATTCGGCCTGCCGCTCAAGCCCAGCGGAACGCCCTTTCAGCGCAAGGTGTGGGATGAGATCAGTGCCATCCCTTGTGGCCATACGTTGAGCTATGGCGATGTCGCCTCCCTCATCAAAAGTGCGCCCCGTGCGGTCGGCGGTGCATGCGGCGCCAACCCTTTCCCGATTGTTGTGCCTTGTCATCGTGTAGTGTCCAAGAGCCAGAGTTTCAATGCGGGCCTCGGCGGGTTTGCGCATTCGCGGGATGGGCTGCATCTCGATATCAAACGCTGGTTGCTAGCGCACGAACGCAAGGCATGAACGGCGCCGACACTGCGTTGATCGATGAGTTTGCCGATGCCTTGTGGTTAGCAGATGGGTTGGCAAAAAATACGCTGATTAGTTATCGCACCGACCTTAAGGGGTTTGCGCTGTGGCTGCAATCGCAGTCCAGCAACTTGATGGCGGTCGATGGTGCGACGGTGCATCGCTATCTGGCTTTTTTGCATAGTGGCGAAAAGCCCCTACGCCCCAACTCGCAACGCCGCCTGCATTCCACCCTGCGCCGCTTCTATCAATGGCTGCTGGCGGAGAATCGTATGCATATCGACCCCATGCTCGATATCGAACGACCCATGCCCTCGCAGCGTTTCCCCAAAACCCTGTCCGAGGGACAGGTGGAAGCCCTGCTCGCCGCACCGGATGTGCAGACACCGCGTGGGCTGCGTGACCGCGCCCTGTTTGAGCTGCTCTACGCTACCGGCCTACGCGTCTCCGAACTCACGAACCTCAAGCTGTTTGAGCTCAGCCTGATTGATGGCGTGGTCCGCACCCGCGGCAAGGGCAACAAGGAGCGGCTGGTGCCGCTGGGTCAGGAGGCCATTGAATGGCTGCAGCGTTATCTTGAAGCATCGCGCCCGGTGCTGCTCGACGGGCAGATCAGTGATCATGTCTTTGTCGGGGAGGGGACTGGCACCGGTCTGACCCGCCAAATGGCTTGGGTGCTAATCAAGAAGCACGCGTTGACAGCCGGAATCGCTGCAGAAAAAATTTCACCACACGTGCTACGCCATGCCTTTGCGACGCACCTGCTTAATCACGGCGCCGATCTTCGCGTCGTCCAGCTGCTGCTAGGTCATGCAGATATTTCGACCACGCAGGTGTACACGCATGTGGCACGAGAACGACTGAAGCAACTACATCAGGTGCATCACCCGCGCGGCTGATGCAGCACTTAATGCTAATTGTGTTTACGTCGGGCTGCGGCCACGTTCAATCTGCACGCCAACGCGGCGTACACCACGGGCAACGCCAACCTTGGCAATCGAGATCTTGACCCAAGGCGCGCCAAACTCATTGAGCATGAGGTTGATGACAAACTCGCCCAGCGTCTCAAGCAGATTGAAGTGGCGCTCGTGCAGCTCTTTGCGGATGCGCTCAATCACTACCGCGTAGTCGATGGTCTTGTTGATATCGTCATCCATCGCCGCTTCGTCGGGCACGCCAAAGGTGAGGTTGAGCTCCACCATCTGCGGCGTGACGCGTTCGCGGTCGTAAATGCCGACATTGGCCTCGACGCGCATTTCTTCAATGAAGATAAAGTCCATGCTGCTGCTTCCCTTTACAATGCCGGCATTCTAGAGAAATAGAGAGCTCTGCGGGTGCGCTAGATCAGTCTGCCCGCGAAACAACGACCCATGAATTCCACTACGACGATTTTTCTCGTTCTTGGTTATGCGCTCGGTTCAGTGCCGTTTGCCATTATCGTTTCCAAAGCCTTCGGCCTGGCTGACCCGCGCACCGTTGGTTCCGGCAACCCTGGCGCCACCAATGTGCTCCGCTCGGGCAACAAGCTCGCTGCGGTACTCACACTACTGGGCGATGCGCTCAAGGGCTGGGTGGCGATGTATCTTGCGGCCAAACTCGGTGCGGACATGCTGGGGGTCACCGTCGCAGGGGTAGGCGCCTTCCTCGGCCATGTGTTTTCGGTCTTTCTGCGCTTCAAGGGCGGCAAGGGCGTCGCCACGGCTGCTGGCGTGTTCTTCGGCTTCAGCGTCTGGCTGGGCCTGAGTGTCCTCGCCGTCTGGCTTGCCACCGCATTGATCAGCCGTTACTCATCCCTCGGCGCTATCGTTGCATCGGCAGCGGCGCCATTTGCTGCTTGGTATTTGCTGCCACATCAGGAGCAGGCGATGGCTGTAACCTTGATTGCTGTCGTTGTCGTTCGCCGTCACCACGAGAATATTCTGCGGCTGATCGCGGGGACCGAAGGCAAGATGGGGAAGAAGAAATAGCCATCCCCCTAGCCCCCTTCCTGAGGAAGGGGTAACTGTGCTTCACAGCAATGCTGCTCTCTAACTAAGGGTATCTCCGTAGCACGGTTTGGTTTAGCGGGTTTTGAGCGCTTATTCGCTCCACGAAGTGCTCACTTCTCCTTGGGGCGGCCCGGCGGTGAAGCTGCACCGCTAACCCCTGTGTTAATCAGATCGATGTATTTATCTGATCCAACGGCCAGCGCGGGCGGATGGCAAAGGCGCCATCGCGCTTGGGTGCCATCTGTTTCATCAGGCGCTGTGCGCCACAAAAGGCAATCATCGCACCGTTGTCCGTACATAGCGCCACTTCCGGGTAGTAGACACGGATCTTGTGTTTGGCCGCCATCGCGTTAAGGCGCTCGCGCAAACGTTTGTTTGCACCGACCCCACCTGCAACCACCAAGCGTGACAAGCCGCAAGCACGCACTGCGGCAAGCGACTTGGCCGCCAACACCTCAGTCACGGCCTCCTGAAACTCTGCGGCAAGATCGGCAGGGCTGTCGGCAGCATTGCGGACGGCCGTAAGTACTGCGGTTTTCAAGCCCGAAAAGCTGAAATCGAGATCGCCGCTGTTGAGCATCGGGCGCGGCAGCCTAAGCTTGCCGGCCGTTCCAGATTCGGCCAACTTGGCCAGTGCCGGCCCGCCTGGATAGCCCAGGTTGAGCAACTTGGCCGTCTTGTCGAATGCCTCGCCCGCCGCATCGTCCAAAGACTCGCCGAGCAGGCGGTACTCTCCGATGTCCGTTACTTCCATCAGTTGGGTATGGCCGCCAGAAACCAGTAGCGCGACAAAGGGAAACTCGGGACGATCAGTCGCTAGTAGGGGAGACAGTAAATGCCCTTCTAAGTGGTGCACCGGCAAGGCGGGAATATCCAGTGCCACCGCCAACGCCTCGGCAAAGCTTGAGCCAACCAGCAAGGCACCGGCCAAACCTGGGCCAGCAGTGTAAGCAATCGCTCCGATGTCTGCCTTTGCCTTGCCTGCCTCTGCCAATACCACCTCAAGCAAAGGAATCAGCCGGCGGATATGGTCGCGTGATGCCAGCTCGGGCACGACGCCACCGTAGGCCTCATGCATCGCCACTTGAGTGTGCACCGCATGCGCGAGCAGCCCGGCGTCAGTATCGTAAAGGGCGATACCGGTTTCGTCACAGGAGGATTCAACGCCAAGAACCAACATGAAAGATTACCCAACAAGACTACCTAAGGCGGCCCAGCCACAAACTGACCACGCCTGAAAAGAAAATGCCCCGGCTTAGCGGGGCATTAATTGTACGGCAGAGTGCCGGTCGCCTATTAGCGTCCCAGCAGCACGCGCGCTAGGACCTGGCCGACGACAGCAACACGGCCACTGTCGTCCGGGGTCTCGGCAAAGTCACTCGGTGCGAGGACTTCTTCGCTGAACTTGGCGTTATCGCAAATCAGGCGAACTTCCTTCTTCAGGCCGGACTGGGCACGACGCACGACAAACTTGTCATTAACGTGCAGGACATACACACCGTTTGACTGAATGCGATTGACGCGTGGGTCATAAACGACGATGTCGCCTGAACGCAGGTAGGGCTCCATGTCCTCGGACTGGATGCGCACCATCTTCACATCACGCGGCAGGCCAATTTCACGCAGGGTCTCGGGCAAGGTGTAGATGGCGTGGCCATCTGCAGTGTTGTCCGGGTGCAGGTCGATCACGGCATATTGCTCATCAACAATATGCGCGCCGCTACCCGCATCGCCCATTACCAGTTGTTCGACCGTCGTATTGAGGGTCTTGGCAATTTCTGGCAAACGGAACAGTTCCGGCACACCATCGCCACGCACCCATGCCGTTGCCGTGTTCTGGCTGACATCAAACAGCTGCGCCACGGCAGTAACACGGCCATAACCGGGCGGAATCGACCCGCGACGGTCCAATGCAGCATTGAAATTGGCAGCAAATTGACGGCGGAACTCTTGTTGACGCTGGAGGCGCTCGTCGCTGGAATTGAGATGAACAATGGTATTCATGAGAAGAATTCTACCCCATTAGTAGGTGAGGGCCAAGCTGTATATGGGTAAGCCCTACAGCTTGATTGGGCATTCATCGGACACCTTGTCTTTCAGTAGGTTCCACATGCGGCAACAAATTACGAACTGTTGTTCAAAAATTCGCCCCCCGGGGCTGCCGGTTTATAAGAAAAAACTAGGCATATTCACTTTCCGCCACAAGCAACTTGCGGGGGCTTACGTAGGGCCAGATCGATTCTTGTCAGATTTTCTTTGACAGCGCCGTCATAAGCGTTATAATCGCCGGCTCTTTTTGTTACATCTTTTCAGGTACACCGCAATGCCAGGTATCCGCGTCAAGGAAAACGAGCCGTTCGAAGTCGCCATCCGCCGCTTCAAGCGCGCGATTGAAAAAACCGGTCTGCTGACCGAGCTGCGCGCACGCGAGTTCTACGAGAAGCCCACTGCTGAGCGCAAGCGCAAGCTGGCCGCCGCCGTCAAGCGCCATCACAAGCGCGTGCGCAGCCAGACTCTGCCGCCGAAGCTGTACTGATCGGCCGCCCCGGCTTCCGGGGTCGCATCTCACTGCTGAAAACCTCGGCTGCCGCCTATACTGAGCGGCAACTGAGGTTTTTCCTATTCCTGTTTGACATGCAAAGCACACATCATGACCCTCAAGCTCCGCATCAATGACGACATGAAAGCCGCCATGCGCGCTGGCGACAGCGTTCGGCGCGATGCACTGCGTCTGCTACTGGCCGCCGTAAAGCAGAAGGAAGTGGATGAGCGCATCGAGCTCGATGATGCCGCCGTACTGGCGGTTATCGAGAAGGCACTGAAGCAGCGCAAGGACTCGATCGCCCAGTATCAATCGGCCAACCGTCAGGATTTGATCGCGGTCGAAGAGGCTGAAGTAGCGGTGTTTTCAACCTACATGCCGCAAGCCCTCTCGGCCGAGGACATTCAAGCCATCATCACTGCCGCCATCAGCGAAAGTGGCGCCCAAGGGGCTGCTGCCATGGGCAAGGTGGTTGGTCTGGTCAAGCCGCAGGTTGCCGGCCGTGCCGACATGGCCGAGGTCTCGCGCCTCATCAAAGCCGCACTCGCCTAAACCCGCTGCGGGACTCGCCAATGATTCCCGACAGCTTCATCCAGGAACTGCTTGATCGCGTCGATATTGTCGACGTCATCCAGCGCTACGTTCCACTGAAGAAGGCGGGCGCAAATTACAGCGCCTGCTGCCCTTTCCACTCGGAAAAATCCCCGTCATTTACTGTCAGCCCGACCAAGCAGTTTTATCACTGCTTCGGCTGCGGTGCGCACGGCAGCGCCATCGGCTTCATCATGGCGCACCAAGGGCTCGGGTTCATTGACGCGGTCGAGGAACTGGCCGGCAATCTTGGCCTGACCGTCCCCAATGAAGGCCGCCAACAAAATCCTCAATACGCGGAGAAGAAAGCCTCCCTCACCGAGCTGATGGCGAGGGCTGCTCGCTATTACAAGGATCAGCTCAAGGCTTCGCCACGGGCCATTGATTACTTGAAAGGGCGCGGGCTGACGGGCGAAATTGCTGCGCGCTTCGGCCTAGGCTACGCACCGGATGCGTGGCAAGGGCTGGAAAGCATATTTAACGATTACAAAGCGCCCGAACTCGGCACCGTCGGCTTAGTCATCGACAACGAACAGGGGCGACGTTACGACCGCTTCCGTGACCGCATCATGTTTCCGATCCTAGATGCACGGAGTAATGTCATTGGTTTCGGTGGGCGCATCATCAACCCCGAAGACACGCCCAAGTACATGAACTCGCCGGAGACGCCGCTGTTCGACAAGGGCCGCGAACTCTACGGGCTCACGCAAGCCCGGCAGGCAATCCGCGATACGGACACAGTAATTGTGGTTGAAGGCTATATGGACGTGGTAGCACTTGCCCAACATGGCGTGGGCAATGCAGTAGCCACCCTAGGCACCGCAACAACCGGCGACCACATCCACAAACTAATGCGCCAGGCCGAGAAAATTGTCTTTTGCTTCGATGGGGACAAGGCGGGACGCAAAGCCGCTTGGCGCGCACTCGAAAATAGCCTGCCGCATCTTGCCGACGACCACAGCATAGGCTTTCTGTTTTTGCCCCCCGAACATGACCCAGACAGTTATGTACGTGAGCATGGTGCCGCCGGTTTTCAAAAGTTGGCAGCGCATCCGACGTCCCTGCCTGAATTTTTGCTGCGCGAGCTGGCAAACCCAGTGGATACGAATACTGTTGAAGGGCGCGCACGACTGGTGCATGAGGCCAAGCCGCTAATAACCCAGATTGCTGCACCGCTGTTGCGCCTGCAAATCCTAAAAGAGCTGGCCTCGATGAGCGGGCTGACGCAGGCAGAAATTGAAAACCAGTACGGCCTCAAGCCTGCCGCTGCACCGAATCGTCGCGCACCACCTGCGCCACGCAGCCGCCCCAGCGCCCGCCCGCTTGAACACACGCTACTGGAAATCGTCTTACAACAGCCCGCTTGGGCAAGCCGGCTACCTCTCGAGTTGATCCCTGACACCAGCCCCGAAGCCGCAACGCTGCATGCGCTGGCCAATAGTCTGGAACATGGCGAGTTGCCCATAGGTGGGATTGGTCTCTTGCTGGAGCACTTCCGCAACACCCCGCATGAAGCGGTGATCTCACGCTTTGCCAGCCAGCTGGCTGAAGACATTGATCCCAGCGAGCAGGAAACCGTGCTTAACGATGCCATTGAACGCATCCGCAATGCGGGGATCGGCCAGGAAATCGCTGCCCTGACCGCGCGGGCACGCAGTGGCACGCTGGATGCCGATGAACAGCAACGCCTGATGGACCTGCTGCGCCGCAAAAACAGCTATAAGCCGATGGCAAGCTCTTGATGTATAATGATCAGTTCCCCAATTTTATTGTGCCGCGGCAGTTGCGTGGCACCATCCGGACCCGCTGAGGAAAGTCATGCCGAAGGAAATCGCCAAGCAGACCAAGTCGAAAGTTGCCGTTAAGGCAACGCCGGCAAAGGCCGCAAAGAAGCCTGCCGCCGTAAAGCAGGCAGCCGCCAAACCGGCTGCACCCGCTAAGAAGACACCGGTCAAGGCAGCCCCGCCCAAGGCTGAGCCGAAAACCAGCGCCGCAAAAGCTGCAGCCGCTAAGCCGGCACCGGCCAAAGCCGCGCCTGTAAAGGCTGCACCTGTCAAAGCAGCGCCCGCTGCCAAGGTTGCTGCGCCTAAGCCCGAGCCCGTTGTTGCGCCCGCGCCGGTGCAGCAACCCGAGGTGAAGGCCAAGGTTGAAGCCAAGCCGGCTGCCAAGCCCAAGCGTGGTGGCAAGGACAAGCTGGCGATGGCTGCCATCATTACGCCTGAAGCGAGCCCGGCGGATATTGAAGCCAAGCGCACCCGCCTGAAGAACCTGATTGCACTGGGCAAGGAGCGCGGCTACCTCACGTACGCCGAAATCAACGACCACCTGCCCGACGACATGGTCGATGCTGAACAGATCGAGACCATCATCTCGACCTTCAGCGACATGGGTATTCAGGTGTTCGACGAAGCACCTGCCGCCGAAGACCTGCTGCTGAACGAGGCTGGCCCGGCCCCCGTGGATGAAGAAGAAGTCGCCATGGAAGCCGAGCAGGCGCTGACCACGGTGGATTCCGAGTTTGGTCGCACCACCGACCCAGTTCGCATGTACATGCGTGAAATGGGCACGGTTGAACTGCTGACCCGCGAAGGCGAAATCGAGATCGCCAAGCGTATCGAAGACGGCCTGAAGCATATGGTGCAAGCCATCTCGGCCTGTCCGACCACCATCGTCGAGATCCTCGATCTGGCCGCCAAGGTGGCCAATGACGAAATGCGCATCGACGAAGTCGTCGATGGCCTGATCGATCCGAATGCTGCTGGCGAAGTTGAAGAGCTCGCCGAAGATGAAGAAGCCGAAATCGAAGCCGACGAAGGCGGCGACGACGAGGACGACGAAGACGGTGCTGCACGCGCTAATTCGGCAGCCCTGCTGCAGCTCAAGACGGATGCAATGGTGCGCTTTACCCTCATCCATGAGCTCTACGGCAAGCTGTATGCCGCGCTGACCAAGAAGGGCTCGCAGGACAAGGGCTACCTGAAGATTCAGAAGCAGATTTCGGACGAGCTGCTCTACATTCGCTTTACCTCCAAGACCATTGAGCGCCTATGCGACTCCGTGCGTCACATGGTCGAGCAAGTGCGCAACCACGAACGCAAGATTCTCAGCCTGTGCGTCGACAAGTCGCACATGCCGCGTGCCCATTTCATCAAGGTCTTCCCCGGTCACGAAACCGATATGGAATGGCTCAAGGGTGAAGTGCAGGCCAGTAAGCCTTACGCTGCACAACTGATGCGTGCCGCACCGGCGATTCTGGAAGAACAGCAAAAGCTGATCGACCTGCAAGATCGCATCGGTATCCCGCTGAAGGAACTCAAGGACATCAACAAACAGATGTCCACCGGCGAAGCCAAGGCCCGTCGCGCTAAGCGCGAAATGACCGAGGCCAACCTGCGCTTGGTGATCTCCATCGCCAAGAAGTACACCAACCGTGGTCTGCAGTTCCTCGATCTGATCCAAGAAGGCAACATCGGTCTGATGAAGGCCGTGGATAAGTTCGAATACCGTCGCGGCTACAAGTTCTCCACGTACGCGACATGGTGGATTCGTCAGGCCATTACGCGTTCGATCGCCGACCAAGCACGCACCATCCGTATTCCGGTGCACATGATCGAAACCATCAACAAGATGAACCGTATCTCGCGCCAGATTTTGCAAGAGACCGGTAGCGAGCCAGACCCAGCCACACTGGCCATCAAGATGGAAATGCCGGAAGACAAGATCCGCAAGATCCTGAAGATATCCAAGGAGCCGATCTCCATGGAAACCCCGATCGGCGACGATGATGACTCCCATTTGGGCGACTTCATCGAAGATCAGTCCACGCTGCTGCCAGCCGACGCCGCCATGTACTCGTCGCTGCGCGAAGTGACCAAGGAAATCCTTGATAGCCTCACACCGCGCGAAGCCAAGGTACTGCGTATGCGCTTCGGTATCGAAATGAACACGGACCACACGCTGGAAGAAGTCGGCAAGCAATTCGACGTCACCCGCGAACGTATCCGCCAGATCGAAGCCAAGGCTCTGCGTAAGCTGCGTCACCCGACCCGTTCGGAAAAGCTGCGCAGCTTCCTCGACTCGGAAACCTGATCTAGGTACCGCTTTAACCCGAGGTACCAAGGTCAAACTCGGTGCCCCGGATGGGCCTATAGCTCAGTTGGTTAGAGCAGAGGACTCATAATCCTTTGGTCCCTGGTTCAAGTCCAGGTGGGCCCACCAATAAAGAAGGGTTCAGCCGCAAGGCTGAGCCCTTTTTACTTTTGGTCATCGCATATTGCGCTCATTGCCAACACACCGGGGGCGCAGCACAATGTAACTATTCGCAAACCTTTCTCCACCTGACGCATGGCACATCGGTTGGCGCCTGACGCCATTCAGCTTTACCAAGACTGCGCTGCCAAGGCGCAGCACTATCTTGAGCTGCCCTTCGGCAAGCCCGGGCGCATACTCAAGAAGTCGGTCTATGGTGAGAAATTTGCCTACCGCGAAGTTGCGGTTCTCTCGGACGATATTCGTCTGCGTAAGCTGGGGCCGCTCGGGTCCCCCATTGCCGAGGCTGCCGACACGGTCTTTCATGCCTCAACGTGGATGCCGCCCGCGATTGAACAGCTGAAGTCGCACGGCTTTTACGCGACTGCACGCCAACTCGAAGAGCCGCTGGTTAATTGCTTCAATCTCGGTCTGTTTGACACCGGTGCCGTATTGATCGGACCGTTGGCCTATTTGTTTTGGCTGAATGAATTTGGCATTCGCCCGCCCGATCATGCCCCGACCGGACCCGACCTTGATCTAGCGCTGCCAGAGCAGGTTGAACTAAGCGACGCTCATGTGGCCTTTCTCAACAAATGCATCAAGACCAGCAACTCCCGACTGCATGTGCATTTCGAAATGGCCGACTACACGCGCTATCTGAAAGACCGCGTCAAGCTGCCATATCAAGCACTAGTGAAACGCCATTGCTTCATGGCCAATCTGCACTACCTCACGCAAGAGGTACGACCGGCCATTGCCTTGGTTGGCGACTATCTTGTGCCGGTGAAGTTGCCCGCGCCCGGCCGGGTTTATTGGCAGAAGCTTTATTGGAGCCGCCTGCCGGACAATCCGCGCGCAGAGGCCGACCGGCAGGAAGCGCTTGTACTCGGAGCCACCCTGCAGCGCGTCCTCCCTGATGAAATTGAAGCGGCGGCGATTAGCCTGCCGTCTCAATGGGCCCGTCAGTTGTCCGCTGATACAAAGCTGCTGGGCATGCCGGGAGCACACGGCGCAACTCAACTCCTCGCCGTCGAGTAGCACTCTCACAACCGGCAGCTTCTGCATTACTATGCATGCTTTACGTTTTTCTCCTTCTTGATGAATCAACATCCGCGTCACAAACCCAGTGCCCGTCGCATCAGTGTGATGATGGCCTCCGCGACCCTCTTCCTTTCCGGTTGCGTTACCACCGGCTATCACGATCAAGTCTCCGGTTCCCTGAACGCAGCCAAGAGCGGCGCTGTCGATGTCGCGCTGAGTAATCTCGAACAAAGTAATCCGGGCAAAGACAAGGATCTACTCTACTTTCTGGAAAAGGGTGAACTGCTGCGCATGAAGGGCAGCTATCCGGAAAGCCGTGAAAGCTGGCTGCAAGCCGATGGCAAAGTCCGTGAGTGGGAAGATGCTGTGCGCACCGATCCGGGCAAGTTGGCTGGCGATATTGGTTCTTACCTGATCAATGACACCACCCGCCGCTATGACGGCCGTGATTACGAAAAGGTGATGCTGAGTGTCCGCATTGCTCTCGACCACCTAGCATTGGGTGATTGGGGTGCTGCGCGTACCGAAGTCAAGAAGATGCATGAGCGCGAGGCCATCATCGCCGACTTCCGCGCCAAGGAACTAGATAACGCTAAGAAACAGGCCAGCGACAAGGGACTGCAAGTCACTTCCTACAAGGACCTGAATGGCTACCCGGTGGAAACGCTCGATGCACCGGAAGTACGCTCGCTCAAGAACGCCTACGAATCGGCTTTCGCCAACTACCTCGCAGGTTTTGTCTACGAAGCGCTGGGCGAGCCCTCACTCGCCGCCGCGGGCTATCGCAAAGCCATCGAAATGCGTCCGGGCGAAAAGATTCTCGAAGAATCACTCAAGGGTCTTGATCAGCGGGCCGGTCAAGTGCGCGGCCGCAAGGAAACCGGTGTCGATACCCTGATCGTGGTCGAATCCGGCAATGCGCCGGCGATTCGCTCGCGTACGCTGCCCATCCCCTTGCCGATTCCTTCGCGCGGCGGCCTGCAAGTCGTGATGACACCACTGTCCTGGCCTGTAGTAGAACCGGTGGGTCTGGATGGCTTGATCAACACGGTCAACCTAGACAACAAGCCGCTGCCGATCAGCCTGATCACCAACGTCGACCACATGGCGCGCCGCGCCATCTCTGACGAAATGCCGAGCATCATTCTTCGCTCGTCGATTCGCGCCATCGCCAAGGGCGCCGCGCAGAAAGCCGTGCAAGACAATGCATCTAGTGCTGGCATGTTCGGCGCTGTGTTGAGCATTGGTGCCAGCGTAGCTGCAGTGGTTTCGGAAAAGGCGGATGAGCGCAGCTGGCGCAGTCTGCCCGCCTTTTACTCGGTCGGCCGTGTTGTACTGACACCGGGAACGCACACCCTGACGCTGAACACGACGGGCGGCACGCTCACCCGCGAGATCCAAGTCTCTGGCAAGCATGCCGTTGTTGTTGTCCGTGGTACTGGCAACAGCTTGTATCTCGCACAGACGCCCTACACCCCAGCACCTTCGCCAGTTGTCACGGCACCCGAACCCGCGATCAAGCCAGTGGCTCGCAAGAAGCCGGCTGAACCAATCAAACCCTTGGCCAAGGAAGGCACGAAATGAAACTACGCACACTTATTCTCACCGCAGGTGTCGCACTCGGCACATTGAGCCTGCCGGCCAGCGCTCAGACTATCGCCTCCAAGGTTGAGCAGTTGGGTGGCGCCCGCTTTGTCACCGTCTCCGGCCTCATGGCCAAGGAACGGAATGGTTTTTTGATGCTGCAAATCGAGCTGACCAGCGATAGCAGAAAACCGCGCCGCGCTTTCTGGCGCGTCAAATGGCTTGATGAAACCGGCTTCCAAGTATGGGACGACGAGCCATGGAAGCCCGTCACCGTGCAAGGCGAAGCGAAGCAAAATCTTCAAGTGACTGCCCCGACCCCTAAGGCACGCGATTTCCGTATCCAGTTCAACGCTGAAGAAAACTGGCACGGTGGCGGCAACAACAACACGAACACTAGCAACTAATTAGCCTCTATTTTTAAGGACACCATCATGAATACACTGACAAAGATTTCCCCTCTGCTGGCTGCACTGGCCCTGCTGTCTGGCTGTGCTACCCAATCGCCTACGCTGGGTTCGGGCAACGTGAATTACGGCGATGCCAAGGCCGTTGAACAAGTCACCAATGAATTCGGTTCGACCGACCTGCAAATGATCGCCGAGTCGATGGCACGTTCGCTGGCACAATCGCAAGCAGGTGCCAAGGTCAAGCCGCTGGTCACCATTGCTGAAGTGAAGAACAAAACCAGCGAATACATCGACACCCGCTCGATTACCGACTCAATCCGCGTACAACTGCTGAAGAGCGGCACCATGCGTTTCGCTACTGACATCGCCGGCATGCAAAACCAAACCGACGAACTGATCCGTCAGAACCAGTCTGGCCTCTACAAGAAGTCCACCACGGCCAAGACAGGTCAGATGCAAGGTGCCAAGTACCGCATCGAAGGCAACATCACATCCATCGTCAAGCAAAGCAGCAGCCTGAAGGATGTGTATTACAAGTTCAGCCTGATCATGACCGACAACGAGTCGGGCACCATCGAATGGGCGGACGAAAAGGAAATCCGCAAGACTTCCAAGCGCTAAGGATTCGCCATGCATCTGCTGAAGCACACCCTGCGCAACATCGCTACAGCCTTCATTGGCGCAGCGATGTTGGCTGCGCCCGTACTGGCGCAAACTAGCCCGAAGATTGCCGTCACCGACCTATCGTATGAGGAACGTGTCGCCATCTACTTCCAGAACATCAACTACCAGTCGAAGCAGCGCTACAACAGCTCGGCGCGCGAGAACTACCGCGATTCGAACATGGGTGGCTCTGGCAGCGCCTCGGCGCGGGAAAGCGGCAGCAGCGATGTGTCGTTCAGCTCAAGCACCGGCTACCAGATGTATATCGACCGCGGCGAGCTGCGCAAATTCACGGCTGACGTGAAGGGTGAGCTGCTCAAGTCGGGTTACCGTGTCGTGCAAGGCAAGCCGTGGACAGCCACCAACACCGAGAAGCTCTACGACATTATCGGTCGCATCAAACAGGGTTACTACGCTGGCGCTGATTACGTGCTCTGGGGTACGGTGACTAATATCGAGTATCGCCGCGACGATACGCCGATTCAGGGTTCCAATGCCTTCTCGCATCAACTGGCACTTGAACTGGTGGTGGAGTACTCGCTGATCAGCACCAAGAACTACGAGATTAAGGCGGCCTTCTCTGCCATGGGTGAAGGGAACGACACCAAGATGACCAATGCACCGGGGGCACGCGTCACGCTGAACCGCAGCAAGGTCATGCAGGAAGTGTCACGTAGTCTCGGTACCATCGTCGCTCAGGAAATCGAAGGTCAGTTTGGTGCAGGTGCGAGCCCGTCGACCAGCGCACGTGGCAATCGCGACAATCGCGGTGAAGCACCCGCTGAAGAAAAGGTCATCATCTTCAAATAAGTCTTGCATCCTCAACCTGATAGGTTGGAGATCAGTCTTAGCATCCCCGCTTGCCGTTTATCGCGGCGGCGGGGATTTTTATTGGATACTGATACGGGGGAACCGATATGTCCGCAGCACCGTTTGATCGCAGCGTACTAATTGATGGCCTAGGTGGGGATCTGGAGTTGTATGCCGAGATCGTGCAGCTGTTTCTCGGTCACTATCCTGGCGAGCTGGATATCCTACGGGCAGCGCTTGCCAGTGGCGATGCTGTCAAGCTACATCGCACCGCGCACAGTCTCAAGGGTGCGATCAGCAATTTCTCTGCGCCCCGCGCGACCGAGGCCGCGCGTGCGTTGGAATTTGCTGCCAAAGGTGGGATGAGCGATAACGCCGCTCACTTAGTCGATGAACTGATCATCGCTGTCGAGGCCTTAGGGCAGGCGATGCGTGCCGATATCAGCCCGCAAAGCTAAGCACGCAGCTTAGCTGCGCTGAATCAGCTCCACCTTATAGCCGTCAGGGTCTTCAACAAAGGCGATTACCGTGGTGCCATGTTTCATCGGCCCGGCTTCACGCACCACCCTGCCCCCACGCTGCTTAATGGCTGCACATGCGGCATATGCATCTGGCACCGCCAGTGCAATGTGGCCATAGGCCGTACCAAGCTCGTAGGACTCGACACCCCAATTGTGGGTCAGCTCAATCACGGCACCATCGTCTTCACTGCCGTAGCCGACAAATGCGAGGGTAAATTTCCCTTCGGGGTAGTCATTGCGGCGCAGTAGTTGCATGCCCAGCACGTCGGTATAAAACTGAATCGAGCGGTCAAGATCGACGACACGCAACATGGTGTGAAGAACGCGCATGTGAATGTTCCTAAATGATGGGAATGCTGGTCGTCCGCTGCTTGAGCTCATCGCGCGCAGCCTGCCAGTCAGGATAAAGCTTCTCGACTTCAGACCAGAAGGCCGGGCTGTGGTTCATTTCAATCAGGTGCGACATTTCGTGGGCAACCACGTAATCGATCAAGTGCAGGGGCAAGTGGATCAAGCGCCAGTTAAGGCGGATGCCACCTGTATGGCTGCAGCTGCCCCAGCGCGTACGCGCGCTCGACAAGCCCAGCGGCGGCGGGGCGCAGCCCATACGGTCTGCGTAAATGGCCAGCCGCTCGCTGAACAGTGTCATCGCGCGACGCTGCAGGCCACGGCGTGCCAATGTGTCCAGTGTGGTATCTGCGCGCGCCTCTAGAATCAGGATGTCACCCAGCCAGCGCACGCGGTTGCTGCCCGGCAAGACTTCAACCGTTGCCTCGCGATCCAGTAGCGGGATTTTCACACCAGCACGAATCGCCAGTTGGCGCGGTGCATGCGCCGCGGCATATTCTTCGAGCTTTTCGATCACCCAAGCGCCATGGCTGCGGATGAATTCTTCGATATCGGTAATGCGTGACTGACGCGGCGCGCCGACACGCAAACCACGTTCATCAATCGTCAGCGAGAGGCGCTTGTTACGTCCTTGCCGCAAGGTATAGCCGACAATGCGCGCCCCCAGCTGCACGTGCCGTTCGCGCGGCGACGGCGCCTCAGGGTCGAGACGAAACAGGGTGAGTTGCTCGTTCATCTGCTGACTCATCGGACTGCGCTTACTGCACCGGATTGCCAAATAGATCGAGCATAGGCACGGCCTGCGGCAATGCGGCTACAACGGCACCCACAACCTGTTCAATCACGATATCCGGCTGACCAATCAGTCGCCAGTTGCAGCGCAGGCAAGGCTCGCCACCTTTGCTGTCCGCCTCCACCCAACTGGTGTTGAGGGCAAACGAGAGCACGCAGGGCAAAACCACCGTGCCATAGCGCGCGGCTTGCCGCTGTGCCGCGGCATTGAAATGAGAAAGCGCCTCACGTTGCAACCACGCTTCTGCGGCGTCCTGAATCTGACGTGGCAGTGCTTCGGGTGGCAAGGGCAGGTGCAGCAGATCGCCATGCAGCTCTGCCTCGCGGCACTCGCGCGACAGATGCAGGGTGATGTCCCGCCCCCGATAGGGCAGACGTGCGCCTTCACACCAGCGTAGCGTTACGCTGGGGGCTGCGGTTTCAAGCCGCAGGCTGAGCTGCGGGTTTCTGGCTTTCATACAGGTGCGGGCTGATACGGCGCATTTCACCTTCAATCCAGGCTTCAGCGCGTGAGTTAACTTCGTCGGCAGAAAGGCCTGCCGTCTCGATCAAGGGGCCGATGCTCACAGTGACAACACCGGGCTCCTTGAGGAAAGAATTCTTGCCCCAAAACTCACCCGAGTTGAGTGCCACTGGCAGCACAGGTGCCCCGGTTTCCGTGGCGAGGTAGGCGCCGCCAATCTTGTAGCGACGCTGCGTTCCCGGTGCGGCACGTGTGCCCTCGGGGAAAATAGCAATCGAATAACCCTGTCCAAGGCGCAGCTTGCCCTGCTCAAGCAGGCTCTTCATCGCCTCCTTGCCAGCACTGCGGTCAATCGAAATGGAAGGTGTGACGGCCAGCGCCCAACCGAAGAAGGGAATCAGCTTGAGCTCCTTCTTCCACACAAACAAGATGCCGGGAAACAGCTCTTGCAGGATCAGGGTTTCCCATGCTGACTGATGCTTGCAAAGCACCACCGCCGCGCGATCTTTCGGCATGTTCTCTGCACCGCGCAACTCGTACTTGATGCCGAGGAGGTGCTTCACCAGCCAGTTGGTCATGGCGACCCACGGCGCTACGCTCATGCGACGCCAGCGATGCGGCATCCAGAAGCACAGCAGAATCTGCAAGGTGGTAAAGGGCGGCGTGACAACAATCAGAATCAGGAAAAACAACAGCGAACGCAACACACTCATGTGGAAAAGTCCTCGGCCATGGCTGCCAGATTGGCAAAGACACGGGTGTTTTTTGGCAAGTCTGGATCGGCCTTGGTCTTTTTGCCCTTGCCGGTCAGCACCAGAATTGGCTGAGCGCCGACAGCCACTGCCGCTTGCAGATCACGTAGCGAGTCGCCGACCACCGTCATCACTTCCGGATCGGTATTGAAGCGACTGACAATGTCGGTGAGCATGCCGGGCTTAGGCTTACGACACTCGCAGTTGTCGACATTCGTATGCGGGCAGAAAAATACGGCATCAATACGACCGCCAACATTTGAGACGGCCTTGCACATCTTTTCGTGGATCGCATTCAGCGTATCCATATCAAACAAACCGCGCCCCACCCCCGACTGATTCGTCGCCACCACGATGTGATAACCCAACTGCGTCAGCCGCGCGATCGCTTCCAAGCTGCCGGGAATGGGCTTCCATTCGTCTGGCGATTTGATGTAATGATCGGAATCCTCGTTGATGACACCATCTCTATCGAGCACGATAAGCTTCATTGGGTTGCCTTCACGCTAGTGGTGGTTCGGACACGCATCATTGTGCGAGCTTGGAAAGATCAGCAACACGGTTCATGGCTTGATGCAGCGTCGCAAGCAAGCCGAGGCGATTGTTCCGCAGCGCCAGATCTTCGGCATTCACCATCACACCATCGAAGAAGGCATCCACGGGCGTCTTCAGCGCTGCCAGTGCTTGCAACGAGGCGGCGTAATCGCCCCGCTCGAAGGCAGCATCGGCCTGCGCCTTAACGGCGGTGAGCGCGCTATTGAGTGTGGATTCTGCGGCCTCCTTCAGCAGGCCCGTGTCCACCTTGGCTGCCACTTCGCCCTCGACTTTCTTGAGGATATTGCCGACGCGCTTGTTCGCGGCAGCAAGGCTCTCGGCCTCAGGAAGGTTGGCGAATGCACGAACGGCGGCGAGGCGCGCTGCGACATCGGCCAGACGTTGCGGTTGCAGCGCCAGCACGGCATCGACTTCCTGCGCGCTGTAGCCCTGTTCGCGTAGGGCGTTTGCCAAACGATCGTAAATAAAGGTCACCAGTGCAGCACGGTGTTCGGCAGCCAGGCCATTGAACGGCTGAGCAGCAGCGTCAATTAGCTTATCCACGTCGAGTGCCAGCTTGCCATCGACGAGCATACGAATCACGCCTAATGCATGACGACGCAACGCAAACGGATCTTTGTCCCCGGTGGGAACTTGGCCAATGCTGAACAGGCCTACGAGTGTTTCCAACTTGTCGGCCAGCGCCACGACCACACCCACGTCATTGCGGGGGAGTTCGTCGCCTGCAAAGCGGGGCTTGTAGTGATCTTCAACAGCCTCGGCAACCTCAACAGTGAAGCCATCATGTAGGGCGTAGTAACGACCCATGATGCCCTGCAGCTCGGGAAACTCACCAACCATATCAGTTAGTAAATCCGCCTTAGCAATCTGAGATGCAGACAAAACAGAGTTAGTGAGTTGCAAGTATTTGGAATCAGATTTAGCTAACAGCTGAAGTACTTCCAATGCAATTTTGGATACTCGCTCTGTGCGCTGTCCCTGCGTGCCGAGCTTGTTGTGATACACCACCTTAGCCAGACCATCGACGCGGGACACCAGCGTCTTCTTGCGATCTTGATCGAAGAAGAACTTGGCATCTGCCAAACGCGGACGCACCACACGTTCGTTGCCGCCAATCACGGCAGTAGCATCAGCCGGGTTGATGTTGGAGACGATCAGGAATTTGTTGCTGAGCTTGCCGTCGCTGGAAAGCAGTGGGAAATATTTCTGGTTCGCCTTCATGGTCAGAATCAGACATTCCTGCGGGACTTCCAGGAAGGCCTCTTCGAACTGACCGATCAATACATTCGGACGCTCGACCAAGCCCGTGACCTCATCCAGCAGCGCCTCATCTTCAATCGGGGTCAGATTGGCACCAGCCTTGGCAGCAGCGGCAGTGAGTTGACGAGCAATCTCGGCACGACGTTCAGCGAAGCTGGCGATAACGGCACCTTCTGTGCGCAGTTGCTCTGCATAGCTATCGGCATCCTTGATCACCACCGGATCAACGCTAGCTTCAAAGCGGTGGCCATGCGTCGTGTTGCTAGCGGTGAGGCCAAGCACGGAGACATTCACGATGTCGCTTCCATGCAGCGCCACTAGGCCATGCGCCGGGCGCACAAAATTTACGGTGTCCCAGCCATCGGCCAATTGATAGGTCATGACCTTGGGAATAGGGAGACGTTCTATTGTTTCTTCAAGTGCTTTCTGCAAACCCACAGCAAGACTAACACCTGGAACAACACTGTCGTACCAAAGTACTTGCGCTGACTCTATCCCTTCCTTTCGCAAGTTAGGTACTGCTGTTACATCCAGCCCTAGGGTTGCCAATTTCTTCAGCAATGCCACCGTGGGCTGTCCGTTGCTATCCAGTCCAACAGAAACTGGCATCAGTTTCTGAATTTGCTGCATATTTGGAGCAACCTCTTGCACGCGAGGAATATGAACAGCAAGCCTCCTTGGGGACGCAAACACCGTCAATGAGGCGTTCTCCAATGCAAGCCCCGCCTTGTTAAGTCTATCCCTAAGGGTATGAGCAAAAGCCTCACCAATTTTCTTGAGCGCCTTCGGCGGCAGCTCTTCAACAAACAGTTCTACGAGGAGATTCTTTGTGGTCATGATCAGGCAGCGTCCTTCTCAAGTTGAGCGAGGACTTCGGCAGCGTGTTCTGGCTTGGCCATGGGGAAGCCGAGGCGAGCGCGGCTATCGAGATAGCTCTTGGCGACGCTACGCGCGAGGTTGCGAATACGGCCAATGTAAGCAGCGCGCTCAGTGACGGAGATCGCGCCACGCGCATCGAGCAGGTTGAAGGTATGTGCGGCCTTCAGGACTTGCTCATAGGCCGGCAGGGCCAATTGGTTTTCCATGAGATGCACAGCTTGCTTCTCATGCGCACCAAAGGCGGTGAACAGGAAGTCGGCGTCGCTGTGCTCGAAGTTATAAGTCGATTGCTCGACTTCGTTCTGCTTGTACACGTCGCCGTAGCTCAGGCCATCGGTCCAACGTAGGTCATAGACGTTGTCCACGCCCTGCAGGTACATGGCCAGACGCTCAAGGCCGTACGTGATCTCGCCGGTAATGGGCTTGCAGTTGATGCCGCCCACCTGCTGGAAGTAGGTGAACTGCGTGACTTCCATGCCATTCAGCCACACTTCCCAGCCCAGCCCCCACGCACCGAGGGTGGGATTTTCCCAGTCGTCCTCGACAAAGCGGATGTCGTTTTGCTTGAGATCGAAGCCAAGTGCTTCGAGCGAGCCAAGATAGAGCTCAAGAATGTTGGCGGGCGCTGGCTTCAGCACGACCTGGAACTGGTAGTAGTGCTGGAGACGGTTCGGGTTCTCGCCATAGCGGCCATCCTTGGGGCGACGGCTCGGCTGCACGTAGGCGGCCTTCCACGGCTCGGGGCCGATGGCGCGCAGGAAGGTCGCGGTGTGGCTGGTGCCAGCGCCGACTTCCATGTCGTAGGGTTGAAGTAGAGCGCAGCCTTGCTGGCTCCAATAGGTCTGCAGGCGCAGAATGATTTCTTGAAATGATGGCGCTGCCATGGGTAGTGCTCGACGTGCGTAAAGCCGAGATTTTACAGGGTTTTGCGGGCGATCACCGCGCATTACTAGGCTCACGGTTAATGGATTCCCATGCGGCTTTTCTTAAAGGCATGGAAAGCTGTTGAAACTGTTGGCATACTTTGCTGTCTGCTAAATGTACGGCTACGGATTGCTGGCTCAGCACATCCCAATAGCCCCTGTTTCAACCGGACATATCCACACATGCCTCACCACACGCCGCTCATTGCCACCATTGTCGGTGCCATCGTGATTGCCTTCATCTTTGGCGCGCTGGCCATACGTTTCCGTTTACCGCCGCTGATTGGCTATCTGCTCGCCGGCGTCGCGGTGGGCCCGTTCACCCCCGGATTTGTAGCCGATCAAAGCTTGGCGGCTGAGCTATCTGAGCTTGGCGTCATCTTGCTCATGTTTGGCGTGGGCTTGCACTTCTCGCTGAAGGATTTGCTGGCGGTCAAGAACATCGCCATCCCCGGCGCCATTGTGCAGATCGCCGTGGCGACAGTGCTCGGGCTGGGGCTCGCTCACCTGATGGGTTGGTCGCTCGGTGGCGGACTGGTATTTGGTCTGGCGCTCTCTGTCGCAAGTACGGTGGTGCTCCTGCAGGCATTGCAGGACCGCCACTTGATGGATACCCGCGAAGGTCACATTGCGATCGGTTGGTTGATTGTCGAAGATTTGGCCATGGTGCTGACACTGGTGCTGATCCCGGCACTTGCTGGCATGCTGGGCGGGCAATCGCCTGAGCATGCCGATGCTGACGGTACCTTAGCGGGGGCGTTGGCTCTGACGGTTGGCAAGGTGATTGCCTTTATCGCCGTCATGATGATCTTTGGCCGTCGCTTTATTCCCTGGGTGTTGGGATGGGTCGCCAAAACTGGCTCAAAAGAACTCTTCCGCTTGTGTGTGCTCGCCATCACGCTGGGCTTTGCGTATGGGTCGGCGGTGGTCTTCGATGTGTCTTTCGCGCTTGGTGCCTTCTTCGCCGGCATGATTTTGTCTGAATCTAAACTCAGCCACCGTGCTGCTGAAGAAACGCTGCCGCTGCGTGATGCGTTTGCAGTCCTGTTTTTTGTTGCCGCCGGCATGCTCTTCGATCCGAGCATATTGCTGCGGGAGCCGCTGGCTGTGTTGGCAACAGTGACGATCATTATTTTTGGTAAGTCGATTGCTGCATTCCTGATCGTGCTGGCCTTCCGGCATCCGCTCAAAACCGCGCTGACGGTTGCTGCCAGCCTTGCGCAGATTGGCGAGTTTTCCTTCATTCTCGCGACAGTCGGCCTGCAATTTGGTTTGCTATCTCAAGTTGGAAAAGACTTGATTCTGGCGGGTGCGATCATTTCGATTGTCATCAATCCTTTTGTATTCGGGCCGATCAAGCCGCTCACACGCTGGATTGAGCAACGTTTCCCGCAGCTAGGTGACAGCACGACCGATGTCATTGCCGCAACACCTTCGCAGCTCAAGGATCATGTGGTGATTGTCGGCTATGGCCGCGTTGGCTCACTTGTAGCTGAAGGGCTGGGCGCCAGCGCTGTGGCTTATGCCGTGATTGAGGACGATGACGGTGTTGTGCAGGCGCTCAATAGCCAAGGTATTGACGCGTATTACAGCGAGGGCGTGACTTCCAACGTCCTGACGTTGGCCAACATCATGGAAGCGAAATGCTTGCTCCTAACGATTCCGAATGTATTCGAATCCGCCAAGATGGTTGAGTTGGCACACAAGATGAATCCAGCATTGCGTATCGTGGCGCGCGCTTATTCGGATGAAGAAGCGAAGCATCTGCTTCACGTTGGCGCAACCCATGCCGTGACCGGCGAACGTGAGATCGCGATTGGCATGGCGACTTGGTTGGTCGATCACAGCTACTCAAACACGCCGCAAGCGTCGTGATGTGTAAGCGCCACCGCGCTGATTGGTGCGGTAGCGCTTATGTTGCGGCTTAGTGGGTCATCGCGTTAGGCTTGGCTGGCTCAGGCCGCGGCGTTGCCGGTCCCTTTTCGGCCGTGAAGGTCAGCGTTGAGGTAAAGCTGGCGCTGTCATAGGCATCGCCGTCAATTTCGCCTGCAACAGGCTCCTTGTGAGCCGCTTCGAGAAGGTAGAGTCCACGCCAAAGGGTAGGTAAGCTTGAGCTGCTGGCAAACTACACCGATATGCGCGCCATCAATGACGCCACCAAGAGACGCCTGAGTTCTATTGCCGAAAGAACCGCCTCGGCATGGGCTCAATATCGTTTCAGGGATGGTTGGGGCGCAGGGATCGGTAGCCGTTATATCGGCAATGTCGTCGGTGCCAATGATCTTCCACTCGTGCCGGCCGTCACACTCTTGGATGCTATGGTCGGTTACAGCGTGGGTAAATGGGATTTCCGCCTGAATATGACCAACCTCGGAGACAAGGAGTATGTGTCTTGGTGTCGCGGTCTGAATCAGGATTGTGGCTACGGTAATCGCCGTAACGTGTTGCTGACGGCTAACTTTAAGTTCTGATCAGCGTTGATGGCTTGCCCCTTCTCGTTTCAGGGAAGGGCAAGCCATCTCTCGTTGTAAGCCAGCAACACGGAACGCATTACTGCTGGCGCAATCTCCGCACTTCACGTGCGCTGAGCCAGATGATCACGAATAGCAGCAGCCCCACACCAAGATTACCGACCATCACATACGGTGTCAGACCAACATAGCCTTGCGCCTGAACCGTCAGAGCGTCGCGCGTAAAGGGTGGCAATGCGGCCATCACTGTGCCGTCTGTGCTGATTGCCGCAGTCATCCCGGTATTGGTCGACCGCAACATCATGCGGCCCGTTTCCAGCGCGCGCATTTGTGCAATTTGCAGATGCTGCGGCTGTGCCAGGGAATCGCCGAACCACGCAGTGTTTGATAGATTGATCAGCAAGCTTGACTGCGGGACGTCACGGATCAACTCTTCGCCAAACAAATCTTCGTAGCAAATGTTGGGCATGACTTTCTGCCCGCCAAATTGGAGTGGCGGTTGTGTCTCTGGCCCCGCAGTAAAGTTGGACATGGGAATGTGCATCAGGTCTAGAAACCAGCGGAACGCTGGCGGCACAAACTCGCCAAAGGGGACGAGGTGGCGCTTAAAGTAGGCGCTGGCCGTCAGCTCAGGCGACAGCAGTACCGCACCATTCGCATAGCCGTCCGGACGCTTTTCATCACGCACGGTGACTGCTGCACCAATCAAAACATGGCTGCTCTTGCCTGCGAGCTGTTGCAGATAGTCCTTGGGCACTTCGCTGAACAATAGCGGAATCGCGGTTTCCGGTAACACGATCAGCTGTGCCGGATGCGCCTTAGCCAGCGTGGCATAGGTTTCCAACGACAGCCCGAGACGCTCTGGATCCCACTTAAGGCTCTGTGCAACATTGCCCTGCAGCAGACTGACACTAAAGGGCTCGCCCTGTGTTTGGGTCCAATGCACAGTACGCAGCACAGCACCGCCGAGTGGCAAGGCAAGACAGAGCGCCAGCAGACCAAGCAACGGGCGGCGAATGAATCCCAATTGTGCGATCGCTGCAGCTAACACTGCGGCGGCAAGGCTCACCCCATACACACCCAGCAGTGGCGCATATCCGGCAAGCGGGCTGGGTGGTGAGTGCGCATAGCCGATGGCCAGCCAAGGAAAACCCGTCGCGACCATGCCGCGCAGCCATTCACCCAGCACCCACGCTGCAGCTAGGCTGAGTACGCTCAGCAGAGGGCCGGTGCGCAAACGCAGGGCAAACCAGCCAGCAAAGGCCGGGAATAAAGCAAGGTAAGCGCAGAACAGCAAGGTCATCAGCGCAGCAACGGGTGCGGGCATGCCGCCTACCACATGCATGCTGACATAGACCCAGGAGATGCCGGCTAAAAAGCAGCCCAACCCCCAAGCAAACCCGAGCAGTGCGGCTTGGCGCGCCGATTCAGTACGCAACCAGCCATGAAATAGACAGGCCAGACTGAGGATGCCGAGCGGGAACCAGCCGAGCGGTGCAAATGCAGCAACGCTCACTGCGCCGGCACAGAACTGAAGCAGGGGCTGCGCCCATCGCGTCATGCGAGGCGCTCCCCAGTATGCATCATGCGTCGTTAGTGTCGGCGTCGCTCAGGGGCAGAGCGCGCTGACGGTCGATCAGCAGCGTATGCACGCGACGGCTGTCGGCGCGCAGCACGGCAATGCGCAGATCCTGATGGAAAAGAATCTCGCCCCGCTTGGGCAAGCGACCCAAGTCGTGAATCACAAAACCGCCGACAGTGTCGTAATCATCGTCTTTAAGCGACGTGCCAAAAGCCGTGTTGAAGTCTTCGATCTCTGTCGTCGCCTTGACGCGATAGCGGCCGGTATTGTCGAGGACGATATTGTCAGCGGTCTCGTCGAAGTCGTATTCGTCTTCGATATCACCAACAATTTGTTCCAGCACATCTTCAATCGTCACCAGCCCGGCTACGCCGCCATACTCATCGACCACCAGCGCCATGTGGTTGTGGCTGGCACGGAATTCACGCAGCAAAACGTTGAGGCGCTTGGATTCAGGAATGAACACCGCCGGGCGCAATGTGCCACGCAGATCGAAATCACGGCCGGCGAAACAGTTTAGTAGATCTTTTGCGAGGAGGATGCCGATGACATCATCCTTGTGTTCATCAATCGCAGGGAAGCGCGAGTGCGTCGCGGCGATCACGAAGGCAGCAATTTTTTCGGGGTCATCGTTGATATCGACAACATCCATCTGGGCGCGCGGCACCATGATGTCGCGGACTTGAATATCCGATACAGCGAGTGCGCCTTCGATAATGGAGAGTGCATCAGCATCGAGCAGATTACGCTCGTAAGCCCCATGCAACAGGTTTAGCAGTTGTTCGCGGTCTTCTGGCTCGCGCATGAGCAGCGAGGAAAGACGTTCGAGGAGATTCGGTTTACTAGGGGAAGGGTCCATTTGGTTTGAGGCTATCGGCTTGATGCGTACTTTTCAGACGCTGCGCCTAACGCTCGCTTGTGTTGTTACTTGAATGAGTTATCAAGATAGGGATCGGCATAACCTAATGCAGCCAGAATTTCACGCTCGCGGGCTTCCATAACTTCGGCATCAGATTCACTGGTTTCATGATCATAACCTTGCAAGTGCAGCATACCATGCACGATCAGGTGGGCAAAATGCGCCTCTGCCGTCTTGTGTTGCTCTGTTGCCTCGCGCAATACAACCGGCAGGCACAGCACCAGATCGCCCGCCATTTCCGGCAGTGGCGCGTAAGGAAAGGACAACACATTGGTAGCGTAGTCGCGTTGGCGGTAGTCGCGGTTGAGCATCTGCCCTTCCTCGGCATCGACAAAGCGAACCGTCACCTCTGCGCGCGTACCTTCAAGCGCTTTCTTGGCCCAGCGTCTGACTTGCGGACGCGAGGGTAGCGCCGCATCTTTACAGGCATATTGCACGCTGAGGCTGAGTGTCGGCGCCGGGGTCTTTGCTGTTGGCTTCTTCGCCACTGCCTTTTTTGCAGCCGCCATGATTACTTCTTTGCCTCGTTCTTCTCGTAGGCGGCAACGATACGGGCTACTAGCGGATGGCGAACCACGTCCTCAGCTAGAAAGTCGGTAAAGGCAATACCACGTACATCATTGAGAATCGCGCGTGACTCAATGAGGCCACTCTTCTGGCCACGCTGCAGGTCGATCTGCGTCACGTCGCCCGTGATCACGCACTTGGAGCCGATGCCCATACGCGTCAGGAACATCTTCATCTGTTCGGGCGTCGTGTTTTGGGCCTCATCAAGAATGATGAACGCATGATTCAGGGTGCGGCCACGCATGTAGGCCAAAGGTGCAATTTCAATGCTGCCCTTTTCGAACAACTTAGTGACCTTATCAAACCCCATCAGGTCATAGAGCGCATCGTAGAGCGGGCGTAGGTAAGGATCAACCTTCTGTGCCAGATCGCCCGGCAGAAAACCCAGGCGCTCGCCCGCTTCAACTGCAGGACGGGTCAGGATGATGCGCGCAATCTGATCGCGCTCCATCGCATCCACCGCACAAGCCACTGCCAGATAGGTTTTGCCCGTTCCAGCAGGGCCCACCCCGAATGTGATGTCGTGTTCCTGAATCTGGCGGATGTATTGGGTCTGGCGCGGCGTGCGGCCATGCAGATCACCCTTGCGGGTCATCAGGGCAACGCCGGGCTGAGCAGTATCTGTTCGATTACGCGCGACTTCGATGACACCTAGCTGAATATCATCAATGGTCACTGGAGCGTCCGATTGCGCATAAAAGCGCTCAAGGGCCGCCACACCGAGGCGCGCAGTCTCGGTCGTGCCGGTTACGCGGAAATGTTCGGCACGACGCGCAATGCTGATCTCGTAAGCGATCTCAATCTGACGCAAATTCTCATCCAGCGCGCCACACAGATTAGCGAGCCGGGCATTGTCCACCGGCGTGAAGTTGACTTCGATACTGCGCGGACGAGGGCTTACTGTCATTACTCGGCAATCACAATCTCGCCACGCAGGCTGTGTGGCTGAGCAGCGGTAATCGTGACATTCACATACTGACCAATCAAGCGGGCTGCATTAGTGTTCGATGCGGCGAAATTGACGACACGGTTGTTCTCGGTTCGCCCCGCCAACTCAGCTTCATCCTTACGGGCATGGCCTTCCACCAACACACGTTGCACAGTGCCGACCATGCTTTGGCTGACTTCATAAGCCATTTCCTCAATACGCTTCTGCAAGCGCATCAGGCGCTTAAGCTTCACGTCTTGCGGCGTGTCGTCGGCCAAATCCGCCGCCGGTGTGCCGGGACGCGCGCTGTAGGTAAAGGAGAAGCTGGCATCGAAGACCACGTCCTCAATGAGCTGCATGGTCTTTTCGAAATCTTCTTCGGTCTCGCCCGGGAAACCGACGATAAAGTCTGAGGACAGCGACAGGTTCGGCCGCGCAGCGCGCAGCTTACGCACCAGACTCTTGTACTCAATGGCCGTGTAGCCGCGCTTCATGGCTGCCAGAATGCGGTCGGAGCCTGCCTGTACCGGCAGATGCAGATGCGACACCAGCTTTGGGATACGTGCGTACACGTCAATCAAGCGTTGCGTCACTTCGCGCGGATGCGAGGTCGTATAGCGAATACGTTCAACGCCGGGAAACTCGGCAATCAGTTCGATCAACAAGGCCAGATCGGCGGTTTCACCGTCGCTCATGCGCCCCTGATAGGCATTGACGTTCTGACCCAGCAAGGTGATTTCACGCACACCCTGCGCTTCAAGGCCCGCCACTTCGGCCAGCACATCGTCCAGCGGACGAGATACCTCTTCGCCACGCGTATAAGGCACAACGCAGAAAGTGCAGTATTTGGAGCAGCCTTCCATGATCGACACAAAGGCCGAGCTGCCCTCAACGCGGGCCGGTGGCATGTTGTCGAACTTTTCGATTTCCGGAAAGGAGATGTCGACCTGTGACTTACCGCTTTCCTTGCGCGCGGCAATCAGCTGCGGCAGGCGATGCAAGGTTTGCGGGCCGAATACAACATCCACGTAAGGCGCACGCTTAACAATCGCTGCGCCCTCTTGGGAAGCCACACAGCCACCCACGCCAATCACCAAATTGGGATTGCGCTGCTTGAGGCTCTTGACCCGGCCAAGGTCGTGGAACACGCGCTCCTGCGCCTTCTCGCGCACGGAACAGGTGTTGAACAGGATGATGTCGGCATCTTCGGGCGTATCAGTCTTGACGATATCTTCGCCTGCGGCGAGGACGTCAGCCATCTTGTCCGAGTCATACTCGTTCATCTGGCAGCCAAAAGTGCGGATGTACAGCTTCTTACTCATTGCGGGCTCTTGCATGCAGGCAGAACTGCATGCGGGTCGGTCAAAAGCGGATTATACCGGTTTGCCGCCCATGCCCTCGGCTGGCGACGCAGCACGCGCCGCACCAACCAAGGGGTTGCTCACCAGAGACGCATCTGCCGCTGCCACGGCAGATGCTCCCCCAGCTGATTTAGCCTTCGATGTCGTAGTAATACGACTTTTGCGGCACTTTCGATTCAGCATTGCGGCGCGCAGTTTCAAGATCTTGTACGCCCTTGTCCCACCACAGCGCACGGCCTTGCTTTTGCTCTTCCAGCTCCTGCGGGTTTTTCTCCATCCACTCACGCATGAATTTGGTGTGTTCGGACTCGTAAATTGCCATTTCTGCTACTCCAATTACAGTGTTTACATCAAATTATTGTTCGCGCGCACGCTGGATGCGTACGACTTCGGTCAAACGCCGCAGACCCCGCATGATACGCGCCAAATGCTGACGATCGGTGACCTGCAGGGTGAATTGCAGGACGGAATACATGCCCTGATCGTCATCCACACTGACATTGCGAATATCTGAGCCATTTCCGGAAATCTCTGCGGCCACACGCGCCAGCACACCGCGGCGGTTTTCGGCAACGATGCGGATACCCACTTCGAAGAAGTGTTCGTCCTCTGGCTGCCATTCGACATCCACCCAGCCTTCACGTTCGCCACGCAGTTTTGCAATGGTTTTACAGTCGTGGGTATGCACAACAAGGCCTTGGCCTTTGCGCAAGGTACCCACAATCGGGTCGCCGGGAATCGGTCGGCAGCAACGCGCCAAGGTAACAGCCGAGCCCTCGTTGCCGCGGATCACAATCGTGGATGGCACTCGCTCTTCGGTTCCCTCGGTGACATCCATGCCTTCGGTCAAGCGGCGCGCCACAATCGCTGGCAGCTGCTTACCGAGGCCAACTTCTGTCAGCACTTCCTGCTTCGACTTGGCGCCTGTCAGTTTGAGCAATCGCTCCCATTGGGTCGAAGCCACATCTGCCATGCCGTAACCGAAAGAGCGCAAAGCTTGGGTGAGCAAGCGCTCACCGAGCGCCACGGACTCTTCGGTGTGCTGCGTCTTAAGGAAATGGCGAATCTTCGAACGGGCACGACCACTCTTTACATACGAAAGCCAGGCCGGATTTGGGTTGAGGTTAACCGCAGTAATAATTTCTACGCGATCACCATCGGCGAGTTCGGTTCGCAACGGCATCAGTTCAAAGTTGATGCGGCAGGCGACACAGCGATGGCCCACATCGGTATGTACCGCATAGGCAAAGTCCACTGCCGTTGCGCCACGCGGCAACACAAGAATCTTGCCCTTGGGGGTGAAGCAATACACCTCGCCCGGGAACAGATCCACCTTGACGTGCTCAAGGAATTCGGCGGAGTCCATCGATGAGGACTGGATATCCAGCAGGGACTGCAACCATTTATGCGTCTTCTGGTGGATTTCCGACGTGCCGCTATCGTCCTTGTACAACCAGTGCGAGGCGACACCGGCCTCGGCAACATGGTGCATTTGGCGCGTACGGATTTGCATTTCGACTGGCGTGCCGTACGGGCCAATCAAGGTGGTATGCAGGGACTGGTAGCCATTCGCCTTGGGGATGGCGATGTAATCCTTGAACTTGCCGGGTACCGGCTTGAACAGGCTGTGCAACACGCCGAGCGCCAGATAGCACTTGGGTATGTCATCAACAATGATGCGGAAACCATAGATATCTAGCACCTGCGAAAAGCTCAGGTGCTTTTCGCGCATCTTCCGATAGATGCCATAGACATGCTTCTCGCGACCCATGACATCTGCAGTGATGCCGTTGGCGGGGAGATTGTCTTTGATGCCTTCAAGAATCTTGCCCACGACTTCGCGGCGGTTGCCGCGGGCCGCCTTCACTGCGCGGTTGAGGACGCGGAAACGTGTGGGGTAAAGATGGCTGAAGGAAATTTCCTGTAGCTCGCGATACAGCTGATTCAGGCCAAGCCGATTGGCTATGGGTGCGTAGATTTCCAACGTTTCGCGCGCAACGCGGCGACGCTTATCTGGACGCACGGCATCTAGGGTGTTCAGGTTATGCAGACGATCCGAGAGCTTGATCAGGATGACGCGAACGTCGCGCGCCATGGCCAATAGCATCTTGCGGAAGTTTTCTGCCTGCGCCTCTTGCCAGGATTGATGCTCAACCTTTTCTAGCTTGGATACACCGTCAACCAAGTCGGCGGTTGCCTGTCCAAAACGCTCAGCCAGCGCTTCCTTGGACACACCGGTGTCCTCCATGACGTCATGGAGCAGGGCTGCGCACAATGCCTGCACATCCATATGCCAGTCCGCCAGAGACTCGGCGACAGCAAGTGGATGCGAAATATAGGGTTCACCACTTGAACGGAATTGGCCTTCATGCGCTTCGCGACTGAAGACGAAGGCTTCGGCAATTTTTTCGACTTCCTCTGGCTTCAGATAAGACGTCAGATGCGTCTTAAAGCGATTGAAGTCTTCGGTTACGTCGTCAGTGGTCTTGGCAACGGGTTTGCGTTGCTGACGGACAGCCGTATCAGCGGGCAAGCCGCCAATGGGTGGGGGCGGGGTGCCCGCTGGAAGGGGAGGTGCAACGGTGCCGCTGTATGGCATACACCCCCCTGTTCACTTACGGTTGGGTACGGTTAAGAATTTCCACGCCGACCTTGCCGGCCGCGATTTCGCGCAGTGCAATCACCGTCGCCTTATCCTTGTCCGCTTCAACTTGCGGGG
The DNA here is from genome assembly GCA_001464495.1 of Betaproteobacteria bacterium Ga0074130. Taxonomy (GTDB): domain Bacteria; phylum Pseudomonadota; class Gammaproteobacteria; order Burkholderiales; family Rhodocyclaceae. The sequence goes on from LNDZ01000033.1 coordinate 104,412, forward strand.
TGCCGCCCATGGTGATTTGGCGAGCGCGATAGGTCGCGGCCAAGGTCAGCTGAAAGCGGTTAGGGATGCGTTTGAGACAATCATCAACGGTGACACGAGCCATGGTGTAAATCCTGGTTGGTAAATCAACTAATCAATCAAGGAGCTGCGCGAAAACCTGAGGGTGCCGCGCAAGCTGGCGTGGATAGCGCAGTCTAGCCGCCCGTACCGCAGCAACCAAATCTTGCAGTGCTTCATCCAAGTCTTTGTTGATTATAGCAAAGTCAAACTCGCTCACGTGCCGCATCTCACTAATGGCTGCTGCGAGGCGGCCTGCAATCACGGCTTCGCTATCCGTACCACGACCGCGCAGACGCTTTTCAAGCTCCTCTAGTGACGGCGGCAGGATGAAGATGCCCACTGCTTCAGGGAACTGCATACGCACTTGCTGTGCGCCCTGCCAGTCGATTTCGAGCAAGACATCACGCCCCGCGCGGATCTGTTCGGCCAGCCAAGTACGCGATGTGCCATAAAAATTGCCATGCACCTCGGCCCACTCCAGAAAGTCGCCATGTTCGCGCATCGACTGGAATGTGGCCACGTCCACAAAGTGATATTCGCGCCCATTTTGTTCGCCCGTGCGTGGCGCACGTGTGGTGTAAGAAATGGACAGGTTCACTGCTGCATCGTGTTCGAGCAGCTTGTGTACCAAGGTGGTTTTGCCTGCGCCCGAAGGGGCGGCAACGATGAAGAGACTGCCTGCAGCCATGACAAACACTTGATATTGGATGCCCTTATCCTACACCGCGACTGCAGGTAAAATGCGCGGCCGGTGAAAAAACAGGGGGTTCTTCCTTTGTCCGGTGCTGAATAACCTTATTGGAGCATCAACGTGCAAATCGTCTGCCTTGACCTTGAAGGCGTGCTGGTTCCGGAAATCTGGATCGAATTCGCTAACCGCACCGGCATCACCGAATTACGTCGCACCACGCGCGACGAACCGAACTACGACACGCTGATGAAGTTTCGGCTTGATCTGCTGTCCAAGCACAAGCTTGGTCTGCCCGACATTCAGAAGGTCATTGCCGAGATGGGCCCAATGGCGGGCGCCAAAGATTTTCTGGATGACTTGCGCCAGCAATTCCAAGTAATCATCCTGTCAGACACGTTCTATGAGTTTGCAATGCCACTCATGCAACAACTGGGCATGCCCGCGCTCTTCTGCCACAAGCTTGAGGCTGACAACAGCGGCATGCTGGTGAACTACCACCTACGTATGCCCAATCAAAAGAAGGAAGCCGTTCAGCGTTTTAAAGAGCTGCAGTTCAAGGTGATTGCTGCGGGCGATTCCTACAATGACACGGCCATGCTTGGCGAAGCGCATGCAGGCATTTTGTTCCATCCGCCCGAGAATGTAATCCGAGAGTTCCCACAGTTCCCGGTGACCATGAATTACGCAGAACTCAAAGCAGAGATTCTCAAAGCCTCGGCACGCATCTGATGTAATCAGCTGGATTGGCAAACAAAAAGGGCATCCAGATGGATGCCCTTTTTGTTGTGCGGCCCCGAGTCGCCTCGGGGCTTGACCACGATTTAGCTGTGGTAGGCAGACTCACCGTGTGAGGTGATGTCCAGACCTTCGCGCTCTTCATCTTCAGCCACACGCAGACCGACAAACATGTCGACCAGTTTGTAGGAAATAAAGGCAACAACGGCCGACCAAACGATGGTCACACCCACACCAGTGGCCTGAATCATAACTTGACCAACGATGTCGTAATCTGGTGCCACAGCATTAGCGACATAATCGTAGATACCAACGCCGCCAAGTTCTGGAGCAGCAAACACACCGGTCAGCAGTGCGCCGATGATGCCGCCCACGCCATGCACGCCGAAGACATCAAGCGAGTCATCTGCGCCGAGCAGCTTCTTCAGACCATTCACAGCCCACAGGCAGACCACACCAGCCACCAGACCGATGATCAGAGCACCACTGATGCCAACGAAACCAGCAGCCGGGGTGATGGCAACCAGACCTGCAACCGCACCGGAAGCAGCGCCGAGCATTGATGGCTTACCCTTGAACAACCATTCAGCAATGATCCAGCTCAAAGTTGCACCTGCGGTAGCAATCCAGGTGTTGGCGAAGGCCAGTGCAGCACCACCGCTTGCCTCCAGACCGGAGCCAGCGTTGAAGCCAAACCAACCAAACCACAGCAGGGAAGCGCCAACCATCGTGAAGGTCAGGGAGTGTGGTGCAAACGAATCCTTGCCGTAGCCAAGACGCTTGCCAACAACCCAAGCACCGACCAAACCAGCAACAGCCGCATTGATATGCACAACTGTACCGCCGGCATAATCAAGCGCGCCATGTTGGAACAGCCAACCGGCGGTTGCGCCAGCAGCAGCGGCAGCATCAGCAGTGGTGTAGGCATCTGGGCCTGCCCAGTACCACACCATGTGAGCCATCGGCAGGTAGCTGAAGGTGAACCACAGGATTGCAAACAGAAGCACTGCGGAGAACTTGATACGTTCAGCAAATGCGCCGAGGATCAAGCCAACGGTGATAGCTGCGAATGCGCCCTGGAAAGCTACAAAACCCAGTTCAGGAATCACAACGCCCTTGCTGAAGGTTGCGGTGATGCTGGAAGCATCCATACCCTTGAGGAAGAGCTTGTCCAAGCTACCGAAGAAGGCATTTCCTTCGGTGAAGGCCACGCTGTAGCCGTACACAACCCACAGTACGCTGATTAGCGAGAAAACAGTGAACACTTGCATCAGCACTGACAGCATGTTCTTACTACGGACAAGACCGCCGTAGAACAGGGCCAGACCTGGAATAGACATCAGGATGACCAGTGCAGTACAAATCAACAACCATGCGGTATCGCCTTTATCTGGCACCGGAGCGGCGGCAGGTGCAGCAGCATCAGCTGCAGGGGCGGCTGCGGCCGTAACTGCGGGTGCGTCAGCGGGCTTTTCATCAGCGAAGGCAACGCCAGCAAAGCTAAGTGTCAGCGTAGCCATCAGGATGGCAAAGAATTTTTTCATGTGCGATTCTCCTTAGAGCGCTTCCTCACCGGTTTCGCCGGTGCGGATACGAATGACTTGCTCGACATCAGATACAAAGATCTTGCCGTCGCCAATCTTGCCGGTGCTGGCAGATTTTTCGATAGCTTCGATGACCTGTTCGAGCAGATCGTCCTTGATCGCTGCTTCGATCTTTACCTTGGGCAGGAAATCGACAACGTATTCGGCGCCACGGTAAAGTTCGGTGTGTCCTTTTTGACGGCCGAACCCCTTGACCTCGGTGACGGTAATGCCCTGCACGCCTACGGCTGCAAGTGCTTCGCGCACCTCGTCAAGCTTAAATGGCTTGATGATGGCTGTTACGAGTTTCATGAGTACATCCTCATTAGATAGGGGTGGAAATTCCCGCTGACACCGGCCGGATGCCAGCGGGAAACTTACAGGTAGTGCTTAGAACGTCTTGGTGAACGACAGAATCGCGGTGCCGCGGCTCACATCCTTGAAGTTGATATTGCTGGTGCCGCCAGGAACGTAAGTACTCCAGCAGTACGCGCTAGTACCGCCAGCTTGGGTGCAGGTACCCTTGTTGTCAGTATCCGAGTAAGCCAGACCAACCACACCAAAGCCTACATCCTTGGTCACGCCAATCTTCCAGTCCACATAGGAAGCATCAGTGGCACCGCTTGCGATGTAGTTGTTAACTTCTTGCTTACCAACATGGCCGTTGATACCCCAGCCGTTGCCCAGATCGTAGGCAGCATTCAGTTCAAGGTAGTTCGAACCGCGGGTATTGACGTTGGTGTTGGTGCCAGTAGCGCCGCCGTACCAACCAACGAAGTGGTCAGAAACAGTGTGCGAGTACTTAACCGTCAGCCACTTCCACGACAGTGCGCCGTAAACTTCTACGGTGTCAGCCTTGGCAGAAGCGTTTGCAATAGTGTCCTTCGAACCTGGGTAGTTGTAGGAGATCACGCCCACGTCGTAGCCGAAGTCGGTCTTACCGATGGTGTTCTTGAAACCAGCGTACAGATCGATTTCGGTCGGGACGCTACGTGCTTGTGCGTCACCCACCCAGCTGATGCTGGACAGCCACGTACCAGCGTACAGGCCGCTGGAATGCGAGTAATCGAAACCGCCTTGAATGGCTGGCTTACCCTTGGTCTGGCTGATACCACGGAAAACATAGTCACTCACCACACCGACGTTAGCGGTGAAAGTGTGCGGGGAGGTAGCGGTGGCTTGGGCCAGAACAACACCCGGAGCAACCAGAGCGCCTGCAACAGCAGCGGCAATCAAAGTCTTCTTCATTTATTTAATCTCCAATTGGAAAAGGCAAACCTGCGTCCGTCTTAATGCACAAGCTGTGCCAGGTTTATAAACCTAATAAAAAACAGGTGCCTACGGAGAATTTGTCAGACTTTCCACGACACGATGCACTGTGATGTGGCATTTAATTTCCCCGATGCACCAACTACGTGCAAAATTGGCTAGAACTTGCAGAAAATTTTTGCGTGCTAAACTTTCAACACACTGACAAATCTAGGGTTTCCTGCCATGCCGCCGATTGACCATACGCTACTCAACGACATTTCCAGCAAGCTAAGTGCGCTTATTGCGAACGGCCCACTGCAGGATGTTGAAAAAAACATGAAAACTGTGCTCAGCAGCGCTTTTTCACGGCTGGATTTGGTGACGCGGGAAGAGTTTGATGTGCAGCGCGAAGTGCTTGCCCGCACCCGCGCTAAGCTGGAAACGCTGGAAGCGCGTATTGCCGAGCTAGAAGCTGGGCGCAAGTAAGATAAAGACCGGCGCAACAAGCGCTCACTTGAAGCACCTCCGCTGAAACCACCTTGGGCGCGCCCCTCAGGTGGTTTTTTATTTGACATTTAGTTCGTGCTAGAACTATATTGTTCGCGTCCGAACTAAATAGTTGGGCTGTTTCTCACTGTCCCAATTGGTTTGCATCACTCACGCCCTATGTCCGCCAAGTCCTTGCCTGTCATTCGCGAACTGGTTCGCTGCTACCAAGCCTTCGAGGCCGTGGGGGGAGCGCACATCCGCACCATGGGCTTAACGCCACCGCAGTTCGACATCATTGCGACGCTGGGCAACACGCCCGGCATGCGCTTCAAGGAGCTGGGTGAAAAAACGCTGGTCACCAAAGGCACGCTGACCGGCATTGTTGATCGCCTGACCGAAAAAGGTTTTGTACGCCGCGTAGCATCTCCCACCGATGGCCGCAGCCAGATCGTTCAGCTCACCCCGGCGGGCGAAGCCTTGTTCGCTGAGGTATTTCCAGCGCAGCTGAATCACATGGATGAGGTGCTGGGTGGCGTAGATGTTGAACGCATGGCCGCATTGCAACGCGAGCTGCATTACTTGCGCAAAATCCTTGAAGAGAAGGGGCGCGCACCATGATTGAGCGCTATACGCGAACGGCGATGTTGTTGCATTGGCTGATCGCTATGCTCATTCTCGGCTTGTTCGGGCTAGGTATCTACATGGCCGATCTGCCACTGTCGCCGCAAAAGCTTAAGTTCTACAGCTATCACAAATGGGCCGGTGTCTCGGTCTTTCTGCTGGTGTGGGTGCGTATTCTGTGGCGCATCAAACATGCACCGCCAGCACTTCCGGCCTCGCAACCACATTGGCAGCAGCTGGCAGCGCATGCGGGTCATGGTCTGCTGTATGTATTGATGATTGCTGCGCCAGTATCAGGGTGGTTGATGAGCTCGGCGCACGGCTTCACGACCGTGTGGTTTGGCGTATTGCCCTTACCTGATCTGATTGGCAAAGATCTTGAGCTCGCGGCTACGCTCAAACTCGTGCATCGCTATCTGAACTACAGTTTCCTCGCCGTTGTCATAGGTCACGCGCTGGTAGCAATCAAGCACCAGTGGGTGGATAGTGACGGTACTTTGAACCGCATGCTGCCCAGTCATCATTAACCGGAGTCTCTGCATGAAACGTAGCCCCCTGCTGTTGCTATTACTTGCCACCCTCGGCACTTCAAGTGCCTTCGCGGTGGAGTACACCACCGTCATACCGGAGAAGAGCAAGATCACCTTCACCTCCAAACAAATGGGCGTGCCGGTGGATGGCAAGTTTGGCAAGTTCACCGCCACATTGAACTTCGATCCAGCCAAACCAGAAGCCGCCAAGGCGCAGATCGAAATTGATCTCGCCAGCGTGGATGCCGGCAGCAAGGAAGCCAATGACGAAGTCATCAGCAAGGGCTGGTTCAACGTCAAGGAATTCCCCAAAGCACGCTTTGTTTCCACCAGCGTCAAGTCTGTCGGCGGTAGCCGCTACGAAGCACGTGGCCAAATGAGCATCAAGGGCAAGACACGCGACATGACCATCGCCTTCAGCTATCGCCCCGCTGGCGTTAACGCCGTGTTCGAAGGCCTGCTGCCACTACAACGGACCCAGTTCGGTATTGGCGAAGGTGCCTGGGGCGACACATCCGTCGTCGCCGATGAAGTCCCCATCAAGTTTCGCCTAACTGCCAGTCAAGCTATTGCCACACCCAAGAAGTAATTAAGTACCTCACTCGCATCACCACCCGGAGATTTCCATGAAAAAGCTGTTTGCCTCGTTTGCCCTCGCCACTGCCGTGGCTGCACCGGTCTTTGCTGCCGATACCTACGCCATTGACTCGTTCCACACCTTCCCGGTTTTCGAGGTGAACCACCTTGGCTTCTCCACTCAGCGCGGTCGCTTCAATAAGACCACTGGCACCATCGTGCTCGACACCGCCGCCAAGAAGGGCACTGTTGATCTGACCATTGACGTCGCCTCCCTCGATATGGGCTTTGCGGTGTGGAATGAACACATGGCAGCGGATGGCTTCTTTAACACCGCCAAGTTCCCGACCATTACCTTCAAGTCGAACAAGCTGGTGTTTGAAGGCAATAAGGTGGTTGCGGCGGAAGGCGACTTCACGCTGCTCGGCGTCACCAAGCCGATCAAGCTGACCGTCAGTAACTTCACCTGCGGCGCCCACCCAATGAATAAGAAGGCCATGTGTGGCGCAGACATCAGCACCACCATCAAGCGCAGCGATTTCGGTATGAGCAAGTACGTGCCGGCTATCGGCGACGACATCAAGATTTCGTCCGCTGTTGAAGCCTTCAAGCAATAAGCAGCACCCGCCTCCCGGCCAAGGGTCAGGAGGCGTTTCTGTTGTCTTGGCATTCAGACTAGAATCGATCTTTTAGCCAACGGGCGTTTCTCATGTCGCTTGCCGTTCTCCGCTCCCGCGCACTTGCCGGCATGGCTGCGCCTGAAGTCACGGTAGAAGTCCACATCGCTGCCGGCCTGCCCAGCTTTACGCTTGTGGGTCTACCAGACACTGAAGTGAAGGAAGCGCGCGACCGCGTCCGCGCGGCGATCCAGAATTGCCGCTTTGACTTTCCGCAGAAACGCATCACCGTTAACCTGGCACCAGCCGACTTACCAAAAGAATCCGGTCGCTTTGATCTGCCGATTGCCCTAGGCATCCTCATCGCCTCTGGCCAGATTCACGCCAACAATCTTGATGAATACGAATTCGCTGGCGAGCTTGCCCTCGGCGGCGAAATGCGCGCTATTCACGGCACGCTAGCCATGTGTGCCGCGCTCGCGGGCGACGGCCGCACGTTTGTCCTGCCACAGGCCAACGCGGATGAAGCCGCGCTTGTGCGTAAAGTCAGCATCCTGCCTGCCGCCAGCCTGCTCGATGTGTGTGCGCATCTGTCGGGCCAGCAAACACTCGCTATCCATCCGCGCAGCCATGATGGGGTTGCGCCGACTTACCCTGATCTTGCCGAAGTACGCGGTCAGAGCGGCGCCAAACGCGCGCTCGAAATCGCCGCCGCTGGAGGTCACAGTGTCTTGATGTCGGGCCCGCCAGGAACTGGAAAATCCATGCTGGCGCAACGCTTCCCTGGGCTACTGCCAAGCATGGAGGATGACGAAGCACTGGAAAGCGCCGCGCTGCACTCGCTCGCGGGCACCTTCCACAACGGACAGTGGCGACAGCGCCCCTTTCGGGCGCCGCATCACTCAGCCTCTGCACCCGCGCTGGTGGGCGGCGGCACCATTCCGCGCCCCGGTGAAATTTCGCTTGCTCATCACGGCGTGCTGTTCCTCGATGAACTACCCGAGTTTGATCGACGCGTATTGGAAGCCCTGCGTGAGCCGCTTGAAACCGGCCACATTCATATTGCTCGCGCGGGTCGCAGGGCTAGCTTTCCTGCTCGCTTCCAACTGATTGCTGCCATGAACCCTTGCCCGTGCGGGCACCTCGGTAGCAGCAAATGTCGCTGCACGCCGGATCAGGTTGCCCGTTATCGCAGCAAGCTGTCCGGGCCACTACTTGATCGCATCGATGTGATGGTTGAAGTCGCCGCCGTCACCGAAGCCGAACTGTCCACGCGTAGCAGTGGTGAATCCAGCGCCACGGTGCGCGCGCGTATTGAGACAGCACGGCAACGCCAACTCGCGCGACAAGGCAAAGCCAATGCTTTGCTCGGCCCCGATGAAATTGAACAACATTGTCAGCCCGATGAAGCCGGGCAACAGCTCTTGAAGCGCGCACTTGCGCAACTCGATCTATCCGCGCGCGGCTATCACCGCATTCTCAAAGTCGCGCGCAGCATCGCCGATCTGGCCAACGCCGACACACTCAACAGCGCGCATATTGCAGAAGCTGTGCAATATCGCAGAGGTCTCACTCATCAATAACACCGCCCCACACCAGAAACAACTCGATCTCCTGCCTTTCCTGCTGGCCGCACTGGCCATGATCGGCCCGTTCTCGATTGATACCTATCTGCCTGCTTTCCCGGCCATGGCCAAAGGGCTGAACGCGAGCATGCTCGAAGTTCAGCAAACGCTCACCGCCTATTTACTGCCCTTTGCTGTGGCCATGCTCTGGCAAGGCGCCTTGTCAGATGCGCTCGGGCGGCGGCGCGTCATCCTCTGGGGCTTGGCGGTTTATGTGCTGGCATCCGTGTTTTGCGCCACCGCCACGCGCATCGAGATGCTGTGGTTAGGGCGTGCCTTACAGGGTGCCTCTGCCGGGGTTGGCATGGTCGTGGGCCGCGCCATCATCCGCGACCTTTATGATGGAGCCGAGGCACAAAGGCTCATGGCCAAGGTTGGCATCATCTTCGCTATCGCCCCAGCACTCGCCCCCATTCTGGGGGGCTGGATTCATGCATTTTTTGACTGGCATGCGATCTTCACTTTTCTCGCCCTCTTCGGTGCAGCGTTATGGCTGATGACGTGGCGGCTGCTACCGGAAACCCTCAACGACGAAAATCGCCAACCGCTCTCCTTCAGTAATCTATGGAGTGGTTACAAGAGCATCTTTGGTAATCCAGTTTTCATGCGCCTCGCTGTTGCGTTGGCATGCGTATTCAATGGCATGTTCATCTACGTCTTGTCAGCGCCCGTTTTCCTGATGGAGCACTTGCACTTGAGTGCTCAGGATTTCGCTTGGCTATTCGTACCCATGGTCACGGGCCTCATGTGTGGCTCCATCATCTCCGGACGCATCGCCGGGAAGCGCACACCACAACAAGGCATCCGTCTGGGCTTTGTCTTCATGGCCGCCGCCGGGGCGATCAATGTCGCGATCAACCTGAATGGCACGCCGGGCTTGCCCTGGGCCGTCTTGGTTCTGCCGGTGTTCACCTGCGGGCTGGGCATTGTCATGCCGGGCTTACAGCTATTGGCGCTCGATTTATTTCCAGACCGCCGCGGCATGGCCTCCAGCTGTCAGGGCACCGTGCATACAGGTATCAATGCGCTGGTCGCCGGTGTGGTCGTTCCAATTTTCTGGGGCAGTACCTTGGCGCTGGCCGCAGGAATGGCGATCTTTCTACTGCTAGCGGTGGCAATTTATGTGAGTGGGCGGCTGCGTAGCTAGGGCTGTCATATTGCCGTCTTGAACGGAGGGTAGGCTGGTAGAGAAGTTCAAAATTTCTCTACTGAAAGCTCACCGCATGAAAATCGCCGTTGCCGGGACAGGATATGTTGGCCTATCTAATGCAATCTTATTAGCTCAGCACAATGAAGTTGTTGCTCTCGACCTCTCTACAGAGAAGATTCGGCTCATTAATCAGAAACATTCACCGATCATTGATCGTGAAATTGAAGATTTCTTAGCCAATAAATCGCTACAGCTTCGCGCAACGCTCGATAAAAAAGACGCTTTTCCAGACGCTGATTTTGTCGTAATAGCCACACCAACTGACTACGACCCTGAAACGAACTACTTCAACACTTCGTCAGTAGAGTCTGTCATCGCAGATGTTCTCGCTATCAACCCGGCTGCGGTGATGGTGATCAAGTCGACAGTTCCCGTTGGCTATACGGAAAAGGTCAAACAACAGTTCGGTTGCGACAACATCCTTTTCTCGCCGGAGTTCCTGCGCGAAGGCAAGGCCCTGCATGACAACCTATATCCATCACGCATCATCGTTGGAGAACGTTCGGAGCGCGCTAAAGTTTTTGCCTCGCTGCTGAAGCAAGGCGCGTTGAAATCAGATATCGAAGTCTTGTTCGCAGACTCGACTGAAGCTGAGGCCATCAAGCTCTTTGCTAACACTTTCCTCGCGATGCGCGTGGCCTACTTCAACGAGCTGGATACTTATGCGGCCGTGCACGGTCTGGACTCGCGCACGATCATTGATGGCGTCTGCTTGGACCCACGCATTGGCGCGCACTACAACAATCCATCTTTTGGCTATGGCGGCTACTGCCTGCCTAAGGATACGAAGCAGCTACTGGCTAACTATCAACACGTCCCGCAGAACTTGATTCGCGCGATTGTTGATGCCAATAGCACTCGCAAAGACTTTGTGACGGAAAGTATTCTTAAGCGACAACCAAAAGTCGTTGGGATTTACCGCCTGATCATGAAAAGTGGCTCAGATAATTTCCGCGCCTCCAGCATTCTCGACATCATGGACCGGCTCAAGGCGCATGATATTCAGGTGCTCATTTATGAGCCAGCACTCAACACGTCGTCATTTCTCGATGTTGCCGTCATCTCCGACCTAGCGTCATTCAAACAACGCGCCGACATCATCGTCGCCAATCGCCGCACGGACGATCTGGCCGACGTCATCGATAAGGTCTACACACGCGATTTGTTCGGCTCTGACTGAGTCTCTGCGATCTGTAGCACCCAGCGAGTGGGGTAGAGCTGATACGATTCTGGTTTTGCATTTGCTGAACCCGAACGAGATCTACCCCATGAAATTCCAGATTATTCCTGTCACGCCCTTCCAACAAAACTGCTCCCTGATCTGGGACGAAACCACCATGCAAGGCGCCGTGGTTGATCCGGGTGGCGACCTTCATCGCATCGTTGAAGCCATTGAGCGCGCGGGTGTAACGGTCGAAAAAGTCCTCATCACGCACGGCCATCTCGACCACGCGGGCCATGCCGCTGAATTAGCGCGCCTACTCAATGTGAAGATCGAAGGCCCTCACAAGGACGAGGTCTTCTGGTTAGAGCGTCTTGGCAATGACCAAGGCCGCATGTTCGGCTTCCCGCCCGGTGAAGTGTTCACGCCAGATCGCTGGCTAGAAGATGGCGACACCGTTACCGTCGGCAGCGAAACGCTACAAGTTTTCCACTGCCCCGGCCACACGCCAGGCCACGTGGTGTTCTACAGCCCCACGGCCGAGCTCGCCATTGTTGGCGATGTGCTGTTCCGCGGCTCGATTGGCCGCACCGATTTCCCCAAGGGCAACCACGCTGATTTGATCAACGCCATCCGCAGCAAGTTGTTCACGCTGCCAGACGATGTCGAGTTCATCCCCGGCCACGGCCCCATGTCCACGATTGGTGACGAGAAGGAAAGCAATCCGTTCGTCGCCGACAAGAAGTTCGGTTGATCGATGACGGGGTGTAATATCCCGTCCTCACCGCCTACCCTAGCCCTCACCCGCAAAGACACCCGCATGGTCACGATCAATAACGCAATCAAGGTCGACAACGCTGCCCCCTTCGTGCTGTTCGGCGGCATCAATGTGCTCGAGTCGCGCGAGCTCGCGCTGACGGCCTGCGAAGCTTATGTGCGCGTGACCGAAAAGCTAGGCATTCCCTACGTCTTCAAGGCCAGCTTCGACAAAGCCAATCGCTCGTCGATCCACTCCTATCGCGGCCCCGGACTTGAAGAGGGCCTGCGTATTTTTGAAGAAGTGAAGTCCACCTTCGGCGTGCCTGTCATCAGCGATGTGCACGAACCCTGGCAAGCGCAACCGGCGTCCGAAGTCATCGACATTCTGCAACTGCCCGCCTTTCTGGCACGCCAGACCGATCTGGTGGTCGCCCTCGCCAAGACCGGACGCATCATCAATATCAAGAAGCCGCAATTTCTCAGCCCGCATCAGGTACTCAACATCGTCGAAAAGTTTGTCGAAGCCGGCAACGATCAAATCATCCTGTGCGAGCGTGGTTCCAACTTCGGCTATGACAACCTCGTGGTGGACATGCTCGGTTTCGGGGTCATGAAGCAAACCACGGGCAACCGCCCCATCATCTTCGATGCTACGCATGCGCTGCAGCAGCGCGAGGCGGGGAGCGCCGCATCTGGTGGCCGCCGCAAACAGATTGTTGATCTCGCCCGTTCCGGTATGGCCGTCGGGCTGGCCGGCCTCTTCCTGGAGGCGCATCCCAATCCGGATAGCGCCAAGTGCGATGGCCCCAGCGCCCTGCCGCTCGATAAGCTCGAGCCCTTCCTCGCCCAAATCAAGGCCGTCGACGATCTGGTTAAGTCCTTCGCGCCGCTTGATATTGCGTAAGCTCGCTTAGCTAAGGTCGCCAAACTCGTCGGGGTCGCTCGCTTCCGGATCCGGCGCAATCCCGTCCAAGCCCATGCCAAAGCTGGCAAAGGCGTAGAACAGCTGGTTCGGCCAAGACGTCTGTGGGGTAGTCAGTGCAAACATGGCGGCCTCAGAAAACGTGTTGAATCAGGTCAGCCAGCAACACGCCGGCACCGCCCAGTGCCACCACCATGCCGGTCGCAAACTGCACGTCCTTGAGCCAATGGCCATGGTGGCGTTGATGGGTACGCGTATTTAAGTATTGGGTGTTCATAGCAGTCTCCTGCGCTGTGAAATGACAAACCCATTGTGGCCAAGCCGCGGCATAGTTTCCAATTTGGAATAGCTCTAGACTCAATTGCCTTTGGCTATTCCGCCGGCATCCGCCGCCAAATCCCCGCACAGCCTGCCAAATACACCCCGCATCGCCCCCCTATTGCCCATTTAGGCAGGCTGCCACTGTTGATAGACTCAAATCGACCCAATTTCCGGGGCTTTTTCGGTCTGCCCCAGGCTTTTGACTCGCAACGTGATTACCACCGCATCGCAAATCGATCTGCCATTGGCCTCCCAAACCCCCGCTGCTGATACGCCCGCCGACGCGCACGCCACGGCGCCCGCTCAGGCCACGCCTGAGAGCGCCGCTGCGCCCGCAGCCGCCGTGGTCGACACAGTAATCGCCCCAGTGATCGACTTTAAGGGCATCTCCCTGCCGGTTATGCAGGTGGGGCTGAGTCATCTTGAGCCTGAGCACATCGCCTCGGCCATCCACACGCGCTTTGGCAAGAACGCCAGCCGCTTCTTCGACAACGATGCAGTCGTGCTTGATCTATCGCGCCTCGTTACAGAGCCTGCCCTGGCCGATTGGCACGCCGTGCGTACCCAGCTTGCCGGCGCCAGCCTGCAGCTCGTGGCCGTATATGGCGGCAGTACTGAGCTTCAAGCCTCGGCGCTTGCCGCAGGCCTTGCCGTGATCGAAGCACCGCCTGTCGCGCGGACCACGCGCCCGCAGGAAGCGCCGGTGGTCCAAGCCGTGGTCGAACCCGCACCCGTTGTGCAAGAGGCTGCCCCCGCGCCCAGCGCACCGGCTCCGCAGCACACCGCCACCATGGTCATCGACAAGCCGCTGCGCTCCGGCCAGCGCATCTATGCGCGCGGCAGCGATCTGGTTGTGCTCGCCATGGTCAGCGCTGGTGCTGAAGTGATTGCCGACGGCAACATCCACATCTACGCCGCGCTGCGTGGCCGTGCCCTGGCCGGTGCCAGCGGCGACAGCACAGCACGCATTTTCACCACCAGCTTTGAAGCCGAGCTGGTGTCCATCGCCGGTGTGTACCGCACGTTTGAATCGCCGCAGCAGTTCGGCAAGCTCGCCCAGCAGCCAGTGCAAGTCAGCCTGGTCGCCAACGAGAGCAAGCCCGACGCCGAACCACAGCTGCAAGTGAGTGCGCTCTCCACCCGCTAAGCCCCTTCAATTTTTACAAGGAAAACTCCATGACCAGAATCATCGTCGTCACTTCCGGCAAGGGCGGGGTCGGCAAGACCACCACCAGCGCCAGCTTTTCGTCGGGCCTCGCCATGCGCGGCTTCAAGACCGCCGTGATCGACTTTGACGTCGGCCTGCGCAACCTTGACCTCATCATGGGCTGCGAACGCCGCGTCGTATACGACTTGATCAATGTCATCAACGGCGAAGCCACGCTCAACCAAGCGCTGATCAAGGACAAGCATTGCGACAACCTCTTCGTGCTGCCCGCCTCGCAAACCCGCGACAAGGATGCGCTGACCGAAGAAGGCGTTGAAAAGGTGCTCAAAGATCTTGAGCAAATGAGCTTTGACTACATCGTCTGCGACAGCCCGGCCGGTATCGAAAGCGGCGCCCTAATGGCACTGCGCTTTGCCGACGAAGCCATTGTCGTTACCAACCCCGAAGTCTCGTCCGTGCGCGACTCCGACCGCATCCTGGGCATTATCCAAGCCAAGTCCAAGCGCGCCCAAGAAGGCGGCGAGCCAGTCAAGGAGCATCTGCTCATCACCCGCTATTCGCCCAAGCGTGTTGAAGATGGCGAAATGCTGTCCTACACCGACGTACAAGAAATCCTGCGCGTGCCAATCATCGGTGTCGTGCCTGAATCAGAATCCGTCCTGCATGCCTCAAACCAAGGCACGCCGGCAATTCACATTGAAGCATCGGACGTTGCCGACGCCTATAAGGACGTCATCAGCCGCTTCCTCGGCGAGGAAATCCCGCTGCGCTTTGTCGACTACGAAAAGCCCGGCCTGCTGAAGCGCCTGTTCGGAGGGAAATAATATGTCGCTGCTCTCCCTCATCTTCGGCCAAAAGCCCAAGTCCGCATCGGTTGCCAAAGAGCGCCTGCAGCTCATCATCGCGCACGAACGCAACGACGCCAATGCCGCCCCGAACTTCCTGCCTGATCTGCAACGTGATCTCGTTCAAGTTATCAGCAAGTACGTAAACATCAACGCTGACGACATCAAGGTCTCGCTGGAGAAGCAAGGCAATTACGAAGTGCTCGAAGTTAACATCGTACTGCCGGATCAAAAGCACTAAGCCATGCTCATCCGTGCTCTTCAACTTAGGCGCACGTTGTTTCAAGTGAAAAGCCGAACCACACGCACATGCTGGGTTCGGCTTTTTTCTGTGACAATCTCGCACAGCCACATCACACCAAGCACTCACACACCGCCCCACCATGCACATCTGGGTTGATGCCGACGCCTGCCCCGGCGTCATTAAAGAAATCCTGTTTCGCGCCGCCGAGCGCAAACAGCTGCCGCTCACCCTCGTCGCCAATCAGCTCATCCGCCATCCACCCTCACCGTGGATCAACGCTGTGCAAGTGCCGAAGGGCTTTGATGTGGCCGACAACCACATTGTCGAATGCGTCACCCCCGGCGATCTTGTCATCACCGCCGACATCCCGCTCGCGGCCGAAGTGATCGAAAAGGGCGGGCACGCGCTCAACCCGCGTGGCGAGTTTTACAGCAAAGAGAATATTCGCCAGCTGCTCGACATGCGCAACTTCATGGACACGCTGCGCAGCAGTGGGGTAGAAACCGGTGGGCCCAGTAGCTTTAATGCTTCAGACCGACAAAACTTTGCCAATCAGCTCGATCGTTTTCTGCTCAAAGCCAAACGCTAATCCGTAAAGCGCCTAATCACGCGCGCTGCCTAACAACGAGACGCGCAAGCACCCAGCGCACCCAAAAGTCCTTTTCCACCACGGCGGGCGTAGTGCCGCGCTGTGCGGCTGCTTCGCCAAATAGCTCGGCGCACTGGCGGGCATCGAGACGGGCAATCTTGTCCAATGGTGCCGGCACGGGCGAGCGACGACAAGGCTTGGTGGATATTTACCTCGCCAAAACCGGCCACAAAATCAGCTTTGGTGAAAGCCCAACCCCTACCGCGCCCATAAATCCTTGAAAGTGCTTTTTGCTCAATGGCTTGCATATTTATATGCTTAGGATTTTTTCAGGAAAACACTAGTCTTTTCCTGAAAAAATGTCGGCCAATGTAGCGAGTTAAAACAAATCGGCCGACATCGCGGCCTCGGGATACAGCTCCGGCAACAGAAACTGCAAGGCATCGAGTGGAAAAGCAAAACGCACAGGGGCAGTGTGGCCTTCGCTCACGACCAGGCCGGTTTCGATGAGCCGCGACAACAGGCTGCGCGCCGTGCGCTCGCCCAGCCCAGTTATTTGCAGAAACTCGCCACGCGGGGTGGGGCCAGCAAGAAAGAGGTGATATAGCGGCAGCACTGCTTCAAGACGTATGGCTTTGTCGTGCGCGGCTCGAAAACTAATGAGTGCATGGATGCGGGTTTTCATGCCGTCAAGATCGAGCAGTTTGGCCATAAAGCTAACTTGATCAGCACACAGATCGATAAACCATTCGCACCAACGGCGCAGTTCTTTTTCGCTGAGATTACCGCGCCCGTCGAGATCGCCCTGGCGTGGGGCATCAGCCGCATCCAGGCGTTCGTAATAGGCATCACGCTGACGCGCTAAGCCACGACTGGGCGACCACAGGCCGCCGCTGATCGCAAACAGGGCACAGTGACTTTGCAGCCGCGTGGCCCGGCCATTGCCATCAAGAAACGGGTGTATCCAAGCCATGCGCTGGTGAGCCGCGGCAACGGTGAAGAAGGTGTCTTCAAGCGCGGGCTGGCGCGCATAAACAACATCAAAGCGTTGCAGAAAACTGGCCAGCGCGGCCGGGGGTGGCGGCTCGTGACGCCCAATTGCCACGTGCTCCTGCCGCAGTGCACCGGGCTCAACAATATGGCCTTCTGCTGTAGTGCGATCTGCCGCCGCCAGCCGACCATAGAGCGCGCGATGGGCGTGCTGCACAAACGCGCTGCTCAGCACTGCTTGGCCTTGCGTAAGACTGGCTTCAAGCTCGCGCTCGGCCTCGATATGTGCCAGCGCCACACGCTGCAACCGCGCAACATCCGGCTTGGTGGAGAAATCATGGCGCAGCGCCCGCTCAATATTAAGCGGATGCGTGCCCTGGCCTTCAATACGGTTGGAGTAATACGAATTCATGGCCCGCACCAGTTCACGCAGGCTGGCAATCGTGTCTGGATGGGCGCTACCGCCAAGGCGCAAGGATTGCTCAACCACCTTGCGGCTACGCGCACGCAAGTCCTCCAGCCCACTCTGCGGTAGCAGAGGCTCAAACTGATGAGGCTGTGTATAGGCACTGATAGGTGTCGCTTTCATGGTCGCACTTGCCGGTTATTCATCCGGTTAAAAAACAAATCCAAGTATATACATCACCATGTTTTAAATGAAAAAATATTTTGTTTTGGTTGAAATAAGTGACGTTTTTTTCTAAAAATTTGCCGGTTTATCTTCCGGCTAGCACTTGGCTTATTGCTCGCGCCCACCGCAACGCCAGTATCAAACCCCCAAGCGCTGGCGATACAGGTCGTAATTGCGGATCAGCGAATAGTCCTGTAGCCAGGGCATACCAAAGCGGCCCTGCTTTAGCGTGAGCATCACGCCATCGTTCTCGTCGCCAATCAAATCGCAGTAGTCGGCGCGCAAGATCACGACATCGGTGCCCACCACGGGCGTGTCCACCCACACCATGCAGCTGGGCGACGACTTTGCCTGCCCCACAAAACCGCCACCGGACGAATAGTGCTTACGCACGATCTTGCGGTACTCCGTCGTCGTCGGCGACGCATCGCCCGCCTGATTCAACCAGCCCACAAAGCCAATACCGGCAATCATCCACAAGGCAAACATAAACGCCGCCACACCCCACAGCGTGCGATCCATCTGCACCCCATGAAAACCAAGCCACCACATGGCAATAAAGCTGAGCGCAGACGCCAGCGCCGCCACACCCAGATAGGCCTGCTGGTTCACGGGCATGTGAAATTTGTTGGTGATCATCACCACCAGCGCAACGATGGGCAGCACCAGTAGCAGAATGCTCAGACGATTGCCTTGGTTCACCTTGGTCATCGCTACCCCCGATTCAATAGTCGGCACCCGTACCGAGCACTGCGGAAATTTGCTGCGGGTTAGCTGCTGTGCAGCTGGATCTTCATGCCCGGCTTGATCTTGCCGACTACGTGCATCTCACACGCCTTGCAGTCGAAGCGCAGCTTGAGCTTTTCGTTACCGTTGATCAGCGTCATGGGCTCAGCCTTCACGCCCTTGAGCTTCCAGTCCTTGGCTTCTTTGGGGCAGAGGTTGAAGCTGTAGCGCAGGCAGTGCTTGGTGATCATCAACGATACGTCGCCGTGTTCGGTGCCGGCTTCATAGGCATCGGCAATCAGCTCGACGCCATGCTTCTTGTAGAAGTTGCGCGCCGGGGTGTTGAACACATTCGCCAGAAAATCCAGCTGCTTGCTCGGGTAAGGCACGGGCGGCTCCACCGGCGCAGCGCGCACAAGGCGCGGGCGCTGGTCCACGCGCGCCTGCACCAGCGCGGCCGTGGCCTCGCGGCGTAGCGCATTCACGGCCGAGGCAGGCACGAAGTAGGGTGCAGCAATGTGTACCTCAGTCACTTCAAAATCAGTGTTTCCAAACTTGCTCAGGTTACCTTGCAGCGTGGCCAGCGCCTTCTCGGCATCGCGCGCAAACTCAACGACGCCCGCATGTGCCACGGTAGCGCTGATGCCGTCGCTATCAGTCAACGTGAGCTGCAGCTCGCCACTCACTTCGTACAAGCTCACACTCACGCCAATGCGTCGTTCGGCAGAGTCCTTCTCCAGCTGGCGCTCAAAAGCCTGATCGCGGTTGCGATAAATCGTCTGACCCACCTTGAGATCGGTCGCCATCTCGTTGGGGAAAAGGCGCTTGCCTTCCACCACGTTGATGCGCATGCCCACCAGCTTGTTGGCGCCCTTGTTGGTACTGGGCTGGTAGCTCACACCGTCGCCGTTGTGCAGCGTAATCACGGTGCCGTCTTCCGTCACCCCATCAATCTCAAACCAATCGGGGCCGAGCTTGGTAATACGGCCAATCGCCTCGCCCGAGAACTTAGGCGTATCAAACGCGCCAATGTCATGCTGGCGGCCATTGGTGAAGTAATCAGTGCTGCTGCGATTGAAGGTCTTTTCCGGCTGCGGCACAAAGAGGTGGCGCGTCACGCCCGAGGAGTCCCGCGAATATTGCGGTTGCTCGGCAATGATGTCATCGAGCAGCTGGCGGTAATGCGCGGTGGCGTTCTTCACATAGGCCATGTCCTTATAGCGGCCCTCGATCTTGAACGAGCGCACACCCGCCTCAACCAGCGCGCGCAGATTGCCGCTCTGGTCGTTGTCCTTCATCGACAGCAAATGCTTGTCGTAGGCCACGATGCGGCCTTCGTGATCGGCCAGTGTGTAGGGGAGGCGACAAGCCTGCGAGCACTCGCCGCGATTGGCGCTGCGGCCCGTGTGGGCAAAGCTGATATTGCACTGCCCCGAAAATGCCACGCACAGCGCACCGTGAATAAAGTATTCAATGCGCGTGCTGGGGTCGAGCAGCGCGTACGTCTGGCGAATCTCCGGCAGCGACATCTCGCGCGCCAGCACCACTTGCGAAAAACCCACGTCTTGCAAAAACTTCGCCTTCTCCGGCGTGCGAATGTCGCACTGCGTGCTGGCATGAAACTGCAGCGGCGGCATATCCAGCTCAAGCAGGCCCATGTCCTGCATGATCAGCGCATCTACCCCCGCGTCATACAACTGCCAAGAGAGCTTGCGCGCCTCTTCAATCTCGCTATCGTGAAAGATGGTGTTGAAAGCCACAAAAATCTTGGCGTGAAAGCAATGCGCAAACTCCACCAAGCGCGCAATGTCAGAAACCGAATTAGCAGCACCCGCGCGCGCACCGAAAGCTGGACCGCCGATATACACGGCATCCGCCCCATGCTTGATGGCCTCAATGCCAATATCGGCATCACGTGCCGGCGAAAGGAGTTCTAATTTATTTTCCATTTGGCAATCCTGCAGCAACATCCCTGAACGCAGCTAATGCCGCCTCAAGGTGATCAATGATTTCCTGTTGCAGCACATCAGGCGGTGGGAGGTCGTCCAGGTTTTCCAGACTATCGTCTTTGAGCCAGAAGATATCGAGGCTCGCTTTGTCCCGGGCAATTAGCTCTTCATAGGTGAAGTAACGGAAGCGTTCGCTCTCTTTGCGCTCGTGGCGGTTCTGAGGGTTGTAGCTCGCCACAAAGTCTTGCAGGTCAGCCAGTTTGAGCTGCCGCGTCTTGAGTGTGAAGTGCTGGTTGGTGCGCAAGTCATAAAACCAAACGCCCTTGGTGTGGATGCGCCCATCCTTGGGCGCATTGTCGAAAAACACCACATTCGCCTTTACCCCTTGTGCATAGAAAATGCCCGTAGGCAGGCGCAGGATGGTGTGCACATCGCACGTCTCTAACAGCTTCTTTCTTATCTTCTCGCCAGCGCCACCCTCAAACAGCACGTTATCTGGCAACACCACGGCAGCGCGTCCATCTGTCTTCAACATGCTGCAGATGTGCTGCAGGAAGTTGAGTTGCTTGTTCGAGGTGGTTTCCCAAAAGTCTTGGCGCTCGTAAGTCAGCGCATCGCGGTCTTCTTCGCCTTCCTCATTGGTGATGGTCATGCTGCTCTTCTTGCCGAAGGGTGGGTTAGCCAGCACCATGTCCACAAACTTAGTCGGCGGCTGAATCAATGCATCCGCGCGCTCAACTGCAGGCTCGCCCACCACATCGCCAATGTTGTGCAGGAAAAGATTCATCAAGCATAGGCGGCGCGTACCCGGCACAATCTCGTTGCCGTGGAAGGTCTGGTCGCGCAGGAACTTCTTTTGTGCCGGGTTCATCTTCACCGGTTCATGGCCCAGCAAGTTGCCGGACTCCTTGATCCACTCGCCCGTACCCGTTAGCCACTCGTTCGCGGCGAGGAAGAAGCCGCCCGTACCGCAGGCCGGATCGGCAATTGTCTTGTTTGGCTGCGGGCGCATACAGGCCACCATGGCCTGAATCAGCGCACGCGGCGTGAAGTACTGCCCCGCGCCGCTCTTGGTGTCTTCGGCGTTCTTTTGCAGCAAGCCTTCGTACAGATCGCCCTTGGTATCGGCATCCATTCCCACCCAGCGCTGCTCGTCGATCATCTGCACTAGACGCGAGAGCTTGGCCGGGTCTTGAATCTTGTTTTGTGCCTTGAAGAAAATCGCGCCCAACATGCCGGGGTTACCACCCAAGGTATGCAGCGTAGCCAAGTAATGGGCCTCCAGCGGCTCGCCTGTCTTACTACGCAGGCTCGGCCAGTCGAATCCCTTAGGAATTCGCGTATCGAGGTTATAGGGCTCCTCGGTGTACTCATGTGCCATCTTGAGGAAGAGCAGATAAGTCAGCTGCTCAAGATAGTCGCCATAACCCACCCCGTCGTCGCGCAGGGTATGGCAGAAATTCCAGACTTTTTGGATCAGGGTTGCAGTATTCATCGTCTCTCTTTTCAAACGAGGCAATCCCGCTTGGCTTTCACAACGTTAATCTCTACACTTCAGCTCGGCGAGCAAGCGTGAAACAAATAGAGGTTGCCGATAGGCAGCAGTCCTTAGGGATGGGCTCCTCGGTTTCAGGGCTCGCCACAACCCCAGCGCCCGCGGTCCACTTTTAATGCAGCACTGTATTATTTAATGACAGTTTTCTCGCGAGGAACGTCATGTAAGGTATTGATTTACGTCTTGTCTTACAAAAATAACGGACAAATTTAATGACATGACGGCCTTACTTCCCCGGGGTTTGTCCCTTATCCGCCAACCAGTAGCGCCGTCCCTTCTTTTCGCCTTCATAACGTATCTGCTCTGCGGCGAGCAAATCATCAATTGCTCGCTTCACAGTTCTTTGAGCCAGCTCGGGGCAAGTACGGCGCTGAATCTCACCAGATGACGAGCCGGGATAACGCGAAAGGTCTTCAACAATCAAGGCACGCAAACGGTGCGGCTCCATGCGCTTGAGCGTGGTCTTTCGGTCCAGCCCACTGTCGCGCATCCATTCAGGCGCCACAAAGTAACGCAAGGCAGACGTCTTGCCTGATGTTTTTACCAGCTCGAGGTCGACCAAACGCCCTATCCAGGCCGGGTGCAACTCTTCTGCACTGCTCAACTCCAGCCGTGCAGCCAGCTCACGCGCTGTTAGCCCTTCACCGGCCGCCAACAAGCCCAAAGTAATCCGCTCTCGTTGCTTCAATTGAAAACGAGCGTCAGCATCTTCCATCAGCCTCACAACCTCAGACTTCACAACCCGTCGTCCCACCGTCACGGTAACCGAGTCGGCGCCCTCTTTCGGCACGGGCGCCGGGCGACCTTGAGAAAGCTGAACGTCATACATCAGGTCAAAGCCTGAGCCTTCGTTTTCCATCAAACGCAAATCATGGAATAACGTTGCCATGCGGTCATTGCGGCGACGGCTCGTATGGAGAATGTTCTGCGGGGTCACACCCAATGGTAGCCGCCCCGGATTCACGATTTCAAGGCGATCCGGATGCAGGTTCAGAAAAATATCACCACGTTGGGTGTACGGCCGATGCACCAGCGCATTCACCAGCAGCTCACGTACCACACGCTTGTCATACGCGGGAAGTTTCAGGCGGTGCAGTCCATCGGGCAATTCATAGCTCTCATGAAAATCCGGAACCTCAGACCAGATCGCATCCACCAGCTCGACCGGCGACGACTTGAAATCGTCCCATAACCACTTGTTGACCTTCTGCCCAAGTTCGTCGAACTTGATAGCCTGAACAATCGGCGCTGACCCAAGCTTGGCACGATCACGCGCACTGCCCACCATCAGCACACCCAGATGCGTCAGCAGAAGGTTGTCCGACAAGCCGTAATGCGCCAGCAACTCGGCATCTGACCTTTCCTTAACGCTCTGCTTGACCCGATCGGACTCACGCAAAGCCGCTAGCAAAGCAGATACCTTGGCAGCATCCGCGTCAGTCACCGAAACCTGCAAGGTGGTCAGCGATTCCCACGGCATGCCCGGTCTATCGTTGAGCAAATGCAGAACCTCATCGCCCACCACCGGCTTGCATGTATCACCAACCCGAAGAAAGTAGCGGCCGTCTGACGTTGAGGCAACACCAACCGAACGTGCCACCGTCAGGGCAATATATTCCCCACCATTTTCAGCCGTCATTACAGCAGGTGCGACCTGCACATTCACCGTCAGCTCACCAATACGCTTACGAAGCGTATCGAGCAACGCTTGTGAAATGCGTTGCGTTGCCGGGGGCAATGTCTCGCCATCTTCAATGCCGATCTGCAAGCAGCCCCCCGCCGCATTGGCAAAGCACACACAGTCCGCCGCTAGGGCTTGGAAATTCGCCTTCGTTCCCTCAACAAGACGCAAGGACTTGCGATCCATGAACTGGCTCTCTTTCGTCATGCGGCCTCCTTCGCTTTGCGGGTGCGCTTGGCCGGGGTCGCTGCATCGCGGCTGGCGCGGATGCGGACGAGCAGGTCGGCGGCGGGTTCGTCGCTGGGGTCTTGCGGCACCAGTTGGCCGGAGAAGGCGGCGCGGAGGATGTTTTGGCGTTGAGCAGCGGATTGTGACAATGAATGCTCAATGCTCTTTTCCTGCTGTCGCACACTCACTAGCTGTTCATCTAGAAGAGTCAATAACGCTTTCTGCTCATCAAGGGGCGGGAGCGGAACCAACAACGCCGCAAGTTTGCTGCCATTCACATTCGCTTGCCCAACTTGCTGCACTACAACCGACTTAATCCAATGACGGCCATGCACTGAATTGATATACGTCGATGCCAACTCTGGAATAAAGCTCCTAGAGAATCGAACCGCAATCAGATAAGACGCATATGAGCACGGGGAGAGCTGTGATCTAAACACAGCAGTCTTGCCGACCAACTCAGGGCTATTTGTCCGATTGAACAACAAATCACCATCTTGCAAAAGCAAATCTGGAAACTCGTCGTGATTCTGTGGCAAATACTTAAGGCTTTCGATATCTAGCTGCCCGCTCTGGATATTGCCCATTCTCAAAACCGGCACGCCCGCCGCATCCTCGGATGTCTTTGCCGAAGATCCGTATTTTTGCTCAAGCGATAGCTGCTCTATTGTTGCCCACACCCACCCCTCCGGCAATTCTGGCAGGTGGGTAGTGGCGGGTGTGGCGGGTTCGGGGTATTTTTTTTGCCAGTCTTTGGGTGGGGCTTTGCCTTGTTCGGTGAATTTGGCGAGCTGTTTGGTTTCCCAGCGGGCGCGGCGTTCGCGCAGGATGCGGGCGAGGAGGTCGGCGCCGCTTTCTTGTGGCGGGTTTTGTTTGCGCCACTCATCGGTGAGCGAACCTTCGACCGCAGCCTTGAGCAAGGACTGCCGATACTGCGCCAGCTTTTTCTGCGCCGCCTTCAGCTCCGCCACGCCGGCTTCGAGATCGGAAAGCAGTTCTTCGAGCTTGGCGACGATGCGGGTTTGTTCGGCTAAAGGACACAGTCGAGCTTTCAGCTGACGAATCTTAGTAAGGTTTACACGAGGCCGTGTTGTGCCTTTTGTCTGCTCTTTGAACTCATTTGCAACAAAATCGGAGTTGATCTGATAGCAGAGGAATTTTCTATCAACTAAGTGGTGAGTTACTCGAGCACGAACAACGTCTGCAACAAGCACACCTTTTTCTATGTTTGTAGGTGCTAGGCATGCCTTCCCTAGCGGGTCACCAAGCTTCGTAATCAGGATGTCTTCTGGAACGAACGTATGCCGCTTCAATTGGCGAGCCTTTTCCTCGGTCACAAACTGAATGTTCTTCGCAACGAAATTATTGCGATCAATATTCTGTAGGCGAGCAATCGGTATACCGTTGGAGACATATTCTGACGCTTTAAGGTTTGATCCAAACGGGCCATCGACTATGTCATCGCCTGGCGAAGAAAACAACTCTCCAAAGTTCGCCTCTACCCAGCCTGTTGGCAACTCTCTCACGCGACCAATTCCTCATTCATTTCTGCCATCAGCTTATCCAGCTCACTGCCAAACTCACCCCACACTTTTTGCAGGCCGCCGCGGCTCGCCAGCTCGGCGTAATCAAAGTCATCCCGCGTAATACAGCAGGCGCTGGCGATGTGGTCTTTCATCAGGCGCAGCCATTCGGTTTGCTCGGGCGTAAAGGCGGTGCCGCGCTGGCTGTTGTGGCGCCAGATCCAGTCGGCAAAGCGTTTGTCCACTTCATCCGCGAAGGGCTTGAGCTCTTTATCTGCGCCGATGGCAAAGCGCACGAGGGAAACGAGGTCGGTGAGCTGGCGGCGCGTACCTGTTCCCTTCACCTGGCTCTCCTGCACCCGCGCATAGGCGCTCCACAGGCGCTCGGTGGTGAGCATAAGCGGCGGGCGGGCGAGATGGTCGTGCAACTCTTCGATCATCTCGAAGGTGAGTGCGCGGCGCTGATAGGGCTGCTGGTAGAAGAAGCTGAGCGCAGCGATCTCGTCCTTGTGCGCGGCAATGTAGTCGGCAAAGCGTTGTACGGTGTCTTTGGCTTCTTGCTCCGCCTGCGCGCTAAAGCCGGTGAAGATGACGCTATCGGTGTTGACGTGGTCGATCAGTTGCTCGTTCTCGCGGCGGATGGATTCGATCAGCTCGCGCAGTTCGGGATTGTCGAACACTTGGCACGCTGCTGCCACGCGCTTGTTGCGGGCGGCTTCTAGCTCTGCATCGGTCAGTGTTTCGGGGCTACGGGTGATACCGGCAGCCTTGGCGGTTTCGAGCGCGGCTTTTTCAATGGCATCGGGGTCGAGCGCGCCGATCAGGGTTTTGCCGAGGTCGGCGACGGATGCACCTTGCGTTATTTTTTGGATACGCGCTTGTTGTTTGGCATCGAGCTGCTTGGCCATGCGTACTAGACGGTTGCCAAGGCTCAGCAGGGTGTCGTCGTCGCGCGCGCCAATGGCTACGCCTTGCAGCAGGTCTTTAAGCGCTAGGCCCGGCTTCTTTTCGAGCGGGCGCATTTCGGTCTTGATGGATTTTTCCACGCCCACGGCATCGATCAAGACAAAGCGTGTCTTGGCGCCGCTGGCGGAGTTGCTGACGCGCTTCAAGCCATCGGCATCCAGGCTGCGCACACCGCGGCCTTTCATCTGCTCGTAGTAGCCCTTGCTGCGTACATCGCGCATGAAGAGGAGTACTTCGAGCGGCTTTACGTCGGTGCCGGTGGCAATCATGTCCACGGTGACGGCAATGCGCGGGTGGTAGTCGTTGCGGAAACTGGCAAGTACGCCTTCGGCATCTTTTTCGCTATACGTGACTTTGCGGCAGAAGGCATTGCCCTGACCATAGACCTCGCGCACGATGTTGATGATGTCGTCGGCATGGCTATCGGTCTTGGCAAAGATCAGGGTCTTGGGGGTTTCTTTGCGCTCGGGGAAGATGCGGGTTTCCACCGCCTGCTTCATGGCGGTGATGACCTGGCGAATCTGGCTGGTATTCACCACTGAGCGATCAAGCTCCTTGGCGGTGTAGGCTGTGTCTTCTTCCGTTTCGGCCCAGCGCTTCTTGCGCGTTTCGCGGTGGCGGTGATCGACCCATTCCTGGGCTTTGAGTTCGGCGCCTTTTTGGGTGATTTCGGTTTCGATCAGGTACACGTCATAACCGACATTGACACCATCGGCCACCGAGTCTTCGTAGCTGTATTCGGCGACGATGTTTTCGTTGAAGAAGCCAAAGGTGCGTTTGTCGGGCGTGGCGGTGAGGCCGATGAGATAAGCGTCGAAGTAGTCGAGCACCTGTTTCCACAGGTTGTAGATGCTGCGGTGGCACTCGTCGATGATGATGAAGTCGAACTCTTCTATCGGTAGGGCCGGGTTGTAGCGCACTTGCTTGGCTTGGCTGGCGCTTTGCTGCACTTCGTTGAGTGAAATGTCTTCAGCCGACTCATCAATGCTTTCACCGCTCAATACCGAATACATGCGCTGGATGGTGCTGATGCACACCTGGGCATGCGGATCAACGGTGCTGGAGGCAAGACGCTGCACGTTGTACAGCTCGGTAAACTTGCGGCCATCGTCCGGTGGCGTATAGGCCATGAACTCCTGATGTGCCTGCTTGCCGAGATTGCGCGTATCAACGAGGAAAAGAATGCGCTTGGCGCCGCCGAACTTGAGCAGACGGTAGACGGCAGTAATGGCGGTAAAGGTTTTACCTGCACCCGTTGCCATATGAATCAAGGCGCGTGGTTTATTCAGCGCGAGCGAGGCTTCTAGGCCGGTCACGGCACTGGTTTGGCAATCGCGCAGGTTGTCAGTCGGCAGCGACGGCATTTTTTCAGCCAAACGACGACGTAGCGTGTCCGACTGGCCTAACCATTCGGCTAGCTGTTCGGGACGGAAGAAATGGAAGATCTCGCGGGAGCGCGGCGCAGGATCGGCGCCGTCAGTAAAACGAATGATTTGGCTGGTTGCCTCGAACAAGAAGCGCAGCGGCTTGTTGTCAGTGCGCCACTTGAGCGTGGCATTGGCGTAGCGCTCGGTCTGACTTTCAGTGGCGGTAAGGTTAGCAGCAGCGCTGTCTTTCTTCGCTTCAATGACACCTACGGCAGAGCGATTTACGAAAAGCACGTAATCGGCTGGGCCAGTATCTGTTGGGTATTCACGGACAGCAATACCAACGGCAGCGCCGAGATTGAGCTGCTTAAAATCCTGAACAATCCAGCCTGCTTGGGCAAGCTGTTTGTCGATTTCGATTCGGGCTTCGGCTTCTGGCGTCATTGCATTTCGCTAACTATCCAAGCTGCATTTAACGAATTTCGTTTTCTTACTTTCTACTCGTGAGGCAAAAAAAGAGGCCTACAAGGCCTCTTTACTGACAGGGCCATCGGAAATCAGACGTCGATGTTCTTCGCGTACAGCGCATTACTTTCGATGAAAGCTCTACGCGGCTCGACATCGTCGCCCATAAGCGTGGTGAAGATTTCGTCGGCGGCGATGGCGTCGTCGATCTGTACCTTGAGCAGGCGGCGGACGTTGGGGTCCATGGTGGTTTCCCACAGTTGCTCGGGGTTCATTTCGCCCAGGCCTTTGTAACGCTGCTTGCTGAGGCCGCGTTCGACTTCGGCCAGCAGCCAGGTGATGGCGTCGGCAAAGCTCTTGACCTTGGATGACTTTTCGCCGCGGCGCACGATGGCGTTGTCGTCCACCAAGCCAGCGATAAGGGCGGAGGTGCGGCGGATTTGTTGCCAATCGCCACCGCGCAAGAAATCGGCATCGATGCTGCCGGTGCGCAGATTGCCGTGGCGCAGCTTTTCGATCAGCAGCTCCCAGCCTTCGCTCTTCTCTTCGTAATTCACGCGGATAGCGATGTCGCCGGGGATAACTTTGCTCAGGCGCGCAGCGCTGTCGTTAGCGGCTTGTTCGCTGGTGACATCAAGATCAATGTCGTTGGCGAGCAAGGCGTGCAGCACTTCGGGCTCGATAAAGTCGGTCAGGCGGCGGATAACGGCCTCGGACAGGAGGTAGCCACGCGCCAATTCGCCAAGGGCATTGCCTTCGATAGTGGCGGCGTTGGCCTTAGGCGTGAGCGATGCGCCTTCAAGCGCTAGGGTGAGCATGTGTTGATCAAGGGCGTGTTCGTCCTTGATGTACATCTCGCTCTTGCCGTGCTTGATTTTGTACAGCGGTGGTTGGGCGATGTAGATGTAGCCACGCTCAACCAGCTCGGGCATTTGGCGATACAGCAGCGTGAGCAGCAGGGTGCGGATGTGGGCGCCATCAACGTCGGCATCGGTCATGATGATGATGCGGTGGTAGCGCACCTTAGAGGCATCAAACTCCGGCCCAATGCTGGTGCCCAGCGCGGTGATGAGGGTAACGATCTGCTCGCTGGAAATGAGTTTGTCGTAACGTGCTTTTTCAACGTTGAGCACCTTACCGCGCAGCGGCAGGATGGCTTGGAATTTACGGTCGCGGCCTTGCTTGGCGGAACCACCGGCGGAATCACCCTCGACGATATACAGCTCGCACAGGGCCGGGTCTTTTTCTTGGCAGTCGGCCAGCTTACCGGGCAGGCCAATGCCATCGAGCACACCCTTGCGGCGCGTCATTTCGCGGGCGCGGCGGGCGGCATCGCGGGCACGGGCAGCTTCAACAATCTTGCCGCAAATGGTCTTGGCGTCCAGCGGGCGCTCCAGCAGGAACTCGGTGAGCTTGGCAGCCACTACGTCTTCCACCGGCTGGCGGGCTTCGCCAGACACCAGCTTCATCTTGGTTTGCGAGGCAAACTTAGGGTCCGGCATTTTGACGGACAGCACACAGGCCAAGCCTTCGCGCATGTCGTCGCCGGCGATATCAACCTTGGCCTTCTTGGCGATTTCGTTTTCTTCGATGTACTTGTTGATGACGCGGGTCATCGCAGCACGCAGACCGGTGAGGTGGGTGCCCCCATCACTCTGCGGAATATTGTTGGTGAAGCACAGCACCTGTTCTTGGTAGCTGTCGTTCCACTGCATGGCCACTTCAACGGTCAGTGGGCCAGATTCGCCAGTGGCGTAAAACACGTTCGGGTGCAGGACGCTCTTGCTGCGGTTGATGTAATCGACAAAGCCTTTTACGCCGCCGGAGAAAGCGAAATCTTCTTCCTTGTTGTTGCGCTGATCGACCAGCTTGATCTTCACACCGTTGTTGAGGAAGGATAGCTCGCGCAGACGCTTGGCGAGAATGTCGTAGTGGAATTCGACATTGCCAAAAATTTCTTCATCAGCGAGGAAGTGAACTTCGGTGCCGCGCTTTTCGGTATCGCCGACCACACGCAGGGGCGAGACTTCAACACCCTGTTGCACTTCGATCAATCTGTCTTTAACGGCGCCACGGTTGAATTCGAGTTCGTACTTTTTGCCATCGCGGCGGATAACCAGACGCAGCCACTTGGACAATGCATTAACGCAAGACACACCCACGCCGTGCAAACCGCCCGAGACCTTGTAGGAGTTCTGGTTGAACTTGCCACCCGCGTGCAGCACGCACATGACGATTTCGGCCGCGGTGCGCTTGGGCTCGTGCTTGTCGTCGAACTTGATACCGGTGGGAATGCCACGCCCGTTATCGGTGACGGAAATCGAGTTGTCGGTGTGGATGGTGATGACGATTTCGTCGCAATGGCCGGCAAGGGCTTCGTCAATGGCGTTGTCGACCACTTCGAACACCATGTGGTGCAAGCCGCTGCCATCGGACGTATCGCCGATGTACATGCCGGGGCGCTTGCGAACGGCTTCCAGACCCTCAAGCTGGGTGATTGACGACTCGTCGTAATCGTTGCCTGAATTGGTGCCCTGGCCTGGCAGGCTGGGCTGAATGTTCTCGGGAAGGTCTTGACTCATGGTGTTTTACGAATGGGAGTGAAGAAAAGTAGAGAGGCAGAAAGCAAACGCGCCGGCAGGTTTTTCCCTATAGACGCTTTTGCTTTTTGGTCCTGTCTGCTTTAGATACGCATTGGCATGACAACGTATTTGAAACGCTCGTTTTCGGGCAGGACAAACAGGGCGCTGGAGTTAGCGTCTGTCAGGCGTAGCTCGATTACGTCGGTGTTGATGTTGTTGAGCACATCAAGCAGGTAGGTGACGTTGAAACCCACGTCGAGCAACTCGGCGTTGTAGTCGACTTCGATTTCTTCCTGCGCGTCTTCTTGCTCGGCATTGGTACTCATGATCTTGAGCGCATTGTCGCCAAGCACGAGACGGACACCACGGAATTTTTCGTTCGTCAGAATCGCAGCACGCAGTAGCGATTGATGCAGCAAGGCGCGGTCGAGCTTGAGGATCTTGCCGTGACCTTGCGGGATGACGCGTTCGTAATCCGGGAACTTGCCGTCGATGAGCTTGGACACCAGCTCGATATCGCCAAAGCGGAATTGGGCTTGGGTCGGGGCAAGGCAGATTTCCAGCGGGTCGTCGTTGTCGCCCAGCTGCCGCGACAGTTCGAGCACGGTCTTGCGCGGCAGGATGACTTCAGTACGTGGAAATTCTTCGGTCAGCGTTTCGGCCGCGTAGGCGAGGCGGTGGCCGTCGGTAGCGACGACACGGATCTCGTTGCCAGCCACGATGACCAGCAGGCCGTTGAGGTAGTAGCGGATGTCCTGCTGCGCCATGGCGTACTGCACAAGCGCCAGCAGACGCTTGAACTGCTTCTGGCTGACATTGACCTTGGCGGTTTGGCCTTCGGCTTCTGCTACGCGAGGGAAATCTTCCGGCGGCAGGGTTTGCAGGTTGAAGCGGCTCTTGCCGGCTTTGAGCTGCAGCTTTTTGTCTTCCAGCGTTAGGCTGACTTCAGCGCTTTCAGGCAGCGAACGCAGGATGTCTTGCAGCTTGCGAGCACCGACGGTGAGCGCAACGCTTTCTGAGCCTGCACCGGCAGCGCTGGTGCGAATCTGGATTTCGATATCCGTCGCTAGGAGGGTGAGGCGTTCGCCGTTCTTCTCGATCAGGACGTTGGAAAGAATCGGCAGGGTGTGCCGTTTTTCAACGATGCCACTGACTGACTGCAGTGGGCTGAGGATCTGATCGCGTGGACCTTTATATAACAACATGTATTTAATCTCCAATTGATGATTAGAGAAGCGCTGGTTGTGTGGATAAGTACGTAAACTTCAATTGCATCATGCTTTTAGCCAGTTGAAAAGGCTGGGGGCATGTGTGCATTCTTGCTGTGTGCGAATGTGTGTGGAATTTCGAGTTCAGGCAAAAGGTCGACTTACCCACAATTCGTCCAAAGGTTTTACAGACATTGTTAGCCGGGTTGCGCACAGACTTATACATGGCTGTGATCACCCTTTAATGGTCTGCTCGAGCACGTGCAGATCCTTATTCATTTGGCTGTCCTTGTTGCGCAAATCGACAACAGTGCGGCATGCATGGAGGACAGTGGTGTGGTCGCGGCCACCAAATGCTTCGCCAATTTCAGGCAGGCTGTGGGCGGTGAGCTCACGGGCCAACCACATGGCGATTTGACGCGGACGGGCAATAGCGCGGGTGCGCTTTTGCGAGTACATGTCAGCGACCTTAATCTTGTAGTACTCGGCTACGGTCTTCTGGATCAGCTCTAAGGTGATCTGACGGTTGGTAGCGCCGATGATGTCTTTGAGCGCGTCCTTGGCCACTTCCAGCGTAATGGGGCGGTTGTGGAAGCGGGCAAAGGCCAGCACGCGGTTCAGCGCACCTTCCAGCTCGCGCACGTTGGAGCGCAGATGCTTGGCAATCAGGAAAGCGACGTCGTCGCCCAGATCGATGCGCGAGGCTTCGGCCTTCTTCTTGAGAATGGCAACGCGCATTTCAGTTTCTGGCGGCTCGATCTGGACGGTGAGGCCCCAATCGAAGCGGGAGATCAGACGTTCTTCCAGACCATCAATATCTTTTGGATAGGTGTCGCAAGTGATGACGATCTGCTTCTTGGCTTCGGCCAGTGCATTAAAGGCGTAGAAGAATTCTTCTTGCGTGCGGTCCTTCTTCACGAAGAACTGAATGTCATCCACTAGCAGCACATCTAACGAGCGGTAGTAGCGCTTGAACACATCAAACGCTTTTTGCTGATAAGCCCGCACCACGTCGGAGACAAAGTCTTCGGCATGAATGTAGCGGATCACAGCACTGGGGTTGGCTTGATAAACCGCGTTGCCAATCGCATGCACCAAGTGAGTCTTACCGAGGCCAACACCACCGTATACAAATAAAGGGGTGTAGGAGATGCCAGGGTTCAGCGCGACTTGCTGAGCGGCAGCACGTGCGAGATCGTTAGCGCGACCCGTCACCATGGTGTCAAAGGTGAAGGCCGGGTTAAGGCGGGTCTTGTCGTAGGTATCGTCGCGACCGCTGATGATGGCGGGTGCCATGCTGGCCGGGGTGCTGACGCTACGGGGAGTGTCTTTGCTCTCGGCCAGTGCTTCGATGTCGGCATCCGAGCTGCCGGCGAGGGCCAGGCTGATGGTGACGGGCACAGGATAGAACTGTTGGCTGAGTTCCTGAATCTGGGTCAGGTAACGTTCGCGCACCCATTGCAGGACAAAGCGATTGGGGGCGAGGAGATTGAGCTGGTCAGGGCTGCCATTGGCTTCGAGGCGCAGGCCTTTGATCCAGGTATTGAATTGTTGGGCGGGCAGTTCGCGTTCGAGTTGGCTCAGGCAAGCGGACCAGAAATTGGCCACACTCGCGCTGGGGTCGGTCGCCTGTAGCGCCGGATCGATGGTGTCACGCAAAGCCATGAAGTCTTGCAATGTTTTGATTTTCTTGTGCTTATTGCTAATTCCCTATTGCTGCCGTGCGCTGCCGGGGCAGGACACATAGACAACAACGCCGCACGGGCTTGACTGCAGCGGGTTTCAGCGAGAAACCACACCTGACGCACACCTAGCGAACAGCCAAACTCGAGGGGCGATTTTAGCCTGCTTTGGGTGAGTTATCCACAGGCTGCCCTGCTTTGTCAAAAAATATCTGACTTGACAGTGCGAGCATTTTCGACTCTAATCTCGCGTTTCTCTTTCGCAGGAATAAGCATCATGAAACGCACCTATCAGCCCTCCGTTGTGCGCCGTAAGCGTACCCATGGCTTCCTTGTGCGCTCCCGCACCCGTGGTGGCCGTGCTGTTATTAGCGCCCGTCGTGCCAAGGGCCGTCACCGCATCGCCGTTTGAACGCTGTTTCTTTCCGTTTTCGGCCGGCTGACCGGCTGCTGCTCGGAAAAGATTTCACCGCTGTCTTTGCCAATCGCCGCGTCTTGCGCAGCGGGCCGTTTGAGTTGTACTACCGGCCCCTGACGGGGAGCACAGGATTGGAAACCTCGGACATGCCAGCAAATTCCGCCCGCCTCGGCTTGGTGGTACCCAAACGAAACGCCAAACGTGCCGTTCATCGCAACCTTGTGAAGCGATTGGCACGCGAGGCGTTTCGTCACGTCTGCGCTCAGCTGCCACCGTATGATTTGGTCTTGCGCTTAGGCAAGCCCTTGAATGCCAAGACGGCTGAGATGGACAGTGTGCGCAAGCAGTGCCGTGCGCAGATAGACGAGCTGCTACAACGTTTGCCGCAACCCAAGGTGGCGGCTTCGTGAGCACGTTGAATACCTTGATGGCCTTGCCTCGTAAGTTAGTACAAGGGCTTTTGCTGGGCCTGATTCGAACTTACCAGTATTTGATCAGTCCATGGCTGGGCCGTCGTTGCCGTTTTCACCCCAGTTGTTCCGAATATGCGGTTGAGGCCTTGCATAAGCACGGGCCTTGGCGCGGCAGTTGGTTGACCGTGCGTCGTGTGGGACGCTGTCATCCGTTCAGTCCGGGCGGTTTCGACCCGGTGCCTTGATAATTGATGTTTTCTTGATCGACACTCGCGATGGATAAAAAACGCCTTAATACGATCCTGCTGCTGACCTTCATGTTCTCCCTGTTCATGTTGTGGGATGCATGGGAACGCGCGCACAAGCCGCCTCCTGCCCCTGCGGTTGAGGCCACGGCCGAGACTGGTGCTGTTCCGGGCGCGCCGGCTGCTGTGCCGTCCGTAGCAACGGCATCGGCTGTGCCGACCATTGCCAGCGCCGCCCCTGCCGCTTCCCTGCCGGGTACCGGCGTGCCGAAGGCAACAGTCAAGACGGATTTGTTCTCGGCTGAGATTTCCGCTCAAGGCGGTGATCTGGTTTTCTTGGAGCTGGAAAAGCACCGTGCCACGCTGGATGCGAGCAAGAACTTCATTCTTTTCCAGAATGATGCCAAGCAGCATATCTATGTTGGCCAGAGCGGCCTGATTGGTGAAGGTCTGCCGAATCACAAGACTATGTACTCATTGGAGAAGAGCGAGTACACACTGGCTGATGGCCAGGAAGCGGTGTCTGTGCGCTTGACCGCGCCTGCTGCTAATGGCGTAAAGGTTGCCAAGATTTATACGTTCAAGCGCGGCAGCTACATCATTGATGTGAGCTACGAACTGAGCAACACTTCTGCTGCACCGCTCACCCCCTATGCCTACTTCCAGATTCTCCGTGATGGCAAGGAGCCGGACAGTGCGACCAGCGGCGCTTTTGGTGTGACGACCTTCACCGGCCCAGCGGTCTATACCGACGCGGACAAGTTCCAGAAGGTCAAGTTTGAGGAAATCACCAAGGACAAGGCCAAGTATGCCCACAAGGCTGACAACGGCTGGATCGGCCTAGTTCAGCACTATTTCTTCTCGGCTTGGCTGCCGCAAGGCAAGGTGGAGCGCGAGTTCTACATCGATAAGCTGGGCGCTGACCTGTTCCGCGCCGGCGTGAAGTTCCCACTGGACACCATTGCGCCGGGCAAGACTGGCAAGGTGGAAGTGCCGCTGTATGCCGGCCCACAAGAGCAAGACAAGCTTGAATCCATCGCCCCGGGCCTGGATCTGGTGGTTGATTATGGTTGGCTGACGATTGTTGCTTCGCCGCTGTTCTGGGTGATGGAAAAGATCCACGGTCAGCTTGGTAACTGGGGCTGGACCATCATTGCCTTGACCGTTCTGCTTAAGCTGATTTTCTTCCCGCTGTCCGCCGCCAGCTACAAGTCCATGGCCAAGATGCGTGTGGTCATGCCGCAAATGACGCGCCTCAAGGACTCCTACAAGGACGATCGCGCCAAGCTGAATCAGGAAATGATGGAGCTGTACAAGCGCGAAAAGATCAATCCACTTGGCGGCTGTCTGCCGGTGTTGGTGCAGATCCCGGTTTTCATCGCGCTGTATTGGGTGCTGCTGGGTACGGTCGAAATGCGCGGTGCGCCGTGGCTGGGTTGGATCACTGACTTATCTGTGCAGGACCCGTACTACATTCTGCCGCTGCTGATGGGTGCATCGATGTTCTTCCAGACCCGTCTTAACCCGACCCCGCCCGATCCTGTGCAGGCTAAGGTGATGACCTGGATGCCGGTGTTGTTCACCGTCATGTTCTTGTGGTTCCCTGCGGGTCTGGTGCTGTACTGGACGGTGAACAATCTGCTCTCGATCGCTCAGCAATGGCATGTGACCAAGAAGATCGAGGAAGCTGCCGCAGCAAAGAGGTAAGCTCGGTTCAAGCGACACGCTAGACCGATGAAAACGACAGACACCATTGCCGCTATTGCCACCGCCCCCGGGCGGGGCGGGATCGGCGTGGTGCGCGTCTCCGGAGGCGAACTCACTGAGTTCGCCTTTTCTATTTGTGGCCGCCACCCCATCTCGCGCCAAGCGACCCTGTGCAGCTTCAAGGGCGCCGATGGTGGGGTGATTGATCAGGGCTTGTTGCTGTATTTTCCCAGCCCTAACTCATTCACCGGCGAAGATGTCATTGAGCTGCAGGGCCACGGCGGGCCTGTGGTCATGCAGATGCTGCTGCAACGCTGCATTGAGCTGGGCGCACGGATTGCCCAGCCTGGCGAATTCAGCCAGCGCGCTTTCCTGAACGACAAGCTCGACCTAGCCCAAGCTGAAGCGATTGCGGATCTGATTGATGCCAGCACCACCGGGGCAGTGCGCTCTGCACAGCGCTCGCTATCGGGTGAGTTTTCCAAAGCGGTGAATAGTTTGGTGGCGCAGCTGATTGAGCTGCGCATGCTGGTTGAGGCAACGCTGGACTTCCCGGAAGAAGAGATTGATGTCATCCGTGACACGGATGCCAGTCAGCGCTTGGAGCGTTTGACGATAGAGATTGCCGCCCTCAGTACGCGGGCCCGGCAGGGCAGTTTGCTGCGCACCGGTTTGCATGTGGTGCTGGCGGGCCTTCCCAATGTGGGCAAGTCGTCTTTGCTCAATCGTCTTGCCGGTGAAGAGCGGGCGATTGTCACCGATGTAGCCGGGACGACGCGCGACACGCTGCGCGAGACTATTCAGATCGAAGGCATCCCGCTGCACATTATCGATACCGCTGGCTTGCGCGATACCGATGACAAGGTTGAGCGTATTGGGATTGAGCGGACTTGGCAGGAGATCGAGCGGGCCGATATGGTGCTGCAGCTGATCGATGCCCGTAGTGGGGAGACGGCGGCGGACCATGCGGTCGCGGTTCGCCTGCCGCACAAGTTGCCGCGTATTGTTATTCACAATAAATGTGATTTGGCCGGAAAGACGCCGCACCGCACGGTCGAGGGGCGTCAGGTTCATCTATGGCTGTCGGCGAAGCTGGGGCAGGGTGTGGAATTGCTGCACGATGAGTTGCTGCGGCTGGCTGGCTGGGTGGGG
Source organism: Betaproteobacteria bacterium Ga0074130 (assembly GCA_001464495.1). GTDB lineage: Bacteria > Pseudomonadota > Gammaproteobacteria > Burkholderiales > Rhodocyclaceae. The sequence continues at coordinate 141,898 of LNDZ01000033.1, forward strand.
CATGGTGAGGATGTGATCCTTGCCCGTGAGCGTCACCTTACCGCGATTGCCCGTGCCAGCGATGCCCTGAGCCGAGCCAGTACCCAGCTGCGCCAGCTGGAGCTTTGCGCAGAAGAGTTGCGGCAGGCCCAGCAATGCCTGTCCGAAATCACGGGCGAATTTACCCCGGACGATCTGCTCGGCGAGATTTTCTCCCGTTTCTGTATTGGCAAGTAGCCCTTGGATTTGGATTGGCCGATCTGCTGTTTCACGTGAAACGCAGCATCGGAGTTTCACGTGAAACCATGGTTAGTGCGGCTGACTTTTGGCGTTTGCCCGCGACAGGCGTATGATTGCGCCTCTTTCAGCAATCCCGAATCGGGGTTTGCTCGCGCTAAGTTTGTCGCAGCCTTTGCCAAAAATTGCCTAAAGGCTGCCAGGAGGTAGGTCCTTGTTGTTCCCAGACCATTTTGATGTGATTGTGATTGGTGGCGGTCATGCCGGCACCGAGGCTGCGCTTGCCTCGGCACGGACCGGCGCCAAGACGCTGCTGCTCACACATAACATTGAAACGCTGGGGCAGATGTCATGCAACCCGTCCATTGGCGGGATCGGCAAAGGGCATCTGGTCAAGGAGGTGGATGGCTTGGGCGGTGCCATGGCAGCTGCCGCCGATGAGGGCGGAATTCAGTTCCGCATCCTCAATGCATCTAAAGGTCCGGCGGTTCGCGCTACGCGTGCGCAGGCTGACCGCGTGCTGTACAAGGCGGCGATCCGTAAGCGTTTGGAAAATCAACCGAATCTGACGCTATTCCAGTCAGCCGTGGATGACCTGACGGTTGAGGGTGATCGCGTCACGGGTGCAACCACACAGCTGGGCATCACCTTCAAGGCCAAGGCGGTTGTGCTGACGGCCGGGACGTTCCTGAATGGCCGCATCCACGTGGGCCTAGAAAACCACGTAGGTGGCCGAGCAGGTGATCCGCCGGCTACGACTTTGGGTGGACGTTTGCGCGAGCTGGCCTTGCCGGTCGGTCGACTCAAGACGGGTACGCCGCCGCGTATCGATGGCCGCACCATTGATTTCTCCGTCATGCAGGAGCAGCCCGGCGATGACCCGGTGCCCGTGTTCTCTTTCATTGGCAACGCCGCGCAGCACCCACGTCAGGTGTCTTGCTGGATCACTCATACCAACGAGCATACCCACGACATCATTCGTGGTGGCCTAGATCGCTCGCCCATGTTCACCGGGGTGATTGAAGGGGTGGGGCCGCGTTACTGTCCTTCGATCGAAGACAAGATTCACCGCTTTGCCGGCAAGGATAGCCACCAGATTTTCCTTGAGCCAGAAGGCCTGACCACGCATGAGTATTACCCGCAGGGCGTGTCGACCTCCTTGCCATTTGATGTGCAGCTGCAATTGGTGCGCTCGATCAAGGGCTTGGAGAACGCGCACATCCTGAGACCCGGCTATGCCATCGAGTACGACTATTTCGATCCACGCAATCTCAAGGCGTCCTTCGAGACCAAGTCAATCGCCGGTTTGTTCTTCGCCGGTCAGATCAATGGCACTACTGGTTATGAAGAGGCAGCCGCTCAAGGCCTGCTGGCTGGGGTGAATGCGGCGCGCTTTGCGGCCGAGAAAGAGGCGTGGTCGCCACGCCGCGACGAGGCCTATTTAGGCGTGCTGGTCGATGACCTGATTACCCGTGGGGTGTCGGAGCCGTATCGCATGTTCACTAGCCGGGCGGAATATCGTTTGAGCTTGCGCGAGGACAATGCCGATTTGCGCTTGACCGAGATTGGCCGTGAGCTGGGGCTGGTCGACGATGCGCGTTGGGATGCCTTTAACCGCAAGCGTGACGCGGTGGCTAAAGAGGCCGAGCGGCTCAAAAAAACCTGGGTACGCCCGGAAACCCTAGTGCCGCATGAGGCGGTGCGTGTGCTCGGCAAGAACATTGAACATGAGTATTCGCTGTTCGAGCTGTTGCGTCGCCCTGAGATCACTTACCCCAACCTGATGACATTGCCCGGTGCGGGGGAGGGCGTGTCTGAGCCCGTCATCATTGAGCAGCTGGAAATTCAGGCTAAGTACCATGGCTATGTCGAGCGCCAGAAGGGCGAAGTTGAGCAAAGCCGTGCCAGCGAGTCGCTGCGTATCCCGGCCGAGATGGATTACAACGAGGTCCATGGTTTGTCGATTGAGGTGAAGCAAAAGCTCAATCAACAAAAGCCGGAAACCGTGGGGCAAGCCTCCCGCATCCAGGGTGTGACGCCAGCGGCGATCTCCTTGCTGTTGGTGCACTTGAAGCGCCGCACGCTGCAAAAGTCCAAGAAGTCGGCATGAACGAACGGCAACAACTTACGCTGCGCATGCGCGCGGCGGCGATGGGAGTGGCGCTTGATCCCGCTGCTGCCGATATGCTTTTGGCCTATCAGGCGTTGATGATTAAGTGGAACCGTACTTACAATCTCACCGCGATCCGCGACCCTGAAGAAATGCTGGTGCAGCATCTGCTCGACTCGCTGGTGGTTGCCCCCTTGTTGCCGCACGGTCCGCAAACACTGGCTGATGTAGGAAGTGGCGGAGGGCTGCCGGGCATCCCGCTGGCCATTGCGCGCCCTGAGCTACAAGTTACGCTGATTGAAACCAGCTCCAAGAAATCGGCCTTCCAACAGCAGGTCAAGATTGAACTTGGTCTGTCTAATGTAAGCATTTACTCTGGCCGCGTCGAAGACTACGAGAAGAAGCAAAGTTTTGATGGTGTGATTTCTCGGGCCTTTGCCGAGATCAAAGACTTCATCAATTGGTCTGGCGATCTGGTCAAGCCGACCGGGCGTTTATACGCCATGAAGGGAATTTATCCGGAAGCGGAAGTCGCTGCGTTGCCGGCCGGTTGGACCGTGCTTGGCTCACAGTCGCTGGCAGTTGCCGGGCTGGACGCACAGCGGCATTTGCTCACGTTTGCGAGAAGTTAATCACAGCGCCGGGAGCGGGGCGACATAAGCCCGCCAAGGCGTTTGTTAGGGTCAGCAGTTTGGGAGGGGTGGGATGCATATCTTTGCAGTGGCAAATCAGAAGGGTGGGGTCGGCAAGACCACCACCACCGTCAATCTGGCGGCCGCATTGGCGCAGCAGGGGCAGCGCACGCTGCTGATTGACCTGGATCCGCAGGGCAATGCGACCATGGGCAGTGGTGTGGATAAGCGCGCCTTGGCGCGTTCTGTCTATCACGTGCTGGTTGGGCTGGCCTCGCTTGCCGATGCCAAGGTAACGTCACCGACCGGGCATTTTGATGTGCTACCGGCCAACCGCGATCTGGCGGGCGCGGAAGTGGAGATGGTTGATCTCGACAACCGCGAGAACCGTCTCAAGGACGCGCTAGCCAAGCACAAGGACGATTACGACTTCGTGCTCATCGACTGCCCACCCTCGCTCTCCATGCTCACGCTGAACGGCTTGTGTGCCGCCCACGGCGTGGTTATCCCAATGCAGTGCGAGTACTACGCGCTGGAAGGTCTGTCGGATCTGGTCAACACCATCAAGAAGGTGCATGCCAACCTGAATCGCGACCTCAAGGTGATCGGCCTGTTGCGCGTGATGTACGACCCGCGCAGCACATTGGCGAATCAGGTGTCAGCCCAGCTGGAAGAGCACTTCGGCGACAAGGTTTTCAAGGCGGTTGTGCCGCGCAATGTGCGTCTGGCGGAGGCCCCCAGCCATGGTATTCCGGGTGTGCTGTTCGACAAGGCGGCCAAGGGTGCACAGGCGTATCAGGCATTCGCCACCGAGCTGATTGAGCGCGTTAAGACCAAGGAATTTCAGCCTGCAGATCAGGCCTGAGTAAAGGACGAAAGACAGTTATGACTCCACCAAAGATGAAAGGCCTCGGCCGCGGCCTCGATGCACTGCTGGCTGGCAACTCCGGTGCCGACGAAAGCAATTCCCGTCAGGAAATGTTGCCCGTTGGGCAGCTGCAGCCAGGCAAGTATCAACCACGTACGCGCATGGACCCAGGCTCCTTGGAAGAGCTAGCGGCGTCGATCAAAGCGCAGGGACTGATCCAGCCAATCTCAGTACGCCCAGTTAGCAATGGTCGCTTCGAGATCATCGCGGGTGAACGTCGCTGGCGCGCTTCGCAAATTGCGGGTTTGACCGAAGTGCCGGTGCTGATTCGCGAGATTCCGGACGAAGCCGCACTGGCCATGTCGCTGATTGAAAACATCCAGCGCGAAGACCTCAACCCGTTGGAAGAGGCGGCTGGTATTCAGCGTCTGCTCGACGAGTTCGATATGACGCACCAGCAAGCAGCTGAGGCGCTGGGCCGTTCGCGTTCGGCAACGTCAAACTTACTGCGCTTGCTGCAATTGGCAAAGCCTGTGCAGGACATGCTGATGGCCGGCGACTTGGAAATGGGCCATGCCCGCGCACTGCTGGCGCTGCCCAAGGCTGAGCAAGGCTCGATTGCTGCAATGGTGGTCGACAAGGGCTTTTCCGTGCGCGACACCGAGCGCGCTGTATCGCAGACACTGAATCCTTCCGCTGGCGGCAAGCTTGCCAAGAAGGCAGACCGCGATCTGGAGCGTCTTGAGGAAGAGTTGTCGGATGGTTTGGGCGCAACGGTCAAGATTAGCGCTAACCGCAAGGGTGCGGGTTCACTGACCATCCGTTTCGGCAGCCTTGATCAGTTGGACGGTCTTTTGCAACGTCTTAAATAAGCGCAACCAAGGGCCCGCTGATGGTGTTGTTTCTCTGCCTCACCATCAGCGTAAGTTTCGTTCTGTACTTGCTCTGCTCATGCCAGTGCGTAGAATGAAATTACAGGCTGACCTGGAGAGATGGGGAGTCAGTTAGGAGCGATGTACGTCCGGGTCCGGTCTGCTAATAAAACTTAGCGGAGAGCTGATCATGGAACGTCCAAGTTACAAGCCACTTGCCCAAGCTGCTATTGCCTCTGCCGGCTGTTTTGTGTTCGATGCACACAACCCTACGCCGGTCCGCGCCGACTCCTCAGCGCTGGAAGTAATGACGGATCTCGCGAAGATTCCCGCCGCCACCATTTCACCCGATGACAGCCTGCCCGAGGCCAACCAGTCCATGCTTTTGCGTGGTGTGCGTTTGCTCTTGGTGTCTGGCAGTGATGGCCGTATTCGCGGTGTTATCAGCACTAACGACTTGCTCGGCGAGCGCCCTGTTTTGGTTGCGCAGAACCGTGGCATCAAGCGCAATGAGTTGCGCGTTAGCGATGTGATGACTGCAGTCGACAACATGGAAGTTCTGCGCCTCAGCGATGTGGCCAGATCCGAAGTCGGCCACATTGTCGCCACCCTCAAGGCAGCGACGCGTGTGCATGCCTTGGTTGTCGAAGACCGTGATGGCCAGCAGGTGCTGCGTGGCATTTTCTCAGCTACACAGATCGCGCGCCAGCTAGGTATCAGTGTTGTGACGCACGAAGCGGCGCGTACCTTTGCTGAAATCGAGGCGGCGATCTCCGGGGTTTGATCAGGCGGTCTCTGCCATTTGCTTCAGGGTGACGTAATCTGTCTTGCCAGTCCCAAGCAGTGGCAGGGTTTCGATAAGCACAATTTTGCGCGGCACGGCCAGCTCGGGTAAACCGAGCGTTCGTGCCGTGCTTTGCAATTGTTCGCGGCCCAATTGCGGATCCGTGGTGAACAACACCAAGGCTTCGCCGCGCGCTGGGTCGGGCTGGGTGCTGGCCGCATGCGCTTTGTCCGGACTCGCGGCGCCTGCAATTTTTTCCACAACCTCAAGCGAGACCATTTCGCCGGCTATCTTGGCAAAGCGCTTGACGCGCCCCAGGATGCGGACAAAGCCATCGCTATCGATATCGACAACATCGCCGGTGTCATACCAACCATCACCTGCATCCGACTTCGGTGCTTCCAGCACCCCGGGCTTGTCGTAGCGGTAATAGCCGCTCATGACGTTCGGTCCCTTCACATGCAGGATGCCGCCCTTGTCGATGCCGGGCACGGCGACCAGCTTGTGTTCAATGCCTGGCAGTAACTGCCCCACTGTCCCAGTGCGATAGGCCATAGGGGAATTCACTGCGATGACTGGAGCGGTTTCCGTGGCGCCGTAACCTTCGAAAATTCGAATGCCGAATTTATCAAACCATTGCTCACGGACTTGCGCCGAGAGCTTTTCAGCGCCGGCGACGACATAGCGGAGGCGGAAAAAATCGTAGGGATGCGCAAACTTTCCGTAATGGCCGAGGAAGGTACTGGTGCCGAAAAGAATCGAGCAGCCACGGTCATATGCCAGCTCCGGGATCACGCGGTAATGCAGCGGTGATGGATAGAGGAACACGCGCGTGCCGGTCATCAAGGGCAGCAGTGCGCCACCCGTCAACCCGAAGGAATGGAAGATCGGCAGGGCGTTCAATACCTTGTCACTCGTATTGAAGTCGACGATGGAGCGCACCTGCGAGATGTTAGACAGCAGCGCACGATGAGCCAGCACCACCCCCTTAGGCTTACCCTCCGAGCCTGAGGTGAATAGCACCACCGCAGTATCTTCCGGTTGTGCGCCGTGGTTGCCTGCAGCGCGCGGCAGCCAGCGCGCATAAGTGATCCACCAAAGCTTGTCGCCCAGCGTGATCTGTTCGCGCAAGTCTTCAAGATAGATGATGCGAAGATTCTGTAGCGCCAACACTTTGTCCGTGAGCTTGCCTTGTTCGAGGAAGGTGCGCGACGTGATGACAGTTTTGATCTCGGCGGCGACACAGGCGTTATGCATCCCCTCGGTGCCGGCGGTGTAGTTGAGCATGGCCGGCACACGGCGGAATGTACCGAGGCCGATCAGTAGCCCCAGCGTCGGTGCGAGGTTGGGCAGCAGGATGCCGAGACGTTCGCCCTCTGCACCCAAGCGGCTGGCGACGCGCCCGAGCAACAGCGTCATCTTGATGATGTCGCCATAGCTGTATTCAACCTGCTTAGCATCCTCAACCATACGGCGCTTGCGGCCGAAGTTACGACTGGCTTCGAGCAGGGCGGTGAACAAGGTCTGCTGCGGGCGCGTGGCGAACAGCATTTCCTGCATGATGCGACGCAATGCCTCACCGGCTTTATAGCGGCGCTCCTTGGCGCGGTCAGCCACCGGCATGTCAATCTTGGTCGCGGGTTGGATCACGATGTGCATCTTCGGAAACCAGCCGCGCGGCGCTTCGCCCGACATACGTGAGAAGCGCGTACGTGCAGGACCATCAAGCCGCGTCGGCACGATAGTGGCGCCGGTTTTGGCGGCGACGAAAGCCGGGCCCTCATATACCTTCATCAAACTCCCGGTGGTGGTAATCCGTCCCTCGGGGAAGATCACCACTGGCCGCCCTGACTCGACCAACTTAATGATCTTCTTGATGGCCATCGGGCTGCTCGGATCGACGGTTAGATAGTCGACCATGCTTAAGATCAGGCGGAACAACGGGACTTTGGCAATTTGGGTATTAACGACAAAAACCGGATTCGCCGGTAAATACAAACCAAGCAATAGGCCATCAAGAAACGACTCATGATTCGCCACGATCAGCAGCCGCTCTGCCGTAAATGAGGTGTTGTGTGGATTGCGTAATTTGACGCGATAGAGCAGGCCCGTCAGCACGCGCAGAAAGGGGCGAAGCACAGTTTTCAGCATCTTATTTAGCTCCCTTGATCCAGCTAAAGAAACGGTTGATGAACTCGGGCCGAAATGTGTAGATGTAGGCAGCGACAAAGGCATTCAGAATGGCGGTGATCAAGAACAGTTGGGGCACGCTACAGCCCGCACCCAGAAGGACAATCGCAAGTGCCGCAGCGGCCACCATGAATAGGGCATTGAGGATGTTGTTGCCGGCGATGATGCGCGAACGGTGTGAGGCTTCGGAGCGCGTTTGCATCAGTGCATACAGCGGCACGCAGTAGAAGCCACCGAAGGTGCCGATCAGGACCAGATCAATCAGGACACGCAGGCTTCCGGCTTGCGCTAGGAATTGCGATGCCGACATGCCACTGATGCTGCTCGCGACGGGTGCTGCGAAATACAGGTCGATGGCAAATACGGTTAGGCCGATGGAGCCAAGCGGGACGATGCCTGGTTCGATCTGTTTGCCGGAGAGTTTTTCACACAGCAATGAGCCGAGGCCGATGCCCACCGAGAAAATGGCCAGCAACAGGGTGACTACACTTTCATTGCCACCGAGGTTGTCTTTGGCAAAGGCTGGGAATTGCGATAAGAACAACGCACCGTAGAACCAGAACCAAGAGATCCCGAGGATGGAAAGGAAGACGCTACGGTTTTGCTTGGCGAACTTGAGGTTGCGCCAAGTTTCGCTCAGCGGATTCCAGCTGACGGTCAGCGCCGGTGCCGCTGCCGCGGCGGTCGGGATGCTGCGGCTGGCCAGGTAGCCGAATACCGCAATCAAGAAACAGGTAGCAGACGCATAGTGACGACCCGCTTCGCCAAGCCCCACCAGCGTGCCACCGAGAATCGTGCCGAAGAGAATGGCGAGAAAGGTACCGGACTCGATCAGTGCGTTGCCGCCAATCAGTTCTTCGTCACGCAGATGCTGCGGCAGGATGGAGTACTTGAGGGGCCCGAACAGCGTTGAGTGCATGCCCATGAGGAAAAGTGAGGTTAGCAGCAGCGGCAGGTTGGGGAGCCAGAAACCCACGGCGGCGATCACCATGATGCCGATCTCAAGCAGCTTAATCAGGCGGATCAAAAAAGACTTCTCGTATTTATCCGCCAGCTGCCCTGCCGTCGCCGAGAACAGGAAGAAGGGCAGGATGAAGAGGCCGGCACAGACATTGACCATGAGCTTGGGATCGAGGCTGCTCATGCGTGCGCCCTGAAAAGTGATCAGGATTACCATCGCGTTCTTTAAAACATTGTCATTGAACGCACCAAGAAACTGGGTAATAAAGAGTGGCAAGAAGCGTTGTTCATTCAGCAGCTTGAACTGTCCGGACATGGTTGATCCTTGTAGGGGTGGATTACCAGGGGTGCTGCAAGATTGTTTCGGGAGATACTTAAACTTCGTCGTCGATGTAGCCAAGTACCCGGCTTAATGTCTCTGTCAGGTTCGCCTTGTCGATCCAGTAAAAGACCTCCTTGCCTTCCTTTTGCGATGCCAGCACCCCAGCCTCACGGAGGATCTTGAGGTGGTGGGAAACGGTTGGGCGGGATAGGGTCGAGGCTTCGGCCAGCTGAGTAACATTTAGGCGTTCGCCCCGCTCAAAGCTGAGCAGAATGCGCTGCCGTTGCTCGTCGCCTAGCGCGGCGAAGGTCTTGGAAACGGCTTTCCAGACTGGAGGGATCTCTTTGGCATAAAGTGTCTTCATGTCGATAAATATAAACATATCGACGCGTGTCGTCAAGCGGGCCTCACTCGCCTTGGCGAAGAATATTTTTCGCATAGATATAATCTGGATATGCGGTTGAATGCAGGACGAAAGTTCCGCACCTGAATTGACTTCTGTCAGTGTTTCGATTACATTCTCGCGGCTTTGTCTGCCCCCGTTTGGAGCTTGCGAAGCGGGACTAACGTCCTCGACCGGACCGGAGTGCAGGGGAAGAAATGCTGAAAGTCATACTCCTGCAGGCTGCCCTGATCGGCTTAGCTGTGGTGCTTGCCGGATTGCTGGTGGGTAGCTACGGAGCCTTCTCGGCGTTGATTGGCGGGTTGGCCTATCTGGTTCCGAATCTGTTGTTCGTGCTGCGCCTAAGGCGCGCTGACGCAGAGGGGCGGACCAATGTTGCACTGTTTTTTGTAGGCGAGCTGATCAAGGTCGTCTGCACAGTAGGTATTTTGTTTGTGGCGATTCGTTTCTACCCGGTGCATTGGTTGTGCCTGATGGGCGGCATCCTTGCCGCAGTAAAAGCGAATCTTTTTGCATTCTTGCTGAAAATTTGACCATGTCGACTGAACACGCAGCTGAACACGCAGTGGCACATGCCCCAAATGCGGGCGAATACGTTGCCCACCATTTGACCTACCTGAATACCACCGGCCATAAGCAGACCGCGCTGGTTGACTGGTCGGTGCTCAATATTGATACCCTTTTCTTCTCGATCGCCATGGGCGTGGTTGGTGTTGGTCTGCTGTGGTTGGCAGCCCGCAAGGCAACGTCTGGTGTGCCAGGCCGCTTCCAAGGTTTTGTTGAGCTGCTTGTCGAAATGGTGTCAGACCAAGCTAAGGGCATCATCCACTCCGAAACCTCGCGCAAGTTTGTCTCTCCGCTGGCGCTGACGGTATTTATCTGGGTGTTCTTCATGAACGCCATGGACTTCCTGCCAGTCGATCTGCTGCCACGCATCTGGGAAGGCATCTACGGCAGCATGGGCGGCGATCCGCATCATGCCTACCTGCGTGTTGTACCGACGGCCGACATCAACGCTACCTTCGGCATGTCCTTCACTGTCCTGTTGATCTGTCTGTACTACAACATGAAGATCAAGGGCGTTGGTGGCTGGATTCACGAGTTGTTCACCGCGCCGTTTGGCTCCCATCCAGTACTGTGGCCGGTCAACTTCTGTATGCAGCTGATTGAGTTCGCAGCAAAGACCATTTCTCACGGCATGCGGTTGTTCGGCAACATGTTCGCCGGCGAACTGATCTTTATGTTGATCGCCTTGATGGGCGCAGCTTGGACCGGCTTCAATGCCCCAAGCATTCTTTTGTTCTTCGGTCATTTCGTGGCAGGCCTTGCTTGGACGCTGTTCCACATTCTGGTCGTTGCGTTGCAAGCCTTTATTTTCATGATGCTGACCTTGGTGTATGTCGGTCAGGCTCACGAAGGCCACTAATTCGCTTTGTAGTTTTTGTTTTACCTTGGTTTTATTTTTGTTCGTTTAATTAACTAGGAGTTGTTGTCATGGAACAAGTTTACGGTTTCGTCGCGCTGGCTTGCGGTCTGATCATTGGTCTGGGTGCTATCGGCGCCTGTATCGGTATCGCTCTGATGGGTGGCAAGTACCTCGAGTCGTCGGCTCGCCAACCTGAGCTGATGAACGCCCTGCAAGTCAAGATGTTCCTGCTGGCTGGTCTGATCGATGCTGCATTCATTATCGGTACCGGTATCGCTCTGTGGTTTGCTACCTCCACGTTCCTGAAGTAATCCTTTCTTGAGTTGTACTCAATTCATTAATTTTCAAGAAAGGTATCTGCCGTGAATCTGAACGCTACTCTCATAGCGCAGGCAGTCGTGTTTCTGGTGTTCGTGGTCTTCACGATGAAGTTCGTGTGGCCGCCCATCACCGTTGCACTCGACGAGCGCGCGAAGAAAATTGCTGACGGGCTTGCTGCGGCGGACAAGGCTAAGACTGATCTGGCCAACGCAGAAAAGAGGGCTGTGGAAGAGCTGAAGAGTGCTCGTGAATCCGCTACCGAACTGCGCTCTGGTGCTGAAAAGCAAGCCAACCAGCTGATCGAAGACGCACGCGCCGAGGCTGCCCGCATCGTCGCTGCTGCTCGCGAAGCTGCTGAAGCTGAAGCTGCTGTGGCTGCCCAGCGTGCCCGTGAAGCCCTGCGCGAGCAGGTTGCTACGCTGGCTGTTGCTGGTGCTGAAAAGATTCTCCGCAAGGAAATCAACGCCCAAGCTCATGCTGATCTGTTGGCACAACTGAAGTCGGAGCTGTAATCCGCCATGGCCGAGAACGTTACCCTCGCACGCCCTTACGCCGAAGCTGCATTCCAGCTGGCCAAGGGCGCCGCTGCCCTGCCGGCATGGTCGCAGGCGCTTGGTCGTCTGGCCGCTGTTAGCGCGTCTGCAGAAATGCAGACTTGCATCAGCGATCCACGCCTGGCCCCGGAGCAGCTGGCCGGCCTCTTCGTCGGCGTCGCCGGTGACAGCTTGGCCGCTGAGCAGCAAAACTTTGTCCGTGTGCTGGTCGACAACGACCGTCTGCAAGTCCTGCCTGAAATCGCCGAGCTGTTCGAGGGGTTGAAAAACGCCCACGAAGGCGTGCGTGAAGCGAATGTTGAGTCCGCTTTCCCGCTCGACGCAGCTGCCGTGCAAGCGATCGTGGCTGATCTCGAAAAGAAGTTCAGCTGCAAGATCCAGGCGACTGTCACTGTCGTTCCCGAACTCATCGGCGGCGTTCGTATCGCCATCGGTGATGAAGTCATTGACGCCTCCGTGCGCGGCAAGCTTGCTGCCATGGCAACCGCGCTAAAGAACTAGGAGTTATTCCATGAACCTCAATCCCTCCGAAATCAGTGATCTGATCAAGAGCCGGATCCAGAACATGCAACTGGCCGCCACTGCCCGCAACGAGGGTACCGTGGTGTCAGTGACTGACGGTATCGTCCGTGTGCATGGTCTCGCCGATGTGATGCAAGGCGAAATGCTGGAGTTTCCGGGCAATACCTTCGGCCTCGCGCTGAACCTCGAACGTGACTCCGTTGGCGCCGTGGTGCTGGGTGAGTACGAGCACATCACCGAAGGCGACACGGTCAAGTGTACCGGCCGCATTCTGGAAGTGCCAGTGGGCCCTGAACTGCTTGGTCGCGTTGTTAACGCGCTGGGCGAGCCGATCGACGGCAAGGGCCCGCTCAACGCCAAGCTGACCGACAAGATCGAAAAGGTTGCGCCAGGCGTTATTTGGCGTAAGTCGGTTGATCAGCCGGTACAAACCGGTCTGAAGGCCATTGACTCTATGGTTCCAGTTGGCCGTGGCCAGCGCGAACTGATCATTGGTGACCGTCAGACGGGTAAGACCGCTGTTGCCATTGACGCCATCATCAACCAAAAGGGTCAAGGCGTTTTCTGTATCTACGTTGCCATCGGTCAGAAGGCTTCGACCATCGCCAACGTCGTGCGCAAGCTCGAAGAAAACGGCGCGCTGGAATACACCATCATCGTCGCTGCTTCAGCTTCCGAATCCGCTGCGATGCAGTTCATTGCACCGTACGCCGGTTGCACCATGGGCGAGTACTTCCGCGATCGTGGTCAAGATGCACTGATCGTTTATGACGATCTGACCAAGCAAGCTTGGGCCTACCGTCAAATCTCCCTGCTGCTGCGTCGTCCTCCAGGCCGCGAAGCCTATCCGGGTGACGTGTTCTACATCCACTCCCGTTTGCTTGAGCGTGCAGCTCGCGTGTCGGAAGAGTGGGTTGAGAAGCTGACCAACGGTGAAGTGAAGGGCAAGACTGGTTCGCTGACCGCACTGCCAATCATCGAAACCCAAGCAGGTGACGTGTCTGCCTTCGTGCCGACCAACGTGATCTCGATTACTGACGGCCAGATCTTCCTGGAAACCGATCTGTTCAACGCCGGTATCCGCCCAGCAATGAACGCCGGTATCTCGGTGTCTCGCGTCGGTGGTGCAGCTCAGACCAAGGTTATCAAGAAGCTCGGCGGCGGTATCCGTCTGGCCCTCGCTCAGTATCGTGAACTGGCTGCGTTCGCGCAGTTTGCTTCAGACCTGGACGAAGCTACCCGCAAGCAGCTCGAGCGCGGTCGTCGTGTGACCGAACTGATGAAGCAGTTGCAATATGCGCCGCAATCCGTTTCGCAAATGGCCGTATCGCTCTATGCCTCCAACGAAGGCTTCATGGACGACGTCGAAGTTTCCAAGATCCTAGCTTTCGAAGGCGCACTGCTCCAATACATCAGCCAGAAGCACGCTGACCTGCTGAACAAGATCGAAACCTCCAAGAATCTGGACAAGGATGACGAAGCCGCACTGAAGGCTGGTATCACCGAGTTCAAGAAGTCCTGGGCCTAAATCGTTATCTAAAAGGAGACGATCATGGCCGGAGGCAAAGAGATCCGCACCAAGATCAAGAGCGTCCAAAACACGCGCAAGATCACCAAGGCAATGGAAATGGTTGCCGCATCCAAAATGCGCAAGGCGCAGGAACGGATGTGGGCAGCTCGCCCGTACGCCGAGAAGGTTCGTCAGCTTGCCGCTAATCTCGGCGCTGCGAACCTGACCGAGTACAGCCATCCCTTCCTGGTCAAGAAAGATGTCGTCAAGAGTGTTGGCGTCATTCTGGTTACGACCGACAAGGGCTTGTGCGGCGGCTTGAACACCAACATCCTGCGTCAGCTGGTGAACAACATGCGCCAGTGGGAGCAGGACGGGGTCAAGGATATTCGTCTGACCTGCATCGGCAACAAGGGCCTGGGTTTTGTCCAGCGTATGGGTGGCAAGATTGTTTCGCAAATCACCCAGCTCGGCGATACCCCCAGCCTCGAAAAGCTGCTTGGCCCGATCAAGGTCATCATTGACGCTTATCAGGCCGGTGAGTTGGATGCCGTGTATGTCGCCAGCACCCGCTTCATCAACACGATGAAGCAGGAGCCATCGGTTGAACAGCTGTTGCCGCTAAGCGGTGACAAGATGGGCACGCCGGAAGGTACCTGGGACTACCTGTACGAACCGGAACCCAAGCTGGTGATTGATGATCTGCTGGTGCGTTATGTTGAAGCGTTGGTCTATCAGGCCGTCGCCGAGAACGCAGCGTCGGAGCAATCAGCGCGGATGGTGGCCATGAAGGCGGCAACCGATAACGCCGGTAGCGTCATCAAGGAACTGCAGCTGATCTACAACAAGGCACGTCAGGCCTCGATTACCAAGGAAATCTCGGAAATCGTCGGCGGCGCGGCTGCCATCGCCGGTTAACGAATTACTGTATTAAGGAAATAACCATGAGCAACGGAAATATCGTTCAGTGCATCGGTCCGGTGGTGGATATCAAGTTCCCCCGCGAAGCCCTGCCGAAGGTCTACGACGCCCTGCTTCTTGACGACGCCAACGCTGGCACCGCCGAAGCTGGTCTGACCTTTGAAGTTCAACAACAACTGGGTGATGGCGTGGTACGTACCATCGCCATGGGTTCGTCCGACGGTCTGCGTCGTGGCATGAGCGTGAAGAACACCGGCAAGGCCATCTCGGTCCCTGTTGGTGTCGGCACCCTCGGCCGCATCATGGACGTGCTGGGTCGCCCGATCGACGAAGCCGGTCCGATCCCGACCGAAGAACTGCGCCCGATTCACGCTAAGGCACCTAAGTTTGACGAGCTGTCCCCTTCGGTTGAACTGCTGCCCACCGGCATCAAGGTGATCGACTTGGTTTGCCCGTTCGCTAAGGGCGGCAAGATTGGCCTGTTCGGTGGTGCCGGTGTGGGCAAGACCGTGAACATGATGGAACTCATCAACAACATCGCTAAGAGCTACGGTGGTTACTCCGTGTTCGCCGGTGTAGGTGAGCGGACCCGCGAAGGGAACGACTTCTATCATGAAATGGAAGACTCCAAGGTGCTGGACAAGGTGTCCATGGTGTTCGGTCAGATGAACGAACCACCAGGCAACCGTCTGCGTGTGGCACTGACCGGCCTGACCATGGCCGAGAAGTTCCGTGACGAAGGCCGCGACATTCTGTTCTTCGTGGATAACATCTACCGCTACACCCTAGCCGGTACCGAAGTGTCCGCACTACTGGGCCGTATGCCTTCCGCCGTGGGTTATCAACCTACGCTGGCTGAAGAAATGGGCCGTCTGCAAGAGCGTATTACCTCGACCAAGGTTGGTTCGATCACCTCCATCCAAGCTGTGTATGTGCCAGCCGATGACTTGACCGACCCATCCCCAGCCACCACCTTCTTGCACTTGGATGCAACCGTGGTTCTGTCGCGTGACATCGCTGCACTGGGTATCTACCCGGCTGTTGATCCGCTCGACTCCAGCTCGCGTCAGCTCGACCCACAAGTCGTTGGCGAAGAGCACTACTCGGTTGCCCGTCGCGTTCAAGCAACGCTCCAACGCTACAAGGAACTGCGCGACATCATCGCCATTCTGGGTATGGACGAACTCGCACCGGAAGACAAGCTGGCCGTTACCCGCGCCCGTAAGATCCAACGCTTCCTGTCGCAGCCGTTCAACGTGGCTGAAGTGTTTACCGGTTCGCCGGGCAAGATCGTGCCGCTGGCCGATACCATCAAGGGCTTCAAGGCAATCGTGGACGGCGAGTACGACCACCTGCCAGAGCAAGCCTTCTACATGGTTGGCGCTATCGAAGAAGCGGTCGAAAAGGCCAAATCCCTGCAGTAATCGCGCTGCAATAAGGCTCAGTAGAGGGCCGAACTTAGTTCAACAATAAGTTCGGCTCTCGACTAACAAGGAATCAAGATGGCTATGACTGTTCATGTCGATGTAGTGAGCGCAGAAGAAAAAATCTTCTCCGGTCTTGCCGAGTTCGTGACACTGCCAGGTGAGTCAGGTGAGCTGGGCATTCTGCCGGGTCACACCCCGCTGATCAGCCGCATCAAGCCGGGTACGGTTGCCCTCAAGCTACCGAACCAGGAAGCGCCTGAACTGGTGTTTGTGAATGGCGGCATTCTCGAAGTGCAGCCGAATCTGGTCACCGTACTGGCTGACACCGCAATCCGCGGTGCCGATCTGGACGAAGCCAAGGCAGCCGAAGCCAAGCGTCTGGCCGAAGAAGTGATGGCTAACCAAGCGTCTGGTATGGACTATGCCCGCGCACAAGCCGAGTTGGCGGAAGCCATTGCTCAGCTTGCAGCAATCCAGAAACTACGCAAGGTCCGCGGCTAAGCATTAGCGCTCCGCATCATGAAAAGGGCAGCTCAGGCTGCCCTTTTTTATTTATACATCGATAGTCTGCTTTGACTTGGCTGCCCATAAAGAAAAAATGACATGGCTTGAGGCCAGGCACAGCGCCTAGCCAGCGAGAGTGAATGCAACACAAGAGGGGTGTCATCGCATTACACCTCAACAGACAAAATAATCACCACAGTTGCGTATTCGTTAGGCAAAAACAATTCATCAAGACCGCTCACAGCGAGTAATGTTGCTGTACTTGAAAATAAAAGGCCAAAGTCGAACATGCAAAAAATTCTGACAAAGTTGTAAGTGCGCCAAACTGCGAATAAGGATCATGCAGCGCTCTGAAAAGAACACCGTCCTACTGTTGGCCGGTGCACAGTCGCTGTTCCAAACCGCCTCGGTCATGATCTTGACCATGTCGGCTTTGGTTGGCCAGATGTTGTCACCCGACAAGCATCTCGCCACATTGCCGATTGCTGCAATGGTCCTCTCAGCTGCCATTTGTATGATTCCAGCCGCATTGTTCATGCAACGCTATGGGCGGCGCGCCGGCTTTCTGATTGGCACGACTTGTGGTGTATTGACTGGCCTCTTCGGGGCTTATGCCATCCACCATGGCAACTTTTGGTGGCTCGTCGTCAGTGCTGCATTTACTGGCGCCTACCAAAGTTTCTCTCAGTACTATCGATTTGCCGCTGCTGATACTGCTGCACCTGAGTTTAAAAGCCGCGCAATTGCGTGGGTCATTTCTGGCGGCGTGGTCGCCGCCATCCTCGGACCCAATCTGGCGCGGCACACGCGTGACCTTTCCGGTCTACCTTTTGAGTCATCCTATATCGCGCTATGTGTGCTCAGCCTAATGGCCTTTGCCATTGTCGCGGCATTGCGTTTACCTGCACCTACCATCAGCCAAGCCGCAAGCGATGCGCCGGCACGGCCGCTACGCGACATTCTGCGCCAGCCAGTATTCCTCACGGCACTGGCGGGATCTGCTGTTGGCTATGGCGTAATGGTCATGGTGATGACTGCAACACCACTGGCCATGCAGTTTTGCGGACAGCCGCTCGGCGCAGCGACAACGGTGATCCAGTGGCACGTGCTCGGTATGTTTGTGCCGTCCTTCTTTACCGGTAACTTGATTCGACGTTTTGGAGTGTTGGCAATTATGCTGGCAGGCACCGTGCTGCTGTTCCTGCACGTACTGATTGCCCTGTCAGGCGTCGACT
The DNA here is from genome assembly GCA_001464495.1 of Betaproteobacteria bacterium Ga0074130. Taxonomy (GTDB): domain Bacteria; phylum Pseudomonadota; class Gammaproteobacteria; order Burkholderiales; family Rhodocyclaceae. The sequence continues at coordinate 159,675 of LNDZ01000033.1, forward strand.
ATCTCCACTTCCTATCCGGGCTCATTTTGCTCGGCATCGGCTGGAATTTTCTGTTCATCGGCGGCACGTCTCTGCTCGTGCAAGCGTATCGCCCGGCTGAGCAGGCGCGTACGCAAGCGGCGCATGACTTCCTGATGTTTGCGGTGGTGAGTGTCGGCTCATTTTCTGCCGGTGGCTTGCTCAATGCTTGGGGCTGGAGCGCCGTCAATCTCGTGACGCTGCCTTTCCTTTTCATTGCCGGCTTTGCAGTCGTCGCCTTGGCCCGACAGCGACGCGGTTGGGCTGACCCAATCAGCGGCTAATGCGCTGAAGCCGTTTTTCTAAGCGCGCAAGATCATCACGCAGACGATCAACTTCGCTTGAGAAGACGCTTATCTCTTGAGGAGAGGCGAGCGCTCCCGTTTCATCGCGCAGGTATTCGACCGTATTTTCCGCCAGATTCTGAGCCGCCTGTTTTTGCCAAGCAGTGAAACTACGCAGCGCTGAGGCGATGCGGTGGGCGGCAATATCGCCAACGATGCGCGACAAGTCCTCTTCGAAATCCCAAGACAGATGGCGCAATACAAACCCCAGCGTATCGGCAAACTCAACCGAGCCGTTGATGCGCGCATTGCGCATCACCTTGTCCGCACCTTGCAGCGCGACGAGCGGTGTATCCGCAGGCAGCACAATCTCCACATCCGCGGTGCCCTTGCCCACGGCAAACAAACCATCTGCATTTACCAGCAATTGCAGCTGCACCGGAGCCATGACAAAGCGTGCCTCACGTCCGGCAAACGGCAGTAGCTTCTGCTGTGCCCAAGGGGTGCGTGCCAGCACGTGATTGAGGACGAGGATGATGGGTTGTTCGAGCATAGTGTGCAAATAATAACGCCCGGGGACTAAATAGTCTCCCGGGCGTGGAAAGAATAAGCGATAGGGGCAACCGAGGTTGCCCCTTGTTTCAGTCCTTATTCAGCTTGCTGAATCCCAGCCACAATCCAACCACGCGAGTTGTCGCGCGGACGAACCAAGTGCCACACTTCATCAAACTGTTCCGGTGCGGCATTCACTGCCTCACGGATCTGGCCAAAGAAGCGCACGCTGGCGATCTCGCTGCTGCCCTCGATACTCACATCAAGCAGCGCAGCCTCAAGTTGCATTACGTCCGTTTGCTGGACAGCGCGGCCACGTTCCTGATATTGCATCTGGATTTCGGCAAACAGTTCCGGGCTGGTAAAGCTGCTGATGTCGGTCATATTGCCGGCATCATTGGCAGCCTGCAGACGCACGAAGTTCAGTTTGGCCTGACGCAGGAAGCCATCAACATCAAAGTCCTGCGGTACAGCAGCTACGTTTGCGGCAACTGAGTTGGTGGCTTCGTAACCTGCATGGAACTGCATTGTGTCCTGATGACGTGGCGCATCGTTACCAGCGCCGGCATATTGCATAGCTTGTGGCTGTGCTCGCTTACGACCAAAGATCATGCGCAGAACAACAATGGCAGCCACCGCCAGCAGGGCGATCATCACAAAGTTGGCCATGCCTTCACCCATACCCAGGTGCGAGAACAAGGCCGCCAAACCCAAGCCTGCTGCAAGACCAGCAATCGGGCCCATCCAGCGGCTCATACCAGAAGCTGCGGGTGCGCCAGCAGTCGGGGCAGCAGCGGGCTTGGCAGCTTGTGTGGGAGCTGCGTTCTGGGTTGGCGCGGCATCGCGCTTCATAATGCCACTGTCACGCTTCATACCGGACGATGATCCACCGCCAAGACGCTTGGCTTCAGCATCCGTCACCATGACGCCGTTTAGGGCAACTGCAATCACCGCTGCAAAAGCGGTACTCAGAATACGCTTCATGCTTTCTCCTCGAATGGTGTGGCTTTTGGGTACTGTGTTACAGCTTATAGCCGCGGTGCAGCGCCACGATGCCCGCAGTCATGTTGAAGTATTCGACACGCTCCAATCCAACTTGTTCCATCATTCCGCGTAAAGTTTCCTGATCGGGATGCATGCGGATGGATTCTGCCAGATAACGGTAGCTAGCCGAGTCGCCGGCGACCTTTTCGCCAAGCCAAGGCAGCAGCTTGAAGGAATAGAGGTCATAGGCCTTTGACAACGGTTCCCACACCTTGGAAAACTCCAGCACCAGTAGGCGGCCACCGGGACGCAACACCCGATACATTTCCGCTAAGGCCTTGTTTTTATGCGTCATATTGCGTAGGCCAAAAGCCACTGTGACAATATCGAAGTGGTTGTCAGGGAAGGGTAGCTTCTCCGCGTCGCATTGCGCGGCGGGGGTGATGCGACCCTCATCCAGCAGGCGGTCGCGGCCTACGGTGAGCATGGCGTTGTTGATGTCAGTTAGCCAGACTTGGCCGGTCGGCCCCACCTTCTTGAGGAAGGCGGACGACAAGTCGGCCGTGCCACCAGCAACGTCCAGCACCCGTTCACCGGGGCGCGGCGCGGCAACGCCAATCGTGAACTTCTTCCAGACCCGATGCAGACCTGCCGACATCAGGTCGTTCATCACATCGTAATTGCTCGCGACCGATGAGAAAACGCCCGCAACACGCGAGGCTTTTTCCTGCTCGGGAACGGTTTCAAAACCGAAATGGGTTTGACTCATGCGTAAGCGCCCGCGCCTCAGTGCTTGTGGCCGCAGCCACCGCCGTGCGAGTGACCGCCACCCATGCTGCCGCAACCGCCACCACCATGGTTGTGGCCGTCGTCATCGGTACCAATGCCGCCGCACATGCCGCCTTGCGCTGCCGCGGTACGGCTGGCGCAGTTGCTCTTAAGGCGGCTCAGATAATCCAGCCACATGGCGTCTTGGTGCATGCCCATTTCATAGAGCAAGTCCCAGGAGTAAATGCCTGTGTCGTGACCATCCGAGAAAATCAGCTTGACCGCATATTGGCCGATGGGCTGTAGATCAACAAGGTTTACATCCTTCTTGCCCGTTTGCAGCACCTCTTGCCCGGGGCCGTGACCACGGACTTCTGCAGACGGTGAATACACACGCAAAAATTCGTAAGGCAGGCGGAATGCGCTGCCGTTATCGAAAGCAACTTCTAGGACGCGAGAAGCTTGGTGCAACTTGATTTCGGTAGGGATTGGGGTGTCTTTGGATAGGCCTGCCATGATGGGGCTCCAGTAAAACGGGACAGAGGCGTAAGGATACTCTGAAGCGCTCAGTCACACTAGCGCCCAACGCACAAAATGATAAAAGCGGCACCGTAAATTATTGATGCCGATATTGCGCGTATCGGTTGCCTATGGGAAACTGCCGCGGCAAAAAACTAGTCAGTCTGTACTCACAAATAAAATCTGTTCGGGAGGAACATGAAAACCTATTGCCTCATCGCGTTGACTGCAGCATCCGCCCTCTTTGGCGGCTGTGCGACCATCACCTCAAGCGAAACCCAATCTCTCACCCTGAACGCAAAGTCCGCTGAAGGAAAGACGATTGAGAGCGCTAAGTGCACCTTGAAAAATGATAAGGGCTCATGGGAAATGACCAGTCCCGGCGTCGTGAACGTTCGACGCTCTGCGGAAGACCTGATGGTCGAATGCAAGAAGGACGGGATTGGTGAAGGCTTCCTGCGGGCTATCTCACGCGCTGCTGGCGGTATGTGGGGCAACATTGTGTTTGGTGGCGGCATCGGCGCCATCATCGATCACAGTAAGGGCACCGGCTATAACTATCCTGACCATTTGCCAGTCCAGATGGGCCAGACAGTGACCGTTGATCGTAGCCAAACCGCCAATCCAGCAGAGGTTAAGCCTGCTGAAGTGGCGCAACAATAACCAAGGGAGAGAAATATGCGTTCATTGATTCTTGCAGTGGGTGTGTCGCTGGCATTAGTTGGATGTGCATCAGTCCCCATGGGCGATGCCAAACAAGATGCGGCGCTTAAGACCTTTGTAGCAAAGCCTGATGTGGCTGGTATTTATGTTTACCGCAATGAAAATTTTGGCGCCGCCATCAAAATGGACATTGAGGTTGATGGAAAAAATATTGGACAAACCGCCGCCAAGACTTATTTGTACAAAGAAGTTACCCCAGGCAAGCACATCGTGACTGGCCGGTCAGAGAATGTCGACAACGTGGAGGTTAATGCTGTTGCCGGCAAGCTCTATTACATCTGGCAAGAAGTCAAAATGGGCCTGATGTATGCGGGTAACAAGCTCCATCTGGTAGATGAAGCACAAGGTAAGAAGGGTGTCCTAGAAAGTAACTTGGCTGAGACCAAGTAAATAGGCAATCACCAGATAAAAAGCCGGCTTCAAGCCGGCTTTTTTATTACCCATGCAAGCACGTCGCGTGATGCGCGAGATGGTCCTCGATGAAGCTACTGATGAAGAAGTAACCGTGGTCATAACCTGCATGGCGGCGCAGCGTAAGGGGCTGGCCGGCCTTGGCGCAGGCGGCTTCTAGGGTTTCGGGTTTAAGTTGCTCGGTGAGGAATTTGTCGTCCAGCCCTTGATCGACGAGGATCCCTTGCGGGTAGGGGGCTGAAGTGTGTTGCGCCATCAGGTGGCTGGCATCGTGGGCCAGCCACTGGGAACGGTCTTCGCCAAGGTAGCCGCCGAATGCCTTGATTCCCCATGGCACTTCAGTCGGGTGGCAAATTGGGGCAAAGGCGGAGACAGACTTGAAGACGTCGGGGTGACGTAACGCCAGCGTCAGCGCGCCGTGGCCGCCCATCGAGTGACCGAAAATCCCCAGTTGCTTGAGCTCAATCGGCAACTCTTGTCCCAGCTTGGGCAGCAGCTCGTGCAGCAGCCAGCTTTCCATCCGGTAGTGCTTGCTCCAGGGTGCTTGAGTGGCATCGAGATAGAAGCCGGCCGCAAGACCAAAGTCCCAGTTGTCGTCCTCTCCCGGCACATTGGCGCCGCGCGGACTGGTATCGGGGGCGATCAGAGCAATGCCATGCTGTGCGGCAAAGCGTTGTGCCCCGGCCTTGATCATGAACGTTTCTTCGGTACAGGTCAGCCCGGCCAGATAGAGCAGCGCGGGAACGCGGCCGTGCTGCGCCTGTGGCGGCAGGTACACGGAGAAGCGCATACGTAGACCGATCTCGGTCGATGGGTGGCTGTAGAAGCGCTGCGAGCCACCGAAGCAGCCGTGTTCGCTGATGAGGCGGAACTTGTGATCGTGTTCTTCCATGGCGTGTATCAGTAAATAACAACCGAGCGGATGGACTCACCAGACTTCATCAGATCGAAGCCTTGATTGATGTCCTCAAGCTTGAGCGTGTGAGTGATGAGCGAGTCGATGTCGATTTTGCCTTCCATGTACCAGTCCACAATCTTCGGCACGTCAGTACGGCCGCGTGCGCCGCCAAAAGCCGAGCCCTTCCAGCTGCGGCCGGTGACCAACTGGAACGGACGGGTGCTGATCTCAGCGCCGGCTTCTGCCACGCCAATGATGAAGCTCTGGCCCCAGCCCTTGTGGCAGCATTCCAGCGCTTGGCGCATGACCTGCGTACTGCCAATACATTCAAAGCTGTAGTCGGCACCACCGTCCGTGAGCTGGATGATTTCATCCACCACGTTGGCGACGTTCTTTGGGTTGATGAAGTGGGTCATGCCGAACTGATGGGCCAGCCCTTCGCGCGCTGGGTTGATGTCGATACCGATGATCTTGTCGGCGCCGACCATCTTGGCACCTTGGATTACATTCAGACCGATGCCGCCGAGACCAAACACTACGACATTGGCGCCTGCTTCCACCTTGGCGGAGAACAGTACCGCGCCGAGGCCGGTGGTGACGCCGCACCCGATATAGCAGACCTTGTCGAAGGGGGCATCGGGGCGAATCTTGGCGAGGGCGATTTCCGGCACCACCGTGTGGTTGGCGAAGGTCGAGGTGCCCATGTAGTGGAACAGCGGCTTGCCGTCCATGGAGAAACGCGAGCTGCCGTCTGGCATGAGACCCTTACCCTGTGTTGAGCGAATGGCCTGACACAGATTGGTCTTCTTCGACAGGCAGAATTTGCACTGGCGGCACTCAGGCGTGTACAGCGGGATCACATGATCGCCGGGTTTGAGCGAGGTCACGCCGGGGCCGACGTCAAGTACCACGCCAGCACCTTCGTGGCCGAGAATGGCCGGGAACAGGCCTTCCGGATCAGCGCCGGAGAGGGTGTAATAGTCAGTATGGCAGATGCCAGTGGCCTTGATCTCGACCAGCACTTCGCCAGCGCGGGGGCCGGCCAGATCGACCTCTTCAATGGTCAGGGGCGACTTAGCGCTCCAGGCAACGGCGGCTTTGGTTTTCATGGGTGTTCCTTGTGGCGTATTGCAGCAAATGACGAGAGTGCGACTATACAAGATGGTGTCGGGAGAAAATCCGGCGCAGAGGGGCCGACTAAGAACTTGTCATCAAATCGTCATGGTTTCGCCATAAACTGCCAGCATCACTCAATAACAAATAAATCTGGGAGCCCCTGATGGCCGCCAATATCCTGCTGGTCGAAGACGAACCAGCGATCCAGACCCTGATCGCCACCAATCTTCAGCGCGCCGGCCATACCGTGCTCGCCGCGGGGGATGCCGAAAAAGCCCAGCGACTGGTGCATGAAGCCTTGCCGGATCTAATCCTGCTCGACTGGATGTTGCCCGGCATGTCCGGCGTGGATTTTGCCCGCCGCTTGCGTGCCGACGAGCGCACCCGCGAAGTGCCCATCATCATGCTGACTGCCCGTACCGAAGAGCGCGACAAGGTGTTGGGGCTCGAAACCGGAGCGGATGATTACATCACCAAGCCGTTTTCGCCGCGTGAGCTGGTGGCCCGCATCAAGGCCGTGCTGCGCCGTCGTGCACCGCAGGTGACTGAAGATATTGTGGAAATTGGTGGCCTGCGCCTCGACCCGGTCACACACCGGGTTGCCGCGGCCGGCAATCCCATCAATCTTGGCCCGACTGAGTTCCGCCTGCTGCATTACCTCATGACCCACCCGGAACGGGTACACTCGCGTACCCAGCTGCTGGATGGTGTGTGGGGTGACCATGTGTTTGTCGAGGAGCGTACCGTGGATGTGCATGTCCGTCGTCTGCGCAGCGCATTGGAACCCTCGGGCACGGATGCCCTGATTCAAACCGTTCGTGGCGCGGGATACCGCCTTTCCGCCAACCAGTAAAAAGCCGCCCGCCACTTCGTGCAACCACCACGTTCGATTCTGCTGCGAGCATTGCTCGTCGCGTCATTCATCGGTTTAGTTGTTGTCCTGCTCGGTACCCTGTTCAGCTTTACGCTGGGGCTGGGTATCGGCTTGCTTATGCTGTTCGGCATTTGGTTTGCGCACCTACGCCAGTTGTCACGCCTCGTCACTTGGGCGCGCCAACCCCTAGGTACGCCGGTGCCTGATGGATATGGTCTGTGGGAGGATGTGTTTGCTGCGCTCTACCAGCGCAGCCGCGAACAGCGCGAACAACGTCAGGCCTTGCAGGAAACCCTGGAGCGTTTTCGCAAAGTCGCACAGACGCTGCCTGACGGGGTGGTGATTCTGACCGAAGACTTGATCATCGAGTGGTTGAACACGAATGCCGAGGCGCACATGGGTTTGTCCGCCCAGCGCGACATGGGCTATCCGATTACCAATCTGTTCCGTGACGCTGCCTTTGTGGATTACCTGCAGGCGCCGCAGTTTGGGACATCGCTGGAGCTGCGCCCGCTGCGCTCCTCGGGGCGTGTGCTCAATCTGCAGTTGGTGCCGTTTGGCGAAGTCCAAATGTTGCTGCTCACCCGCGATGTGAGCCAGCTCGAAAAGCTCGAAACCATGCGCCGCGATTTTGTTGCCAACGTATCACACGAGCTAAAGACCCCGTTGACAGTAGTGTCCGGCTTCATCGAAACACTTGCGGATGGTATTGATGACATTCCCAAGGACGATGTGCGCCACTACCTTGATTTGGCGGCCGAACAGGCTCAGCGGATGCAGCAGCTGATTGAGGATTTGCTGATTCTGTCGTCTATAGAAACCGGCTCGCCGCCACCGCATGAAGAAGAGGTGATGGTCGCCGCCTTGTTGGCCGATGTGCGTGGTGAGATCACATCCTTGTCCGCTGGCCGTCATCAAATCACGGTCGACAGCAGTGGCCCGGCGTTGCTGCGCGGTAGCGCCAAGGAGTTGCGCAGTGTGTTTGGCAACCTCGCGGGTAACGCAGTGCGGTATACGCCGGAAGGCGGGAAGATCCATCTTGTATGGGCGCCCTTGCCAGAGGGTGGTGCAGCGTTTTCCGTACGCGATAGCGGCCTAGGTATTGCACCAGAGCACCTGCCGCGCCTCACCGAGCGCTTTTATCGGGTTGACCGTGGCCGCTCGCGCGACACCGGCGGCACCGGGCTTGGCCTTGCCATCGTTAAGCATGTACTGGAGCGCCATCAGGCCGAGCTGGTGATCGAGAGCGAGCTGGGTCACGGTAGCGAGTTCTGCGCCCGCTTTCCGGCACATCGCGTAAGTGCAAGCTAGTTTACGACGCTGCTTTTTTTAGCCTTTCCCCAGATTGGGGTGGGTAGCATGACGCAGTGCTGCAGGATGGTGCGTTACAGCTGGTTGAATGATCACCCTTGAACCGCTCAGGGTGTCTTGACCATGGCACGGCAAGTGCTTGGAGAAGGTTTTCACTTTAGCCCTTACCAGCATGACTCAGCTCATTCTCAAGTACGAAGGCCAATATTCCCCAGATGCCATTTGGACACAGTCTGGCGGCATGCATATCGGCGGCAGCCTATGGCGTTTCACGCTCGAAGCCGAGGATCTGGGCAGTCTACTTGAGCGCATCGTACGGGCAACGGATCCGCAAATTTTGAGCTCCACTCTCGCTTTGCTGCTGGGTGACGAGAGTAGTGAATGTCCGCTGACGGCGCTGGAAAGCGCCATGCCCGTGCAGGCCATGTATGCACGCCAGCGCTACTCTTGGTTGCTGGGTGGGCTGGAGCCGCGCATTGAAATGTACTTGCAGCCCATCGTGGATATGCAGGCGGGCGGTCAGGTGTTTGCCTATGAGGCATTGTGTCGCCTGCGCGAACCGGCCGGTGCGCTGCTGGCGGGCGGCGAAGCCTTTACGCTGGCGCGCCAGTTGCGCCGTCAGGACGACATGGACTTAGCCTGCCAGCACTTGGCGCTCAAGCGTAAGGCCAATGAAATTGCCAAGGGCACGCCGCTGTTCATGAATGTGATGCCAACCACGTTGCTGCATGAAAGCTGGACGGAGCAATGCCTGCTGTGGCTGCAGGAGATGAGCATTGATCCGCGCGATGTGGTGATCGAAGTGGTGGAGAGCGAGCTTGTCGATGCGTCTTTGCTCGCTGAGCGTTGCGAAGTACTGCGCGCCGCTGGTTTGCGTATTGCGCTGGATGATATGGGCGCTGGCTTCAATGGCCTCACCACGCTGGCCATGGTGCGCGCCGAATTTATCAAGATTGATCGCACACTGGTCCACGAGGCACAGGGCAGCCGTGTGCGCGCGGTGTTGCTCGAAGCGATTGTGTCGATGGCGGAGCGCCTTGGTGCCACCGTGATTGCAGAAGGTCTGGAGCGCGCGGAAGACGTAGGCTTTTGCCAGAGCATGGGCATCCGCCTTGGACAAGGCTATTTCTTCTCGCCACCCAAGGCCGACCTGCAAGCGCACCCCATCGATCTGCCTGCGTTGGATGAAGCCTGGCGTGCCCGCCCGCAAGATCGCTTCCGCCTAACCGACGTGGTTGAACCCGGTAATACCGTCGAGCTGCACGCCGATATCAACTCGGTGCGTGAGCTGTTTCATCAGAATCCATCCTTGCCATGGATCGTGGTGCTGGATCAGGAGCAGCCGGTCGGGATGCTGTCACGCGGCCGTGTGTTGTCACGTGCTACGCAGCAGATTGGCAAGGCCTGCGAACCGATCCGCCGCGTGCTACCGAACAACACCACCTTGTCTTCACTCGCCCGCTCGCTCTATGTGAGTCGTGAAGGGCTTGAGCCGTGGGTGGTGGTGGGCCCGGATGGAACTTATCTCGGTACTGTGCAGCCGATGAGTCTGATCGCGCAGATCCTGACGCACCGTGAACATGGCGCCAACCTGCATCCGCTCTCGCAATTACAAACAGGCCCGAGCCTGCGTCAGACCATCGAATCGCGCTTGAGTGCGCAGCGCAAGATGGGCCTGACCTACATCGATCTGGATCACTTCAAATCATTTAATGATCGCTACGGCTTCATCCGTGGTGATGCCATGATCCGCACGCTGGCCGAAATCCTACGTCGTCTATTTGTCGGCAAACCGAACCAAGTGCTTGGGCATATCGGCGGCGATGACTTCATCCTGGTCATGGAAGACCCAGAGGGCGACAACAGCACACTGCTACGCTTGCTTGAAACCGCCATCGTGCAGTTCCACGCACTTGCCTCGCACCTGTACGACCCAGAAGATCTTGATCGTGGTTTCTTCACCACCGAAGACGGTAAGCAACACCCGATTGCCGGCGTGTCCGTCGCAGTTGTGAATGGCAGTACTGGCGAGTTGCCGAACAGTATTGCCGCGGCCGAGCGTGCAGCGTATCTGAAGAAAGTTGGCAAGGCCGAGTGGGGCAGTGTCATCGTGGTGGAAGATACACCGCATCAAGTGCACCCGATCCGCACGTTTGGCGACCTAGAGCTGTGGCGTGACAATGCCTTCGCCGCGCTCGACAGCCTCATGAATCATCCACGCGGTCGTGATCCTCACAGCCTCGATGCCGCCTTCAAGGCTTTCCCTTTCTTCGAGATGGTGTTTGAGTTGGATGCGCGCGGGGTGCAGCGTTTCCCGAACTGGATCAATCCGTCCATGTACGGCCGCATGCGCGCGGGTGGGGCTGGGATTGATCGCAGCAGTCAAGACTACTTCTCACGCGTTGCGCAGACGGGTCAGCAGTTTGTTTCGACGATTTATCTGTCGACCGCTTCCGAAGATTTTTGCCTAACGCTGGCGCAGCCTTTGTTTTCGGGCTTGGGCGAGTTCTCAGGAGTGCTGGTGGCTGACCTTAATTTGACCTCAATGGCGGCACTGCTGGATCGTCAAGGCAGCGAGTGAACCGCCTCCTCACGGCATGCCGAGTTCGGCGTGTCGTGAGAAGTGTTACGGCATACGTATAGCGGTTTAAGGCGCGTCACTGAAAGTCACGCGGTCAAAATCACGGCCGCGCTCAATGGGCTGCCCAAGACGCACGTTACGCACTTTGCCATCATGCAGTTCAATGATGCGGCCCGGCTCGAACCAGCTTGATGGCAAGATCAGGCTTGAGCTTTCCTTGAGCGCAGCAATGGCCGGCAAGAGCAGCGCGCGGTCGTAATGCATACCCTTCGAATGAGCGGCTGTGCCACCTACGGCAAGCGCTTCGGCTTGCCCCGGAATGAGCTGAATGCCCATTTCTACTTCGCCATCCATGTGTGTCACCGCCCAACGCACGCAGCCCAGCAAGGGTGCGCGAACGCCAGCGACTTGTAAGGTCAGTAGCACACCTACCGCAATGCGCACCTTGCCGCTCTTGCGCAGCAAACGCATACCATTCGCGCTTTCATCAAGAATTTGCCAGTCCTCGGCGTCCTTGTTGATCGCTTCTTCCTGGAGCTTTGCAGCCTCAACTGGACGGCCCAAGGTCGCCATGTGTTCGCGCTCGCGGCGCAGCTTGGCCATGTCGGCTACACCCGGGAGTTGGAAATCACGTCCATCGAGAAAGAGGCGGTGCGCATTCTCTAGCCCGCAGCTGATAGTGGCGTGGCTGGCACCCGTGTGGCGCTCATGTTTGCGCGGGGTGATGTCTTTGCACCAGCGTTGATAAATCCGGGTTAGCAATTGTTCGGTGGCTGGCTGCGTACAGTCATCCCCAAGCTGCAAGCTTGCCGGCGTGGCGCCTTTGGAGAGCCCAAGCATGCGTTTCTTGAGACTACGACGCAGGCCACCGGTATCCAGCACTCGTACCTTGCCCTGATACAGCGCTGTGTGAGTGGCGGGCGAGGTCTGGTCTAGTTGCACGTAGAACGGCGCTGCACCGGGGCTTTCTTGTGCATAGTCATGCAGGCTGATTTTGCTGCTCCAACGTCGTGCCCAACGCACGACCCAGGTCATCTGCTTCTGCCCAAGCTCATAGGGGCTGGCGCTATGCAACAGAAAGGCTTCTGCATAGGTCGCCACAATTGTCACCGGCATGTCCGGGTTGCGCAGCCGGTCTTTGACGGCCTCGCTGAGCACGCCAAGCTGCTCGGCCACATCAACGCATTTGTGCAGGTGCTGCCAGTGATCGGCGGGCGGTGTGCTGCTGCTGCGATAAATGTCAGTCTGCATATCGACCAAGGTCGACAGAATGCGTTCAATGACCTGCGCAGCCTTCGACTGGATGGCGATTTCGCCGGTCAGCAGTGATTCAAGGCAGCGTACATAACCATCGGCAAATGCCCGCCAAGTAGCTTGTGACGAATCAAACGCGGCTTGTTCTGGCAAGGCCAGCGGAATGGGCCGCCGGGCAAAGCGTGCTTGGCATTCTTCCTGGGTGCGGTAGAGCTGCTCGCGCAGGGTTTCTAGAATGGCGAACCGCTCGCTGCCCGATACCGTGTGGCGGTTGAGCAGCCCCAGCTGGCGTTGCAGCAGCGATTGCATCTGCACGGTGCTGGCCAGCGGCTGGGCCGCCAGCCAAGTGCGGCACTCGTCTGCGGTTACAAAGGCAGGGGCGACGTTGGGCAGCGACGAGGTAGCGGGTGAGCTCATGGACGTGGCCTTATGTAGATCGGTGCGAGATCAGGGTAGAGATCAGTGTGAGGGGGCCTGCAGAGCGGCGATCAGCGCGGCAATGAGGCGGGTTTTGTCAGGGGCCTGGCGGCTTGGGCTGTCGCGCAGTGCCGCTGCCCAAATGGGGCGCGGGTAGCGGCTGTCGTCTTGCCAGCGGGGAATGACATGCCAGTGCAGATGGGGAACGACATTGCCCAAGCTGGCGAGGTTGATCTTGTCTGGGCTTACTGTGGCGCGCACAGCGCTTTCGGTGGCCAGCACCACACGCATCAGGTGGCTGGATTGCGCGGCATTGAGGTCGCTCATTTCCGCCACATGGCCGGTCCAAATGACGCGGCAGAAGCCCGGATAGAGGGCGGCTTCTTCACCTTCAACCAGGACGACTCTGCAGTCCGCATCGGACCACAGCAGCTCGCCACCGGAGGTTGTACACAATTCGCAGGAATGCATGGAGGGCCGAGAGTGTTAAGTTTGCTTGTGAAGCATCAAGGATTATAGTGATTTATCGGAAACGTGGGGCGTCCACGCTGCCCGCCGCACAGGATATGCGGAATGCCCATCAAATGGACACAAATGGACGTCTTGGCGCCGTAAATAGCGCATTAAATGGTGCCTCAATCACTGTCTCTGCAATAGATACGCTAAGATCGCGACAGATTCTGCGCCCCCCTCATTTTTTGCTGGAGCTCGCCATGAAGCCTGTTTACCACTCCCGTGTCGCCGCCTTTGGCCTGCTGTGTTTTACCACACCCCTCTTGGGGTTTGCGCAAACCAAGGCGCCGATCGCTAGCTATTGGATGAGTGCAGAAACGAGTTCGGGCATGCCCATGGGTGGCGGCGCACCGAGCATGACGGACATGGCCAGCATGATGATGGGCGGCGGCATGAGCAGCTCCAGCAAGCGCTTGTTGCTGCAACTGGGTTCGCAACAGAGCGCCAGTGGAGAACCTGCAGCAGATCATCTGGTGCCCCCCGCTATGAATATGGGCAGCAGCCTGCCGCTGCGTACGCCCCAAAAAACTCAGGCCCCACGCCGCGATGAAGATGAACGCCGCGAGGATTATGAAAAACCCAAGGGCCGCCTGCTGTTGTTCTGGGGCTGTGGCGCTCAGGCGGGCGCAGGTCAGCCGTATGTGATTGATTTCGCCAAGATGGCCAGTGGTCAGCAATGGCCGGCGGGATTGTTCACACGCCGCGTCAGCGGACAGATCGGCCCATCGGTGGGTCGTTCACGCACCTATGGCGATTGGCCGAATGAAAAGGACAGCACGCGCGTGCCCAACAATTCCTCCTTGCGCGGTGAGCACCAAGTTAAGGGCAACTACTCGCCCGACATCCGTTTTAACCTCGACACTCTCGATTATCTGGCCCCGCTCGAAATCAGCATGAGCAAGCAGGGCACAGCCATGAATGTGCGCTGGAAGAGCATTAGCAATGCCACTGGCTACTTCGCCAATGTTATGGGCGGTAGCGATAACGGCAACGATATGGTGTGGTGGGTGTCCGCCAACAGCAAGGAGTTTGGCGAAGCGCTGTTTGGCTACATCGCTCCACCCGAGGTTGCTCGCCTGATCAAGGACAAGGTGGTGTTGCCCTCATCCACCACCGAATGCACGGTGCCTAAGGAAGTCATGGCCGCTGCGCCCAACGCTATGCTGCGCATGATTGCCTACGGTGAAGAGGCCCACTTCGCACACCCGCCGCGCCCGAAAGACCCCAAGGCCTCATGGAATCCGGAATGGGTTGCCAAGGTCCGCGTCAAATCGACTGCTGCACAACCCATTATGGAAAGTGACAGCAACCGCAGCACTTCAGGTAATCGTTCATCCGGGGATAGCAGCATGGATGCCGGTAGTGCGGTCGGGAATGTGATTAAGGGTTTGTTCGGTTTTTGACGTCGCACTACTGGCTCGGCCTAAAACCCAAACATATTCACACGGAGTCTGATGCGGAAAAAGTAAGCGCTAGGCTTTTTCGCCTAGGGCATCACTTGGTTGCGACCGCTTTCCTTGGCTTTATAAAGATTGGTATCGGCAAGCTTTAGCATATGGGTGATATCGGGTTCTTTTGAGCTTGAGAAGCCGATGCTGAGGGTGACCTTCATGCCGTCCGGTGCGTTAGAGATTACGCCAGCTTCAACGTGACGGCAGAAAGCTTGCAGCTTGCTGCGATGAGCGACTGGTTCGTGGCCCGGCAACATGACGACAAACTCTTCACCACCAAAGCGTGCCAGTAGGCAATCTGGGAAATGGTCGCGCATCAGATTGGCGACATGACGGAGCGCCAGATCGCCAACGTCGTGGCCGTGGCCGTCATTAATTTTCTTGAAGTGATCGAGATCCAGCATGGCGATGCTGAAGCCGCCGCTTACGCGTTTGAGTTCGGAAAAAAACTTACGTCTGTTAGGTAGCCCGGTCAGGGCGTCGATATGTGCAATTGAATTCAGTGCAGCCATGTTCTCGACAAATTCGATATTGCGCGTGACACGACAGAAGAACTCTTCTGCATTAAAGGGCTTACGCAGGAAATCATCGGCTCCAGCTTTGATGAACCGAGCAGTGAGTCCTTCTACGAGACTTCCCGAAATACCAACAATTGCCATGCTGTCTGAGCCATACAGCCGTCGGATTTCACTGGTCATGTGTATGCCATTCATGCCGGGCATATCTTGGTCGGCAAGCACTAAACGGATATCCGGTTCCTTTTGCAGCACTGCTAGGGCGATTTCCGCAGTAGCGGCTTCCAACACCTGATACAGCTGCCGTTCAAGCAAGCTTCTCAGGTGATTGCGAACGGTTTTCGAGTCATCGACTAATAGCACCTTGACGTGCTTGTTCTGCTCGACGCGAGAGACTAACTTCCGGACGTACTCGAGGGCGGCGGGATTGTCTTTGGGAACATAGTCGAATATTGGCTGGAGCAGCAGATGCTCGCGAACGGCTTCGTCTGTATTGCCTGTGAGGATGATCGTCGGGAGTTTGTGCTCAAGTAACAGAGGCAGCGTTTCGCCGTCTGGAGCATCGGGGAGTGTGTAGTCCATTACCGCACACAGATAGTCGCTCTTACTGGTTAGCAGTGCTTGCGCTTCTGCCATGGACTTAGCTTCGACCGGGGAGTATCCATGCTCAACGAGTAGCCGCGAGAGCGCCCGAAGTGTGGTGATGCTGTCTTCGATCAATAGAATGGACTTAGTCACTTTATTCTCGAGCCTGTATAGGTGGACTGAAGATCACTAATACAACGAGCACCAGCTGCCGAAACGTCGATTCATTTTTATCATATTATGCCAGCCCTAGAATTCCAACGGGTCAACATCTAGATGCCAGCGTAATTCCCGGTTGGCTTTCTGGGCGTACAGGGCTTCCATCCATTGCGTCAAAAAGTGCTGCAGTGCGGGGCGGCTGGGCGATTCGATTAGCAGTTGTGCCCGCTCCAGGCTCATGAGGCGGAACATGCGCATGGGTACGGGATCGTAGAGACTGATGTGCTCGCTGTATTGGGCATTGTCATCGAGCAGTGCTTTAGCCGCCGCACGCGCCTGAGCAAGAAAAGCCAGTGACTGATCGATACTCGGTGCCTCGGCGCGGAGTAATGCCTGGAAGGTATAGGGCGGGAAGCCGGCCTGTTCGCGCTCTTCCAGTTGCGAGTCAGCAAAGCGGTGGAAGTCGTGTTGCATCAGCGCTTCGTACAGCGGGTGATCCGGGTATTCGGTTTGGATCAACACTTCACCCGGCAAGGCGGCACGGCCACTCCGACCGCCGACTTGCATCAACTGCGCGAACAAGCGTTCCGGTGCGCGGAAGTCGGCCGCGAACAATGCCGCGTCGGCACCAATCGCGCCGACCAGCGTGAGCTTGGGGAAATCATGTCCCTTGGCTAGCATTTGCGTGCCGATCAGGATGTCGACTTCGTCGGCATGAATGGCATCCAGCAGCGCACGCCATTTGGTGGGCGAGTTAGCCGAGTCGCGGTCGACGCGCAGTACGCGGGCGTGCGGGAAGCGTTGCGCCAGTGTCTCTTCTAGTCTTTGCGTGCCGCGGCCGAAAGGGTGAATGTCCTGATTGCCGCAATCGGGGCAACCTGCGGGAATGTGATTTTCGAAACCACAATGGTGGCAACGCAAGCGCTTGTCGGCGAGATGCACCACCATATTGGCGGCACAGCGTTTGCAGGTAGACACCCAGCCGCATGACGGGCAGGCCAGCACTGGCGCATAGCCACGGCGGTTGAGGAAGATCAGGCTTTGCTCACCACGTGCGAGCCGCGCTTCAATGGCGGCGAGCATGGCAGCCGACAAACCATCCTGTAGCTTCTCGCGGCGCGTATCAATGCAGCGCACCACGGGTGGGGCATCGGCGACTGCGCGCTGCTTCAGCTCGAGCAGTCCATAGCGGCGGCTCTTGGCGTGGTAGTAGGTTTCCAGCGAGGGGGTGGCCGAGCCGAGCACGATGGGGATGTTGAGCTGCTTTGCCCGCATGACGGCAACGTCGCGCGCCGAATAGCGTAAGCCTTCCTGTTGCTTGAACGAGGCATCGTGTTCTTCGTCGATCACGATCAGGCCGAGGCGCGGCAGCGGTGTGAAGACAGACAACCGCGTACCCATCACAATATCCGCGCGCCCTTCCAGGGCATCAAGGAAGCCGCGCGCACGTGCGGCATCGGCGAGGCCGCTATGCGCGGAAACGATCTTTGCGTTAGGGAAGCGCGCCGCAACGCGACCTTCGAGCTGTGGGGTGAGGGCGATTTCCGGCACCAGCATCAGCGCTTGCTGGCCACGCGCGAGCACTGCCTCAATGGCGTGCAAATACACCTCGGTCTTGCCGCTCCCCGTGATCCCGTGCAGCAGAAAAGCTTTGAATTCGCCCGCGGCGTTGTCGATGGCCGCACATGCTGATTGTTGTTCGGCATGTAGCACTGGGCGCTGCACGGTGACGTCCGTGTCTTTCTTCTTGTCCTTCAGTGCGCGCGGCAACTTGCCCTTGCGCAACATCGGCGGCAGGGCCAGCGTCATCACTTCGCCAAGCGGGTGCTGGTAATAGCGCGCGCAGAATTCGGTGACGGCGAGCCAATCCGCCGGCAGACGCGGCATATCACGCAGGATGGCGAGCGCGGCTTTCAGCTTGTCGACAGGTTGATCGCTCTCATCGAGTACGGCAACGATCACGCCTACCTTTTCGCCACGACCAAAAGGTACGCTGACGCGATAACCAACATCATCAACCAGCGCATCAACGCAGGTGTAATCGAACAACCGCGGTAGCGGCAGGTCGAGCGCAACGCGGAGAATAGGGGGCTTGGACTGGGTGCTCATGGGCTTGGCGCTGACATCTCGATTGTGCTTTGCGTTTACGCCCTAGTTTCTTGTTCGTAAAGGAGTTTTAAGCTACCCACAGATTCTGTGGATAACTTTGTGGGAAACCCCTGCGGGAATCCGCTAAGTGACCGGCCTGTTTGAGAATTTGTTACGCTGTATAACAATTGTGCAACAAAAAAACTCTTTTTTATCAATGGCATAAGCTTATACCCTTGATCTGTCGCTGAAATTTTCACGGCCGCAGCGGCGATGCCGGTTTCTGTGCATAAGTCAAGTCTTGACGCCCATTTTGGGGCTTTTACCCAATTGCACTTTTTGCAGTTTTGGCCGTTAGGGAAAAGCCCTTTGAGATCAGGGCTCAATCGCCTCAAGCTCGAAAGTTGTGTACGGTCTCGACTAGGGCAGTCACGTGTTCTGGGGGGGTGAATTGAGAGATCCCATGCCCCAGGTTAAACACATGCCCCGTCATGGGGCCACCAGTCGATGCATAGTCTTCGAGCACGCGCGTTGCTTCTGCTGCGATGGCATCGGGGCCGGCAAACAAAGTGATGGGGTCAAGGTTGCCTTGCAGCGCCACCTTGTCGCCCACGCGGCGGCGGGCATCGCCCAGACTTGTGGTCCAGTCGAGGCCGAGTGCATCACAACCGATGTCGGCCATGGATTCCAGCCACTGACCGCCGCCCTTGGTGAAGACGATGCAGGGTACGCGCTCGCCATCGTGTGACTTCTTGAGGCCGCTGACGACTTTCTTCAGATAGGCCAGCGAGAACTCTTGGAAGGCGCGGTGCGATAAAGCGCCGCCCCAGGTATCGAAGATCTGTACAGCTTGTGCGCCAGCTTCGATTTGTGCGTTGAGGTAAGCAGTGACGGCTTGTGCATTGATGTCGAGGATGTGATGCAGCAGATCCGGACGCTGATACAGCATGGTCTTGATGGTGCGGTGATCGCTGGAGCCACCGCCTTCCACCATGTAGCAGGCCAGGGTGAAGGGGCTGCCGGAAAAACCGATCAGCGGCACCGAGTTGTCGAGCGCGCGGCGAATTTCGGAGACGGCATCCAACACATAGCGTAGATGGTCGTAGGGGTCCGGAACCGTCAGGTCACGGATGGCCCATTCTTCACGCAACGGACGTTCGAATTTGGGGCCTTCGCCCTCGGCGAAATACAGCCCTAGCCCCATCGCATCGGGAATCGTCAGGATGTCGGAAAAGAGAATCGCTGCATCGAGCTTGTAGCGGGCCAATGGCTGCAAGGTAACTTCGCAGGCCATGGACGGCGACTTGCACAGATTGAGGAAGTTGCCAGCACGGCGGCGCGTCTCGTTGTATTCCGGCAGGTAGCGCCCGGCTTGGCGCATCAGCCACAGCGGCGTGTAATCAACGGGCTCGCGCAGGAGTGCGCGCAGGAAGTTATCGTTGTGAGGACGTGCCATGTTCAGTACCGGGTGGCTTACAGCCAATGTGGCGAAGCCATGATTTTACGCTGGAACCGGGCTGAATCAGGCGTCCTGCTTGAGCAAACCCTTCTGGTCCAGATACTGATGAATGGTTTCAATGCGCAGCAGCGAGTCGTCAATCTCCATCAGCTTCTGTTTGGCGAGCAAGGAGATGGGCAACAATTCAGCATAGCGGTTGCCCAGCCATACCGCATCGTCGAGAAAATGCGGCGTGGGCACCGCATCGCCGGCATCGGCAAGGATTATGCGCATTAGTGGCTGCATACGTGATAGCGCTGAGGGCAGACGTATCGCCGGTTCATTGTCGATCAGCTCAATCTCTGCCATCTGCAGGCCCGAGCTCTCGCTACGGCGGTTGAGGATGCGAAAACGCTGCAGTCCATGCACCTTGATGTTGAGCACGCCCAGCTGCTGCATATCCCAGTCGCCGATCTGCGCCAAGGTGCCTATCTCATGCGGCACCGCGGGTTTGCCAACTTCCTGACCGCTGGAAATCAGACAGATGCCGAACGAAGTGCTGTCACGCAGACACTGCGTAGCCATGTCCATATAACGTTGTTCGAACACCCGCAGTGGCAGATAGCCACCGGGGAAGAGCACAGTGTTGAGGGGGAAGAGCGGGATTTCCTGTGACGACATGTAAGGGCGATTACGCCTCGGCAGAAGGTTGAGGTTCGCCCCATTTCGCCATCAGTGTGTGCTTAACGCCCAGATGATCGAGAATACGCGCCACCACAAAATCAACCATGTCCTGCAGCGACTGCGGATGGTGATAGAAGGCCGGGTTTGGCGGCATGATCACTGCACCGGCACGTGCCAGTGTGAGCATGTTTTCCAGGTGGATAACGGAGAAGGGCATTTCGCGCGGCACCAGGATCAGCTTCTTGCCTTCCTTGAGCACCACATCGGCAGCGCGACAGACCAGATCATCGCCCATGCCGGCCGCCACCTTTGCCAGCGTGCCCATGGTGCAGGGGCAGATCACATAGGCATCGGGTGGATTGGAGCCGGAGGCCAGTGGTGCAAACCATTCTTCACGCCCATAGACGCGCAGCTTGCCGGCGGGGGCGTTGAAGCGGGCGCTTAGCTCGGTTTCCACCTCGCTGGGTCGTGAACCTAACTTGAAGCCCATTTCTTGTTGGGCCACGATTTGTGCAGCTTGTGAATACACCAGCTGCACATGGATGCCTTCAGCTGCCAAGAGACATTCAAGCAAGCGCATGCCATAAGGCAAGCCTGAGGCTCCGGTGAAACCAACAGCAATGGTTTTCTTCATGATTGACTTGCTAGGCGACGGTGACGAACCAACACGCGCGCCTTGCCTTCAAAGCGTGCTTTCAGTTGTTCAGCTAGATAGACCGAGCGATGCTGCCCACCGGTACAGCCGATGGCAACCGTGAGATAGCTGCGATTGTCGGCAACGTAGCTAGGCAGCCAGTTCTCTACAAACGTGGCGATGTCGTTTTCCATGCGCTGCACTTCAGGCTGGCTGGCGAGAAACTCGCATACCGCTTTGTCTTGGCCGGTTTGTGGCTGCAACACCGGATCGTAATGTGGGTTGGGCAGGCAGCGCACGTCGAAAACTAGATCGGCATCCAGCGGAATGCCGTGCTTGAAACCGAAGGACTCGAACAGCAGCACCAGCTGGCGCCCATCGTTCAGCGCTGCAAAATCCTTGATGAAGCTGCGCAGCGCATTGGCACGCAATTCACTGGTGTCGATGCGGTGGCCAAACTCGGAAACGAGCGCAAGAATTTCACGCTCATTGGCAATGGCCTCCTCGAGCGTGGTGCTGTCATCGCCGAGTGGATGACGGCGACGCGTTTCTGAAAAGCGCTGAATCAGGATGTCATCACGGGCGTCGAGGAAAATGAAGCGGACCTGAATGTCATCGCTTTCTAGGTCGCGCAACTGGCTGGGCAGGGCTGCAATGCTGCTGCCACCGCGCATATCCACGGCGACGGCCACGCGCTCGTAACCGCCCCAGCGCAGATGCTGCACGAGCTCAGGGAGTAGCGGCGCAGGCAGATTGTCGACGCAGTAGTAACCGCCGTCTTCAAGCACGTTTAGGGCAATTGATTTGCCCGAACCGGAAACACCGCTGATGACGATGACTTGCATTAATCAGGCTGCCTGAAGGCCGCGTTGGCGCGCGGCTTCAATGATGGCCAGCTTTTGTTCCGGCGTTGCATCGCGCCAAGAGCGGATTTCATCGACGCTACGCATGCAGCCGACGCACAGGCCCGTGGCCTCGTCAAGCTTGCATATATTGATACACGGTGATTCGATCATGACAACTCCACAAGGACTATGTACACGATTTTGCCAGCATCGCGCGACTAACGCGAGCGGCAGGGGGACGTCCTAGCTCTGCACTGATCCATGCTGCTGTCTCGACCAAGCTGTCAAGATTGACGCCACACTCAATGCCGAGGCCGTTGAGTAAATAAACCACATCCTCGGTGGCCACATTGCCCGTGGCGCCAGCCGCGTAAGGGCAGCCCCCGAGTCCAGCGACCGAGCTGTCAAAGGTGCTGATGCCGAATTCCAGCGCGGTGTGGATGTTGGCAATCGCCATGCCGTAGGTGTCGTGGAAGTGACCGGCGAGGAACTTGAGCGGAATGCGTTTGGCAACGGCCTCCAGCATGGCCAGTGTGCTGGCTGGCGTGCCGACGCCGATGGTGTCGCCAAGGCTGACTTCATAGCAACCCATATCGTAAAGCGCATGCGCGACCTCGGCCACGGCGAGGGGTGCGACCGCACCTTGATAGGGGCAGCCAAGCACGCAGGAGACATAGCCGCGTACTTTCACACCAGCAGCCTTAGCGGCTGCGATCACGGGTGGAAAACGCTCAAGGCTCTCGGCGATCGAGCAGTTGATGTTTTTCTGCGCAAAGGCTTCCGAGGCGGCAGTGAAAATCGCAATCTCTTCAACACCCGCAGCCAATGCGGCTTCCAGACCTTTGAGGTTAGGCACCAGCACTGGGTAGCTGACGCCGGGTTTTTTGCTGCGCATGACTTCGTGCATGAGCTCGCTGTGGTCCGCCATTTGGGGCACCCATTTGGGCGACACAAACGCGGCAGCTTCGATGTGCTGGAGGCCGCTAGCCTCCAATCGCCGGATCAGTTCAAGCTTCGTCGCGGTGGGAATGTTCTGCTTCTCGTTCTGCAGGCCATCACGCGGCCCGACTTCAACGAGATTAACGAAAGAGGGATAAGTCATCAGTGATTCAGTGTGGAAAGAATGATGTGCAGTTTGATAGCCCGTTTGGGCAGCACACTTCGACAGCGGATTGAGCTTAAGGTTTGCTGGCCCAGTTCGGCAGACGTTTTTCGAGCAGCGCGGTGAGGCCTTCGCGCGCCTCGGTACCCGCGCGTACGCGGGCACTGCGCTGCGCCATGTGATCGAGTAATTCGGCCGACACCGGCCGGTTTTGCAGCACCGCCAGCGTCGCTTTGCATTCTGTTAATGCGTGCGGGCCATTGGCGAGCAGGGCATCCACTAGGTCAGCTAAGGCATGGTCCAGCCCAGTGGTGTCGGCCACGATTTCATGGACTAGGCCCAGACGATACGCCTCGGATGCCGAGAAGCGTTCGGCCGTGAGCATGTAGCGACGGGCATGGCGCACGCCGATCGCACTTGTGACATAGGGCGCGATAACCCCCGGAATCAGGCCGCGTTGTGTGTCGGTGAGCGCGAACTCGGCATCGAACGTTGCAATCGCGATATCGCACGCGGCAATCAGGCCTATACCCCCGCCTAGGACAGGCCCTTGAATCCGCGCCACTGTGGGCTTGGGTGCGTCGCTGAGGGTGCGCAGCAGGGTTGCAAAGGCGCGTGCTTCAACCAGACTTTCCGCCTCCCCTTTGAGCGCGCCTTGCAGCAACCATTGGGCATCTACGCCCGCACAAAAGCTGGTGCCGAGACTGGAGAGGATGATCACACAGACGCTGCTGTCGCCGCTCATGCTGGCGAGCGCAGCTGTCAGTTCGCTGATGAACAGCCCATCAATAACATTGTGTCGCTCGGGGCGGTTGAGCGTGATGATGCCGACCCCATGATCAACCTCGGTCAGAATGTTCTGATAGGACGTCATGGGGTAGCTGTCTTACTTTGCGGCAGCGCGCTTCTTCGGCGCAGCCTTGGCTTTAGTGGTCTTTGCTGCCGCAGCCGTTTTACTGGCCTTGGCCGCTTTGGCAGGCGCTGCCTCTGTATCCGCAGTGGCTTCAGCGCCCTCAGCGCCGGCCGGACTCGCCTTGCCTGCCTTCGGTGCTTTAGGCGCCCGCGCTTCAAACTCAAATCCGGTCTTGCCATCTGGTCCGCGCACGAGGAAGGCCGAGAACTTGCGCTTGGTGCGATTGGACACGAAGCCCTTGAGTAGATCGGTTTTGCCTTCGGTCAGGAGCTTCACCATCTGAGCGCGATCAATTTCTTGCTGCAGGATCACCTTGCCGGAGCGGAAGTCACAGGTCTTAGCCGCACCCACTGATTTCTCGCACACATAGGCCATGCCGTTTTCGTAAATGGCACTCTGGCACTTGGGGCAAGGCCCGATGCTTTCCTGCTCGCTGAAATCGACTTCCTCGTCACTGCCTTCATTGCTCTGCCCGAAATCGAATTCCGGCTGGTGCTCGGCATTGAGCTTGATGATGGCTGCGAAAGCGCGCCCCATCTTGCTGCGGAAGCCTTGCAATGGGCCAACAGTGCGCTTGGTCAGCAGCTCTTCAACTTCTTCGGATTCGTATTGGCGACCTGCCACCACTTTCCACAGCGAGAAGTCACAGGCCTTGCACTGGAATTTCTTGTAATTTTCCTGAATCACGCCACCGCACTTGGGACAGGGGGCATCAATGGTGGCAAACGCCTCTTCCGGGATTTCGCCATCTTTGATGCGTGCCACCATCTCCTGCGTGGTGCTGACGATGTGGCCCATGAACTCGTCACGCGGTAGCTTGCCGGCTTCCATCTGCTTGAGTTTGTATTCCCAGTCACCGGTGAGTTCCGGCGAGCGAATTTCTTCTACGCCCAGCTTGTCGAGCGCGAACAGCAGCGAGAAGGCCTTGGCCGTCGGTTGGAGTTCGCGGCCGTTGCGATGCACATACTCTTCGCTGAGCAGACCTTCAATGGTGGCGGCCCGCGTAGCCGGTGTGCCGAGGCCGCGCTCACTCATCGCTTCGCGCAGCTCTTCGTCGTCCACCAGCTTGCCCGCGCCTTCCATGGCCGACAGCAGCGTGGCTTCGTTGAAGCGCGCCGGCGGCTTGGTCTGGTTAGCCTTGACGGCAACATCGTTGGCCCAGACGCGTTCCTTCGGCTGGACTGGTACAAGCGCCTTGCTTTCCTTGCCCTCGCCGTCCTTGGCGTCTTTGCCTTCTTCCTCGACTTCGGCTTCCTTGCCGTAAATGGCCATCCAGCCTGCCGATACCAGCACCTTGCCTTCAGTCTTGAAGGCTTCGCCTTCAACGCGGGTGATACGCGTGGTCACATTGAATTCTGCGGCGGGGTAGAAGATGGCGAGGAAACGCTTGACCACCAAGTCGTAGAGTTTCTGTTCGGCTTCCGACAGGCTCTTTGGCGCTTGCCCGGTTGGGATGATGGCGTGGTGATCTGAAATCTTGGCATTGTTGAAGATGCGCTTGTTCGGATGGACCCAGCCAGACCCCAAAATCTCGCCAGCAAATCCTTCATACGGCGTGTCGGCCAGCGCACGCAGCGTTTCCTTGACCGAGGGAATGTAATCTTCGGGCAGATGGCGGCTATCCGTTCGTGGATAGGTTAGGACCTTGTGGCGCTCATAGAGTGCTTGCGCAATCGACAGCGTGGTCTTGGCAGAAAAGCCAAAGCGGCCATTGGCCTCGCGTTGCAGCGAGGTCAGATCAAACAGCGCGGGGGATTGCTGTGTCGTGGGCTTTGACTCTTCCGTGACATCGCCATGTTTGCCCAAACACTTCTTGCGGATCTCGTCGGCGCGCGCCTTTTCCCAAACGCGGCTGGCCTGGGCGTGCTCATCCTCGCCCTTCTTGAACTTCTCGTCGAACCAGCGACCACGATAGGTACCAGCAACTGCACCGAACTCGCCTTCAACTTCCCAGTAATCACGGGATACGAATTTGCGGATACGCTCTTCACGCTCCACCAGGATAGCGAGGGTCGGGGTTTGCACCCGACCGACCGGGGTCTTGTGGAAACCCCCGGTTTTGGAGTTGAAGGCGGTCATGGCGCGCGTGCCATTGATGCCAATCAGCCAGTCGGCTTCGGAACGGCAGCGCGCGGCATCGGCCAGCGGCAGCATTTCATCATCGGTACGTAGGTGTGCAAAACCATCTTTGATGGCGCCTTGCGTCATCGACTGCAGCCACAGGCGGCGGATCGGCTTGGGGTTTTTCTCACTCATCGCGTGCTGCACGACGTAGCGGAAAATTAGCTCACCTTCGCGGCCCGCGTCACAGGCGTTGATCAGGCCGGACACATCCTTGCGCTTGATCAGGCGCGTTAGCAGCTTGAGCCGATCTTCGGTTTTCTCGATGGGATTCAGCGTGAAGCGCGGCGGGATCACGGGCAGGTTGGCAAACGACCATTTGCCGCGCTTGACCTCGTATTCTTCAGGGACAGCCAGTTCGAGCAAGTGACCGACGGCCGAGGAAAGCACGTACTGATCGCTCTCGAAGTAATCGGCCGTCTTGGTAAATCCCCCTAGCGCGCGAGCAATATCCGCTGCAACAGAGGGCTTTTCGGCAATGATGAGCTGCTTGGTCATGGGCGGCGTAAGTAAACGCGAAAGCGGCGCATCATAGGTGCGCCGCCCTCAGCTTGCAAGTATTGGCGGGGTATCACAATATCAATACCCTGCAGGAGGTTAGTGACAGAGACGGTCTTCGCCTTCGTCATCTTCGTCGGCGGCAAGCAGCTCTTCGAGCAGCAGCGTGTCGAGCGAATGCTGGTGGCGCCACATGACCATCAGCACGATGACCTTGAGGCGGGACAGGTTAATACTTTCATCTGTGGTGGCCATGGCGCGATCAATCACCAGCTCACGCAAGGCCAGTGGCAAGGCGCCCGCCTGCTCAAGGAAGGTCAGGAAACCGCGGCATTCGGTGCTGAGCTGCGACTGCTCTTCGTCCACATAGACGCGGATAGCCGGCCGAGTGGTTGTGTTGTGGGCAACCTCGTGGGCGTCGGCATCGTGTTCCTGCAGGCCGGCGAGCCAGTCCAGCGCATCATGGATGGCATCTTCTTCAAAACCGACTGCTGACAGTTTGCGAGCGAGCACATCGGGCTCGGGACAAGCTTCCGGGAGGTAGTTTTCGAATAGATAGACGAGGATGTCGAACATGCTGGCAGGCCCCCAAGTGAGAACACTGCGATGCCGCCACAGTGTCTTGTTAATTGAGCTTTTGGTAGCGACCGCCGGGCAAACTGGCGATGCGACCATCAAGCTCCATGGGGAGGAGCATCGCAAGAAGCGCATCAGGTGTCAATCCGGTCCGCGCCACCAATGTCTCCAGATCACAGGGTGAATTACCCAGTACATTGATTAGATTGAGTTCTTCGGCCGAAAGGGGTGTTGTTTCCAGATCGACCGATGTGATGGGGTTGACCACGGACTCCCATGCCAGCTCTTCTAGAATGTCATTTGCCGACTCTACCAGCTTGGCACCTTGCCGAATCAAGCGGTGACAGCCGTGAGACAGCGCGGAGTGAATGGAGCCGGGAATGGCGAACACCTCACGCCCGGCTTCAGCTGCCAGCCGCGCGGTAATTAATGAGCCGCTGCGATCTGCGGCTTCAACCACCAAACAACCTTGCCCCAGCCCGGCGATGATGCGGTTGCGCCGCGGAAAGTGGTGGGCGAGCGGGCCGATCCCTAAGGGGAACTCACTGATAATCAGGCCATCGGCAGCAATCTGACGCGCCAGCTCCGCATTGCGTGCCGGGTAAATTCGATCAATGCCGGTGCCGATGACCGCAATTGTGCTGCCGCGCCCCTTGAGGCCGCCACGATGCGCCGCGGCATCAATGCCGAGTGCCATACCGCTGACGATGGTGAGCCCGGCGGCAGATAAGTGGCAGGAAAAAGCCTCGGCATCCAGCTCGCCTTGCCGTGTGGCATTGCGGCTGCCAACCACCGAGAGCATGGGCTGTTGTAACAGCTCGACATTGCCTTTGGCATACAGCAGCGCAGGCGGGTCGGCGCTGTCGAGCAGGGCGCGAGGATAGGCTGGGCTGCCTAGGGGAATAAGATGGTTGCCGGGTTCGCTCGCCCAGGTCAGGGCTGTCGTGATGTCGGCATCGGCATCATGGTTGGCCAGCAGCGTGGCCAGCTTGTCGCCGATGGCGGCGCGTAGTTCGCTGCCGCCCGCCTTGAAGATGGCCTGCGGCAGGCCGAAAGTCTGCAACAGGGCGCGCTGGGCTTGGCCGCCCAGCCCTGGGGTGAGCGTTAGCCGCAGCCAAGCGGCTAATTCATTCTCAAGGTGTGCGGACAACGTCACCGGCCGTGATCGGGTCATCAGAGTTCATGATCAGCGCGTAGGAAACGCGGTCAAAGACCAAGAAAACGAAGAGCTGACCCGTCAACTGCTCTGGAGTGATGTGGGTGGTCTTGATGCCCTTGAAGCGCTCATCCACTGAGCGACTGGCGCGCGAGATGGCGAATACATGCCCCAGCTCCACGCCATCTTTGGCGCCGCGAGAAAAGCTCACCACCTCAAAACGGCCTGCATTGCCAGCGGCACCATAGAGGGTTAGGACTCGACCACGGATATCCTTATCCGGTGCTCTGGGAATGTAGGAGATGATCGACGGCTCCACTTCAGCAACCAGTCGATCACCCCGTGCAATTTCCAATGCTGAGCGTGAGACTTGCAGCGTGGCCGGCTCGCCTTCAGCCGTTAGCTGGGCGCTGCCGACATAGACAGCCTCATGACCCAGCTTCTCCTTCGTCTCTGGGTCGATCAGCGCTGCACCGGGGCGGTAGATGTGCCATTGCAACTTGTCACGACCCTTGATGCCCGTCACAAAGATCTTGTCACCTGCACCGAGGATGATTCGGTCGTTTTCAGCCGACACGATGCGTGGCATCGCATCCAGCTTGTCCAAATCCATCACCATTGGGCGGGCCAGATAGGGACGAATCAGCTCATAGGGAATTGACGAGATAGCCTTCTTTTGGGGCTCGACATAAATCTTCGGCTCTAGCTTGAGGTCGCGCACCTGCCCCGCGCCGCCTTCGACACGTAGCCGTGGCTTGCCATCAGCGTCGTATTCAAGGACAAGGACTTGGCCTGGGTAAATCAGGTGCGGGTTTTTGACATCACTCTTATTCAGCCGCCACAGTTCGGGCCAGCGCCAAGGGCTCTTGAGAAACTTACCGGAAATCCCCCATAGGGTGTCACCGGGAACCACGACGTGGCGGTCTGGTGCGTTGGCAGCCAGTTCCAGTGGCGCAGCAGCGTGGGCGGGAACTTGCATGAGGCCTGCGGTCAAAAACAGGGCGAGCAGTGGAGCGGATATAATGCGACGCATACAGGCATCTCCGGTTGAAGTCGCTCGATTCTGCCGCTAAACCGCTTTGCAATCAATCAGATCAAGAAGATATTTATGGCTTTACTTCCCATTCTGCGGTATCCAGACAACCGTTTGCACAAAAAGGCTGAACGGATCAAGGAAGTTACAGACGAAATTCGCCGTCTGGCTACTGACATGGCTGAGACCATGTACGAGGCGCCGGGCATCGGACTGGCCGCCACACAGGTAGACCGCCATATCCGGCTGATCGTGGTGGATGTGTCTGAAGACCAAAATGAGCTACTGACCTTTATCAACCCCGAGATCATCCAAAAAAGCGGTGAGTGCGTGGGCGAAGAAGGGTGCTTGTCCGTGCCCGGTATTTACGAAACTGTGATCCGCTCGGAGCGCATCAAGGTCAAGGCGCTGAATCTCAAGGGCGAGCCCTTTGAACTGGAAGCAGATGGCCTGCTGGCTGTGTGTATTCAGCACGAGATTGATCATCTGCAAGGCAAGGTTTTTGTTGAATACCTGTCCAACCTCAAGCAAACCCGCATCAAGTCTAAGCTGGCCAAGAAGGCCAGGATCACGGCATAACGCCGTCTGACAACCCCATGGATCTGATTTTTGCCGGTACGCCGGTGTTTGCTGCCCGCGCACTGGAGGCCTTGATCGAGGCCGGCCACACCATCAAGTTGGTGTTGACTCAACCGGATCGTCCGGCGGGGCGCGGCATGCAATTGCAAGCCAGTGCAGTTAAGCAAGTGGCGCTGCAACATGACATTCCCGTCTATCAACCGGAAAAGCTACGCGATCCGGCAACGCACGAGCCGCTGCGTGCTATCACTGCAGACTGCATGATCGTGGCAGCCTACGGCATCATCCTGCCGCAGGCTGTGCTGGATATGCCGCGGCTGGGCTGCTTGAATATTCACGCATCATTATTGCCCCGCTGGCGTGGTGCTGCCCCGATCCAGCGCGCTATCGAGGCGGGCGATAGCCGCACTGGCACCACCATCATGCAAATGGATGCGGGCCTCGACACCGGCGCCATGTTGCTCAAGGAAAGTCTCTCGATACAGCCTGACGACACAGCCGCCACCTTGCATGACAAGCTGGCGGAGCAGGGCGCGGAGCTAATTGTCCGTGCGCTGGAGGGTTATGCCGGCTTGACGCCTCAACCGCAACCCGCCGAGGGAGCGACGTATGCGGCCAAGATCACCAAGGCTGAGGCCCTGATTGATTGGTCTTTGCCCGCGGTAGAGATTGAGCGCCGCATTCGCGCGTTTGACCCCTTTCCCGGCGCTGTGACCGAGTGTCAGGGTACGCAGGTCAAAGTCTGGCGTGCCGCCGTGGTGGCGGGCGAGGCCGTGCCGGGTACCGTGCTGGTTGCCGATGGCCAGCAGCTGATCATCGCGTGTGGCACACAAGCATTGTCCTTGTTGATCGTGCAAAAGCCCGGGAGCAAGCGCTTGCATGTCAGCGACTTCCTACGCGGGGTCAGCCTTGTTGCAGGCCAAAGCCTGACAAACCCAGCTTGAGCGTTTTCTCTGTTGCATGTTGCCGCGCGGTTGAATTTTTTCACCAGCACCGCATCTAACGAAGGTAGCAAGACCCTTAACCGCATCCCAATGGAGGCAACGCATGCTCGGCAACTGGCTTAAAACCTCAATCCTGATGGCTGGCATCATGGCCCTGTTCGGCATGCTTGGCGCCTATCTTGGTGGGGCCAATGGCATGCTGTTGGCACTCCTGTTCGGCGGTGGCATGAACTTCTTCGCCTATTGGTTTTCCGCCGATATGGTCTTGAAGATGTACAACGCGCAGGAAATCGATGAGGCCTCCTCGCCCTATCTCTATAACATGGTCAAGGAGTTGGCTGCCCGTGCCGATCTGCCTATGCCTAAGGTCTACATCATTGATGAAGCGCAGCCGAACGCCTTTGCTACCGGCCGTAATCCTGAAAATGCTGCCGTGGCTGCAACCAGCGGCATTCTGCAGATGCTGTCGGCACGCGAGCTGCGTGGCGTGATGGCGCATGAATTGGCACACGTGAAGCACCGTGACATCCTGATCTCGACGATTTCGGCCACGCTGGCTGGTGCTATCTCCGCGCTTGCTAACTTCGCCATGTTCTTCGGCGGTCGCGATTCTGAAGGCCGTCCGGCTAACCCCATCGCGACTATTGCAGTTGCACTACTAGCCCCGCTGGCCGCTAGCCTGATTCAGATGGCGATTTCGCGTGCGCGTGAGTTTGATGCGGATCGTGGCGGCGCCGAGATCAGCGGCGACCCGAACGCATTGGCTGATGCGCTGCTGAAGATTAATGCTTATGCCCGCGGTATTCCCATGGCCACAGCCGAGGCTCACCCGGAAACGGCGCAGATGATGATCATGAACCCGCTTGCTGGCGGCGGACTCGCTGGCCTATTTAGTACTCACCCAGCGACCGAAGAGCGAGTAGCGCGTTTGCGTGCCATGGCGCCCGGGCAGTGACAGCTACCTAAAGCGCTTCCAAAATAGGGGCTATCTAAATAGATAGCCCCTTATTTCTTGTGCGTCCGATAAAAACGATAGGCTTACGGGTTGGTTTTACCGGGAAAGTTTTGCCGCCCTCCAACTTACCCTAAAGGCACTTTTCGGCTTGAGGCCCTTCGCCATCGGATTAACTGTCAATCTTGCGGAATTGGGGAACTTCTGCAATCTGCAGCCGTCTATCTAGCCATTGCCCGCATAGGTGACCTTGATTGCGATGATGACCCAACCATAGGATGTAGCGGTTCCGATATTTGTGTTTCAATGAGTGTGCCGACTGACACGAGACGGCAGCGACCCATTGAATTCACAGCCCACCCTACACGCATTGGAGACTTGGTCACATGGAACTGCTTTCTAGTCCGGAAATCTGGATTGCCTTTTTTACCCTCACCGCCCTTGAGCTGGTATTGGGTATAGATAACATCATCTTTATCTCCATCCTGTGCGATAAGTTGCCACGGGAAACTCGCGAGTTGGCACGCCGCATCGGGCTTGGCATGGCTATGTTCATGCGCATCGGCTTGTTGTTTTTGCTTTCATGGATCATTGGGCTGGTCGAGCCGCTGTTCAGTATCTTTGGCCAAGAAATTTCGGGCCGCGACCTGATTCTTATCGGTGGCGGTATGTTTCTTCTTTGGAAGAGTACATATGAGATTAATCACCTGCTTGAAGGTCAGACGGGCAGTGCTTCCAGTGCTGTACAGGCCACATTTGCGGGTGTGATTATCCAGATCGCCATCATTGATATGGTGTTTTCACTTGACTCAATCATTACAGCAGTTGGCATGGTGGATGAAATCGCCGTGATGGTTGCAGCAGTGATTACCTCTGTTGCACTCATGATGGCATTCGCGCGGCAGATCGGTGATTTTGTCTCCGCGCATCCAAGCATCAAGATGCTGGCGCTTGCCTTTCTAGTAGTGGTTGGTTTGGTATTGATCGCCGATGGTTTCGACCATCATGTGCCGAAGGGCTACGTGTATTTCGCTATGGCTTTCTCGCTCGGGGTTGAGCTACTGAATATTCGTAGCCGCAAGCGCCGCGAGGCCGAAGCGCCGGTACGACTGCACGAGGCATATGTGCGGGATGAGACGAAACAGAACTAATCAACAGACGTAAAAAAGCCCCGGCATGCCGGGGCTTTTTCATTGGCGCATCGTGAAGCCGCTAACGGTCAGACAATGTCGAGATGCTGAATGCCAGCATTGATGTCGGTACCATGTGCATCCTTGCCATGCAGCTTGATCATCAAGCGCACTTCGTTCATCGAGTCGGCAAAGCGGAGCGCGTCTTCGTAGCTAATTTTGCCTTCCTCATACAAATCAAAGAGCGACTGGTCAAACGTTTGCATGCCTAGTTCGCGCGACTTTTTCATGGTTTCCTTGATTCCATGAACTTCACCCTTGCCAATCTGATCTGAGATCAAGGGTGAATTAAGCAGTACTTCGACGGCAGCAGCCCGCCCCTTTCCCTCCCGCAACGGGATCAATCTTTGCGACACAATGGCCTTGAGATTGAGCGAAAGATCCATCAGTAGCTGTGGCCGGCGCTCTTCCGGGAAAAAGTTGATGATGCGATCAAGTGCTTGATTAGAGTTGTTGGCGTGCAAGGTGCCCATGGCGAGGTGGCCTGTTTCGGCGAAGGCAATTGCATGTTCCATGACTTCGCGATCGCGGATTTCACCGATCAAGATCACATCTGGCGCCTGACGTAGCGTGTTTTTCAGTGCAGCTTCCCATGAGTCGGTATCCACACCGACCTCACGTTGGGTAACAACGCAGTTGCGATGCTCATGCACGTATTCAACCGGATCTTCGATGGTGATGATGTGGCCGTAGGAGTTCTGGTTGCGGTGACCGATCATCGCGGCCAAGGACGTTGATTTGCCTGAGCCCGTTCCCCCCACGAAGAGGACCAGACCGCGCTTGGTCATGGATACTTCTTTCAAGACTTGCGGCAGCTTTAGGTCATCCAGCTCGGGAATGGAGGTGTTGATGGTACGCAGCACCAAGCCGACACGCCCCTGCTGCACAAATGCATTGACGCGGAAGCGACCGATACCAGCCGGATTGATCGCGAAATTACACTCCTTGGTCGACTCAAATTCAGCAGCCTGCTTGTCGTTCATGATGGCGCGTGCCAGCTCCAGCGTGTGCTGCTGGCTTAACGCTTGAGCTGTTACTGGCGTCATCTTGCCGTCGACTTTGATTGCCGGCGGGAAGCCGGAAGTGATAAAGAGATCTGAACCCTTTCTGCTGACCATATTGCCCAGCAGCTGGTACATGAACTTGAGGCCTTCGTCTTTTTCCATCGTCTGACCTTTTAGGCGCCGCCAAAGGCGTCTTTGTTAAAGGCCTTGTTGCGGGCCTCGGAGGGGGGCACGATGTTGCGACGCACGAGATCCTGCAGGTTCTGGTCCAGCGTCTGCATGCCGAATTGCTGACCGGTCTGGATGGCCGAGTACATCTGGGCAATCTTGTTTTCGCGAATCAGGTTGCGGATGGCCGGCGTGCCAATCATGATTTCGTGAGCGGCAACGCGTCCTGCACCATCCTTGGTTTTGAGCAGGGTTTGCGAAATCACCGCACGTAGCGATTCGGACAACATTGAGCGCACCATTTCTTTTTCTGCAGCGGGGAAGACGTCAACAATCCGGTCAACCGTCTTGGCGGCCGAGCTGGTGTGCAGGGTGCCGAACACCAAATGGCCAGTTTCCGCAGCGGAGAGTGCGAGACGGATAGTTTCCAGATCGCGCATTTCACCGACCAGAATCACGTCAGGATCTTCCCGCAGGGCGGAGCGCAAGGCATTGGAGAAGGACAGTGTGTGCGGCCCGACTTCGCGCTGGTTGATCAGACACTTCTTCGATTCGTGCACGAATTCGATCGGGTCTTCAACCGTGAGGATATGGCCGTAGTCGTTTTCATTGATGTCATCGACCATCGCTGCGAGCGTGGTGGACTTACCCGAACCTGTTGGCCCGGTCACCAGCACGATGCCACGCGGGGTGCGCGCGATCTCGGCAAAAATTTTAGGTGCGTTGAGTTGCTCCAGCGACAGCACTTTGGACGGAATGGTCCGGAATACGGCACCTGCCCCCCGTTGCTGCACAAAGGCATTGACCCGGAAGCGGGCCAGATTCGGCACAGAGAAGGAGAAGTCACACTCAAGGTGTTCTTCATAAACCTTGCGCTGGCCGTCGTTCATGATGTCGTACACCATGGCGTGCACATCCTTGTGCTCGAGCGGCGGCAGGTTGATGCGCCGTACGTCGCCATGGACGCGAATCATGGGGGGAAGGCCGGCAGAAAGGTGCAGGTCGGAGGCCTTGTTCTTGACAACAAAGGCAAGCAGTTCGGTGATGTCCATCGAGGTTCCCGGGTGGGTGGATACGCTGGCTGATATACTGCGAAAGCATTATATGACAACTATTTCCGCCAACCTGCAAGCGGTAACCGCCCGGATTGCCTCGGCCTGCAAGGCTGTCGGCAGGGCACCACAAAGTGTGCAGTTGCTCGCCGTATCCAAGACATGGCCGGCGGAGGATGTGCGCAGTGCTGCTGCATGCGGACAACACGCCTTTGGCGAGAACTATGTGCAAGAGGGCGTCGACAAGATCGCGGCCCTTGCCGAGCATGGCTTAGAGTGGCACTTCATCGGCCCATTGCAAAGCAACAAGACGCGACTGGTAGCCGAACATTTTGCTTGGGTACATGCACTGGACCGTCTCAAGATCGCTGAGCGTTTGTCGGCGCAGCGCCCCAGTAATTTGCCGCCATTACAGGTCTGTGTGCAGGTGAATGTCAGCGGTGAGGCCAGCAAAAGTGGCGTTGCGCCTGCCGAAACAGCCACCCTTGCGCACGCTGTCGCGGCACTCCCGCGGCTCAAGTTGCGAGGCCTGATGGCTGTGCCAGAGGCGGATGCGGATGAGGCCAGCCTGCGCGCTCAGTTCAGCCTAATGCGTACATTATTGGAACAACTGAACGGCGAGGGACTCCAACTCGATACCCTCTCCATGGGCATGTCCCATGATCTGGACATCGCCATTCAAGAAGGCGCGACGCTGGTACGTATCGGTACAGCGATCTTCGGTGCGCGCAACTATCAAGAACCCTAATTAGAGGATCACCCATGCGGATTACATTTCTCGGCGGCGGCAATATGGCGGCCGCATTGATCGGCGGCCTGCGCGAGAAAGGCTTTTCTGCAGCCGGCATTCAGGTCGTGGAGCTGAGTCTGGAGGCGCGGGAAAAGCTGACCGAGCAGTTTGGCGTCCGCTGTACGGATCAGTTCGACGCGGCCGCCTTGAACTGCGACGTGGTTGTGCTGGCGGTTAAGCCACAGCAAATGCGCGCCGCGGTGACCCCTTTGATAGGCAAACTTAAACAGCAACTCGTCATCAGCATTGCAGCCGGGCTGCGTGTCGATGACATGTCACGTTGGCTGGGCAACTATCCGCGCATTGTGCGCACCATGCCGAATACACCCGCCCTTATCGGTGCCGGTATTACCGGACTGTATGCCGCGCCGGAAGTGGATGCCGAGCAGCGCAAGGTGGCTGACACCATTCTCGGCGCCGTGGGCGTCACGGTCTGGGTTGAGGACGAAGCTCAGGTCGATGGTGTGACCGCGATTTCCGGCAGCGGCCCGGCCTATGTTTTTTATTTCATTGAGGCATTGGAAGCAGCTGCGCTAGAGCTGGGCTTCGACGCTGTCTCCGCACGCAAGCTGGCCCTGCAGACTACGCTCGGTGCTGCGCAGCTGGCGGCGCAAAGTGAAGAGAGCCCAACCGTGCTGCGTGAGCGCGTGACCTCCAAGGGTGGCACCACCGAGGCCGCCTTGCGCTCACTTGAAGGCGATGCTGTTAGTGCTGCGGTATCACGGGCAGCCAAGGCTGCGGCAGCGCGTGGGCGTGAGCTGGGCATATTGCTCGGCCAAGATTAAGGACGCACCATGGTGATGCAAAGCCTGTTTTTCATTCTGCAGTCGGTCGCCGATCTGCTAACCGGTATTTTTCTACTGCGTTTTCTCATGCAGTGGGCGCGTGTGTCCTTCCGCAACCCTGTTGGCCAGTTCGTGATCGCTGCCAGCGACTGGGCGGTGCTGCCGGCGCGCAAGGTGGTTCCGGGGTTGTGGGGTGTCGATTTGCCGAGTCTGGTATTGGCATGGCTGGTGCAATGCACTTACTTTGCGCTGGTCTTCGGGCTTTCTGCAACGGGCGACGCCATCACCCCGGCTGCCATGGGCACACTGGCACTGGTGGCGCTGCTTGAAACCGCGCGCACCTTCCTCTACTTGATCTTTGGCATTGTCATCATCACCGCGATCATGTCGTGGGTGAATCCGTATGCACCCCTGGCGCCTGTTTTGAACGCGCTGGCACGCCCGTTCCTCGCTCCCCTTCAGCGCTTCATCCCGCCACTGGGGGGCGTGGATCTGTCGCCGCTGGTGCTGATCATTGTGCTGCAGCTTTTGCTCGGCCTGCTCGCCAGCCTGCGCCTCTCGGTCTTCGGTCTCGGCTGATCACAGACATGCGCACCCCGGCAGGGTGCGCAGTTTGGCCGCTAGCGCTTACTGCTGCTGGCAGTGATAAATCGCTCGCAGGTAGGCTTCCGGATCGCTTGGCTCGTTACGGCGGCGCGCTGCGCTGGGCACCACCTCCTGCAGGCGCAGCTGTAATGCGTAGGGCGGTACGGCACCGGCATGCAGGACCTCACGGGCGTGGGTACCGAAAGCTTCTTCCAGCCGCATACGGGCAAGATCTTCGACGGAGTAGTCCATGCTGTTTCCCCTTTCGCCAATTAACGGTGTGTACATCTGATGTAACGCCACAATTGCGAAAAAGTTGAATCCATCCGGATCAATATTTTGCGTACATTAAAATTATGGCACCGCTATAAGCGGGGGCACAGTGCGAGCGAGCCCCGGCAATTGCGGAGCATTTTTCAATGCACCGGCGTATTGCTCCCGTTCCAGGGCGCAACCTTGAGTAATAAGAGCATGCCGGGTATGCCGAGCATCGCACAGATAAGGAAGAAGTCGAGCCATCCGAAATACTCAATTAGCCAGCCGACGCTTGCGCCAACCAGAGTACGTGGTACTGCCATTAGGCTGGTAAACAGGGCAAGTTGCGTTGCGGTGTAGGAAGGGTGCGTATTGCTCGCCATATAGGCGACAAAGGCTGCGCCGCCAAGACCAGCGCCTAGCGCTTCAAAGACAATGACAAGTGCGAGTGCAGCCTGCTGCTCAAGCCCGATAGTTGTTTGTTGTCCCATCGATGCCAACCAAGCAAAGCCGAGTGTAGAGACAATTTGCACAACCCCGAACAGCCATAGTGCCCGGTTGATATTCAATTTCAGCATCAACAAACCGCCAAGGAGCGCGCCGACAACCGAGCCCCATAGGCCGGCGTTCTTTGCGATGAGGCCGATATCGGTCTTGCTATAACCCATATCAAGATAAAAAGTCGTGGCCTGCGCGGAACCTAGGGAGTCACCAAGCTTGTATAAGAAGATGAAGGCAAGTACCAGCATGGCGCTTGCCCAGCCCTTACGTCCGACAAACTCCTTGAATGGTTCGATTATCGCCATGCGCAGCGTAGGCGGCGCCTTGCCGATGATGTTTGGTTCGCTGACCATGAGGCTCATCATGATGCCCGGCAGCATGAACATGGCAGTGATGGCGAATACCCACTGCCAGCTCATATGGTCAGATAGGATCAGCGATAGAGAGCCCGGAACAAGCCCTGCGATACGGTAGGCGTTGACGT
Source organism: Betaproteobacteria bacterium Ga0074130 (assembly GCA_001464495.1). GTDB lineage: Bacteria > Pseudomonadota > Gammaproteobacteria > Burkholderiales > Rhodocyclaceae. Next base: position 197,985 of record LNDZ01000033.1, read on the forward strand.
GTACTGAGTTTCCCAATCCAAGTTCCACATCGGGCAATATCTCGCGCCGAAAAGCATCAAGTGCAATATCTAAGGTGGCAGATAAAAAACCGATTGAGAAGCAGGCGATTGTTGCCGGATGGCTGGCAAAAGCTTTTAGGGATGGCCAATTCACGACTGGAAGTGCTGCATTGATTTGCAGCATCACCAAATCAAGTGAGAACAGCGGTACCCAGTCTATCCCAGGCGCAGTCAGACCTTTGGGGGAAACAAATCCACACCAAGCGATGGCTGCTAGCAATGCAATTTGGGTTAGTAGCATCCAGCTACGCCGCCGCCCTAGCCCTAGCAAGGCATAGCGATCTAGCAAAGGCGCCCAGAGGAATTTCCAAGTGTAGGGAAACATCGCCAACGAAAGCAGTCCGATGGCCTTGAGGTCGACTCCCTCAGTGCGTAGCCAGGCCGGCACGAGATTGATCAGCAGATATAGCGGTAGACCCGAGGCAAAGCCTGTCAGAACGCAAATCAGCATGCGACGGGTGAGTAGCACAGACAGCCAGGTTGGAGTCATGGCGAGGGTCATCAAAACGGAATAGCCAAGTATAAGGACGCTCCCTCACCCAACAAGGCAGGAGAACCGGGCGAAAGTGCCGCTCTATCAAGGTTTTGCGGGGCAATTTGGTAGAATGTGAAGTTACCTCACCCAGCTCCCCGCCTCACCCCATGCAGCCTGACCGTACCGAAGAACTCCGCGCCCTCCTTAACGACCGCATCCTAATCCTGGATGGCGCCATGGGCACCATGATTCAGCAGCACAAGCTGACAGAGGCCGACTATCGCGGCGCGCGTTTCGCCGATCATGCAAGCGATCTCAAGGGCAACAACGATCTACTGCTGATTACCCGCCCTGACGTGATCCGCGGGATCCATGCGGACTACCTAGCGGCAGGCGCCGACATTATTGAAACCAACACCTTCAACTCGACCCGTGTTTCGCAGGCTGACTACGATCTTGAAGACTTGGTGCATGAGCTGAACTTCGAAGGCGCGCGATTAGCGCGCGAGGTTTGCGATGCGTACTCGACACCTGACAAGCCCCGCTTTGTTGCCGGCGTGCTCGGCCCAACCTCGCGTACTGCCTCGATCTCGCCGGACGTGAATGACCCCGGCTACCGCAATGTCACCTTCGACGAGCTGGTCGACAACTATGTCGAGGCCACGCGTGGTCTGGTGGAAGGTGGCGCAGACCTGATTCTGGTTGAGACCGTATTCGATACGCTCAATGCCAAGGCGGCGCTATTTGCGGTTGAAAAGTTCTTCGATGAAGCCGGCCGCCGCTGGCCCATCATGATCTCCGGCACCATTACCGATGCCTCGGGTCGCACCCTGTCCGGCCAGACCGCCGAAGCGTTCTGGAATTCCCTGCGCCACTCCAAGCCGCTGAGCTTTGGTCTTAACTGTGCGTTGGGTGCTGAAGAGCTACGTCAATATGTTGAAGAGTTGTCGCGCGTCTGCGATTGCTTTGTGTCGGCGCACCCGAATGCGGGCCTGCCCAATCCCCTCTCGCCAACAGGCTACGATGAAACCCCGGAAGCGCTGGCGGGCGAGATTCGTCGCTGGGGCGACATGGGCATCATCAATATCGCCGGTGGCTGCTGCGGCACGTCGCCAGCGCACATCAAGGCGATTGCCGAAACCCTCTCGCACTGCGCGCCCCGCGTACCGGCCAAGCCCGAACCCAAGCTGCGTTTGTCTGGTTTGGAGCCTTTCAACGTCGGCGCAGACAGTCTATTTGTAAACGTCGGCGAGCGTACTAACGTCACTGGTTCCAAAGCTTTTGCTCGCCTGATTCTGAATGGCCAGTATGAAGAGGCTGTTGCCGTTGCGCGCAATCAGGTGGATGGCGGTGCGCAGGTCATCGACATCAATATGGACGAAGCGATGCTGGATTCGCAGGCGGCCATGGTGCGCTTCGTCAATCTGATTTCGTCTGAGCCGGATATTGCACGTGTCCCGGTGATGCTTGACTCCTCAAAGTGGGAGGTGCTGGAAGCTGGCCTCAAGTGCTTGCAGGGCAAGGGTATCGTCAATTCGATTTCGCTGAAGGAAGGCGAAGAAAAGTTCATTGCTCAGGCCAAGCTGATCCAGCGTTACGGCGCGGCCGCCATCGTCATGGCCTTCGACGAAACCGGTCAGGCCGACACCTACGCGCGCAAGACTGAGATCTGTAAGCGTGCTTATGACTTGCTCGTGAGCATTGGCTTCCCGGCTGAAGACATCATCTTCGACCCGAATATTTTCGCGATTGCGACGGGGATTGAAGAGCACAACAATTACGCCGTCGACTTCATCAATGCCACCCGCTGGATACGCGAGAACCTGCCCTATGCGCAGATTTCCGGTGGCGTCTCGAATGTGAGCTTCAGCTTCCGCGGCAATGATGCCGTGCGTGAAGCCATTCACACCGTGTTCCTTTACCACGCCATTAAGGCCGGTATGACCATGGGTATTGTCAATGCTGGTCAACTCGGCGTGTATGACGAAGTGCCCGCTGAGCTGCGCGACAAGGTCGAGGCAGTGGTACTGAATACCTCGCCAGATGCCGGCGAGGCGCTCGTCGATCTGGCGCAGACGGTCAAGGGCAGTGGCAAGGAGCAGGTCGTTGATCTGGCATGGCGCGAGCAGAGCGTTGAAGCGCGCTTATCGCATGCGCTGGTCCGCGGTATCACCGAGTTCGTGGTTGAAGATACCGAAGAGTGCCGTGCTGCATTTGACGCTGCCGGCAAGCCGCCACTGAATGTGATCGAAGGCCCGCTGATGGCGGGCATGAACACCGTGGGTGATCTCTTCGGCGCGGGCAAAATGTTCCTGCCGCAGGTGGTGAAGTCCGCACGCGTTATGAAGCAGGCCGTTGCGCATCTGCTGCCTTACATCGAGGCAGAGAAGGCCAAAACGGGTGCCACCGCCAAGGGCAAGGTCATCATGGCCACGGTTAAGGGCGATGTGCATGACATCGGCAAGAACATTGTCGGTGTGGTGTTGGGCTGTAATGGCTACGATATCGTCGATCTGGGCGTGATGGTGCCGACGGACAAGATTCTTGCTGCGGCCAAGGAACACAATGCCGACATCATCGGCTTGTCTGGGTTGATCACGCCGTCTCTTGAGGAGATGAGCCATGTCGCGAGCGAGATGCAACGGCAGGGTTACACGATTCCGCTGCTGATCGGCGGTGCCACCACCTCGCGTGCGCATACCGCGATCAAGATTGCGCCGCACTATGATCATCCCGTTGTCTATGTGCCGGACGCCTCGCGTGCGGTTGGGGTTGTGACAAAGTTGCTGTCCATCGATCAAGCCGCCGACTACAAGGCCGAGATCGCCGCTGACTACGACAAGGTCCGCACCCAGCACGCCAACAAGAAGGGCGTCACGCTCGTTAAGTTGGAAGATGCGCGTGCAAACGACATCAAGCTCCAGTACGCGCCGGTGCAGCCGAAGCAGCCGGGCACTCATGTGTTCAAGGACATAGATCTCGCCACGCTGGCTGAGTACATCGACTGGGGCCCCTTCTTCCAGACTTGGGATCTGGCTGGCCCGTATCCGAAAATTCTTGAAGACGAGATCGTCGGCGAAACCGCCCGTGCCGTTTTCAAGGACGCACAGGACATGTTGAAGCAGGTGATTGCTGAAAAGTGGATCAGCGCCAATGCGGTTTTCGGTCTGTTCCCAGCCAATCGTGTGGGTGACGACATCGAGTTCTACGCTGACGAAAGCCGTAGCACCAAGATTGCTGCCTGGCATGGACTGCGTCAGCAGCACGAGCGGCCTGATGGCAAGCCCCATTCGTGTTTGTCAGACTTCATCGCGCCGCGGCCGGACAATGCTGGCAATGGTGGTCAAGCCGACTGGTGCGGAATGTTTGCCGTTGCTGCGGGCATGGGCATTGAGCGTAAGCTGGCTGAGTTCGAGGCCACGCAAGATGACTACCGCGCCATCATGCTCAAGGCGATCGCAGATCGCTTTGCCGAGGCCTGTGCCGAGTGGCTGCATGAACGCGTGCGCAAGGAGTATTGGGGTTACGCCGCGGATGAGCAGCTCAGCAACCATGCGCTGATCAAGGAAGAATACAAGGGCATCCGCCCAGCGCCGGGCTACCCGGCCTGCCCTGATCACACCGCCAAGGGCGAGCTGTTCCGTGTGCTGGAGGCAGAGAAAAACATTGGCATGCAGCTCACCGAGTCCTACGCGATGATTCCAGCCGCTGCAGTATCCGGCTTCTATCTGGCGCACCCCGAGGCGCATTATTTTGCCGTGACCAAGATCGGTCACGATCAAGTCGTGGATTGGGCGCAACGCGCCGGCATGACGGTGGCGGAGGCAGAACGCTGGCTGGCACCAATTTTGTAGCAGAATAGCCGCACCAATGTGGGGGAATTGCCGTGGCAGAAGAGCAGAAGACGCGTGGCACGCAGGTTCACTCACCCAGCTTGGACTGGAGTCAGATCCGTGAAACGGTGCTGATGCTTGAGCTGGCGACCGGGCAAATTGGTGCGGCCCTGAATGAAAGCAATGCCCCGGTGAATACCCTTACCGAAGGCTTTACGTCGCTGGCAACCCTGATTGCACGCATTCAGACTTCACTGGATGCGCTCCCAGAAACCCCGGAAAACGATGTACTCAAGCATGCGCTCCTTGGTTCGACCGGCGAAGTCAGCAGCGTCGTGCAAGAGTCGGTGGTCGCTTTCCAGTTTTACGATCGCCTAAGCCAGCGCCTCGACCATGTCTGCCATGCACTGTCACGCCTGTCGGAGCTGGTGTCGGATGCCAGTCGCCGCTTCAGCATCACCGAATGGGCAGCGCTGCAGGATACGATCCGCGCCCACTATTCCACACCCGAAGAGATTGCCATGTTTGAAGCGGTGCTCTCAGGTATGCCGGTTCAGGAGGCGCTGCAGCAGTTTGTAGCCGAGCGGCGCGAGAAGACCGCTAACGATGTCGAGCTGTTCTAATCTGTTGCTCAAAATGGCCGCCCCACCGGGGGCGGGTGCCTGTTAAAATGGCGCCGCGAAATGGAAGACGTTAACCTCACCCACCAGTTCCTGATCGCCATGCCCGCCATGGCCGATCCCAATTTTTCCAAAACACTGACCTATATCTGCGAGCACAACGAACAAGGTGCGCTCGGGATCATCGTCAATCGTCCGACGGAAATGACGCTGGCCGAGTTGTTTGAACGCGTCGGCCTCTCCCTCGAAAACCCCAGCCTCAGCCGCCAGCCTGTGTATTACGGTGGGCCGGTGCAGCCCGAGCGTGGCTTTGTGCTGCATCGCCCCTTGGGCGACTGGCAGGCAACGCTGGTCGTCACTGATGCAATCGGTCTGACCAGCTCGCGCGATGTCTTGCAGGCCATGAGTGAAGAAGGCACGCCGCAGGAAACACTGATCAGTCTCGGCTATGCCGGCTGGACAGCTGGGCAGCTCGAATGGGAGCTGAGCCAGAATGCGTGGCTGACTGTCGCTGCAGATCCTGAGATCATTTTTGACATGCCTCCGGAAGAGCGTCTGGCGGCGGCGATGCATAGCCTCGGTATTGATTTCACCAATCTCTCGGACGTTGCCGGACATGCCTGACGGCGCCGGGTCATCAGCCAATCGGCTCGCTCTGGGTTTCGATTTCGGTACCAAGCGTATCGGCGTGGCGGTCGGGCAGGAAATGCTCGGGACTGCGCGCCCCATCGCAACCCTGGATTTTCTCGAAAACGCGCACCGCTTCGCTGCGATTCAAAAGCTGATTGATGAGTGGCACCCTGACCTCCTTGTGGTCGGGCTGCCCATGCACCCTGATGGCGTGGAGCATGAGATGAGCGCGCGCTGCCGCCGTTTTGCCAATCAACTGTATGGCCGCTTTCATCTGCCGGTCGCCTTGGTTGACGAGCGCTACAGCTCGGTGATCGCTGAGGAAGAATTGGCAGGACGCGGCCTCAACTGGCAGGAGCGCAAGGCAGTGGTGGATGCCGAAGCCGCCCGCTTGATTCTCGAAAGCTTTTTCCAGGGGACGCAACATGAAATTTACCCGCCCCATCACTGACCGGATGACCCCACGATGAGTGCCCCCTTCTCCTCGCGTAACCCGCAACTCACCAAGGACGGCAAGCTGCAGCATTTGCTGACCATCGAAGGGTTGCCGCGCCACATCATCACCAGCATCCTCGATGCGGCTGAGCCCTTTACTGAGGTGGCTGAGCGCGAGGTCAAAAAGGTCACCAACCTCCGCGGCAAGAGCGTGTTCAATCTGTTCTTCGAAAACTCGACCCGCACCCGCACCACCTTCGAGATTGCCGCCAAGCGCCTGTCCGCTGACGTGATCAACCTCAATATCAATACCTCTTCGGCCTCCAAGGGTGAGTCGCTGCTGGACACGGTCGACAATCTCGCCGCCATGCAGGCCGACATGTTTGTTGTGCGCCATGCAACCTCAGGCGCACCGTACCTGATCGCGCAGCATCTGGATGCCATCGGCAAAGATCACATCCACGTGGTCAATGCCGGTGATGGCCGCCATGCACACCCGACGCAGGGTCTGCTGGACATGTACACCATCCGCCACTACAAGAAGGACTTCACACAACTCACCGTTGCCATCGTCGGCGACGTCCTGCATTCACGGGTAGCGCGCTCGCAGATCCATGCGCTATCCACGCTGGGCGTGCCAGAGATTCGTGTGATCGCCCCCAAGACGCTGCTTCCAACCGGTATCGAGCGCCTTGGTGTGCGTGTATTTCATGACATGAAGGAAGGCCTGCGCGGCGTGGATGTGGTGATGATGCTGCGCCTGCAAAATGAACGCATGGAAGGCGCGCTGTTGCCGAGCAGCCAAGAATATTTCAAGACCTTCGGCCTGACGCCGGACAAGCTGGCGCAAGCCAAACCGGATGCAATCGTAATGCACCCCGGCCCGATGAACCGTGGCGTAGAAATTGATTCTGCCGTGGCCGATGGTGGCCAAGCAGTGATCCTGCCGCAGGTGACCTTCGGGATTGCCGTGCGCATGGCGGTGATGGACATGTTGGCCGGCACGGGTGTTGGCGCAGGAGTAGCAGCATGAAGCTCAAGATCAGCAACGGCCGCGTCATTGATCCAGCCAGCGGCCTCGATAAACAGACCGATCTTTACGTCGCCGACGGTCGTATTGTCGGCATAGGTAATGCGCCTGCAGATTTCGATACCGACGCTTCGACAGTCGCAACGATTGATGCCAGTGGTTTTGTCGTTGCGCCCGGTCTCGTCGATCTCGCCGCGCGCCTGCGCGAACCCGGCTTTGAATACCGCGCCACACTGGAATCCGAAATGGCCGCAGCGGCAGCCGGTGGCGTCACCAGTCTGGCGTGTCCGCCGGATACCGACCCAGTGCTTGATGAACCGGGTCTGGTGGAAATGTTGAAGCACCGTGCGCGCCTGCCTGAGTTTGCGAATGTTTATCCGATTGGCGCCCTCACCGTTGGTTTGGCCGGCAAGCACATTACCGAAATGTCGGAGCTGGCTGAGGCCGGTTGCGTGGCCTTCGGCCAAGCCAATGCCACCATCGTGGATACCGAGGTCATCCTGCGTGCCATGCAGTACGCCGCGACCTTTGACTTCCCGGTGTGGTTGCAAGCACAAGACCCCTATCTGGCCCGCCACGGTGTGGCGCATGATGGCGAAGTGGCTGCCCGACTCGGTCTCAAGGGCATTCCTGTCGCTGCCGAAACGATTGCGCTAGGCTCGCTGCTGCTGTTAGCGCAAGAAACCGGTGCCCGCTTGCACATCACGCGTATTTCATCGGCGGCTGGTCTGGAGATGATTCGCCTCGGTCGCGAGCAGGGTATCAAGGTGAGTTGCGATGTGTCTGCACACCATCTGCACCTGTGCGAAAACGATATTGGCTTCTTCGATGCGCACGCCCGCCTCGATCCGCCGCTGCGTAGCCAGCGCGACCGCGATGCCTTGCGTCAAGGTCTGGCCGCGGGCTTGATTGATGCACTGTGCTCCGACCACACCCCAGTCGATGATGACGGCAAGCAAGTCCCCTTCGGCGAAGCCGAGCCCGGCGCGACCGGCTTGGAGCTGTTGTTGCCACTGACCCTCAAATGGGCAGCGGAAACCAAAACACCGCTGGCCACCGCACTGTCGCGGATCACCATCGATCCTGCGCGCATTCTCGGCATCCCGGCCGGCACGTTGGCGGTTGGTGCGGCAGCGGATATCTGTATCTTTGATCCGCAAGCCGACGTCCTCATTAATCGTGCCAGCCTCAAGAGCCAAGGTAAGAACACACCTTTCCTCGGCTACGAGCTGCCCGGTCGCGTCAAGGCAACCTTTATCGACGGCAAGCTGGTGTACGACGGCCTATTTTCTTAAGTATTGAATCCACCGCCTGTCGGCGGTGGCGAGTCAGTATTCAATTGGGTGTTCGATCAGGCATTCAGCTTACTTGGTAAATGACGCGAGTCGCTTCACGATTCAACTTCCGGCAGAGCCTGCCGTTAGACGATGTGTAGGAGGTGCTAGTCATGAACAGCCAGCAAAGTCGCAGTACGGATGTGCATATTCCGATTGCCGATGTACGGTCCATCTACTCTGTGGCCGACGTTGAGCGCGCCATTGAAGAGGGTCCATCAAATCGTAACGAGGCCCTGGCCGCTTGCTACGAGAAGATGAAGCGCCAAGGTGGTGAGCGCTTTGTGATCAAGCCATCGTCTCCCGATGTGCTCGACCCGCTTTATGAGCGCTGTCCGAATTTCACCGAGGTTGTCGACGAACTACGCAAGTCGCTGGCGCTGGCTTTGTCCGGCAATGAGCCGGTGCATTTCACCCCCATACTCCTGCTCGGCGAGCCCGGCATCGGCAAGACCCACTTTGCGCGACAGCTTGCAGGCGTGCTCGGCACCGGCTACGAGTTTGTGTCGATGAGCTCGCTCACGGCCGGCTGGATACTCTCTGGCACCTCGTCGCAATGGAGCAACGCGAAAGCAGGCAAGGTGGCCACCGCACTGATCGACGGTGACTACGCGAACCCATTGATGGTGCTGGACGAGGTAGACAAGGCAGGTGGCGATAGCCGTTATGACCCGATGGGTGCGCTGTACGGTTTGCTTGAGCATGACACTGCGCGCAGTTTCCGTGATGAGTTCATCGACATCGACATCGATGCGTCCAGCATGCTGTGGATCGCCACCGCGAATGACGAAAGCAGTCTGCCTGAGCCTATCCTCAATCGCATGAATGTGTACGAAGTTCCACGCCCCGATGCGGCGCAGGCACGCACCATCGCTGCGCATCTGTATGCCGAAATCATTACCGAGCACAGCTGGGGTTTTGCCCCGGAGCCGAGCGATGCCGTGCTCGACAAGCTGGTGGGGCTCCCGCCGCGCGATATGCGTAAGCAACTACTCTCGGCGCTGGGCAATGCCAAGCTGGCCGGCCGTGATGTGGTGGGCGTTGAAGACTTTCCGGGCGAGCGGCGCAGTAAAACGCGCAAGATCGGCTTTTAACGCCGCCCCTAAACGCACCTTACCCAGCGAGCCAGCGCCATCCCAGTGCAATAAAGCTATAGCGCAGCCCTTTGCCGAGCGCCATCCACAGCAGGCATGGCCGCCACGGCAAGCGTAGCCAGCCCGCCGCGACACAGAGCAAGTCGCCAATCAAAGGTACCCATGCCAAGATCAGCACAGGGGCGCCCCAGCGTTTGGCGAGCGCGAGCGGTTTTTCGCCGAGCTTCTTGAGCGCATCTTGCGGCAACAGGCGCGCGATGACATAACTGCTCATGCCGCCGAGCGTGTTGCCGACCGTAGCGACCACAATGGCCTGGGTTTCCAGCACTGGCCATGCCGCCAGCACAGCGACAAATACGGCTTCGGACCCACCGGGCAGCAGCGTGGCGGCAAGAAAACTGGCGATGAAAAGTCCGCCCAGACCGGTGTCGGCGGAGAAGAAGGCATCCATGCTGCGATGGTAACTTAAGCCGGCGCTACGGCTTGCCCCGCGCTCGCGCGGCCTGTAACCTTGTGCCTTTGCCGCTAACCGCTTGAATAATGACCGCTGCCAAGAAAAACACAGTCAAGAAAACCGCATCTGCCCGTAAGGCAGCCAATGGCCCTGACTACCTGGAAAAAGTGCTGAATGCTCGCGTCTATGACGTGGCGATTGAAACCCCGCTCGACTTTGCACCGGGCATTTCGCAGCGTAGCGGCAACCGCATTTTCCTCAAGCGCGAGGACATGCAGCCGGTCTTTAGTTTCAAGATTCGCGGCGCTTACAACAAGGTTGCCAGCCTCACCCCGGCACAGCGCAAGCGCGGCGTGATTTGCGCTTCGGCCGGCAATCATGCGCAGGGTGTGGCCCTGTCGGCGAAGCATCTCGGCTGTCGCGCCGTCATCGTCATGCCGTCGGTCACCCCCTTGATCAAAGTGAACGCGGTCAAGAGCCGTGGCGGCGAAGTGGTGCTGCATGGCGACTCCTTTGACGAAGCCTATACGCATGCCTTGGAGCTGGAGAAAAAACAGGGCCTGACCTTTGTGCATCCCTTTGACGATCCGGAAGTCATCGCTGGGCAAGGCACCATCGGCATGGAAATCCTGCGCCAACATCCGGACCCCATCGATGTGGTCTTCTGCTGCGTGGGCGGCGGCGGCCTGCTTGCCGGTGTCGCAGCCTACATCAAGCGCTTGCGCCCGGAGACCAAGATCATTGGTGTGGAGACATTCGATGCCGATGCGATGACGCAGTCACTCGCGGCAGGTAAGCGCGTCAAGCTGGACAGCGTTGGCTTGTTTGCTGACGGAACGGCCGTCAAGCTGGTCGGGCAGGAAACCTTCCGCCTCTGCCAGCAATACGTCGATGAAATGATCAGCGTTGATACCGACGCCATCTGCGCTGCCATCAAGGACGTGTTTGAAGATACGCGCTCAATCCTAGAGCCCTCGGGTGCGCTGGCACTGGCGGGTGCTAAAGCGTGGGCAGAGAAGAACAATGCCAAAGGCAAGACGCTGGTTGTTACTGCGTCCGGCGCCAACATGAATTTTGATCGCTTGCGTTTTGTGGCAGAGCGCGCCGAAGTTGGCGAGCAACGTGAAGCCGTGCTCGCAGTAACGATCCCTGAGCAGCCGGGCAGCTTCAAGATGTTCTGCTCACTGCTGGGCAAGCGTGCGATTACCGAATTCAACTACCGCTATGCCGACCCGCAGAATGCGCACATCTTTGTGGGTGTTCAGGTTGCTAGCCGTGATGAATCGCGAAAGCTGGTTGCCTCACTTAAGAAGCACGGCCTTGCCACACTCGATCTGACCGATAACGAAACTGCCAAGTCGCATGTGCGCCACTTGGTCGGTGGGCATGCGCCACATGCGGCACAGCATGAAATCCTTTATCGCTTCGAGTTCCCGGAGCGCCCCGGTGCTTTGATGAACTTCTTCGAGCATATGGAGCGTGCCCGCGCCGATTGGAACATCTCCCTGTTCCACTACCGCAATCACGGCGCCGATTACGGCCGCGTGCTCATCGGCATGCAAGTCCCGCCGAAAGACAAGAAGGCGTTTGCTGCTTTCCTTAAGACCCTCGGTTATCGCTATCAGGATGAAAGCGATAACCCGGTCTACAAGCTCTTCCTCGGCTAAGCCATCTGGACGACTATCCGTGGCTGCGTCTCGGCGCAGCCACGGTGTGCATCACAGCTTTTCTTTTGCAGCAATCGCATTGAGCTCATGCCAGACTTTGCTGCAGTTTTTGTGCTGTACGTTGCAGCTGCTGACAACCTCATCACCTAAGGTTGCCATCAAATCAGCATCGGCCATATTTGTTTGGGTGGTAACGGGTGCAGGCGCAGCACTTCGCACTTTTGCCGGGGGTTGCTTGAGTTGGCCAGCATGTACATTCCAGCCCACCCCTACGCTGGCGAGCGTCAAGAACAGTGCCGAAAGAGCAACAGAAGTCACGGACGTTTTCATCATCAACCCCTCCATAAGTAAGCCTCTGAGTTAAGGCTAATGGACGAATATCGATGGTTCAAGGCAAATGATTTTCTATGGGCATACGCCCAACTAATTGAAAAATTGCATTTATTTCAATTTATCGCTTTTCTCCGAATTAAAAGCGCTACCCCGCAGCACTCTTTACAGGTGACAGTTAGCAAGCGGGGAAGGCAACATTCAGACGTGCTTATACTCGGTACCCAGCGTCGCTCATGAGCCTTATGCAATAAACCCATAAGCATATTCACGCTGACAGAATATGCATCTGAAAATTCAATCGTTCTGCTTATAAAGCGAACTCCCTACACTCCGCTCACTTAATTCAGAAACGGAGTGTTCCCCATGGTTCGCAAGCTTATTTCGGCGCTGGTTGCCACGACGGCACTTGGCGTTGCCGGCGGCGCCTTTGCTGCTGATTACACCCTGCTCAACGTGTCTTACGATCCGACCCGCGAGCTTTATCAAGATGTGAACGCCAAGTTCATTAAGCAATGGCAAGCCAAGAATCCGGGCGACAAGCTGACCATTCGTCAGTCGCACGGTGGTTCCGGCAAGCAGGCTCGCTCGGTGATTGATGGTCTGGAAGCCGACGTGGTGACCCTTGCACTGGGCTACGACATTGATGCCATCGCTGAAAAGGGCATCTTGTCGAAGGACTATCAGAAGAAGCTGCCGAACAACGCTTCCCCATATGTTTCGACCATCGTTTTCCTCGTTCGCAAGGGCAACCCGAAGAAGATCAAGGATTGGGATGACCTGATCAAGCCCGGTATCTCGGTGATCACCCCCAACCCCAAGACCTCTGGCGGTGCTCGTTGGAACTACTTGGCTGCCTGGGGTTATGTGCTGAAAAACGGTGGCGATGATGCCAAGGCCAAGGAGTTCGTCAGCAAACTCTATAAGAATGTGCCGATCCTCGACACTGGCGCCCGTGGTTCCACCACCACCTTTGTTGAGCGCGGTCAGGGCGATGTCTTGCTGGCGTGGGAAAACGAAGCCTATCTGGCGGTCAAAGAGCTCGGTCCGGATAAATTTGAAATCGTGACCCCGTCTATTTCCGTCCTAGCTGAACCGCCGGTTGCTGTGGTGGACAAGGTTGTCGACAAGCGCGGTACGCGCAAGATTGCGCAAGCTTACCTTGAGTATCTGTACACCCCTGAAGGTCAGGAATTGGCGTTTAAGCATTATTACCGCCCGGCGTTGGTGAGCAAGGACCCCTTCCTAGCGACCCGCAACAAGAACACCTTCAGCAACGTGAAGTTGTTTGACATTGACCAGCTATTCGGTGGTTGGGGCAAGGTGCAGAAGCTACATTTCGGCGATGGCGGCATCTTCGACCAGATTTACGAGAAGAAGTAAGCATTAAGCCGTATTTAACAAACGCCGGCGCAGAAGCTTTGCGCTGGCTTTTCTATTTTTAATATAAGCAAATGCAAAAAATGTCTTTTTTCTTTATAAGAAGACTACCTATACTTGCCGCTCTCTTATATTGAAAGGACCTCGTCGTGAACACTTTGCCCTTCAAGAAGCTTCTGCGTAGCCGTTTGATTGCTGCTGCGGTTGTGGCTGCTGCCGTTACCCCATTGGCCCAGGCCGATGTGACGATGCTCAATGTGTCTTACGACGTGGCCCGCGAACTGTACAAGGATTACAACCCGGCCTTTGCTAAGTATTGGAAGGCCAAGACTGGCGAGACGGTAAACATCAACCAGTCGCACGGCGGTTCGAGCAAGCAGGCACTGTCCGTCGCGGCAGGCCTGGAGGCTGATGTCGTCACCATGAACCAAGCTACAGACATCGACTTGCTGGTTGAACGTGGCGGTTTGGTATCGGCCGATTGGCGCAAGCAGTTCCCGAATGGCGCAGCACCGTTCACCACAGTGCAGGTTTTCCTCGTGCGCAAGGGCAACCCCAAGAACATTAAGGATTGGGATGATCTGGTTAAGCCCGGCACGCAAGTTGTGATTCCCAACCCCAAGCTCACGGGCAATGGCCGTTACAGCTATCTGGCAGGTTGGGGTGCAGTAATCAAGAAGGGTGGTACCGAAGCGCAAGCCAAGGAATACGTGACCAAGCTGTTCAAGAACGTGCCGGTGCTGGATAGCGGTGGCCGTGCAGCGAGCGTGACCTTCACCCAGCGCGGCATTGGTGATGTGCTCGTCACTTTCGAAAACGAAGTCAAGCTGCTCACCCTTGAGCATGGCTCCGACAAGTTTGACGTGGTCTACCCAAGCATCACTGTGCTGGCAGAGCCGCCGATTGCTGTGGTTAATAAGGTGGTCGACAAGCGCGGTACGCGTAAGGTTGCCACTGAATATCTGAACTACCTGTATTCAGAAGAAGGCCAAGCGATTGGCGCCAAGGCTTACTTCCGTGTGCGCAACGAAACCATCGCCAAGCGCTACGCCATCATGTATCCGAAGATCCCAACCTTCACCATTGATGAAGTGTTCGGCAGCCTTGCCAAGGCTCAGAAGACGCACTTCTCGGATGGTGGCCTGTTCGACCAGATCTACACCACCGGCAAGTAAGCCAACGATGCACAGCCGCCACTCTTCACTAAAGAAAGGCGGCTGTGACGAAGCAACTGTTTTTTTGTTTAAAGAATCGACCTAATGAGCACGCTAAGTTCCGGACGCCGCAATGTTCTGCCCGGGTTCAATATCTCGCTGGGGTTCACGCTCCTCTACCTCGGCCTGATTGTCCTGATCCCACTGTCAGCCGCCTTTATTAAAACCTGGGGCATGGGGTGGGAAGGTTTCTGGGCAGTCGTCAGCACACCGCGTGTGGTGGCTTCCTACAAGCTGACGTTTGGAACATCCCTCATGGCCGCTAGCATTAATGCCGTCTTTGGCCTGCTGGTTGCATGGGTGCTGGTGCGCTACGACTTCTGGGGGCGTCGCATTATCGATGCACTGGTTGATCTGCCGTTCGCGCTACCGACGGCTGTCGCCGGTATCGCACTCACCGCTATCTATGCCGGCAACGGCTGGATTGGGCAATTTTTTGAGCCCTATGGCATCAAGATCGCCTTTACCCCACTGGGCATTCTTGTGGCGCTGACATTCATTGGTTTGCCATTCGTTGTGCGTACCGTTCAGCCCGTTCTTGAAGATCTGGAAAAAGAACTTGAAGAAGCCGCAGCGAGCCTTGGCGCCAATCGTCTGCAAACTTTCCGCCACGTGATCCTGCCCGCCATTGGCCCTGCGCTTGTCACTGGCTTTGCACTCGCTTTCGCACGCGCAGTGGGCGAATACGGCTCGGTCATTTTCATCGCCGGTAATGTGCCGATGGTGTCCGAAATCACGCCGCTGCTGATCATCACCAAACTTGAACAATACGACTACGTTGGTGCAACCGCCATCGCTGTCTCCATGCTGGTAGTTTCCTTCACGCTGCTGCTGATTATCAATCTGCTGCAGGGTTGGGCCAAGAAACGTCAGGAAGCCTGAACATGAGTACGACGCTTTCCATCCACAATACGCCGGCAGCAAAAGCGCCTTCTTCAACGACCGAACCGTGGTTGGTCCGTGCGCTGCTGATTGGCATCGCACTGGCCTTTCTCACGCTGTTCCTGTTTGTGCCATTGGTCGCAGTGTTCTTCGAAGCACTCAAGAAAGGTTTTGGCCCCTACTGGGCAGCACTGGCCGAGCCAGATGCAATCTCGGCCATCAAGCTGACACTCATTACCGCAGCAATTGCTGTGCCGCTTAATCTGGTGTTTGGTGTGTCTGCTGCTTGGGCAATTGCAAAGTTTCAGTTCCGCGGCAAGCAGTTTCTAATCACCTTGATTGATCTACCGTTCTCGGTTTCGCCCGTGATTGCAGGTTTGATCTACGTGTTGATTTTCGGTGCGCAAGGCTGGTTCGGTTCTTACTTGTCCGATAACGACATCAAGATCATCTTTGCCGTGCCGGGCATTGTGCTGGCAACGATCTTTGTCACCTTCCCTTTCGTTGCCCGCGAGCTGATCCCGCTCATGGAAGCGCAAGGGAGTGATGAGGAAGAGGCGGCACGCGTACTTGGCGCCAATGGTTTCCAGATTTTTTGGAAGGTGACGCTCCCCAATATCAAATGGGGCCTGCTCTACGGTGTGATTCTTTGTAACGCCCGCGCCATGGGCGAGTTTGGTGCAGTGTCGGTTGTGTCTGGCCACATTCGCGGCCTCACCAACACGTTACCGCTGCACGTTGAAATTCTCTACAACGAATATGCATTCACGGCCGCCTTTGCAACGGCATCGCTACTGGCTTTACTGGCGCTGGTGACCCTAGGGCTTAAGAGCTTGGTTGAGTGGCGCACTCATAAGCGCATCAACGAAGAGTTGCCGCCGGAAAATCCACAACCCTGAATTTACAAGCTAACAAAAGCTTCCTAAGAGATCACCAAGCGCTTCCATTTTGAAGCACTGTGTAGAGAGATAAATCATGAGCATTGCAGTCAAAAATATCGGCAAGAAATTCGGCACATTCACCGCCCTCGACAACATCTCCCTCGACTTCCCTCAAGGCGAGCTCGTCGCGCTGCTCGGCCCATCGGGTTGCGGCAAGACCACACTGCTGCGTGTGATTGCGGGTCTGGAGTCGCCCGATCAAGGGCAAGTGCTGTTTGATGGTGAAGATGCCTCGCGCCAAGATGTACGCGAGCGTCAGGTTGGCTTTGTGTTTCAGCACTATGCGCTGTTCCGCCATATGACCGTCTTTGACAATGTGGCCTTTGGTCTGCGCGTTAAGCCACGCAAGGAGCGTCCATCCGAGTCAGAGATCAAGCGCAAGGTGCATGAACTACTCAACTTGGTACAGCTCGATTGGCTGGCTGATCGTTATCCATCGCAACTGTCTGGCGGCCAGCGTCAACGTATTGCGTTGGCCCGTGCGCTGGCTGTTGAGCCCAAGGTGCTGCTGCTGGACGAGCCGTTTGGTGCATTGGATGCAAAGGTGCGCAAGGAACTGCGCCGTTGGTTGCGTCGTCTGCATGATGATCTGCACATCACCAGCATCTTCGTGACCCACGATCAGGAAGAAGCGCTCGAAGTGGCAGACCGTGTGGTCCTAATGAACAAGGGCCATGTCGAACAGATCGGCACCCCTGCTGAGGTGTACAGCCAACCGGCCACGCAGTTTGTCTATGGTTTCCTTGGTTCGGCCAATATTTTCCATGGCCGCATTCAGGATGGCGGCCTTGCCGTGGGTGAGCACACCCTGCCACTCGACGAACACACGCTGCAAGCGGATACAGATGCTGTGGCGTATGCCCGACCTCACGATCTGGAAATCGTCCGCCTGAACGGTGACACCACTGAAGGCATCCCAACCAAAGTGTTGCGTATTCTCGCCATCGGTACGCTGGTCCGCGTTGAGCTCGAAAATCCGGGTAGCAATGTGCCTATCGAAGCAGAGCTGACACGCGACCAATATCAGGAACTTAAGTTGCTGGAAGGTGAGGCAGTGGTGGTGCGTACCAAAAACGTTCGCCTGTTTCCCAAGATCGACTACTTGGCCAATCGAGTCTCGGTATGAACTTTCAGCAACTCCGCATCGTGCGTGAGGCTGTCCGACAAAACTTCAATCTGACGGAAGTGGCCAATGCCTTGTTTACTTCCCAGCCGGGCGTGAGCAAGCACATCAAGGATCTTGAAGAAGAGATTGGTGTCGAGCTGTTCGTCCGCCGTGGCAAGCGTTTGCTGGGCCTCACGCCACCCGGCAAGGAGCTCATGCCGGTGGTGGAGCGCATCCTGCGCGATACGCAGAACCTGAAAAATATCGCCGATCAATTTGCCAGTCGTGAACACGGCAATTTGACTATTGCGACCACGCATACTCAAGCACGCTATGCATTGCCGGAGGTGATTAAGCAATTCAAGGAACGCTATCCGCAAGTGCATCTCACTCTGCACCAAGGCGGGCCAACTGAAATTGCTGAAATGCTGGTGGAAGGCACCGCCGACATCGGGATTGCTACTGAAGGCCTGAATGTCTCGCCTGTGCTCGCTTCCTTTCCATCTTATTCTTGGCACCACGGCGTCATCGTGCCGCACGATCATCCGCTGACACAGCTCAAGGAGCTGACACTAGCAGCGATTGCAGAATATCCGCTGATTACCTACAACGAAGGCTATACCGGTCGTTCGCAAGTGGACCGTGCATTTGTAGGCGCTGACTTACACCCAGATGTGGTGCTCTCTGCCATCGATGCAGATGTGATCAAGACCTATGTCGAAGTCGGTCTCGGTATCGGCGTCATCGCCTCAATGGCCTTCAATCCAGCAAAAGACACCGGCCTCAAGCTGCTCAATGCGGACCACCTGTTTGAGCAGAACACCACGTATCTCGCGGTGCACCGTGGCACCTTCCTGCGTGAGTACGCGCATCAGTTTGCCTTGATGCTGGCACCGGAGATTGATGAAGCCGCGCTCAGGGCTGCTGCAGAGAGTGTGTGAACATTAGCTTAGCCCTAGTAAATAAGCCCGGCGATGCTGGGCTTGTTTTTTGGCGACTAAAAGAACATGGCGTGATCGCTCGGCAAAAGTAGGGCGCTTGCGTTAGCATTCATAAGCTATTGCTTCCCCCCGACTGCTCTGCCGATAGTCTCAATGCGACCTTATTCCTTTTGGGCATGTATCGCCCTGCTGTATCTTCCGTTATCCGTTTTCGCAGATACACAAGCTACGGCTTCCCTGCCGATGATTGAGCGTTGCGGTTGGTTCGACAATCCCTCCCCGCGCAATGCCTGGTTAATCACCACTGAAGGTGAATGGACAATCGGTATTCAAGGCAGTCATGAAGCCACAGGACGGTGGCCAACCTTTCCCGCAAAGCGTTGGGTAAAAACCAATGGCAGTTATGGGCACGGATGCGCCTGCCTCAAGTTTAATAGGGATGCTGAGAGCAGGCAGGTGGCGCATATCCTTGCGTCGCGTGCGGTACCCTTGCAACAATGTCGGAAGGAAAAGGGGCTCAAGGAGCCGTTGTGAAATCGGGGATGGATTCGTTATAGCCAGAGGCTGTCGCAAGTCGTCGCTTTGGCTAGATGCAGCTCTCAAACCACAGTAGAATCACTCCACACTACAACGCCGGGACGACCCGGCGTTTGCCTAAGCATCGGGGACGGCCCTGCGGAGAAAACTCATGCAGTGGTTCATTCTTATCCTCGCTGGTCTGCTCGAAATTGGTTGGGCAGTTGGCCTTAAATACACCGATGGCTTTACTCGCTTGTGGCCAAGCGTCTTCACCATTCTTGCCATCTGCCTGAGCCTCGGCCTGCTCGGTATAGCGGTGAAAGACCTCCCCGTGGGCACTGCCTATGCTGTGTGGATGGGCATCGGTACCGTAGGAACCGTCATCTTCGGGATTGTGTTCTTCGGTGAGTCAGCCAGCCTGCTGCGACTCGCCAGTGTTGGCTTGATCTTGCTCGGTGTGATTGGACTTAAGCTGGCGACACAATAGACGAAGGTTTTAGCGGTCTTGCCGCCCTGTGACCGCATGCATCATTAGCTTCATGCGGCTTTTCGGCCAGCGCCAGCAAATGGGCGATAATTGAGGCTTCGCAGGGCACGCTTGGCCCCTGACCGCAACAGTGGACACTCATGAGCTTCATCGAAAAACTTAAGGCTGCCTGGAAGCAGAACAATTCCCTCGTCTGCGTGGGGCTGGACCCGGATCTCGCGCGCTTTCCTGCGCCGCTTGAAAAAAAGTCATCGTCGATCTTCGCCTTCAACAAGGCCATCATCGACGCGACCCATGATTTGGTCTGTGCTTACAAGCCGCAGATTGCCTACTTTGCTTCCGAAGGCGCAGAGGATCAGCTGCAACAGACGCTGGACTATCTCAAGGCCAACTACCCGCACATCCCGGTGATCCTTGATTCCAAGCGCGGCGATATCGGTAGCACTGCCGAACGTTATGCGGCCGAAGCCTTTGTGCGCTACGGCGCCGATGCCGTCACGATCAATCCCTACATGGGCCACGATTCAGCAGAGCCTTTTCTGCGCTATGCCGACAAGGGCGTGATCCTGCTCTGTCGCACCTCAAACAGCGGTGCTGGTGATCTGCAAGACATGGTGGTGGAGGGCGCGCCCCTGTTTGAGCATGTTGCGCGCATGATCGTGGGCAAGTGGAATACCAATCACAACTGCATGCTTGTGGTGGGTGCGACGTGGCCCGAACAGATGCGCCGTATTCGCAATATTGTCGGCGACATGCCACTGCTCGTGCCTGGTGTTGGCGCTCAGGGTGGCGATGTGGAAGCCCTGCTTAAGGCAGGCCAGACTGCCGATGGCACTGGGCTGGTGATCAGTTCATCTCGTGCAATTCTCTATGCCAGCAACGGTGCCGATTTTGCTGACGCCGCCCGTGCCGAGACGCTCAAGCTGCGCGAGCAGATCAACAGCTTCCGTGCAGCATACTTATAAGAATGCGTTTGCAGCATTGACATGAACTAGGGGCAGCTGTGGCTGCCCCTAGTTCATTGTGGAACGACTACGAATACTGATTACTGACGCACAAAGTCGAGCAGATCTTGGTTGAGGCGATCCTTGTGCGTATCAGTGATGCCGTGTGGACCGTTGGCATACTCAATCAAGCGCGCACCCTTGACTAGCTTGGCTGTAGCACGACCGGTCGTTTCAATCGGCACGATCTGGTCGTCAGCACCGTGGATGACGAGCGTCGGGATGTTGAACTTCTTCAGGTCCTCACGGAAGTCTGAGTAGAAGAAGGCCGCGATGCTGTCATACGTGCCCTTGCTGCTGGCCTGCATGCCTTGGTTATAGAAGCTGTCGATCTGACCTGTAGACACCTTGGCGCCCTGACGGTTGAACCCGAAGAAGGGGCCACTGGCGATGTCCTTGTACAGCTGCGCACGGTTGTCGAGTGAGGCCTTACGCAGGGTATCGAATACGGCAGTCGGTACGCCTTGTGGGTTCGTCTCGGTCTGCCCCATGATCGGGGTAATAGCACCGACCAGCACAGCCTTGGCAACGCGGGCAGTGCCATGACGGCCAATGTAGCGGGCCACTTCGCCGCCACCGGTGGAGAAGCCCACGAGGGTGGCGTTCTTCACGTTCAGCGCGGTCAGCACAGCATCAAGATCGTCGGCGTACTGGTCCATCGTGTTGTTGGCCCAGACTTGTCCGGAGCGGCCGTGACCACGGCGGTCGTGAGCGATGACACGGTAGCCGCGTTCGGCGAGGAACTGCATTTGCGATTCCCAGCTGTCCGAGCTTAGCGGCCAGCCATGGCTGAAGACAACAACTTGGCCGTTCTTAGGGCCCCAGTCTTTTACATAGAGTGGCGTTCCGTCGTTGGCGGCCACAAATTGGCTGGCCACCGCACGTTGAGCCGCTTGAGCGGCAGCGTTGGCTTTGGCGGTTTGTGTCGTGTCGGCTGCTTGGGCTTGGGTGGCAAGGCTACCCATGCTACCAATAGCGATAGTCGTTGCGAGAGCGATACGGTTCAGTGCTTTCATGATGATCTCCTGTCTGTGTGATGCGTTGGGTTAGCAATTCGTCTTGCGACAGGACGAACTTTACTGTCACGCATTGACTGGATAAATCACATGAAATGTTTTTGACTGTCACATTATTAGTGACAATTGAGGTGGGCAAAAATCCCATCTGTCATCTACGGAAAGGTCGCTCACGCAAGTCGGCGAGGCCGAATTAGCCTGCGACTGATGACCTAGGGAGGGCGGTCTGCACCTTGAATCTAGCCAGACAAGGGGGCAGCGCTACTGCCAGAGAGGGCGGGGTGCCGATGGTCCAACCGACTTTGACGGACTCAAATACTGCGCTGATTCACCCGCTTCGAGAGTTCTTCAGCGCTTTCCTTCCGCTCGCTATAGCGATCAACCAGATACGGGCCAATGTCGCGCGTGAGCAAAGTGAATTTCACGAGCTCTTCCATCACATCGACAACGCGATCGTAATAAGCGGAGGGCTTCATGCGGTCGTGTTCGTCGAACTCCGCGAATGCTTTAGCGACTGAGGACTGGTTGGGGATGGTGAGCATGCGCATCCAGCGACCGAGCACACGCATCTGATTAACAGCGTTGAAGGATTGCGACCCTCCGCTCACTTCCATCACGGCCAGCGTCTTGCCCTGTGTTGGGCGCACTGCGCCGCTGGTGAGTGGAATCCAGTCGATCTGGCTTTTCATAATGCCGGTCATCGCGCCGTGGCGCTCAGGGGATGTCCACACCATGCCTTCAGACCACAGGACTAGCTCACGCAGCTCTTGCACCTTGGGGTGCGTTTCTGGTGCATCGTCGGGCAGTGGCAAGCCATTGGCGTGGAAAATGCGCGTCTCGGCACCCATGGCTTGCAACAAACGTTCAGCCTCCAGTGTGAGCAGGCGGCTGAACGAACGCTGCCGCAGCGAGCCATAGAGCAGCAGGATGCGTGGCGCATGTGTGGAGGGTGTTACCGGGCGCAACTGCTCCGCATCGGGCACGGCAAACAGGTGCGCGTCTAGGTTGGGCAGGTTGTGAGCAGTCATGCAGTCGGGGAAGATTTGCGCGTGAGGAGGAAGACCAATGCTAGAGCAATTAACTGTGCAGCAATAAAGCCGGCCACATCTGCCGGATGGATGCCAGCAAAGCTGTTACTCAGCGCGCGCGCAATGGTGACTGCGGGGTTGGCAAAAAACGTGGAGCTGGTGAACCAGTAGCCGGCGGTCACAAGCAAGGCGATGACGAGCGCCATCTTTTCGCGCGCATGGCGCAAGCCAAGGTGAATGGCGCCCAGCAGCAATGCGGTGGCAATGATTTCAGAGACCCATTGCGCAACGCCTGTCCTGACCTTGGCAGAGGTTTGCAGTACCGGCATTGCATAGATGAAGTGCGTCAGCCACACACCGCAGATGCCGCCACTGATCTGTGCACCGATATAGCTGACGCAGGTGCGTGTATCCATTTCGCCGCGCAGACGGAAGAACAGGCTAACCGCTGGATTGAAGTGCGCGCCAGAAATTGGCCCTAGCAGCGTGATCAGCACATACAGGCCAGCACCCGTGGCAATACTGTTGGCCAGCAGGGCCACAGCGATATTGCCGACAGAGAGTGTTTCGCCATAGATGCCGGAACCGACCACCACCATTAGCAGCAGTGCGGCTCCGGCAAATTCGGCAAGGAGCTTGTGCTTCATAGGCCTTGTTCGCGCAACTCGCCGATCTGCTTAAGTTCGTGTTTGATGGCCTGGGCTTCCAGCTTGGTATCCGGCAGGTTGATGAGAAGAGAGATACGACGATTCATCAGGGTAAAGGCATGCGCGAATGCGGCCAGCTTTTGTTCATCAGTACCCTCGACGGCGGCAGGATCTTCAATACCCCAGTGACCGCTAGTGGGCTTGCCTGGCCATACAGGGCAGACTTCACCGGCGGCGTTATCGCAAACGGTGATGATGAAATCAAAGTGCGGCGCATCTGGCGCAGCGAATTCATCCCAGCTCTTGCTACGCAGGCCTTCAGTAGGCAAGCCTTGCTGCTGGAGATACTTAATTGCATAAGGATTGACTTGGCCATTCGGGTGGCTACCCGCGCTATAGGCTTTGAAGCGGCCTTTGCCCGTATGGTTAAGAATAGTTTCTGCCAGCACGCTACGCGCCGAATTGCCTGTGCATAGGAACAGTACGTTGTAGGTCTTGTCGCTCATTGGAGTCTCCCGGTTGATGGTGTGGGTGGGGATTAGCAGCAGGAGGAGCCCTGACTGCTGTTATTCGGGCCGCAGCTTGTTGCGGCTTTGGGTTTGATAGAAATCGTTACCGGCACTGCTACAGGTGTTGCAGGCGCGCAGCAGGCGCTGCCTTCCGCTACTACGTCTCCCGCCTCGTTGAAGGTTGGGATGCTGTCGAGGGTGTGGTAGCTCTCCCAGGCCACGCCTTGTGGGTCGATGCTCCAGTGTTTGTCAGAGCGTGCGTAGCAGCAGGCGGTGCCTTCTTGGCTTTCGATGGGTAGGTCGGCAGCGGCGAGGCGCGCCTGCATTTCCGCCAACTCCTCAGCGCTATCGACCTGGAAGCCCAAGTGGTCCAGACCTGTTTCCGTGGCGCGTGTGGAAATGGCGAAGTTGATGCGTGGGTCCTCGAGCATCCACTTGGCGTAGTCGTCTTTGATGACGGTGGGCTCGGCGGCAAAGAGTGCGGAATAGAAGCGGATGTTGTGCGTGAGATCCGCAACGCGCAGGTGGATGTGCATACGCTTCATGCTGGGGCTCCTTGGGGGCAGCAGCCTTCTGTGGGTAGGGTGGGCGCGCAGGACTCGCCCTTGCAACAGTTGGCAGTGAGGAAACTAAGCAACTCATTCATGCGCGCGTAATCGGCGCTGTAGTAGATAAAGCGGCCATCGGGGCGGGTTGCAACGAGCCCCACCCGTGACAGATGTGAGAGATGAAAAGACAGTGTGGCCGGCGCGAGCGCGAGGCGTGCGCCAATCACACCGGCATTCATGCCCTCGGCCCCGGCTTGTACCAACATGCGGTAGATGGCGAGGCGCGTATCGTGACCAAGCGCAGCAAGGCAGTCCGAGGCAGCAGTGAGTTCCATGAGCAGCTTCCTTATTTCGACGTTTCTAGAATAATCGAAATATATGACGGTTTTAAGACAAACAGGAAAATTCTTAGATGGATAGGTGGGGCTGCCTTAGTGAGGCCGCAGTGGGAAGTGCTGCCCCGTCAGCGTCGGCTTAAAAGTGGCAGATGCCGGTTTCGGTGACGCGGCAATTCACGGGAATGTCATGCGGCTGGGGATACACACTGGCCACCACACCCAGACCAAAGCCCACCCCAATGACAAAAGGTCGCGGATCTAACACGGCGAGGGTGCGGTCGAAATAACCGGCACCATAACCAAGGCGATACCCTCGGGCATCAATCACATTGAAGGGCAACAGAAGAATATCTGGGACCACGAAGGCGCCCTGCTGTGGCGTGGCGATGCCGTGCTTATCGGCCTGCATGGGCGTATCGGGTGTCCATTGGCGAAACACCATGGGACCGATGGTTTCGCCCACCACGGGCAAACAAGCCTGCCAGCCAAGACCCAGCAGGCGCGTTACCAGCGGGCGTGCATCAAACTCGCCGCGAAAAGGCCAGCAGAAACCCAGCATTGCCGGGGCATGTTGCAGCAGTTCAGCATCGAGATGGGATTCGATGTGCGCTGAGAGCAGGGCATGCGTCTCTGCAGGCATGGCTTCACGAGACGCAATGCCCCGGCGCCGCAACAGACTGCGCTGCGCGACAGGGTCAATCAGGTTGTCCGTGCTGTGCACCATGGCGGCGGCCGTAAATGAGTGAATGCGCAAGACTATACGTCATGATTGGCTGAACCTAGGGACATCAACATGCATGAGTCGATAAGCCAAAATTTGTCCACCTAATTGCCCCAAGATCGGCTCTGGCTCTGTGCTAACCTGAGTCCATGAACATCAATATTCAGAAATCCGGAAAAACAGGAAAATACCTGTACCGCCTATTGCCGGGCTTGCTTTTGCTGTGCCTTGGACAAAGTCAGGCCGCCCCCGGTGACGAGGCTTTCTTGCAGGCCCGCGATGCCTTTGCCAGCGGCAACCGCGTCAAGCTGGCACGCGCGCTGGATGGCCTGCAGACCCATGACCTGCGGGTCTGGGCTGAGTATTACCAGTTGCGCCAGCAGATGGATGAGAACCCGGCCGGCATTCCTGATTTCCTTGCAATGCAATCTGGCAGCCTGCCGGCTGAACGCCTGCGGAGTGACTGGATCAAGTCGCTCGGTAAGCGCGGTCGCTGGGATGAGGTGGCGCGTGAATATCCGCTGATGGTGCAACCGGATCAGGAAACCCAGTGCTATGGCTTGCAAGCGCGGTTGCAGCAAGATGATGCTGCGGCGTTGGGGGAAGCGCGCCCGCTGTGGTTTGGCACCGCTGATCTGGTTGATGCCTGCCGCCCCTTAATGGATGCGCTGGTCACGCGCCGCATGCTCAATGACGATGACGTCTGGGAGCGTGTGCGCCGTATGCTCGAAAGTAAAAAGCCCAAGCAAGCGCTGCAGGCCGCGCGTTATTTGCCGGATGCGCAAATGCCTGATCCGCGCGCGATTGATGCGATTAGCGACAACCCAATGCGCTTCCTGGCACGCTTGCCCAACAAGTATTTTGAAGAAGCCCGTAAGGACCGTGGTCAGCGCGAAACCCTGTTATTCGCTATTGCCCGCATTGCGGCAAATGACCCGGCATCGGCGGCCGACCAATTTGAAAAGTTTGCCGATAACTTCCCTGCTGCCGAGCGCGCTTACGGCTGGGGGCAGATCGCACTGCAAGCGGCACGTCGGCACATGCCAGACACGCTGAGCTGGTTTGCGCGGACGGAGGCAACCACGCTGTCCGAAGAGCAACTGGCTTGGTGGGTACGGGCTGCCCTGCGTGCCAATAACTGGGTCACCGTGCGGCGTGCCATTGCGCGTATGCCTGCAGCGTTGGCAAACCAACCTGACTGGGTGTACTGGCAAGCGCGCGCATTAGCCACACAAGGCCATCGTGCCGAGGCGGCAGCGTTGTACCAACGCATCGCGGGTCAGCCCAATTTCTACGGCAGCTTAGCGTCCGAAGAGCTGGGCCAGCCGATTTCAGCGCCGCCAAGAGCGGCGCCTGTGACGCCGCAAGAGCTGGGTGAGGCCATGGCCAACGAAGGGCTGCGCCGCGCGCTGGCACTGCTGCGTTTAGATGTGCGGCTGGAAGGCGTGCGTGAATGGAACTGGTCTTTGCGTGGCATGACGGATCGACAGCTATTGGCGGCGGCGGAGCTCGCCCGCCGCAACGATGTGTATGACCGCGCCATCAGTGCGGCCGATCGGACTCAGGTGCAGCATGATTACGCGGTGCGCTATCTGGCCCCTTACCGCGATAAGGTTGAGCCCAAGGCGCGTGAGCTCGCACTTGATCCGGGTTGGGTGTACGGCCTGATGCGGCAGGAAAGCCGCTTTGTTATTCAGGCACGCTCAACGGTCGGTGCACAAGGGCTGATGCAGGTGATGCCGGCGACTGCAAGTTGGGTAGCAAAGAAAATTGGTCTAGCTGACTATCATCCCAAGCGCGCCATGGACATCGACACGAATGTGATCCTTGGCACCAACTACATGCGCATGGTGCTGGATGGGCTGGACAATCACCCGGTGCTGGCATCGGCGGCGTACAACGCTGGTCCCGGACGGGCAAAGAGGTGGCGAGCCGACGTGCCGCTGGAAGGCGCGATCTACGCAGAAAGCATTCCCTTCAGCGAAACGCGCGACTATGTGAAGAAGGTCATGAGCAATACGGTGTTCTACAACGCCTTGTTTGAAAACAAGCCGCAATCACTCAAGAGCAGACTCGGTGTCATTCGCCCGCGCGGTAATGGCGACGCGGAAGCTGAAGCACTGCCTTGAACTGGAGAGACAACATATGAGCAAGATTTTACTGATTGGCGGTACTGGTTTTGTTGGCACCGCCATTGCCCGCCAACTCACCGCACAGGGCCACATCCTGCGCTTTGCAACCCGTCGTCGTGACCGCGCCAAGCATTTGATCACCCTGCCAACCGCAGAAGTGGTCGAGGCGAATGTGCATGATCCGCGCGTACTTGAACAGCTCATGCGCGATCAAGATGTCGTCATCAGTTTGGTCGGCATCCTGCGCGGCAACTTCATGCGCGCCCATGCCGAGCTGCCAGAAAAGATTGCAGCGGCCGCAAAGGCGGCGGGCGTTCGCCGCATCGTGCACATTTCCGCGCTCGGTGCCGCGGCGGATGCCCCTTCAGCATACCTGCGGTCCAAGGCCGCTGGCGAGGAAGCGCTGAAGCGTAGCGAGTTGGATGTGACGATTCTGCAGCCCTCCGTGATCTTTGGTCAGGGCGACAGTTTCCTCACCCTGTTTTCCAGCATTCAAGCCTGTGTGCCGGTGCTACCGCTGGCGTGCCCTAACGCGCAATTCCAGCCGGTGTGGGTTGAAGATGTCGCTGCTGCGGTTGTACACAGCCTTGCGCAGTCCGAGAGCATCGGTCAGACCTATGCGCTGGGCGGCCCACGCACTTACGCGCTCAAGGAACTGGTGGCCTATGCCGGTGCCGTGGCTGGCCATCGTGCCGCCATCATCGGCCTGCCTGCACCGCTGTCCTATTTGCAGGCACTGGCGATGGAAATCGTTGGCGGCCCGATGACGCGCGACAACTACTACTCGATGCAGAAGCCTAACGTCTGCGCTCAAGCACCGTCGTTGCCGTTCGGCTTGGCGGCGACGCCATTGGAAGCGGTTGCGCCCGGTTATCTGCGCGATGGTCGCTGGCGCGCTGGCAATGATCGTTTCCGCGAACACGCGCGCCGTTAATCGACACATCCCTCGGCTTTCAGAAGCGAAACGATCCCATGAAAATTTATGCTGTCGGCGGCGCGGTGCGTGATGAGTTGCTTGGCCTCGCCGTCAAGGATCGCGACTGGGTGGTCGTAGGGGCGACGCCGGGCGAGATGATTCGTGCGGGCTATCGCCCTGTCGGGCGCGACTTCCCCGTGTTCCTGCATCCGGAGACGCATGAGGAATATGCGCTGGCACGCACCGAACGCAAGACGGCGCCGGGCTATGGCGGTTTTGTCTTCCATGCCGAGGCCAATGTCACGCTGGAAGAAGACCTTGTCCGTCGTGACCTGACGATCAATGCGATTGCGCAGGATGCGCAGGGCGCATTGATTGATCCGCACAATGGGCGCAGCGACATTGCTGCACGTGTGTTGCGCCATGTATCGCCGGCGTTTGCCGAGGACCCGGTGCGTGTGTTGCGCGTTGCCCGTTTTGCTGCACGTTTCAGTGATTTCACCGTCGCGCCAGAGACCATGGCTTTGATGCGCCAGATGGTCGAGAACGGCGAAGTCGATGCGCTGGTTTCTGAACGCGTCTGGCAGGAGCTGGCCAAAGGGCTGCTCGAAGCCACACCCTCGCGCATGTTACGTGTGCTGCACGAATGCGGCGCCTTGCGGCGCATCCTGCCCGAGGTAAATGCGCTCTATGGTGTGCCACAGCGCGCTGACTATCATCCAGAAGTTGATACCGGCATTCATGTTGAGATGGTCGTCGATATGAGCGCCCGTTTACAGGCCTCGCTACCGGTGCGTTTTGCGGCACTCACCCATGATCTGGGCAAGGGCGTTACGCCCAGCGAAATCCTACCCAGCCATCGCGGCCATGAGGCACACAGTGTGCGTCTGCTTGAGCCCTTGTGCGCGCGCCTGCGTGTGCCAAGCGAGTGTCGCGATCTCGCCTTGCTGACAGCGCGCTATCACGGCGATATTCATCGCACCGCTGAGCTGCGGCCAGAGACCATGGTCAAGATCATAGAACAGGCTGATGGTATCCGCCGTCCCGATCGTTTCATGCAAATGTTGCTCGCGTGTGAGTGCGATGCACGCGGCCGCACCGGTCACGAAGAAGACGAGTATCCGCAGGCACAGCGTTTCATGGCCGTGCTGGCCGCTGTTCGCGGCATTGATGCCGGGGCGATCGCCAAGGCCTGTACCGATCCAGCGCAGATTCCGGCGCGGGTCCATGCTGCGCGCGTCGAGGCTGTCCAAGCCCTCAACACATGACTGAGGCGTGAGCGCGGCATGAGTCATCCGCTGGTCTTTATTCACGGCTGGGGCCAGCATGGCGGCGCCTGGCAAGGTCTGCTTGAACCGCTGTCCGCGCAGCACCCCATCTACAACCTTGAGCTGCCCGGCCATGGCGCCGCGGATTGGCAGACGCTCGGCTTTGATCTGGATACCTTGGTAGATAGGTATGCCGCGCAGGTACCTGCACCATGTACGGTGATCGGCTGGTCGCTCGGCGGCATCCTCGCCCTGCGCTGGGCGCAGCGTTATCCGGCGCAGGTGCAAAAGCTGGTATTGATAGCCACAACCCCCTGCTTTGGCGAACGCAGGGATTGGCCGCATGGCACACCGGATGCCGTGCAACAGGCCTTTGCTGCAGCGATTGCCACCAATCCCACGCAAGGCCTTCAACGGTTTGCCGATTTGTTGGCGGAGGGCGAGGCGGATGTGCGCGGCGTGCGTCGGCAATTGCGCGCCTTGCTAGCGGCGGCCCCCCAACCCAATACAGACGCACTGAGCGCTGGCTTGGATTTTCTTGCTGAGACGGATCTGCGTGCCCGATTGCATGAAGCCCCGCCGCAGCAAGCCACGCTGCTGCTGCATGGTGAGGGCGATACAATTACGCCTTTCGCCGCTGCCGAATGGTTGGCAGCTACCTTGCCGCATGCCCGATTGCATGCCATGCCGCAGTGTGGGCATGCGCCGATGCTGAGTCATTCGGCCGAGGTATTGGCAGCCCTGCAAATGTTTCTTGATGACTGATATTGCGCGCCCGGATCATGCCGGCGCTACCCCTGATGATGCTAGCGCCTCCCACTTGGAGAGTGTGCGCGTACGTCGTTCTTTTGATCGTGCCGCTAGTAGTTACGACCAAGCCGCGGCCTTGCAACGACGCGTGGCCGATCAATTGTTGGCCAACCTTGATCGTGTCGTGATTTCCCCCGGTGCGATTCTCGATGCCGGCTGCGGTACGGGCTATGGCACCGCTGCATTGGCACAGCGTTTCGCGCAGGCACAGTTGTATGCCCTAGATATTGCACCGGCCATGCTCGACACGACGAGTAGCCGCGTACCCGCTATTACCCCCGTGTGTGCCGATGTGCAGGACTTGCCACTCGCGCCTGCCAGCATTGATCTGGCTTGGTCCAGTTTGATGCTGCAATGGTGTAATCGGACTGATCTGGCGTTTGCCGGATTGCACCGCAGCCTGCGCAAGGGGGGACGCCTTCTGTTCAGTACTTTTGGACCCGCCAGCCTGCAAGAGTTGCGCGCGAGTTTCAGCGATGGCCACACACATGTCAGTCGGTTTTCTACGATGGATGAACTGAAGCAACAGTTGCTTGCCGCAGGTTTTAGTGACGTTGAACTGCGCAGTGCGCCCGAAGTGTTGTACTACCCCGATGTGCGCAGCCTCATGCTTGAGCTCAAAGCCATTGGCGCACACAATGCAACCGCAGGGCGTCCGCGTGGGCTCAGCGGTAAGCAAGCGTGGCAGGCCATGCTCAACTACTATGAAGGTCACCGCGCTCCACAAGGCTTGCCGGCCACTTACGAAATTCTCTACGCGAGCGCCATCGCCGCCTGATTCCCGGCAGAATTGTGGCGTTCTCCTTGTCTGCGAGTCCGCCATGCGTCGTCATCTCACATCTCTCTTCGCGCTCCTGTTGTGCTGCTTAAGTACGACAGTACTGGCTGCGCCTACCTTCGATTGCAGCAAGACCACCGCCAGTATCGAAACTCTGATTTGTCAGGATGCCGAGTTGACCGCCCTCGACCATAAGCTTGCAGGGGTTTACAAGGCAGCATTGCGCAAGGCGAAGCGTGAGCATCCACCCGTGCTCAAGGCCTCTCAGCGTGGCTGGGTCAAAGGCCGAAATGAGTGCTGGAAGAGCGACAACAAGCACGCCTGCGCCAAAGAGTCTTATGTGCGGCGGATTGCCGAACTGCAGGCCAGCTATCGACTGGTCGCAGCCTCAGCCCCAGTGACGTATATCTGCAACGGCAAGGTTGCCGATCAAGTGATTGCGACTTACTTTGACACCGAGCCCGCCACCCTGATTGCTGAGCGCGGCGACAGCACTTCGCTGATGTATCAGGCCCCGGCCGCCAGCGGTACGCGCTACGTCGGACGCAATGAGTTCCTGTGGGAGCATCAGGGTGAGGCAACCATTCAGTGGGGTTATGGCACTCCTGAAATGCGCTGCCGCATTGGCGATGGAGCATCCAAATAATGCGTGTGCAATTTCTGCTCTGCGCGGTACTCATCATCAGCGGCTGTGCTGGCCTCAACCCGCAAATAGATCACTTGGCCGGCACCTCATGGCAGCTGCAGGCCATACAGTCGATGGATGATGCACAAGGCACAACGCGCGTGCCGGATAAGACGCTCTATACCGTGAGCTTTAGTCGTGATGGTCGCGTGGCTATGCGTCTGGATTGCAACCGCGCCACAGGCAGCTGGCGTGCTGAGCCAGCATCGATAAGCAGCGGGAGCTTGCAGTTCAGTGCATTGGCGATGACGCGTGCGCTGTGCCCGCCCGAGTCACTCGACACGCGGATTGCACGCGACATGCCCTATGTGCGCAGCTATCTATTGAAGGAAGGGCGCCTGTATTTCTCATTACAGGCGGATGGCGGCATTTATGAGTGGGCACGCCTGCATATACAAAACCAGGCGGTGCAATAAACTGCTCAGTCGCGCTCTTCCGGGCGCTCATGCCCGAGTAGGCGCAGGCGATGTGTCTCAAACAGTGCGCGCCAGTCGATGCGCGTAAACAGCCATAGCGCAATCAGCAACACCAACTGGGTGAGGATGAAATAGCCACCCAGATAGGTGCTCCAGTCACGCTCATCGAGACGGAATTGCTGCGCCACACTTTGGGCAGCCATACCCCACAGGGTATAGGTCGTGAGACGCCCCATCAGGAAGGGCAGGGCAATCATGGCAATCGGCAAACGCGCCAGACTATGGGCAATGAACAGGCAGTTCGAGGCCGGGTTGTAGAGATAGAGCAGTAGCAAACCGTAGCGTGCCCCGCGCCGTTTCTCGATCAGACGACCTAGAAAATCCACATTTTCACGCGTGCGCTCGCTCATCCAGCGTTCGCGCACCAACACCTTGGCGCCATAGGCGAGCGTGATGCGCCCACTGGTTGCGGCCAATGCAGCGATGACCGCCACCACAAACGGATTCAGCTCAGGACGATTTAGGGCCACCAGCGCAATGGCCATCCAAGTGGGCGGCGCGAATACCGGCACCAGATGCAGGGCATAGACGACGGCGAAAAGCAGCAGGGCTTCCATTGCTCAGCCGCGTCCTGCGCTGGTCATTCGAGGTTTTGTACCTGCTCGCGCATCTGCTCGATGGCCAGCTTGAGATCCAGCGCAATCACGGTGATTTCTGCGGAGACGGATTTGGAGGCCAAAGTATTGGCTTCGCGGTTGAGTTCCTGCATCAGGAAGTCCAGACGCTTACCCACCGCGCCGCCTTTTTTCAGCACGCGTTCGAGTTCATCGAGGTGCGTGTTGAGGCGGGCCAGCTCTTCTGCCACGTCAATCTTGGCGGCGAATACGCCAACTTCCTGACGGATACGATCTTCATCTAAATTTGCGACGGCCTCGCGCAGCTTGGCGGAGAGGCGGTCTTGATAATCTGCCAGTGCTTGCGGCATCAGCGGCGCGGCCTGCGCAACCCAGGCACGCATGCGTGCGCTGATCTCGCGCAGGACTGCGACAAGTTTGTCACCTTCGCGAGTACGCGTGGCCAGTAGCTCATCCAGCAGCGCGGTGACTAAGGCGAGGCTTTCGCGCTGAAGGGTGTCTGCGGCGAGACTGTCCTCGGCGAGCACGCCAGGCCAGCGCAAAATTTCATTCACAGACAGTGGCGCAGCGCTGGGCAGCGCATTCAATACCCCCGCCTGCAACTGCACAAGGCGCGCAATCACGGCCGCATTTGGGGTGGCATCATCGGCATTGCCCTGTGTCGAATGCTGGCTTTGCAGGTAGGCGCGGCATTCGATCTTGCCGCGCGAGAGCTTGGCCGACAGCAGCTCGCGGATCGGCATTTCAAGGGTGCGTAGATCCTCGCTCATGCGGAAACCGAGATCGAGGTAGCGCGAGTTCACGCTTTTTAGTTCGATATTGAGGATGGCACTGCCTAGGTCACGGGTACCAGCGGCATAGCCGGTCATGCTCTGGATCATGGAATTTGCGGCGGCTTGTGGGAGAATGCCGCGAGTATAAGCCATGCCAATCACCCAGATTAACCACCCTTTGCCGCCGGGCTTCCAGCTCGACGAATACCGCATCGAGCGTCAAATTTCGCTCGGCGGGTTTTCCATCGTCTATCTGGCGCAGGATGCAGAGGGTACGCTGGTGGCCATCAAAGAATATCTGCCCAACACGCTGGCACTGCGTAGTGAAGGACACATCCTGCCGGAGATTCAAGAAGAGCATCTGTCCGCCTTCAATCACGGCCTTAAGTGTTTCTTTGAAGAGGGCCGCTCGCTGGCCCGCTTGAATCACCCGAATGTGGTGCGCGTGCTCAACTTCTTCCGCGCCAATGCCACGGTCTACATGGTCATGCAGTACGAGCGTGGTCGGACCCTGCGCGAGCATGTGATGAAGCATCGCGGCAATATCAGCGAGCGCTTTCTCCGCGTGGTGTTCTCGCGGCTGCTGAATGGTCTGCGCGAAGTGCATGCACAGCGCTTTCTGCATCTTGATATCAAGCCATCGAACATCTATTTGCGCATGGACGGCACGCCTGTTCTGCTCGACTTCGGCGCTGCCCGGCAGGCACTGGAAAACGATTCGCCCTCCTTGCGTCCGACCTACACACCCGGCTTTGCTGCGCCGGAGCAATACGAGGCACAAGATCAGCTGGGACCCTGGACCGATATTTACGCCGTCGGCGCCACCATGTATGCCTGCCTTGCGCATGCGTCGCCACAGGCTGCGAACTTGCGCCTCAAGGACGATACGCTGGAGCTGGCGAGCCAACGCTGGCGCGGCAAGTACAGCGGCCAGCTGCTGGAGACGATCGACTGGTGTATGCAGCTCGATTATCTGGAGCGCCCGATGAGTGTCTTTGCCTTGCAGAAAAGCCTGGCCGAAACACCAGAGAGCGAACCGCGCGATAGCTGGCTGACGACCCTCAACCGCCGCCTGCGCGAGAGAGTGAGACGATGAAGTTCACGATTTATCAGGAAAGCCGCATTGGTACGCGCCAGATCAATCAGGATCGCGTGGCGTATTGCTATTCGCGTGACGCATTGCTGTTGGTGATTGCGGATGGCATGGGTGGACATGCCCACGGTGAAATGGCCGCGCAGATTGCAACCAACCACATCACCACGCTCTTCCAGCGCGAGGCACGCCCACATCTGCCCGATCCGATGTTCTTCCTGTCCGTCGCGATTGAAGGTGCGCACAGCGAAATCTGCGCAGAGTCTGAACGGCAGGGCCTGCCAGAGAATCCACGTACCACCTGTGTGGTCTGCGTCGTACAGAACGGTGTGGCGTATTGGGCGCACGTCGGCGACTCACGTTTGTATCTGGTGCGTGATGGCAAGATTCTGAGCCAGACGCGCGATCACTCGCTGGTGCAGACTTTGGTCGATAGTGGTTCACTGACGATGGAACAGGCGCGCCGCCATCCTTCACGCAACCGTATCTTCAGTTGTCTTGGCGGCCAGCAAGAGCCACAGATCGATTTCTCGCGCAAAACGCCACTGGTCGATGGCGACATTCTTATCCTCTGCACAGATGGTGTGTGGGGGCCGCTGGAAGATGATCTCTGCCCGCAGATTGCCTACACCAATGTGCTCAACAGCGTGCCGCGGCTGCTCAACGAGGCCGAGCAGCGTGCTGGGAAGAGCAGTGACAATCTGTCCATCATCGCCATTAATTGGGAAGAGGATGAGGAAGGCGAGCTGATCTGTTACAGCGATATGCCAACCATGCCCATGGATGTTTACACCATGCCGCCGCAAGGCGGGCAGCAGAATGCAAATGCCTCTTTGAGCGACAACGAGATTGAAGAAGCGATCGAAGAGATCCGCAACTCGATCAAACAAAATTTACCCATCAGGAACTGAATCCATGTCACGACATTCCGGCCGCGCCAACGATGCGTTGCGCACACTCAAGATTACTCGTCACTTCACCCTGCATGCCGAAGGCAGCGTGTTGGTTGAGTTCGGTAACACCAAGGTGTTGTGCACCGCCAGCGTTGAAGAAACCGTTCCTGGTTTTATGCGCGGCAAGGGCGAAGGCTGGGTCACGGCCGAATACGGCATGTTGCCACGCTCCACGCACACGCGTAGCGCCCGCGAAGCCGCGCGCGGCAAGCAAACCGGCCGCACGCAGGAAATTCAGCGCCTCATCGGCCGCTCACTGCGTGCCGTGACTGATCTCAAGGCCCTCGGCGAGCGTCAGATCACCCTCGACTGCGATGTCATTCAAGCGGATGGTGGCACCCGTTGCGCCTCGATCACAGGTGCTTGCGTGGCGTTGTATGACGCGCTCGATGGCCTGGTCAAAAGTGGCAAGCTGGCGGCCAATCCACTGCGCGATTTTGTCGCCGCTGTGTCGGTGGGCATCGTTGAAGGCGTGCCGGTGCTTGACCTCGACTATCCGGAGGATTCAGCCTGCGATACCGATATGAACATCGTCATGACCGGCAGTGGTGGTATGGTCGAAATCCAAGGTACTGCAGAAGGCGCCCCGTTCACGCGCGATGAACTGAATGCGTTGTTGAGTTTGGGCGACAAGGGTATTGCCGACATCGTTGCTGCCCAGAAAGCCGCACTGGGAATTTAAAGTATGCAAAAGCTGGTTCTTGCTTCCAACAATGCGGGCAAGCTGCGCGAGTTTGGCCAGCTGCTGGCGCCGCTGGATTTTGAGGTCATACCGCAATCCGCCTTTAATGTGCCGGAGGCTGAAGAGCCTTATGGCACCTTTGTCGAAAATGCGCTGGCAAAGGCACGTCACTGCGCGCGCCTAACCGGCTTGCCGGCACTGGCTGACGATTCTGGTTTGTGTGTGGCCGCACTCGGTGGCGCGCCAGGTGTGCGCTCAGCGCGCTATGCACCGACTAATGCAGGCGAGCCGAAGTCCGATGCGCGTAACAGTGAGCATCTGCTTAATACGCTGGTTGGGTATCAAGATCGGCGCGCGCATTACGTCGCTGTGCTGGTTTTTGTGCGCCATGCGGACGACCCTCAGCCCATCATTGCTGAAGGGGAATGGCATGGCGAAATTCTGAGCGCGCCACGCGGTGAGGGCGGCTTTGGTTATGACCCCTTGTTTTTTGTTCCTGAACTCAAGGCGAGTGTCGCGGAGCTCGCTGCTGAAACCAAGAATGCCATCAGCCATCGCGGCAAGGCTTTGCGCCTATTGATTGAAAAGCTTAAGGCTGCATGAAGCGCACCGTCATTCCCATTGCCGCTGCGCCCAGCTTCGCGGCAACTTCCACAGTTGTCACGGCTAGCGGCCTGCAAACCCCACCGCCCCTCTCGCTCTATATCCACTGGCCGTGGTGTGTGAAGAAGTGCCCCTACTGCGACTTCAACTCGCATGAAGCCAAGGGTGATATTCCGGAAGCCGCGTACATCGCCGCGGTGATTGCTGATCTGGAAGCTGCCTTACCGCAGATCTGGGGCCGGCGAATTGGCACAGTCTTTATCGGTGGTGGTACCCCCAGCCTGATCTCAGGCGCGGGTATGGATGCGCTGCTGACCGGTATTCGGACACGCCTTGCTTGGGTTCCAGAGGCCGAGATTACGATGGAGGCAAATCCAGGCACGGTCGAGGTTGAAAAATTCGCCGCCTTCCGCGCGGCCGGTATCAACCGGGTGTCGCTGGGCATTCAAAGCTTTGACGCAGACAAGCTCAAGGCGCTTGGACGTATTCACGATGGTGATGAAGCGCGGCGTGCGATCAAAATTGCACTGCGCCATTTCGACAATGTGAACATCGACCTGATGTACGCCCTGCCTGAACAAACGTTGGCGCAGGCGCAGGAAGACTTCCGTACTGCGATTGCGTTCGGCACGCAGCATCTGTCGGCTTATCACCTGACGATGGAGCCGAATACCGCCTTCCATCAGAATCCGCCGCCGCTGCCCGATGATGATCTGTCTGCCGACATGCAGGACATGGTGGAGGAGGCGCTGGCCACGGCAGGCTTTGAGCACTACGAAACGTCGGCTTTCGCTAAGCCGCGCATGCAGTCGCGCCACAATCTGAATTACTGGACCTTCGGCGACTACCTAGGGATTGGCGCTGGCGCGCATGGCAAGATTTCGAACCATGCCGAGATCGTGCGCGAGATGCGCCACAAGCATCCGCGGGCCTATCTGGAAGGTGCTGCCAAAGGCGAGTTTGTGCAGGAGCGCCGCATCGTCGAGGCGGCCGATCTGCCGGGCGAATTCATGATGAACACCCTGCGCCTCACCGAGGGCTTCCCCTCAGCCTTGTTTGCCGAGCGCACCGGCCTACCCTTATCGCGCCTGCAGTCCGAGCTGCTGATAGCTCAGCGGGAAGGCTTGCTCGAAGTCACGATAGATCACATCAAGCCAACCTTGCGCGGACAGCGTTACCTGAATCAGTTACTTAGCCTGTTTCTGAAGGACTAAATGTGAGATACCCAAAGCCGTGGCTGGCGGTATTGCTTAACCTATTAGCGCAACCTTTGGGGTTTTTATATTTGGGCAAAGCGAGATGGGCGATAGCCTATTTCTTGCTGTGGGTGCCGCTAGTGTTGTTTGTGTTCTTAACAGTTGATGCGGTACTGCTTCAATGCCTACATCTGCTATTGACGTTGACCGGCGTGATTCACGCCTATCGCATTGCAAAAAAACTACCTGATACCTTTAGTCGTCCCGCATACAGTCGCTGGTACGGACTGATGGCAATCGTTTTTATCGTGTTTTTGTTTGTTTTTTTGCTGCGAGCATTTTTGTGGGAACCATTCCGTACCCCATCGGGTTCGATGCTGCCAACCCTTCAGCCGGGAGGGCACGTTATCGTTGAGAAGTGGGGCTATGGGCATTACGGTAGTTTCGGCTTGACGCCATTTCAAACTGGAATCACCGCGCCACTTGTTCATGGTGATGTGATTGTGTTCGATCACCCGCCCAATCCGTACAACCAATCCATAAGTCGTATTCTGGGGATGCCCGGAGATGAGGTTGTCATGCGCGGACAAGCGTTGTCGATCAACGGCCAGTCGCTTTCTCAGGTGCCACAAGGAAGCTATCAATTAAAAGGCGAATCGCTTGCATTGGTTCGAGAGCGCATTAGCGACCAAGAGTATGACGTTATCTTTGGCAAGGCAGAAAAGCCAATGCCGTTGCAGCCTGTAACCACTTATCCATGGCGAGAGAATTGCAACTACTCTCTGGAAGAGATCCGTTGCCAAGTGCCG
The DNA here is from genome assembly GCA_001464495.1 of Betaproteobacteria bacterium Ga0074130. Lineage (GTDB taxonomy): Bacteria > Pseudomonadota > Gammaproteobacteria > Burkholderiales > Rhodocyclaceae. The sequence goes on from LNDZ01000033.1 coordinate 236,976, forward strand.
GATCGACACTACTGGGTGATGGGCGATAACCGTGACAATAGTTATGACAGCCGTTTCTGGGGATTTGTACCCGCTGAGAACATTGTGGGGCGGCTATTGCGCGTTATTCCACCCAGGACTTCGACATCGCAATAAACGGTTAAAACGCCGCCCGTTTCTTAAATACTACGTCCCACACACCATGACCGAGGCGCAGGCCGCGCGTCTCGAATTTGGTTTGTGGGCGGTAGGCCGGCTTGGGCGCAAAACCATCCGCTGTGTTTTCGAGTAGCGCTTCGGCCGAATACACTTCCAGCATCTGCTGCGCATATTCTTCCCAGTCAGTGGCACTGTGCAGATAGCCGCCGGGCTTTAGATGCTGTGCGATGGCATGCACCATCGGCCCTTGTAATAGACGGCGCTTTTGCTGGCGCTTCTTGGGCCAAGGATCGGGGAAGAACACATGCACGCCATCCAAACTGTTCATTGGGATCATGTCGCGCAGTACTTCCACGGCATCATGCTGGATGATGCGTAGATTCGTGAGACCTTGCTCCTGAATGTCCTTGAGTAGGCTGCCGACGCCGGGCGTGTGCACTTCCAGCGCGATGTAATTGTTCTCGGGATGATTGCGGGCAATGGTGGCGGTGGTCTCACCCATGCCGAACCCGATCTCAAAGATCGTTGGCGCCGTGCGACCGAACACCTGCTCGAAGTCGAGTAATTGCTGTCCGTAGGGCAACGCCCATACCGGCATTAGCTCTTCATAGAAACGGCGCTGGGCGTTGGAAACACGGCCCTGGCGCAGCACAAAACTACGGATGTGCGCGCTGGGATCGGCCGGGTTGGCCATGGGGGGAGGTTTGGGCTTCGTGGGGTCGCTCATCAAACGCTTTCATGAAAAATTCGAACAGACTCTTGATCGGATTGCTGTCTGTTGTCTGGGCTTCTGGCGTGTTTGTCACCACTGGTGGCAATGACGCACTTTCAATGGGGGCGTGTACTTGCTTCACAGCGCTCACTGCATGCGCTTCTGCCGCAGCGGGTGCGGCCTGGGCAACAATGGGTGGTGCTGGGGCGAAGCTTTGCGTCACGCTGGCCGCAGGTGTTTGCAGCCAGCCAGCCAGGTTGTTACAGCGCTCCGCGGATGGATTCGCATAGTGTTCGCGCAACTTATTCAGCCATTCTTCCGCAGTGCCGCGGGTGGCGCTGTCTTGCCAATGCAGTTGTAGTTGCGCATGTGCAGTTTGAATGGCCGCATCTTCGCGCGTTAACCATTCAGCATGCTGCTGCTTGAGGTGTGCGTTTTGTGCGGCAGGCAGGCGCGCCATGCAGGCCGTGCTGTGGACATCCGCACGGGTTGCAATGCCAATCGCAGCGAGGGTGGCTTCCAGCTTGAACAGGGCAGCCAGATCGTAGCGGGGTTGCTTCAAGGCCTCTGGCAGTGAGGCGCAGGCGGCGGCCAGTTCAGGGGAGTCGGCCGCGAGGCTTAGCTTAGGGCGCAAGTTCAAGGCGCGGACCAAGTGTGACCATTTGGCTTCGTTAGCGCGCGCGCCGAAATAGAAGGCGGCGAGTTCTTCGCGGACCTCATCAATAATGCTCTGTTGCTGTTCATACCAAGCGGTGTACGCGCCGGCGCTGGCATTGGCTGTGGCAGGCACATCCAGACAGGCGGTGGCGAGCAGGGAAACACCGTGGGCGATGCCGAATAGGCGCTGTTGTGCCAGCACGCGCGGGAATTCGAAGGCATAGCCCTGACGCTCTTCCGACACAAGCGGCGGGCCTTCCGGTGCGGGTGCCGGGGTTGCTGCGCCGGCAAGCAGCACCTGACCGAGCAGGGCTGCGCAGATGAGACGGCGCAGACTCACGGATTTATTTGCCAATCAGGCCGCTGGTTGGCGAGCTTGGGCTGGCGGAATACAGCTTCTTCGGCATGCGGCCGGCAAGGAAGGCTTCACGGCCGGCTTCCACACCCTTCTTCATGGCGCTGGCCATGAGCACTGGATTGGTGGCCGAGGCGATGGCGGTATTCATGAGCACGCCATCACAACCCAGCTCCAGCGCAATGGCTGCATCAGACGCAGTGCCAACGCCAGCATCGACTAATACCGGCACCTTGGCGTTATCGATGATGAGGCGCAGGTTCCACGGATTGAGGATGCCCATGCCCGAACCGATCAGAGAGGCCAGCGGCATGATGGCGACACAGCCAATTTCTTCAAGCATCTTGGCTTGAATAGGGTCGTCAGCGCAGTACACCATGACGTGGAAGCCGTCCTTAACCAGCGTTTCGGCTGCCTTCAGGGTTTCCGGCATATTCGGGAACAGGGTGTGCGGGTCGCCCAGCACTTCTAGTTTGACCAGTTGATGACCATCCAGCAGTTCACGCGCCAGTCGCAAGGTGCGCACGGCTTCGTCGGCGCTATAGCAGCCAGCCGAATTTGGCAGCATGGTGTATTTGGAGGGCGGCAGGATGTCGAGTAGCGAAGGCTGGTTCGGGTCCTGACCAATATTCATTCGGCGGATCGCCACCGTGATGATTTCCGAGCCCGAGGCTTCGATGGCCGCCTGGGTTTCGGCGAAATCCTTGTATTTACCAGTACCAACCAGCAGACGCGAGTTGTAGGACTTGCCGGCAATGATGAGGGGGTCGTTTGCGCTGCTCATTTCTTCGAATCCGTTCCGGAGATGCTGCGCGTGGCGCAGGCTATGGGACTTGGATTCTAACATGTGGGGCAGAGTCATCTTGCCAGCACATTTCCTTGTTCGGACAAGGGTTTATGTTGCACCGCACAAGTGCATGGGTTTGGTGCAATGTTTCATGCTGGCGCAGTTCTGGAAGCACTGTATTTACTTAAATAATTGAATTTAATGAATATTGTGTTTGTGGCATAAGTATTGCATTGAAAGGGTACTTATCTATTGGACGCCAAGCCATGCTTTCCCCTGTTTTCAAGCATCGTTTTTTTCATTTGCTGGGCCGCGCTTTGCTGATGGGCGCACTGCAATTGTCAGGTTTGTCGTATGCGCAGGCGCCTGAAGCCAACAGCCCGCCGCCGGCAGCGGTTGAGGTGCCGTCTGTTACTGCGCCTGTGGCCGCTGCGGCCGCCGCCGCGACACCCGCCACGCCTGACGAGAAGTTAGACACAGGCAATACGGCCTGGATGCTCACATCGACTGCGTTGGTGCTGTTCATGACCTTACCCGGTGTTGCGCTTTTTTATGGCGGCATGGTCCGCAAGAAGAATGTGCTGTCGATGTGTGGTCAGGTCTTCGCTACCGGCGTATTGGTCACAATAACGTGGACATTGATTGGTTACAGCTTGGCACTACGTCCGGGCAACAGTTTTATTGGCGGGATTGACCGCATCTTCATGGATGGTTTGCTGCCAGCCAATCTGGCCGGCGTTGCAGGCGCGAATATTCCGGAAACCGTGTTTGCAATGTTTCAGCTGACATTTGCCATCATCACCACAGCGCTGATTCCAGGTGCAACGGCTGAGCGCATGAAGTTCTCTGCCCTGTGCTGGTTTGTCTTTCTCTGGTCAATCTTGATCTATGCACCCGTTGCTCACTGGGTCTGGGAACCCGGCGGTTGGCTGGCGCAGATGGGTGTGCTTGATTTTGCGGGCGGAACGGTTGTGCACGTGAATGCAGGTGTGGCTGGTCTGGTCTGCGCCATTGTGATGGGACGTCGCCGTGGTTTTGGCCGTGAGCCGATGAGTCCGCACAATCTGGTGCTGACCATGGTTGGCGGGGGCATGTTGTGGGTGGGTTGGTTTGGCTTCAATGCTGGTTCGGCTATTGCCGCCAATGGCGCTGCAGGCATGGCCATGCTGGTAACGCAAATTGCAGCCGCCACAGGCGCCTTTGCCTGGATGTGTGCCGAATGGCTGGTGCGTGGCCGTCCGAGTGCGCTGGGTATTGTCTCTGGCGCAGTGGCAGGTCTTGTTGCTATCACACCGGCATCTGGCTTTGTCGGCCCGATGGCGGCGCTTTTCATTGGCGGCGTTGCAGGTGTGGTGTGTTATCTAGGCGCCACCAGTATCAAGCGTCGCTTCGGCTATGATGATTCGCTCGATGCGTTCGGTATTCATGGCATTGGCGGTGCAGTGGGGGCTATCCTCACCGGCGTGTTTGGTGTTGCCAGTGCGAGCATGATTGGTGGTCAGGTGCTTCTGCAGTTGATTGGCGTGGGTATCACGGCGCTGTATAGCGGTGTCGGTACCTTCATCATTCTGGTGCTTGTCAATGCGATGACGGGACTGCGTGTTGACGAGGAAGCCGAGCGAGAAGGTCTGGATCGCTTCGAACATGGCGAACATATCGAGTAATTGACAATAAGATCACCAGGGGGCTTGCCCCCTGGTGATCTGGCAAGCCCCTATCTAGGGTGGTGCTTTACGGCTAATGAGTGCTCTTCCTAAGGGAGAACGAAAATGGATTCCGACTCGCATATCTACGGTTTGTTGGGACGCATCCATGTCTTGATGCGGCGTACCTTGAATCGCATTACAGATGTTGAGTACATGCGTGTTAATCCCGAGTACACCCGCGAGATTATTCGTATAGCGGCCAGCACTGGGCATGAAGAGCTGACCGATCTGTGTATCAAGCTGCGTATGGCGATGGATCTTGATCCCCCACGTGCAGCAGCCCCTGGCACGAGCGAACATCCGCATGAAGAACGCCGCGGCGGCTTATTCGGTGCATTCGGGAACCACCCGAAAGACCCGCCAGAAGAAGAAGGCGACAACCGTTACATCCGGTCACTACGCTGAAACTCGACTTGCGCAGGGCACGCGGAGGCCCTAGAATTCGGCCTCGTGCGGGCGTCGTATAATGGTAATACCCTAGCTTCCCAAGCTAGAGCCGTGGGTTCGATTCCCATCGCCCGCTCCACCCGTTCCCGGACTATCAAGTATATGGACGACACTACGCCCACGAGCGATGCTGCGCCTGAAAACGAAGCTGTTGCCGTTGTATATGAAGACTTCAAGACAGGATTGCCGCTTGGCCGCTACCGCCTGATCGTCAATCCAGACAAGGCCTATCGATACATACGCCATCGCTTGTTCATCAATGGCGTATCGGTGCCAATGATGGGTATCGGCATTGGTCTGGTGCTATGGGGTTATACCGTGATTGGATTGACCATCGGTATCATCGGTTTGCTCTTGCGCAAGGTGGTTAAGTCGCAGGCACCGCGTATTCTTCTGCATCTTGCTCAGAACGATGCAAAAATCTATTACGAGTCGATTGAATACGAAATCATGGAAGTCCGCCTCGCGCGTGACTGAGTGATTAGGTCTCGGTGTTGTGAGTGAAATCACTGTCTACCATAACCCGCGCTGTAGCAATTCGCGCGGTGTTCTGGAGATACTTCGTGCCGCCGGTCTCGAGCATGAGGTCATCGAGTACCTCGATACGCCACCTTCAAAAGCAACGCTCACTGCCTTGCTTGCGGTCATGGGTTTATCTGCCCGTGAGCTTCTCCGGGCAAAGGAAACAGTCTATGTTGAGCTAGACCTCGGCAAAGCTGCATGGACGGCGGAGGAACTGATCAACTTCATGGTGGCCTACCCCGTACTGATCAATCGGCCTATTGTGGTCACGCCCAAAGGCGTGCGTCTGTGCCGCCCACCGGAAGTTGTCCACGAGATACTTTAAGGCTGAATGTGTGCGTAGTTGCTGGCGAAAAACAGTAGCGGTGCATCAAGACTGGCCTGATAGTGTTCAACCTTGCCGACCAAGATGAGATGGTCGCCGCCCGGGTATTGCGCCGCATTACTACATTCGAAGGTGGCAACGCAGCCGGGCAGGAGCGGAACGCCCCCTGTGCCGCGGCTGTAATCCAAGCCTGCAAATTTATCAGCACTCGGATTGGCAAAGCGATTGGAGATGTCTTCCTGGTCGGCCGACAGCACATGAATTGCATAGTGGCTGCAATCGCGGAAGCTGGCGAAGGAGGGGGTGCCTAGGCCAATGCACCAGAGCACCAGTGGTGGTTCCAGTGACACCGAGGTAAATGAATTGACAGTAATGCCAGTTGGTTTTCCTGACGCATCAAGCGCAGTGATGACAGTCACCCCGGTGGCAAAGCTGCCGAAGGCTTGGCGCAGAGCTGCAGGATTGAAGTTTGATTTCTCTGTGGACATTGTTGTTTGCGTGTTGAACAAGGGACCCCCTTGCTGGATCGCCTACATAGACAGCGTTATCGGGCTGGTCGGCATGTACAGAAACACTGTGTCCATGCTTTCAATTGCCGTATTGCTGTCACTGCTGGTCTAGAATTCAGTCTTTTGCATTTGCCCGCCCGGGAAAATCATGAGCTCTCCCCGTATTGGAACGCCCCTGTCACCGTCTGCCACTCGCGTCATGTTGCTGGGCTGCGGCGAACTTGGCAAAGAAGTCATTATCGCATTGCAGCGCCTTGGCTGTGAGGTCATTGGCGTGGATCGTTATCCCGATGCGCCGGGCATGCAGGTGGCGCACCGCAGCCATGTCATCAATATGACCGATGGCGTCGCTTTGCGTCAGCTGGTAGAGCAAGAAAAGCCACATTTCATCGTGCCCGAAATCGAGGCCATTGCGACGGATACGCTGGCAGAAATCGAAGCTGCAGCATTGGCAACCGTGGTTCCGACTGCACGGGCTACGCAACTGACCATGAATCGCGAAGGCATTCGCCGTCTGGCCGCTGAGACCCTTGGCTTGCCAACCTCGCCCTACCGTTTTGCCGATACGCAGGAGGCACTGCAGGCAGGTGCTGATGCTGTGGGCTACCCCTGTGTGGTCAAGCCCGTGATGTCATCGTCGGGCAAGGGACAATCGGTAATGCGTTCGGTCGCCGATGTTGCCAAGGCATGGAATCACGCCATGGATGGCGGTCGGGTGAAGAGCGGCCGCGTCATTGTCGAAGGGTTCATTGACTTTGAGTACGAAATCACCTTGCTGACAGTGCGCGCAGATAACGCACAGGGCGTCACAGAAACCCAATTCTGCGAGCCCATCGGACATATTCAGAAGGACGGTGATTACATCGAGTCTTGGCAACCGATGGCGATGTCACCGGTGGCTTTGCAGAAGTCGCGTGAAGTCGCGCGTGCAGTGACTGAAAATCTCGGCGGGCGTGGCTTGTTTGGCGTTGAATTATTCGTCAAGGGTGATGAGGTCTGGTTCTCTGAAGTCAGCCCGCGTCCACATGACACCGGCTTGGTCACATTGGCTTCGCAGCGTTATTCCGAGTTTGAGCTGCATGCCCGTGCAATCCTTGGCTTGCCAGTGGACGCATCGCTGCGTGCGCCGGGTGCATCGGCTGTGATTTACGGCGGCATCGATGCAACCGGCATCGCCTTCGATGGCGTGGCAGATGCATTGGCTGTGCCCGAATCGGATCTACGCCTATTCGGTAAACCCGAAAGCTTCGTTAAGCGACGCATGGGCGTTGCTGTCGCCATCGGCAAAGACACCGACGAAGCCCGCAACCGCGCCAAGCTGGCGGCCAGCAAAGTCAAACCCGTCGCACGCTGATGCACAGTGATTTTGCGCAGCGCCTGATTGCCTGGCATGCGCAGCATGGGCGCAAAGGGCTGCCCTGGCAAAACACGCGTGATCCCTACCGCGTCTGGCTGTCCGAGATCATGCTGCAGCAGACGCAGGTTACAACCGTCATCCCGTATTACCAGCGTTTCCTTGCGCGCTTCCCGACACTGACTGATCTGGCTGCTGCACCGGTGGACGACGTCATGCCTTTGTGGAGCGGCCTAGGCTATTACGCACGTGCGCGCAATCTGCACAAGTGCGCGCAAGCAGTGGTTGCAAAGCATGGTGGTGCGTTTCCTGCCGATGCCAGCCTGATTGCCGAGCTACCCGGCATCGGCCGCTCTACAGCGAATGCGATTGCTAGCTTCTGCTTTGGTGCGCAGACCCCAATTCTCGATGGCAATGTGAAGCGCGTTTTCGCGCGATGCTTCGGCATTGAAGGCTTCCCCGGCACCCAGCAAGTTGAGAAGGCCATGTGGGCGCTGGCCGAGTCGCTTATGCCAGCGCAAGACACGGGCGTGTATACACAGGCACAAATGGATCTGGGCGCGACCGTGTGTACGCGCGGCAAGCCCTTGTGTGGGCGCTGTCCGCTGGCTGATAAGTGTGTCGCCTATCGCGACAATCGTATCGCTGAGCTGCCCATGCCGCGGCCGAAGAAAACAGTACCGGAACGCGAAAGCTGTTTTCTGCTGATGCAGGGCGCGGCCGGCATCCTGCTTGAACAACGTCCACCGAGTGGTATCTGGGGCGGCATGCTGTGCTTGCCAGAACTGCCAGCGGGTGATGATCCTAGCCACTACGCGCAACAACACTATGGCGCGACCATTACTCAGTGGGAGGAGTTGCCAGCATTGCGGCACACTTTCACCCATTTCCATCTGACATTGCGACCGCTGCTGGCACGTAATGCCACTTCGACTGCGGTGAGTGAGAACCGCCTACGTTGGTTGTCTCCCACCGACTATGCGTCAGCGGCGCTCCCTGCACCCATACGCATCTTGCTTGAGCGCGTACCGCCGGCTGTCACTTAAAAATGATGCTGCTCGTATTGGTTTGGTGCCAATTCCGAAGCCCATAAGTAGTATCAAGATGGGCGCTATTCGAGTTTTGCCAAGCGTTGCGAGCAGTGAACGGTAGAGATATAAGGCTAAGTCAATGAAAGAGCGTTGTCCCTGGTGTGGTGATGATCCCTTGTATGTGAAGTATCACGATGAAGAGTGGGGCAAGCCCTGCCACGATGAGCGCACGCTCTTTGAAATGCTGATCCTCGAAGGCGCGCAGGCCGGGTTGTCGTGGATCACGATCTTGCGGAAGCGGGATAACTATCGCAAGGCTTTCGACAACTTTGATGTGGGTAAGATTGCCCGCTATACGGAGCGCGACGTTGAGCGGCTGATGAATGATGCCGGTATCGTGCGCAACCGGCTCAAGATTAATGCCACGATCACCAATGCCCGTGCCTATCTCACGCTATGTGAGGAGGTCGGTGGGCTGGATGCCTACCTGTGGCGATATGTCGATGGGGTTCCTTTGCAGCCGAGTTTAAGCAGTATGGCTACGGTGCCCGCCAGCACCCCCTTATCCGACCGTATTTCCAAAGACCTCAAGAAGCGCGGCTTCAAGTTCGTTGGCTCAACTATTATCTATGCCTACATGCAGGCGATAGGCATGACCAATGATCATATTGCCACCTGCCCGCAGCGGGGCTGGGCTTAGCGAATACCTAGATCCTTCAGCTTGCGGTAAAGGTGAGTCCGCTCAAGACCGGTTTTTTCGGCCAGTCGCGTCATGTTGCTGCCATCGACAGCTAGGTGGTATTCGAAGTACATACGTTCGAACACTTCGCGGGCTTCGCGCAGCGGCAGGTCCATTACCTCTGGTGGCAAGCCAGGCAGGGGATTGCTGGGATCGTGTCCCAACAGGCGCGCTACTTCGTCACCCGCAATTTCCTCTTCGATTGCACCTAGCGCCAACGACTTGATCACACCCCGCAGCTCGCTGTAACCGCCAGGCCACGTGTGCTGACGCAAGCCGTTTTGTGCAGCGGTTGAAAGTCGGCGTGTAGGGGCTTCTCCCGCCTCAACCAACAGCGTCAGTAGCTGAGCGGCGATATCCGGAATTTCATCCTTGATTTCGAGTAGTGTAGGCACGCCCAGCGCCACGTCGGATAGGCGCTTCAACGCAGCCTCTTCCCAGCCGCTGGCGACCAGTGCAGCGTGATCTAAGCTGCTGGCAACGACCATGCGCATGCCCAACTTATCAAGACGGTCGGCGGCGAAGATCAGGTTCTTCTGCTGCAGGCGAGTGAGACGACCAATTTCCTCGGCATACAAAATCCCGCCATGCGCCGCTTGCAGGGCATCCAGCGACAGCGGGTTAGAGTCGGCAGACAGATCCAGCCAAGCCTTGCCCGGCGTGTGTAACGTCCGCGCGACCAACTCAGCGATGCTGCCATTGCCACAACGCAACATGATCAGGCGGCTGCTCGCAGCGATCTGATCCACACGGCGCTTGAGATCGCGCAACGGACCCGAGCGGGAGAATGCCGCTAGCGACAAGCCTGTTGCAGCGGGGCGCGTTGTGCGCTCAAGGCCGCGTTTCACGCCGGCCAGCAGCTTCTGCATCCCAATTGGCTTTTCGAGGAAGTCGAGTGCGCCGATCTTGGTGGCTTCCACAGCCGTTTCGATCGAGGCGTGACCGGACATCATGATCACTGGCATGTTCAGATGCCCGTTCGCGCTCCACTCCTTAAGCAGCGTGATGCCATCCGTGTCGGGCATCCAGATGTCGAGCAATACGAGATCGGGGCGGCGCACCTCGCGAGCAATGCGCGCCTCGGTGGCGTTCTCGGCGACGACAACATCATGCCCTTCATCGCGGAGAATTTCCGATAGCAGTTCGCGGATACCGATTTCGTCATCAACAACCAGAATGTTTGCCATATTTTATTTATCCATTCCCCATCGCTTTTCAAATGAAAAGCAAAACTACAGTGTGTCGCACACGCGGTGCAATGCCAGATTGCTCAAGTCCGCCGCTATGCCGCTAGCGGTAGTCGTATCGTTATTTCCGCACCACCGCTCTCGCGGTTGCCGATGCGGATTTCTCCCTTGTGGTCATCCACAATTTTCTTGACGATGGCAAGGCCGAGTCCAGTGCCCTTGGCCTTACTGGTTACATACGGCTCGAAAGCGCGCGCCAGCATTTGTGGTGGAAAGCCGGTGCCATTGTCACAGACGGTCAAGGTCGTGCCCTGTGGGTCTGCGTGTGTGGCAATGATAATCCGCGGCGTTTCATTATCACTCAACGCATCTTGTGCATTGCGGAGCAGATTATGTATCACTTGACGCATTTGGTTGGCATCTGCAGAGACGGGGTGTAGATCGTCAGCCAAGTTGGTTTCGATCCGCACCTTGGCATTTTCATACAGACCGAGCACATCATGTACGAGGGCATTGAGGTCCACGGTCTTGAGTACAGGCGGGGGGGTTCGCGCGTAGTCGCGGAACTCATTGACCATGTTTTTTAGCGCTTCGACCTGATTAACGATGGTCTGGCTGGCACGCTCAAGCATTTCGCGGCCAGCTTGATCGAGCTTGTCCGCCAGCTTGAGTTGCAGGCGTTCGGCAGAAAGCTGGATTGGGGTGAGCGGGTTCTTGATCTCATGCGCCAGCCGGCGGGCCACTTCGCCCCAGGCCGCAGTCCGTTGTGCCGAGAGCAGATCCGTAATGTTGTCGAACACGACAACATGCCCTTCGCCGCCGCTCGTCGGTAGGGTGGTACCGCGCACCAGCAGGGTTTGCGTCATGCCTTCACTGATGTCGATTTCGACCTGTTGTTGCCAGTCGCCGGTGTGGGTGCGGAAGCCTTCAAGAATGGCATCGCAGAGCGGGCGATGTAGCGGCCAGTCGTTCAGCGGCAGATTTTCCACAGACACCAGATCATTGCGCAGAATGCTGATGGCACCGAGATTGGCGGCGCGCATGACAAAGCGACCATCAAAAGCAATTACACCCGCAGATAGATTGCCGAGCACGCTTTCCAGATATGCACGTGCGGCTTCGGTCGCCGCGCGATGACGTTCGGTTTCGCGTCGTGCATCATCCAGCTGCCGCGTCATCTGGTTGAAGGAGCGAGTGAGAATACCCAACTCGTCGTTGGATTCAATCGCGGCACGGGGCGTGTAGTCACCGGCAGCCACGGCCTGCGTACCTTCCGCCAAAATCAGCAAGGGGTGCGCCAGCTTTTCGGCGAGCAGGAAGGCTAATGCGATGGCCGCAAATAGAGCGAGCAATAAGGTGAGGGTGAGGGTTAGTGTGTAAATGCGCTTGAGACCTTCTTTGCCGATCTGCAACTCCTGATAGTCACGATAGGCATCTTCCACGCTGGCAGCGCTACCCGCGAGATACACGGGGACTACATCAGTCAGCTGCAATACACGGGTTTGCCCATCCATACCGAAGATCGGTACCAGCGCGCGCACCATCAGCCCATCAGCGGCATCGCCTTCGGTCATGGCGATCCCTTGCCCTTGCCGTGCCTGCCGCAGCTGTGCTGGTGTTGGTAGTGGGGGGAGCAGACTTTCATCGCTGGCTGTGGCGCTCACCAATGCCTGACCTGAGGGCGAGAACAGCGTCATGGTCATGACATTGGTGCGTTCACGTAGGCGCGCTAAGCGCGCAGGCGCAACGAAATCGCTGTCGCCCAACTCAAGCGAAAGCGTGCGGCCGCGTGTGAGCAGCTCGGTCTGTTGCGCATCAAGAACGCTACGCCCAAGCGCCAAGCCCCCTTCAAGCGCATTGTCGACGCGCACATCAAACCAAGACTCAATACTGTTCACGGCGAATTGCATTGACACGCCATAGACCAGTGCGCCGGGCAACACCGCCATCAGGCCGAGCATGAGCATCAGGCGCACCTTGAGCCGCGAGCCGAACACGCCAGCGCGATATTCCCGGCGCAGCAGCAGCAGACGGCGACCAACCAACCCGAGTAGGCCCATGGCGATCAGTGCATTGGCGCCCAGCAGCCACGGGTAGTGACGAGCGAACAAGGGGCTATTGGCGCTGGCCGAGGCCAGCAGGAAAAGCAGGACTGCACCAATGGCAAGAATGACAACCAGCGCTGCTCTCACGGCTTGAACTCACCTGTGGGAGCGGATTGAGGTGCTGGAGAAGGCGGTGTTGCCACGTAATTCCAGCGCATGACACGGCTTTCCATCTGCCAGTCGCGATTGGCGATGGCATCAACCTGAAGGGGTTTTGGTAACTGATTGCGGTCCAGCGTCATGCGCATGCCGGCTGCATAAGTCTCACCAATTTTGAGCACGCCACGCTCCGCAATTTGCAAATCAACGAAGCGCGAGAGTACGCGCAAGGCCTCATCCAGCGTGCTGAAGTTGCGGTGCAGATTGCCAGTGGTCAGGCGATACTGCCTTGTCAGCGCCGTATAGGCGAGTCGATAAGTGGCAGTCCGCGTGGCAACCAGCTCATTCGACCACCACCAGCGTGAGCGCGTCAGTTCGAATTCAAAGTTGAAGTAAAGTGGCACCCCCCGCGAGACGGCTTCTTCTAGGCGTGGGCCGAGATCAATGACAAATTCACCACTCAGGAGTGTGCTGCCATCTTCGCCGGCAACAAGGGTGCCGCGCTTGGGTTCAATGCTACCGGCATGTGCTGCCGCCGTCAGGGCGACCAACAACAGCACACCTAGGGTGCGCAGCAGCCGATCAGCGATGTTTCTGTAGCAGCGCGTAATAAAAGCCATCCTGTTCCGGGCCGGGGGTCAATTGCAGTGCGGGCTGCCCGTCGACATCCATGCGCAAGGCATCGGCATGGCGCCCGACAAAGGCCGCCACTTGTTTGTCGTTTTCCTGCGGGAAGATCGAACACGTGCAGTAGAGCATTGTGCCACCCGGCGCCAGCGACTGCCACAAGGCATCGAGTATGCGCTGCTGGCTTGTGGCAAAACTACCAATATCGGCTGGCCGGCGCAGCCATTTGATATCTGGATGGCGGCGAACGACACCCGACGCCGAGCAGGGCACGTCGGCCAGAATGCGATCAAAGGGCTTACCGTCCCACCATGCCGATACATCGGCGCAATCCGCAACTTTGACGCTGGCCTTGAGCTGCAAGCGTTGCAGATTTTCTGTGATGCGTTGGGCGCGGCGCGGGTCCAGCTCCAAAGCGGTCAGGTCGATATCGGCGCGTTCCAGCAGGTGAGCCGTTTTACCGCCAGGAGCGGCGCAGGCGTCGAGCACACGCATACCCGGCTGAACTCCTAGCAAACGTGCGGCTTGTTGCGCACCAAAATCTTGCACTGAGACATGGCCATCGTTGAAGCCGGGCAAGGTGTCGACATGCTGGGCTTGGGCCAGCAGCACGGCGGTATCGTCCAGCGCACGTGCTTCAATCCCAGCGGTAGCGAGACGCGCCACATAGGCATGCGCATCGCCGTGACGATGGTTGGCGCGCAGGGTCATGGGCGGGCGTTCATTGGCCGCGCTGAGAATGCCCTGCCACTGTTGCGGGTAGGCGTCCCGCACAGCCTGAATCCACCAGGCCGGGTGTTGCCAGCGGGCAATGTCATCCTCAGCGGCAGCTGCGCGCAAATCATGGCGTTGGCGCAATGCATTGCGCAACACTGCATTGGTCAGGGCGCGGTACTTGCCGTGCGCCAAAGTGGCGGCGGCATTGACGGCCTGATCCACGGTGGTGTGACGGTCCTCGCTGCGACTATCCAGCCGATAGAGCGTCACCAACAGCAGGCTGCGCATGTGGGCGTCGGCCAATGGTGTGCGCAGAAGCTGGCGCAGGATGAAGTCGCCGCGCCCGTAGGCGCGCAGTGCACCATAGGTGAGGTCTTGAATGGCGCCACGCTGGCCGGGTTGCGGCGCATGCTTTTGCCAGCAGGTCGCGAGTGCGGCATCGAGGGTGCGGCCTTCGGTGACAGCAGATACCGCCTCGGCGGCACGTAGCAGGGCAAAGGCAAGCGAGTCGGCGGGAAGGGCGACTGACTTCATGCTGTGCATCCCAAGCGCCAGCGCATACGCAACGTGTGACAGGGCATCTTAATGAGTGCGATCAAAATGGGCGATCACTTCCGATTGGAGCCAGCCACGATATCGAAGCGATACAAGCGACATTCGAGTGGGCCATTGAACAGCGGGATCTTGCGGCTGGGCTTGAGGCCAATCAGCTTGGGCAGACGTGCGTCGGCGGTGAGCAGCCAGCAGGTCCAGCCGGGGAAATTGCGCTTCAGTGCGTGGCCCAACTTGGGGTAGAACTCGGCCAGCTCATCGGCCTCGCCAAGCCGCTCACCATAAGGCAGATTGGCGACGAGGATGCCTTCGGTTGCGGGTGCTGCGCGCTCCAGAAAGTCGACCTGCGTGACATCGACCAAATCATCAACGCCTGCAAAAGCCAAATTCTGATGCGCTCGATCAACGATGTCTGCATCGATATCGCTGCCCCAGATTGGCAGACGCTCAGGATTCTCGCGCATGCTCGCAGCTTCCTCTTGCAGCTTGCGCCACAGGGCAGGATCAAAACCGCTCAAGCGTTCCAAGCCGAACTCACCTGCCGTGCGCGAGAGGCCCGGCGCTTCAATCAGGCTTTGCTGCGCTGCTTCAAGCAGGAAAGTGCCGCTGCCGCACATGGGGTCTAGCAGCGGGATACCCGGCTTCCAGCCAGCGAGTTGCAGGATCCCAGCAGCAAGGTTTTCCTTAAGCGGGGCCTCTACCTTGGCAATCTTTTGCCCGCGCAGCCACAGAGGCTCGCCCGAAGTGTCGATATAGAGCGTGGCATCGGTGGCGGTGATGAAGAGGTGGATGCGCACATCCGGATTAGCGGTGTTGACGCTAGGACGCTGACCCGTGTCAGCGCGGAAGCGGTCAACGATGGCGTCTTTGATCTTAAGGGTGATGAACTCAAGGCTCTTCACCGGCGCACGAATCGCCGTGACATAGACGCGGATAGTACGGCTGGGATCGAAGCGCTTACTCCAGTCGACATCGCTGGCGATTTGGTAAAGGTCGGCTTCGTTGCGATAGCTCGCCTGGGCGACACGGAGCAGGACGCGAGTGGCAAGGCGCGACTGCAGATTGACCAGATAACAGGTCTCGCGCGTGCCGCTGAAATGCACGCCACCGGGCACGATATGGATTTGCTTGGCATCGAATTTTTGCAGCTCTTCGGCCAGTGCCTCTTCCAGCCCGCGTGGTACGGGGCTGAACATGGCCCAGCCGCCTGCGTGGCGCGAGGGGGCTGGGGCGGGCGCGGCCTTGTCGCCGCTGCGTAACAAACCGGGCGAGACCTTGCGGACGACGCGGACCTTGGGTTTTTCTGAATCGCTCAAAACGGCTTCACCACAACAAGAATGACAATGACAAACAGCAGGAGTACCGGCACTTCATTGAAGATGCGGTACCAGATATGGCTGCGGGTATTGCGCCCGGCCACAAAGGTGGCGAGCAGTGTGCCGCAGTATTGATGGTAAGCAACCAGCAACACAACCAGCCCCAGCTTGGCATGCAGCCAGCCACCGCTATAGCCATAGCCAAACCAGAGCCACAAGCCAAGTGCTAGAGCCAGCGCCATGATCGGCGTGGTGAAGCGATAGAGCTTGCCAGCCATCAGCAACAAACGGTCGCGTTCGGCGCTGCTGTCATTTGGCACCATGGCCAGATTGACGAAGATGCGCGGCAGATAGAATAGCCCGGCAAACCAGCTGATGACGAAGATGAGATGAAACGCCTTGATCCAGAGCATAGGGGTCAGAACAGTGGCAGTTGAGTTTCGGTGCGCCGTTTTTTCTTGAGGCGCGGTTTCTTGGCTTTAGTGGGTGCACTTACAGCATTTTCATTGTGCGACACCGCTACAGTCGCTGTGTTGCCTGCTGCCTGCTTCGCAGCAGCAATACCGTCACTAACGGTTGGGTATTGCAACTGCAAGCCCAGCTCGCGCTTGATGCGTTGGTTCTTGAGGCGGCGGGATTCACGCAGGAATGACAGGAGTGCCGGTGAGAGGCGTTGCTCGGCCTCGCTGCGATTAACGCGTGGCGGCGGCGGCAGTTCAAACGCCGCTGCTAGTTGGGTGAACCAGTCGCCCATTTTCACTACGCTGTCGTCGCTGGCGTTATAGGTGCGATTGGGCCGCCCGTGCGCCAAGGCGAGTACGCAGGCGCTGGCTAGATCGTCGGCATGGATATGGTTACTGTAACTGTCTTGCTCGGCATGCAACACGGGGTCACCACGGCGGACGCGCTCCAGTGGCAGCCGGTCAGCGGCATAAATGCCGGGCGCCCGCAGGATGCTGACCTTAGCGCGGCCGTGCTGACCAAACTGGCGCAGCGAGGTTTCCGCAGCGACTCGGCGCGCGGCACGCGCACTTTCTGGCTTGACTGGACGGCTTTCATCGACCTCTGCGGCAGCGCAATCCCCATACACTCCGCTGGTGCTGATGTAGACAAGTCGGCGTGGTACACTTTTTGCCGTTTGCAGGCGTGCGAGCAGGCGTCGTGTGCGTGTATCCCTTGCGACATCTGCTTCTGCAGGCGGTGCGCTGTGCAGCACAAGGTCGGCCAGTCCGGCGATGCGTTTCAGGCTGGCGGGTTGGTCCAGATCACCGATGATTTGGGTGACGCCAGCGTCGCGCAGGGCCGGATCAAAGCGGCGCACCAAGGCATAGACACGATAACGCAGCAGCAGCCTGGGCAAGGCGCGCCGCACCACATCTCCGCAACCGATGATCAATAGTCTCTGCACCTTATTGCCCGCAAGTCCTGTTATGGTTGTCCGGAAATCACATGCCCCAATGTCGGGGGCGCAACGGGGACATACCCCGCTGTACTTTTATTGAGTTGGCATTATCTCATGACGTATCAAATCACTCTGCAACCCAGCGGTCATCATTATTCAGTAGCAGCTGGCGAAATCCTGCTTGAAGCCGCACTTGACGCCGGCTTTGTGCTGCCTTATGGCTGCCGCAACGGCGCCTGCGGCTCCTGCCGCGCGCGCGTGCTCGAAGGAACCGTCGACCATGGTAAGTCGCAGAACGGCGCGTTGCCGGAAAACGCCCGCCGCGAGGGCTATGCCTTGCTGTGCTGCGCCACTGCGCAATCGGACCTGCGCATCGAATGCCGCGAGCTGGCGGCGAGCAGCGAATATCCGCTCAAGATCATGCCCTGCCGTGTACAGGAGCTGACCAAACTGGCGGACGATGTGATGCTGATGACGCTCAAGCTACCCGTCAATGAGCGGCTCGCATTTCGTGCGGGCCAGTACATCGAGTTCATGCTCAAGGGCGGCGCACGTCGCGCCTTCTCGCTGGCCAATGCACCGCATGATGATGGTTTTCTGCAGTTGCATATCCGCAAGATCGACGGCGGCAGTTTTACCGGGCATGTCTTTGAGGGTATGCAGGTTAAGGAAATCCTGCGCTTTGAAGGCCCACATGGCACCTTTCATCTACGCGAAGAGTCAAACAAGCCGATCATCTTCTTGGCGGGTGGCACCGGCTTTGCGCCGATTAAGTCTATGGTCGAGCATGCCATCCACAATCAGATCACGCGCCCCATGAAATTTTACTGGGGCTCGCGCAATCGCGCCGGCTTGTATATGGAGGCATTGGCCCAGTCATGGGCAGATGCGCATTCACATATCGAGTTCATCCCCGTACTGTCGGAGGCAGGCGAGGGTGATCAGTGGCGGGGCCGAACTGGCCTTGTTCATCAAGCGGTGCTTGAGGACCATGCCGACCTCGCCGCCTACCAGGTCTATGCCTGCGGTGCACCCGGCATGATTGATGCAGCGCGGATTGATTTTTGTAGTCGTGGCTTGCCGGCGGATGAGTTTTTTGCGGATGCCTTTACCTTCGCCGCATGACCGTACTGATCCAGCGCGAACCGGTCCTTAACCGGCACAAGACGATTACCGCGTCGCGTCTGCGCGTACATGCGCCTTCGTGCGCCGCGGCAGCGAGCGAGCTCACGCGTCTGGCCGACCTGTGGCCGGGCTCACGCGATGTTTTTGTGAGCATCTCCGGGTGCGATCTCGCCCCCGACCTGCTCGACTGGCAACCACCCTTGAACGTCATGCTCGAAATCAATGCAGCTCGTCTGCATGAAGCCGACACCATGGCGTTGATCAGTGATCTGGTGTGTCGCCAGATCCCGCTCTGTCTGGATGACTATCAAAACGGCATGGCACTGCCGCCACAAGCCACCTTCCGCTACTTGCTTGCGGATGCCGGTCAGCAAATCGATATGAGCCATGCGCCCGGTTCAGCGTTAGCGAAAGGGCTCTCCGACAGCGAGTCCTTCGATCAGGCGATTGCCCACGGTTATGCCGGTGGTACGGGTTGGTTTTTTCTCCAGACACCACGCCTGCCGAGCAGTAAGCTCAATGCCAGCCATGCCCAGATCATCCATCTGCTCAATCTGGTCCGCAACAATGCCGAGATCAAGGATATCGAGCTGGCGCTGAAAAAAGACGTCACGCTGGCGTTCAAGTTACTGCGCTATATCAACTCCGCCGGCTTTGGCGCCAGCAGCGAGGTCAGCTCCTTCAAGCATGCCGTCACGCTGATGGGCTATGACAAATTGAACCGTTGGCTTTCTCTGCTGCTGGTGAATGCCAGCCAGGATCAGAGTGCCCCAGCACTCATGCAAACGGCGGTGATTCGCGGCCGCTTTATGGAGCTGATTGGCAAACATCTCCTTGCCAAAAGTCAGCTCGACAATCTCTTCATTGCCGGGGCCTTCTCGGTGCTCGATATCTTGCTGGGTACCCAGCTCGATGTCGTGCTCGAACACCTCCAACTCCCTACCGTAATCACCGAAGCCCTGCTCAAGCGCAGCGGCGAGATTGCACCGCTGCTTGAGTTGGCGATGATTAGTGAAACCGGAACGGTCGAGCAAATGGCGCAACAGCTCAGTGCACTGGGGCTAACGGCTGAGCAATGCAATAGCGCCCAGATTGAAGCCGTCGCGTTCGCCGACAAGCTACAGTTCAGCTAAGCACTGACGAGGTCACTTATCCAACTTCGCCCAGATAGGCTGATTGCACGCGTGGATCGGCAAGCAGATTGGCCGACGTATCGGCCAAGGTAATCCTGCCACTTTCCATCACATAGGCGCGGCTCGCGGTGGCGAGGGCGAGCGAGGCATTTTGCTCGACCAGCAGCACGGCAACGCCTTGTGCGGCGACATCGCGGATCACCTCAAAAATCTTCTGCACCATCAGTGGTGCCAGTCCCATCGAGGGTTCGTCGAGCAGTAACAGGCGTGGACGACCCATCAGGGCACGCGCGATGGCCAGCATTTGCTGCTCACCACCGGAGAGGGTGCCGGCGAGCTGGTGCTCGCGTTCCTTGAGGCGCGGTAGCAGTTCGAACATGCGCTCGATGTCTTGTTCGATGGCATCCTTGCGTTCGCTTTTACGTCCGTACGCGCCCATTTGCAGGTTCTCAGTGACGCTCATGCGTGCAAAGACACCACGTCCTTCTGGCACTAGGCTGAAGCCGCGTTGCACCAGGGCATGCGGCGGTAGCGTAGTCAGGTCAGTACCGTCATAGCGTAGTGTGCCCTTAGCCGGCAGCAGGCGTGCCAGTGCTTTGAGCGTTGTCGTCTTACCCGCACCATTGGCGCCGATCAGCGCAACGGTCTCGCCGGCTTCTACCGTGAAGCTGATCCCTTTGACAGCAGCAATCCCGCCGTAGTGAACTTCAAGGTCGCGGATATCCAGCAGCGGTGTTCCATTACGACTCATGTGGAACCCCTAGGTAGGCTGAGACAACACGCGGGTCTTTCTGTACTTGTGCTGGCACATCCTCGGCAATTTTCTCGCCGTAATCGAGCACGGCCACGCGATCACAGAGCCCCATGATCAGTTTGACGTCATGCTCGATCAGTAGGACGGTGGTGCCATCCGCACGCACCTTCTCGATCAGGGTGCGCAAGGCAGCGGTTTCAGTGGCATTCATGCCGGCAGCAGGCTCGTCGAGGGCGAGTAGCTTAGGTTCCGTGGCAAGCGCGCGGGCAATTTCCAAGCGCCGCTGATCGCCATAGGACAGACTGGCTGCGCGTATATCTGCCTTGTCGGCTATCCCGACATAGCTCAGCAATTCGCGCGCCTTGGCCTGAATGGCGGCTTCTTCAGCGCGTACGGCAGCGGTGCGCAGAATGGCGCCCAGCACACTGCCCTTGCTGCGCAGATGCCGGCCAACCATCACGTTTTCGAGCGCACTCATCTCGGCAAACAGGCGAATGTTCTGGAAGGTGCGCGCAATGCCGGCCTTGGTGACTTCATGGGGGCTGTCCACGTGCAGCGGCTGCCCATCAAAAACGATGTCGCCGCCATCACGCTGATACAGGCCGGTGATGACGTTGAAGAACGTTGTCTTACCGGCACCATTGGGCCCAATCAGGCCATAAATCTCGCCGGCATTGATGGTCAGCGAGACATCCTTGAGCGCACGGATGCCACCGAAGTGTTTGGCGATGTTATTTGCGGAGAGCAGGACGGTCATGCGTGCTCCACCAGTTCCGCCTTGCGCCGCGCCGAGGGCAGCAGCCCCATGGGGCGGAAGCGCATGACCAGAATCAGCGCGATCCCGAATAGCAGGAGGCGCATGGATTCAGGGTCGATGTAGGTCTGGCCAAACAGCGCCATCTGCATGGGTCCAGCCCAGTGGCGGAAGAGCTCTGGCAACACGGTTAGCACTACCGCGCCGAGAATCACGCCCGGAATATTGCCCATGCCACCGAGCACCACCATGCACAACACCATGATGGACTCGAACAGACCAAAGCTTTCGGGCGAGACAAACTGTTGGAAGCCGGAGAACAAGCCACCGGCGACGCCACCAAAACTGGCGCCGAGCGCAAAAGCCAGCAGCTTGACGTTGCGTGTGTTGATACCACAGGCTTTGGCGGCAATCTCATCTTCGCGGATAGCGACCCAGGCGCGTCCAAGGCGCGAGTTTTCCAAGCGCATCGTGACGATCACAATCAGAATCGCCAACGCCACGAAGAGGTAATAGACGAGATAGAGGCTATGCAGCTGGTAACCAAAGATATCGATGCTCTTTGCCAGCGGATCGATCCCGGCAATGCCCTTCGGACCGTTGGTGATATTCACCGGGGCATTCAGGTTGTTGAGGAAGATGCGGATGATTTCCCCAAAGCCCAGCGTGACGATGGCAAGGTAGTCGCCGCGCAGTCGTAAGGTCGGCGCACCTAGCAGCACACCGAACAAGCCGGCGACCACTGCGCCTAGCGGCAGGATCGCCCACAACGGCCAATGAATGCCGAAATGTGGCGAGGCCAGTAGGGCATAGATGTAGGCACCGACGGCGTAGAAGGCGATGTAGCCAAGATCAAGCAAGCCCGCAAAGCCGACAACGATGTTCAAACCTAGCGCCAGCATGATGTAGAGCAGGGCAAAGTCGAGCATGCGTATCCACGCATTGCCGAAACTCATGCCAATTACAAATGGCAGTGCCGCTAATGCAATGCCGATCAGTGCAAGGCCCGCTATCTTTTTCTGATGCTCTTGCATGTCAGGCGCGCTCCGAGACCTTCTCACCCATCAAGCCAGACGGGCGGAACACCAACACGGCAATGAGCACCATGAAGCAGAAAATATCTTGATAGTGGCTGCCGAGCACACCACCGGTGAGATCGCCGATATAGCCCGCCCCCATGGCTTCGATGATGCCGAGCAGGATGCCGCCGAGAACTGCGCCGCCAATGTTGCCGATACCCCCGAGTACAGCAGCGGTAAAGGCTTTTAGGCCAAGCAAAAAGCCCATCTGATAGTGCGCGATACCGTAGTTTGCACTGACCAATACGCCCGCTAGCGCAGCCAGCGCCGAGCCGATGATGAAGGTCAGGGCAATGATCTTGTTGGCGTCCACACCCATCAGTGCTGCGACTTCCGGTTTCTCAGCAGTGGCGCGCATTGCTCGCCCCAGTTTGCTACGCTGAACCAACACAATCAGCCCCGTCATGGATAGCGCGGCGGCGAGCATGATGATGATCTGCACATCGCTAATGCGCGCACCGAGAATGTCATGACTTTCCGCCGGCAACAAGGCTGGCACTGAGTGGTAGCTACGACCCCAGAACAGCATGGCTAGTTGCTGCAGAACGATGGATACGCCAATGGCGGTAATCAGCGGGGCGAGTCGCGGTGCATTGCGCAGTGGCCGGTAGGCAATGCGCTCGATCGTCCAGCCAAGCGCCGTACAGACCAGTGCCGCGACAGCAAAGCCGATCAGGAGGATGAGTGGTGGTGGGAGCAGCGTAGCGGCGAGGGCTTTGTAAACGGCCAGGGCGACCAGCGCGCCGATCATCACGACCTCACCATGCGCGAAGTTGATCAGACCGAGGATGCCATACACCATGGTGTAGCCGAGGGCGACCAGTGCGTAGATGCTGCCCAACGTCAAGCCGTTGATGAGCTGTTGTATGAAGGTTTCCACGGTGACGAATGTTACTTGTAAAACTACTGTGGCGACCAACTGCTGCGTTGCGCGGTGCTCTCAATCCTCATGTGCTTAAGCACATTCCGGTTGATGCGCTCCGGGCGCCTTGCATTTGTTCGTCCTCGTTACGTTTTCCAAACGCGCTATACGTAAAACAACGGCACCCGCAGGTGCCGTGTATCCATCTTGTTCGCCTTTATTGCGCTGCTGGCTTACTACCAACGGTTTCAACCTGTTCCCACTGGCCATTCTTGGCCACGTAGAGGGTCACAGCCGCATCCTTGATGTCGCCCTTTTCATCAAAGGCGATATCGGTGGTCACACCCCTGTAAGCCGTCTTCGGCAGCTCAGCCAGGATGGCGGCGCTGTCGGCGCTGCCTGCACGTTTAACGGCTTCGACAATCACCATCACGGCATCGTAGGCGTAGGGGGCGTAGAGCTGAATAGGCGCGTTGTACTTGGCCTTGTACTTATCAATGAATGCAGGTCCCCCCGGCATTTTTTCTACCGGCACGCCGGGCTTGGAGCAGTAGCGGCCTTCGGCCGAGGCACCGGCGTTCTTGAGGAAGTCCGCGGTGCAACCGCCGTCACCCATCAGCAGCCCGGCTGTAATACCCAGCTTCTTCATCTGCAGCGACATCGGCGCCGCCTGCGGGTCCATGCCGCCGAAGAAAATCAGATCTGGCTTGGTGGCCTTGATCTTGGTGAGGATGGCAGCAAAATCCACGGCCTTGTCATCGGTGTGTTCGACCGCCACGATTTTGGCGCCCTTGGCTTCAGCGGCCTTCTTGAACTCGAGGGCGATGCCTTCACCGTACTGGGTCTTGTCGTCGATTATGGCAATCGTCTTGGCTGCCAGCTTGTCGGCGGCAAACTCGCCCAGTACCTTGCCTTGCGCCTCGTCATTGGTCATCACGCGGAAGGCCGTCTTGTAGCCGCGCTTGGTGTATTCCGGATTGGTCGCAGACGCACTGACCTGTGGAATGTTGGCATTGGCGTAAGTGACGGATGCGGGCAGGGTGGTGCCTGAGTTCATGTGGCCGACCACCACATTGACCTTCGCATCCACAAACTTCTGCGCCACGATCGTGCCTTGCTTGGGATCGGCTTGGTCGTCTTCGCCTAGTAGCTCGAGCTTCAGCGTACGCCCATTGACTTGGATGTTGGCGGCATTGACGTCATCTACCGCCATCTGTGCGCCGTATTCCGTGTCTTTGCCGATATGTGCTTGTGGGCCGGTCAGTGGCGCCGAGTGACCAATCTTGACGACCAATGGGCCTTGTGCCGCAGGTGCTTCGGCAGTTGTCGGGGGTGCCTCACTCTTGCTGCAGGCCATCAGTGTCAGGGCTGCGCCCAGGGTGAGGCAAAGGGTTTTCAGCTTCATGTCCAGCTCCATCAAGGTTTGGTGTGGCTACTGTGGCCATTCTGGCCAGTGTGACGAGGGAAATGCGAATGCCTGAATTTTGCCTTGCCGGAACGCTGCCGCAAAGCCCCAGTTTCGGCGGTTTGCCCCGCCAATTCAGGGGAAGGGAGGCACCAGTCTGGTGCGGTGACAGGTGCTCAAGTGTCCATCTCTGTCTGATCATATTTATAATTGAGAACCACTTGCATTGTCTTTTGGGTTTTGTCACAATGAGAAACGTTATCGTTAATAAAAAACCGGACCTGCCATGATCGTTTGTGTCTGCAACGGCGTCAGTGATCGCGATGTAAAGACCGCCATCCGCAATGGTGCAAACAGCGTTGAAGCGCTGAGCGCCAGCTTGGGTGTTGCCAGCGGTTGTGGATGTTGCCGTGAAACCTGTGCCGACATGATCGCGGAAGCGCGCTGTCCCGGCAGCTGTGCGTCCCTGCACATGCACCCAGTTTTCCATCTCATGCCGGTTGCCGCCTAAGCGCTGAGCGCGCAGTTAAGTCTGTATTCCGGTTAACGGGAATCGTTCCTGCAAGCCCCGCACGAATCGTCTATTCTCCCGCCATCAGTCACCCCGAGGGAGTCCATCATGCAAGGCGATGTCAAAGTCATCCAATTTCTCAACGCTCAGCTGAAGAACGAGCTGACCGCAATCAACCAGTACTTTCTACATGCCCGCATCTACAACCATTGGGGCTTGAACAAGCTGGGTAAGAAGGAATATGAAGAGTCTATCGGCGAGATGAAGCACGCCGACAAACTGATTGAACGCATCCTCATGCTGGATGGTCTGCCGAACCTGCAAGACCTTGGCAAGCTGATGATTGGCGAGTCGGTGCCGGAAGTGCTGGCTTGCGATCTGAAGCTCGAAACTGCCGCGCAGCTGACCGTCAAGGACGGCATTGCCCATTGCGAATCAGTGCGTGATTATGTCTCGCGTGACTTATTGCAGATGATTCTGGACGATACCGAAGAGCACATTGACTGGCTGGAAACCCAGATTGATCTGATCGACAAGGTCGGTCTGCAGAACTACCAACAGTCGATGATGGACGTCCCAGAATAAGCCCGGCGACCGCAAACAAAAAAGCCGACCCTTGGGTCGGCTTTTTCTTTGCTGAGGCGCGCTGGATCTGTTGCCCGGCTACGCTGCATGCAGTGGTGACTTACTTTGCGCCTGCGAGGACCCACTTGGACAGCGCCAGTGCATCAGCATCTGACACGTTGTTGGCTGGCATCGGGATCGCGCCCCACTTCTGGCCGCCATTGGCAGCGCTGCCGCCCTTGATGCGCTTGGCGAGTGTTGCTTCAGCGCTCTTGTCCCCGGCGTACTTCTTGGCGATTTCCTGATAGCTGGGGCCGACAATCTTCTTGTCCATTGCATGACAAGCCATACAGTTGCTCTTCTTGGCCAGCTCCAGATTGGCCATGGCCGGCGTTGCAGCAAACACGCCCATGGCAACGACAGCAGAAACGATCACGGATTTCATGGATTCCTCACTTGATTGAATTTGGGGACATACCCGAGGGACAACACCCGTGAGCATGTTACTCCAAACTGCGATGCGGCAAGTTGCGGCAGGTTAAATCCTCCGGCACTCGCCGCATCATTAAGTGTAAATTTGTTTAACGCTCGATCTGGCTGATATCGCGCACCGCGCCAGTGTCTGCACTCGTGGTCATGGCGGCGTAAGCACGTAGGGCGGCCGATACGACCCGCTCGCGATTGGCGGGCTTCCAAGCTTTAGCACCCTTGGCCTCCATCGCCGCCTGGCGCTTGGCCAGCTCGCTATCGCTGACACGCAGACTGATAGTACGGTTGGGAATATCGATGTCGATGATGTCGCCATCGTTGATCAGCGCAATTGCGCCGCCCATTGCTGCCTCAGGCGAAGCGTGGCCAATGGACAGGCCCGAGGTGCCACCGGAAAACCGCCCGTCGGTGAGTAGTGCACATTCCTTGCCCAAACCCTTCGACTTAAGGAAGCTCGTCGGATAAAGCATTTCCTGCATGCCGGGGCCGCCCTTGGGGCCTTCGTAGCGGATCACGACCACATCGCCAGCCTTGACCTTGTCGCCGAGAATACCTTCGCAAGCATCGTCCTGGCTTTCGAATACAACGGCCGGGCCAGAGAATTTGAGGATGGATTCATCCACACCCGCAGTCTTGACGATACAACCCTTGAGCGCAATGTTGCCAGACAGCACGGCCAGGCCGCCATCCTGAGAGAACGCATGTGCCTTGCTGCGGATCACGCCATTTTCGCGGTCGACATCCAGTTCCTTGTAGCGCTGGTTTTGCGAAAAAGCCACTTGCGTCGGCACACCACCCGGCGCAGCACGGTAGAAGGCCTTGATCGCTTCGTCCTTGGTTTGCACCACATCGTACTTTTCGATGGCTTCACCCAACGTCTTGCTGTGTACGGTCGGGCAATCACGGTGCAGCAAACCGGCGCGATCAAGCTCGCCGAGGATGCCCATGATGCCGCCGGCACGGTGTACGTCTTCCATATGCACGTCAGACTTGGCCGGCGCAACCTTAGACAGGCAGGGGACACGGCGTGAGACACGGTCGATGTCGGCCATCTTGAACGGCACACCGGCTTCAGTGGCAGCGGCCAGCAAGTGCAACACGGTATTGGTCGAGCCGCCCATGGCGACATCCAGACTCGTGGCATTTTCAAAGGCTTCAAAGCTGGCGATGGAGCGCGGCAGCACCGATGCGTCATTGCCTTCGTAATAGCGTTTGCACAGCTCAACCACCAGACGGCCAGCACGTAGGAACAGCTCCTTGCGGTCGGCGTGCGTTGCCAGTACCGAACCATTACCGGGCAACGAAAGGCCTAGCACTTCGGTCAGGCAGTTCATCGAGTTGGCGGTGAACATGCCCGAGCAGGAGCCGCAGGTCGGACAGGCCGAGCGCTCATACGCCTCGGACTCTTCATCCGAGCAGCTCGAATCGGCACCCTTCACCATGGCATCGACGAGGTCGACAGCGATGATCTTGGTGTTACCTTCAAGATCCGTCAGCTTGACCTTGCCGGCTTCCATCGGGCCACCAGAGACAAACACAGCGGGGATGTTGAGGCGCATCGCAGCCATCAGCATGCCCGGGGTGATCTTGTCGCAGTTGGAGATGCACACCATGGCATCGGCACAGTGCGCATTGACCATGTATTCGACACTGTCAGCGATCAGTTCGCGCGACGGCAGCGAGTAGAGCATGCCGCCATGACCCATGGCGATGCCATCATCGACGGCGATGGTGTTGAATTCCTTGGCCACACCACCGGCAGCTTCGATCTCGCGGGCGACCATTTGGCCGAGATCCTTCAAGTGCACGTGACCAGGCACGAACTGGGTGAAGGAGTTCACCACGGCGATGATCGGTTTGCCGAAGTCGCCATCCTTCATGCCGGTAGCACGCCACAGGGCGCGCGCGCCGGCCATATTGCGGCCGTGGGTAGAGGTCTTGGACTTGTAATCAGGCATTTTTTTCTCCGGGTGACATGTTGAGCTTGCCAGCTCGGGCTTGCGCGGTGCTCGCAAACCTCATGTGCATGAAGCACATTCCGGTTGCTGCGCGCCGAGCGCACCCGATCTGCCTGCGCTTGATCACGCCCACCAAGGTGGGTGGCAAGGGTCGGTTAGAATCCAATTTTAGCACTCCACCCCGGCCCACACCGACTATGCTGGTTCATCCTCAGTTCGACCCCATCGCCATCAAGCTCGGCCCGCTCGGCATCCATTGGTACGGGCTGATGTACCTCGCCGGCTTCTTGGCCTTTCTTGGCTTAGGCAAACTCCGCGCCAAGCGCTTTCCGGAGCGCGGCTTCACGACCGATGCGCTAGATGATTTGCTGACCTATGGGGTGCTGGGCGTCATTCTGGGCGGGCGGCTGGGCGAAGTGCTGTTTTATCAGCCAGCTTATTACTTTAGCCATCCGCTTGAAATCTTTGCTATCTGGAAAGGTGGCATGAGCTTTCATGGCGGCTTCCTTGGGGTGCTCGTTGCCATGGCGATTTTTGGCAAGCGGCGTGGCTTGAGCTTCTTCCAAGTCACAGACTTCATCGCGCCATTGGTGCCACTTGGTTTGATGGCTGGGCGGATCGGCAACTTCATCAACGGCGAGTTGTGGGGACGTGTCGCGGATGCCAGCTTGCCCTGGGCAATGGTCTTCCCCTACGTGGATGCACAGCCGCGTCACCCCTCGCAGCTATATCAAGCGGGCCTTGAAGGTTTCTGCCTGTTCCTCTTGCTGTGGTTTTTCTCGGCCAAGCATCGCCCGATTGGTGCGGTCTCCGGACTGTTCCTCATCGGCTATGGCGCGTTTCGCTTTATCGCCGAACTTTTCCGTGAGCCTGACCCCGGTATCTTCGGGCATTCGTACAGCATCAGCATGGGGCAATGGTTGAGCTTGCCCATGGTGATCTTGGGTATTTATTTCCTCGTCCGTGCCTACCGTAAAGAAAAGGTCGCTGTATGACGCCGCCCTTTCGCATTCTCGGGGTGCACCACATTGCCATCGGCAACAGCGACCTCGGTCGTCTGCGCCACCTGTGGGGTGATGTTCTGGGGTTGAGCTTAGGTGAGGCGTTTTCGCTGCCATCTGAGAATGTGGTTGGCAGCATCGCCCGGCTTGAGGCTGGCCCTTATACCGTCGAAGTCGATTTGCTCCAGCCGCTGGATGCCGACAAAAAGCCCGCGCCGCATCTGCCGCCGCTCAATCATGTGGCCTTCTGGGTGGACAAATTACCTGAAGCGTTTGAGTGGCTCACTGCACAAGGGGTGCGCTTCACGCAGGGTGGTATTCGTGCAGGTGCTGGCGGACGACAAATGGCGTTTATTCATCCCAAAGGGAATGAAGACTTCCCGCTGAGTGGCGAAGGCGTGATGATCGAGCTGGTACAGGCGCCGCCTGAGGTGGTGATGGCTTATCAGACGATCGCTGCCGCTGTCAGAATGGCCTGATCCACACCGGCCGCAGTCCTGCTTGGTCGGGGGCGGCAATCGCGGTGTCGATTTGCGCCAGGAGCGCCTCCTTGTCCTTGCCTAGCGTGCCTTTCAATACCAGCTGATTTGAGGCGTGATCGCTGCGGAAGATGGTTTTCTCGAGCGCGAGTGCTCCTACAAACGTCCGCAATTCTTGGAAGCGCGCGTGCTGGTCCATATGCTCATAGATCCCACCCTGCTCAGCGTAGCCGGCACGGAATCGATCCTGACCATGGGGATGATTGATGACGAGTGAGGAGAGAAACTCTGGCTGCGTGGCATTCGCAAGCCGCGCTGAGTTCAAGGCATGCTGCTCACTATAGTGCTTACCCCCCACCCCGTTAATGATCATGACCGAACGCTGAATGCCTGCATCGCGTAGGCGGTTTAGCGCTTCAACTGTGCCGTCGAAGGTGTCGCCCTTCTGGATACTTTTCAGGACGAAGTCATCACCGGATTCAGCGCCCATATAGATCAGCTTGAGGCCGGCCTCGTGCAGGGTCTTCAACTCTTCGACCGATTTATTGTGCAGATTGAAGGATGAGCAATAAGACGAGACGCGTGAAACATTTGGTAGGTGCTGACGGATCAATTCAAGGATGCGCAGCAACCGACGTGTCGACAAAGACATGGCATCGCCGTCCGCTAGAAATACACGCCGCACCTCTTGCAGGTACTGGCCTGCCCAGACGATCTCTGCCTCTACATCCGTATCTGGCTTGAGCGAAAACTTTTTCTGCGGCTGGGTGTACATGTCGCAGTAGGTGCACTTGTTCCAGCTGCAGCCATTCGTCACCTGAAAGATCAGCGAACGTGCCTCGCTCGGTGGGCGAAACAGCGGTTCGATATAGGTGATGGGCGAATGGTTCATGACAGCTTTATTCTAGTCTCGGAATTAATGCCTGACATCAGCCGACTGCGGCTTCATCGAGCGCCCGCAGGATCTGCATCCCGTAAGCTTCCAGCTTCTTTTCACCCACACCGCTGATCTGACGCAGATCAGCTAGGGTTTGCGGTTCGCGATCTGCCATTTCAGCCAGCACGGCATCGTGAAACACCACATAGGCTGGTACGTTGTGTTCCTTGGCTACTTCGGCGCGCCACGCCTTGAGCGCGTTGTAACGCTGCGTGGCTGCCGTATCCAGCGCAATCGGTGCGGCTTTCGTCTTGCTACCGCGGTTGGTGCTGCTGCCTTTACTGCGGACAGCTTCACTGGCCTGCCGCAGCAGCAACTGCACCTCACCTTTGAGCACGGCGCGCGCACTCTCGGCGAGCTCCAGCGTGTTGTACTCCCCCTCTGTTTGCAGATGGCCCAATGCGATCAACTGGCGTAGTACCGCGCGCCATTGCACCTCGCTCAAGTCGGCGCCAATACCAAAAGTAGAGAGGGCGGTATGTCCATACTGCGTCACCTTGTCGGTGGTCTTGCCACGCAAGACATCGATCAGATGACCACCGCCAAACTGTTGGCCGCCATGCTGGTGAAAACGGAAGATGCAGCTCAGCGCCTTGCGTGCTGCTTCCGTTGCATCCCAGGTCGCCGGTGGGCTGATGCAGTTGTCACAATTGCCGCAGGGGGTGCTGGGCTCGCCAAAGTAATCCAGTAGGCGAACGCGCCGGCAATCATGTGCCTCAGCTAAGGCCAGTAGCGCATCCAGCTTGGCGCGTTGGTTACGCTTGAAGTCTTCATGTGCGGGGCTTTCGTCAATCATGCGGCGCTGATTGACGACATCCGCCAAGCCATACGCCATCCACGCATTCGAGGCCAGCCCATCGCGCCCGGCACGGCCGGTCTCCTGATAGTAGCCTTCGATATTTTTCGGCAAGTCGAGGTGCGCGACAAAGCGCACATCAGGTTTGTCGATGCCCATACCAAAGGCAATAGTTGCGACCATGACGATGCCTTCCTCACGCAGAAAGCGGTCTTGGGTGTGCTGACGCAGCTTGGCCTCAAGGCCCGCGTGATAAGGCAGGGCGGATACGCCTTGCGTGCCTAACCATTCCGCCGTGTCTTCAACCTTCTTGCGGGACTGGCAATACACGATACCAGCATCGCCGGCATGTTCGTCCTTGATGAAGGCGAGCAGCTGCTTCCGCGCATCGACTTTCTCGACAACGTGATAGCGGATGTTTGGGCGGTCGAAACTGCTGATGAAGACACGGGCTTCCTCAAGCTGCAGTCGCGCAATGATGTCGGCACGGGTGAGATCGTCTGCCGTGGCCGTCAGCGCAATACGAGGAACCTGCGGGTAGCGCTCATGCAGCACGTTGAGCGCGAGGTAGTTTTCGCGGAAATCGTGCCCCCATTGGCTGACACAATGCGCTTCATCAATGGCGAAAAGCGAGAGCTTCTGGTGCTCGTAGAGCATGTCGAGCAGGCCAATGAAACGCGAGGTGGTGAGTCGTTCCGGGGCAACGTAGAGGACAGTAATCCGCTCCTCACGCAAGTCGCGCTCGATCGCCAGGGCTTCGTCAAAACTCTGCGTCGAATCGAGAAAGGTTGCCGCGACACCGGCTTCTTCGAGTGCGCCAACTTGATCGTGCATCAGCGCAATCAAGGGGCTGACGACAATCGTTACGCCCTGACCAGCCCGCTGGCGGACAATGGCCGGCACCTGATAGCACAGGCTCTTGCCGCCACCCGTTGGCATCAGTACCAGCGCGTCTTTGCCACGGATCACATGATCGACAATTTCCGCCTGCGGCCCGCGGAAGGCCGGGTAGCCGAAGACTTCATTCAGGACGGCAAGTGCCGGATCGTGGGCAGACATGGTTGCAGCAGTGCGGGGGTAGGGGTGCAATGATGCCATTGCGCGCACGAAAAACACAGCGCTGGTGAAGCGCTAAGGTCGAAATAAACTAGTGCATAATTCCGCAATATCACTGGCGCAATTTTTGATGCGCCATGGCTCTAGCACTTGGGGAGGGATAGCGCCATGAACATGACACGATTTGCTGAGCCTTTTCAGGCGGTTGGTTGTAGTGAATGCCGCAATCTCGAAGGCTTGGGCTTTGAGTTCACGATGGCGTTTCAGCCCATCGTAGATATCACCCTGCGCCGTCCATTTGCATACGAGGCCCTTGTCCGAGGACCGAATGGCGAGGGTGCCGCCAGCGTATTGGCAAAAGTGAACGATTCCAATCGGTACCGTTTTGATCAGGCCTGTCGTGTCAAGGCCATTGAATTGGCGAGCAAGCTCGGTCTGCACAAGCTGCCGAATTGTTTGCTAAGCATTAACTTCATGCCCAATGCGGTGTATCGCCCTGAAACGTGTATCCGCGCCACGCTGGAAGCCAGTAAGCAGTTCGACTTCCCAACTGATCGGCTGATGTTTGAAGTGACTGAGGGTGAGCGCGTCGAGGACCCAACGCATCTGGTCAAAATCTTCACCGAGTATCGCAAACAGGGTTTCGTCACTGCGATTGACGATTTTGGTGCGGGCTACTCAGGCCTCAATCTGCTCGCGACCTTTCAGCCTCAGGTACTCAAGCTCGACATGGAGCTGACGCGCAATATTGATAGCAACTTAGTACGTCAGGCTATTGTTTCGGGCGTATTGCTCGTAGCGAAAAAGCTCAATATCACCGTGGTTGCCGAAGGTGTCGAAACCCAAGCTGAGTGCGACTGCCTCGCCGCCATGGGCGTGCGCTACATTCAGGGTTATCTATTCGCACGCCCCAGCTTGGAAAAACTCGAAACCGAGTTCTAAACGAGTCTCCTTAGGCTTTCTTCAGTTTCTTGGCTGCACGCTCCATCGCCCATACATACAGCGTTGGTAGAACAAACAGTGTGAGCAGTGTGGCGGATACCAGGCCACCGATCACGACGACGGCGAGCGGTTTCTGCGTTTCCGAGCCAATCGCCGTAGAGAGTGCCATCGGCAATAGCCCCAGCATGGCCAGCAAGGCAGTCATCAAAACAGTACGGAGCCGGTTGATCGAGCCTTGCATCGCCGCTAAACGCGGCAACATGCCAGAGGCCACCAGCTGGTTGAAATGGCTAATCATCACAACGCCGTTCAAGACCGCCTGCCCAAACAGCGCGATGAAGCCGATTGCAGCAGAAACCGATAGTGGAATATCCGTGAAGAACAGCGCGAAGATGCCGCCGATCATGGCGAAGGGAATGTTGATGATGATTAGCGTGGCACTCCGCAGCGAACTAAAGGCGTTTACGAGCAGTAGAAAGATCAGCAGGATAGACAGCGGCACCACCCACGAGAGTCGTTGCATGGCGCGAACTTGGTTTTCAAACTCGCCGGACCAGCTGATGCGATAGCCTTCGGGTGCCTTGATCTTCTCGGCAACCCGCTTTTGCATGTCGGCTACGACACTGCCCATGTCGCGATCCTTGATGAAGATCCCGATTGAGAGGACGCGGCTACCGTTTTCGCGAGCGATATTCATGGCGCCGCTGCTCATGTGAAAGTCAGCCAGCTCCTCTAGTGGAACGAAAGCACCATCCGGCGTGGTCACAGGCACGCGCTTGAGGCGGTCAAGCTCGCGGTCTGCTTCAGCCAGACGCAGGCTGACCGAGAAACGACGTTCGCCTTCCCACAGATAGGTCGCATCCTTGCCCGCTACCGCAGTTTCAATCACTTCCTCAATCGCGCCCACCGAAAGGCCATAGCGGGATGCACGGCTACGATCAATTTCAATCTTGTATTGCGGCAGCTGCCCGTTACGATCGATAAAGGCGCGAGTGACGCCTTCAACCGGGCGTACTTCGGCGAGGATATCGTTGCCGATGTTTTGCAACTGATCGAGATCGGCGCCTGTCACCTTGATCACAATTTGTCCGTCGATCTGCGAAATGCTTTCGAGCACGTTGTCGCGGATAGGTTGCGAGAAGGTGGCATCGATACCGGGAATTTCCTCAACCGCTTTTTCCATCTGCGCGAGAATTTCGTGCTTATGTATGCCTTTGCGCCACTCGCTCTCGGGTCGCAATTCGACCAGTGCTTCTACTTGGCTCGCGATCTTCGGGTCGGTGCCATCTTCAGGGCGACCTAGCTTAGAGGTGATACTTTTTACCTCCGGCACACTCATCACTGCCATGCGTACCTGACGCGCCATGGCCTGCGCTTCCTTGATGGATGTCGAGGGTTGCAGGCCTACATTCAGCCAGATTGAGCCTTCATTCAGCTCAGGCAAAAACTCACTGCCCAGCATCGGGAGCACTGCAAAGCTTGCACCCAACGCGATCAGCGCTGTGGTGATCACACGCTTGCTATTGTTCAGCGCCTTGCTCAATGCCGGCGCGTACCAGCCTTTGAGCTTCTCAACCAGTTTGACGTCGCCGTGCGGCAAATTCTTCTTGAGCAGCCAGTGAAGTAACAGGGGCACTAGTGTCAGCGAAATGATCAGGGACGCAATCAGCGCAGACGTAACCGACCAAGCCATCGGCGCAAAGATGCGGCCTTCATGGCGTTGTAAGGTAAAGATGGGGATGTGTGCGGAGATGATGATGACCATCGAAAACAGCGTCGGCCGTCCAACCTCCGCCGCCGCATCAATGATTTCATGAATCCGATTACGCCCTTCCAGCTTTCCCTCGTAGGTGGATAGCCGGTGGAACACATTCTCAACCACAATCACCGCGCCATCCACGATGATGCCGAAGTCCATTGCACCAAGGCTCAGTAAATTGGCAGGAATGCCAACGATGGTAAGACCAATGAAGGTGCCGAGCAGTGACAGCGGGATGACCATGGCAACAATCGCGGCCGCGCGGAAGTTGCCGAGGAAGATGAAAAGGACCAGACAGACGAGTATGGCGCCTTCGATCAAATTCGAAAACACCGTCTTCATCGTCTTGCCGATCAACCAAGATCGATCATAGAAAGGCTCGACCGTTACGCCTGCGGGCAGTGCGGTGGCACGAATTTCCTCCAGCTTGGTTTTGACGGCATCCAGCACGACAGAGGCGTTTTCGCCCTTACGCATGAGGATCATGCCGTAGACGATGTCATCGTTCTCGTTCTGTCCAGCCACGCCTTGACGCGGGACTGTACCGACCGACACATGCGCGACATCGCTGACCCTGATTGGGCTGCCATTACGCGCCGTGATGACAACGTTCTCGATATCTTCCGGCCCTTTGAGCAGGCCGATACCGCGAATCAAAAATTGCTGGGCACCATATTCGACATAGCCGCCACCAGAGTTGGCATTGGATTGCCCCAAGGCTTGGGCAAGCTGATTGATCGATACCCGCGCATCGCGCAGGCGTGAAAGATCCGGCTGCACTTCAAAAGTTTTAATCCCACCCCCGAAACTGACAACGTCGGCAACGCCAGGAACGGTCTTGAGTTGGCGCTCCATCACCCAATTTTGTAGGGTGCGTAATTCGACAGCACTGAGATGATCGCCTTTGAGGCGATAGCGATAGACCTCGGAGATCGCCGAGGTCAGTGCTGCCAGCTCAGGCTTGACGCCATCTGGTAGGTCGGCCGTTTGCAAGCGCTCCATGACCTGCGCCCGTGCGAAATAGTCATTGGCCTTGTCATTAAAGGTGACCACCATGTAGGAGAGGCCGAACTGCGTATGTGAAAACACCCGCACGGCATTTGGCACGCCAGATAGTGCAACCTCGATTGGAATTGTGACCTGCTTTTCAACTTCCTCAGCGGCGCGGCCGGGGAACAGTGTGATGACCGTAACCTGGGTGTCGGAGACGTCCGGGAATGCCTCGATCGGCAGGTTCTTGAAGGCGAGGAAGCCACCACCAATCAGCAATACCGTTCCAAGAACGACGAACAGCGGCTTGATCAGCGAGAAGCGGATGATGCTGCGCAACATGAGGGTATCCGCCTATTTCTTTATGGCCATGGCAATGACTTGTTGCAGGAGCAGTGCACCCTTGGCGACAACATGTTCCCCGGTCTTTACGCCATTCCGTATGCGCATCGTGTCAAAGTCGGACTCTTCAGCGGTGATCGCCTGCCGGCGGAAGCGCCCTGGGGCCTCTTCAATAAACACATACTGCGCTTTACCCAGCAGCATCACTGCGCTGGCAGGCACGCGGATGAAGTCACCGCGATCCACCGTTACGTCGGCGTTTACGAACATTTCAGCCTTGAGGCGATGATCCTTGTTGTCGAGTGCGGCGCGCGCGCGAGTGCGCCGTGTGTCCGGATCAATAAAGTCAGCGACATGCTCAATCTTGGCTTCGCGCGTTTCCTCGCCCAAGGTGGTCTGATGCAGCTGCACCGTCATGCCGGGTTTGACCACCGCAATTAACGACTCTGGCACGTCAAGATTGACCCACAGGCGGTCCGGATCAGAGACAACGAAGAGTGCATCGCTGCCTTGATCCGCACGCACTTCTTGGCCGGGGTTGGCGCGGCGTTCGACCACTACGCCGGCGATTGGCGCACGGAGGGAAAATTGTTGATCGACACCGCCGCCGGCACTGCTGCCGTAAGCGCGTGTGCGCGCGGCAGCACGGTTGCGTTCAGCTGCTGCGCGGGAAAAGTCGGCTTCGGCAAGTTCGGCATCTTTGTCCGAAATAAAGCCAGCTTTGTGCAGCTCGCGTGCGCGGGCGATGGATTTTTCGGCGACGCCATAACCGGCGCTGGCCTTGGCAGCCTCGGCTTGTGCTTCGCCAAAATCTGGTGAACTCAGGGTGGCGAGAATGTCGCCAGCCTTAACCTTGTCGCCAGGCGCAGCATTGAGTTTGACGATGCGTCCGCCAAGGGGGGCGAAGACGCGCACCGTCCGCGTTTCATCCCAGCCAATGCGGCCTGACAAGCGCAGCGTTTCCTGTGTGGCTGCCTCGGTCGGGATGATCAAGAGCGCCTTCAGTTGCGTGCTGTCCTTGGGGAAGATCACCGTTTGGCCTTCCACTTTCGGCCCCTCTTCAGGTGCCGGCGGTGCCTTCTCGCAACCTGCAATGGCGGCGCATAGCCCGCAAATCCACAATGCTTTTTTCATTCACTGATTTCCCATTGAGTCGCTGCCAACCAGGCGGCGCGGGCTTTGGCGTGGTCTGCGCGCGCAGCCACGACTTCAAGTTCAACAGCACGCAGGGTGCGGCGTGCATCAAGCAGATCGGTCAGTCCGATCGCGCCTTTACGGTAAGCCAGCTCACTGGCTGCACCGACCTCACGCGCTTGCGGCAGCGCATCGCTTTCAATGCGCTGCAGGCGCTCAATCGCGGCGGCCAAGTCGGCGCGTGCCTGTTCGGTCTCGGTATAGGCGGTGCGCAGGGTACGCTCACGTTCTTCGATGGCAGCGCTGTATTCGGCTTCAGCACGTGCTTGCTCGCCCTCAAAACCGTAGCGAACAAACAGCGGCATCGCGATGCTGATGCCATACGTCACGCCGGGGGCTGGGCCAAAGCGCTCCACCTGCGCACCAACGGTGAGATCGCGCGTGGTTAGGCTGCGCGCAATGCTGCGCTTGCGCTCACTCGATTCGATACGCGATGCCGCTGCTCGAACATCGGGACGGCCTTCCAAGGCCAAGCTTTTTTCGGGGGATTGGATTGCTGGCCATTCACTGGCCGGTTCGACGGGCTGTGCGGTGGGGCTGCCGAGCAGCAGGCTCAGGCGAGCGAGCGCCTTTTCCTGATCAGCGCTTGCGAGTCGAGCATCATTCTCTGCACGCAGGGCTTCAATACGCAGCCGGCTGGCTTCAACGCGCGAGACATCGCCTAGCTTCAGGCGTAGCTCGGTGGCAGCCAAGCCACGTTGATAGAGGCTTGCGGTTTCCAACAACAGGCGCTTGCGCTCGCTGGTGGCGAGTAAATCGAACCACGCTTGGTGCAGCAGCAGTCGTTGTTGTCGGCAGACCTCAGCGTAGTCGGCGCGGGCCGCTAGTTCCAGTGCCGTGGCACTGTTGCGGCGCAACTCGCGACGATCACCACGCTCGATCTGCTGCTGTATGCCCACAGTCTGATCCATCCGCTTGTGTGGCAATGAGCCACCGCCAACACCGTCACGGCGACTAATGTCAGTTGTCGAATAGGAAACCGTAGGGTTGGGCGCCTGTCCGGCAATGGTGATGTCAGCCGTGGCGCCCTCTAAAGCGCGGCGCGCCGCAAGGATTGCATGGTTGGACTGCAGGAGTTGGTTTTCAGCTTGTTGGAGCGTGAGAGGCGCGGCAACGGTTGTGACTGAAGAAAAACACAGGGTCAGCAGTAAAAGCCGGAACAGAGAAAGCACGAAACTAAAACACCACAAAGCGTGAGCGGTGAATCATTCTAGTGACAGCAGCTGTCGGTCAGCTGTCATCGATACGTGGGGCGATATACCAAGACGCATGGCTGACCCCATCATGATCAGGCAAAGGTATCGAGTGTCGTCCCTTTGCTTGAGTCTGAATAGGATGTTGTGTATGCCGCTGTTGAGGCTTTTCGTGATGCGGCAGCCTCCGCTTGTTGGGCACGTTGCTCTGTCATCAAGTCTGCGCGACCTTGGGACTCAAGCTGCTTGCCGACAGAGGCCACCTGATAGTCTTGCGGGCTGGGTTGAGCCGGTGCCAGTGCTGCATCCTGAATTCGCTGACCTTTGTCGATATTGGCGCGTGGTTCGCGTTCAGGCGAGGTATCGATGCCGACTTCACCCCCAATGGCATAGCGCTTGCCATCGGGGCCGTAGGTGTAAGTGTAGGTTGGGCCACTGGTAATGACACCCCGCCCCGCACTGATGTGCGCCTGCTCATGGGCTCGGACTTCGGCATCGATGCGTTTAAGTTCAGCGATTCGGCGTTGGGCGGCAGGGCTTAGCTCGACAGTGTCCGTCGGGGCCTTCTTGGCATCCTGCTTGGGCGTATCTGTTGAGGCTGTGCGTTTGCTTTCTACCGTGCCAGATACCGTGCCAGCAATAGCGTCAAGCTGGCTCGGGCTGGCATTGGAAATGCCGGCCGTGGCAAGTGACGAATTGAGCGTGACAGAAAGCGAGGACATGGGCGAGTCTAGCTACGAGATATCTCTCATAAGCATAGACCAGCCCCAGCCCCTCTGAAAATAAGAACTTCCGCAGAAAGCGGCGTCAGATTTACATGCGCTTACAGCACGGCAGGCAATTGGGC
Organism: Betaproteobacteria bacterium Ga0074130; assembly: GCA_001464495.1. Classification (GTDB taxonomy): domain Bacteria; phylum Pseudomonadota; class Gammaproteobacteria; order Burkholderiales; family Rhodocyclaceae. The sequence continues at coordinate 276,433 of LNDZ01000033.1, forward strand.
GGCAATAGACTGCCGCTCCTTGCTTGCCTCGCCCAGCAGGGCGCAGCCAAGCAGGCTGCCATCCGCCGCTTTGTAGAGCGCGCGCACCCCACCCTCAATCACTTCTTCCTGCCAGCTGCCGCCGGCGCCGATGGCGGGTGGGCTAACCACGGTTGGGCAGGCCGGGGTTTTGACCACCACCGGCATGGCTGGATAGCTCACGGCGGTGACGTCACCAGCCAGCGTCTTGGCGAGTGCCCGTGCAGCATTCATGATGGGCAGGATGTAGGGCAGTACTAAGCCTTCTACTTCGGCGCAGTCGCCCAGTGCATAGACATCCGCTACGCTGGTTTGCAAGTGACGATCCACGACAATGCCACGGTGGGTTTTCAGACCGGCTGCTGCGGCCAACTCAGTGGCTGGTTTTAGGCCGATGGCTGAGAGCACCAGATCGGCCTTGAACTGCTGGCCGTCGGTCGTGGTCAAGGCATAGCCTTCCGCAGTGCTATCCACATTCGTGATGCTGGTGCCAAAGTGGAACTGCACACCCGCTGTGTTCAGCTTCTCCGCAAAGAAACTGGCGGCTTGCGGCGGTAGCAAACGTCCAAGCGGCTGTGGGGCAAGATCAAACACGCTGACTGGATGTTCGGCAATGCGCAGATCATTCGCGAACTCGCAGCCAATGAGTCCGGCGCCGAGGATGGCGACATGCATGCCGGGCTGTAGCGTGTTACGGAAGATCGCATAGTCGTCGAGGTTGTTTACCGATAACACATCGGCAGCGCCGCTGCCTGTCAGTGGCAGGCGAATTGGCTGTGCACCGTTGGCCAGTACCAGCGCGCTATAGGAAATCGGCCCAATGCTGGTGTGTATTTGTTTTGCTTGCGTATCGATTGCAGTTACGGTGGTGTGCGCAAGAATGCGGGCCTTCAATTGCTCGGCCAGCTTGTCTGCTGAAGAAAGCAGGAGTTGCGTAGGCGCTTTGCCTGCAGCTAAGGCATTTGAGAGCGTGGGCTTTGCATAAAAACCACCGTCATCCGTGCTGATGATGGTCAGTTCGATGTCCGTATTCAGCTTGCGCAGCTCACGCGCCACGCTGACGCCAGCTTGGCCGCTCCCAAGAATAACTACTGATTGGGTCATGCCTTAAATCTCCACCATTTCAAATTCATCTTTGCCCACGTCACAATCGGGGCAGATCCAAGAGCGCGGCACATCTTCCCAGCGTGTGCCGGGCGGCAAGCCGTGCTCAGGGTCGCCCAGTGCCTCGTCATAGACGTAGCTGCAAATGAGGCAGCGCCACAGTTTAAATTCGCGTTCAGCCATGATCGGACGGAAAAGTTAGTGCGCGACGCCGCGCGGGCCGACTTGCTTGGTGCCGGGCAGGTGGCAATCGAGTACGGCTTCGCGCACGATGTCGATGGCCTTGGAACGTGGGAAGCTGCTGCGCCAGACCAGACCGACCCGCCGTGTTGGTGTGGGCTCGGCAAAGGGGCGTACCGTCAGCAGTGGTGATTCCTGCGCCAGCGGATCAACTGCGCTGGCAGGCATGACACTGATACCGAGGCCGCTGGCGACCATCAGGCGAATGGTTTCGAGCGAACTGCCCTCCAGTACCTGTGGCGATGGTGCATTGCTGGCGCGGGTGCACAAGTCCAGCACCTGATCGCGGAAGCAATTACCGGCACCCAGCATCAGTAAGGGCTGGTCTAGCAGGTGGTCGGGCTCGACGCCGGGGCTCGTGCTCCACGCATGTCCCTGCGGTAGCAGCACGCGAAACTCTTCTTCGTAAACCGGTTGAGCCACCAGCCCCGGCTCTTCGCAGGGCAGGGCAATGATGATTAAGTCCAGCTCGCTATTTTTGACCTTGGCGATCAGCTCATGGGTGTAGCTCTCGACCAGCATCAGCGGCATATTGGGCGCGCGTTGTTTGAGCAGCGGCACCAGTGTAGGCAGCAGATAGGGGCCGATGGTGGGAATCACACCCAGACGCAAAGGGCCAACCAGCGGGTCTTTGCCGGCCATGGCAATTTCCGAGACGCGCGCAGCTTCCGCCAGCGTACGCTCGGCCTGGGCAACCACCTGCATGCCGATTTCAGTCGGGCGGACTTCGCCGGGTGCGCGTTCAAATAGGGCAATGCCAAGTTGCTCTTCGAGCTTCTTCACCGCCACCGACAAGGTCGGTTGGGCGACAAAACAGGCCTCGGCGGCACGCCCGAAATGGCGGGTGCGGGCAAGGGCAACAATGTATTTGAGATCAGTCAGGGTCATTCCGGCGGGTACCGATAAGCAGCCCCCCGATTATGCCGCGAATCTTTGGCGGCCGCGACCAACACCGGACTTGCTGGCTCAGAAGGAATGAGTGTCCTTGCCAAGCGCCAGCCCCCTATCACCGGCCCATTCAGGCAGGGGCTTATCTTTGCCGGGGTGATTGCCCGCCACCCAGTTCTGCTCGCAAATGGGGCACAGAATGCACCCCAAGCGTTGCTGACGGGGGGGCAGCGATTGGTAACAGTGTGCGCAGACAGTTTGCATGTGGCCTCCATTCCACTTTCAACTCAGTGGGTTAGCCAGACTGCACGCCACCTAGTGCAGGTTTGGCGGCGACGTTGCAGCCGGCCTTCCCAATAGGCATTAAGCAAGCATCGTGCATGCACTTATACGGGGAAGTTGTTACGCTTCGATGATGTCGAATCCACCTGTCACCGCGCTGGATCGCAACCTGATCCGCCAGATTGGATTGCTCTCTTTCGCCGCCTTCGCCAGTAGCGGGGCGGCGCGCATCACCGACCCCTTGCTGCCTCAACTGGCGGTCGACTTTGCGGTGTCGGCAGGGCAAGCCTCGCACGCGGTCTCATTCTTCGCGCTTGCCTACGGGTTATTCCAATTGCTGTACGGCCCCCTGGGCGACCGCTATGGCAAGTACCGCGTTATCAGCTACGCCATGCTCGCCAGTACGTTTGGCGTCTTCGGTACGGCCCTAGCCAGCGACTTTTCTTGGCTGCTCGTTTTCCGTACGCTGACCGGGGCTACCGCCGCCGCCGCGATTCCGCTGTCGATGGCCTGGATTGCCGACAACGTGGCCTATGAGCGCCGCCAGCCGGTGCTTGCGTACTTTCTGATCGGGCAGATTTTCGGGATCATCAGCGGACAGATTTTTGGCGGGCTATTTGCTGACCTGACCGGTTGGCGCGGCGCCTTCTGGTTCATGCTATTTGCGTTCGCGCTGGTGGGTACGTTGCTGATTGCTGAGCTTAAGCGCTCGCCAAGCGTTGATTCAGTGACTGAGAGTGCACCTGCCAACCTCAGCTTCATACAGCGCTTTGCTGCCGTGGTGCAGGGTCGGTGGGCACGCATCATTCTGGTCGGCGTGTGCTTTGAGGGCGGCTGTGTCTTTGGCGGCCTTGCCTTTGTACCGACCTATCTGCACCAGCATTTCGGTCTGTCGCTGACGCTGGCGGGGGCCTTAATGGCCATGTTCGGGCTGGGGGGCTTGTCCTACGCGCTGTTTGCACGCCACTTTGTCGGCTATCTCGGCGAGCGTGGCCTTGCTATTGCGGGTGGCGGCGCGTTGAGTGCGGCGTTCCTCTTTTTTCTGTTTGCGCCGCATTGGGCTTGGGCCTTGCCGGGGGCGTGGTGTTCCGGCATCGGCTATTACATGCTGCACAACACCTTCCAGATCAATGCCACGCAAATGGCACCGGCGCATCGCGGCACTGCCGTGGCGCTGTTTGCATCCAGCTTTTTCTTCGGACAATCGATGGGCGTGTCACTCAATGCGCTGGTGATCGATCACCTTGGTTTTGCCTGGGCTTTTGGTATTCCAGCCGTCGCTTTGCCAGTGATCGGCTGCACTTTCGCGGTGTTGTTGGCCCGCGCTAAACCGCAGGCCTAAGCTCAGTAGCTCAGTAAGGCCGCACGCCGATCAGCGCCAGATGCAGGAAGCCAGCGAAGACAGCTGTGCCCACCACACCCAGCAAGAGCACCAGTAAATCACGCTGCATGGAGAGGCGCGGGTAGGTCACACCCGCAGCCTTATCGCGGCGACGCGAGATGCTGAAGCCGACGACCGACCAGACCAGGAAGGCGCCGAACAGCACCACATCCGCCAGATTGCCATTAGCCAGCAAGTGGGCCAGCGCCCATGTCTTGACCCCTGCCAGCATGGGATGACCCATCTTGGCTTTGAGGGTGTTGCCCGGAATGTAGGTCGCGGCGAGGCAGATGAAGGCCACCAGCATTAACAGTCCGGCGACGTGCTTGGTCCAGACCGGCGGCAACCACAGCACAACCGGGTCGAGGCGCGCTAGGCCGTAGCCGTAGATGATGAGCCCGAGGCCAATGAAAGACAGTACGCTGTAAATACCTTTCCACGGCAGCAGCCCAAGGCGCGCGATCTGCGTATCACGCCATTGGGGTGCGAGCATGCGGGTGGAATGCACACCCAGAAAAATGATCAGGCCAAGGATCAGAAGTGTCATGGTCATGCCTTTCGGGAAAGGAGTCGGACGCGGAATAATTGCAACGGATCGCCTAAGGGTGATTGCTGAGCAACTGTAACTTGATCTGGGCGCTGTGTTCACCATTACTGAACCACGCTTCGCCGTCTTGTACCGTGCAATGCAGCTGCATCCCGCGGCCCGCCATATCGGTCAGCGCTTGCGCCTGATCGTCGGGCAACAGCCACACCCGCACATTTTCCAAGCGCTGGATGTCGCGGCCTTCCTTCTGCCACCAGACTTCGGCCTGACGTTCGCTATAGGTGATCACCACCACCTCGGCGGCGCGCCCCGACGCGCGGCGCAAGAGCTTTTCATCCGGCAGGCCGACTTCGATCCACTGCTCAATGATCCCGCTGTAATCCTTGCGCCACAACGCGGGTTCGTCGTCCGCCGAAATGCCACGGCCGAACTCAAGCCGCTCATCCGCATGCAGGGCAAAAGCCAGCACGCGCACCATCAGGCGTTCCTCCGTTTCCGACGGGTGACGCGCCAGCGTTAGGCCATGTTCGGCGTAGTAGTGTCGGTCCATGTCCGAGACATTGAGGGAGGCTTTGTAGATGGTTGATTTGATGGCCATGGGGCAGCTGTCGCGGTCAGGGGAGGCGGAGAAGGGCATGACTATACGCGCGGCCAGAGCAGATGCGCCGCTTTGAGGCGGGCTTCACAGCGCCTACCAATACCGAAAAACGGCGTCAAAGGCTGCGCAAACGCATCGGCAGAGTGAGCGCAAGTCATTGAAAAAAGGTAGAATCTCGCCCCTATCCCGCTTGTGCTCACCCGGCGACCGCGATCCGGTCGCCTTTGTCATTGGAAATACTTCGTGCTCGTCGCATCCAACATCACCATGCAGTTCGGGGCCAAGCCCCTGTTTGAAAACGTCTCGGTCAAATTCGGCGATGGCAATCGCTATGGCCTGATCGGTGCCAACGGCGCCGGCAAATCCACCTTCATGAAGATTCTGGCCGGCGTGCTGGAGCCATCCAGTGGCAACGTCGCCCTCGATAGCCATGAACGCATGGCTTTCCTGCGTCAGGACCAGTTCGGTTTTGAAGACCAGCGCGTCATCGATGTCGTGATGATGGGCCACACCGAAATGTGGGCGTGCATGCAGGAGAAGGATGCCATCTACGCCAACCCGGAAGCCACCGAAGACGACTACATGAAGGCGGCCGAGCTGGAAGGCAAGTTCGCTGAGTACGATGGCTACACCGCTGAGTCACGTGCGGGCGAGCTGCTCTTGGGCGTAGGTATTCCCACCGAACAACACACGGGTCTGATGAGCGAAGTGGCCCCGGGCTGGAAGCTGCGTGTGCTGCTGTGTCAGGCACTGTTCGCCAACCCAGAAATCCTGCTGTTGGATGAACCGACCAATAACCTCGACATCAACACGATTCGCTGGCTGGAAGATGTGATCAACCAGCGCGAATCCACCATGATCATCATCTCCCATGACCGTCACTTCCTGAATCAGGTGTGTACGCACATGGCCGACCTTGATTACGGCCGCATCCAGGTCTATCCCGGCACTTACGACGACTACATGGAAGCCTCGACACAAGCGCGTGAGCGTATGTCTTCGGCCAATGCCAAGGCCAAAGAACGTGTGGCCGAGCTGCAAGAGTTTGTGCGTCGCTTCTCCGCCAATAAGTCTAAGGCCCGTCAGGCCACCAGCCGCGCCAAGCTGATCGACAAGATCAAGATCGAGGACATGAAGCCCTCGTCGCGCCAGTATCCATGGATGCGGTTTGAGTACGACGACAAGGACAAGCTGCATCGTTTGGCCGTGGAAGTCGATAACGTCAGCTTCGCCTACCCCGGCGCTGAGCCGCTCTACAAGGGCATCAGCCTGGCGATTGAAGCGGGCGAGAAGGTCGCCATCATTGGTGAAAACGGCGTGGGTAAAACCACCCTGTTGCGCTTGCTTGCTGGCGAGAACCTGCATGGCCTGACGCCCAGCTACGGCACCGTAAAGTGGGCCGAGAAGGCCAAGCCCGGCTACTTTGGTCAGGACCACACGGCCGACTTTGCCGAGGATGCCAGCCTCACCGACTGGATTGTGCAGTGGGTGCGTGAAGGCGGCTACGAAGGCGGCGATGTTGAAACGCTGATTCGCGGCACGCTCGGTCGCTTGCTCTTCTCCGGCGATGAAGTGAAGAAGTCAGTCAAGGTCATTTCCGGCGGCGAACAAGGCCGCATGTTGTTCGGCAAGCTGATGCTCCTGCGCCGCAACGTCATGCTGATGGACGAGCCGACCAATCACTTGGACATGGAGTCAATCGAGTCGCTCAACACCGCGCTGGATATGTATCAGGGCACACTGGTGTTCGTCTCGCACGATCGCTTGTTTGTGTCGTCGTTGGCAACGCGCATTATTGAAGTGAAGGCCGGTGGCCAGATCGTCGATTACCGCGGCAACTACGAAGAGTATCTGGCCAGCCAGGGCATCGAGTAATGAGCAGAACGGTCAGCAAGGCAGCATTGCGACAGGTCTCATCCGCAGTCGCCTGCCTGCTGCTGGTTAGCACTGCTGCCGCAACCGAGCTGACCAACTGTGCGGGTATCGAGGCAGATCCAGTGCGCCTTGCCTGCTACGACAAGCTCGCCTTGCCGCGTAAGGTCACAATCATCTCCGATGCCGCCCCGGATGCTGCGCCTGCGCTGCCGGTTGTGATCGAGCAGCCTTTGCCGCCGTCGCCGGTGAGCATGTTGTCCGAGCGTTGGGAACTGGACCCGGAGAGCAAGGCGGGCACGTTCCAGTTCCGTGCGCACAACCCGACGTACATCATGCCCTTGTTCATGACCAACAACGTCAATTCGCGCCCGAGCAGTCCGACGCGCGCAGCCGGCGGCGATACCGGGCAACGCAGTAACGAGGTGAAGTTCCAGATCAGCTTTAAGACCAAGCTCGCTGAAAATCTCTTCGATGGCGCCAGTGACCTGTGGTTTGGCTATACCCAGCAGTCACACTGGCAAATTTATAACCCGGAAAGTTCACGTGACTTCCGCGCCACGGACTACCAGCCAGAGCTGATCCTCACCACACGCACGAACTACGATGTGCTGGGTTGGCGTGGGCGCATGGTCAATCTGGGTGTACTGCATCAATCGAATGGCCGCGATCAACCACTGTCACGTAGCTGGAACCGCCTGTATGCGCAGGTGGGCCTGGAGCGCGACAACTGGGTGCTGCTCGCGCGTCCGTGGTGGCGTGTGCCGGAACGCGGCATCAGCGATGACAACCCGGATGTCACCAAGTACATGGGTCATGGCGATCTGGTGGCCATGTGGAAGAAGAGTGGTCACGTTGTCTCACTGATGGGGCGTAAGAGTTTCAGTGACGGCGGCAAAGGCGCAGCGCAGGCCGACTGGGCCTTTCCCTTGTCGCGCCAGCTCAAGGGCCATGTGCAGATGTTTAGCGGTTACGGTGAAAGCTTGATCGACTACAACCATCGCCAGACAACTTTCGGCATTGGCGTGTCGCTGAGCGAGGGGCTGTAAGAGCGCAAATACGCGCGACAGGATGCCCGTCGCGCGCCAATAAAAAAGCCCACGCATCGGTGGGCTTTTTTATTGGTCGTGCAGCCTTACAAGATTACTTCGCTGCGCCCGCCTGCTTCTTGCGGTAGGCCTCGGCTTTGGCTTCCATTTCGGCGTCACGCTTGGCGTTTTCTGCCTCGCGCGTGGCGGCGCGTTGTGCGGCGTCGTACTTGCGGACTTGGCGATCCAGCCCGCTGGCTTCGCGGGTTTGGCGCTTAGATAGGTTGTTTTCCTTACGATAAGCCTGACGCGCCTCTTCAAGGCAGTCGCTCACCAGAAACTTTTTCCAGCATTCGGTCTTGGCGGCTTCATACACGCGCGCAGCTTCCGCATCACGTTGCTTGGCTTCGGCATCCAACGCTTGTGAGCGCGCAGCCATTTGGTCGCGCTCCTCTTGATTGGCGGGCAGACGCGTCATTACGTTATCAATCGCTGCCGCAGCATTGCTGTTTGCCGTAGATCCGCTAGAGGCCGCTTGTGGCGCGACAGTTTCTGTCTCTTGAGCATGGGCGGTACTCATGCAGGCAAGCAGAAGGCACGCACGGAGCAACAGGAAAGTTTTCTTGGGATGCACAGAGGAATCCTTGCAGCAATATGAATATGCGCAATTTTAGGCGATATCCCGTTCGGCAAGCTCATTCGCCTGTAATTCCCTAAAATGACGAACCTTTCGGATTTCATCGCGGTTCTGTTTCTGGCGGTCAGCTTGAGCCCGTATGTTCCCCGCCAACCTTAGCAACAACGTTACGTCACATGATTCTTCTGCGTAATCTCGCTTTCGCCCGCAATGGCGATGCCCTCGTCGAAAACGCCAGCCTGCAACTTCATCCCGGTTGGAAGATCGGCTTGATCGGTGCCAATGGCTGTGGCAAGTCCTCTTTCCTCGCCTTGCTGCGTGGCGAGTTGCACGCCGAGCAGGGCGATCTGGAAATCCCCGCAGCTTGGGCGGTTGCCCATGTGGCGCAAGACACCCCGGCGCTGCCTGACCACGCGCTTGAGTTCGCGCTCGATGGCGATACTGAGCTGCGTGATATTGAGCGAGAGCTGGCCAGCGCCGAGCAAGCGGCTGAACCGGATGGCCACCGCGTGGCTGAGTTGCATGCGCGCTTTGCGGATATCGATGGCTACTCGGCCCGTGCGCGTGCGGCTGAACTGTTGCATGGTTTGGGCTTCAGCGATGCTGACTTTGCGCGGCCGGTGGCCGAGTTCTCCGGTGGCTGGCGTGTGCGACTGAATCTGGCGCGCGCCCTGATGTGCCGTTCCGATCTGCTGCTGCTGGATGAGCCCACTAATCACTTGGATCTGGATGCGGTGCTGTGGCTGGAAGGCTGGCTCAAGCGCTATGCCGGCACGCTGATCCTGATTTCGCACGACCGCGACTTTCTCGATAGTGTTTGCAGCCATACCATCCATCTGGGCGAGCGGCAGATGCGCTTGTATAGCGGCGGCTACTCGCAGTTCGAGCGCCAGCGCGCCGCCCAACTGGCCAATCAGCAAGCCATGTTCGAGAAACAGCAGCGTGACCGCGCTCACCTCGAAAGTTATATCGAACGCTTCCGTGCCAAAGCCACCAAGGCCCGTCAGGCACAAAGCCGCATAAAGGCACTGGCACGCATGGAAGAAATCAGTGCCGCCCATGCCGATACCCCTTTCACCTTCCGCTTCAGCGAACTTGGCCATGCGCCCGATCCGCTCCTGAGTGTGGAGCAAGCGCGGCTGGGTTACAGCGGCACTGAAGGTGAAGTCACTATCCTTGATCGCGTCATGCTGACGATCCGCCCCGGCGAGCGCATTGCCTTTCTTGGCCGCAATGGCGCGGGCAAGTCCACGCTGATCAAACTACTGGCCGGTGAGCTGGCGCCGCTGAGTGGGCGCCGCATTGAAGGCAAAGGGCTCTCCATCGGCTATTTCGCACAACACCAGCTTGAACTATTGCGCTCCGACGAGTCGCCCTTGCAACACATCACCCGTCAAGACCCGAGTGCCCGTGAGCAGGAGCTGCGTGATTATCTGGGTGGTTTTGATTTCCGTGGCCCGATGGCCGATGCACCCTGCGGCCGTTTCTCCGGTGGCGAAAAAGCGCGGCTGGTGCTGGCCTTGCTGATCCGTGCGAAACCTAATCTGTTGTTGCTCGATGAACCGACCAACCACCTTGATCTGGAAATGCGCGAGGCCTTGAATCTGGCTTTACAGGAATACGAAGGTGGCGTGGTGCTGGTGTCGCATGATCGGCATTTGTTGCGCACTACAGCCGATGCCTTATATCTGGTCGCAGATGGCAAAGCCCAGCCTTTTGACGGCGATCTCGACGATTACGCAGCCTGGCTGGCCGAGCAACGCGCCGCACAGAACGCGCCGGACCAAGTGCAAAGCGCCGACAAGGAAAGCCGCAAAGAGGCACGCAAGCTGGCGGCAGCAGACCGGCAGGCGATCCTGATGCAGCGCCGCCCGCTGCTCAAGGAAAGCGAAAAGCTCGAACAACAGATTGCGCGCTGGCAAGTGCAGCGTAGTGAGCTGGAGGCGCAACTGGCTGATCCAGCACTGTATGAGAAGAACGACAGCGCCCTGATCCAGAAACTTAATCAGGAACAGGCAGGCGTGGCCGAAAAGATTGATACTGCAGAGATGCGCTGGCTGGAAATTCAGGAAGCGCTGGAAGCCCTATCCTTGCCGGAGTAAGCGACTAAGGTATTCGAAGAGAGGGGCTTGGGTGCAGGGCCGACCCAAAAAGCCAGTGTTTAACACCGAGCCATGCATCGCATGGCGAACAACCGTTGTTACCCCTTTCCGTGGGAAAGGGGCTAGGGTAAAGGCAGAAAATGATCGTTATCTTTAAGTCCAAAGCCGCAGGCGACGTCATCATGTTCGGCGATGCCGCACATGCACTGATGAAAATCATGGGCAAAGACCCAGACCCCACCGGCATCATCACCCCCGAACAGCTGCCGGGCGCGATTACTGCGCTCAAGGTCGCCATTGAGGAAGACCGTACCAAACCCGGCCCGGATGAAGAGGAAGAAGCCGAAAAGCCGGCCATGGCGCGCACCGTCACGCTGGCTCAGCGTGCCGTGCCTTTGCTGGAGCTGCTGGAGTGGGCACTCAAAAAGAATGCGCCGGTGACCTGGGGCGTCTGAGCACCCCAGTGCTCAGATCAGAGCTTGCTCACCTGTTCGCGTATCCGCTCCGGCTCATCAATCCGCAGGATGCGGCTGACGCGTGTGGTGAGTTGTGAGGCATTGCTCATCAACACTTGCTGCTTGATCTCGAGCAACTGCGCCGGGTGCATCGAGAAGATGCGCAGGCCCATGCCGACCAGCAGCTTGGTCATCAGATAGTCACCTGCCATTTCACCGCACACCGATACCGGCACATTAGCGCGTGCGCCAGTTTGGATCACGCCAGCAACAAGGCGCAACACGGCAGGGTGGAAGGGGTCGTAGAGGTGCGACACCGCTTCATCGGTACGGTCAATCGCCAGCGTGTATTGCGCAAGGTCATTGGTGCCGATGGAGAGAAAATCCAGCTTCTTGATAAAGGGCCCAAGTGCGAGTGCCGCGGCAGGGATTTCAATCATCCCGCCGACCTCGATCGCCGGGTCGAACTTCTGGCGCGCTTCACGCAGCTGCAACTTCGCGGTTTCAATCAGCGCAAGCGTCTGATCAATCTCGCTGACATGCGCCAGCATGGGAATCAGAATCTTGATCTTGCCGTAGTGCGAGGCACGCAGGATGGCGCGCAGCTGTGTCAGGAATAGTTTGGGTTCAGCCAGACAGTAGCGAATAGCACGCAGGCCGAGAGCCGGGTTAGGCTCATCGCGATTGACGACACGTAGTGCACGCGCCTGTTTGTCAGCGCCGATGTCCAGCGTACGGATCGTAACCGGCTTGCCAGCCATCGCCTTAACCACGCCACGATAGGTTTCGAACTGCTCTTCTTCATTGGGCAGATCGTCCCGATTCATGAAGATGAATTCGGTACGGAACAGGCCGACGCCATCAGCACCAATATCACGCACCTGTTCAACGTCACGTGGCAGCTCGATGTTCGAGTAGAGCAGGATATCCTGCCCGTCGAGTGTGGCTGTGCGCGCAGTCTTGATGCGCTTGAGCTTGGAACGCTCCAGTTCTAGGGCGCTCTTCTTGAGGCGATATTCCTCAAGGATGCGCTCATCCGGGTTGACGATCAGCACGCCGCGCGTGCCATCGACAATCAGCAGATCATCATCGCGTACAAGTGGTCGCGCATGATGCATACCGACCAGCGCTGGGATAGCCAAGCTACGCGCTACGATAGCCGTGTGCGAGGTGGCACCGCCCATGTCGGTCACAAAGCCGGCGACGCGCACGTTGCGGAATTGAATCGTGTCAGCGGGCGAGAGATCGTGGGCCACCACAATCAAATCTTCGTCCTTGGTCTTCTTGGCAATCTTGCGGCTCTTGCCAAGCAACGCCTTGAGTACACGCTCAACCACCTGCACCACGTCATGCTTACGCTCGCGCAGGTAGGCGTCGTCAAAAGCATCAAACTGTGCCGACACTTCCTCGAGCTGCTGCACAAGCGCCCATTCAGCATTGCAGCGCCGTTCGCGGATGATTTCCTTAGGCAGGTCGGACAGCATCGGGTCCGACAGCAGCATCGCATGCACACCGACAAACGCCACCAGTTCAGTGGGGGCGCCGGCGACCGAAGCCTCGTTACGAAGCGCTTCCAGCTCGGTGTGCACCGTAGACATCGCAGCTTCAAAGCGGGCAATTTCAGCTGGGATGTCGCGTTCACGAATCTGGTATTGCGCGACCTCTAGTGTCGCATTCGACACCAAGTGGGCTCGCCCAATAGCGATACCCGTAGAAACTGCGAGGCCGTGAAGAGAGAACGTCATACGCTCACTCGCCCTCACCAAAGTAATCGTTAATCAGCGCAGTAATGGCGGCCAGTGCAGCGTCTGCCTGTTCACCCTCGGTATCAATCGTGACCTTGCTGCCCTTGCCCGCAGCGAGCATCATCACACCCATGATGCTCTTGGCGTTGATGCGGCGGCCGTTGCGTTCCATCCAGACTTCGCATGGATAGCTGCCAGCAAGTTGCGTGAGTTTGGCCGAGGCGCGTGCATGCAGGCCCAGCTTGTTGATGATTTCGACTTCTGCCTTTGGCATTCCGTTTTCCTTAGGGATGCACTGACTCAGTGCTTGAGCATGTTGAGAACGCCATCGCGGCCGCCGGTAGTGGCACGCGTCAGCAGGGTTTCCATGTCTTTGTCGCGGTATGTCAATGCACGCAGCAACATGGGCAAATTAAGGCCGGCAATGCCTTCGACGCGACCCGGTTTCAGCAACTTCATGGCAATGTTGGAAGGCGTAGCGCCGTAGATGTCCGTCATGATCAACACCCCTTCGCCGCTATCGACAAGATCCAAGAGGTTCTTTGCCAAGGGCAGCACATCCAACGGATCATCCTGCGCGGCAATCCCGAGCTGCACGATTTGTGGCGGACGGCGGTTAAGCACATGGCAGGCGCACTGAATCAGCGATTCGCCATAGCTGGTGTGGGTAATGAGGAACAGGCCGATCACACGAGACTCCCTGATTTTTCAGAGCATTCTACCCGAAGGGCATCAGGCAAAGACGAGCGAACGCAGCAGAAACCCAAGGCCAACCGCAGCACCGATCAGAATCAGCGGTAGTAGCAGCCGTGCGCGTGCATGATTGCGCTGTGTTTGTGCAGCGTCTTCGTCCACCAATTTACGCAGGCGGCGCAGCGCGGCAATGCCCACAACGCGGCGAACCGCCGCTTCCTGCCGCTCAGTGTTTTGTTGCTCAGCCGCGGGCGTGCGCATCGCACTGTCTCCTGATGAAAAGCTTAAAGCCGATTTTGAATAGATTGTGAGCAGGATTGTGCCTGCTGGGCCTGACTGCTAGCTTGCGCTGTCGCTTGCTTTGTCGCTTAGGCGCAACGTTTTTCCAGCGCGTCGATCAACATGGCCGCCACATCAAACCCGCTTTGCTGGGTGATCTCGACAAAGCACGTCGGGCTGGTGACATTGATCTCGGTCAGCGAATCGCCAATCACGTCGATGCCTACCAGCAGCAAACCCCGTGCCGCGAGAATTGGGCCTAACCCCTCAGCAATCTCGCGATCACGGGCGGTGAGCGGGCGCGCCTCGGGCGTGCCGCCGGCGGCCAGATTGCCGCGTGTTTCGCCTGCCATGGGAATGCGTGCGAGACAGTACGGTACTGGCTTGCCGTCAATGATCAGAATGCGCTTATCGCCATCGGTAATCGCCGGCAAATAACGCTGCGCCATGATGGTTCGCGCCCCTTGCTGAGTCAGCACTTCGATCACCACATTGCGGTTGGGGTCGTCATGCCGTACGCGGAAGATCGAGCTACCGCCCATGCCGTCCAGCGGCTTCAACACCACATCGCGATGCGTATCGATAAACGCATTGAGCGCAGCTGCATCGCGGGCAATCTGCGTATCGGCGGTGTATTGTGGAAATTCGGCAATCGACACCTTTTCGCTGTGATCGCGAATGGCGCGTGGATCGTTGAAGATGCGCGCCCCTGCCGCCACCGCCCGTTCCAGCAGCCAAGTAGCGGTGACATATTCCATATCGAAGGGCGGGTCTTGCCGCATCAGCACCGCATCAAATTCCTGCAACGCAAAGCGTTGCGTCTGGTGCGGCACATACCAGTCATGACTCTCTGACTGTGGCTCGATACGCAGCGCCTGTGCGCGTACCGCACCATCTTCCCACACCAAGTGCTCGCGCTGGATCGTCCAAATCTCGTGCCCACGCCGCGCAGCCTCGCGCATCATTGCCACGCTGGAATCCTTATAGGCCTTGAGCGCGTCGAGTGGGTCTACGATGAAGGCAAAGCGCACGGTGCGTTCCTCTCGGGTGGGTGTTGTCTTTGAATGCGGCGCAAAAGCGACGACTTACGCCGCGAGCGAATCCGCTGGTGCTGCACGTTCCAGCTCCAGCGATGCGGCCAGCAAGGCCAGTCGCGCCACTACGCCATAGGCGTAGAAGCGGTTAGGTGGCGCATCAGGTGCTTGCGTACAGTCGGGCAGCGAACAGCCGGTTTCAAACGCCAGCGGCTTGAAGTGCATACCCGGCGCATTCAGGTTCTCGTCAATGCCGCGAGCCGTATTCACACGGTAGAAGCCGCCGACCACATAGCGGTCGATCATGTACACCACCGGCTCGGCCGTGCCTTCATCGACCGTCTCGAAGGTCGGCACACCTTCCTGAATGATGACCTCGCTGACCTGCAGACCTTCCTTCACCACCGACATCTTGTTGCGCTGCTTGCGGTTGAGGCCGGTCACTTCGCTGGCATCACGCACGGTCATCACGCCCATACCGTAAGTGCCAGCGTCAGCCTTGACGATCACGAAAGGCTCGCTGTCGATACCGTATTCCTGATACTTGTTACGAATGCGCTTCAGCAAGCTGTCCACATTAGCGGCCAGACACTCTTCTCCGGTGCGCTCCTGGAAGTTGATCTTGCCGCACACGCCGAAATACGGATTGAGCAGCCAAGGGTCGAGGCCAAACTGGCTGGCGAATGAATTCACCACATCGTCATACGCCGCAAAGTGCGTCGACTTACGGCGCACATGCCAGCCCGCATGCAGTGGCGGTAGCAAGAACTGCTCGTGTAGGTTTTGCAAAATTTCCGGCACACCACCGGATAAATCGTTATTTAGAAGCACGGCGCAGGGGTCAAAACCCTCCAGGCCAATGCGATGACCATTGCCCAGACGCTTGACTGGCTCCAGCAGCAGCTTGCTGCCATTGTCCAACTCCAACGTGGTTGGCTCGGTAATCTCGGGCAGTAGCGAACCAATGCGTACGTTCAAGCCGGTATGACGCAAGATGCTCGCGAGTTGTGCGACGTTCTGTAAGTAGAACTGGTTACGCGTGTGGTTTTCCGGAATCAGCAGTAAGTTGCGCGCTTCCGGGCAAATCTTTTCAACAGCGGACATGGCCGCCTGTACACACAGCGGCAGAAAAGCTGGGTTGAGATTGTTGAAACCACCGGGGAATAAATTGGTGTCGACAGGCGCCAGCTTGAAGCCGGCATTGCGCAGGTCAACCGAGGCATAGAAAGGCGGAGTGTGCTCCAGCCATTGCGTACGCAGCCAGCGTTCGATTGCCGCCTCGTTTTCGAGCATGCGGGTTTCGATATCAAGCAGCGGCCCGTTCAGGGCAGTTGTGAGGTGAGGAACCATAGGGGCAAATAGCGCAGCCAGAGGCCTACAAAAGAGGAGACCGCGTAGGTGGAGGCGGTCAGCGAGATTTCAAGCCGTAAGTTTTACAGCAACTGCGTTGCAGTTTACACCAGCCCGCGCACCGCAAACTCAAGGAAAGCTTCAGGCAGCAACACCTGTTCCAAGCTGCGCTGAGCAAACATAAAACGCCCATCACACACAAAGCCCAGTTCGGCCCAATCGACTGTATTCAATAAGTCGGTCAAGCGCGGCATATCCGCGTCGCGTTTGTGGGGAAACAGCGCTAGCACTGCGCCATCGTAATTGCGACACTCATGAAGGAAAAACGGCTGCGCCTGACGCGTCTTCTGGTTCACATAAATACGTGGCGCATCGGATTGGTGGTGCAGTCGTCCCCATTTCCACCAGTTGCTCTCGTCAAACCGCGTTACGCGGCGCGCCAGTAGGCGCTCCTTGAACTGCTCCAAATAGGGCAGGGGCACATCAAAAATCATGCGCCGTGTCTGGCCGGTTTGCACCGTGTGTGAACAGACAAAGTCCGCATTGCCCAGCTCGCGATTGGCGTAGATTTCATCCGCACCCGACACACCACCCACCCGCACTGTGAAGACACTGCGTGCCGGCACACTGTAAATGCCACGGGTAAAGAACAGCTGGCCACCGGCAAGTGTCATGCGCCGCCCGTCACGCGTACGGTGCGAAAGGTTGCCGCGCTCAAAGCGCCAGATCAGGCAGTTTGGCGCTGCACCACGAAACACGCGAATGTCACCCAAATCAATCAGGTCGGTGAAGGTGCCTTGCTCATACAGCCAGGCATTCAGTCGTTTCGCCCCGGTGGACTTCAAAAACTCGCGCGGGGTGATAAAAATCAGCTCGCCGCCGGGCCGCAAGTGACGCACGCACTTCTCGATAAAGTGCAAATACAAATTGGCGTGCCCATCCAGCAGCTGCGAATGCAAATGCCGCGCTGTCCCCGGCATCACATCACGGGCGCGCACATAGGGCGGGTTGCCAATAATCGTGTCGAACTGCTCACTTAAGGGGTAAGCAAAAAAATCCAACACCTGCGCCTGCGGCGGCGCAATCGCCCCATCCAACTCCAACGCTACTGCATCCGGCAACGCCGCCAAAAATGCGCCATCACCACAGGAGGGTTCCAGCACACGCCCAGCATTGCTACGCAACGCCAGCATCTGCGCCACGACCTCTGGCGGCGTAAAGACTTGGCCCTTGCTGATGATGTCGCGCGTATCGGTCATGGTTTCAGCGCACACCTGCCCGGCGCGTAACAACACTCCACAGCACATTGCTGTTTAGCAGTGCGTTCTGTGGAAAAATGCGACCAAAGCAATTGGTTGGTTTGATTTTCATTATTGGTGGTGCGACTCGACATACCGTCGAGGCATGTTTCGCATGCCGGTATTCTATCGGACAAGCGCCTGGTCTATGACAATCAAGGGCTTATGTCGGAAGGCTTGAGTATATTTCTTACCCTTCGGGCAAGCAGAACATATGAGTTGGATTGCTAACACTCGTGGTACGTAAAGGATGAAATGACTACAAAGCAGCGTATCGCGAAACTACGGGGTCATTCGGAGCATCTGCTGGATGCTTTCCTCGGCCTCAGCGAGAAATATGCATTGCTACACCCGATGCTTTTCGATGCTGACGTAGTCAAAACGTACGGAACCGGCCCTAAAAGTAGGGGATTCCAAAGGATCAAGACCACACTATTTTTATCTTGCTCACTTGAGTTAGCGACACTTGCTTTTGACAGTTACGAAGGTTCTGTGAGTCTCGCCAGTATCATTAATGCGCTTGGTGAGGCGAAGTTGCTTTCCAGGCTTCGTTCGGATTATGTGGATGCGATCACCCCCCACATTTGTGAGGAAATGAGTACTTTTGAACTCGAATGTCTGGAACTTCTAAATCAGGCTGAAGCCGAAGCGCGAGCCAGGGAGTTCGACCTAGCCTACGAGAGGCTACTTCATGTTTGGTCCGGTATATCGAAGTCAACAACGTTTGGAAATTTACAGACAATTAGAAACAAGGTCGCAGCGCATACCCATTTGTATTTAGAGGGAAATAAATACAAGCCGTTAGATATATCGAAATTGGGCGTCAAATGGCAAGAAATTGAACCTGCTATCAGCGAGCTGCAAGAGGCAGTGGAGAATGTTGGTATTGTCGTTAGGGGCGCCTCATTCGCTTGGGACTCTCTTCACAAAAATCTAGAGCGGACTGTTCATGGCTTTTGGTCGGTCTAATGGCGCCATCCTTGAGCCTCAATCCATAGATTCAGCCAGATTAGTTAGTCAATCTGGACCGCTCACTTTAAAGGTAGTCGGATGAACAAAAAATTACTCCTTCTTGTCTTCACTCTGATCGCTACATTGGCCAGCGCTGCTTCTATCTCGCCGGAAGAAGTTGAAGCTCAACCACGGGAGCAGGTGGAGAAGCGCTTGCCTGACTCACACCCCATGCTCTACTACGTCTATGCAAACCGACTGTTCACGAGCGGTCAAAAAGATGCAGCGGTGACATGGTTTTACTTGGGGCAGTTGCGCTACCGATTTCACTTGGCGGCAAATCCCAATCTGCCGCCAGACCGTGATCCTGCACTGCTTGCCTCGCTCAATGCCTCGATTGGCGCCACGATCAACGGCTATGCAGGGGGCAGTGCTCAAGGCTGGGCGAAGCAAATTAATGAGGCACTAGCACTCGATGACAAGCTGCCCAATAACTTCACGCCTAAAGCTGCGAATCAAGCCAAGCTCGATACGGTGAGAGAGGGGTTGGTGAAGCTACGTGAAACTATTCTGCAAAACGCAGACACATTGAGGGCGCAGCGCGAGAAGGCAGGGCTGGAGAATCGATAGGACGCCTGCGTACTTAATTCCCGCTCCACGAGAATATTGCCACTGGTGCCCTGTCAGCAGATGGCGCAGACTACCCAGTGAGTAATGCCGACTGTCTTTAACACCACACAAAGCCCGATCACTATGTCCGATAAGAAAGCTTTAACCGCTGTTGTTGCCGCTGACGTGCCGCCGCGGACGAGGCCTTCTGTGTATCCGTCACCGTTCGCCGAGCAAATGGCCGGTCGAACTAAGCGCGCGTTGGGGGATGTTTTCGGTCTTGCTAATTTTGGTGTGAATCTTACGCGCCTCGCACCTAACTCGGTTTCAGCCCTGCGCCATGCCCACACCAAGCAAGATGAGTTTGTCTACATCCTGGAAGGCCACCCTACGTTGCATACCGACGAGGGTTACACCAAGCTCGCGCCGGGGATGTGTGCGGGCTTCAAGGCTGGCACAGGCAATGGGCATCGACTGATCAATGAGACTGCTGAAGAGGTTGTGTATCTTGAGGTCGGTGACAGATCGCCGGGCGATGAGGGCACGTATCCCGATGATGATCTCAAGGCGGTGTTGGTCGATGGTCAATGGAGATTCACTCACAAAGACGGAACGCCCTATGCGTGATGCGCTGACGATGTCAGCGTGCATCTCACATGCCAATCTGTAGATCAGTCATGCAGCAGTCGCTCAAGTGTGTACGAAATTGTGGTGTAGCAATACTTTTCGGCTTGGCGGTGGCCGGGGTGGAGCCGTATCCTCATGCATATGAGATACCGCTATTGGGTTTCAGTGCCGCGTTTTTTCTGGTGGTACAGCGTATGTTGCATACGCCCTATGCGAAGCGATTCTGGGTTTGGTATGGCCTGGCAACTTTTCTCTGTTATGCCGTGCCGTTCTGTTGGTTCTGGTTCGGTGCCATGCAGCATGGATGGTGGTATCCACCCCAGCCGCCGATTGTTGAGCAGTTTTTCCTTGTGGATGGAGAGGCAGCCTTTGATGCAAGCGTGGCGAATGTATTTTTGGTGTTGTGGGCGCTGACAACGCTTATCTTTTTAATCTGTGCATCCACCCCGAATCGACGACTGATGAATAGCGGTGATCGTCCTTCAAGTATCCCCGTGTTGAAAACCACAAGAATTGCGGCGTTTCTTCTTCTTGCACTCAGTAGTGGCGTGACCCTGCTAGGGCTGCTCTGGTATGCCGGTGCAGCCATGCCTTACCCCGATGCGCCCGCTGAAGTGATCGCCGCGCAAGCACAAGAAACACAGCATGTGGGTTGGCTAGTGCTGACGGGTTTGGTGGGCGTGATGTTGGGTGCCGTGGGGATTTTTCTCAGTCGCCGGCGTATCCGACAGGCCCATGCTGGCGATGCCCCATCCATCGCCGCGCTGGTGAATCAGGCCTATCGTCCAGACGCAGCAGCGGCTGGTTGGACGCACGAGTCGGCATTGGTTGCTGGGGCGCGTGTGAGTGCGTCGCAGGTTGCCGAGATGATTGCGGGCAAGGGTATGGTGTTGCTGGCCTGCGAGGGCTCGCAGATTGTGGGGTGCGTACATGTCGAGAAGGCCGACGATGGGGTATGCGCCATTGGTATGTTGGCCACACTACCCGTGCAGCAAAACCGTGGCTTGGGTAAGCGTTTGCTTGCTGCTGCCGAGGCCTGGGCCGTGAGGCATTACGGCGCCACCGCTTTTAAGATGTCCGTGCTCTCGGCGCGACCGGAGCTGTTGGCTTATTACGAACGGCGCGGCTATCACCGCTCCGGGGTGGTGACGGCTTATCCGCTTGATGCCGGCGTGGGCACGCCGCTCGCCGCCGATTTGCAAGTGCTGGAGCTGCATAAGCAGGCGTAGCCCAGCCAAGCGTTGGCTGCAACGCTTGGCTGGGCATGGGTGCATGCGGTAACCTTGTGCCCTTTGCTGCGCGCATCGCCGCGCGTCACTTTCGCAACCTCTGCCACTTGTGGCTTCCACGATCATGACCCAGACCCCTTCGAATATCGTATTGATTGGCATGCCCGGCGCGGGCAAGAGTACGGTTGGGGTGGTGTTGGCCAAGAAGACGGCGCGCGATTTTGTCGACACTGACATCCTGATTCAGACCGCACTTGGACGCACCCTACAAGATATCGTCGATCGTGACGGTTACACGGTGCTGCGACAAGTCGAACAGGACGCTCTGCTTGACCTGCATGTGCAGCGGCATGTGATCTCGACGGGCGGCAGCGCGGTGTACAGCGACCCAGCCATGCGCCATTTAAAAGCCGATGGTGTTGCGGTGTTTCTGGATGTGAGCCTCGACACGCTGGAAGCACGTATCCCCGATTTCAGCACGCGCGGGCTGGCCAAGCGGCCAGATCAAAGCTTTGCCGAGCTGTTCGACGAACGGAACAGCTTGTACAACACCTACGCCGACATCACCATCAAGTGCGATGGCCTGACGCCTGAAGAGGTCTGCGCGCTGATCATTGCGCGCTTATAAGTACCTACAGGCGCTGACGCGTTAGAGCGTTTGCGTTTTATCGCCGCGGGCAAAACCGATCAGCGGCGCGTTGAGATTCTTACTAAATCCAATGACCTTGAAGAGCTCGCCCATCTCCGATGGGTTGATGAGCTTGGCCACTGCGCGAGATTGCGTGAAGTAAGCCGCATCGCCCCCCGGCGTGGCGGGGTCAATCTTGCTCGCTAACACTTCAGTGAGGCCGCAGTTCATCAGGAAGGCTGCTTGCGAGGTATAGCCGGCGACTTCCAGGCCAGCCTCAAAGCCCGCTTCAGCCATGGCGGTGAAATCCACGTGAGCGGTAATGTCGTTCAGCCCGGGCCACCAAAAGGGATCGCCATGAGAGTGATGGCGATAGTGGCACATCAGGGTGCCTTGATCGCGTTGTGCATGATAAAACTCGTGGCGCGGAAAGCCATAGTCAATCAGCACCAGCGCACCACGTTGCAGGATGTCTGCCCAACCCGCAATCCAGGCGCGGGCAGCAAGGTTCACTTCCGATAGATACGGCGCGCTGACCGGCAAGGTGTCTGCATAGGTAGCTAGCGCTGCCGATAAGGGACGTTCAGCCCAGCTGAACTGGTCGTTGGCATCGAGCGTGACGCCGCGTTCCTGCACGGCATCGGCCTGCCAATGAATCAAATGCACAGGCATGGCGTCCAGCACTTCGTTGCCGACCACAAAGCCGCTGAACGTTTCCGGTAGGCTATCCAACCAGCGGACACGGCCGAGCAGATGCGGCGCGCGCTCATACAGGCGGTCAGCTTGGCGGGCGCGGAGCTCGCCGGAGAGTTCGAGGATCAAATAGCTGTCGGGCAGGGCGCCGAGCTTTTCCAGTGCGAGCAACAGATCAGCCGCAAACGCGCCACTCCCGCCGCCTGCTTCTAGAATATGTGGCGCCGAGGCCGCCATGACCTGCGCCGCTTGATTGGCGAGGGTCTGCGCAAACAGTGGGGTCAGTTCCGGCGCGGTGATGAAATCGCCCGCCTCACCGAACTTGCGTGGCCCGCCGCTGTAATAGCCCAAGCCCGGGGTGTAAAGCGCTAGCTCCATGTAGCGAGCAAAGGAAATCCACCCGCCTGCGGCTTTGATCTCGGTAGCAATATGGGCGCACAGGGCCTGGCTGGATTCGGCGGCTTCTGGCGAGGGTTCGGGCAGTTCGGCGTTCATAGGTCAGCTGGATTCGCTATTGCAAAGGGCGTTCGACTGACGAGCTACCCTGTGTTGATTACTCATAGGCTCGGCATTGTGCCATCATGCGGCGCCATGGAGTCTCATGAAATTACCCCCGACGTGGATGCCGAACGCCGTTTTGGCGGCATCGCGCGTCTCTACGGCGCAGCCGGGCTGGCCCGGCTGCAGGCTGCCCATGTCTGTGTGATCGGCATTGGCGGCGTTGGTTCCTGGGCCGCTGAGGCGTTGGCGCGCTCGGCGGTGGGGACGATCACCCTGATCGATCTGGACCATGTGGCCGAATCGAATATCAACCGCCAGATTCAGGCCGTTGATGCCACGCTGGGCATGGCCAAGATTGATGCCATGGCGGCACGTATCCACAGCTATCACCCGACCTGTAAGGTGCTTCGGGTCGATGATTTTCTGGATGAAGAAAACGTCGCGACATTGCTGCCAAAGTGCGATGCCGTGATTGATGCCATCGACAATGTGCGCGCCAAGGCCGCGCTGATCGCGCACTGCAAGCGCAACAAAATTTCGCTGGTCACCACCGGCGGTGCGGGCGGCCGGATTGATCCGACCCGTGTGCAGGTGGACGATCTGGCCCGCACCATCCAAGATGCGCTGGCCTCGAATGTGCGTGCGCGTTTGCGCAAGGAGTATGGCTTTACGCGTGACCCCAAAAAGAAGTTCGGGGTTGAGTGTGTGTTCTCGCCGGAGCAGCTACAGCGCCCGGCGGTCGCTACATGCGACGTTACGCCGGAAGCCAATATGACGACACCAAAAGCGAACGGACCCCAAGGTTTGAATTGCGCGGGTTATGGTTCGTCGGTCGCTGTGACGTCAACTTTCGGCATGGCCGCCGCCGCACGTGTGATCGATAAATTGCTGAAAGACCTCGCATGAGTGTCTTGGCGCCTTCTTGTCGGGTGCTGGTGGTCGAAGATGACGCGACTATCGTTGCCAATCTGGTCGAATATCTGGAGATGCAAAAGCATCAAGTCGATGTGGCCTACGACGGTATGGCTGCGATCACACGTCTCTCCGCGCAAACCTATGATGTGGTGGTGCTGGATCTGGGATTGCCGCGCGCCGATGGTCAGCGCGTACTCGCGCATCTGCGCCAGACGCTGGGGCTGGCAACGCCCGTGCTGGTACTCACCGCGCGCGACGCATTGGCCAGCAAGCTGGAAACCCTCGGCGCAGGGGCTGATGACTACCTGACCAAACCGTTTTCGCTGGCCGAAGTGGCGATGCGTGTCGCCGTACTTCATCGCCGTGCCACGGGTGCCGTGGTGGCGGATGTGCTGCGAGCCGGCAGTTTGCGCATGGACAGACGCACGCACGAGGTGAGCGTAGGTGAAACGCCCGTACATCTGATGCCGCGCAGCATGCAGATTCTTGAAGTGTTGTTGCGTGATCCCGGCCGTGTGGTGCCGCGTCATGAGCTGGAGTCTTTGCTCTGGCCCGATGACGAACCCGGCCCCGATGCCTTGCGCAGCCAGATCCATCTCTTGCGCAAGGCATTGACACAGGTTGGCTACCCCGGCCTCGAAACCGTTCATGGCGTAGGCTATCGGCTGATATGCGATTGATGTCGAATAAGCTCACGCTCAAGCAGCGTGTGACCTTTGCACTCGCGGCATTGGTGTCGCTTTTTGTGACATTGCAAGCGGGTCTTGCTTATTTGTCCATGCACGAGCAGGAGGACGATCTGGTCGATGAGTTGGTGCTGGCGGAAGCCCGTCGTATTGCAACCGACATTGATCAGGATGGCAGTATTGCTGTGGATCTATTGACCTTGAGCCCAAACTTTTCGGGTTGGTTGCAGCATCAGGATGGACGCATCACCCCAGGCCCTTTACCTGAGTACATGGAGGGCCTGAAGGCTGGCCCACACCGGTTGAGTGGCGAAATAGCCGAGCGCCACATCTTTGTTATGCCGACCGCGAAAGGCCGGCTCTATATGCAGTACGACGCTGAGCAGAACGAGGATAAGGTCCGTGAATTTGGCTACTATCTTTTCGTCCTGACCCTCTTGTGCATGGTTGTCTCCGTGGTTGCAGCAGACTACTTGGCCGGCATTGTGGTCGGCCCGATGGAGCGACTGACACGCTTGCTCGGTGTGTGGGCGCCGGGCGCTGCACCGCACGCTGCCGATAGCGGCGATGAGGAAACCCGCCTGCTCACAGCGTTTCGACGGGTGCAAGAACGTTTTGAGCAAGGTGTTGCGCATGAGCGAGAGTTTATTGCCAATGCTCGCCATGAGATTCGGACACCATTGACAGCGTTGCGTACCGATCTCGAAATGCTCGCTCTGCAAGGCACTGAAGAACAAAAGGCGCGTTTGCAGCGAGCATTAGCCAGCGTGGATGCGATTACGGGTTCTCTGGATGTGGCACACACGCTGTCGCACCAGCAGAGCGTGATCCCGCACGAGGTGGCGCTGGCTGACTGCATTGATATGGCTTACGCCAGCCTGGGTGACGATCTGCCGGTTCTCGGACTGAGTAACCAGGTGGATGAAGAGGTTCGTGTGATGGCAGATCGCCATTCGCTGCTGACCATCATGCGCAACTTGTTCCGTAATGCCGCTGAGCATGCTGCGGCAACGCAATGCACCGTGACATGGACGGACCGCGGTCTTGAGATTGCCGACAATGGTGTGGGCATTCCTGCCGCCGAATTGCCGCTGATGTTTGACCGCTATTACCGCGGTCGTCGCCTCGACGAACGCGAGGGCGTGCTTGAAGGCTGGGCTAAACCCGCCGAGGGTCGTGGCTTGGGCCTAGCGATTGCGCGACAGGTGGCTGACCTGAATGGATGGCAGCTGTCGGTGGAGTCGACCGTCGGTAGCGGCACCTGCTTTGTCCTGAGCCTGACACCCGCCTGACGGCACTTTCACGAAACTTTGACGCGGCTTCGACGCCGCTTTCACACCCCCCTCCGCACACTGGCGGCTGATCAATGAGGTCAGCCTATGCCCAGCTCCGCTTCACCCATGGCAGTGTTCTGCCGCAATCATCTGCTCCTGATCCCCGGCGCGTTGGCGCTATTCGCGCTGTTCGCCCAGCATAGCGGGCTGGATCATGCACTGACCACTGCCTTGTATGACCCGGTCAGCGCGACCTTCCCTGCACGCACATCGATGTTGCTTGAGCTGTTTGGTCATCACTTTGCCAAGACTGCGGTGACGTTTCTTTGGGTAGCGCTCCTGGTTGTGGCGTGTAGCACTTTCTGGCTGCCGCACTTTCGCGATCGCGCGCAGGCCTTGTGGGCGGCTGTGCTTGGCATGGCGCTCGGCCCGATGATCGTGGTGGCGATGAAAGGGTTGAATTCACACCAATGCCCGTGGAATCTACGCGAGTTTGGCGGGGCGGCCGAACTGTCGAGTGACTGGTTTGTCGCTGCGGTGGATGCCGGTTACTGCTTTCCCGGCGGCCATGCTGCCAGCGGCTTCAGTCTGATCGCGCTGTTTTTCCTGCTGCGTGAAACGCAGTCCGCAAGTTGGACAACACGCATGCTGTGGCTGGCGATTACGGTGGGTACAACCTTCAGCCTCACTCGCATGGCGCAAGGCGCGCATTTTCTCAGCCACAACCTCTGGGCAGCCGCCATTTGCTGGTGGATTGCAGCGCTCTTCTTTGTCCCGCTACAACGTCGTGCACAGGTACTTCGTCATTGTGAGGTGGCTGCATGAATACGCATGATGCCGTGTTGAATGCGCAGCCAGTAATGACATGGCGTGCGCGCTTTGAACGTTTCACCCCGCATACCGAAACCTTGCTATTACTGGCAGTGGTATTCATCCTGCTGGTCGCGAATGGCCCATTCTGGAGCGCCCTGCTGAGCGATCGCTCTTTCGCTGAGCTCGGCACGTGGCGATTTGCATTGTCCACCTTTGTGGCAATGGTGGCTTTCCACTATTTCATCATTGGGCTGTTTGCCAGCCGTCCGTTGATTCGTCCGCTATTAAGTGTGCTCATTTTTGTCAGCATGCTCACCGGGTACTACATGCGTCATTACGGCATCGTGATCGATCCGTCCATGCTGCGTAATGTCCTGCATACCGATATACGCGAGGCGAGCGAGCTGCTGAATGCCGATATGTTTGGCTACATGCTGCTGGCGATTCTGCCGGTGTCTGCCGTATGGCTGGTACGTCTGCGCACGCGTTCGCTGCGTAAGGCGCTGCTCGTGCGGAGCACCACGCTGGGCGTGGCGTTAGCGGTTGGTGTGCTGGCGCTGCTGCTGTCCTTTCAGGATCTGAGCTCGGCCATGCGCGAGCACCGCGCCATTCGCTACCAACTGACACCGGGCAATGTGTTGTGGTCGGCAGGTCGTGTGGTGGCAGGTAACGCGCAAGTCGCGGCGAATCAACGCGACCCTGCCGAGCCAGCCCATCGTATGCTGCTGGCGAGTAGTCAGCGTAAGCCGACTTTGCTGGTATTTGTGGTGGGCGAAACTGCGCGTGCGGCGAATTTTGGCCTGAATGGTTATTCACGTATGAACACGCCAGAGCTGGCTGGGTTGGATGTCATCAACTTCCCCAAGGTCACCTCCTGCGGTACATCCACCGAGGTGTCGGTGCCGTGCATGTTCTCGCCTTTTGGCCGCGCTGACTATGATGAACAACGCATTCGTAATCACGAGTCGCTGTTCCACCTGACCGAGCGCGCGGGTCTCAAGGTCAGTTGGCTCGACAATCAAAGTGGTTGCAAGGGCGTCTGCGACGGACTGGATTTTGTTGATCTCGGCCAAGAGAAGGTGGCCGGTTTGTGTGAGGGCGGCCACTGTCATGACGAAATTGTGGTGCAGGCATTGCAACGTACGGTGCAAGCGGATGAGAAGCAGGGCGCGCGTGACCGCGTCGTTGTACTGCATCAGTTAGGCAACCACGGGCCAGCCTATTTCCGCCGTTACCCGGAGAGCTTCAAGCGCTACGGCCCAGCCTGCGAGAACAATGACCTTGGCACGTGCACGCAGCAGGAAGTGGTGAATGCCTACGATAATGCCGTGACCTACACCGATCACGTGCTGGCGCAGACGATTGCCTACCTCAAGACGCAGCAGGATCACTATGACGTCGCCATGATCTATGTGTCGGATCACGGCGAGTCGCTGGGCGAGCATGGGCTGTATCTGCATGGCGTGCCGTATTCAATCGCCCCGCGCGAGCAAACCGAGGTGCCGATGGTGTGGTGGCTTCCTGAAGCATCGGCTCGAAATTTAAACGTCGATCTGAGCTGCCTGCGTGAGGAGGCCAAAAAGCCGGCGAGCCACGACAACCTGTTTTCGTCAGTGCTCGGCTTGCTGGGCGTCGATACGCCGCGCTATCGGCGGGACCGCGACCTCTTTAATCCATGCCGCCCACCGGAGGCGCGCGGCAATCGCCTCGTTAGTCAGGGCAGCCACGCACCAGCCTGAGCACCGAGATCATGGGCCCGTTATACTGGGCCCATGACTGCTACTGCTCAATCTCCTGTTGTTCTTGTCACTGGCGCTGCGCGACGCGTGGGTGCCGAAATCGCCCGCACCCTGCATGCTGCCGGCGCACAGTTGATGCTGCATTACCGCTACTCGGCGGCTGAGGTGGAGGCACTTGCCGCCGCCTTGAATGCAGCGCGCCCTGGATCGGCCGCCATCACCCAAGCCGCGCTGGAAGACATCAGTGCGCTTGACCGCGTGGTGGCGGATACATTGGCGCACTTTGGTCGGCTCGACGGATTGGTGAACAATGCCTCCTCGTTTTTCCCTACGCCGATTGGCACCATCGACGAGGCGGCGTGGGACAACCTGATCGGCAGTAACCTCAAAGGCCCCCTGTTTCTGTCTCAGGCCGCCGCACCGCACCTTCAGGCGACCCGCGGCAGTATCGTCAATATCACCGATATCCATGCCGAACGGCCACTCAAGAGCTATCCCTTGTATTGCGCTGCCAAGGCTGGGTTGTTAGGGCTTACTCGCGCGTTAGCGATTGAGCTGGGGCCTGATGTGCGCGTGAATGCAGTGGCGCCGGGGCCGATCGATTGGCCTGAGGGTGAGATGTTTTCGCTCACTGAGCGGACCGCGATCATTGACCACACGCTGCTTAAAAAGACCGGATCGCCTGCCGACATCGCGGGCGCGGTAAAATTCCTGCTTCTGGACGCCCCCTATGTGACCGGTCAGGTAATGAATGTGGACGGGGGACGAACCGCACATCTCTAGCAAGACTGGATTCAGCATGAGCATTACCCCCGCCGTCATCAACATTCCTGCCACTGCGCGCAGCGCCGAGCGCGCGCGTCTGGAAACCAACAAGCTGGCCAAGCGCCTGCGTCGTGATGTCGGTCAGGCCATCGGCGACTTCAACATGATCAGTAATGGCGACAAGGTCATGGTCTGCCTGTCGGGCGGCAAGGATTCCTACGGCTTGCTCGATATCCTGCTGCATTTGCGCGCACATGCCCCGATTGAGTTCGACATCGTGGCGGTTAATCTGGATCAGAAGCAGCCCGGCTTCCCGGCCGATGTGTTGCCTAATTATCTGGAAGCGCTGGGCGTGCCGTATCACATCGAAACCCAGGACACTTATTCCATCGTCAAGCGCGTCGTGCCAGAAGGCAAGACCACTTGCGGCCTGTGCTCGCGCCTGCGTCGCGGCATTCTGTATCGCGTGGCTGACGAGCTGGGGGCGACCAAGATTGCGCTTGGCCACCACCGCGACGACATCCTGCAAACGCTGTTCCTCAACATGTTCTTCGGCTCCAAGCTCAAGGCCATGCCACCCAAACTGGTGTCGGACGACGGCAAGCACGTGGTGATTCGCCCGCTGGCTTATTGCCAAGAGGACGATCTGGCCGCTTGGGCGGAGCACAAACAGTTCCCTATCATCCCGTGCAACCTGTGTGGCAGTCAGGAAAACCTGCAGCGCCAGAACATCAAGGCCATGCTGCAAGACTGGGATAAGCGTTTCCCCGGCCGCATCAAGAACCTGTTCCGCTCACTCGGCAATATCGTGCCTTCGCACATGATGGATCGCGAGCTCTTCGATTTCGCCAACTTGGAGGCCACCGGGGTTGCCGATCCGGAAGGCGACACCGCCTTCGATGCCCTTGAATTTCCTAAGGAAGCTGCTGCTGTCGAGTGGCTTTGACAAGCCCCGCGGGGTACAATCAGTCCCCACCCAAGCCCCACCCCGATTCGAGCCCTGCCGTGAGCGACATAACGCCCGCCCCTGTTGATAGCCTCAAGAACATCGCCACTGCCGGTTATGCCCTGCAGGCGGCCGGCTTCGTCACGGGCGGTCTGGGCAATCTGGTTGCCGTGGTGCTGGCCTACGTCAAGCGCGATGACGCGCGTGGCACAGCTTACGCCGAGCATCTGCGCTGGCAGATCAACACCTTTTGGGGCACGCTGGTTGGTATGGTGCTGGGTTGGCTGACAATCATCGTGCTGATTGGCTTTGCCATTCTCTTTGTCACCACGATCTGGCTGATCTACCGCATCGTCAAGGGCTGGCTGGCACTTCACGAGGGCAAGCCCCTGTACCTGAGTTCCTGATGCAAGCCCGGCAACTACCCGCACGCGCAGGCGCTGCTTGGCTCAAGGGCGCATATGCCCTGTACCGGCGCAATCCGCCCCTGCTGACCAGCACCACCATGATGTATCTGATGGTGGTGGTTGGCCTCAACTTTCTGCCGCTGATCGGTGCCTTCATCGTGCCGCTGCTGCTGCCGACGCTCAACCTCATTATCGCTAACACCTGCCGCGTGATTGCCACCAGCAATGTGCCGAATGGTGAGGCCATCTTTGCGCATGTCCGCGAACAGCGCCCTCAGCTGATCCGCCTCGGCGCCATGCAGCTGGGCGCCTCGGTACTGCTGTTATTGCTCAGCATGTTGCTGGAAGGCGGGACCTTGCCGTTGCCAGACGCCGACAAGCCAGACGTCGAAGGGTTTATTGGCATGCTGCTGCGCTTGGCAATTCTTGCTGTGCCCATGCTGCTGGCCTTCTGGTTCGCGCCGCTGCTGACGGGCTGGGATGGTGTGTCTGCGGGTAAGTCTTTGTTCTTCAGCTTTATCGCCAGCTGGCGCAATCTGCGCGCCTTCTTTGTGTATGTCATGTGCATCGGTGTCGTGGCAGTGTTCCTGCCTGGCCTGCTGATGGCACTGGTAATGATGGTGGCCCCTGATTTATTGGGCACCGTGTCCTTTGTGCTGCGTACGCTGCTCATCGTGATCCTGACCCCGATTCTGATGGCCAGTGCCTACGTCAGCTATCAGGACGTCTTTCATATTTCGGAACAGGTTGCATGAGCGATCCCATCGGGATTTTTGGCGGGACCTTTGATCCGGTGCATTTTGGTCATTTGCGACTTGCTGAAGAAGCATGCGAGCGACTCGGCCTCGCCGGTGTGATCTGGAGCCCTGCGGGGGTACCCAAGCATCGCAACACACCGCAGACCGATGTGAAGCATCGTCTCGCCATGGTGGAACTGGCGATTGCCGACAACGATGATTTCCGTTTGGATAAGTTCGAAGCCGAGTCAGCTGCACCGAGCTATACCGTCAACCTGCTTGAGCATCTGCGAGCCGAGTATGAGGACACCCCGCTGGTGCTGTTGCTCGGTGCCGATGCCTTTCTCGGGTTGCCGAGCTGGCATCGCTGGGAAGAGCTGTTCGAGCTGGCGCATATCGCCGTCTTCACCCGTCCTGGCCATGAGCTGACCATCGACGGCATGTCGCCCTTGCTGGCTAAGCACTTTGCCAAGCGTGCGGCGGTTGATGCGTCGCGGCTGGCGGGCGAGACGGAAGGCGTGGTACTACCTTCACTGCTGACCCCGCTGGATATTTCCGCTACCGAGATTCGCAAGCAACTGGCCCATGGCGGTAGCCCGCGCTATTTGCTGCCGGAAGCCGTTCTCGACTATATTCAAACCAACAATCTGTACCGCAGCGCCAACTAGCGCAGGTTTAGCCGCTGTATCTGCCCCACATATGGGGACCCACTATTTTGGACACCGAAAAGACCCCGCATGGACGTTAAAAAGCTGCAGAAAATCGCTGTTGAGGCCCTCGAAGATATCAAGGGTCGTGACATCGAAGTCATCAACACCACCAAGCTCACTGCCATGTTCGACAGCATCATTGTCGCCAGCGGTGATTCCAACCGTCAGGTCAAGTCGCTGGCGCGTAGCGTGCACGACAAGGTCAAAGAAGCCGGTGGCGAAGTCATCAGCATCGAAGGCGAAGACAGCGGTGAATGGGTACTGGTCGATCTGGGGGCCATCGTGGTGCACATCATGCAGCCAGCAGTTCGCGCGTATTACAACCTTGAAGAGTTGTGGCAGACCCAGCCTAAGCGCACCAAGGCCGCTGCAGAAAACAACGACTGACTTTCCTCACGGCGTATGAAGCTGATCCTCATCGCCGTCGGCACTCGCATGCCGGCCTGGGTTGAAACAGCCTACGCCGACTTTGCCAAGCGCATGCCGCGTGAGTCCCCCCTCGAACTGCGCGAGATCAAAGCAGAACCTCGTACTACCGGCAAAACCACCGAAGCCATGATGGCCGCTGAGGCTGCGCGTATTCGTGCCGCCTTGCCGACACGTTGCCGCCGCATCATTCTCGATGAGCGCGGCACCGAGGCCACCACCAAGCTGTGGGCACAGAAACTTGGCGAGTGGATGAGTCGTGGTGAGGATGTTGCCTTCATTATTGGCGGCCCAGATGGGCTTGATCCGACGCTACGTGCCGAGGCAGACGAGCGCTACCGTATCTCCGGCCTGACCCTGCCGCACGCCATGGTTCGCGTGATGCTGGCTGAAGCGTTGTATCGTGCGGTGAGCCTGCACAAAGGGCACCCCTATCATCGCGAGTAGTGTGGTTTGGCACTTTGCCTGTGCAAGGTTAATATCTGACTGACGTGCCCGCTTCGCGGGCCAGACTGAACACTAGCCAAAGAATTTCTCGTGGAACCGCGAATCTATCTTGCCTCCCGCAGCCCGCGTCGGCGTGAATTGCTCACGCAGATCGGCGTGCCCTTTAATCTGCTCCTGTTTCGCACTGCGCCGCGCTTTGACGAGGCGGTCGATGAGTCGCCGCTACCGAATGAAAAGGTCGAAGACTATGTCGTGCGCGTGGCGCGTGCTAAGGCAGAGTTTGGACAGTCACTTGTGGTGTCACGTCATCTACGTCCAGCGCCTGTGTTGGCAGCTGATACGACTGTTGAGCTGGATGGTCGTATCTACGGTAAGCCTCTTGATGCTGCCGATGCAGAGAAAACCTTGCGCGCATTTTCCGGCCGCTCACATCGCGTCCTTACCACCGTAGCGATTGCTTGGAATGGTCGCGTGGAGCACCGGCTGAACATTAACGAGGTGCGCTTCCGCGAGCTCACTGATGCCGAGATCAAGCACTACGTGCATAGCGGAGAGCCGATGGA
The DNA here is from genome assembly GCA_001464495.1 of Betaproteobacteria bacterium Ga0074130. GTDB lineage: Bacteria > Pseudomonadota > Gammaproteobacteria > Burkholderiales > Rhodocyclaceae. The sequence continues at coordinate 309,650 of LNDZ01000033.1, forward strand.
CAAGGCCGGCGCATATGGCATTCAGGGTTTTGCAGCGATGTTCGTGGCCGAAATGCGTGGCGAGCACTCAGGCATTGTCGGTCTGCCCTTATGCGAGACCACAATGCTGTTGCGTGATATTGGCTACCCAATCTGATATGAAGATGGCGACCGTCACATCGGTCGCGCACAAAATAATAGGCACAGGGCACAAGCGGCATGGATGACTATCTGATCAACATTACCCCGCAGGAAACGCGGGTTGCGCTGATGCAGCACGGCGTGGTGCAGGAGCTGCATATCGAGCGCTCGCACAGCCGTGGCATTGTCGGCAACATCTACATGGGCAAGGTGGTGCGTGTGCTACCGGGAATGCAGTCAGCGTTCGTCGAGATCGGCCTTGAGCGCACGGCCTTTCTGCACGTCGCCGATATCTGGGAAGAGCGTCAGGGCAATGCCGAGGCAACGCGGCCGATCGAGCGCATCTTGTCCGAAGGCCAAAGCATTATGGTGCAAACCCTTAAGGAGCCGATTGGCACCAAGGGCGCAAGGCTATCCACGCAGGTTTCGATTGCTGGACGTTTGCTGGTTTACCTGCCGCGCGAAAAGCATATCGGCATTTCGCAGCGGATCGAAGAATCTGAGCGCGAAGCTTTACGTTCGCGCATCGTGGCCTTGTTGCCCGAAGGCGAGGAGGGTGGTTATATCGCCCGCACCATGGCCGAGAATGCGACGGATGAAGAGCTGCGTGCCGACATCGCGTATCTGCGCCGCCTGTGGGCCGAGATTCAAAATCGCTCACGCTTGGCTAAGCCACCAAGCCTGTTGCATCGCGATCTGAACCTGGCGCAGCGTGTGTTGCGCGATTTGGTAACCCCAGAAACGGGGCGCGTGGTGATCGACTCACGCGAGAATTTTTTGAAGATCTCGGCCTTCGCCAAGGAGTATATGCCGCAGGTTAGCGACCGCCTTGAGCACTACATCGGCGAGCGCCCGCTATTTGATCTGCATGGCGTTGAAGATGAAATACAGAAGGCGCTGGCGCGGCGTGTCGACCTGAAGAGCGGTGGCTATCTGATCATCGACCAGACGGAAGCGATGACCACGATTGATGTGAATACCGGCGGCTATGTGGGTTCGCGTAATTTCGACGACACCATTTTCAAGACGAATCTAGAAGCATCGCAAACCATTGCCCGCCAGCTACGCCTGCGTAATCTGGGTGGCATCATCATCATCGACTTTATCGACATGGATACGGAGGAGCATCGTACCGCGGTGCTCGCCGAGTTAAACAAGGCGCTCGCCAAGGATCACACACGTATCACCGTGTCCGGCTTCACTCAGCTTGGCTTGGTCGAGATGACGCGCAAGCGCACGCGCGAGTCGCTGGCCCACGTGCTGTGCGAAACCTGCCCCACCTGTGGTGGCCGTGGCGAGGTCAAGACTGCGCATACCGTCTGTTATGAAATCCTGCGTGAATTGCTGCGCGAATCGCGGCAGTTCAGCGCCCGTGAATTCCGAATCTTGGCCACGCAGGACGTCATCGATCTTTTCCTCGACGACGAATCACAGTCGCTGGCCCAGTTGTCCGCCTTTATTGAACGCCCAGTCTCGCTGCAAGCGGAGGCGGGTTATACCCAGGAACAGTACGACATCGTTTTGATGTAATGCCTACTTTGATGGCCGATGGCGGCCAGGAAATGCGATGAAACCTGACTGGAATACCATCGATACCGTCCTCCTCGATATGGACGGCACCCTGCTGGATCTGAATTTCGACAATCACTTCTGGCAGAATCATCTGCCGAGGCGGTATGCCGAGCATCACGGGCGTGACCATGCAGAGGTGCGTGACGAACTGAAAGCGCGCTTCAAGGCGCATGAAGGCACCTTGCCTTGGTACTCGGTGGATTTCTGGACGGAAGCGCTTGCTATCGATCTGATGCCGCTCAAGCATGAGGTCGCACATCTGATTGATATTCACCCCGGTGTCCCTGAGTTCCTGAGCGCTGCGCGCAGTGCAAGCAAGCGTGTGCTGCTTGTCACCAATGCACACCACAAGAGTCTAAAGTTGAAGATGGATCGCACAGGTCTGAGCGTGCACTTTGATGCCATGATCACCTCGCATGAGCTGGGCCTAGCTAAGGAAGATGTGCGCTTCTGGGACAAGCTGCGCGCGCTTGAGCCCTTTGATCCGGCACGCACATTGTTGGTGGATGACACCATTTCCGTCCTCGACTCTGCCCATCGTTACGGTATTGCCGAGCTGCGTGCGATTGCCCGTCCCGATACACAACAGCCCGTGCGTGCGCTGACGCGCTATGCCGCACTCAACAGTTTCCACGAGCTGCTTCCGATCTGATCTTTCCCCGCTGCACATGAACCACAATCTCTACGCGCATTTTTCGGCGCAATTTGCACACGATCTTGCCAAGCCCTGCCTGATCTTGGCCGATGGCCGCGCTTGGACGTATGGAGACATCGACCATGCTTCGGCCAAGATGGCCAATCTGCTGCTCGCACTTGGCCTCTTGCCCGGCGATCGCGTAGCAGTGCAAGTCGAGAAGAGCCCGGAAGCATTGGTGCTTTACCTCGCCAGCTTGCGTGCCGGCATGGTTTTTCTGCCTTTGAACCCAGCGTATCAGGTGCGTGAGGTTGAGTATTTCCTCAACGACGCGCAGCCAGGCCTCTTTGTCTGTCGCCCGCAATTTCATGAGGACGCGATGTTCCTCGCCGCGCAGTCTGGTGTGCCACATACGCTGGTGCTCAATGAGCATGGACGTGGCTCGCTGGTTGATCTGGCGGCGCTACAGTCGGACCACTTCAACACCATTGAACGCGCAGCAGACGACCTTGCCGCTATTCTCTACACGTCCGGTACCACAGGGCGAAGCAAGGGCGCCATGCTGTCGCATCACAATTTGCTTAGTAATGCGCGGACGCTGTGCGCTCACTGGCAATTTACGCCGCAGGATGTGCTGTTGCATATGCTGCCGATCTTCCACATTCATGGACTGTTCGTGGCCTGCAACTGCACCTTGCTGACGGGTAGTGCAATGCTATTCGAACCGCGCTTTGAAGTGCAGCGCGCACTGGCTGCTTTGCCTCAGGCAACGGTATTCATGGGGGTGCCAACCTATTACACGCGTCTGCTCAGTGAGGGTGTGTTTGCGGCGGAGTCTGCCCGTACGATCCGTTTGTTTGTGTCGGGTTCGGCGCCGTTACTGGCAGAGACCTTCACTGCATTTGAGCAACGAACTGGCCAGCGCATTCTGGAGCGCTACGGCATGACAGAAGGCGGCATGTTCACGTCTAATCCCTATGCCGGGGAGCGGCGTTGCGGCAGTGTCGGGCCGGCCTTGCCGGGTGTTTCGCTGCGTGTCGTGGATGACGATGGGAAAGCATGCGCAAATGGCACACCGGGCCATATTCAGGTGCAGGGCCCGAATATTTTCCGTGGTTACTGGCGCATGCCAGAGAAGACTGCGGAGGAGTTCACCACCGATGGTTTTTTCCGCACCGGCGATATTGGCCATGTGGATGCGGCGGGTTATCTGTTTATCAGCGGCCGCGCGCGCGACCTCATTATCAGCGGCGGACTCAATGTTTACCCCAAGGAAATCGAGGATGTAATCGATCGTATGCCAGGTGTCATCGAATCGGCCGTGATTGGTGTGCCGCATGCCGATTTTGGCGAGGCGGTGACCGCGGTGGTCGTGCGCGAGCACAGTCTTGAAGGTGGAGCGCTGAGCGAGGTTGGTATTATTGCAGCCGTACGCGAGCAACTCGCTGCTTTCAAGGTACCTAAGCGCGTAATACTGGTCACTGAGCTGCCGCGGAATGCGATGGGTAAAGTGCAGAAGAATGTGTTGCGCGATGCCTATATGGCATGACCCATAAATGACGCCCACGATTACGCCAAACGACAACGGCTAATCAATCACTATTTTCGAGGGAAACGCTTGGGGCCTCAGGCCTTTTCGCCCATCAGCTTTTCGCAGATGAATTTCCACTCAGTCGGATCGACTGGGGTGATCGACAGGCGATTGCCTTTTTGCAGGATGCGCATGTGTTCGAGCTGCGGATGTTCGCGCAATTCATTTAGATGAATGAGGCGCGTCTTCTTCACAATCTGCACATCGACATTCATCCAACGCGGATTTTCGGGTGTGGATTTTGGGTCGAAGTAGTGGCTCTGCGGATCGAACTGTAGGCGATCCGGGTACGCTTTCTTGGCAACCCTGGCGAGGCCAGCAATGCCCGGCTCGGGGCAGGATGAGTGGTAAAAGAAAACGCCATCACCAACACTCATCTGATCACGCATGAAATTACGCGCTTGGTAATTGCGCACACCCCACCAGTCGACACTCTGGTTGGGCATGGCCAGCACATCATCAATGCCGACCACCGAGGGTTCGGACTTCATCAGCCAGTAACGCATGGATGTAACAGCTCCGCACAAATGACAACGCGGAAGCATGATAAATCATGACTTCCGCGCTGGTTCAAGAACGTTCTACTGCAATAAGGCTCCCCCGCATGTGCCGCTAGGCCGGCATCCTGAACCTGAAGTTCAGAGCGGCTACTGTCCGGCTGCATCAGGTGCACTCGGCTAAGGAGTGCTCACAACAGCAGCTTTAAGGCCAGCAACCTGACGCCATGCGTATTGGCTCAAGGAATATATGGCCTTGGCGAACACAGCAGGGGAAACTGGTGGAGATGCGCAGCATTGCAGCGCTGTGATTACATGCCCCGCTTAGCGGGCCAGTGCGGCATCAATGCGCGTCTCGATGGATTGAATTCTACGCAGATGTTCATCGGAATCAAGAGCGACAGAATCACTTGTCGATGCACTCGCGCTATCGCGACGCTGGCTTAGCAAATCGTGCGCCAGATTCAGCGCCACCATCGCCAACAAACGTTCGCCACTGATCTTGCCTTTATCAGCAGCTTCAATCAGGCGCATGTTGAGTAAGTCGGCAGCCGCTTGTAGCGCTTCCTGTTCGCCGGCTGGGCAGGCAACTTTGTATTCTTTGCCATGCAGTTGAATGCTAAGAGTAGGCGTTGTGCTCATTCTTCTTCAGGTAGTTTGTCCATCAGCGCTTCAAGTCGGGTGCGCGAAGCGTCTATGGTTTGGCACAGGCTTTGATTCACGCCTTCAAGTGCAGACAACTGGGTGCGCAGGGCGCGATTTTCCTCACGCAGCCGCTCGCAGAAAGCGAGCATGCTATCGACTTTGTGTTCGAGGGAGTCCAGAGGTGTATTCATTTGGTGGAAAGTGTTATGTAAAAGTTGTTTCTGGTCAAGAGATAAGCAGAAACTTTGAAGGTTGTTTGGCGGCTTGTGTCGGTGCAGGGACACCTCTGTCATCGTCATGCGTATAATCCGTCTGCCTGATCGCCATTAATGGCTACAGGCGTGTTCATGGTGCCTGCTGATGCAATTGCATCCTTCAGGTGAAACAGGGAAGTCGGTGCGTTCCATCAGAACTAGTCCGACGCTGCCCCCGCAACGGTAAGTAAGTGCGGGTTCGTCAAAATGCCACTGGCGCATGCGCCGGGAAGGCGACGAATCAAAACTTGCAAGCCCGGAGACCGGCCACGAACCAAGAGCAGAAGCCGCGCGGGGTGCGCCGGTCGAGTGCCAGCCCTCGCCTGTCTTGCGGCTGACCTTGCCTTCCCCTTGCGCGCTTCCTTATCAAAGTGCCGGCCTGCGGGGACGCTTGCCGGATACCGGGAGCAATCATGCATAACACTATCCAAAAGACGGTACTCGCCGTCGCACTCGCCGCTGCCTTTCCGGCACTGGCGCAAACTACTACAACTTCCCCTACCCTTGCGCCGGTGATCGTTACCGCCAGCGGTATTTCCGCTAAAGATAGCGATGCTACGTATGCCAGCGAGGTGCATCATCGCGCAATGATCGATGCTTCTGGGGCAACCAACCTAGTCGACTACCTGAGCCGGCATTCATCATTGAACGTGAACTCCAGCTATGGCAATCGTAATGCGCCGTCATTGGATATGCGTGGTTATGGGGTGGAGAATGGTTATCAGGCTATTGCCGTTACCGTTGATGGCCGCCGTCTTAACAACATTGACATGGCAAACCCATTGCTCGGTTCGATTCCGCTTAGCGCAATTGAAAGTATTGAAATCAGCAAGGGAACAGGTTCGGTCGCCTTCGGTGATGGCGCGATGGCCGGTGCGATACAGATTCGGACGCGCGCATTTAATGGTGCCAGCGTATCAGCAGTTACGGGCAGTCGTGGCATGCAGTCCTTGACCGCAAATGCCGGTGTTTCACGCGAATTTTTCGATCTGTCCGTCACTGCGACGAATGACAAGCAGGGCTACAGCAGTGATCTGGATGTGACGCAACGTCGCGACGGCAGCAACAATCGTACTGAGCAAGCCAAGCTGACACTTAAGCCTGTCGAGGGGCTGCGCCTATTTCTGGACGGTACAAATAGCCGTGTAGATACTCGCTATGTCGGCGCCTTGACGCCTGCGGAATTCAATAGCAATCCTCGCCAAAATAGTGGCAATACCTATACTCACCAACAATACGAAATATCGCAAGCGCGTGTTGGTATTGAGTACAAGGTGAACCCATCGCTAACCGCCCGCTACTCGCATAACCGCGAAGACCGCTTGTCTAACTTCGTTTCATCCTCCTCGCTCTCCAACTACGAATACAGCGGCGATGATGCAAGCTTGGCGTATAGCGCCGGCAACATCGATGTGAAGGCCGGATTGCAGCGTTTCCAAGGTGAGCGGATCAGCAGCAGTAATCGCACTAGCAAGGACAATAGTGCGCTCTTTTTACAAGGTGTTTACCGTATCGGTGCACTGTCGTTTTCCGCAGGCGGGCGCAAGGAAAAGGTGAATTATGTTTATGCACCAAACACTGGGACACGTCTGCAAGGTGAGCATGATCTGAACGGCTGGGACATTGGCGCGAACTATCGCTTTACTGAACAGGTCAGCGCTTTCGTTAATTACAACAGCGCATTTCAGGCGCCAGATATTGATCGTTTCTTCACGTTTGCTGGCGCCTTCAACGGTTTTATCCAACCCGCGAAAGCAAGAACGCTCAATGTTGGTGTGAACCACGATACGCCGCGTAATCGACTGCGTGTCGCACTGTTCCATAGCAAGCTGGATAATGAAATCTATCTCGACCCAGTTTCTAACAACAATACAAATATCGACAAGTCACATAAGTCGGGGCTTGAGCTACAGAATCGATGGCAGGTACGCGATAACCTTAACCTCGCGCTGAGTTATACCTACACGCGTGCCATCATTGATACGGAAGGCAATCTGTCGGGTAAAGAAATGCCCGGTGTGCCACGCCATGGCGTCACTGCAGGGGTTAATTACAAGCCATGGGAGACTGCCACGATCAACGTGAATCACGTATGGCGTGACTCGGCTTACGCGATGAATGACCTCAGCAACAATTTGAGAAATCGCCAGTCGATCTACAGCTCAACCAACCTGAATTTCCGGCAGCGCTTTGGCAAGCTGGAGGGTTTTGTGGGTGTAGACAATCTGTTTGATCGCGCGAATGGTCTTTGGGTCAGCGATACTGCGGTTTATCCGATCGATTTCCGACGCAGTTGGAAGATTGGCTTCAAGGCAGATCTAATTTAAACCATGCCTGAACATCGTCACGTCACCCTTACGCTGTTGCTGCTGCTCTCTTTAGCAGCCGGCAGTCTTGCGATGGCGCTGACGGTGGGCAGCCTGCCAGTCGCACTTTCTGATGTATGGGCAGCGCTTCTTGGAAAGCAAGGTGCGGCGGCCGACATCATCATGCAGTTGCGTTTGCCACGGGCACTGGGCGCCTTTGCCTGTGGAGGACTGCTCGCCCTAGCGGGTGCTTTGATGCAGGTGTTGTTACGTAACCCATTGGGCGACCCCTATGTGCTGGGTATTTCCGGTGGTGCAGCAGTGGGGGCGTTGTGTGCAATGCTGGTGGGGCTGGCTGCAGTGTGGGTCAACCTCGCAGCGTTTGTCGGTGCTTTTTTAGTTTTACTGTTGGTGTTTGGTCTTGCCCATGGCGAGGGTAGTTGGGTGCAGTCCCGCTTGTTACTCACCGGCGTCATTGTTTCTGCTGGTTGCGGTGCGGCCGTGTCGCTGATTCTTTCGATTGCGCCCCAACAATCACTGCATGGCATGCTGTTTTGGATCATGGGGGATGTTGCCTATATCAGTCAGCCCCTACCCGCACTATTCTTGCTGGGTGTCGGTTTGCTATTTTCCTTGCCGCTGGCGCGTGATCTGAACGTGCTGTCACGTGGCGAGATACAAGCCGCAGCGCTGGGCGTTTCGGTGACACGTCTGCGCTGGCTGACCTATTTTCTGGCGGCTATGCTCACAGCGGGTGCGGTGGCGACCGCGGGTAGTATTGGATTTGTCGGGTTGGTTGTGCCGCATTTGATGCGTTTGTTTCTCGGCAATGATCAACGCCTGCTGCTACCAGCAAGCGTGCTCGGCGGCGGCATTCTGCTGGTACTCGCCGATACACTGGCCCGCACCGTGATTGCGCCGCAGCAGCTGCCGGTTGGTGTGCTGACTGCACTGATTGGTGCGCCGCTGTTTCTTTATCTGCTGACACGTCAAGGTGGCCGCCCATGAGTCTGGACGTACGCCATCTTGATGTCAGCATTGCGGGACATGCGGCTTGCCGTGATCTGAATTTCCGGCTTACATCGGGTGAGTCACTGGTCATCCTTGGACGCAATGGGGCAGGTAAGAGCACGCTACTGGCCACATTGGCTGGGCTGCATTCAGCAGATGCGGGCCGAATCATGTTGCATGAGCAACTGCTCTTCAATTACACACAGCGCGAGCTGGCGCAGCAGCGAGGTTATTGTGCACAACAGCAGCATGATGCATTTGCTGCAACGGTGCTTGAAACGGCCTTAATTGGTCGGCACCCGCACCTGGGGCGTTGGGCTTGGGAGTCTGAGCAAGATCGCACTGCGGCCATGCAGGCACTGGCGAAAGTCGGCCTCGACGATCTGGCTGAGCGGCAGGTGCAAACACTATCCGGGGGCGAGCGCCAACGTTTGGCGATTGCCACGCTGCTTGTGCAATCACCAAGCCTGTATCTGCTTGACGAACCGTTGAGCCACCTCGACCTCAATCACGCCATGGCAACCCTGAAATTGCTCAACGAAATTGTCTCAAACGGACAGATGCTGATTGCGGTACTCCATGACCCTAACCTGGCACGCCGCCATTTCGATCAGGCTCTGCTAATGTTTGGCGACGGCACGTGGGCCTGTGGTCCCGCTGCTGAAGTCATCAATCAAGACAGCCTCGAACATTTGTACGGCCACCCCATCCGCAGTATCAACAATCATCACGATTACTGGTTTATCCCGGAGTAAATAATGACCGACAGCACAGGTAATACAGAAAAGCAGGCACGCCATGCGGCGCGCATGGCACGCAAGAAGGCGCTGATTGATCAGCAGCGCGGTGTTTTTGTGATCCATACCGGCAATGGCAAGGGAAAATCGTCTTCAGCGTTTGGTGTGGTCGCACGTGCGCTGGGGCATGGCCAGAAAGTGGCTGTGGTGCAGTTCATCAAGGGACGCTCCGATACCGGCGAAGAGGCCTTCTTCCGCAATTTCCCCGGTGTGCAGTGGCATGTCGGTGGCGAGGGCTTCACTTGGGATACCCAAGATGACGAGCGCGATGCGAAAGCCGCGCGCGCTGCTTGGGCGATAGCCAGCGAACACCTGCGCAATCCGGAGATTGATCTGGTCGTGCTAGACGAGTTCACTTACACCCTCAGCTACAAGTGGTTGGATACGGAGGCCGTGATTGATGTGATTGAGTCACGCCCCGCCATGCAGCACCTCATCATTACCGGTCGTGCTGCCAATCCTGCACTGGTGGAAATTGCTGATACCGTGACCGACATGACGCTGGTCAAGCATGCCTACAACGAGGGCGTGAAGGCAATGCCGGG
>LNDZ01000034.1 GCA_001464495.1 Betaproteobacteria bacterium Ga0074130
GTACATGGCTGGGTGTATGGCCTAGACGATGGCCGCGTGCGAGATCTGGGCATGCGCGCCTCGTCTGAAGAAGAGTCAGTCGAGATTTATCACACCACGATGCAGAAGCTGCGCAGCAGCTGATTCCCCCCCTCGCGAAACCCGTTTAGCAAAAAGGGCAGCCCGTCATGTGACAGGCCGCCCTTTTTGTTGGTGAAACGGCGCGCTAGATGCGGTGACTTACAACAAAACGCGTTCGATGCCGCCGTTGTTTGCGGCACTGACGTAATCCGTCATCCAGTCCTTACCAAGAATCGACTTGGCCATTTCAACCACGATGTAGTCAGCCGAGGTTGAAGCATCATCGTTGTAGCGTGACAAGCCTTGCAGACAAGACGGGCAGGACGTCAGGATCTTCACATCACCCGTGAAGCCGTCTTCACGCAGTGCGGCGGCACCCTTCTCGATCTCGCCCTGCTTCCGGAAACGCACTTGGGTGGAAATATCCGGGCGTGTGGCAGCCAGCGTACCGGACTCACCGCAACAACGATCCGTTAGTGCAACCGGCTGGCCCATCAGGGTATTCACCGTCTTGAGCGGGTTGTGCGTCTTCATCGGTGTGTGGCACGGGTCGTGATACATGTAGCGCGTGCCGGTCACACCGTCGAGCTTGAGCCCCTTCTCAAGCAGATACTCGTGAATGTCGAGCAGGCGGCAACCCGGGAAAATCTTCTCAAACTCGTATTTCTGCAGCTGATCCATACAGGTGCCACAGGACACGATCACTAGCAACGCGATGGAAGAGCACACGGTTATCCGTCGTGATCTGCGAGCCCTTGACCTCATCCCCACTCGATGTCTGCGGATAGCCGCAGCAAAGATAGCCGGGCGGCAATACGGTTTGTGCGCCGACGTGATAGAGCATGGCCTGCGTTGCCAAGCCCACCTGCGAGAACAAACGCTCTGAACCGCAACCGGGGAAGTAGAACACCGAGTCGCCGTTGTAATCGGCTGCATTGATTTTGTGCGGATCACGAATGACCGGAACGACCTTGTCGTCCTCGATATCCAGCAGCGCACGCGACGTCCGCTTGGGCAGGTTGCCCGGCATCGGCTTGTTGATGAAGTGAATCACCTGCGCCTTGACAGCAGGTTTACCCAACGTTGCCGGCGGGTGTTCGATCTGCGGACGAATCAAGCCAAAGGATTTACCCAGTTTGTAGCCCAGCCGCTGCAGCTTGTAGCCCCAGGAAATCATGCCAGTACGAATCAGCTTGATCGTGGCCGGGTCCTTGGCGTTCAGGAAAGCCATGGCCGCTGCCGTACCCGGATTGAACTTCTTCTTGCCTTGCTCGCGCAGCAGATTGCGCATGGCAATCGACACATCGCCGAAGTCGATATCAACCGGGCACGGTGTGTGATCGGCCACATCTGAAAACTCGTCAAAGTGCTTGAGCGAGATGCCGCGTCGCGTTTGCTCTTCATAGAGAAACGCTTCAGTCAGCAGCGAGGTGGCGAGAATCTTGTTACGCGGAGAGTACAGCAGGTTGGCGCGCGGGACATGCGTCGAGCACACAGGCTTACACTTGCCGCAACGCAGGCAGTCCTTGATCGACGCATTTATCTTGCCGATAGATGACTGCTCCATGATCAGCGACTCGGTGCCGAGCAGCGAGAACGATGGTGTGTAAGCCTTACTCAAATCTGCGCCGGGCAAGAGCTTGCCCTTGTTGAAGCGGCCCTGTGGATCGACCCGTTGCTTGTAAGCTCTGAACGGTTCGATCTCGTCTTCGTCAAGGAACTCCAGCTTGGTCATGCCAATGCCGTGCTCACCCGAGATCACACCACCCAGCGACTTGGCCAGCTTCATAATTCGCTCGACCGTATGCGTCGCGGTCGTGAGCATCTGATAGTGATCCGAATTCACTGGGATATTGGTGTGCACATTGCCATCGCCGGCATGCATGTGCAGGGCAACGAACACGCGGCCACGCAACACTGCCTTGTGGATAGCCTTCATGCGCTCGCGAATTGAGCGGTAAGGATCGCCCGAAAACATGATGTCCAGCGGCTCGCGAATTTCGCGTACCCAGGACACACGGACCGAATAGTCCTGCATGCGATGGAACAGCTTTGGCGAAGCGGCGCGATTGGTCAGCTCACCGGCAGTGATACCGAATTCAGCGAACTTGGCCTCAGCCTCTGCTAGGGGTGTATCCAGATTATCGAACAGCCACTGCCAGCGGGCGCGCGTGGTACTCAGCAGCTCCAGTGCGCGGTCGCGACGGTCGCCCAGCAGGACGTCCTTATCGAGGCCGGTGTCGGCGACATCCAGCGGCACATCGCCACGGAAGAAATCTGCCAACGAATCGCACAGTTCCAACTTGTTGGTAATGGACAGTTCAATGTTGAACCGTTCAATGCCATCGCAGTAGTCGCCCATGCGCGGCAGCGGAATCACAACGTCTTCGTTGATCTTGAACGCGTTGGTGTGCTTGGCAATCGCGGCGGTACGGCCACGGTCGAGCCAGAACTTCTTGCGCATGTCTGGCGTCACCGCGATGAAACCTTCGGCACCGCGCAGATTAGCGACACGCACCACCTCGGATGCGGCTGCCATCACGGCTGTCTCGTCATCGCCAACGATATCACCGATCAGCACCATCTTCGGGCGCCCATGGCGCTTGGCCTTGGTTGCATAGCCAACGGCACGCACATAGCGCTCGTCGAGATGTTCCAGCCCCGCGAGAATGGCGCCGCCTGGCTTGGTCTTAAGGTAATCCGTGATTTCAACAATCGACGGCACCGCTTCGCGTACCTGGCCGAAGAACTCCAGACAGACGGTGCGCGTGTGCGATGGCATGCGGTGCAGAATCCACACCGCCGACGTGATGATGCCGTCTGTGCCTTCCTTCTGCACACCGGGCAGACCGCCGAGGAACTTGTCGGTCACATCCTTGCCAAGGCCGACCTTGCGGAACTTGGCGCCCGGCAACTCGAGAATTTCTTCCTTGATAGGTGTGGTGTAGGCGGCATCGTCCGGCGCATAAGTACGTACGCGAAACTGCACCACATCCTGATCATGAATCTTGCCGAAGTTGTGGTTCAGGCGCTCGATCAGCTGCCAGTTACCATCGGGCGAGACCATCTTCCATGACGCCAGATTATCGAGTGCTGTACCCCACAACACTGCCTTCTTGCCGCCAGCATTGGTCGCAATATTTCCGCCGATACAGCAGGCATCGGCAGACGTAGGGTCGCAGGCAAAAACCAGATCAGCATGCTCAGCAGCTTCCATGGCGCGGCGCGTCACCACACCGGCGCCGGTGAAGACCGTGGCATAGGGGCGGTCTGCGCCCGGCAAGGTACTCATCTCGACCTTGCCCAGATCAATCAGCTTCTCGGTGTTGATCACGACTGAATTAGCCGTCAGCGGAATCGCGCCGCCGGTGTAACCAGTGCCACCACCACGCGGAATAATGGTCAGGCCGAGCTCGATACAGCCGCGCACCAACGGGCCGATTTCTTCCTCGGTATCCGGATACAACACAACGAAGGGGTATTCAACACGCCAGTCGGTGGCATCGGTCACGTGTGAAACACGGGCCAGCCCGTCAAACGCAATGTTGTCGCGGCGCGTATGGCGCGACAGTGTCTTCATGGCCTGCTTACGCAGATCCCACGTATCGGAAAAATGCTTGGCGAAGGCATCAACTGCGCGGTTAGCGGCAACGACCAACTGACCCACACGTTCATTGCTACCACGACGCTTTTCGACTTCACGCAGACGATGGCGCAGCGCTTCAATCAGCGCGGCGCGACGATCCGGGTTATCGAGAAGATCGTCTTCCAAGTAAGGGTTGCGCTGCACAACCCAGATATCACCGAGCACTTCGTACAGCATGCGCGCGGAGCGCCCCGTGACACGCTCGGCGCGCAGCGTATCGAGTACGTCCCACATCTCCTCGCCAAGCAGGCGGATCACAATCTCGCGATCCGCGCAGGCGGGCAGTCATTTTTATGGGGCGATTCGGCAAAGATTGCATTCTAAGGTATTGCGATGCAACACAAAACCCTGACAGCATCAGAGTCTTTAATGCCAGCAGTGATTACGCATCGGCGCAGACTAGCGTTGCGCTCACAAGCACGGTCAGGCTGGCGTTTATCTGCCAGAATTCAGTCTGCCTGCCAATTCCGGCCTACCCCTTGCACCCGCGAGGCTATTCATGACTAGATTCAGCCCTTTCTTCCTGCTTGGTCTGCTGTTGTGTCGCCCGGCGGATGCCTTTGACTGGACAGCCACGTCGGTGGGCTTGTCGCATAGCAACCATTACGCTGAGCCCTTTAACAACAAAGATGTAGGCAAGAATATCTACAGCCTGACGCACGCCAACGGCTACCGCTACGGCAGCAACTTTTTAAATATTGACCATCTGGTGTCGGACAGCAGCGACCCCGCCCCTTCCGGCAGTGGCGCGCGCGAAACCTATGTTGTCTACCGACACCTGCTTGATCTCAGCAAGCTGATCGGTCAACCACTGCGTTTCGGTCCGATACGCAGCGTTGGCCTGACTGCGGGTTTTGATTGGAACAACAAGAACGACGTTGGCTATGCCTCGAAAAAGCAGATGCTGGTGATCGGCCCAACGCTGATGCTGGATGTACCGGGCTTTCTCAACATCAGCTTGCTGGTGCTTGAGGAAAGCAATCGCCCGCGCAGTATCGCTGATCGCTACACCTATAAGACCCACCCCATGCTCAATCTGGCGTGGAACATCCCCCTGGGAAATTTGGGAACTTTGCCTGTCGAATTTGCTGGCTATGCCAATTTCATTGCGGCTAAAGGCACAAACGAATTCGGTAGCCAAACTGCACGCGAAACAAATATCGACATGAAACTGATGGTCGATGCAGGGCGCCTTGCCGGGCGTGGGTCCAGCCCATTCAAGATCGGGATTGGCTATCAGTACTGGCATAACAAATTCGGCAATCTGCCATCCACCGTTGGCAGCACCGCCCGTACGCCGTATTTGCGCGCGGAGTATCACTTCTAGCCTCAACGTCATGCGCTTTCGCTTTGGCACCACGCTGCGGGACATTCTGCATCTGGCTTGGCCTGTCCTCATCTCGCAGCTAGCTGTCATGGCCAACGGCATCATCGATACCGTCATGGCCGGCCGGCTGGGCGCAGTCGAGCTGGCCGGGGTTGGCATTGGCTCGGCCATCGCGCTGACGATCTACGTGACTTGCAGTGGTGTACTGCTGGCGCTGACGCCGCTGATTGCACATTTGCATGGTGCCGAAAAACCAGCAGCCGTCGGTGAAGAAGTGCGCCAAAGCCTGTGGGTGGCGCTTGGACTGTCTGTTATTGCCATTGCGTTGCTACGCTTTCCCGAGCCCTTCCTCGCCCTCAGCGATATTCCGCCGGCTGTGGAAGAACGTGCGCGAGCCTATTTGAATGCCAGCAGCTGGGCGGTGCCGGGGCTCATGTTGTTCCGTATTTTTTCCGGGCTCTCCACTGGGATTGGCCAGCCACGCGCAGTGATGCGCTTCAATCTGCTCGGGCTGGTATTCAAGATCCCGCTCAATCTGCTGCTCATTCCCTACCACCGCCATTGTGAACTGGGCGAATGGCTTGCTGGCGTGGCGCTGGTGTGCGCGTGAGCCACGCTACCGCGAGTTCCATGTATTTGCGCGTTTCAGCGCACCGCGCTGGGCGGCAATACGCGACTTTCTCAAACTGGGGCTGCCCATTGGTGCAACCTTTTTGGTCGATGTCACCGCCTTTACCTTTATGGCCCTGTTTATCGCGCAGTTCGGCCCGGCCACCTCCGGCGCACACCAGATTGCTGCCAATCTGGCGACGGTGACATTCATGCTGCCGTTGTCGCTGGGCAACGCCGCCTCCGTGTTGGCAGGGCGGGCGCTGGGTGCGGGTGACGCGCTGCAGGCGCGGCGGGTCGGCATTGTGTGCCTGTGCACGGCAATGCTCTTCGGTATCGCATTGAGTGTGATTCTCTGGTTAGGTGCCCCGCTCATCGCGCGCGGCTATACCAACGATTCGGATGTGTATGCGATTGCGGTGCCGCTGATTACGCTGGTCGCTGTTTATCACATCGCCGATGCCTTACAAGCCGCCGCGGTGAATATCTTGCGCGGCTTCAAGCGCAGTACCGTGCCCATGCTGGTGTATGCAGTCGCGCTGTGGGGGATTGGCCTTGCTGGCGGCTACTACTTGGGGATTGTGCGTTCAATGGGCGCGCATGGTTTCTGGATTGCTGCGATTGCAGGGATCGCTGTGGCGGGTACACTGGTGGCCATCTACTTCCTGCGCATTTCGCGCGTACCTAAGCCTCACTGAGCATACCTAAGCATGGTTGAACTGATTCTAGGCGGTGCCCGCTCTGGCAAAAGCGCATTCGCAGAACAGCGCGCAATCGCAAGCGGACTCTCTGTGTGCTATATCGCCACCGCTGCCGTTGAAGACATGGCGGACGATGCAGAAATGCGTGCGCGCATTGCTCACCACAAAGCACAACGCCCCCAAGAATGGATGCTGATCGAAGAGCCGCTGCATCTCGCCACGATGCTGAAAACACTGGCGGCACCAGACCGTCTGATTCTGGTGGATTGCCTGACGCTGTGGCTATCGAATCTGCTGCATCACGACGAACTGCTGCGCGAGACGCAATCACTCCTTGCCACCCTGCCGGGCTTACCGGGTGAAATCATCCTCGTGAGTAACGAAGTTGGCATGGGCATTGTGCCGCTGGGTGAGCTAACGCGCCGCTATGTCGATGAAGCAGGGCGTTTGCACCAACGGGTTGCTGCTGTCGCCGATCGTGTCACGTTTGTCGCGGCAGGGCTGCCACTGCAATTGAAGCCACAACCATGAAAAGCTTTCTTGTCTCGATACTGCTGATCCAATCCACCTTTGCACAGGCAGACATCGTATTACACGATGACACGCGTACAGAGATACGCCTTGCTGGGCCAGCGAAACGCATCATCAGCCTCGCGCCGAACATCACCGAAATGGTCTATGCCGCGGGCGCGGGCGAGCATCTGGTGGGCGCCGTAGACTTTAGTGACTATCCAGTTGCCGCACACAAACTACCACGCGTTGGTAGCTATGCGCGTGTGGACATTGAAGCAATTGTGGCACTGAAGCCGGATCTGGTGCTGGCTTGGGAGAGTGGAACCCCGCCCGCCAGTGTGGCGCAACTACGCAAGCTCAAGATCCCAGTGTTTGTCGTCGAGCCCAAGCGCATTGCGGATGTTGCCCGCGATATCGAACGCTATGGGCAGCTGGCAGGGACCGATGCGATTGCAAAGACATCTGCAGCCGATTTTCGTGAACGCCATGAAAGGCTAAAAAATCGCTACGCAGGAAAACCGCCCGTGCGGATGTTTTACCAAGTGTGGGACGAGCCGCTAATGACGGTGAATGGAAAACAGGTCATCAGTGATGTGATCCGCTTGTGCGGCGGCAAAAACGTCTATGCTGAATTGCCGGCGATTGCACCGACCGTGAGCGTGGAATCGGTCCTTGCCGAAAATCCGGATGTGATTGTTGCTGGCGGAATGGGGGCTAGCAGCGCTGCCTGGCTCGATCAATGGCGGCGCTGGCCACGTCTCAATGCAACCGCAAAGAATCAGTTGTTCTTCATCGACCCGAATTTGCTGCAACGCCATACACCACGATTGCTGGATGGCGCTGAGCAGTTATGCGCACGCCTTGAGCAGGCGCGCAACAAGCCTTAACGAGGCACTACCACTCCAGCCCCGGCATTGCCTTCACGCCCTCGTTGTAGGCATGCTTGACCAGCGTCATGTCGGTCACGGTATCAGCAATTTCCACCAGTGCAGGATTGGCAGCACG
>LNDZ01000035.1 GCA_001464495.1 Betaproteobacteria bacterium Ga0074130
ACCACTTCGCGACCATTCTTTGCGGCTTCAGCACGTAATTTCTGCAAATGGGGGTAGAACACATCCAAAAAACGGAACTTGGCTTCTTGGCGTTCGGGTGAGCTGGAGCCGGAAGGCAGGTAAACCGAGATCACCGAGAGCTTGGGAAAGTCGAGCTGCACATACCGCCCCTCCGCATCAAACTCTGCATTACCAAGGCCGATCACCACATTCTCTGGCGTATGGCGACTGTAAACGCCCACCCCGCTATAGCCTTTCTTCTCGGCACAATGAAACCAGCCGCGATACCCGTCTGGGGCCTGCATTTGGGTGGTCAGATCTGGCATTTGGGCTTTGAGCTCCTGAACGCAGACAAAATCCGCGTCCTGCAGCGCCAGCCAGTCGAACACACCTTTTGTCGCCGCTGAGCGGATGCCGTTGAGATTCAGTGAAATGATGCGTAGCATGCAAGCTTTACAAATATAAGCAGGGGTAGGGTTTTGGATTTTAGCCGGGATTTCATCGGGTTTGCCTGTGAGCGTGGGGTTTTACGCTTTGGCGAGTTCACCACCAAGGCTGGGCGCCAATCGCCCTACTTCTTCAATGCAGGCCTCTTCAATGACGGCGAGGCCATGCTGCAGCTGTGCGACTTTTATGCGCGCGCCATCATCGCTTCGGGGCTCGAGTTCGACGTACTCTTCGGGCCCGCTTATAAGGGCATCCCGCTGGCTGCGGGCACCGCCATGATGCTGGCCCAGCACGGCCACAACACCCCATTCGCCTATAACCGCAAGGAAGCCAAGGATCATGGCGAAGGCGGTACGCTGGTTGGCGCCCCACTCAAAGGTCGTGTTTTAGTCATTGATGACGTGATCTCGGCAGGTACCTCCGTACGTGAGTCCGTTGAACTGATCCGCAATGCTGGTGCAGCCCTTGCTGGGGTTGTGATCGCGCTGGATCGACAAGAACGTGGTCAGGGTGAGCTATCAGCCGTGCAGGAAGTTGAAAAGAGCTATGCGATTCCAGTTGTCGCAGTGGCCAACCTCGCCGACTTGATCGCGTTTCTGGGCGATAGCCCGGACCTGCAACGAAACCTCGGCGCGGTATCGGCCTATCGCCAGCAATACGGCATCTGATCGGAGTCAGAACCATGTCTGCAGCCCCGTTTCGCCTTGCATTCCTGCTTGCCTTGCTGCCACTGGGTGCGCAAGCAGACACCTTTTGCTGCGAGGCCAACGGCAAGACGTACTGTGATGATGGTATCCCACTAGCCTGCCACGGCAAGGCCTATCGGCAACTGAACAACCGTGGCATTGTTATTCGCCAGATTGCCGCGCCACTGACGCCCGAACAGAAGGCGCAGCGCGATGCCGAGCTGGCCCGTCAGCGTGAGGAAGAAGCCAAGCGGGCCGAAGAGGATCGCCGCGACCGCAAATTGGTCGGCACCTATGCGTCATTGACTGAGCTGGACTTTGCCCACGAACGCGTTTTGACAGACATGCGCAAGGGGCAACAGCAGTTGGAGCAAAAACTGATAGATGCCGAGAAACGCAAGAAGCAGCTGAGCAACGAGGCGGAGTTTTATCAGAAGCGCGCGATGCCTTTAAACCTCAAAGGCCAGATTGAGGATAACGAGAGGGATATCCAAGCGCAACAAAAAGCCATTGCTACGCGCAAGCAAGACATCGAAACAACAAAACAGAAGTTCGAGGAAGAAAAGCAGCGCTACACGCGTCTAACCTCGGGCGATCTCAGAAGCCGGCCTTGAGCGTTGCCCAAGGCCGCTTAAAAAGGCACCTTAACCTGTCAGCTTCTGCTTCAGCAGGTCATTGACCTGTTGCGGATTGGCCTTGCCCTTGGTGGCTTTCATGGCCTGGCCCACCAACGCATTGAAGGCTTTCTCCTTGCCCGCGCGGAACTCTTCCACCGACTTTTGATTGGCGGCTAACACCTCGTCGATGATCGCTTCGATCTCGCCGGTGTCGGTAATTTGCTTCCAACCCTTGGCCTCGATCACTGCATCAGCATTCGCGCCATCGCCATTCCATAGCGCATCGAAAACATCCTTACCGATCTTGTTCGAGATCGTATTGTCAACGATTCGCTGAATGATGCCGGCGAGCTGCGTGGCGCTGATTGGGGCTTCGGCAATGCTCTTTTCCTCACGGTTCAAACGCGCGGCCAAATCGCCTTGTATCCAGTTGGCGCAAAGCTTGGCACTAGCAGTGCCTGCAACGGCAACGGTATCAAGGAAATACTGTGCCATTTCGCGCGACGACGTGATGATGTCGGCATCGTAGGCGGACAGGCCATACTCGCCTGTAAAGCGTTGCTGCATTGCTTGCGGCAGTTCTGGCATGGTTGCCTTGACCTCAGCCTTCCAAGCTTCGGTGATTTCCAGCGGCAACAAGTCGGGGTCGGGGAAATAGCGGTAATCGTGCGCGTCTTCCTTGCTGCGCATGGAGCGTGTCTCGCCCGTATCCGGATCGAATAGCACGGTGGCTTGTTGAATCTTTCTGCCTTCTTCGATCTCGTTGATCTGCCATTGCACTTCGTAGTTAATGGCCTGCTCAAGGAAGCGGAAGGAGTTCAGATTCTTGATCTCACGGCGCGTACCGTAAGGGTCGCCGGGACGGCGGACAGAGACGTTGGCGTCACAGCGGAAGGAGCCTTCCTGCATATTGCCGTCGCAAATACCGATCCACTGCACCAGCTCATGCAACTTCTTGGCGTAGGCCACAGCCTCGGCAGCTGAACGCATGTCGGGCTCCGACACAATTTCCAGTAGCGGCGTGCCAGCACGGTTGAGATCGATGCCGGTACGGCCAGCAAAGTCCTCGTGCAGCGACTTGCCAGCATCCTCTTCGAGGTGTGCGCGCGTCAGGCGTACGGTTTTTTCATTGCCATCGACGTTGATGGTCAGCGAACCACCATCAACGACAGGCAGCTCCATCTGGCTGATTTGATAGCCCTTGGGCAAATCCGGGTAGAAGTAGTTCTTGCGCGCAAACACCGAACGCTCGGTGATCTTGGCGCCAATGGCCAAACCAAACTTGATCGCGCACACCACCGCTTCGCGGTTAAGCACGGGCAGCACGCCGGGCAGCGCCAAGCTCACTGCATCCGCTTGCGTGTTCGGCTCTGCGCCAAAAGCCGTTGAGGCGCCGCAGAAAATCTTCGACTTAGTTTGCAGCTGGGCGTGGGTCTCTAGACCGATAACGACTTCCCACTTCATGCTCAGATCCCCGCAGGCATCTCACGATGCCAGCTTGTAACTTGTTGGTATTGATGCGCGACGTTGAACATTTTCGCTTCATCAAAGTAATTGCCGATGATTTGCAAACCGACCGGCAGCTTGTTCGCTCCAAAGCCGGCCGGAATCGACATACCGGGCAGACCAGCCAAGTTGGTCGAGATCGTGTAAATATCGGACAGGTACATCTTGACCGGGTCGCCACTCTTTTCGCCGAAAGCGAAAGCGGTATCGGGCGAAGCCGGCCCCATGATCACGTCGCAGGCTTTGAAAGCTTCAACGAAGTCGGCCGCGATCAGGCGGCGGATCTTCTGCGCCTGCAGGTAGTAGGCATCGTAATAGCCATGCGACAGCACATAGGTGCCGATCAGGATGCGGCGCTTGACCTCGCTACCGAAGCCTTGCGCACGCGACTTGGAATACATGTCGTCGAGGTTAGTGAACTCCGGCGCACGGTATCCGTAGCGCACGCCATCGAAGCGTGACAGATTGCTCGAAGCCTCAGCTGGGGCGATGACGTAGTAAGCGGGGACCGAGAGACCAGAATTCGGCAGGGTGATGTCAACGGTAGTGGCACCGAGCTGGCGGTACTGCTCAAGCGCAGCTTCAACCGTTGCACGCACATCGTCGGCCATTCCTTCGCCAAAGAATTCCTTGGGTAAGCCTATGCGCAGACCGGACAGCGGCTTGTTCAGGTCGCGGGTGTAGTCCTCGGTTTCGCGTTGCAGCGAAGTCGAATCACGCTCGTCAAAACCGACCATCCCGTTCAGCAGCAGCGCGCAATCCTCAGCACTCTTGGCCATCGGCCCGGCCTGATCAAGCGAAGAAGCAAAGGCAATCATGCCGTAGCGCGACACCACGCCATACGTCGGCTTCAGCCCGGTCAGGCCACACAGCGAGGCGGGCTGGCGGATCGAACCACCAGTGTCGGTACCCGTAACCACTGGCGCAAGGCGCGCGGCAATCGCTGCCGCCGAGCCCCCCGACGAACCGCCGGGCACGCGTTTGGTATCCCACGGGTTCTTGACGGGACCGAAGTAGGAGGTTTCGTTCGACGAACCCATCGCGAATTCGTCCATGTTCAACTTGCCCAGTGTTACCAGACCGGCCTGCTTGAGCTTGGTCACCACGGTCGCGTCGTAAGGACTGACGAAGTTGTGCAGCATTTTCGAGCCGCAGGTGGTCAGCCAACCTTCGGTGCAGAAAATGTCTTTGTGCCCGAGCGGGATACCTAAGAGCGGCGAGGTGTCGCCAGCCGCGCGGCGCGCATCCATTTCGGCAGCCTGGGCCAGCGTCTTGGCGCGATCCAGGGTGACGAAGGCATTGATTTCAGGGTTCAGCTTCTCGATACGATCAAGAAACATGGTGCTCAGTTCGACGCTAGAGACCTGCTTGGCTTCCAGGGCTGCGGACAGCTCGCGCAGCGACGCATTAATCAGGTCGCTCATCACTCAATGACCTTAGGCACTAAATACAAACCGGCATCCGTCTCTGGGGCGATCGCCTGGAAGGCGGTGCGCTGATCCGCCTCAGTCACGGCATCCGGACGCAGGCGCTGGACCATGTCGACAGCATGCGACATGGGCGCAATCCCCGCAGTATCAACGGCTTGCATGGTTTCAATAAGGCCGAAGATACCGTTCAACTGATCGCGAGCGGTCGCGGCTTCGGCCGGGGAAATTTCTATGCGGGCAAGGCGGGCGATCCGCTGCACCTGTTCGATATCGAGAGACATGCTCGGAAATGCTTGTTTAAGGGCTTATTCTGGAAAGCACGATAGGGTATCATAAGTGCCTCTATTCGCCCTACCCACGGGCGGTTGCTTGCGCTACTTTCGTCGTTAAACAAGCTTCCATTTGACGCCAAACTGACCGAAAACACACCGATGTTTAACTCCCTCCGCTCCTACTTCTCAAACGACCTTGCCATCGACCTTGGCACCGCCAACACGCTGATCTACGTCCGTGGCAAGGGCATTGTTCTTGACGAGCCTTCTGTCGTCGCCATCCGCACTGAAGGCGGCCCCAATGCCAAGAAGACCATTCAGGCAGTTGGTGTAGCGGCCAAGCAGATGCTTGGCAAGACACCGGGCAACATTACCGCCATCCGTCCGATGAAGGACGGCGTGATCGCCGACTTCACCGTCACTGAGCAAATGCTCAAGCAGTTCATCAAGAAGGTGCATGACTCGCGTCTGTTTTCGCCGAGCCCGCGCATCATCATTTGTGTGCCCTGCGGTTCGACTCAGGTGGAGCGCCGTGCGATTCGCGAATCGGCCCTTGGCGCTGGCGCATCGCAGGTATACCTGATTGAAGAGCCGATGGCGGCTGCTATCGGTGCTGGCCTGCCAGTCTCTGACGCAACCGGCTCGATGGTTGTTGATATTGGTGGCGGTACCACTGAAGTCGGCGTCATCTCGCTGGGCGGCATGGTCTATGCCGGTTCGGTGCGTGTCGGTGGCGACAAGTTTGACGAAGCCATCATCAACTATATTCGCCGTAACTACGGCATGCTGATCGGCGAAACGACTGCCGAAGCCATCAAGAAGCAGATTGGCTCCGCCTTCCCAGGTTCCGAAGTCAAGGAAATGGAAGTTAAGGGGCGCAATCTGGCCGAAGGTATTCCACGCAGCTTCACCATTTCATCCAACGAAATCCTCGAAGCCCTGACCGACCCGCTTAACCAGATCGTCGGTGCCGTGAAGATCGCCCTCGAACAGACCCCACCAGAGTTGGGTGCGGATATTGCCGAGAAGGGCATGGTCCTCACCGGCGGTGGTGCACTACTGCGTGATCTTGACCGTCTGCTGATGGAAGAAACCGGTCTGCCAGTCTTGGTCGGTGACGATCCACTGACCTGCGTGGTGCGCGGCTCGGGGCTGGCACTAGAAAAGATGGACAAACTCGGTAGTATTTTTGCGAACGAGTAAGCACTGCGCCCGTTAAGGTGCAAAGCGGCGCATAAGTTGCGCCATTTTTGCATTTCAGGGCCATCACCTTAATGTCAGTTGTCGGTCACTCCCCTCCGCCCTTCTTCAAACGTGGGGTCGCACCGCTCGCGCGGCTGGCGATCTTCACCGCCTTGTCGCTGTTTCTGCTCGTTGTTGATTTGCGTTTCAGCACACTCGACATGCTGCGAGCAACAATTGCCACCGCCATCTACCCATTACAGCAACTCGCATATCGTCCGGTTGAGTTTGTCGGCGGAGCGGGGCAATACTTCGCATCACTAACCACCCTGCAACGTGAAAACAACGAATTGCGCGATCGCCAATTGGCAATCGCCAACCAGCTGCTGCGCCAAGAGCATCTGGAACTAGAAAACCAACGTCTGCGCGCGCTGCTCGATATGCGCGATCGCCAGCCGACCCAAGGCAGTGTGGCTGACATTCTTTACTCGGCCCGCGATCCATTTTCGCGCCGCGTGTTTATCGACAAGGGGCAACAGCAAGGCATCAACAGTGGCCAAGTTGTCGTCGACGATATTGGCGTAGTGGGACAGGTCACCCGCGTCTATCCGCTGCTTAGCGAAGTCACCCTGCTCACTGACAAGCACCAAGCCATTCCGGTGCAATCCCAGCGCAGCGGCCTACGCGCCGTTCTTGCCGGTGCCGGTGCCGGGCTGATGGAGCTACGCTACCTGCCGGCCAATGCTGAAATTGTGGAGGGAGACATTCTGGTGACGTCCGGCCTGGATGGCATTTACCTACCGGGCCTGCCCGTCGCCCGCGTGAGCAAGATCGACCGTGATGCGGCCTATACATTTGCCCGAATCTTGTGCGAGCCGCTGGCCGGGATAGAGCGTAACGGCCAGGTGCTTGTACTTTCCCCGCGTGAAATGCCAGCCGCACGCCCGGAAGATGCACCATTGCGCGGTGCCGATGCGGCAACAGGTAAGGGCGCAAAAATCAATCGCGGTGCTGCCGCCAAGGGGCGCTAAGCCATGCAGCCAACCAACTCCTCTCGCCGTATCCTTCTTCCCGTCAAGGGCTGGTTCATTCTCTTCAGCTTGTTTGTCGCACTATTTCTCAACCTTCTCCCTATTGGTCGGGTTGCGGGCGTGCCGGACTGGGTCGCCTTAGTGCTCGCCTTTTGGTGCGTGCGCGAACCCCTTAAGGTCGGCATGGCGGCTGGGTTTATTTTGGGCGTTGTCACCGATGTGGCTGACGCTAGCCTGATGGGGCAACACGCCCTTGCCTATGTTCTCCTCGCTTTTGCAGCGTCTGGATTGTCACGTCGTATTCTGTGGTTTCCACTCGGACAGCAGGCATTGCATATTCTGCCCCTGTTATTTGGCGCGCAGCTGGTGATGCTGCTCGTGCGCATGGCAAGCGGTGCCGAGTTTCCGGGTGTGCTGTACCTGCTGGCCCCCGTTATTGCGGCTGGGCTTTGGCACCCCATCACCTATCTATTGCTGATGCCGCAATATCGGCCCGTGGATAGAGATGAGAACCGACCGATATGAACCTGTGGTTCGTATCAATCACACGGCACGCGCCCTACTGCGCTCCGGTTGCCGGTAACTCCACAGGCATGCCCGCCGACCACAGGGATCGCCTCAGCGCCAGGGGCTTACCCATGGTCTGGGGTGGACTTGGTAGTGACACACACCTGAGTACGCGCTGAGATGGAATTTAAGCACCCACAGCAAGAGCTGGAACGCTTCCGCAAACGCCTCGGCTTTGCCACCGCGTTTGTTTTGCTGTTATTCGGCATTC
>LNDZ01000036.1 GCA_001464495.1 Betaproteobacteria bacterium Ga0074130
CAAGTGGCGCAGGACATGCCCGAGACCGAGCAGAGCGCAACCGACTTTGTGATTGAAGGCGATACGGTGCTGCTTGAGGCCCGCGCTGAAGTAGCCGCTGCCGAAGAGAGCGGCGATGGTGAGCGCATGGCCAATGCCTACATGCACCTTGGCGAAGCGGGTGAGTACGAGGCGCAGGCCAAGGCGCAGGCGCTGATTCTGGGCTTGGGCTTCAAGACCACTGAACTCGACAATCCGGTGAACAGCTTTTCCGGTGGCTGGCGCATGCGCTTGCAACTAGCCCGCGCACTGATGTGTCCGTCTGACCTGCTGTTGCTCGATGAACCGACCAACCACTTGGACTTGGATGCACTGGTGTGGCTGGAAGCCTGGCTCAAGCGTTATCAAGGCACCATGGTGGTGATCAGCCATGACCGCGAGTTTCTGGACGCGGTGACGGGCGTGACCCTGCACATTGAAAATCAGAAGCTCACGCGCTACGGCGGAAACTACAGCACCTTCGAAGACATGCGCGCCGAGCAGATGATTCTGCAACAGGCGTCGTTCGAGAAGCAGCAAGACAAGATCGAGCATTTGCAGAAGTTCATTGCGCGCTTCAAGGCCAAGGCCAGTAAGGCCAAGCAGGCACAGAGCCGCGTCAAGGCGCTGGACCGCATGGAGCGTCTGGCACCGGTGCTGACCCAAGCCGACTTCAACTTTGAATTCAAGGAACCGCTGAATTTACCCAACCCCATGCTGACGCTGGATCGCTGCGAGCTGGGCTATGCCCCGCTGGACGATGCGCCTGAAGGTGCCGGGCCGACAGTGATCGTACGCAACGTCAAAAAGTCCGTCATGGCCGGCCAGCGCATCGGCATTCTCGGTGCCAACGGACAGGGCAAGTCCACCTTGGTAAAAACCATTGCCGGAGCGATCCCTGCCATCAGTGGCACCGTCACGCAGGGCAAGGGCTTGAGCATTGGCTACTTTGCGCAGCAGGAACTTGATGTATTGGATCCTGCGGCTGATCCTCTCTTGCACATGCAGCGCCTAGCCAAGGAAAGCGGCCTTGCCGGCCGCGGTGGTGTGCAGAGCGGCCGCGAGCAAGACTTGCGTACTTTCCTCGGCACCTTCAACTTCGCCGGCGATATGGTCAAGCAGGCTGTGGGCTCGATGAGTGGTGGCGAGAAAGCACGCCTCGTCTTGTGCATGCTCGTGTGGCAACGCCCGAACCTGCTGCTGATGGATGAGCCGACCAATCACTTGGATTTGGCCACACGCGAAGCGCTGAGCATGGCGCTCAACGAGTTCGAAGGCACCGTGATGCTGGTCAGCCATGACCGCTCATTGCTGCGTGCAGTGTGTGATGAATTCTGGTTGGTTTCGCGCGGCGGTATCGAGCCATTCGACGGTGATCTGGACGACTACCAACGCTATTTGTTGGACGAGGCCAAGCGCTCGCGTGAAGACTTGAAAGAGGCGCAGCGCGCTGCCCGCTAGTCCAGCAATTTCTGCCAGAACATGGCCTTGCCCATGGCAGGATCAAGTTCATAGCCGGCATAGCCGAGCGATGTGTAAGCAGCCTGAGCTTTGGTATTGCCTTCAAGCACCTCAAGCGTCAGCTTGCAGCAGCCGAGATCGCGGGCGAGTTGTTCGGCTGCTGCCATCAGTTGCTTGCCGATGCCTTGTCCGCGCAGGGCTTCGGTCACGATGACGTCGTGGATATTGAGCAAGGGTTTGCAGGCGAAGGTGGAGAAGCCTTCGAAGGCGTTGAGCAGACCAACGAATTCGCCGTTATGTTCGGCCAGCAATGTGTGGGCGCCGGGGCGCGTATGCAGGGCGCTGGCGAGGTGGGCTCGGGTGTTGTCGGTCAGCGCCTTGCCGCCGCCGGTGGGGCCACTGGCGTATTCATCCATGAGCCGTATCAGCGCGACTGCATGTTCTGGCTTGCCAAGGTCGGCGCGGAGGATGCGTGTGCAGCTCATGGCTTTAGCTTTACCATGACTTTAGCTTTACTTTCGTCAGCCCACGCACTGCATTGCCGACGTAAATGGCATCAGCGTTCTGTAGATCAGCCAGCGTCAGCACCTGCTCGATAAGCTCGTCTTGCAGGCTATGGCGCAGAATGCCGGGTAGGGCGCCTTCGCTCACGGGTGGTGTAAGCAGACATCCGTCCTTGCGGATGAACACATTGTGGCGGGCAGCTTCGGCGATGCGACCATGTTCATTCATAAACAGCACTTCGTAGGCGCCATGCTCAACGGCACGGGCGTATTCGTTTTCATACAACGTCCGTTCCGTCGTCTTGTGGCGCCGGAAGAGGGCGTTGCTGTCGATAGGCTGGGCGCTGATGATGACATGTGCGTTTGGTGGTACGACCGGAATTGCAAAGTCAGCGAGACTGAACGTGCCGTCACTATTCAGTTGCAGGCGCAGGCGGCGGGCTTCGGTTTGCGGGCGATGCAGGACATAGGCGGCGAGCTCTGCACGTATTGCTTTTTCAGGCACGTAGAAGCCGAACATTCGCGCTGCCTGCTGCAGGCGCGCCAGATGCAGCTCAAGATGGCGGATGCTGCCGTCAGGACTGAGATGCATGGATTCAATCAAACCGAGATCGCGGTTCACGTCTTGCAGGAAGCGCGTCTTAAGCTGAACCTCGGCATATTCGGCAGGGGCATTCGAATCATGAACGATGCCACTGCCGACCCCCATGACTGCTTTGCCTTCATCTTGGCTGACCACTGTACGGATCGGCACACTGAAGCAGAAGTCGCCATCCGGTGCGATGTAGCCAATTGCACCGGTATACAGGCCACGTGGCTCCTGCTCCAGTTCGGCAATCAGCTGCATGGTGCGCCGCTTGGGTGCGCCGGTGATGGAGCCGCAGGGGAACAGCGCGTTGAAAATCTCAGGCAGACCTGTCTCAGGGGCTAGCGTGCCGGTGACGGTGGAGGTCATCTGGTGCAGGGTCTGATAGGTCTCGATCTCAAACAGCGCGGGTACTTTAACGCTGCCGGTGAGGGCAACACGGCCCAGATCGTTGCGCAGCAGATCAACAATCATCAGGTTTTCTGCGCGGGTCTTGGGATCGTTGCACAGATGTGTGGTGATCTCGCTGTCTTCTAAGGCGCTGCCGCCACGCGCGGCGGTACCCTTCATCGGGCGGGTGGTCAGCGTGGTGCCCTGGCGTTGTAGGAACAGCTCTGGCGAGAGGGACAGAATGCGCGCCTCAGGAAAGTTGAGCAGCGCCGAATACGGCACGCGCTGGGTTTGGCGTAGCGCCAGATACAGGGCAATCGAACTGCCAGTGTGGCGAAAGCGACAGGGCAGGGTGTAGTTGACCTGATAGGTCTCCCCATCACGAATCAGCCCATGGATAAGACTGATCTTGCGACTGTAGTTGGCTTCGTCTTCCGCCAGCGCGATGTCATGGATGGCACACGCGTCTGTATCGGCCGCTAGCGTTTTCAGCCATGCCGTACTTTCCGCCGCGCTCAGCAGATCACATTCCTCGAACAACTGAAAATGCAGCAGCGGCTGCGCGGCAATGGTAGCTGGAGCTTCTGGAAAGTGGGGTAGCGGCAGGCCCATTAGGGTATAGCCGGCTTCGTAAGACACATATCCACAGGCATGTAGGCCGAGGCTTCTGGCCACATCCAGCTCGGCCAGTGCAGGCAGCACTTGATCGGGTGCGTGCGCAATGATGGCGCCCACAGGCCGGGTGTAGCGGCGTGCGGGAGCATGCGGGTCGCGGGTGTTTTCGAGCAGGGCGAAGATGTCGCTGCGGGCGTGGAGCTGAAGCATGGCAGGAGTTTAACCCGCCTTGGCATCGTGCCATATCGCCAAAACGGCTTCTACCGCTACAATGCCCGTATGAGCTACTTTGCCTTGGTTCCCGCAGCCGGTAGCGGCGCGCGGATGGGCGGCGCCCTGCCCAAACAATATCTGCCCCTCGCGGGCGGTCCTATGATCTCGCATGCACTGTCCGTGCTGTGCAGTCACCCCCGCATCGACAAGGTGTTTGTCGTGTTGGCGGCGGATGATGAATATTGGTCACGCTTCAATTGGCTGCCCTTTGCCGGCCGCTTGAAAATCTTACGCTGTGGTGGTGCTACCCGCGCCGAGAGCGTCAGAAACGGCTTGGCTGCCATGGCCGATAGCGTGGGCGACGATGACTGGGTGATGGTGCATGATGCTGCGCGCCCCTGCCTGACGCATACCCTGATCGATAAATTGATTTCTGGTGTGACGGAAGAGGATGTTGGCGGCATTCTGGCCATGCCTGTGTCCGACACGATCAAGCGTGGCATTGGCGGTGCTATCGTTGAAACCGTCCCGCGTGACGGCATGTGGCAGGCACAAACGCCGCAGATGTTCCGTCATGGTGTGCTGAGCGAGGCGTTGGTCACGCTGTCACCGGACATTACCGATGAAGCCAGTGCGGTTGAGGCAGTGGGCTTGCAACCTCGACTTATCGAAGCCGACGGCAGCAATCTCAAAGTGACTTATCCCTTTGACATGCAGATTGCCGAGTGGATTCTGCAAAGCCGTGCGGGGCCCGCATGAGCTTTGATATTCGCGTAGGCCAGGGCTTTGACGTGCATGCACTGGTGGAAGGTCGGCCGCTCATCATGGGGGGCGTGACGATTCCCTATCACCTTGGCTTGCTCGGCCATTCGGATGCCGATGTGCTGCTGCATGCGATTACCGATGCGCTGCTGGGTGCCGCTGGGTTGGGCGACATTGGCCGCCATTTCCCGGATACCGATGATCAGTGGAAAGGTGCAGACAGCCGCATGCTGCTGCGTGGGGCCATGGAAGGCGTCAAAGCTGCTGGCTGGCGCGTGGCGAATGTTGATGCCACCATCATCTGCCAGATGCCAAAAATTCTGCCGCATGCGCCGGCCATGGTGGCGAACATTGCTGCCGATCTGGGCATTGCTGAGTCGCAAGTTAATATCAAGGGCAAGACAACCGAGAAGCTGGGTTTCACCGGCCGGGGCGAGGGCATTGCTGCGCAGGCAGCGGCACTCTTGATCAAGGATTAGCAAGACTAGCGATACTGTTGGTACTGTTGGCAAAAAAGGGGAGCAGGGGTGAGGTTTACTTTCTTCAGGCGCAATGCCGCAAAGCCGTACCACGAGCGTCTGCGGGCGCTGACGCTGTTCCAAGACCTCAATGCCAAGGAGCTCGACATTATCTCCGCGCTGCTGCATGAGCGCGAGTATCTGGAGCATGAGGTCCTGTTTGACGAGGGTGAAGAGGGACATGCCATCTACATCATCGTCTCTGGCCATGTGCTTATCTGCCGTAATGGCGGCAAGACGCTGATTGCTGATCTTGGGCCGGGCAACTTCTTTGGCGAGCTGGCGCTGCTGACTAATGCCCCGCGTGCCACACAAGCGCGTGCCGGCAGCAACTGTCGGGCGCTGGTGTTCTTCCGCGACGACTTCAACAATCTCATGCATACGCATGTGGTGATTGCCTCCAAGATCGGCATCAACCTTGCCCGTCACGTGGGCATGCGCCTACGTGAATCGGTGGTGGGGCGCCACGTGGAACAGTCGCTGTGATTGAGCGTGAGCTGGAGGCGCAGGAAACCGGCCCTCTGGTGTGGGTCGCCATCATTACCGCGACCTGCCTTGCCCTGTTCCTGTTCCAAAAAATTCTGTGGCTAGTGGTGCCGTTTCTGCTCGCCTTGATTTTGTATTACCTGCTGGCGCCGCCGGTACGCTGGCTGGTCCTGCGCGGCTGGACAGTTGATGCGGCAACCGGGCTGGTCATGAGTTTTTTGGTGGCGACTGCGGTGACCGGCATTCTGCTCGGCTTCCCTTGGCTCGCCAGCCATATGATCGACTGGCAGGACTCCTTGTCACGTTATATCAATGGCGGCTTGCAGCTGGTAGACCGCACCCTGCTGATGCTGGAAGCGAATTGGTCGGTGCTGGCGGATGCGGAGATTGCTGCCAAGGTATCTACCCAGCTCAATTACTGGTCCACCAACTTTGCCGATCAGCAGGTTGAGTCGATTCTGATGAGCGCAGGTTCATGGCTGCCGATCCTGTTGCTGGTGCCCTTCATCACCTTCTTCCAGCTACGTGATGGTCGTCGTTTCAAGGACTTCATCAGTGATGCCGTGCCAAATGCATTTTTCGAAAAGACCCTGTTTCTGCTCAATGAGGTGGATCGCACCACACGTGCTTATTTTCAGGGGCTGATTAAGCTCACGGTGCTCGACACCATTACGCTGGCCGCTGGGCTGGCCTTCATGGGCATGCCGGCACCGTTTGCATTGGGCTTGATTTGCGCGGTGTTTGCGTGGATTCCCTACGTCGGGTCGATTGCCGGCGGGGTGCTGGTGGTGATGGTGGCAGCGACGGACTTTCCGGGGCAACCGGGTATGGCGTATGCCGCCGTGGTGCTCTTCATCATCGTGCGTATGCTCGACGATTTTGTCTACATGCCCATGACCGTGGGCAAGAGCCTGCATATGCATCCGCTGCTTACGGTACTGATGATTTTTGTCGGTGGCACCATCGCCGGTATTACCGGGCTGATGCTTGTACTACCGCTGCTGGGCGTATTCATGGTGGTTGGCGGCACCATCGGGGAGATTCTCAACGATCCGCGCCTGATGGCACGTCACCGAAATGCACGTGCGCTGCAAAAGAAGCAGGCGAGTGCGGATCTGATCGAGCCGTAAGGAGTTCTCGCCCGCCGAGCCTACGGATCGGCCGCATTGCGCGCTAAATGAACACTCCATGAGCGCGCAATATCTTCTCTCTAGCTAAGGCTGTCCGTAATCTTTGTTGCGCATATGGTGGGCGAGGTCGTTCAAGGCCTTGTCCAGATTGATACGCAGCCCATCATGGGCGACGCACTCTTCCATGGCCATGCGCATACACAGCATCCACTGCTCAGCTTCGTCTTTGCCGATGGCAAAGGGCATGTGACGGGCACGCAGCATGGGGTGACCAAACTTTTCGACGAAAAGCTGCGGGCCGCCCAGATAGCCGGACAGGTACATGAAGAGTTTTTCTTCGGAGCCTGACAGGTCCTGTGGGTGCAGTTTGCGGATGCCGTAGGCCTCGGGCAAGGTATCCATCAGTTCATAAAAGCGATGAACCAGCGTGCGGACGCCGGCTTCGCCGCCAATGACTTCGTAGGGGGTGACAGTTGCATTCATGGTGCAATCGTAACATTGGTGTCAAGGGCGCGATTGATGTGCAGCAACGCCTCGGCGATGCCCGTCGGTTGGGGCGGGACGGGGGCAGGTTGCCGCCACAGGCTGTGTAGCAGTCGGCCCAGTTCGCCTGTAGCAGCCTGCTCGGCAGTGAGCTCGCTTACGCGGGTATTTGCATGTAGCCACTCGATCAGGTTCGGCTCTTCGGGCCAGTCGGGACGGCGTAAATACAAGACAGGCAGGCCGCAGCAGGCAGCTTCGGCAAAGGTGCCGTAGCCTGGCTTGGTGAGCACCGCATCGACCTTGGGTAGCAGGTCGGAAAATGGCAGACGGCTATCGTCATAGGTGCTGCAATCGGATCGGCTCACGCCCCAATCGGCAGGGACAAGATACTGTGTTTCCTCAATGTGCGGCCACTCCTCAACAGGCAGCCGATGGGCGATACCGCCCATGGCGAGGAGTAGCCAGCGCTTGTTCAGTGGAAGATCAAGACGCTGAGCAATCTCTTCGCGCGTCACTTTCCCCGCTGTGCTCACTGGCCCAATGATCGCAAGGTTGCTCAGCGCCGGCATCGGCATGCCGGGTGTGAAGCGCAGAAACAGTTGGGCGCTGGCATAGGCGTGCAGCATGGCTGCATGGATAGTCGCTGCCCAGGGTGCAGCGGCGAAGTAATGCGCAAACAGATCTGCCCAGTTGAGCGAGCACATGGCCATACACGGGATGCCGGCCTTGGCGGCGCCTGCGAGTGGCAAGGGCGAGATATTGCTGAGTATCAGACTGGGTTGCAGGGCGGCGAGTAGCGCTGCTTCCTGTTCAACACGCGCAGGCCAGTTGGCATAAGCCGCCTGATAACGCTGCGCGCTGCTTGCCAGATCGACGCGCAGCGCATCGTGCATGACAAAGCCAAAATCGCTGGCCGCATGCAGATGGGTAAATGGCTGATCTATACGGCGGGACAGCTGGTCCTTCGTCAAACCACTGCGTATGGTCAGCTGGAGCGGTCGGCTGGCGGACAGCGCATTGAGAACGGGCGCGGTTTGTGCCAGATGGCCAAAGCCATGCGACGAGATATCAACAAATAGATGCGTCATGCCGGCAGAGTGAGTTGTGCGAGCAGGCCTCCGCCTTCGCGTGGCAGCAAATCGAAACGAACGATGGCGAGGCCTAGACCCGCGCCAGTCATATTGCCGCGTGACTGATCGAGGCGGGTGAATGGCAGCTTGAGACGATCAACCTGTTCAGCGGGGATACCCGGGCCACGGTCGGCAACTCCAATGCGAATGCCTTGCTTGTCCTGATGTAGGGACAGGCTAATAGGGGATTCACCGCCATAGCGCAGGGCATTGTCGATCAGATTGCTGATGGCACGGCGAATGGCCTTGGGGCGAACCTGAATCGAAATATCCTTTTGAATATCGGTGATGAGCTCGACGCCAAGTCGGCCATAGTGAGTGTTAATGTCTTGCAGCATCTCGCTGAGCGGTGTGATGGTAAAGTCGAGAAACTGGCCGATTGTCTTGTCGATTTCTTCAACATCCGTAACCATGGCATCACGGCTTTGTTCATCCGTACCACTCATTTCGATCCCCATACGCAAACGCGTCAGTGGCGTACGCAAATCATGCGAGATGCCAGCCAGAATCAGTGCGCGGTCGCTATCCATGCGCGCCAAGGCGGTGTTCATCTGATTGAATGCTTGCGCCACGGTGGCGATTTCACCAGGGACGTTTTCCGAGATGGGCGGCGGTGTGCGGCCATGGGCAATTTCTGCGGCAGCATGCGAGAGTGCTTTGAGTGGACGTGTCAGCTTGAATACGATTAGCCAA
This sequence comes from Betaproteobacteria bacterium Ga0074130, assembly GCA_001464495.1. GTDB lineage: Bacteria > Pseudomonadota > Gammaproteobacteria > Burkholderiales > Rhodocyclaceae. Next base: position 8,989 of record LNDZ01000036.1, read on the forward strand.
GCGCCAATCAGCGCGAGGATGGCAGCTGCTGCTGTCCAGCCCAGCCACTGCTGAGGCAGTTTGCGCTCAACACGTTCACGCGGCAGGGCCACCCAGTATTCATCGTCATGAATACGGAAGCTCACGAACAAGGCTTTCTCGCCATTCAGCTCAAGCGCAAAGCGGGTGTCCTTGCCTAGCTCATGGCGAACCAGTTCAGCCGTGCGTTCAAGGAAGCTCGGAATCTCCTTGGGGTTAATCTTGTCATCATCATTGGCCGCATAGATGTGAATGCCTTCACGATCAGAGAGTTCCTGCAGTACGTAACGGCGGGCATCCGGACGGGCAGACACGAGTGCTGTGCGCGTCAGGTTAGCCACACTGATCAGCGTTTGGGCCATCTGATGCGAGCGTGGTTCACGTTCCAGACTGGTAAAGATCGCAAACCAGGCCAGTAGCGACAACAGCATGAGCAGGGCGATCAGCAGGAAGGTCCGTACCATCAAGGTACGGGGCAGCAGTTTGTTCAGGACTGCACTAGGCATGCTTGCTGCCATCTGGCACAAAGACGTAGCCAAACCCCCAGACGGTTTGCAGATAGCGCGGTTTGGCTGGGTCATCCTCAACCAGCTTACGCAGGCGTGACATTTGTACATCAATGGCGCGATCAAAGACTTCGTATTCGCGGCCTCGCGCCAGCTCCATCAGCTTGTCACGGCTCATCGGTTGACGCGGATGCTCAACCAGTACGCGCAGGAGGCCGAATTCGCCGGTGGTCAAACGGGTGAGCTCTTCGCCACGGCGGAGTTCGCGTGTCCCCAGATCGAGTTCGATCGGGCCAAAGGTCACTACGCCACCTTCGGCGGGTGCACCCGGTGGCAAAGGGGCGGTGCGGCGGCGTAGCACCGCATGAATGCGCGCCACCAGTTCACGCGGATTAAAGGGCTTGGCAAGATAGTCATCCGCACCCAGCTCAAGGCCAACGATACGATCAACATCGTCACCCTTGGCGGTCAGCATGATGATGGCAACGTCATTGCCAGCACCACGTAGACGGCGACAGATGGCAAGGCCATCTTCGCCCGGCATCATCAGATCCAGCACAACCAGATCATAGAGTTCGCGACTCAGTTGCTTATCCATGGCGCTTGCGCCATCAACGCTGCGGGCGGCAAAACCTTGATCGTTGAGATAGCGCTCAAGTTGTTGGCGCAGACGTAAATCGTCATCGACAACGAGAATTTTTTGGCGTTGTTCGGTGTTCATAGTGCAAAGTTCCAATGGGTCAATATGGCATCGCAGCGAATCGTAGCGAGAAGATGCTTTCAGGCACAGCCTGCATTACAAATCATTACAAAGCCCGACCCCTTGCAACATGGACCTTACAGCGAGTGGCGATACTGAAGACGTTGATGTTGCATACTCGCGGGTTCGGTATCACGGTGGAATCAGCTAAAATCGGACAACCATGAAACTACCGCATTTCTTGCTTCTCTGTGCATGTGTTTCTGCTTCTAGCCTCGTGCTGGCGCAGGGCAATGGACGTGCCATGCGCGATGAGCGGGAAAGTCGTGTGCCGCATCAGCGTGATTTTCGCCCGGATTTTGAGCGTGAACGTGAGCGTGTAGAGCGTCGCGAACGCTACGAACAGCGCGAGCAAATGAGCATTGAAGAGCGTCGCCAACTGCGGCGCGATGTCAATGATGCCGGGCGCGAGATCTATCGTCGTCCCCCGCCCGAGCGCTTCTAGTCACAAGAGCGGATCAGGACCAAGCCGAGGCGGTACAATTCGGGGGTGAATCTCCTCGCCCTAGAAACCTCCACCCATCATCTGTCTGTTGCCCTGTTGCAGGGCGATGCTTGTCTCATGCGCAGTGAAATGCTTGCCCATGGCGGCTCGGATCGCTTGCTCCCGTGGGGCAAGGCATTACTTGCCGAGGCTGAGCTGTCCCTTGAACAACTTGATGGGATTGCTTTCGGGGCTGGCCCCGGTGGCTTTACCGGCCTGCGTCTCGCCTGTGGCGTTGCACAAGGCCTTGCCTGGGGTGCAGATTTGCCCGTGGTTGGTATTGCGACGCTGGAAGCCGTGGCGTTCAATGCCGGCGCAGAGCGCGTATTTGCCTGTCTAGATGCACGTATGAACGAGGTGTATGTCGCTGCCTATGTACGTGAGCAGGCGGCGGTTTTTCGCTGTGAGATGGCACCGATGGTGACACCGCCTGAACTGGTCAGTCTGCCAGCAGGTGAGTGGCATGTTGCCGGGGATGGCGTGGCCGCCTATCCCACACTACAACAACGATTTCCCGATGCAGACAAGCGCATCATGCCCACCGCTGAGGCGGTGGCGCGTTTGGCGGTACCCCGATTTTTGCGTGGTGAAGGGCAGCCTGCAGTGACCGCAGCACCCCTGTATGTGCGCGACAAGGTTGCCCTGACCACAGCCGAGCGTCTGGCCCGTGGTGGCGTGCGATGACGCAATTTTCGCCCATGCTGTGGCATCGAGGTGCTGGCACATTACTCGCCGTGGACACATCGCAACTTTATGGATTCGCTGACCGCGGGTCACTATGCCATGTTGTTGGAAGAGGGCGCAGCGTTGCTGGGTTATGCCGTGGTGATGCCGCTGCCTGACGAAGCCGAGTTGCTTAATATCACCATTGCACCTACCCATCAGCGGCGCGGGCTGGGCAAGGTCTTACTTGAGCACGTATGCAGCGCTGCCCGTGAATCAGGCGCCGAGCGTATGTTTCTTGAGGTGCGGGATTCGAATCTGCCAGC
>LNDZ01000037.1 GCA_001464495.1 Betaproteobacteria bacterium Ga0074130
GAAATGCAACGTCGTATGGTCAGCACCTGCCGCCGTCTGGGCAAGCCAGTCGTGATCGCGACCCAAATGCTGGAATCGATGATCAGCTCGCCAGTGCCCACCCGTGCTGAAGCGTCTGACGTCGCCACTGCCATCTACGAAGGCTCGGACACCGTCATGCTGTCGGCTGAATCCGCGTCGGGCAGCTTCCCGGTGGAAGCCATCGCGATGATGGATCGCATCATCAAGCGTGTGGAGCAAGACCCGGTGTATCAGAAGAACATTGATGCTGCCCGTACCGCCCCTGAAGCCACGACCCCGGATGCGATCTGTGGTGCGCTGGGTCAGGTGACCGGTCTGCTGCGTCCTGCCGTGACCATTACTTACACGTCGTCGGGCTTTACTGCGCTGCGTGCGGCACGTGAGCGTCCGTCGACCCCGATCATTGGTCTGACGCCGTCGCTGCAAACTGCACGTCGTTTGGCGTTCTGCTGGGGTATCCATCCGCTGCCAGGTCAAGAGATTGACCGTGTGCAACAAATGGTTGAGGTGGGTTGTAATGCAGCGAAGTCGGAAGGCTTTGCGAAGCAGGGCGATCAGGTGGTGATCATCGCTGGCCTGCCTTTCGGGCAATCCGGCACCACTAACCTCCTCCATATCGCTAAGGTCGAGTAAGGCTGTTCGCGGTTCCTGCAGTCAATAAAAACCCCGCTTTGGCGGGGTTTTTATTTGGCGTCGGTTAGGCGATCCGCAATCGACTGAACAAGCGAGCGCGTTTACTTAACCTGCAGAATGATCTTGCCGGAATGCTCACCGCTTTCCATCAAGCGATGTGCTTCGGCAGCTTGTGACATCGGCAGCACCACATGCGTGTGTGCGCGCAGCCGGCCATCGGCAAAAGCGGGCCAAATCTGACAGCGCAAATCGTTGCGGATTGTCGTCTTCTCATCGTCGGAGCGTGAGCGCATGGTCGAGCCAGCGATGGTGAGCCGGCGCGTGAGTACCGGCATCATGTCGACCTCAGCCTTGCTGCCTAAGTTGAAGGCGATGATCAGCAAGCGGCCATCGCGGCGCAGCAGATTCAGGTTCTTCTGCAGGGTGCTACCGCCCAGCATGTCGAGGACAATATCCAGACCACGCTTACCAATGGCGCCTTTCACTGCTTCACTGAAATCCTGCTCTCGCCCATTAATGGCAACATCTGCGCCCAACTCACGGCAAAGCGCAAGCTTCTGTTCGCTATTCTCGGTTGCGAAGACTTGAGCCCCTTTGAATTTGGCCAGTTGTATCGCGGCACAGCCAATCCCGCCGGCGCCGCCGTGAATCAATACATGCTCGCCTGCCTTGATGCTGCCCATATCCACGAGGTTTGCCCACGCGGTGAACCATACCTCGGGCAGGCCGGCCGCATCGGCCAAGCTCATGCCCTGCGGAATCGGCAACGCATGGCTAGCAGGCGCCGTACAAAACTCGGCATACCCACCACCGGGCACCAGCGCGGTCACCAGATCGCCGACCTGCCATTCGCTCACACCCGCACCGAGTGCAGCAACCCGCCCGGAGGCTTCTAGACCGAGAATCGGGGATGCGCCCGGCGGCGGCGGATAAAGACCGCGCCGCTGAACTAGGTCGGGACCATTGACCCCGGCGTAATGGACTTCGATCAGGATTTCGCCATCAGCGGGCGTGGGCGCATCGGTCGTCGCGATACGCAGGCTTTCGGCACTGGCATCGGGTCCGTACTCGATATATTTCATTGTCCTGCCGCCACTTCTATCAGTTGCTCAAGGTGACCATTCTAGGCGCCTTGCCAGAACTCGGCAAACTTAGACGCTCACCTGTCATAGCAAGGCTTGGCAGTCAGTCCGAGCGCCCCGAGTCTGGGCAAATGGGCAGTTCTGTGATATAAAAGGCGACCAAATTTTAACTATCCCCGACCGCAACCGGATGTATTTGGCCAGCGGTTGATAACTCTTCTGTGAGGACTTCCCATGAAAGTTTGTGTTTACGGCGCAGGTGCAATTGGTGGCTATATGGGCGTACAACTGGCGCTTGCCGGTGCTGACGTCAGCCTGATCGCCCGCGGCCCACACTTGGCCGCCATGCAAGCCAACGGCGTCAAGCTGCGCATCAAGAACGCCGAAGGCGTTGAAGAAGAACGCGTCGCAAATATCAAGGCCACCAACGACCCCAAGGAAGTCGGCGTTGTTGATGTCGTGATCATCGCCCTCAAGGGCAATGCCATCCCTAACATCATCGAGTCCATGCAACCTCTGCTGGGCCCGGACACCATGATCATCCCAGCGGTGAATGGCATTCCTTACTGGTATTTCTACAAGCACGGCGGCAAGCTCGAGAACACCGTTCTCGAAACCATCGATCCAGAAGGCAAGCAGTGGAAGTCCTTCGGCCCAGAGCGCGCCATCGGCTGTATCGTTTACCCAGCTGCCGAAGTGGTCGAGCCGGGCGTTATCCAACACGTGTATGGCAACAAGTTCCCACTGGGCGAGCCGAGCGACGAAGACACCCCGCGCCTGCAAGCGCTGAAGGAACTCTTCGTTAAGGCCGACCTTGATCCGTCGCTGCGCCCAGGCGTCGCCATCCGTGATGAACTGTGGCTCAAGCTGTGGGGCAACCTGTGCTTCAACCCGATCAGCGCGCTGACCCACGCCACCCTCGACATCATCGGTTCCAACCCCGGCACCCGTGCCGTTGCTAAGTCCATGATGCTGGAAGGCCAAGCCCTCGGCGAGAAGCTGGGCGTGAAGTTCCACGTTGATGTTGAGCGTCGTATCAATGGCGCCGTCAAGGTTGGCGCCCACAAGACCTCCATGCTGCAAGATCTGGAGCGTGGCCGTCCGATGGAAATTGATCCGCTGCTGACCGTGGTTCAGGAAATGGGCCGTCTGGCTGAAGTCCCGACCCCGACCATCGACGTCGTGCTGCCGCTGCTGCAACTGCGTCAATACATGGCTGACCATCCTGCTGCTGATCACTAAGCACGCCGGTAGCACCAAAGAAAAAAGCCGCTGATTTGTCAGCGGCTTTTTTATTACCCTAGCGCTTATCTTAGGCGGATATCGACACCCGAAGAAGACGACTTCCTGACGCAGCCGGGATCAAGCTTCTAGGGATGGCTGCGCTTCACGACAGCGCGACATCACCTCCGGCGGCCGAGCGGCTTCCGGCTAGCGGCAAGTTGCTGCTGCCGCGATAGGCAAAGGCGACGGACATCTTCACGGCATCGGATTGATTGGGGCCTGCGGCGTGGAATAGGCCGCTGTGGAAGAACAGCACATCGCCGGCTTGTAGTTCAACAGTGATGCCTTGCGCAAACAGCGCTGCGTTCTCGGGCGCATCGGAGCGCAGGAAGTCGAGCGCATCCAGCTGCTCTGGCTTGATGTCTAGCCGGTGCGATCCGGGGATCACGTGCAGTGCGCCGTTATCGACACGCTCATCACCCAGCGCGAGCCACACGGTGACCAGCTCGTTGCGTGCAAAGCGCCAGTAACGAATATCCCGGTGCCACCCGGTCGCGGTGCCGTAGTGCGGGTGCTTGGTCATCACGCAATTGTGGTGCGCCAGCGTCAGGACGACGGGCTCCTCCAGCAGTTGCTCAATACCGCCGACGATGCGCGGGTCTTCGGCCCAAGCACGCAGCACATCGTTGCGCTGGTACGCGCCCTGCAAGCGGCGCACAGTGCGGCCACCCGGCGCGTCGAGCGAATCGGGAGCGCCCGGATAGCCCACCTCGGCTTCATATTCCAGCGGTGGTGTGGCCTGCTGCAAATGGTCTTGCACCACGGCACGGATGTGGGCGCGGACCTCAGGCGAGGCCATGCCCGGCAACACAAGGTAGCCGTCCTGCCGAAATTGGCGCAGCTGCGCGGGGGAAAGGAAATCAGACATAGCGGATACGTTGAGCTGCTGCGTACGGTTTTTCAAGGTGCGAGATAGTCTGAATCAAAGAAGCGCCGGGTTGCCTTGCCACACGGCAAAGGTCAGCGCTGTCGCAAAGCTCACCCACAACCAGTAGGGCACCAGCATCACAGCGGCGATACGGCTAGTGCGCCAGAAAGCGCGAATGGTCGCGCCGATCAACACCCACAGTAACAGCACATCAGCAAACGCCAGCGCGCCCTGATGCCAAGCAAAGAACAACCACGACCACAAGGCATTCACCGCAAGCTGCACCGCGAACAGCAGCAGTGCCGCGCGATCCACCGGCAGCTTGCGCCACACCAGCCACACGGCGACACCCATCATGCAATACAGCATCGACCACACTGGCCCAAACAGCCAGGCGGGTGGCGACCATTCAGGCCGAGTCAGCTGCGCATAAAACGTCGGCGCGCTTACTGATGCCACGGCGCCCAACGCGGCTGCCACAAAGACGGCGACGAGAAAGCCGAGCAGGCCAATGTATTGGTGGGAACGCGGGCGGGTTGTCATCATGGGTTTCAACAGACGGGAGTGGCATCTTACCCCGCGGTGCAGCCTCATTGCCGGGTATTGCACACACGATCAGCGCACGTATCAACGCATCTGTCAGTGCCTGTATCAGAACGCGTTCTTGGCCGTGCCGCCATCCACCCGCAGTGCAGCGCCCGTGGTGGCGGAGGCCAAGGGGCTGGCGATATAGGCCACCAGCGAGGCAACTTCTTCCGGCGTACCAAAACGCTTAATCAGCGACGTGGGGCGCACTTTCTCGAAGAATTCTTTCTCCACCTGCTCCACGCTCTTGCCGTCCGCCTTGGCCAGATCGGCCACAAAGTCGCCCACGCCGCGCGAACGCGTTGGGCCAGGCAGCACACTGTTCACCGTGATGTTGGTGCCGGCCAGCGACTCCGCGAGGCCACGCGCCACCGCGATCTGGGCGGTCTTGGACATGCCGTAGTGAATCATCTCAGCTGGGATTTGCAGTGCGCTCTCAGAGGAGATAAAGATGATGCGGCCCCAGTTGGCTTTCTTCATTGCCGGCAGCACAAGGCGCGACAGGCGCACGCCACTCAACACATTCACATCAAAGAAGCGCGTCCAGTCCTCGTCCGGAATGTCCTCAAAAGACTTGGGCTCAAAGATGCCAAGGTTGTTAACGAGGATTTCAATATCCGGATATTGCGCCACCATATCGATTGCCGCCTCAGCCTTGCTCAGATCACCCGCAAACCCAAACACGTTGTGATGTCCGGCCTGTTGGAGCGAGGCAACAGCCGTATCCACGCCTACCTGCGAACGGCCATTAATGATGACTCGCGCACCTTCGGCGGCCAGCGCTTTGGCAATGGCATAGCCGATACCCGCGGTACTGCCGGAGACGAGGGCGAGTTTGTTCTTGAGTTGGAGATCCATGACGCAGTCCTTAAGTGAGTGATTCAGAGAACCCGCAGCGCGGCTTGTTGCTGAACATGGAGGAAGTCAGGATCAATTCAACCATGCTTCACGGCTTTTTGCATTGAAAAGACTATTCGGACTGTCTCAATTAATTCGCACTAGGCAGCCGAGCTTCGCCCTTGCTCGGCATCATCATGGTGATGTGAGTCGCAAGCCGCTATTCTTTAGGCTCACCCTGACCTATCGTATTTAGCCATGTACTCATCCACCTTCATCTTCGCCAAAAAACAATACGACGACGAGTTCCACCGGCTTGATCAGATGATTGCCGAGATGGCGAAGGAAATCCCGGGCTATCTGGGTGAGGAGACGTGGGAGAACGCCGACACGGGGCTAATCTCGAATGTGTATTACTGGGAGACGCTGGAAGCGCTGCAGCAACTCGTCACCCACCCGCGCCATCTGGAAGCCAAGGCCAAGCAAGGTAACTGGCTGGCGGGTTATCGGGTGGTAATTTCGGAAGTGATCCGGACTTATGGGGATGGTGCTCTCAGCACATAAGTATCACGGCTCGTTATTATCGTCTTCGTAGCCCATGTATGCATCGTCAGGCGCATAGTAGTCTGCAGCATCATAGGTAAAGGTGGATTTGTAGGTCGCCCCGAGGTTGCACGCTGTGAGCTGAGGTAAGCCAGAAATCTTTAACTTACATGCCACACACTCAAATTTTGAAGGCAAATAATCCTGCGTCTCAATGATTAAGTCGTTCTCTAGTTTCCTAATCGGCGCAGTAATCGGAGCACCAATCAACAACGCATCGGAAGTACAGGCAGGGCATTTCACCCGATGTCCTGATTGCCTCGTCGCCCAAACGCCAGCTTGCTTTTCTAGCTTTGCACGCTCCGTCGCATCGGTTGCTTCCCAGACAGTCTTATGCGCTGCGACCGCTTTATTGACAGCCTTCGCTGACTCATCACGGGATGCATCAATCAATTGTTTGGCAAAAGCTTCTTCGCTCCCCCCAACAAGGAAAGCCAGCCTCTCTCCTACAGCATCCAACAGCACAGATGCGGTGAGATAGAAATTAGCCAACCAAGTTGGCGGCAGCCCATCGAAGGGAGTCGTCCCTGCGTGGAGCTCCTCATTCCGTCGATTAATATGCTGGGCCGCAAATCCTTCTAAATCTGGAGTGAAGTTAGGGTGAATGTCTTTCAGCCGAGAAAGAACGGCTGATAGATCTATTGAGCGAGGTAAATACTTCGGCGCAGTGGGTGTGTGGCCTAACGCATAAAAAATGTTATTCCAATCTTTACTGTCTGCTAATAGTGCAGGACTAATGTTCGCTAAAGCGGCTCTTGCTAAAAACTCAAGTACAAAGGTTGAAGTCAGCCCAAAGCGCCAGTCATCTCGGGAATGTGACAGCATCTCTTGTGCGTACCTTTGAGCTTTAATTAGCAAGGCATCTTTAGACCACGGATGATTTACCTTTGCCGTTTGCGTCGGTTGTCTCATCAGATTAGCTCTCCAATGTAAGCACGTTCAATTCGTCTATTGGTTCCATCAGGAACCGGTGATCGCCCATGCAACATGCGCCAGTTGTCAAAAATGAGCGTATCTCCAATATCGCTAAGAAATACTTCTTTAGCCGGGGCTTGCTGAAGCGCTTGCCTCGTTGCCTCGAAAATCGGAGCTGCAAAACTATTGGCAGGTTTTAGGTAGATCGGGTCCCATCTGAGGCGAATAGTTTCCTTTGTTTTTTCCAGTAGTCGTAGCAAAGGAATGCCATAGCCATGAAATGGCCGCCGTGGCTGTAATAGCGACATAGACATATGCTCTTCACCTATCTCCTGGATAAGGTTCCTACTATCTAAGATCAGAGTCGCTACGGCCGTTGAACCTTCTTGGCAACGAAGGGCAACATATCTAGGCGGAACTGCCCAATGCGCGAGATCAGTATGCAGCGGAAAGGTTTGAGTGCCGAAATTACCGCTGTATGTATTCGGCGTAGCGTCTTCCATCCTCTTGGGCACCAGCATTTGGATAGCCTGAAAGCCATCCACAAGCTCAACTTGCCCCAACTTGCTAAAAGCATCGTGAGTCGGCACTCCGGGCAGGAACTTCGGGAGGAAGCTATAGCCATGCATAGCTATATCTGCATGGACGTCATCTGCCATCGCGTAGCTCCATCTTGGGTGGGCACAAGATAGTACGACAAAAACAAAAAGCCGCTGGATTTCTCCAGCGGCTTTTTGTTTGTACTGCTTTTGCTAGCAGCCGATGCGCTCCAGAAGCTTGCCCAAACATGGAGCAGCAAAGCTGCGAACCACCGTTACCCCCTTCCTCGGGAAGGGGGCTAGGGGGAAGGCTTACTTACTCGGCCTTGGCGACTTCGTGGTTTGCCATGATTTCCAGGGCACGCACCAGGGCGCTGTGATCCCAGCCCTTGCCGCCGTGGGCAGCGCAGGTGTTGAACAGCTCTTGTGCGGTAGCGGTGTTCGGCAGCGACAGGCCGATCGACTTGGCGGTTTGCAGGGCCAGGTTCAGATCCTTCTGATGCAGCTCGATACGGAAGCCAGGGTTGAAGGTGCGCTTGATCATGCGCTCGCCGTGCACTTCCAAAATCTTGGAGGAAGCGAAGCCGCCCATCAGTGCGTTGCGCACCTTGGCCGGATCAGCGCCCATCTTGGAGGCGAACAGCAGGGCTTCGCCAACGGCTTCGATGTTCAGTGCCACGATGATTTGGTTGGCAACCTTACAGGTTTGGCCGTCGCCGTTACCGCCGACGAGGTTGATGTTCTTGCCCATCAGGTCGAGGATTGGCTTGACCTTGTCGAAGGTGGCTTGCGAGCCGCCACACATGATGGTGAGGGTTGCAGCCTTGGCACCGACTTCGCCACCGGACACAGGGGCGTCAAGGTATTCAGCGCCGAGGGCGTTGATCTTCTTGGCGAATTCCTTGGTGTCGACTGGGGAGATGGAGGACATGTCGATGACGATCTTGCCAGCCGACAGGCCTTCGGCCACGCCGTTGGCGCCGAACAGGGCAGCAGCAACGTGCGGGGTATCCGGCACCATGGTGATGATGATGTCAGCCTTTTGAGCAACTTCCTTAGCCGATGCGCAAACTACTGCGCCAGCGTCGGTCAGGGCAGCCGCGATCGGGGCGATGTCGTAAACGAAGAGGTCATTGCCGCCAGCCTTGATGTGGCCAGCCATTGGGGCGCCCATGATGCCGGTGCCGATAAAGCCTACTTTAGCCATTGCAAACTCCTTAATGAATGGATGAAACGTTGTTCAATAAATAACCAGAGTGCTGATTACAGCAGGCCCTTGGCCCAGCCCAGACCGGCAGTGGTGCCAGCAGCAGGCTTGTATTCGCAGCCGATCCAGCCATCGTAGCCAAGGCCATCGATGAACTTGAACAGGAAGTCGTAGTTGATTTCGCCGGTGCCCGGTTCGTTACGGCCGGGGTTGTCGGCCAGTTGCATGTGGGCGATTTGCGGCAGGTGCTTCTTGATGGTGTTGGCCAGTTCGCCTTCCATGCGTTGCATGTGATAGATGTCGTACTGGATGAACAGGTTGTCCGAACCCACAGCCTTGAACACGTCCAGCACTTGGGCGGTCTTGTTCAGGTAGAAGCCGGGGATGTCGTAGGTGTTGATGTGCTCGGCCAGCAGCTTGATGCCAGCGGCCTTCAGCTTGTCAGCGGCGAACTTGAGGTTGTCGACGACGGTGTTCAGCACCTTGTCGCTATCAACGCCAGCCGGGGTGATGCCGGTCAGACAGTTCACTTGCTTACAACCCAGTGCGGTTGCGTATTCGATGGCCTTGCCAACGCCGTCTTGGAACTCGCTGACGCGGTCCGGCAGGCAGGCAATGCCACGCTCACCACCCGCCCAATCGCCCGCTGGCAGATTGTGCAGGACTTGGGTCAGGCCGTTTTGCTTGAGCTTGTCGGCCAGTTCGTTCTTGTCGTAGGCATACGGGAACAGGTACTCAACGCCCTTGAAGCCATCCTTGGCGGCCGCAGCAAAGCGGTCCAGGAAGTCGACTTCGTTGTAGAGCATCGTCAGATTGGCAGCGAATTTTGGCATGCTGAATTCTCCGGATGTGATGTTATTAAATGATGTTTATGTGCAGAGGAAAGCAAACAGGCGGCTAGTGTAGCCGCCTGTTGTTGAGCTTTTACTTCGCGTCGACCGGGGTCAGGTCGATGGTGGCAGGCAGGTCGATGACTTCTTCGAATTCATTGACGCTGCTGATTTCCAGACCCATGGCGATGTTGGTCACACGTTCGAGGATGACTTCAACCACGACCGGAACCGAGAACTCGTCACGCAGCTTGCGGGCTTGTGCGAAGGCGCCAGCCAGATCTTCCGGCTTGGTCACGCGGATAGCCTTACAACCCAGACCTTCGGCAACCTTGACGTGGTCAACACCGTACACACCGAGTTCTGGCGAGTTGATGTTTTCGAACGACAGCTGGACGCAGTAGTCGATTTCGAAGTTGCGTTGGGCTTGGCGGATCAGGCCGAGGTAAGCGTTGTTCACCAGCACGTGGATGTAGCCAGTCTTGAACTGCGCAGCAACTGCGAGTTCTTCGATCATGAACTGGAAGTCGAAGTCGCCGGAGATGGCAACCACTTCCTTCTTTGGTTCAGCAGTGGCAACACCGATCGCAGCGGGGATGGTCCAACCCAGTGGGCCAGCTTGGCCACAGTTGATCCAGTGACGTGGATGGTTCACGGTCAGGAACTGAGCAGCAGCGATCTGCGACAGACCGATGGTGGAGACGTAGCACACGTCGTCGCCCAGGGCCTTGTTCATTTCTTGATACACGCGTTGTGGCTTGATCGGTGCATTGTCGAAATCGCTCTTACGCAGCATGGTGCGCTTGCGTTCTTGACACTGAGCAACCCAAGTACCGTAGTTCTTGAGCTTGCCAGCAGCCTTGCGTTCCTTGGCGACTTCGATCATCAGATCGAGGGCAGCCTTGGCGTCGGACACGATGCCGAGGTCCGGGCCGAACACGCGGCCGATTTGGGTCGGCTCGATGTCGATGTGCACGAACTTGCGGTCCTTGGTGTAGACGTCAATCGAACCGGTGTGGCGGTTGGCCCAACGGTTACCCACGCCCATGACGAAGTCGGAAGCCAGCAGCGATGCATTGCCGTAGCGATGGCTGGTTTGCAGGCCGACCATACCGATCATCAGCGGGTGCTTGTCAGCAATGGTGCCCCAGCCCATCAGGGTTGGGACGACTGGTACGTTCAGCAGCTCGGCCAGTTCGACCAGTTGCTTTTCGCCGCCAGCATTGATCACGCCCCCACCGGTGACGATGATTGGGCGATGCGAAGCCAACAGCATGTCGATGGCCTTTTCTGCTTGCTTGCGCGAAGCAGCTGGCTTGTAGACCGGCAGCGGTTGGTAGGTGTCCGGATCGAATTCGATTTCGGCCATCTGCACGTCGAACGGCAGATCGATCAGCACAGGGCCAGGACGGCCGGAGCGCATGAGGTGGAAGGCTTGTTGGAACACTTGTGGCACGAGGGCAGCTTCGCGCACCATGACCGACCACTTGGTGACCGGCTTGGAGATTGCTTCGATATCGACAGCCTGGAAGTCTTCCTTGTACATGCGGGCGCGCGGTGCTTGACCGGTCACACACAGGATTGGGATCGAGTCAGCGATGGCGGAGTACAGACCGGTGATCATGTCGGTACCAGCGGGGCCGGAGGTGCCCAGACACACGCCGATGTTGCCCGGGGCAGCGCGGGTGTAGCCTTCAGCCATGTGCGATGCGCCTTCCATGTGGCGGGCCAGCACGTGCTTCAGGGTACCGCGGCTCTTCATGGCCGAGTACAGCGGGTTAATGGCGGCGCCAGGAATGCCGAAGGTCTGGGTAATGCCTTCCAGCTCCATCACGCGCACGGCGGCTTCGCATGCTCTCATCTTCATTTGTGACTCTCCTATTTACAAAACACTTGTTCCCCGGTGTTTCGGGGATGAACCAGAGAGCGATCCCTCTAGCTCAGTAATTCCTGACAAAAAACAAACCGCCTCCGACGATTTTTTGTCGGAGGCGGTGGATACTTCAGACGACGATTAGACCTTGCCGAAGGCGCCAGCAGCGCGCTTAGCGGCAATTTGTTCGTCGGTGTAACCGAGGACTTCCTTCAGCACTTCGTCGGTGTGCTCACCCAGCAGCGGAGCCGGGGTGATAACAGCCGGCGAGGCCGACAGCTTGATCGGCATGCCAACGGTGAAGTGCTTGCCACGCTTCTTGTGGTCCATCTCGACGTACATCTCGCGGGCACGCAAGTGTTCGTCGTTGGCCAGATCTTCGGTGCCGAGAACTGGGCCGCAAGGGACGTCGATCTCGTTGAAGATGGCCATCAATTCGCGCTTGGTGTGGTGCGAAGCGAATTCGTTGAGGATGCGCCACATGGCCTTCTGGTTGGCACGACGGTCGCCGATCTTGGCGAAGCGCGGATCGTGAGCGAGCTTTTCGCCGCCAACGAGGTTAGCCAGTGCCGGCCAAATGGCTTCTTGAACCACAACGTACAGGTAGTCGTTGATGCCGCCGCCCTTACACTTCAGGGCATTGCCGAGCTGACCGCCACCCGAATCGTTGCCGCCGCGCGGCACGTAACTCGATCAACGGGCCGTGTTGCAGGCGCTGATGGTCACGCATCTTGACGCGGCACAGGTTGAACACTGCGTCTTGCATGGCGACTTCGACGTACTGGCCTTCGCCAGAGTGGGTGCGGTGATACAGCGCGCCAAGGATGCCAATGGTGAAATGCATGCCGGTGCCGGTGTCGCCGATTTGGGCGCCGGTCACAGACGGTGGGCCGTCATTGAAGCCGGTGGTCGCCATCGCGCCGCCCATTGCTTGGGCCACGTTTTCGTAGGCCTTGAAGTCGGCATAAGGGCCGGAAGAACCGAAGCCCTTGACCGAAGCCATGATC
Organism: Betaproteobacteria bacterium Ga0074130; assembly: GCA_001464495.1. Lineage (GTDB taxonomy): Bacteria > Pseudomonadota > Gammaproteobacteria > Burkholderiales > Rhodocyclaceae. The sequence goes on from LNDZ01000037.1 coordinate 12,285, forward strand.
AGGCGCGGGTTGAGCTTGTGGACTTCTTCCCAGCTGAAGCCGAAACGGTCGAGCACGCCCGGACCGAAGTTTTCCATGAGGATGTCGGAGGCTTTGAGCAGCTCGATGAAGGTGGCCTTGCCCTCTTCGCTCTTCATGTTCACGGTGATCGAACGCTTGTTGCAGTTCAGCATCGTGAAGTAAAGGCTGTCGACATCAGGAATATCGCGCAGCTGGCTACGGGTGATGTCGCCGGTCGGCGGCTCAAGCTTAATTACGTCAGCGCCCATCCATGCCAGGATTTGCGAGGCAGCGGGGCCAGCCTGCACGTGGGTCATGTCCAGAATGCGAACGCCTGCAAGTGCTTTACTCATACTTCTTTCCTCAGTCGTTGGTATGCCACAACATGACCCAAGGCTATGGGCGCATGTCGCCAAAAATTAGGTACAAGATTTCCGTGACGGGGGTTTGACACAGAAGGACACTGCGGCGCTTGAGGTAGGCGTATCAACCCTTCAGGCGCAGAAACGCGGCAGGTCGTTGTGCGACCTGC
>LNDZ01000038.1 GCA_001464495.1 Betaproteobacteria bacterium Ga0074130
CCCTTGGTGATCTTGATGGCGCAGTACTTGAACTCCGGAATCTTGGCAAATGGGTCAAGTGCAGCGTTGGTCAGCTTGTTGGCAGCCGCTTCGTAGTAGGCGAAGGGGATGAACACTGAGCCCGGTGGGGTGCCGGCATCGGCACGGGCAATCACACCAATCTTGCCGCGACGCGACTCGAGGGTGATGGTTTCGCCCAGCTTTGCACCAATCTTGTCCAGATCCAGCGGGTTGATCAGCACGGTACAAGTCGGCTCAATTGCGTCAAGCACGGAGGCACGACGCGTCATGGAGCCGGTATGCCAGTGTTCGAGCTGACGGCCGGTGATCAGAACAAACGGGAACTCTGTATCTGGACGCTCATCCGGCGGGATGATGTCGGCCGGGACCAGACGAGCACGACCGCTTTCAGTCGGGAAGTCTTCGGTGAAGATGACCGGCGTGCCAGGATCGCCTTCCGCTTCGCACGGATAGGTGATGACGTGTTCGCGTTCCAGACGCTCCCAAGTCATACCGGCGATGGACGGCATGGCCTTGCGCATTTCGTTGAAGACGTCAGACACGTGCTTGTAGTTCCAGCCGCAGCCGAGACCGTTGGCGATGTCTTGGATGATCCACAGATCCTGACGTGCTTCGCCCGGTGGGTTCAGGGCTTGGCGGCCCATCTGCACCATACGGTCGGAGTTCGAGAAGGTGCCGGTCTTTTCTGGGAAGGCCGAGGTCGGCAGGACCACGTCAGCCAGGTAGGCGGTTTCGGTCAGGAAGATGTCCTGCACGACGAGGTGCTCCAGCTTGGCCATGGCGGCGCGAGCGTGGTTAGCATCCGGGTCGGACATAGCTGGGTTTTCACCCATGATGTACAGGCCCTTGATCTTCTTGTCGTACATGGCTTCGACGATTTCAACCACGGTCAGGCCCGGCTTAGGATCAAGCTTAGTGCCCCACAGGGTTTCGAACTTAGCCTGGATTTCAGGATTATCAACGCGCTGATAATCCGGATACACCATCGGGATCAGACCGGCATCAGATGCGCCTTGCACGTTGTTTTGGCCGCGCAGCGGATGCAGACCGGTGCCCGGACGACCGATCTGGCCGGTGAGCATGGTCAGGGCGATCAGGCAGCGCGAGTTGTCGGTGCCATGGACGTGTTGCGATACACCCATGCCCCACAGAATCATGGAAGCCTTGGATGTGGCGAAGTCACGGGCAACAGCACGCAGGGTGGCTGCTGGGATGCCGCAGATCGGCTCCATCGCTTCTGGGCTGTAACCCTTCAGGTTTTCCTTAAGGGCATCGTAGCCACTGGTACGCGAGTTGATGAAGTCCTGATTGGCCAGACCTTCTTCCACGATGGCAAACATCATGGCGTTCAGCATGGCAACGTCGGTGCCCGGCTTGAAGTTCAGGTTGTAGGTGGCGTGACGGGCCAGATCGGTACGGCGCGGGTCGGCCATGATGATCTTGGTGCCGTTCTTGGCCGCATTTTTCATCCAAGTGGCGCCCACCGGATGATTCACGGTCGGGTTCGAGCCGATGATCATGATCACTTCGGCTTCGGTCACGTCCTTCATCGGGTTCGACACAGCACCGGAACCAATACCTTCCAGCAGTGCGATCACGGACGATGCGTGGCACAGACGGGTGCAGTGGTCGATGTTGTTGTTGTTGAAACCGGTGCGAACCAGCTTCTGGAACAGATAGGCTTCTTCGTTCGAACCCTTGGCCGAACCAAAACCTGCTAGCGCGCTGGGACCGTTGGTATCGCGGATCTTCTTGAGGCCGCCGATGGCGAACTCCATCGCTTCTTCCCACGAAGCTTCGCGGAAGACGTCGAGGTAGTTGCTCGGATCGAGTTCGAATTCTGGATTCTTCGGTGCGTCGGCACGGCGAATCAGCGGCTTGGTCAGACGATGCTTGTGATGCACGTAGTCGAAACCGAAGCGACCCTTCACGCACAGGCGGCTTTCGTTGGCTGGACCATCGCGACCTTCGACGTAGAGAATCTTGTTGTCCTTGACGTTGTAGGTCAGCTGGCAACCCACGCCACAGTACGGGCAGACGGACTCAACTTGCTTGTCAGGCACAACCATGGCAACACCACGGGCCGGGGCCAGAGCGCCGGTTGGGCAGGCTTGTACACACTCGCCACAGGCCACGCAGGTGGACTCACCCATCGGGTCATCCAAGTCGAACACGATCTTGGAGTGAGCGCCGCGGAAGGCGTAGCCGATCACGTCGTTCACTTGCTCTTCGCGGCAGGCGCGGACACAGCGGTTACATTGGATACAGGCATCCAGGTTTACGGCCATGGCCGGATGGGAGATGTCTTGCGCGACTTGTTCGCGCGCTTCGAAGCGGGGCTTGCCCACTTCCAGCTTGTTCGCCCAGTAGGTCAGCTCGTTGTCGAGCACGTACTGCTCTTCAGGCACGTCGGACTTGAGCAGTTCAACCACCATCTTTTGCGAATGCACTGCGCGTTCGGAGTCGGTGGTGACTGTCATGCCATTGGTCGGGAAACGGCAGCAGGACGGGGCCAGCACACGTTCGCCCTTGATTTCGACAACACAAGCGCGGCAGTTGCCATCAGGACGCATGCCTTCCATATAGCAAAGATGAGGGATATCGATCCCTTCCTTCTTAGCAGCCTGGATGATGGTTTCGTCAGCGCGGGCAGTAACAGTCTTGCCGTTGAGGGTGAACTCAACTTGCGCCGGAATCATTTGTTCGTTAATTGCATTCATCGCGTTTAACCTCTCACTTGCTCAGTTCTTGCGGGAAGTACTTGATCACACACTGGATCACGTTCGGCGCTGCTTGGCCCAGACCACAGATGGACGCATCGCCCATTGCGCGTGCCAGCTCGTCGAGCAGCGGCTGATCCCACTTGTTGGTATCCATCAGCTTGGCTGCCTTGCTGGTGCCAACACGGCACGGCGTGCATTGACCGCACGACTCGTCAGCAAAGAAGCGCATAGCGTTGGCGGCCATGGCGCGGGCGGTGTCCTTGTTGGACAGCACCACGACAGCAGCGGAACCGATGAAGCAGCCGTACTGGTTCAGGGTGTCGAAGTCCAGCGGGATATCGCCCATCGATGCCGGCAGAATGCCACCCGACGGACCACCCGGCATGTAGCCGTAGAACTCTTGGCCATCGAGCATGCCACCGCAATACTCTTCGATCAGTTCCTTCATGGTGATACCGGCCGGGGCCAGGTGCACGCCCGGCTTCTTGATACGGCCGGAAACGGAGAAGGAACGCAGACCTTTACGCTCGTGACGGCCGTAGCTTGTGAACCAGTCGGCGCCCTTTTCGAGGATGTCGCGGACCCAGAACACGGTTTCCATATTGTGTTCCAGCGTTGGACGACCGAACAGACCAACTTGCGCCACATACGGTGGGCGCAGACGCGGCATGCCGCGCTTGCCTTCGATCGACTCGATCATCGCGGATTCTTCACCGCAGATGTAGGCGCCAGCACCGCGACGCAGATAGATCGGCGGCAGCGGTACAGGTGAGTTGGCTTGCAGGGCAGCGATTTCCTTGGTCAGGATTTCGCGCACGTGAGCGTATTCGTCACGCAGATAGATGTAGATGGATTCGATCCCGACCGCCCAAGCGGCAATCAGCATGCCGTCGAGGAAGCGATGCGGGTCGCGTTCGAGGTAGTAGCGATCCTTAAACGTGCCGGGTTCGCCTTCGTCAATGTTCACAGCCATGAGGCGAGGACCAGCCTCAGCGCGGACGATGCGCCACTTGCGACCGGACGGGAAGCCTGCGCCGCCCAGACCGCGCAGACCTGAGGTTTCCATGGTCTTGAGGACGGACTCAACGTCGATCTTGCCGCTGACGCAATCGGCCAGGGTCTTGTAACCGCCCTCTGCCTTGTACTTCTCGAAGCCAACGTAGTCGGTCAGCTTGGCCTTGATGTCCTTGGTTTCAACCGCCTTCTTGACGGTTTCGACGGTGGCGCTGTCGATCGGGTTCTGACCGACCACAACCACCGGTGCAGATTCGCAGCGACCCACACACGGCGCGGGGAGTACGCGCACTTTGGTACCCAGAATTTCTGGCAGCTTGTGCAGCAGGTCATGAGCACCAGCGAGTTCGCAGGACATGGACTCACACACACGCACGGTCAGCTCGGCAGGCACGGCTTCACCGGCACGCACCACATCAAAGTGATGATAGAAGGTGGCGACTTCGTACACTTCGGTCATCGCCATGCCCATTTCCGCGGCCAGCGCGACGATGTGGGCATCAGAAATGTGGCCGTAGCCATCCTGAATCTTGTGCAGATGTTCGATCAGGAGATCGCGGCGGCGCGGCTCGTCCTTGAGCAGAGCACGAATTTCTTCTGCGGCCTTGGGGTCGACATTGCGACCCTTAGGGGTTGCACGGGCCTTGCGCATACGGCCAGCATCAGCAATCGGGATGACGGTGGTACTCATCGAAAATAACCTCGATTCTTTAGGGGTAGATTTATTTGATCAAACACTGCCAGCAATCCATTTCCATATCCTTGAGTAGAAAAAGAAATAGCCCTTTGCGGCAAAAAGGAACAGCTAACCTCACAAAACCTGACAGGCCCGACTTCTGATCCAGCCGAAATTGCTAGAAACGCAAAGCCGTTCTGATATATGAAATCATCTGCCAATACACGTCATGGTATATGAAGTTTAGTTCAACTGTCAATTTTGCAAGGTGGTCAAGGTTAGTCGTGGCGGGGCTTTCCGCGATTTTCTGCAAAATTCGTTAGCAAGGCGCTAAGGGGTGGCCAAGTTTCATTTCTCATTCAGCCATCTCATGTAACGCCTTCTCATAGCGAATACAGACAGCACAGTCCTATGCGCCGGCTCCCGCAAAAATGATTACGGGGCTGAGGCTACGACGCATGGCAAGCTTTGGTAAGCCGGACGAATCGTTTGATAACTAATACAAATCAAAAAACCCCGCCTAGGCGGGGTTTTTTGATTGATACCGAAGGCATTTAAGGCGGCAAAACGGCGCCTTGTGGACATGCCTAGCGGGTGCGGCGAAGCGTCATTCCCCTTTCGGTCAGAAAGGGCCGTCCCGTCTTACTCGACCTTAGCGATATGGAGGAGGTTAGTGGTGCCGGATTGCCCGAAGGGCAGGCCGGCGATGATCACCACCTGATCGCCCTGCTTCGCAAAGCCTTCCGACTTCGCCGCATTGCAACCGACCTCAACCATTTGCTGCACACGGTCGATCTCTTGACCTGGCAGCGGATGCACACCCCAGCAGAACGCCAAACGACGCGCGGTTTGCAGCGATGGCGTCAGCGCAATGATCGGGGTCGATGGACGCTCACGTGCAGCACGTAGGGCCGTGAAGCCCGACGACGTGTAAGTAATGGTCACAGCCGGACGCAGCAGACCGGTCACCTGACCCAGCGCACCACAGATCGCATCTGGGGTCGTGGCTTCAGGGGCGGTACGCGCGGCATCAATGTTCTTCTGATAAACCGGGTCTTGTTCGACACGCTTGATGATGCGATCCATCATCGCGATGGCTTCGACTGGGAAGCTGCCCGACGCGGATTCAGCCGACAGCATGACGGTGTCTGAACCTTCGTAGATGGCGGTGGCAACGTCAGAGGCTTCAGCACGGGTTGGCACTGGCGAGCTGATCATCGATTCCAGCATTTGGGTCGCGATCACGACTGGCTTGCCCAGACGGCGGCAGGTGCTGACCATACGACGTTGCATTTC